>JACPNZ010000018.1:0-287934 GCA_016185245.1 Hyphomicrobiales bacterium | reverse complement strand
CCGGCGGGCAATCCGGGGAGTGTGAGCGGTCCCTGGTTAGGAAAGCGTCCGTCGCTCTCCACTTCAGGCCCCGCATCTTCTTCCCCGGTCTTTGACGGCTCGCGAACCGCCCCTCCATGGGAAGGAGACGATGAGGATAGTAACATAGTAGGAATAGAGTGTCAAGAGGAAAAAGGCGAATGCCGAATGATCCCTGCCGGGACGCGATACCGGGGAATTCGCCGATCCTACAGGTCCCCGGTCACGCATTTCCTGGCGAGCGACTTGTACTGCTTTTCGGTAAACTGGATCGGGTTACCGCCGGCCGAGGGGTCCTTCATCGCCATCGCCGCCACTTCGCCGAGGCGCTTGGCATCGATGCCGATGTCGGAGAGCTTGTGGGGAATGCCGATTTCCTTCCTGAGCGCCAGGATCCACTTGAGGAAGCCGTTGAACCCGCCCTTGATGCCGAGATAGGCGGCGGCACGGGTGATATCCTTCTCGATCTTCCGGCGGTTGGCCTTCACCACATAGGGCATGATGATGCCGTTGAGCATGCCATGGTGGGCGTCGTAGAGGCCGCCGAAGGGATGCGACAAAGCATGGATGGCGCCAAGCCCGCGCTGGAAGGCGGTCGCTCCCATGGCGGAAGCCACCAGCATGTTGCCGCGGGCGTCGAGATCGCTGCCCTTCTTCACCGCCCGTGCCAAATTGTCCTTGATCAGCCGCATGCCCTCAAGCGCGATCCCCGCCGACAGCGGATGATAGAAGGGCGCGCAATAGGCCTCGAGATTGTGGGCGAGCGCATCCATGCCGGTCGCCGCCGTGAGCTTGGGCGGCAGGCCGACGGTCAGTTCCGGATCGAGGATCGCCACCTTCGGCATGATCGCCGGATGGAAGATGATCTTCTTTTCGTGGGTGATCGGATGGGTGACCACCCCGGCGCGGCCCACTTCCGAGCCCGTGCCTGCGGTGGTTGGCACGGCGATGATGGGAGCGATCTTCGAGGCATCGGCCCTGGTCCACCAGTCGTCGATGTCCTCGAGCTCGAACACCGAGATATTTTGGCCGTGCATGAGGGCAATCATCTTGCCGATGTCGAGGCCCGAACCGCCGCCGAAGGCGATGACGCCGTCATGCCGGCCGGCTTTGTAGGCTTTCACCCCTTCGATGATGTTGGCCTCGACCGGATTGGGCCTCACCTCGGAAAACACCGCGATGCCGAGGCCCGCCTGCTTTACGCTGTCGACGATGGCCTTCACCAGATCGAGGCCGGCGAGGCCCGGGTCGGTGACGAACAGCGGCCGCATGATGCCATGGGCCTTGCAATGCTCGGCCAGTTCCTTGATGCGCCCGGCGCCGAATTTGAGGGCGGTGGGATAGTTGAAATTGCGGTTGGGAATGGTCATGTCTTGGTCCTCAGGTGGTAGCTCTTGGGTCTGGTCAATGCTTCATAGCCGATGCGCGACAGAGTGACGCCGCGGCCCGAGTCCTTCACGCCGGTCCAGGCGAGGGCCGGATCGAGATAATCGCAGCGGTTCATGAACACGGTGCCGGTGGCAATTTCGTCGCCGATCTTGCTGGCAGCCTGTGCGTCCTCGGTCCAGATGGCGGCGGTGAGGCCATAGGGCGAATCGTTCATCAGGGCGATCGCCTCCTTGTCGTCGGCGACCTTCATGATGCCGACCACCGGCCCGAAGCTCTCCTCGGTCATCACGCTCATCTGGTGATTAACGGCGGTAAGTACCTGCGGCGCCATGTAGGACGTGCCGGCCTTGTCGAGAGCAAAGCTCTTCGGATCGATATGAGCCTTGGCCCCGGCCCGCACCGCCGACCTGATCTGCTTGCGCACGAAATCCGCAGCCTCGGCCTTGACCAATGGACCCAGCGTGGTCGCCTCGTCGAGCGGTGAGCCGAGCACATATTTCCTGGTGAGATCGACGAAGCCGTCGATGAAATCGCCCCAGACGTTCTTGTGCACATAGATGCGCTCGATGCCGCAGCAGCTCTGGCCGGAATTGAAGAAGGCGCCGTCCACCAGATTGTCGATGGCGTGCGCCACGTTGGCATCGGGCCTGACATAGGCCGGATCCTTGCCGCCGAGTTCGAGGCCGACATTGATGAAGCGCCCGGCAGCGGCCTGCTCCATGGCGGCTCCGCCCGCCACCGAGCCGGTGAAGCACACCATGTTGGCATGTCCGCCGGAAATGATTTCGGCGGTCTGATCGTGGCTGAGAACGAGGTGCTGGAACACGTCCTTCGGCAGTTTCGCCTTGTCGAAGGCTTTCTGGAAGCGCTCGGCGACCAGCAGCGTCGAGGCGGCGTGCTTCAGCACCACCGTGTTACCCGCCATCAGCGCCGGGATGATCGAGTTGACAGCGGTAAGATAGGGATAGTTCCACGGCGCGATGGTGAAGACGACGCCCACCGGTTCGCGTTTGATGTAGCGGAGGAAGCCCTCCTTCGGCCCCGGATCGATGTCGGCCAGGGCGCTCGCGGCGATGCCGATCATATAGCGGGCCCGTTCCTCGAAGCCGCGCAACTCGCCTGCCCCGTAGCGCACCGGACGGCCCATCTGCCAGGCCAACTCCGGCACGATCTCGTCCTTCATGGCGAGCATGGCATCGATCGCCGCCGCGCAATAGGCGGCGCGCTCGGGTAACGGCAGCCGCTTCCACTTGGCCTGTGCCGCATGGGCGGATGCGAAGGCCGCGGCAATGCTCTTGCGGGTTGCCACCGGGCGGGATGCGTACACGCGTCCGTCCACCGGCGAAATGCACTTGATAGATTCGGCCATGGCTAACCTCAATAACGCTCGAAGCCGCGCTTCAGTTCCAGATCGGTGATGCGCCGGTCGAACTCGAACTGCTCCCAATTCGCCGTATGCACGTAGTGGTCGATCACGTCGTCGCCGAACGTCGCGCGCAGGAACTTCGACTCGTCAAAGAGCTTGGTCGCATCGCGCAGCGTCTTGGGGATCTCGCGGAGCTTGCGCGAGGTATCGTAGATGTCGCCGGAAACGACCGCCTCCAGTTCCATCTTCTTGTCGATGCCGTCGAGACCCGCCGCGATCAGCCCGGCGAAGGCGAGATGGGGATTGAGGTCGGCCCCGCCCACCCGGCATTCCACCCGGATCGCCTTGCTGTCGGCACCGCAGATGCGGAAGCCGGCGGTGCGATTGTCGAAACTCCACACGGCGCGCGTCGGCGCGAAGGTGCCGGCCATGAAGCGCTTGTAGGAGTTGATGTAGGGGGCGAGGAAATAGGTGATCTCGCCGGCGTGGGCCAACTGGCCCGCCAGATAATGCTTCATCATCGCCGACATGCCGTGCTCAGCCCTCTTGTCGAAGAACAGGGGCTTGTCGTCATGGGTCCACAGGGACTGGTGGATGTGCGAGGAATTGCCGGCCATGCCGTAATCCCACTTGGCCATGAAGCACACCGACTTGCCCACCCCATAGGCGATTTCCTTGGCGCTGTTCTTGATGATGGCGTGGCGGTCGGCCATCACCAGGGCCTCGGCGTATTTGACGTTGATCTCCTCCTGGCCGGGACCCCATTCGCCCTTGGAATTCTCGACCGGAATGCCCGCCGCCGCCAGCCCGTTGCGCAGCGCCCGCATGTAGACTTCTTCCTTGGCGGTCTGCAGCACATTGTAGTCCTCGATGTAGTAGCCCGAGGTCTTGAGATGGCGGTAACCCTTGTGGTGGGCCGTCTCGAAACTGTCGTCGAACAGGAAGAACTCGAGCTCCGAGGCCATGTAGGCCTTCATCTTGCGGTCGGCGAGGCGCTTCAACTGCTTCTTCAGGATGGCCCGGGGGGAGTGCGGCACGTCCTCGTGGCTGTGGTGGTCGAGGATGTCGCAGATAACCAGCGCCGTAGCGGGCAGCCACGGCGTGCGCCTGAGCGTCGACATGTCGGGCTTCAGCACGAAATCGCCATAGCCCTTCTGCCAGCTTATCGCCTTGTAGCCTGGCACCGGCTCCATCTCGATATCGACACCGAGAAGATAGTTGCAGGCGTGCGTCTCCTCGTGGCCGCCGTCGACGAAATACTGGGCATGGAAGCGCTTGCCGATCAGCCGGCCCTGCATGTCGACGAGGGCCGCCACCACCGTGTCGATGGTGCCGGCGGCGACTTCGCGCTTGAGTTCCTCGAGTGTCAGCATTCCGGTGGCCATGGTTTTCTCCCTGTTAATTGGTCTGCGCCTGACTGAGCGGCACCGACAGGCGCTGGGCCCATTCGTCCTGACCCCGCTCCTGGGCGATGAGGTCGTTGCGGATTTCGATCATGGCGTGCTGCAGCCCACGCGGGGCTGCATGCAGGTTGAGAAGATGCAGCACCCCGTCCTTCGGCCCGTAGGGCTCGTTGAAGCGCGCATCGATGTTGGGGAAGCTCTTGATCAGCCGGGCCGACAGCCGGGTGTCGCGGTCGTGCAGGATGCCGAGTTCGACCGACCGGGGCTTGCCCTTGTAGACCGGGGTGAAGCTGTGAATGCTGACCAGCGAGGTGGCAATGCCATCGCAGGCCCGGGCATCGAGCAGATCGGCGATCGCCGCATGGAACGGCCGGTAGATCTCGCGGGTGCGGGCGAGCTTCTCGGCGGGCGTGAGATCGCGGTTGCCGGGAATGGCCGTGACTTCGCTCACCATAGGCATGGCGTCGGGCGATTCCGGCGGCCGGTTGCAGTCATAGACCAGCCTGGAATAGCGCTGCAGCACGAGCGGCGCATCGATCAGCCGGGCGAGGAGCCGCGATACCTTTTCGGCCCCGATGTCCCAGGCGATGTGGCGTTCGAGGTCGGCGGCGGCAAGCCCCAGCGTGCCGAGGCGCTTCGGCAAACGGTTTCCGGCGTGCTCGCAGACGATGACATAGGGCGAGCGCCCTGCGCCGTTCATCAGCACCGCCGGACCATCCTCGCCCTCGAGAAGCGACGCCCCCATGCCATACGCTCCTTCGCCGCACGATAGACTGTTGAAGCGATAATTTCAGATTGTCCTGGTAGTGTCAAATTCGTTACAATGCCGCAGGCAGGAACCCCACCATGCGCCAACCCGTACAGACCACCATCGCCGAGCGCCTTCGCCTCAAGGCGGCAGAACTCACCGCCGCCGAGCGCAAGCTGATGGCAACGCTCTTCGCCAACTATCCGATGGCCGGGCTCGCCAGCATCACCGAGTTTGCCCGCGAGGCCTGCGTGTCGACGCCGAGCGTGCTGCGGCTCGCCAAGAAACTCGGCTTTTCCGGTTTTCCCGCCTTCCAGGAAAGGCTTCGGGCGGAACTGTCGGCGCAATTGCAGAACCCCATCGCCAAGCACGACCGCTGGTCGGCGGACGCACCCGACACGCACATTTTAAATCGCTTCGCCACCGCCGCCATGGAAAATCTGTCGGGATCGCTGAAGCTCATGGACCATCGGAGCTTCGATGCCGTGGTGGCGCTCCTGACCGACCGGCGCCGCCGCATCCACATCGGCGGAGGCAGGATCACCGGGGCGCTCGCGGTCTACCTCACCACCCATCTGCAGATGGCCAGGCCCGAGGTCACTCTCGTCCCCGCCATGCCCGCCATGTGGCCGCAGGTTTTGCTCGACATCGGCAAGAAGGACGTGGTCGTTGTCTTCGACATCCGCCGCTATGACGCGCGCATGCTGGAATTTGCCGCTTCCGCGAGGGAGCGGGGCGCCAAACTCGTGCTCATTACCGACCAGTGGATCAGTCCAATCGCGAGGCTTGCCGTGCATTCCCTGCCGCTCCGTATCGAGGCCCCTTCCAGTTGGGATTCGAACATCGTGCTGCTGTTCATGGCGGAAGCCCTGGTGGCCGCCATCATCAATGCCGCCTGGCCCGAGACCCAGGCCCGCATTCGCGAGCTTGAAGGCCTCGCCGAGTCCGTCCGGCGGCCCCGATGAGTTCGGCCGAGGCCTTCGACTACATCATCGTCGGGTCGGGCTCGGCCGGCTCGGTGCTGGCCCATCGCCTGTCGGAGGACGGGCGCCATAGCGTGCTGGTCCTCGAATATGGCGGCAGCGACTGGGGCCCCTTTATCCAGATGCCCTCGGCCCTTTCCTATCCGATGAACATGAGCCTCTATAACTGGGGCTTCGAGACCGAGCCCGAACCCCATCTCGGCGGCCGCAGGCTAGCAACGCCACGCGGCAAGGTGCTGGGCGGCTCGTCCTCGATCAACGGCATGGTCTATGTCAGGGGCCACGCCCGCGACTTCGACACCTGGGAGGAGATGGGGGCCAGGGGCTGGGGTTTTCGCCATGTGCTGCCCTATTTCAAGCGCATGGAACACTCGCACGGCGGCGAGGACGGCTGGCGCGGCACGTCGGGCCCCATGCATGTGAAACGCGGCCCCCGCCACAATCCGCTCTATCAAGCCTTCATCGAGGCCGGCCGCCAGGCCGGTTACCCGGTCACCGAGGACTACAACGGCCACCAGCAGGAAGGCTTCGGCGCCATGGAGATGACGGTGCACCGGGGGGTGCGCTGGTCGGCGGCCAATGCCTATCTGCGTCCGGCGCTGAAGCGCGGCAACGTCAAGGTGGTGACCTATGCCTTCGCCCGCAAGATCCTGCTCGAGGGCAAGCGCGCCGTCGGCGTCGAATACGACATCGCCGGCGAGGTGATCGAGGCCCGGGCCCGGCGCGAGGTGGTGATCGCCGCCTCCTGCATCAATTCGCCGAAGCTCTTGCAGCTCTCAGGCATCGGGGCGCCTGAGACGCTGCAGGCGGCCGGCATCGATGTGGTGCACCCCCTGCCCGGCGTCGGCGAGAACCTGCAGGACCATCTCGAAGTCTATTTCCAGATCATGTCGAAGGAGCCGGTGACGCTCTATTCCAAGCTCAACTGGTTCTCCAAGGGGCTGATCGGGGCCGAATGGCTGATGTTCGGCACCGGGCTCGGCGCCACCAACCATTTCGAATCCTGCGGCTTCATCCGCTCCCAGGCGGGCATCGACTATCCCGACATCCAGTATCATTTCCTGCCCGCCGCCATGCGCTACGACGGCCGGGCCGCCTTTCCCAACCACGGTTTCCAGGTCCATGTCGGGCCGATGCGCTCCAAGTCGCGCGGCTTTGTCCGGGTGCGGAGCGATAATCCGAAGGAAAACCCCCGCATCCTCTTCAACTATATGTCCCATCCCGACGACTGGGCCGAATTCCGCGCCTGCATGCGCCTGACCCGCGAGCTTTTCCTCCAGCCCGCGATGCAGCGTTATGCCGGCGCGGAAATCCAGCCGGGCAAGGAGGTGCAGTCGGACGCGGAGATCGACGGCTTCATCCGCCAGCATTGCGAGAGTGCCTACCACCCCTGCGGCACCTGCAAGATGGGGGCGGCGAGCGACCGCCAAGCGGTCGTTGACCCCGAATGCCGGGTGATCGGCATCGATGGTCTGCGGGTCGCCGATAGCTCGATCATGCCGCAGGTCACCAATGGCAACATCAACGCCCCCACCCTGATGATCGGCGAGAAGGCCTCCGACCACATTCTCGGCCGCGACCCCCTGCCGCCCTCGAACCAGGAGCCGTGGATCAATCCCGATTGGCGGGAAAGCCAGAGGTAGTGAACCTAACTCTGCCAGAGATCAAAGCTTATGTTCCCGGCCCCGGCTGGCCGCCGCCGATGTGCTTGCCGGCGATTTTGGCGACCGGCTTCACGAGTTCACCCATTCCCACAGTGCGCCCAGCCCTAGGCTTCCACATACTCCGCAAGACTTGTCGGAGCGGGAACCGGCAAGCCATCTTGCCTGAGGCCGTCGAGATGGAATCGGATGGCGTCGCGGATTTCGGATTCGACGACCTCGACGGTATCGCCGGTTGCCACACAGCCGGGGAGATCGGGAACATAGGCCGAATAGTTCGCCCCGGCCTTTTCGATCACAATCGCATAGCGCATTATCGGGGCTCCTTGAGACCAGCTTGCTTCAAAATGCTATTATAGGTACCGGGAGCCAAATCGTCATTGGATTTTCCGGGCACGGTCACCCGTCCGAGCTTGGCTGGATGTTTGTATTGCCGATGGCTTCCCCGCGTTGCCGCGAGATACCAGCCATCCTCTTCAAGCCGCTTCAAAACATCTCTGACTTTCACGACAGGCATGGCCGATTGTCTACCCTGGTGGCTCACACCGGGGTGAGTTTCAGCCTTTTGAAAAGAATCGCCAGGACCTGGGCCAGGTCATGGCCGCGCTTCAGGATCAGGCCGCCCTGGGCGATTACCGAATAGAGGCCCTGGCGGCGGCAAAGCGCGGGGTCCTTGACGATCCGGTAAAGCGGCATTTCGCTGGCCCGCCGGAAGACCGAAAAGGTGGCGGTGTCGCGGCCGAAGTCGAGGGCATAGTCGCGCCATTCGCCAGCAGCGACCTTCACGCCATAGATGCCAAGGATGAGGTTCAGTTCCTTCCGGTCGAAGGCCACTGCGTCGGCGCGCCGGTCGGCGCTGCCTCTGGTTTCCGCCTGTACTCCCGGCCGGGCACCAGACCCCCAGGTCGGGAACGGAACTATCGGTTCCTGGTCTTCCAATCGCCCCATCCTGTGTTGCGAGGCATAGAGGCATGATGAACCGAAAGCACCATCCTGACAAGCCGGATCGCAGCATGCAGGTATCTTGTTTTCGCCCCAATTGCATCAAGCTGTCGCCCTTGTCGGCGCCCATAAGGCGAGCGTTGCCTCAATAACCCGGCAGGGCGAAGCCTCGGAATTTCAGCCCCCCAGCCCCCCGAGCTTTATTGACCCTGCCGGGACTTATAACTTTCCTGTTCGTGAGTGAGGCGTTGTGTTGAGTTTGCGGCCGGATCACCCTCCGGCCGCTTTCCTTTTGGCCCTTGACCGTCGGGCCGCCAGCCCGATATGGCTCGCCGCGAACTCCCGCCGAACCGAGGGTGAAATGGCCAGGACAGCAGAGAAATCAGCGGCCTCCGAAGCTCCCGTGGCCCATGCCTTCCAGGCCGAGGTCGCCAAGCTCCTGAGCCTCATGGTGCATTCGGTCTATTCCGATCGGGACGTGTTCCTGCGCGAGCTCATCTCCAATGCCGCCGACGCCCTCGACAAGCTGCGTTACGAGGCAATCGCCGCGCCTACGCTTCTCGGCGACGATCCGGCCCTCAAGATCACCATCACCGCCGACAAGGCGGCGAAGACGCTGACCGTTTCCGACAGCGGCATCGGCATGGGCGAGGACGAGCTGATCGACAATCTCGGCACCATCGCAAAGTCGGGCACCCAGGCCTTCGTCGAGCGGGCCCGCCAGGCCAAGGGCGACATCCATCTCATCGGCCAGTTCGGCATCGGCTTCTATTCGGCCTTCATCGTCGCTTCCAGAGTCGAGGTCATCTCGCGGCGGGCCGGAAGCGAAGCCGCCCACAAATGGTCGTCGGCGGGCGAAGGCAACTACACCGTCGAAGCCGCCGCCAAACCCTCGCGCGGCACCGACATCGTGCTGCATCTCAGGGACGATGCCGTGGAATTCCTCGACGACTGGAAGATCGAGAGCGTGGTCAGGGCTTATTCCGACCATATCGCCCACCCGATCATGCTGGCCGTCGACAGCGAAACCGCCCGCCAGATCAACACCGCCAACGCCATCTGGACCAGGCCTAGGGCGGAGGTGACGGCTGACAGCCACAAGGAATTCTACGGCCACATCACCGGCGATTACAGCGAGCCGGCGCTGACGCTCCACTACCGTGCCGAAGGCCGCCACGAATATACCGTGCTGCTCTATGTGCCGGCCGAGCGCCCCTTCGATCTCTACGACCCCGAGCGCCGCGGCCGCCAGAAACTCTATGTCAAGCGCGTCTATATCGCCGACGACGCCGGGCTGTTGCCCGCCTATCTCCGCTTCGTGCGCGGCGTGATCGACAGCGAGGACATGCCGCTCAACCTCTCGCGCGAGATGCTGCAGAACAATCCGCAGGTCGCCGCCATTCGCAAGGCGGTGACCAACAAGGTTCTGGCCGAACTGAAGAAATGCGCCGAAACCGAGCCTGCGACCTTCGCCAAGATCTGGGCGGTGTTCGCTCCCGTCATCAAGGAAGGCCTCTACGAGGACATGGAGCGGCGCGACCAGTTGTTCGAGATCGCCCGCTTCCGCTCCACCAAGTCCGATGCGGTGACGCTCGCCGATTACATCGCCGGTCTCAAGGAAAACCAGACGGCGATCTATTATCTGACGGCTGAGGATGCGGTGAAGGCGGCAGCCAGCCCCCAGCTCGAGGGTTATCGAGCGCGCGATGTCGAGGTCTTGCTGCTCACCGATCCGGTCGACTCGTTCTGGGTGAGAACAGCGCTTGGCTTCGATGGCAAACCGTTCAGGTCGGTGACGCAAGGGATAGCCGACCTCGATCTCATCAAGTTGAAGGACGAGGTCAAGCCCGGCGGCGGTGACGATGCCGCGACGGCGACGCTGATTGCCGCCATGAAGCAGGCGCTAGGGCCCCGCGTCACCGATGTTCGGGTATCGAAGCGCCTGACCGACAGTGCCGTCTGCCTGGTCGCCGACGGCGCCATGGATCGCACCCTGGAAAAGCTCCTGGCGCGGCAGAAGGATTCGGGCGTCGCGGTGAGCGCCCCCATTCTCGAAATCAACCCCGGCCATCCGCTGATCGAGGGGCTGGCGAAGTCGGTGAAGGAGAAGGGCGCGGCCTCGGTGGAGGATGCGGCCCAGCTGTTACTCGACCAGGCTTTCATCCTCGAAGGCGAGCCGGTCGCCGACCCCGCCGGTTTTGCCAGACGGATGGCAGCGGTGATGAGCAAGGTCTTCGCCTGACCGCGCGCCATCGCTTCCTGCGATGTGGGGCGTTATCCGGCGGCTTGGGCGGCGCGGTCGCTGACCAGATCGGCGTAGCTCGGCTCGGGCTCGCGTCCGGCCGGAGGGCCACGCCGGAACGAAGCATCGAGAACGGCAATCGCCTGGCGCAGCCGCGAAAGCTCGTTGTCGATGTCCGGCTCGAATTCGGCGATGGGCGGCGGGGACGAAACATCGCCTGAAGCGGCGAGCGCCGGCTCGACCATGGTCGCGTCCGGCGCGGACGCGGTATCGGCGGCGAAGGGCTCTTCCCCGTTGCCCGCCGCCCACGGCGTTTCGAGGCTCGCCTCGCCGAACAGATTGCCTTGAAGGAAATCGACGTTCCAGCTCCTCAGCAGCTCGGCGTCGGCCTCGCACTCGACCCATTCGGCGACGGTCTTCAGCCCGAAGGTCCGCCCAAGATCGATCAGCGAGCGGACGAAATACTGGTTGTCGGCGTTTTCCGGAAGGCCCCGGCAGAAGGTGCCATCGAGCTTCAGAATGTCGAACGGCAGGTGGCGCAGATGACGGAACGAGGTGAAGCCGGCACCGAAATCGTCGATGGCCACCGAGCAGCCGAGCTCACGCAGCCTCTCGACGAAGCGATGGGTCTCGGCCAGGCCGCCGAGCGCCACCGTCTCGGTGATCTCGACGATCAGCCGGCCGGTGACCGAACGGTTGGAGGCAAGAATGTCGAGGATGTGCGGATACCAGTGCGGATCGGTGGCGGTGGTGCCGGAGAGATTGAGCGACAGGCGGGCGTCGGGATATTTGTGCAGCGTCGCCACCGACATCTGCACCACGGCGCGGTCGATCAGGCGGACGAGGCCGAGCTTCTCGGCGATCGGGATGAGATGGGCGGCGGCGATGATCTCGCCGGCCGAATCCTCCATGCGCAGCAGCGCCTCGTGGAACATCGGCTTGCCGGTGGCAGCCGCAACCACCGGCTGGAAGGCCAGGCGGAAGCGGTCCTCGCGCAGGCAGCGGACGATCTCGGTGGCACTGCGGGCATTGAGCTTGCGCTCAGCGTCGCGCTGCGCCGAGGGCCTGTAGACGACCGAACCGTCGGAGGGCCGGCGGCGCGCTTCGGTCAGCGCTTCCTCGGCCCTCGCCATGGCGGTGTTGGCGTCGGCGGCATGGCGCGGCAGCACCACGGCGCCGATCGACAACAGCGCCCACACCGGTCCGCGCTCGGTCTCGATGACGCTGTCGCGGGCCACGCCGAGAAAACGCTCGACCGCGGCCGCCAGTTCCGCTTCGTCGCATTGATTGAGGATCATTCCGAATTTGGCGCCGGAAAAGCGGGCGATGGCGTCGCCGGTACGCACCACCTGGCGCAGCCTGCGGCCCATGTTGACGATCACCTCGTCGGCCACCTCGAAGCCGTAGGCCTCGTTGACCACGGCGAGATTGTTGATTGCCGCGATGACGAAGGCGCAGGAATTGCCGTCGCGGGCGGCCACCGCCATGGCCTCGCCGAGGGCCTCGGCCATGCGGCCGCGGTTCATCATGCCGGTCAAGGGATCGCAATTGCCGAGGAAGCTTAGCTGCTGGTCGCGGTGGTGACGGTCGTCGATGCGCCGGACCATGCCATAGACCTTGGCGGGGCGGCCATCGCGGCCGGCGAACCAGCGGCCGTGGTCCTCGACCCACACGCTGGCCCGGCCGCCGCGTCCCTCCGGGCGGAACAGATATTCGATCTGGAACGGCACGCCTGAGCCGTCATCGGCCTGGGCGGTGCGCATCACCGTGTCGTAACGGCTGGTGAAATTGTCGGCGTCGAGGAAAGCCGCGAAGGTGCGGCCGGCGGCAATGCGGGAGGGATCGCAACCCAGAACGTCGCGGGCATTGCCGGACCAGGCGATGACATCGGTATCAACCTGCCAGTGGTAGGCGGCCTCGCCCGCGGCCTCGACCGAACGGCGGATGCGGTCGAGATCGGCTGCGTCAGAAATCGCTTCGACGGGCCTAGCGGGCCCTGCCGATGGCGGCTCGGCCGACTCGCTGTCCAGGCTGAAGGGAAATGCGGAGTTGCTGCTGGTCAAGATGCCTCCGGCACGCAAAATCGGGCCCCGCGCCTGCCGATTCGCGAAGTCCCTGAGGTGGTAGCCGGCAATCCTAAAGAATATCGAAAAATCATTCCTTAACGAACCCTACCTCAATAGCCCAATGCCAGCCCGTCCTTGCGCGGGTCCGATCCGCCGATCAGCAGGTCTTCCTGCCAGTCGATGGCAATGGCCTGGCCGCCGCCCAGGGGTTTGACCGTCCCCACCAGGCGATGGCCACGCCCCGCCAGCCCGGTCCGGAGCGCCGGGGCAACACCGTCCTCGACCACCACGGTGCCGGCCTTGGGCATGTAGCGCGGCCAGTCGATCGCCTCCTGGGGGTCCATGCCATGGATAAGGCGGTTCACCGCGACGCTCACATGGCCCATCGGCTGGTAGTCGCCGCCCATGACGCCATAGCTCATGGCGATCCGCCCGTCCTTGCGGACCATAGCCGGAATGATGGTGTGGAGCGGCCGCTTGCCGGGCCCGATGCAGTTGGGGTGGCGGGGTTCGGCGACGAAGCACGAGCCGCGGTTTTGCAGCGCGATCCCGGTCTTCGGCGTGACGATGCCGGAGCCGAACCCGTCATAGACCGAATTGATGAAGGAGACCGCCAGACGGTTCTTGTCGACGACAGTCAGATAGACCGTATCGGAAGGCGGTAGGGCCAAATTGGCCTCGAGCGCCCGGTCCATGTCGATCATGGCGGCAAGCCGGGCGGCAGTGCGGTCGGAGAGCAACTCGGCCACCGGCACCTCGGCGAAATCCGGGTCGGCGATGTGGCGGTTGCGAAATACCCAGGCGAGCTTCATCGCCTCGATCTCGAGATGCGCCCGCTCGGCGCTGTCGGGAGCGAAGCGGCGAAGGCCCCGCTGCGCCAGGATGTTGAGGGCGATGAGTGCCGTCAGGCCCTGGCCATTGGGCGGGATTTCCAAGATTTCGTGGCCGGCGAAGGAGGTGGAGATGGGGCTGACCCAGGTCGCTGCGGTACGGGCGAAGTCTTCATGCGTTAGCAGCGAGCCGCGCGCCTTGAGGTGGCCCACCATGTCGGCGGCGATGGACCCTTCGTAGAAGGCATCGCGGCCTTCGGCGGCGATAAGCCGCAATGTCGCGGCAAGGGCCGGATAGCGCATGGTCTCGCCGGCCCGCGGCGCCCGGCCGTCCTTGAGATAGTGCATACGGCCGCCCTCGTCGGCGGCTAAAACTGCTGCTTCCAAGGACCAGTCGAAGGCGACCCGGGGCGTGATCGGCACGCCCTTCTCGGCAAGATCGATGGCCGGGGCGAGGCACTGGCCGAGGCTCCAGGTGCCATGGGCCTTGAGCAGCCGGTCCCAGCCATCGATGGCGCCCGGCACAGTGACGCAATGGACGCTTTGCCGGTCGATGCGGGTGAGGCCCGAGGCCTTGAGCCAGTCGGCATCGGCGGCAAGGGCCGCCCGGCCCGATCCATTGAGCCCCAACACCCTCCCGTCGGGGAGTCCGACGAGCGCGAAGCAGTCGCCGCCGATGCCGGTACTGCCAGGTTCGCTGACACAGAGCACCGCCGAGGCGGTTACGGCGGCATCGACGGCATTGCCGCCGGCGCGCAGAACGTCGAGGGCGGCAAGGGTCGAGAGCGGTGTCGAGGTCGCCGCCATGCCGTTGGCCGCATAGGCGGCCGAGCGGCCGGGACGATGGAAATTGCGCATGCGCCCAGATTAGCCGGACCCGCGGCGAAATTGCCACCGATCATGTCGCTCCGGAAATCATTTTGCGCCCGCCCGCGACTATGTTACGCGCCGCCCGACAGGATATTGCGCAAGGAGCAAACCCCATGACCGTGAAGAGCGACATTGAGATCGCCCGCGAAGCCAAGATGAAACCGATCATGGAGATTGGGCGAGGCCTGGGCATCCCCGAGAAGGACCTCATTCCCTATGGCCATACCAAGGCCAAGGTAACGCTCTCCTATATCGATACCCTGGCGAAGAAGAAGGACGGCAAGCTCATCCTGGTGACGGCGATCAATCCCACCCCGGCGGGCGAAGGCAAGACGACGACCACGGTGGGCTTGGGCGATGGGCTCAACCGCATCGGCCGCAAGGCGATGATAGCACTCCGCGAACCCTCGCTCGGCCCCTGCTTCGGCATGAAGGGAGGCGCGGCCGGCGGCGGCTTCGCCCAGATCGTGCCGATGGAAGATATCAATCTGCATTTCACCGGCGACTTCCATGCCATCACCTCGGCCCACAATCTGCTCTCTGCGATGATCGACAACCACATCTATTGGGGCAATGAGCAGGGGATCGACACCCGCCGCGTCGCCTGGCGCCGGGTGATGGACATGAACGATCGCGCCTTGCGCCAGATCGTCTGCTCGCTGGGCGGCGTGGCCAACGGCTTCCCGCGCGAGACGGGTTTCGACATCACGGTTGCTTCCGAGATCATGGCGATCCTCTGCCTCTCCACCTCGATTGCCGACCTCGAGCGCCGCATGGGCCAGATCGTCATTGCGGCGAAGCGCGACAAGGGCCAGGTGCTGGCCAAGGACATCAAGGCGCCCGGCGCCATGACGGTGCTCCTGAAGGACGCGCTGATGCCGAACCTGGTGCAGACGTTGGAGAACAACCCGGCCTTCGTCCATGGCGGGCCCTTTGCCAACATCGCCCACGGCTGCAATTCGGTGATGGCCACCAGGACGGCGCTGAAACTTGCCGACTATGTGGTGACCGAAGCTGGCTTCGGCGCCGATCTGGGGGCCGAGAAATTCTTTGATATCAAGTGCCGCAAGGCGGGGCTGACCCCCGCCGCGACGGTGATCGTGGCGACCGTCCGGGCGCTGAAGATGCATGGCGGCGTGGTCAAGGACGAGCTTAAGAAGGAGAATGTCGAGGCGCTCAGGAAGGGTCTCGCCAATCTCGGCCGCCACATCGAGAACGTGAAGAAGTTCGGCGTGCCGATCGCAGTTGCCGTCAACCACTTCGTCACCGACACCGACGCCGAGATCGACGCCATCAAGGCCTATTGCAAGGAGCATGGGGTCGAGGCCTTCAAGTGCACCCACTGGGCCGAGGGCGGCAAGGGGGCCGAAGCGCTGGCCCGGCACGTGGCTGAGATCGCCGACAAGGGCGGGGCCCAGTTCAAGCCGATCTACAATGACGAGCTCCCTTTGTGGGACAAGGTCAGAACCATCGCCCGGGAAATCTACCGGGCCGACGACATCGTCGCCGACAAGAGTGTCCGCGACCAGCTCAAAGCCTATGAGGCGCAAGGCTACGGCAAGTTCCCCATCTGCATGGCCAAGACCCAGTATTCCTTCTCCACCGATCCCAACCTCAAGGGCGCCCCCACCAACCACGTCGTCCCCATCCGCGAGGTCAGGCTTTCGGCCGGGGCCGAGTTCATCGTGGTGATCTGCGGTGACATAATGACCATGCCGGGCCTGCCCAAGGTGCCCTCGGCCGAGGTGATCGGCCTCGACGACAAGGGCCAGATTGCCGGGTTGTTCTAGGGTTTCCTCGATCAACAAGTGAGCGGGTTTCTTGGGGCAGCAGTTTCTCTTGTCCCCACCGCATCTTAGCTTGCCTTGTGCCGAATTCGCGATGTGACTATCATCATCGGAAGCCGGAGGACAATGTATGGTTGCCCTTTTCATTAGTCATGCTGAAGCAGACAAGCCGCTCGTGCGGAGCTTTGTACACCTACTTGAAGCTGCCTTCAGATTCAAACCGGAAGATCTACGCTGCACATCCCTTCACCCATACAGCATTCCGCTCGGGAAAGACCCAATTGAGGTCCTGAAGAACGACTTTGAAGTTCTGAAGTTGTTTCTTCCGTTCTTTACTCACAACAGCCAGAGGTCAGCCTGGGTCAATGCAGAAATCGGGGCTGCGTGGATTAAGAGCTTGAAGTCGATTCCATTGTTGTTTGGCCTAAATTGGAAAGACATTCGGGGACCGCTCTATGGCCACTCGACTCCCGCCGAGCTATCAGTCGACGGTTTGCACAGATTGTTCGAAGATATTCATAAGTCGACGACTTGGAAAAAGAAGACTGCACCTGGAGATCACAACTGGAACACTTTTGTTGGTTCCCTGAATGATTTTTGCAATTTGGCAAAGAATTCCCAAGTTCATTTTGACAAAGAGAGATTGCTGTTTCGAAGTGATCTAAAGGTGAATAAGTTAGACTGGGAGGACATTGCCAACGCCGCAAAACGTGAAGTGTTCATATGGGGCTGGTCGTGTATCAACACGGTCTCTAACAACAGTAGACCTCACTTTAAAAAGCTCCTCGACAAAGTGGATTGCCTCAGCTTTCTAACGCTCAATCCCGATGTTGTCTCTAAATCATCTGTGCATCTCAATTTTGGTCCTGTGTGCGACAAGTACACTCGAGACATTAGAGCTGACGTCGATCTGTCGTATTCCAACTTGAAAGCAACCTTGCTGGATCAAATTGCCAGCTCTTTGCAGGACAAAGTCGAAATAAGAAACACCGACTGGTTCATGTCTTGGGCTGGCGTTGCTATCGACCCAAAGGAAGTTGATGGTATCATTCAGGTGGAGTTTTTTCACTACAACGATCCCATCAAGAAGCAGCTGGATTCTCGCCCGAACTTGGTACTGACAAAGCAATCGCAATTTTTTGACGTTTTTTGGAATTCGTTTGACGCAATGTATAAAGCAGCAAAAATTGTCAAGGAACGTAGCAATAACTAGGTTGGCCCCATTCGGGCGAAATTCTTTCTTCGTGGTGATCTGCGGTGACATCATGACCATGCCGGGTCTTCCCAAGGTGCCCTCGGCCGAGGTGATCGGCCTCGACGAAAAAGGCCAGATCGCCGGGCTGTTCTGAGAGCCGGCCGCTACTTGAACAACGCGGCGAGATGGGGGTTCAGGAACAGGCCCTGGGGATCGAACTTGCGCCTGACTCTCTTGAAGTCATCATAGCGGGGAAACAGCCCCTCCAGGCGCTCCGGCGTGATGAAATGCAGCTTGCCCCAGTGGGGCCGTCCGTCGAACTGGCGGAAGACGGCGTCGCATGCTCTCAGATAGCTCCAATAGTCGGTGCCTGGCGTGCCCGAGACCGAAACCACGATGCTGGCGCGCCGATAGTTGGGGCTGAGCCAACCTTCATCGGCGGCAACGAAGCGGACCTCCATGGGATACTTGCTGTCAGGAAGACTCTTCAGCATCAGCTGCCGCATCTCGGCAAAGACCTGGCGCCCCGAAGAATCTGGCATGAAGTATTCCATCTCGTGGAAGTTCGGTTCGAAGACCTGCGGATAGATGCGATAGCTACGGTCGGCCCGCTCGCCAGGCGCTGCTGGTGAAAATCCATCCGGCACTTCATTGTAAAGCTTGACCATGCAGAAATCCTTGCCGGCATTGTGCAAGCCGTAGAGGTCAGCCGACTCATCGCTCGGCATCCAGAAGAAGGAGAAGTGCCGGTAACGCGTGCGCAGATCGTCCCAGCGGGCGAGCACGTCGTCGATATGCAGGATCACAATCTGCTCGTGCAGGAAGTAGGCGGGCGATACGGTAATTGTCACCCGGGTCATGATCCCCAGCATGCCGATCGACGTCTGCAGGGCATGGAGCGTATCCGGCTCCGCTTCGAGCGCGATGTCGCGAACCGCTCCCAGGCCATCGACCAGGCGGGCGCCGGTGAGCGAGGCGGAGAAACTCCGCAAGCCCACGCCCGATCCATGGGTGCCGGTTGCAATGGCCCCGGCAATCGCCTGGGTGTCGATATCGCCCTGATTGGCAAGCGCCAGACCGTGCTGCCACAAGGCATCGCCAAAGGCGTGGATGCGTGTCTGCGCCAGGGCGGTTACACGCTTTCTCGCCTGGTCAACCGAAAGGACGCCCTGCAGACCGTCGAGATCAAGAAGCAGGCCGGAAGTTTCAACGATCGGCGTGAACGAATGGCCGGCACCTGCGGCGCGGACCGGCCGCCCCTGTTGCAGGGTCCGCGCAAGGATAGCGATCGCCTCGTCTTCGGTCCGCGGCTTCGCGGTTTCGCCGGGCACAAACTTCTGGTTGCCTGCCCAGTTCCGCCATGCCGGCGGCGAGGAAAGCTGATTGGATGCGGTCATCGATCAAAACCTCTTCCAAACTGGAGCAAGCAACGTTGCAGGAACCTGCCCCGTTGTCCACGGCTTCATTGCCGGCAGCGGGCTGTTCTAGGCAGGGGGTCGCCGCTGCGGTAAGCTGGCGGGCACCGAGGTGCCCATGTTGAAGCGGCTTCTGATTGTCGTGGTTGTCACCGTCGCCACGGCGGTGGCTCTTGTGGTGTGGTTTACGGACAACGTGTTCAATCCGCCGCCGGTAGCACTGGCCGACGGCAATTGGGAACAGATACTCCTCCAGCGCGTGAAGCCGCCGGCCGGATATGAATTCAAGGTGTTCGCCCATGGCCTGTCGCGGCCGCGGCTGATGGCGATGACGGCCGCGGGCGATCTGATCGTCTCCGGCTATACCAGTGGCAATATCTATCTGCTCAAAGCAGACCGTAACGGCGACGGCAAATCCGACGGCACAACTGTTTTGAAGGAGGGCCTCGACAATCCGCACGAGTTGGTCCTCGAAGGCAACGTTCTCTATGTGGCCGAAGAGCAGGAGGTAGTCGCCTTCGATTTCGATGAGGCAGCACTCTCCAATCGGCGTGTGATCCTCGACGGATTGCCCACGGGCGGAGCCCATACTTCGCGAACCCTGCGGCGCGGGCCCGATGGCTACTTCTATCTGACGATCGGTTCGAGCTGCAATTCCTGCCTCGAACTCAATTCCTGGCGGGCCGCCATGCTGCGCTTCAAGGAAGGCGAAGCCCCGACGATCTTCGCTTCGGGCCTGCGCAACACCGTGGGCTTCGACTGGCAGCCGGGCACGGGCCGGCTCTATGGCGTCGACAACGGCCGCGACAACATGGGTGACGATGTGCCCGACGACGAAGTCAATCTGATCGAGCCGGGCAAGAACTACGGCTGGCCCTATGTCCATGGCATGGGGGTCGCCGATCCGATCCTGCCGATGCCATCGGGCCTCAACGCCACTCTGCCGGTACACGGGCTCGGCGCCCATGTAGCGCCTTTGTCGATCCTGTTTCTCAAGGAGGCGCCCGATACCGCTCTGGTGACCGAGCACGGCTCCTGGAACCGCACGGTCAAGGCGGGCTACCGGATCGTCAAGCTGACCTTCGCCGGCGGCAAGGTAAGCGAGGAACCGTTCCTGACCGGCTGCGAGGAAAAGGGCAACGTGATCTGCCGGCCGGTGGGGCTGCTCGAAGCCCCCGACGGCAGCCTCTATGTGACCGATGATTATGCAGGGGCGGTATACCTCCTGCGGAAACTGCCTTGAAAATGCCCAATACCGTCTAGTTTTTTGGCATAGCAGCACCCAAAATACTCTATTTACGATTGGTAAACATCTGAAATTAAGTAAGAATTTCTGATATGCAAAATTTGCATTGCAAATTATGCTGCATCGCACCTAGATTCGATCTGTTGAAAGCAACCAGCCGAAGTCAATCCAAAGGGGAATGACCATGTTTGAATCTCTCAAGTCCCGCTACTCCCGCTGGCAGCGTTACAGCCGTACCGTTGCCGAACTGGAAGGCCTGTCGAACCGCGATCTCGCCGATCTCGGCATCGCCCGCTCCGACATTCCGCGGTTGGCCCGCGAGACGGTCGGCAAATGATCCGCCTCTCCGGTCTCGCCGCGCTTGCCAGCCGCAGCCGCCGGATGAAGGCCTACCAAAAGGCCCGCCAGGAGGCAGAATCCATGTCGGACGCCGATCTCGCCGATATGGGTCTCAAGCGCTATCAGCTGGGCCATGTGGCCCGCGTCCGGGCTCTCAGATAAGCCCGCAGTAACAACCACTCTTTAAGGGGCCCGGTGGGCGAGCAATCGCCGCCGGGCCCTTGCCGTTTGCGGACCTGCGATATTGCGGCAATCCGCCGTCACTCGGCGGTTGCGAGTCTCCTAGGCCTGTGTTACGCCACGCCCCGCGGCGGCAGGGGTCGGCTCCGCACGCGTGTTTGCATGCACGCGTTATTTCAGCAAATACAAGCGCTTGGCACTTCTCCTCGAGGGGTTTCGGCGCCGAAGCTTTGGAAGAGAGATCGTGCCAGCCACAGATCAAACAGTTTCCGGTGTGCCGGGCCGCTATGCCAGCGCCCTGTTCGAGCTCGCCACCGAAGAAAAATCCGTCGACTTAACCGGCACCCAGCTCGCCACTTTCCAGGCGGCAATCGACGAATCCGACGATCTCCGCCGCCTGGTGCGCTCGCCGGTGTTTGCCGCCAACGACCAGATCGCCGCCATCGATGCCATCTGCGAGCGGCTGGCGATTGCCGGCACCGCCCGCAATTTCATTCGCCTCGCCGCCAGGAACCGCAGGCTTGCCGCACTCTCCGAGATGATCGCCGGCTATCGGGGCCTGGTCGCCGCAGCGCGCGGCGAAGTGACCGCCAGTGTCACCTCCGCCGATGCGCTCAGCGAAGCCCAGGTGAGCGACCTCAAGGCGGCCCTCAAGGCCTCGACCGGCCGCGATGTTTCGCTGGCCACAAGGGTTGACGCTTCGATCCTCGGCGGCCTCGTCGTCAAGATGGGCTCGCGCATGATCGACAGCTCGCTCAAGACCAAACTCGACAATCTCAAGATCGCCATGAAGGGGACCGGTTAATGGACATTCGCGCCGCCGAAATTTCCACAATACTTAAAAAGCAGATCAAGGATTTCGGCAAGGAGGCCGAAGTCTCGGAGATCGGCCAGGTGCTCTCGGTCGGCGACGGCATCGCCCGCGTCTACGGTCTCGACAATGTCCAGGCCGGCGAGATGGTGGAATTTCCCGGCGGCATCCGCGGCATGGCATTGAACCTCGAGACCGACAATGTCGGCATCGTGATCTTCGGTTCCGACCGCGACATCAAGGAAGGCGACACGGTGAAGCGCACCGGCGCCATCGTCGAAGTGCCTGTCGGCAAGGAACTCCTCGGCCGCGTCGTCGACCCGCTCGGCAACCCGATCGACGGCAAGGGCCCGATCGCTGCCAAGGAACGCCGCCGCGTCGACGTCAAGGCGCCGGGCATCATTCCGCGAAAGTCCGTGCACGAACCGATGTCGACGGGCCTCAAGGCCATCGACGCCCTGATCCCCATCGGCCGCGGCCAGCGCGAGCTGGTGATCGGCGACCGCCAGACCGGCAAGACCGCCATCATCCTCGATACCATCCTCAACCAGAAGCCTATTCACCTAGCCGGCCCCGAGAAGGACAAGCTCTACTGCGTCTATGTGGCCTGCGGCCAGAAGCGTTCGACGGTCGCCCAGTTCGTCAAGCTGCTGGAGGACAACGGAGCACTGGAATATTCGATCATCGTGGCGGCGACCGCCTCGGATCCCGCACCCTTGCAGTATCTCGCCCCCTTCGCCGGCTGCACCATGGGCGAATATTTCCGCGACAACGGCATGCATGCGCTGATCGCCTATGACGATCTTTCCAAGCAAGCTGTCGCCTATCGCCAGATGTCGCTGCTCTTGCGCCGTCCGCCGGGCCGCGAAGCCTATCCGGGCGACGTGTTCTATCTCCACTCGCGTCTGCTCGAACGCGCCGCCAAGCTCAACGACAGCCAGGGTGGGGGCTCGCTCACCGCACTGCCAGTGATCGAGACCCAGGCCAACGACGTTTCCGCCTATATTCCGACCAACGTCATCTCGATCACCGACGGCCAGATCTTCCTCGAGACCGATCTGTTCTACCAGGGCATCCGTCCGGCGGTGAACGTCGGCCTGTCGGTGTCGCGGGTGGGCTCCGCCGCCCAGACCAAGGCGATGAAGCAGGTGGCGGGCAAGATCAAGGGCGAGCTCGCCCAATATCGCGAAATGGCGGCCTTCGCCCAGTTCGGCTCCGATCTCGATGCCGCCACGCAACGCCTGCTCAACCGCGGCGCCCGATTGACCGAGCTCCTGAAGCAGCCGCAGTTCTCGCCGCTCAAGACCGAGGAGCAGGTGGTGGCGATCTATGCCGGCGTCAACGGCTATCTCGACACCCTGCCGGTATCCAAGGTCCGCGCCTTCGAGGATGGGCTGTTGCGCAACATTCGCGACCGCCATGGCGAGGTTCTCGAAGCGATCCGCACCGAGAAGGCGATCTCGGAAGCCACCGGCGCCAAGCTCAAGGCGGCGGTCGACGCCTTCGCCAAAGCCTTCGCTTAGGTCCTGAGGCTCAGATGCCCAGCCTCAAGGACTTACGAAACCGCATCGCCTCGGTGAAGGCGACGCGCAAGATCACCAAGGCCATGCAGATGGTGGCGGCGGCCAAGCTACGCCGCGCCCAGGAAGCGGCGGTGGCGGCGCGTCCCTATTCCCAGCGCATGGCGGCGGTCTTGTCGAACCTTGCCTCTTCGATGGAAGGCCGCCCCGACGCGCCGAGGCTCCTCGCCGGCACCGGCAGGGATGATGTCCATCTCCTTGTCGTCGCCACCGCCGAGCGTGGGCTGTGCGGCGGGTTCAACTCGTCGATCGCCAAGCTCGCCCGCGAACATGCCGATAGGCTCATCGGCCAGGGCAAGACGGTCAAGATCTTCACCGTCGGCAAGAAGGGCAATGACTCGCTCAAACGGCTCTACGGCAAATACATCGTCGAGGCGGTCGACTTCCGCAGCACCCGGTCGGTGGGCTTCGGCAACGCCCAAAGTGTCGCCCAGAAGATTCTCGCCATGTTCGATGCCGGCGACTTCGACGTGGCCACCCTGTTCTTCGCCGAGTACAAGTCGGTCATATCGCAGAAGCCGACGGCCCTGCGTCTGATCCCAACATCGGTCGGCGGCGGCAAGGCCCCCGATCTCGGCGGCGCCATCTACGATGCCGAGCCCGACGAGGGCGAAATCCTCGCCGACCTCTTGCCGCGCAATGTGGCGGTGCAGATCTTCCGCGGGCTTCTGGAAAATGCCGCCTCCGAGCAGGGCGCACGGATGAGCGCTATGGACAGTGCGACGCGCAACGCCGGCGACATGATCAACAAGCTGTCGATCAAGTATAACCGCCAGCGCCAGGCCCAGATCACCAAGGAACTCATCGAAATCATTTCCGGCGCCGAAGCGCTGTAGACTTCACGCCAGCCGAGTGACAGAATGAAACTATGACTGAAGAAACCGAAAACATCGTCCTGGAAATTCTGAGACGGATGCGTTCGTCGTTGGAGCGCGTCGAACTGGACATGCAAGACATCAAGGCTCGCATGACCGGTGTTGAGATCGGCGTCGGCCAGGTGACAAGCTTGCTTGCCTCGCAAAGTCTGCGGCTCGACCGTATCGACGAACGTATTTCGCGTATCGAACGCCGGCTCGATCTCGTCGATCATCACTGAGCCGCCTAGAACAGTCAACTTGCCGAAGAAGGAAACGGACACAATGGCGAATACCTCAGCTTCCGGCACCGGCCGCGTCACGCAAGTCACCGGCGCGGTGGTCGACGTTGCCTTCGACGGCGAATTGCCGAAAATTCTCGACGCCCTCGAAACCGTCAACCACGGCAACCGCCTGGTCCTCGAAGTGGCCCAGCATCTGGGCGAGAGCACGGTGCGCTGCATCGCCATGGACGCCACCGAAGGCCTGGTGCGCGGCCAAGCCGTCACCAACACCGGCACTCCGATCTCCGTGCCGGTGGGCGATGAAACTCTTGGCCGCATCATCAATGTGATCGGCGAGCCGGTCGATGAGGCGGGCCCGGTACCCGCCAAATCGCGCCGCGCCATCCATCAGCCGGCGCCGGAATTCGTCGAGCAGTCGACGACGGCGGAAATTCTGGTGACCGGCATCAAGGTCGTCGACCTGCTGGCACCCTACGCCAAGGGCGGCAAGGTCGGCCTGTTCGGCGGCGCCGGCGTCGGCAAGACCGTGCTGATCATGGAACTCATCAACAACATCGCCAAGACCCACGGCGGCTACTCGGTGTTCGCCGGCGTCGGCGAACGCACCCGCGAGGGCAACGATCTCTATCACGAGATGATCGAATCGGGCGTCAACAAGGACCCCAAGAAGGGCTCGGTCGCCGGTTCCAAATGCGCCCTCGTCTATGGCCAGATGAACGAGCCGCCGGGGGCCCGCATGCGGGTCGGCCTGTCGGGTCTGACGGTTGCCGAGGATTTCCGCGACCGCGGGCAGGACGTCTTGTTCTTCGTCGACAACATCTTCCGCTTCACCCAGGCCGGCTCGGAAGTGTCGGCCCTTCTCGGCCGTATCCCATCGGCCGTGGGCTATCAGCCGACGCTGGCGACCGACATGGGCG
The DNA here is from genome assembly GCA_016185245.1 of Hyphomicrobiales bacterium. Classification (GTDB taxonomy): domain Bacteria; phylum Pseudomonadota; class Alphaproteobacteria; order Rhizobiales; family Aestuariivirgaceae; genus Aestuariivirga. Next base: position 262,847 of record JACPNZ010000018.1, on the reverse strand, counting down.
CTCTTCAAGAGCGCATCACCACCACCAACAAGGGCTCGATCACCTCGGTGCAGGCGATCTATGTGCCGGCCGACGATTTGACCGATCCCGCCCCCGCCACCTCTTTCGCCCATTTGGACGCCACGACCGTGCTGTCGCGCCAGATCGCCGAGAAGGGCATCTATCCGGCGGTCGACCCGCTCGATTCGACTTCGCGCATGCTCGACCCGCGGGTGATCGGCGAGGAGCACTACGCCATCGCCCGCCAGGTGCAGCAGATTCTCCAGCGCTACAAGGCGCTCCAGGACATCATCGCCATTCTCGGCATGGACGAGCTCTCGGAAGAGGACAAGCTCACCGTGGCGCGGGCCCGCAAGATCGAGCGCTTCCTGTCGCAGCCCTTCGTCGTCGCTGCCGTGTTTACCGGCTCGAACGGCGTACAGGTCAAGCTCGAGGACACCATCAAAGGCTTCAAGGGCCTGTGCAACGGCGACTACGACCATTTGCCGGAGCCCGCCTTCTACATGGTCGGCACCATCGAGGAGGCGGTCGAGAAGGCCAAGCGCCTCGCCGCCGAGGCGGCGTGAGCGAGATGTCCGGTCTGCATTTCGAACTTGTGAGCCCGGTCAGGCTGCTGTTCTCCGGCGAGGTGGCCTCGGTCCAGCTGCCGGGCACCGAAGGCGATATGGGCATTTTTCCGGGCCATGCGCCGGTGCTCTCCACACTTCGCCCCGGCGTCGTGGTGATTTCGCGCGAACAGGGTGCGGCGGAAAAGATCTTCGTGCGCGGCGGCTTTGCCGAAGTGAATCCCGCCGGTCTCACGGTACTCGCCGAAACCGCAATCCCCCTCGCCGAACTCGATGCCGCAGCACTCGCCGGCCAAGTCAAGGACGCCGAGGAGGACGTGGCCGACGCCAAGGACGCCGAAACCCGGCGCCGCGCCTCGGAAAATCTCGAGCACCTGAAGGACCTGCAACGGTCGATGTAGATTTCCGTCCCGTACGAATGCAAAAGCCCGCGAGGCGATCGCGGGCCTTTTGCCTTCATCCTTCTCCGGCCGCGCTTGCGGGGTCGGGGAAGGTGGCGCGCGCGGACTTCCGCGCGTGACGGATGGGGTCTTTCTTGATTTCGTGGCAAAGGCCTCACCCGGCAGTTGCGGTGCAACTGCCACCCTCCCCGCGCTATCGCGCGGAGAGGGATAGGTTACTGGTGTCAGGCCGACTGGCCGCCGAGCCGCGTCATCCAGCTCGGCTTGCCGCCCTGGCTGCGCTTGGGGGCTTCGCCGCCGCCGCCATGCGGGCGCTTGCCGCCACTGTGGTTGCGGTTGGACTTCTGCCCGCGATGCTGCTGCGGCTTGCCCTTGCCCGCCGGATTCCAGCCGTGGGTCGGAGCGAGCGAGCTGACGTTCTTCAGGCCAAGCGCGTGATCCGTGACCGGCACCGCCTGGCGGATGGTGCGCTCGATGTCGCGGAGTAGCGACCGTTCTTCCGGCGTGCAGAAGGCAATCGCCGTCCCCTCGGCTCCGGCGCGCGCCGTGCGGCCGATGCGGTGCACGTAAGATTCGGGCACATGCGGCAGGTCGTAGTTGATGACATGGCTGACGCTGTCGACATCGATGCCGCGCGCCGCGATATCGGTGGCGACGAGCACCAGGACCTTGCCCTGCTTGAAGCCGGCCAAGGCCTTTTCGCGGTTGGCCTGGGATTTGTTGCCATGGATCGCCGCGGCGGTAAAGCCGCCGGCGGAGAGGCCCTTCATCACCTTGTCGGCGCCATGCTTGGTGCGGGTGAACACCAAAGTGCGGGTCATGTTGTTGTCGCCCAGCAACTCGGAGAGGAGTTGCAGCTTCCTGGCGGGCTCGACATGGATGACGCTCTGGTTGACCTTTTCGACGGTGGTGGCGACGGGGGCCACTTCGATGCGCACCGGATTGCTCAGCAGGCCGGCGGCCAGGTTGGCGATCTCCTTCGGCATGGTGGCCGAGAAGAACAGGTTCTGGCGCTCCTTCGGCAGCATTGCGACGATCTTGCGGATGGCATGGATGAAGCCGAGGTCGAGCATCTGGTCGACCTCGTCGAGGACGAAGATCTCGACCGCCGAGAGGGTGAGGGCCCGGCGTTGGATCAGGTCGACGAGACGGCCAGGCGTGGCGACGACGATATCGACGCCGCCGCGCAAGATGTCGATCTGCTTGCCGATCGATACGCCGCCGAACACGACAGCGCGGGTCAGCTTGAGATTGCGGCCGTAAGTCTTGAAGCTGTCGCCGATCTGGGCGGCAAGCTCGCGGGTGGGCGTCAGGATGAGCGCCCTGGTGGTGCCGCGGGCCGGGCGGCCGGATTTTTCGGCCAGGCGCTGCAGCATGGGAAGAGCGAAGGCGGCGGTCTTGCCGGTGCCGGTCTGGGCGATGCCGAGGAGATCGCGGCCCGCCAGCAGTTCAGGGATGGCGCGGAGCTGGATGGGGGTCGGGGCCGAATAGCCTTCGGCGGCAACCGCCTTGAGCAGGGGTTCGGAGAGATTCAGTGCGGAAAAAGAGTCCAAAATTATCTTTCGTTCGGAACGGTGGGTAAAGCGCGAGCCTCGTCCGAATGGCGCGCCCACGATCATCGCGGGCAGGGCCAGGCCATGCGCAGTAACAGACCCACGTGAAAGGCATGTCGGGGGATTTCGCTCCGTCTGGACCGGCTGCGGCTTACCTGCCGCGCCTCACGTATCCCTTGGATGACGGGAGCGATGGCGCCCATATGGGCGTGTTGCAGTGCAATGTCAAATCATTCCTCAAGCATGACTAAGAAATCCGCCTACCAGGGCCGGCAGATCGGCCATCCGGGCAAAGACGGTCAGAGCGCCCGCTGCCGCCAGCCGCAGGCCATGGAGGTCCGGTTCGCCATGGGTTCCAGTGAAGCCCAGGACGCGGCAGCCGGCGCGGGCCGCGGCGGTGACGCCGGTGACGCTGTCCTCGACCACCAGGCAGGCCCCGGGTAGTGCGCCGACGCGGCGCGCCGCTTCGACGAACACATCGGGTTCGGGCTTGGCGCGGGCCACATGCTCGAAGGTGACGATGCGGTCCTCGAAATATGGGGTAAGCCCGGTCAGCCGCAGCGATTGGGCAACCCGCTCGCCCGGGCTGTTGGAGGCAACGCTGTAGCGGCCGCCGATCGCCGCGAGGGCTTGGGCCACACCGGCCACGGGTTTGAGTTCGCGGGCAAAGAGCGCGAGCAGGCGGCGGTCCTTCTCCGCCGAGACGCCGGGCGGAAAACGCACGGCGAAATCGCGCTCCACCTCGGCGATCATGGCGGCGAAGGTCTTGCCGACGAAGCGGCGATGGGCTTCGTCCTCCGCCATGACGACGCCGCTCTCGGCGAGTAACTCGACATCGACCCGCATCGACAGGGGCTCGCTATCGACCAGCACCCCGTCGCAATCGAAGATGATGGAAGAAACGTTCAAGCGCCGAGATGCCGGAAGGCGGCGATCACCTGCTCGTAGACCGGGCGCTTGAACGGCACGATGAGCTCGATGATATCGTCCATGGGCGCCCAGCGCCAGCGGTCGAATTCCTGCGTGTGGCCGGGTGGAGCGAGATTGATCTCGCTGTCGTCACCCAAGAACCTGAGAGCGAACCATTTCTGCGTCTGGCCACGATACCTGCCTTTCCACGACTTGCCGATCAGATGGGCGGGAAGATCGTAGTTGTACCAGCGCGGCGCTTCGGCGATCACTTCGGCCGAGGTGACGGAAGTTTCCTCGGCGAGCTCGCGCAGCACCGCTACCTGGGGGTCCTCGCCCTTGTCGATGCCGCCCTGGGGCATCTGCCACCACTGGCCCTTGCCCTCGTCGTTCTGCTTGTCGAAACGGCGGCCGATCCACACGAGGCCGGCGCGGTTGATCAGCATCACGCCGACGCAAGGGCGGTATTCGGTGATGTCGTCCGGATTGACCATGAAGGCAGACTCTAGCCCAGGCGGCCCCGATAGGCGGCACTGACCGGTATAAGGAGTATGCCCCGGCTTTCAAGCTGTGCCGCCCAGTCCGCGACCGTGTCGATGGTGATTTCGAGGCCCGATCCGGTGCCGATAGCAACCCCGCTCTTGCGCGCTTCGGCTTCCAGCGCGGCAAGGGCGGCGCGGATGCTCTTGGCATCCGGGTTGGCGTCGATGGTCATTTCCGCGTGGCGCGACTTGAGGCCGGTCACCTGGGCCACGGCGGCGGTGGCACTCATCTCGACATTGGCATCCTCGAGGAACAGAAGGCCCCGGGCTCTGAGCTCGGCCGCCACCGGCTGGAAGCTCTGCGGGTTGGAAAGGAAGCGGGCGCCCATGTAGTTGGTGATGCCGATATAGCCGGCAAAGCGGCTCATGTTCCAGTGGAGCGCCTTGAGATTGTCGTCGGGTAGGGCTTCGGCGAGGAGCGTATTGGGACCGGGATCGTTGGCCGGATAGCCCATCGGCTCCATGGGAAGCTGCAGCATCACCTCATGGCCCTGGGCCCGGGCCTTGTTCACCTGGTCCTGGAGGCCGCTGCCATAGGGGGCGAAGGCGAAGCTGACATCGCCGGGAAGCTGGCGGATCGCCTTCTGGGTGAGCTTGGCGTTGAGCCCCATGCCGCCGAGCAGGATGGCGATCTTCGGCTGGTCCGAGGCAGTGATCGCCATGGGAGTGATCTGGGCGTAGGCCTCGGCCGGCGTCTTGCCATTGGGACCAATCTTCGGCAGCGGGCCGTCCTTTGCCGCCTCGGTGACGGCGGCAAGTGGCGCAGCCTTCAAGGGCCGGCTGCGGGCGACGATGATCTTCGGTCCCCCATCGGCAATCTCGATCGTCGACGGGGCGACGATCTCGGGCTGGACGTCCTCGGGGGCCGGTTCGGCAACGATATCTTCCGGCGCCGCGGTGTCGGCGGGGGCGGCATCGGTGGCGGCGGTCTTGAGTTCCTCGACCGGGGGAATGAAGGCGGTCACCACCGGCTCGCCGGCGAGCCTTGGATGGGGCTGGCGGACGATCCAGGTACCACCCGCCACGAAGCCCACGCTGACGATGATCGCCGCCAGAGCAATGGCGTCCGGCCGCCGCGCCCAGAGCCGCCCAGCCGTGCTCATCTTGCGCAGGGGCTGACGCAGTTCGTCGTGAGGCATGACGCGTTGCTTGTCCTTGATTCGAGTCGGTCCAAATGTGGGCGGCAAGCGTTAACGCCCTGTTAACCGTGCGGGGAAGAGGGGGAATTGAGAAGAGTCCCGCTATCCCCGCTTCACGCCCCGGCCTCGACAGCCAGCCGCTCCTTGGCCCGGAGCTTCTGGCTTTCGCTCTTGAGCTGGCCGCAGGCGGCCATGATGTCGCGGCCGCGGGGCGTGCGCACGGGCGAGGCGTAGCCCGCCTTGTTGAGGACTTCGGCGAAGGCTTCGATGGCCTCCCAGTCGGAGCACTCATGCTGGGTGCCGGGCCAGGGATTGAAGGGGATGAGATTGACCTTGGCGGGAATGCCGGCCAGGAGCTTCACCAGGCGTTTGGCGTCGGCGAGCGAATCATTGACGCCTTTGAGCATGACATACTCGAAGGTGATGCGGCGCGCATTGGACAGCCCCGGATAGGCCCGGCAGGCGTCCAAGAGCTCCTTGATCGGATACTTCTTGTTGAGCGGAACAAGCTTGTTCCTGATCTCGTCGGTGGTGGCGTGCAGCGAGATCGCCAGCATGGTGCCGATCTCTTCGCCGGCGCGGGGTATTTCCGGAACGACACCGGAGGTCGACAGCGTGATGCGCCGCTTCGACAGCGACAGGCCTTCGCCGTCTGAGACAACCGCCATCGCCCTCTTCACGTTGTCGAAATTGTAGAGCGGCTCGCCCATGCCCATCAGCACCACATTGGTGATGTAGCGCCCGCCGGCGGGCGGCGTCTTCATCGCCTCGATCTGGTGCGGCCATTCGGCCAGGCGGTCGCGGGCGATCATCACTTGGGCGACGATCTCGTTGGCGGAGAGGTTGCGGACGAGCTTCTGGGTACCGGTGTGGCAGAACGTGCAAGTGAGGGTGCAGCCCACCTGCGAAGAGATGCACAAGGTGCCGCGGTCCTCCTCCGGAATATAGACCGTCTCGACTTCGTGGGCGGCACCGCGCTCGTCGGGCGCCAGGCGTATGAGCCACTTGCGGGTGCCGTCGGTCGAAACCTGTTCGGTGACGATTTCCGGCCGGCCGATGATGAAGACCTCGTCGAGCCTGGTGCGCAGTTCCTTCGAGATGTCGGTCATCGCGGCGAAACTGGTGGCGCCGCGATGATAGATCCAGTGCCACAGCTGGCCCATGCGCATGCGCCGCTGCTTCTCGGCAACGCCGGCCCTGGCCAGCGCCGCCGCCAACTCGTCGCGGGTGAGCCCGATGAGCGACGGCCGCGGATCGTTCGGGATATAGCGCGGGCGTGCTGCAAGCTGGTTCAGAACCGTCGTCATGGTCGGCGCCATAGCACAGCTTGGCGAAAAATGCGAAGCGCCCTACCCTTGGGCAACAGATCGCTTTGAATTTCCGCTTTTGGCCCTGAGCGGCCGGCTGCAACATCAAACATCTGGTCAGCAAACAAGCGGCAGCTGACTTCACGCGGACATTGGGCTAACGGCACTGTTGACCCGGAACGGTGATCGTGCGGCTGCAGCGAGTGTAGGAAGCCAGGAGCCGATGTAGGCCCCATGGTTTCGCTGGTACATGTTTGGTGCAGCTACTAAGTGTAGAGCAGAGCTAAGGGGGCATCGCAAACCATGTTGACGATTGACGACGTGGCGGCAATTCCTCTGTTTTCCGCGCTCCCGCGACCGGAACTCGAGCTGCTGGCGACGACGTCTGCCGACATCCACCTCCGTGCCGGGGAATACGCCGTGCATGAGGGCGGGGGGGAGCGTGCGCTGTTCGCGGTTCTCGCCGGCAAGATGGAGGTCGTCAAATTGATCGACGGGGTCGAGCGCACCCTGGGCTGGCGCGTCGCCGGCACCATATTCGGCGAAATTCCGATCGCCATTGGCTCGCCGTTCTACGGAGGGTATCGGGCCTCGGAACCCTCTCGCGTCATGCGCGTCGAGGCTCGGCAGTATTACGCGATCGCGGCGGCATCGCCCGAGATTTCCCTGAAGGTCGGAGCCCTCGCGCGCGAGCGCATCGGCGGGATGCAGGGCATCTCTGCCGAACCGCCCAAACCGCTGGTCACAATGTTCGGTCATCGCTGGGATCCCGCCTGCGCCGACATGCGCCGGTTCCTCTCCCGCAACCAGATTACCTTTGACTGGGTGGCACCGGACTCGCCCGCGTTGTCAACGCTTTGGCAGGGGCCTCCCCCCAAGGAAGGCGATTGCCCGGTGCTGCGGCTGGCCGACGGTACGGTATTCAGCCGACCGAAGGTGCGCGATCTGGCGCGGCTCCTCGGCCTGCAAACCAGCGCGCGACTTGCCGAATATGACGCCGTAATCATCGGCGGCGGGCCGGCCGGCCTCGCTGCCGCGGTGTATGGCGCCTCCGAAGGCTTGCGCACCCTGTGTATCGAGCGCGAGGCGCCGGGGGGCCAGGCCGGGACGTCGTCGCGGATCGAGAACTATCTCGGGTTCCCCAGCGGCGTATCGGGCGACGAGCTTGCCAGTCGCGCGCTGCAGCAAGCCAGGCGACTTGGGGCGGAGATCCTGGTCACGCGCTCTGTCACCGGCATCGATCCGGAAATGCATGAGGTCTTGCTCGATGGCGACGAGGTCATCCGGACGCGGACCATCATACTTGCCACCGGCGTCAAATGGCGCCGCCTCAAGATCGAGGGCTTCGACCGGCTCCTTGGCAAGGGCATTTACTTTGGCGCGGCGCGTAGCGAGGCAGGTGCTGCCAATGGACTGGACCTCTACCTCATAGACGCCGGAAACTCCGCCGGTCAGGCGGCAATGTACTTTGCCAACTATGCCCGCAACGTGACGCTCATCGTCCGGGGCGAGTCCCTGGAGAAGAGCATGTCGCACTACCTGATTGAGCAGTTGCGCGGCAAATCGAACATAGCGGTGCAACTGCGCTCGGAAGTGCAGGCGGTCCACGGTGACACTCACCTGACCGCCATAGACATTCGTGACGCAAGCAAGGCAGTGCGCCGGCATGACTGTGGTGACCTATTCGTCTTCATTGGAGCCGACGCGGAGACCGAGTGGCTGCCAACCGAGATCGCGCGCGATGCACACGGGTATGTCCTGACCGGAGACGATACGGTGAAAGCCGGGCGCTGGTCGCACAGCCGCGATCCCTATCTTCTTGAAACGAGTGTGCCCGGTGTTCTGGCCTGCGGCGACGTGCGGTTGAGCCCGGTCAAACGGGTTGCCTCGGCAGTCGGCGAGGGCAGCATGGCGATCGCGTTCGTCCACCAATATCTGGCGTCCGATAGGCGGTCTCAGCGCCGCCCAACCTAGTGGCGCCAACAGCACCGCGCAGAATGTCTTTTCGTGTGCCCTGAGCGGCTGATCAGGCTTCCCTATAGATCGTCCGGGATGGCCAGTTGACGGACATGGCGCGGAAATGGCGGAATCGATGTGGATGCCCAACCCCTCGACTAGAGAAGCCATTTGCAATAACCTCCCATCGTCCGCTTGGCTCAAGAACTGATCAAGCGGATGCCCGCAGCAAGACACCAAACCCAAGTTCGCCAAATGACCAAGACAGTCGAACAGCTCCTTGATGAGGCGCGGTCTCAGCTTCCCAATCGACTCACGCCGGAGGAAACCCTGAGGGAAATGGCAGCCGGAGCCTTGGTTGTCGATATTCGGGGAGACGAGCAGCAACGCCAGGACGGCCTCATCCCGGGGGCGTTGGTAATTCGCCGCAACGTCTTGGAATGGCGCTGTGATCCGGTTTCGCCCTGGCACCACCCGGCAATTACTCATCATGGACAAAAAGTTGTTGTCGTCTGCAACGAGGGCTATCAGTCAAGTCTTGCGGCGGCAAACCTCCAACAGCTTGGTATGAAACAGGCAACCGATATGATGGGCGGTTATTCGCGTTGGAAGGAATTGGGACTACCCAATGTGCCCTATGACCCAGACGCATTGGGATGACCGGGTGATGGCGCCTTTCGCCAAGGTCCGGTCTTTCAATGGGGCGAAATTACACCAGTCTTTGCCTTAGCAATCGGCTTATCTGGCTAAAGTTCGTCGTCAGGCCCAGTACCCCGATTTGGCCCAAAGCTGTATTTCGACTCGGTCCGCTACTCCCCCGTCCTTACTTACAGGCTTCGTCGATCTTGGTCAGCGCCGCCGAAACGCCGGTGAGCGAATAGGTGTCGAAAGTATCGGTGCCGCGCGCGGAGGTGCCGGCCACGGTCAGCGACTTTCCCGTCCTCATGGCGGCGACGATCTTCTTGTCGGTCGCCGAATCCTCGGCCCAGGCGCCGTCGCCGACGGTGCGCATCAGAAATTTCGTGTCGTCGACGGTGAGATCGACCGATGATTCCTGCTTGAAGGTGTAGCCGATGAGGGTCGAGACCTCGCCCTTCACCTTGCGGCCCGGCATGTTGGTAACGAGGAAGAAGGCCGGATCGCGCTTGCTGGTCTTGGGCTCGCTCGACTTGGGCCGGGACGAGACGTAGCACACCTTGGTGTCGGCCGCCTTGTAGCTGTAGGCCGCCCAGTCGCCGAAATCGCCCAGCAGTGCCGGTTCCGCGCCGGCAGCACGGGCCTTGGGGAGGGCAAAACCCGCCAGCCCGATCAGAATGAGGGCCGCCGCCCCTGCTCGCCACAGTGGAATCATGCCCGCGACCTTAGCTGCTGAAATCGTAAGAATCCATTGCGCCCAATTGCTTGAGGAATCAGGCCCAAATGGGGCGATAGCCGAAGCCTTATTGCAGCGCAATAACGGCTGCTGTAAGCCCATCGCCAGATCTATCGCGAGGGTTTCGGTGGCGGCAGTGGAAGAGACGCATCGGGCAGGACCGGTTCTGGGCAATCTGGCCGACCGGTTGGGCGAGGCGGCGAGTAGCGCCGAGGTGGTTCTCGCCAAGGCGCGGGCGAGACTTTCCCCCGCCATCATGCCCGGAGGCAGGCTTTCGGCCGAGGCCCTCGACCGTGAGCAGCACGCCGCCCACGGGCTGGCCTGGCTCGCAACCTATGCCGCAACGCTGCGTGAGCTTCACCGCTATGCCGAAAGGCTCGCCGGCCAAGGACGCTTCGGCGAAATGGAAGCGCTCACCGCCCAGATCGCGGCGGGTGAATACCTGAACCAGATCGCCGGCGGCATTCCGATGAACCAGGGCGAATGGGCGAGACCCCATGAGCTGGGTTTTGTTGCCGCCGATCTCGCCCCGCTCGCCGCCAACCCGCTGTTCACCGCCGGCAACAGCGCCGCGGCGCGGGCCAGGCTCGTGGCATTGCTCGCCGAAGGCCACGCGGCCGACGCCGGTCTCGACGCTACGCTTGCCGAAATGCGCCAGACGATGCGCCGCTTCGTCGCCGACAAGGTCGCACCCAAGGCCCACCAATGGCATCGGACCAACGCCTATGTGCCGATGGAGATCGTGCAGGAACTGGCCGGCCTCGGGGTCTTTTCACTCACCCTGCCGGAAGAATTCGGCGGGCTTGGGCTGTCCAAGGAATCGATGTGCGTCGTTTCCGAGGAACTCTCGCGCGGCTGGATCGCCGTGGGATCGCTCGGCACCAGGGCCGAGATCGCCTGCGAGTTGATCCTCAACGGCGGCACCGCGGAACAGAAGGTCAAATGGCTACCGAAGATCGCAACCGGCGAAATTCTCCCCACCGCCGTCTTCACCGAGCCCAACACCGGCTCCGACCTCGGCTCGCTCCGCACCCGCGCCGTTCGTGACGGCGGCGTCTATAAGGTGACCGGCAACAAGACCTGGATCACCCACCCGGTGCGCGCCGATCTGATGACGCTTCTGGCCCGCACCGACGGGCACGAAAAGGGCTATCGCGGGCTTTCCATGTTCCTCGCCGAGAAGCCACGCGGGCGCGATGACGATCCTTTCCCCGCCGCCGGCATGTCAGGCTCGGAGATCGAAGTGCTGGGCTATCGCGGCATGAAGGAATATGAAATCCGCTTCGAGGATTTCGAAGTGAAGGCCAAAAACCTTCTGGGCGGCGTCGAGGGCCAGGGCTTCAAGCAATTGATGCAGACTTTCGAGAGCGCCCGCATCCAGACCGCGGCGCGGGCTCTGGGAGTAGCGCAGAATGCCCTCGACCTCGGCCTCAAATATGCTCTTACCCGCCAGCAGTTCGGCAAACCTATCGTCGGTTTCCCGCGTATCGCCGACAAACTCGCGATGATGGCCGCCGAGACCATGGCGGCCCGCCAGCTCACCTTCCATGCGGCCCGCGAGAAGGATGCCGGAAGGCGTTGCGACCTGGAAGCCGGCATGGCCAAGCTCTTGGCGGCGCGCGTTGCCTGGGCCGCCGCCGACAATGCCCTGCAGATTCACGGCGGCAATGGCTTTGCCCTCGAATTCGAGATAAGCCGGGTGCTGTGCGATGCCCGCATCCTCAGCATCTTCGAGGGTGCTGCCGAAATCCAGGCCCAGGTGATCGCCCGCCGCCTGCTGGAGGGCGGCAATTGAGCCAGAAGACCATCCTCATCACCGGCTGCTCGTCCGGCATCGGTTATGCCTGCGCTATTGGCATGAAGGCGCGCGGCTGGCGGGTGGTCGCCACGGCGCGCAAGCCCGAGGACCTGAAACGTCTCGAGACGCAAGGGCTGGAGGCGCTCTATCTCGACTATGTTGAACGGGACTCGGTTGAAGCCTGTGCGGCCGAGGTCGCGAAGAGAACCGGCGGCAAGCTCGATGTGCTCTTCAACAACGGCGCCTATGGCCAGCCGGGAGCGGTCGAGGATTTGCGCCGCGAGGTGCTCGAAGCCCAGTTCGCCGCCAATGTCTTCGGCTGGCATCAGCTCATCCGCGCCTGTCTGCCGCTGCTCCGCGCCAATGGTGGCGGCCGCATCGTGCAATGCTCCTCGGTGCTGGGCCTGGTGGCGCTCAAATGGCGCGGCGCCTACAATTCATCGAAATTCGCCATCGAGGCGCTCTCCGACACGATGCGGCTGGAACTGCGCGGCAGCAACATCTTCGTCTCCCTGATCGAGCCCGGCCCGATCGTCAGCCGCTTTGTCGAACATGCGCTGGAAGCCTTCGACCGCAACATCGACGAAACGAATTCACACTACCAGGCGGCCTATGCGCGGCAGCGCCAACGGCTCGGCCGCGGCGGCTCGAACCGCTTCAAGCTCGGGCCCGAGGCGGTGCTGGCAAAGCTGGTGCACGCCGTCGAAGCAAAGAGGCCCCGGGCCCGCTATTATGTGACGACCCCCACCTATATGATGGCCTGGGCCCGGCGCTTCCTGCCCCAGAGGCTCTTCGACCACCTGCTCAACAAGGCTTCCGACGCATGAACATATTCGACTACCTGGTGCCGATCGCCATCGCCGGCGTAACGCTCGTGCTGCTCGCCGGCTTGTGGAACATGCTGCGCGGCGGATCGCCCAACCGGTCGCAGACACTGATGCGCTGGCGCGTCATCCTGCAGTTCACCGCCGTGCTGATGATGATGGCGGCCCTGTGGTATTCGCACCGCAGCTGAGGAAGGACGGGCCGCTCCGGCAGCCGGAAACGAAGATGGCCGCAGTTTGTGCGGCCACCATCGAGCGGAAATTCGGAAGACGATCTAGTTGCGGTTGCCGAACAGGCGCAAGAGCTGCAGGAACAGGTTGATGAAGTCGAGATAGAGGCTGAGCGCTCCCATGATCGCCTTGCGGCCCATCACGGCAACCTCGTCGTCGGCATAGTACATTTCCTTGATCTTCTGGGTGTCATAGGCGGTGAGGCCGGTGAACACGATGACGCCGATCACCGAGATAGCGAAGGCCGCGGCCGAGCTTTGAAAGAAAATGTTGACCAGCGAGGCGATGATGATGCCGATCAACCCCATGAACAGGAACGAGCCCATGCCGGTGAGATCGCGCTTGGTGGTATAGCCGTAGAGGCTCATGGCGCCGAAGGTTCCCGCCGTGATCAGGAACACCCGGGCGATGCTGCCCTGGGTATAGACCAGCCCGAGGGAAGCGAAGGTGACGCCCACCAGGGCGGCGTAGATCCAGAAGGTCGTCTGGGCGGCCGAGACGCTCATGCTGTTGATGCGGAAAGACAGGAAGAACACGAGCCCCAGCGTTCCAAGCAGCAGCACCCACATCAGCGGGCCGGTGAACAGGGCCTGGCCGAAGGCGGTAAGCTGCGTCGTGCCGCTTGATGTGTCGACGGCGGCCAGATAGGTGCCGACGGCGGTGACGCCGGTAATGGCGAGACCGGCCGCCATGTAGTTGTAGACCCTCAGCATATAGGCCCGAAGCCCCTGGTCGATGGCGACCTGGGCGCTTGTCTGGGTCTGCGGTTGATACTTGACTTCAGCCATTTTACTCCCTCCGGGAAAGTCTGCGGAACCTCATATGGGACGTCCCGCCACAAGCTTCAAGTTACAGGCGTTTAAGACCTTAATGCCGATTCCCGCCATTCCTATCAGTATCCGGCATATTCGTCCATTTTGCGGGCGAGCGCGATATCTTTTTCGGTGACCCCTCCGGCCGAATGGGTGGCGAGCGTCACTTCGACCCGGCCGTAGACATTGAACCATTCGGGATGGTGATCGGTCTTCTCGGCATAGAGCGCCACCCGGCCCATCCACCCCCAGGCCTGGGAAAAGGACTTGAACTGGAAGGTCTTGGTGATGGCGTCGCGGCCCTTGGCCTCGCCCCAGCCGCGCAGTTCGTGCAGCGCCTTGGCCCGTTCGACCCCGACCAGGGATTTGCCGGTCATGCGCCGGCCTGCAGTTGGTAGGATTCTTCGACCGCATAGGGGCCGCCGCCCCGGCTGGGCCGGGAGGAGAAGAGCACGAAGCGGTCCACTTCGAAGACCTGGCTCTTATAGAGGCTGTGATCGGCGATATAGCGGTGGACCACCCCGTGGTCGGCCTCCTTGAGCCGCGCCAGGGTCACGTGGGGGGTGAATTTGCGTGGGTCCGCGTCGAGGCCGAGAACCTGGCAGATGCGCTCGTGGATCGACTGCAAGCGGCGGAGATCGGCACTTTCCTCCACCCCCGCAAAGAGGGTGTGGGGCTTGTTGCCGCCGAACACGCCCACACCCTTGAGCCTGAGCGAGAACGGCCTGGCCTCGACACCATCGAGCTCATAGGCGATCTCGCGGGCCAGGGGCTCGTCGATATCGCCGATGAAGCGCAGGGTGAGGTGGAAGGAGTCCCGATCTATCCAGCGCGCGCCCGCTATGCCCCCCTTCATCAGTTCGAGGTCGAAAGCCACGTCGGAAGGAATTTCAACTCCGGTGAACAGTCGCGGCATGGCGGGCCTCCTCGGTTGGATTAAGGATTGCTCGGAACGCGTAAACAATAGGCTAACCTGATTCGAGCCGGTGCCAAGGGCTATTTTGCGGCAGCCCGGGCGAGCAGGGCCTCGACGCTGGGCAATATGCGGGCAACCACCACGTCGACCCCCCGGGCATTGGGATGGATTCCATCCTCCTGGTTGAGGGCGGGATCGGCGGCAACGCCGTCGAGGAAGAAGGGATAGAGCAGCGCCCCGTGCTTCTCCGCCAGCTTCCGGTAGATGGGATCGAAGGCGGCGCCATAGTCGGCACCAAGGTTGCGCGGCGCTGCCATGCCGGCGACCAGGACCGGCAGCCGGCGGGCCGCGAGTTTCGCCAGAATCCGATCCAGCGCCGCTTCCACCTGGGCCGGCGGCAGACCGCGGAGCGCGTCGTTGGCGCCGAGCTCGACGACGACCGCCGAAACGCTGCCGTCGAGAGCCCAGTCGAGCCGGGCAAGCCCGTCGGCCGCCGTGTCGCCGGAAACCCCGCCGTTGACCACTGTGACGTCGTGGCCTTTGGCCCTGAGCGCCGCCTCGAGCCGTGCCGGGAAGGCCTCCGAAGGGGCAAGCCCATAGCCCGCCGTCAGGCTGTCGCCGAAAGCCAGGATAGTCACCGGTGCCGCGGCAACCGGCAGCGCTCCTCCGGCGATCAGGGCAAGAACGGCCACCAGCAATCGTACCATGGCCGGGAAGGTAGGAGACACTTGGCGCCCCGGCAAGCATCGGTAACTCGACAAATCACCGATCGCCACCCATGTTGCGCCGATGAACGCACCCGCCATCAGCCTTGCCAATGTCACATTGACTCTGCCCAGCCGGGCCGGACGGGTCGAAATCCTGCGCGGCATCGATTTCGCGGTGGCCACCGGCGAGGCCGTGGGGCTGGTCGGGCCTTCGGGCTCCGGCAAGACCTCGCTGCTCATGGTGATCGCCGGACTGGAGGCGGTGAACGGCGGCAACATCACGGTGGCCGGTGCCTCGCTCAACGGTCTGGGCGAGGATGCGCTCGCCCGCTTCCGCCGCGACCATGTCGGCATCGTGTTCCAGTCCTTCCATCTCATTCCCACTTTGACGGCCCTGGAGAACGTCGCCGTGCCGCTCGAGTTCCGGGGGGTGACGGATGCGGCGGAGCGGGCCCGTGACGAACTCGCCCGTGTCGGCCTCGGCCACCGCCTCAGCCACTATCCCGGGCAATTGTCGGGTGGCGAGCAGCAGCGCGTGGCGATCGCCCGCGCCCTTGCCTCCGGCGCCCGCATCATTCTCGCCGACGAGCCCACCGGCAATCTCGACCAGGAAACCGGCGGCGAGATCATCCGCCTGCTGTTCGATCTGCGCGAACATCATGGTGCCACCCTGCTGCTGGTCACCCACGACCGGGCTGTGGCCTCGCGCTGCGACCGGGTGGCCGAAATGCGCGACGGCCGCATCGTAGCCGGTGCCGCCCCATGAGGCTGTGGTTACGCTTCGCGCTCCGCGATCTGCGTTCGGGATTGCAGGGCTTCTGGATTTTTCTCGCCTGTCTCGCCTTGGGCACGGCGGCGATCGCGGTGGTGGGTTCCCTTGCCGCAGCCATCGACCGGGGCTTGACCGAGCAGGGCCAGCCGCTCTTGGGCGGCGATATCGAATTCTCCCTGATCCATCGTGAGGCGAGTGCCGACGAGCTTGCCTGGCTCAACCGCAAGGGCGAGGTGGGTGTGACCGCCACGCTCCGCGCCATGGCCCAGTCCAATGGCGCGGCAACCCTCGTCGAAGCCAAGGCCGTCGATCAGGCCTATCCGCTCTATGGCTCTCTCGCGCTCGAAGGCGGCGGCGATTTCCGCGCGGCGATTGCGCCACGGGGCAGCGCCTGGGGCGCCGTCGCCGATCCGCTGCTCTTCGCCCGTCTCGGCCTGAAGCCGGGAGATCATGTGAAGATCGGCGGCGCCGATATTGTGCTCGCCGGCACCATTGCCCAGGAACCGGATCGCGTTTCCGACGGGTTCTTCCTCGGGCCGCGCCTCTTGATGAGCCGCACGGCACTTGCCGCCACCGGCCTCATCCAGCCGGGAAGCCTGATCACCTGGCACTACCGGCTGAAGCTGCCGAAGGGTGCAACCCTGGCCGAGCTCCGCGCCACCTTGACCGAGGCCGACAAGCGTTTTCCCGCCGCCGGCTGGCAGACCCATACGCGTAACAACGCCGCCCCCGGCATCGACCGTTTCATCCAGCGGATCGGCTCGTTCATGACGCTCGTAGGGCTGGCGGCGCTGATCGTCGGCGGCACCGGCATTGCCAATGCGGTCACCGCCTTCGTTGGCCGGCGCACCTCGTCCATTGCCACGCTCAAATGCCTCGGCGCCGTCAATCGCGATGTCTTCGGCATCTATTTGACCGAAATCCTGCTGGTCGGCGTGCTCGCCATCGCCATCGGCCTCGCCGCAGGGGCTGCAGCCCCGACCCTCGCCGCACGCCTTCTCGGCGGGATACTTCCCCTGCCGGTGAGTGCGGCGATCGAAGCGGTGCCACTGGTCGTCGCCGGGGTGCTGGGTTTCCTTGCCACCATCGCCTTTGCCGTCTGGCCCCTGTCGCGCACCAGACGGGCTTCGGCCGCGGGCCTGTTCCGCCACCGGACCTTGCCGCACTCCGGGCGCCCGGCCTGGACCGACCTCCTCGCCATCGCCGCGAGTTTTGCCGGCATTGCCGGTGTGGCGCTCGCAAGCCTCAGCGAGCCGCGCATCACCGGCTGGTTCCTCGCCGGATTAATCGTCGCCTTCGTCGTGCTGATCGGTCTTGCGCGGTTGATCGTAGTGGCCGCCCGCCGCCTGCCGCCGCCACGCTCGGCCATCTGGCGCCATGCCATCGCCAATGTGCATCGCCCGGGGAGTGCCGCCGCCTCGGTCATCCTGGCGCTGGGCCTGGGCCTCAGCCTGTTCGTGACCTTGGCGCTCACCGACCGCACGCTTTCCGCCGAACTACGCTCCGGTATCCCCGACCGGGCACCCGCCTTCTTCTTTCTCGACGTGAAGGCAGCCGAACTCGACAGCTTCATGGCGGCGGTGAAGGCCGAGCCCGGCGTGACCGAAGTGAGTTCGGCGCCGATGATGAGAGGTCGCATCGTCAAGGTGAAGGATGTGCCGGCCGAGAAGGTCGAGGCGTCTCCCGATTCGGCCTGGGCGCTCCGCGGTGATCGCGGCCTCACCTATTCGCAAGAACTGCCCGCCGGCTCGCGCCTCAGCGCTGGCAAGTGGTGGCCGAAGGATTATGAGGGCCCACCGCTCGTCTCGCTCGTCGGCGATGTCGCCAGGGGGCTGGGCCTCGCCGTCGGCGACCCAATCACCGTCAACGTGCTGGGCCGCGAGGTGACGGCGACGGTCGCCAGTTTTCGCGAGGTGAACTGGCGGAGCCTCGGCATCAATTTCCTCATGGTGTTCACGCCGGCGACACTCGCCGCGGCGCCGCATGCCAATATCGTCACCGTGACCATGGCGGGCGGCGACGAGGCGAAACTGGTGAACGACATGGCGCGGCGCTTTCCGGGCGTAACGGCGGTCAGGGTCAAGGATGCCATCGGGCTTGTCGCCGATCTTCTGGCGAAGATGCTGACCGCCATCCGCGGCGCCAATGTCATGACGCTCATGACCGGCGTGCTGGTGCTGGCGGGGGCCCTCGCCGCCGGCCTGTCGGAAAGGCTTTACGAAGCCGTGGTGCTCAAGACCTATGGCGCCACGCGCGGCCAATTGATCGGCGCCTTCGTCATCGAATATTCCTGCCTCGGGGCGGCGGCGGCGATTTTCGGCCTGCTGGTGGGCTCGCTCGCCTCGTGGTTCCTCGCCCGCTTCATCCTCGAAATGCCGTGGAGCTTCGATCTCGCAACCGCGGCGCTGACGGCGGCGATCGCCATGGCCCTGGCGATCGTTGCAGGGCTTGCCACCACCTGGAGTGCCCTTTCGGCGAGGCCCGCCCGATACCTGCGCGACGAGTAGCTTGACACTTCGGGCACCCCGGCGGACAAGAAAGCATGGTCGTCCTCAACCGCATCTACACCCGCACCGGCGATACCGGCGAGACCTCGCTCGGCACCGGCATCCGCGTCTCCAAGGCCCATCGGCGCATTCACGCCTATGGCACCGTCGATGAAACCAATGCGGCGATCGGCGTCGTCCGCCTCTACACCAGGACCGCCGAATTCGCCGCCCTCGACACCATGCTGGCCCGCATCCAGAACGAGCTGTTCGATCTCGGCGCCGATCTGTGCGTGCCGGAGGGAAGCCAAAAGCCCGATTTCGAACCCTTGCGCATCCTGCCGCACCAGGCCGGGCGCCTTGAGGCGGAAATCGACATGCTGAATGCCGATCTCGCACCGCTGCGCTCCTTCGTGCTGCCCGGCGGCGATCCGGCGGCGGCTCACCTGCATCTCGCCCGCACCGTCTGCCGCCGGGCCGAGCGCCTGATCGTCGAGCTGGCGGCGGAAGAGGGCGAAAAGGTCAACGACAACGCCATCGCCTATATCAACCGCCTTTCCGATTTCCTGTTCGTCGCCAGCCGCTGGGCCAACGCAAAGTCGCAGGGCGATGTGCTCTGGGTGCCGGGCCAGACCCGCTGATGTTCGTGCCGCTCTATGATGGCACACCCTTGCGGGTGATCCGCTTCCAGTATGTGACGATCGCCATCATCCTCGCCAATGTCGCGGTCTATCTGGCAACCGGCGCCTTCACTTCCGACCGGGTGATCGGCGCGATCGCCACCGGCTACGGCGTGGTGCCGGGCGAGTTGACTGGGAACCCGACCCCCTGGCACGCGATGATGCCGATCCCCCGGCCCTTGACGCTGGTCACCTATATGTTCCTGCATGCCGGCTGGTGGCACCTGATCGGCAACATGCTGTTCCTCTGGGTCTTCGCCGACAATATCGAGGATGCCTATGGTTATGGGGCCTTCGCGCTCTTCTACCTGTTCTGCGGCATTGCCGGAGCCCTCACCCATGTACTGATGGCGCCGGTCTCGGCCGATCCGCTGATCGGCGCCTCGGGGGCGGTGTCGGGCGTACTCGGCGCCTATGCGGTCTTGTTCCCCCGAGCCCGCGTCTGGATCCTGCTGTTCATGCGCCTGCCGCTCAGGATCGGTGCCATATGGGTGCTGGGCGGCTGGTTCCTGCTCCAGGTATTCACTCTTTTCACCGCGGCCGACATGCAGGTGGCGCTGTGGGCCCATATCGGCGGCTTCGTCACCGGGTCCCTGGTCACCCTGGCACTCCGCCAGCGCCTGTTGATCCGCATCGGCGACTGAGACCTCGCGTCGCATTCGGCCCAGGCCTGCCGGTCATGGAATTGACTTGGAGGGTCCCGGTCACTAGGGTCCGCCGCGATTTTGTGCACTGCCATATCGAGGGAAGAAATGAAGGTCCTGGTCGCTGTGAAGCGGGTCGTCGACTACAACGTCAAGATCCGCGTGAAGGCCGACGGCTCGGGGGTCGAGCTGGCCAATGTCAAGATGTCGATGAACCCCTTCGACGAGATCGGCGTCGAGGAGGCGATCAGGCTCAAGGAACAGGGCAAGGCGAGCGAGGTGGTGGCTGTGTCGGTGGGACCGGCCCAGGCCCAGGAGACGCTGCGCACCGCCCTTGCCATGGGCGCCGACCGGGCCATCCTGGTCAAGCATGATGCCTATGTCGAGCCCCTCGGTGTCGCCAAGATTCTGAAAGGCGTGGTCGAGGCCGAAAAGCCGGCAATCGTCATTCTCGGCAAGCAGGCGATCGACGACGATTGCAACCAGACCGGCCAGATGCTGGCGGCCCTTCTCGGCTGGGCCCAGGCGAGCTTCTGTTCCAAGCTCGAACCCGGCGACGGCTGGGCCACCATCACCCGCGAGATCGATGGCGGCTTGCAGACCCTGACCGTCAAGATGCCGCTGATCGTCACGACCGATCTCCGCCTCAACCAGCCGCGCTATGCTTCGCTGCCCAACATCATGAAGGCCAAGAAGAAGCCGCTCGACGAGAAGACTCCGGCCGATTACGGGGCCGACGTCGCCCCGCGCCTCAAGGTCATCAAGACCGAGGAGCCGCCCAAGCGCTTGGCCGGCGTCAAAGTGAAATCGCCGGCCGAACTCGTGGCCAAACTCAAGGAAGCGGGAGCCATTTGAAATGACCGTCCTTTTGATCGCCGAACACGACAACGCCCACCTCAAGGATGCCACCCACAAGGCCTTGACCGCCGCCGCGAAGATGGGCGGCGAGGTTCATGTGCTGGTCGCCGGCAACAAGGCGCAAGGCGCTGCCGCCCAGGCCGCCAAGCTTGCCGGCGTCGCCAAGGTATTGCATGTCGAAAGCGTAACGCTCGAACGGCCCCTGGCAGAGCCCATGGCGGCTTTGATCGTCTCGCTGGTCCCGGCCTATGGCCACATCGTCGCCGCCGCCACCACCAACGGCAAGAACTACATGCCGCGCGTCGCTGCCCTTCTCGACGTGATGCAGGTCTCCGACATTTCCGAAGTGGTCTCGCCCGACACGTTCGTGCGCTTGATCTATGCCGGCAATGCGGTGCAGACGGTGCAGTCGAGCGACAAGGTGAAGGTGGTGACGGTGCGCACCGCTTCCTTTGCCGCGACCGCTGAAACCGGCAACGCGCCGATCGAGACAGTGAACGCCGCCGCCGATCCGGGGCTTTCTGCCTACAAGAGCGAGAACCTGTCGAAATCCGACCGTCCCGAGCTCACCTCCGCCAAGGTCATCGTCTCGGGCGGCCGCGGCATGCAGAACGGCGAAAACTTCAAGATCCTCGATTCGGTCGCACGGAAGCTCAACGCCGCGGTCGGCGCCTCCCGCGCCGCCGTCGATGCGGGCTATGTGCCCAACGACTATCAGGTGGGCCAGACCGGCAAGGTGGTCGCCCCCGACCTCTATATCGCGGTCGGCATTTCCGGCGCCATCCAGCATCTCGCCGGCATGAAGGATTCGAAGGTGATCGTCGCCATCAACAAGGACGAAGAGGCGCCGATCTTCCAGGTGGCCGACTTCGGCCTGGTCGCCGACCTGTTCCAGGCGGTGCCGGAGCTTGATGCGGAACTGGCCAAGCTGGGGAAATAGCCCTTACCCTTTTGCTGCACATGCGAAATACACTTGCTCACGGCTTGGGCGCGTTATAGGCTCCGCTGTCTTTATGAAGCGGACACTAGACTAATATGAAGATCAGGAAAGTCGGCGTCATCGGCGCCGGGCAGATGGGAACCGGCATTGCGCAGATCTGCGCCCAGGCCGGATTCCAGGTTGGCTTGAACGACATCAGCAAGGACCGTATCGAGGCGGGGCTGGCGACCATCAACGGCAATCTTGCCCGAAGGGTGAAATCGGGGAAGCTCAGCGAGGCCGACCGCGAGGCCGCCCTCTCCCGCATCAGCAAGGTGGCGAGCTTCGACGGATTTGGCGACTACGATTTGCTGATCGAGAGTGCGGTTGAGGACGAGCAGGTCAAGCGCAAGATCTACCAGTCGCTCTGCCCGCATCTGAAGCCCGATGCCATTGTCGGCTCCAACACCTCGTCGATCTCGATCACCAGGCTTGCCTCGGCCACCGACCGGCCGGAACGCTTCATGGGCATTCACTTCATGAACCCGGTGCCGGTTATGGAGCTCGTGGAGCTTATTCGCGGCATCGCCACCGAAGAGCAGACCTTCGCGGCGGTGAAGGAATTCGTCACCACCCTGCACAAGACCATCGCCGTCTCCGAGGATTTCCCCGCCTTCATCGTCAACCGCATTCTGCTGCCGATGATCAACGAGGCGATCTATACGCTCTATGAAGGTGTAGGCGGAGTGGAAGCCATCGACACGGCGATGAAGTTGGGCGCGCGCCATCCCATGGGGCCGCTCGAACTTGCCGACTTCATCGGCCTCGATACCTGTCTGTCGGTGATGCAGGTGCTCTATGATGGGCTTGCCGATTCCAAATACCGGCCCTGTCCGCTCCTGGTCAAATATGTCGAGGCCGGCTGGCTCGGCCGCAAGTCCAACCGCGGCTTCTACGACTATCGCGGCGAAAAGCCGGTGCCGACGCGCTAGAGTCTTATCAGACCAAGTGACACGCTGAATTGCTTTCCCTCCCCCTTGTGGCAGGGGAACAAGTGTCGCTTCAATCAAAGATGATCCAGCGCTAGCTGCTTGGCTCCGCGAGCGCCGCCTGGATCAGCGCCACGGCTTCCGGGCTATCCCATTCGGCGGCTCCCAAAAGCCTTCCCACCTCGCGGCCCTGGCGGTCGATCAAGAGCGTGGCGGGCAGGCCCAGGGCCTGCAAATCGTTGAGGATTTGGGCCGTGGGCTCGGCGTAGAGTTTCAGCGCCGTAGCGCCGATTTCCTTCAGGAAGGCGCCTGACACGTCGAGTCCCTTGCGGTCGACGCTGATCGCCACGACTTCGAAATCCTTCGAGCCGAGCTTCGCTTGAAGGGCGGCAAGGGTCGGCATCTCTTTCCGGCAGGGCACGCACCAGGTGGCCCACAGATTGACCAGGACGATGCGGCCTCGCCAGTCGCTGAGCTTGACCGGCTTGCCGTCACCGTTCTGGAATTCGATGTCGGCGACGGCAACCCGCTCCGGCTTCACCAGAAACGCCGCAAGCTTGCCGGTCGCCATGGCGCGGGTGATGGCGGTGGCCGGGGCTGCCGTTGTCACAGCACTGGCGGCCTTGCGTTCGCCGGCGCGAAACCCGTAAATGCCCGCCACCACGGCAAGGCCGGCGAGAACGAGGATCAGGGCGGTGGCCGACCGGGTCTTGGGGCTCATGGAATGGGCTTTCACTTGCAATAAGGGATTTTCGATGACCAACAAGATGTGGGGCGGGCGGTTTCAGGCGGGGCCGGACGCGATCATGGAGGAGATCAACGCTTCGATCGGTTTCGACAGAAGGCTTTTCCTCCAGGACATCGCCGGCTCCACGGCCCACGTCGCCATGCTGGCCGAGCAGGGCATCATCAGCAAGGCCGATGCCAACAGAATTAGGCGCGGGCTTGCCGCCGTTCAAGCCGAGATCGAGGCCGGCAAGTTCACGTTTTCGCGGGCGCTGGAGGACATTCACCTCAACGTCGAATCCCGCCTCAAGGAATTGATCGGCCCGGCGGCGGGACGGCTCCACACGGCAAGGTCGCGCAACGACCAGGTGGCGGTCGATTTTCGTCTCTATGTGCGCGATGCAATCGACCATCTCGATGGCCAGTTGAAGGACTTGCAGCGGGCCCTCGCCGCCAAGGCGCAGGCCCATGCGGCGACCATCATGCCGGGCTTCACCCATTTGCAGGTGGCCCAGCCGGTGACCTTCGGCCATCACTGCCTCGCCTATGTCGAGATGCTGGCCCGCGACCGCTCGCGGCTTGTCGACGCCAGACGCCGCATGAACCAAAGTCCGCTGGGCGCAGCAGCCCTGGCCGGCACCTCCTTCCCCATCGACCGGCACGCAACCGCCAGGGCCCTCGGCTTCGATGGCCCGACGCGCAACTCCCTCGATTCGGTTGCCGACCGCGATTTCGTGCTGGAAACACTTGCGGCCGCGGCCATTTGTGCCACCCATCTGTCGCGGCTGGCCGAGGAGATCGTCATCTGGTCGACCAGCCAGTTCGGTTTCGTGAAATTGTCCGACAAGTTCACCACCGGCTCGTCGATCATGCCGCAGAAGCGCAACCCGGATGCCGCCGAACTGGTGCGGGCCAAGCCAGGCCGCATTCTCGGCGCGCTCACCGCCCTGCTCGTGGTGATGAAGGGCCTGCCGCTCACCTATTCCAAGGACATGCAGGAGGACAAGGAACCGGCTTTCGACGCCTTCGACAATCTGTCGCTGGCGATCGCCGCGACCACCGGCATGGTGAAGGACCTAACCCCCAACGTCGAGACGATGCGCCAGGCGGCGGCCGGCGGCTTCTCCACCGCCACCGATCTCGCCGACTGGCTCGTCCGTACACTGAAGATGCCGTTCCGCGACGCTCATCACGTGACCGGCAGCCTGGTGGCGCTGGCGGAAAAAAAGGGTTGCGGCCTGCCCGAGCTTTCGCTCGCCGAACTGCGCACAGTCGAGAAACGCATCACTAGGGACGTTTACAAAGTCTTGACCGTCGAGGCCTCGGTCGCCTCGCGCCGGAGCTTCGGCGGCACCGCGCCGGCCAACGTGAGGCGCGAAGCAAAACGCTGGCTCAAGCTCCTTGAAGCCTGATAGGATGGCCACATGAAGACCTTCCTCCTCATCCTAGCTGTTGCGATCAGCCTTGCAGCTTGCGGCGTCAGGGGCGACCCGGAACCTCCCGGCGGCGCCCAGAAGACCGACCAGAGCCAGTAATTCCATGCATCATTTCGCCTACCGCGACGGCTGGCTCCATGCCGAGGATGTCGACCTGAGGCTCATCGCCGAGGAGATCGGCACGCCCTTCTACTGCTATTCGACCGCCACACTCGTCCACCACTACAAGGTCATGGCCGATGCCTTCGCCGGCACCGACCACATGATCTGCTATGCCATGAAGGCCAATTCCAACCAGGCGGTGATCAAGACCATGGCCGATCTCGGCGCCGGCATGGATGTGGTCTCCGAAGGCGAGTTGCGCCGGGCCCTTGCCGCCGGCGTTCCGGCCCGCAAGATCGTGTTCTCGGGGGTGGGCAAGACGGCCCATGAAATGGCGCTGGCGCTGAAGGAAGGCATTGCCTGCTTCAACATCGAATCCGAGCCCGAACTCGAACTGCTCTCCGGTGTGGCCAACCGCACCGGCCAGCGCGCCAAGGTGTCGATCCGCGTCAACCCGGACGTCGATGCCCGGACCCACCACAAAATTACCACCGGCAAGGCCGAAAATAAGTTCGGCGTCTCCTTTGCCAGGGCGCCGCAAGTCTATGCCCGCGCCGCCAGCCTGTCGGCCCTCGACGTGGCCGGGATCGACATGCATATCGGCAGCCAGATCACCGAGCTCGAACCCTTCGAGCAGGCCTTCCGGCTGATGGCGGAGCTGGCCCGTGACCTCAAATCGCGCGGCCACAATATCCGCCATCTCGATCTCGGCGGCGGGCTCGGCGTTCCCTATCGCGGCACCAATGATGTGCCGCCGCACCCGGACGAATATGCCGCGATGGTCAAGCGCACCCTGGGGCCTCTCGGGCTCAAATATGTGCTGGAGCCGGGCCGCATGATCGCCGGCAATGCCGGCATCCTGGTGTCGCGGGTGATCTATGTGAAGGAGGGCGAGGCCAAGCACTTCATTATCCAGGACGCGGCGATGAACGATCTGATCCGCCCGACGCTCTATGATGCCTGGCACGAGATCGTTCCCGTCGCCGCAGCCGGTGACGATGCCATGATGGTGGCCGACGTGGTGGGTCCGGTATGCGAGTCGGGCGACTATCTGGCCCGCGACCGGAGACTTGCCAAGCTGGCCGCGGGCGACCTCATCGCCACCATGACGGCCGGCGCCTATGGCGCGGTCCAGGCCGGCACCTACAACAGCCGGCCGCTGGTGCCGGAAGTCCTGGTCAACGGCGCCAACTGGGCCCTGGTCCGGCCGCGCCAGACCTATGAGGCATTGCTCGGTCTCGACCGGCTGGCCGGCTGGCAGCATTGACGTAACCGTGAAAGAAGCCCCGCGGCACAATTTGGCCCTTCTGTGCTAGCATTCTCGGCGCAATGACCGGCATGACCCTCCAGAGGCTGGATGGCAAGATCAGGGCCGCCCGCCTGGCCTTGGCCTTCGAGGCCCTGTGGGCGGCCCTGCTGTGGCCAATGGTGTTAGCCTCAGTGGCTTTGGCCGCGCTGTTTTCGGGGCTTTTGCCATCCTTGCAGGCGGCCCTTCGGCTGGCGGTCCTCGCCAGCCTAGCGCTGGCCTTCCTGGCATCGCTTGGCCCCCTGCTGCGGCTTCGACTGCCGTCTCAGATCGACGCCATGCGGCGCATCGAGCGTTACTCGGGACTGCCCCACCGCCCGGTCTCGGGGCTCTCCGACAGGCTCGCCGACGGCGACGACGATCCGCAACGCATGGCGATCTGGCTCGAGCACAAGCGCCGCCAGCTTGCCGGCCTTGTCGGCCTCAGGGCCGGATTGCCGCAATCGCGCTGGCGCGATCTCGATGCAGCGGCACTGCGGCTTCCCGCCATCCTTCTGCTGGTTGCAAGCCTTGTTCTCGGCCGTGGCAGCCCGAGCGAAAGTCTTGCCGCTGCCGTGGCACAGGCACCGCCGGCAAGCGAAACCCTGGCGCTCGATGCCTGGCTGAAGCCCCCCGCCTATACCGGCAAGCCGCCGGTCATGCTCACGAGCCCGGCCATGACCGAGAAACTGAAGGACGGCGAGCCTCTGCTCATCCCGCAAAACGCCGTGCTCGCCCTGCGCCTGACCGGTGCGGCGGACGCCAAGATCGCTTTCGAGAGCCTGTCGCCGTCGGGCGGCGGCGGAGCGGAGGTGAAGGACCTCAAGCCCAGCCTTCGCCGCGACAAGAACCTGTTCCAGGCCGAGGTGACGCTGACCCGCCCGGTCTATATCCGGGTGAGCGATGGTAGCCGCGAACTGGCCCACTGGCCGGTGGCGCTCATTCCCGATGCCGCGCCGAAAATTGCCTTTGCCGCCGAGCCCGCCGGCGATTCGGCCGGAACTCTGACCGCCAAGTGGAAGGCCTCCGACGATTACGGCGTCACCGACATTTCGGCGGAACTGTCGCTGGCCGACAATCAGGACGATGGCGTGGGCTTCGCCGGCAACGGCATCTTTCTCTACCAGCCGCCGAAGTTTCCGATCTCGTTGCGCCGGGCCGCCGCCAAGGAGGAAGCCGGCGCCACCACCGCCGATCTCGCCGAACACCCATGGGCCGGCTTCATGGTCGAGATGCAGCTCAAGGCGACCGATGCCGCGGGCCAGACGGGCCGCAGCGAAACCCGCACCTTCCGCATGCCCGAGCGGCTGTTCATCAAGCCCTTGGCGCGGGCCCTGATCGAGCAGCGCAAGCACCTCATCCTGCAGCCCGACCGATCGGGCGAAGTCGAGCAGATGCTCGAGGCCCTGATCGCTTGGCCCGACGGCCTCACCGAAGGCAGTGGCGCGGTCATTTCCATTGCCGCCATCGCCTCCAGGCTTCGCGCCGCCGCCGGCCAGGACGACATCGACGCCGCCGTCGCCATGTTATGGCAGACCGCCGTCGGCATCGAGGACGGGTCCATGGCGGAAGCCCGCGCCAATCTCGAGGCGATCCGCAAGGAACTCGAGCGGGCACTGGCCGAGGGCGCCTCTCCCGAACGCATCGCCGAGCTCATGGACAAGATGCGCCAGGCCATGGATCGCTACATGCAGTCGCTGATGAACCAGACCGACAAGCGGATGCGCCAGGGCCAGCAGCAGGACCAGCGCCAGTTGCCGGGCCGGATGGTGACGCCGGAAGACCTGAAGAAGATGCTCGACACCATCCAGAAACTGGCGGAGAGCGGCGCCAATGACGCCGCCCGCCAGATGCTGTCGCAGCTCGACGACATCCTGCGCAATCTGAAACCCGGCCAGCAACAGGGCCAGATGCAGTCACAGCAGGGCCAGCAGCTTGGCAAGATGCTCGACCAGCTGTCGGAACTGCTGCGCCGCCAGCAGCAATTGATGGACGATACCCAGCGCCTGCCGCCGGACGGCGCGCCGGGCCAGAATGGCGGCGAACAGAATAATCCCGGCATGCAGATTTCGCCCGATGCACTGGCCGGCCAGCAGAAGGGTCTCGAGGATCGGCTGGCGGAACTTCTGCGCCGGCTGGGCGAGAACGGGCTCAATGCACCCGATTCCCTCGGCCAGGCGGGCCGCAGCATGAAGGAAGCCGAAGGCTCGCTGCGCCGCAGCGACCGCGAGGGCGCCTTGGGCCGCCAGGGCGATGCCATGGTCAAGCTTCGCCAAGGCGCCCAGGGCATGGCCCGTCAGCTGCTGCAACAGGGCTTCGGCCAGCAGGGCAATTACGGCCGCAATGGCGAGGCCCGCGGCGACGACCGCGATCCCCTCGGGCGGCCGACGGCGACCCGCAACGAGGATACCGGTCCCTTGCGCAACATGCTGCCCACCGAAATGGCAATCCGCCGGGCCCGCGAGATTCTCGACATACTGCGCTCGCGCGCCAATGAAGCCGACCGGCCGCGGCTCGAACTCGATTACATCGACCGGCTGCTGCGCGGGCTTTACTGACGGCTCTCGGCGACGATCGTCTCGCTGCCGGCTACCACTTGCCAGCGGCCGCCGACCTTGTCGATGCGCTCCACCGTGCCTGCGCCGGGCAGGGTGGCGCCGATGCCGAGCGGCATGATCTCCCGGCCCTTGAGGGTTGCCACCTCGACGAAGGCGATGCCGTCGATGACGGTCAGCAGGCGGAAATCCCTGAGCGGCGTTTCGGCGCGATAGGGCTGTATCGGCTCTCCTAACGATGGCGCCGCCATGTCGGGCCGGTCGATCGATCCGGTCGAACCCGGATCGACCAGCACCGCCTTGTCGGTCGAATGGCGCTTGGGGGGATCGGGAAAATTGAGGCCCATGTCGGCCGGCGGATTGTCCATCGACTGGAGCCTGAGCACCATGGCACCTGCAAACGCCGCACAGCTGCCGGCCAGGATCACCGACAGTATCTTGAGCAGAATGTCGGACAAGGGCGGCAGGTGCTGCGGCATGGGGTCCGGCTCAGCTTCTATCGACGCCAGAATCGCCCGCCAAACTTGCGCCGGGCCGGAGACGCTATCGGCGGAACTTCGTGCTAGAACCACCCGGCGAACCCCGGAGGCGAAACTGTCCGCACCCGACCTCTTGTCCGGCTATTGGCTGCAGCAGACCGTCAATGGTCTAGTTCTGGCCAGCCTTTATGTAACGCTCGCCACCGCCTATGCCCTGCTCCAGGGCATCACCAACCGCATCATCCTGTCGTTCGGCGATTTTGCCACCTTCGGGGCGCTGACCGCCGTCTACGTCGCCATCTGGGCGCTGCTCGACGGCGCGGCGGGCTTTGCCGTCATGGGGCTCGCCCTGATCGCCGCCTTGGCGGCGTCGGCGGGCCTTGGCCGGCTCAGCCATTCCCTGGTGTTTGCCCCCTTGATCCGCTCGCCCAACCAGGCGGTGATGATCACCTCGATCGGCCTGTCGATCGTGCTGCAGGAAACGATGCGGCTGCAGACCGGGGCTCGCGACCAATGGCTGCCCCCGCTCATCGACGATGCCATGGTGCTGCGCCAGGGCGCCTACCCGGTGCTGGTCGGCTACGCCCGGCTTGGCGCCGTGGCGGTGAGCGCTACGACGGTTTTGGGCCTCGTCGCCGTCATGCGCTATTCCGCCGCCGGGCGCCTGTGGCGGGCGACCGCCCAGAATGCCAGGCTGGCCCAGCTTTCAGGCGTCGATACCGCTGCGGTGTTCCGCTGGTCGTTCATCGCCGCCAGCATGCTGGCGGCGGTCTCCGGCTGGCTGATCGCGGTCACCTATGGCGGCGTCAGCTTCGCCATGGGACTGGTGCTGGGATTCAAGGCGATGTTCGCGGCGATCATCGGCGGCTTCGGCACCATCGGTGGTGCTATCGCCGGGGGGATTTTCCTCGCCTTCGTCGAAACCGCCTGGTCGGCGGCCCTGCCGCTGGCCTATCGCGATGTGGCCGTGTTCGCTATCATTATCGCCATCCTGGTCCTTAAACCCGAGGGCCTGCTTGGCGTTTCGCAGCGCCGCGACAGTGAGGACTGAGGCAGATGCTCACCCGCCGCATCCTGCTCGCATTGGCCCCGGCGCTCGTGCTGACCGCCTGTGGAGACGATTCGACCACACCCTATCTGGAGTTCGCCGGCGGCGGCTTCGTCTTCAACTACCGCTCCGCTAACCATTTCTATGGATTCGTCGCCCGCCAGAAGAAGCCGGTGCCCGAAGGCAGCAAGATCGAGGTCCATTTCGAGGTGCCCGGCGGAGAGGAGGTGCAGGTGCAGGATGGCCGTCCCGGCCAGCTGCAATATGTCTTCCAGACCGGAAACTTGCGCGGCATCGTCAAGGACCACCCCTACAAGGTGACGCTGTTGGTGCGCGATAGTAGCGGCAGGGAACTTGCCCGTTACGAGCGCACCTTCAAGACCGATGTCGATCAGTCGAGCCTGCCCGACAAGCCGCTGGTCGTCGGCCCGGGTTATCAGGCGGCACCACCATAATAGTATCGACTCGCTTCCAACTAATGTCGAAAGTGGCGGAAGCCAGTGAAAACCATAGCGAGACCAGCCGCATCGGCTGCCTTGATCACCTCGTCATCCTTGAGCGATCCGCCGGGCTGGATCACCGCCGTCGCCCCTGCTTCGGCGGCCTGCAAGAGCCCGTCCGGGAAGGGGAAGAAGGCGTCGGAAGCCACAACCGAGCCTTTGACCAGGGGATGTGGCAGGCCAGCCGCCCTGGCTGCGTCCTCGCTCTTGCGCACCGCGATCCGGGCCGCATCGACCCGCGACATCTGGCCCGCCCCGATGCCGACCGTGACGCCGTCCCGGGCATAGACGATGGCGTTCGACTTGACGTGCTTGGCCACCCGAAAGGCGAAGCGGAGATCGGCCAGTTCCCGGGGCGTGGGGGGCCGTTTAGTTACGGTCCGGAGCCTCAACCTATCGACCGTGGCATTGTCGCGCGACTGCACCAGGAGTCCGCCGGCGATGGTCTTGACCGAGAGTCCGGGCGCATCGGGCGCTGCCAGCGCGTCGATGAGCAACAGGCGCAGGTTCTTTTTGGCCGCCACGATGGCAATGGCTTCGGCATCGGCGCCGGGTGCGACGATCACTTCGGTGAAGAGCTGCACGATCTCACCGGCGGTGGCCGCATCGAGTGGGCGACTGAGGGCGATGATGCCGCCGAAGGCGCTGACCGGATCGCAGGCCAAAGCCTTGCGATAGGCGATTAATGGTATCGAGTCGATAGCAACTCCGCATGGATTGGCGTGTTTGACGATGACGCAGGCCGCCTCCGCCGCCGTTCCGAACTCGGCCAGGCATTCGAGTGCCGCGTCCGTGTCGTTGAGATTGTTGTAGGACAGCTCCTTGCCCTGCACTTGCCGCGCTGTGGTGACACCGGAGCGGGTGTCCGGGCTCGAATAAAGGGCGGCCTGCTGGTGCGGGTTCTCGCCGTAGCGCAGCGTTTGAAGCTTTCTGCCGCCGATGGCGAAGTAGTCCGGCAGGGCCTCGCCCAGGCTGCGGCCGAACCATTGGGAGATCGCCGCATCATAGGCGGCGGTGCGGCCGAAGGCCTTGGCGGCAAGGCGGCGGCGGGTGGCCAGCGTCGTGGCCCCGCCATGGGCTGCCATTTCCGCCAGCACCGCGGCATAGTCGGAGGCCTCGACGATCACCGTGACGCTGTCATGGTTCTTGGCGGCAGCCCGGATCATCGCCGGCCCGCCCACGTCGATATTCTCGATCGCTTCGTCGAAGGACGCCTGACGTGCCACCGTCGCCTCGAAGGGATAAAGATTGACGGCCAGGAGGTCGATGCCGTCGATACCGTGCCGGGCCTGAGCCTTCTCGTGCTCGGCATTCCCGCGCACCGCCAGAAGCCCACCGTGGATCTTCGGGTGCAGCGTTTTCACCCGCCCGTCCATGATCTCCGGAAATCCGGTGATCGAGGCGACATCGGTGACTTGAAGACCAGCCGCCGCCAGGGCCGCCGCCGTGCCGCCGGTCGAGATCAGGTCAACGCCCTGGGCGGCAAGCGCCCGAGCGAAATCGATGAGGCCGGTCTTGTCGGAGACCGACAAAAGCGCCCGGCGGATGGGCCGATCCATGGGCCATTTCCCTGGTGACGTGACTGTCGCCCCTTACCCACGATCGCCAGCCGGGGCAACCGCCATTCGGTCGCGGGCGGACGGTTTCAGGGGCTGTTGCCAGCCAGTTTCTTGAAGGCCCAATTGACCCGCTCGGGCCTGCCCGCCATACCGCGAATGACGATCTGCTCGCAGACGCGCGCCGCTCCGCCGGTTGCCAGAAAGATGCTGTCCTCGAGGCTCAAGCCCCCGCCCCTGGCCGAGAACTGCCAGACATCGCGGTTGGGGAGGACGAGCGCCACCGAAGTGCCCTTGCGGTCGAGCGAGGCCTTGACCGTCGGGTGCAGGTGAAAGCGGATGGCGAAGCTCGCCGCCGGCCATTCGCTGCCACGCCGATCGCAACGTTCCAGGCGGTCTTCGCCGCGGAAATCCTGGCCGCCGGCTGCCAGGAAGAGTTCCCGATGGTGGACGAGGCCGGAGGCCGTCGCCGACAGGGCATTCCAGGCCTTGAGCAGAGTGCCGTGCGGCGAGGCGATGACATCGGCGCCGACCGGATCGGCCGGCAGCCGACGGGCCCGGCGGGTAAAGAAGGACTGGATGCGGTCACGGGCCCCAGCACCGAGGACCAGGGTCGAATGGGCGGCGGGGAGCGAGGCGGCGGCCTTCCAGGCGGGCGAGGCCGCCTCCGGCAGGCCGCAGGAGGTGACGACGCGATAGGGGCCGTCGGAGAACTCGAGGGCCAGCGCGCTATCGCACTGGGCCGGCTTGCCGCAGTCGGCGATGACGCAGGAGCCCCCTTGCGTCATGCGGCAGTAGCCCGATTGGGGCGCATGGGCGAGCGGCCGCCCCTGCACCGCATCGAGCGACAGGGTCGTCCGCACCAGCTTGGCTTCGGGACGGGTTACACCCTGGAAGACGGCCAGACCGTCGTCGCCGTGGCACAGCATCTGGAGCATCGGGAGGGCCCGCTCGAGCGCCCCGTGAAGCTCGCGCGGCAGGCTGGCACGCTGCCTCTCCAGGCTGAGGCGAAGCGGCAGGAAATCATTGAGAAATGCCAGCAGCGAGGCCGGGTTGCGGTCGGCCGGCCCGCCATCGGGAAGTATGAGGGCCGGCGTCAGCGCCGCGCAAAGACCCAGCGCCTCGTCGCGCAGCGACTCGCCGCCGCGGAAAGCCAGCCCGGCATTGAGTAGGGCCACGGCTTGCAGAAGTTGGACCGGGACGGTTCGCGGTGTGGCGGCGGCAAATCGCCTGGTCTCGCGCGCCGCAAGCTCCATGTAGAAGGTCTCAAAACCGGCCGAGGCGCCGCTCAGCAGGAAGCCGGCATGGCGGGCGAGCGCCACCAGCCGATGGGCCGAGGCCGTAAAGCTCGAGCGTCGCCGGCTGACGGCATAGCATTGCACCAGGTTGCGGGCGAAGGCCCGGTAGAGGGCGAGATCGGGCGCCGCCAGATGGGTGAGCCAGGAAAAGCCGGTCAGCGCCTCATCCCAAGCCTCATTGGGCGGCCCTACCGAGAAGACCTCGGAGGGCTGGCATTCGACGGTCATACCGGCGAAGGTGAAGGTGCCGCGATAAAGCGCCTGGGCAATGGCGGCGTCGCCGTCGGCGGGCGGCGGCAGGGGCTGCGCCAGTCCGCGGAATACCAGGTTTGGCCCGCCGCCCTTCGTCCGCCCCAGGGGCAGATCGAGCAGTTGGCGGAAGAACCGCGGCAATTCGCCGCCAAATGTCTTGCTGGATAAGGCCATACCGGAACTGAGGATTCGGGGTCCGGCCGACAGTTTGCGAAGGGCCTGGTTAAGGATTCGATAACGTTTATTCAGAAATGCCGGGTCAACCGGGCGGCATGGAACCCGTCGAGGCCGCAGGCCTCGCCCAGGGCCAGGTGAGGGAGGGTTCGCAACTGACCGCCGACGATCATGTGCGCCGGAATCCCCGCCTCGCCATCGCCAATCGGGCGCAAGGCGAAATCGCCATTGCGGGCGAGGAAGCCGGCGATCTGCTCCTCGCCCTCGGCCGGTTCGAGCGAACAGGTGCAGTAGATGAGAGTGCCGCCGGGCACCACCAGCCTGGCCGCATGATCGAGCATCCGCCGCTGGGTTTCGCCAAGCCGTTCGATCTGCGCGGCCGATTTGACATAGGGCAGGTCCGGATGGCGGCGGATGGTGCCGGTCGCCGAACAGGGGGCATCGAGCAACACGGCGTCGAAGCCGTGGCCGGGCTCGAAAGACAGGACGTCGGCGGTCACCACCTCGGCTTCGAACCCGGTGCGGGCGAGGTTGTGGCGCAGCCATTCCAGGCGCGATACTGAGCTGTCGACCGCGGTGACGCGCGCACCCGCGGCGCAAAGCTGCAGGGTCTTGCCGCCGGGAGCGGCACAGAGATCGAGGGCGGTCTTGCCCGCCAAGTCGCCAAAGAGCCGTGCGGGGATTGCCGCGGCAGCGTCCTGAATCCACCAAGCGCCTTCGGGATACCCTGCAAGCGAGTCGACCGGTCCGCTGCCCTTAAGCCGCACGCTGCCGGTGGGCAGGCACATGCCGCCGAGCCGCTTTGCCCAGCCTTCGGCATCTTTCTTCACCGTGAGATCGAGCGGTGGCTCGCTCGCATGGGCCTCGGCGATTGCCCGCGCCGCCGCCTCGCCGTAGGTCCTAGCCCAACGCCGCCACAGCCAGTCGGGCGTGTTGAGGCGGGCTCCATCGAGGCCGGCGATACCTTCGACCGCCAGCTTGCGCAGCACGGCGTTGATGAGGCCTGAGAAATGCAGGGCATGTTGGTCGGCCTTGGCGAGACGCACTGCCATGTCAATGACCGCATGGGGCGGCTGGCCGAGGAACAGGAGCTCTGTTGCGCCGATGAGCAGGATGAGAGGTGCGGCACCCGCCTTGCGCGGCAGAGGTTTTGCCAGGAACTTCGCCAGCGCCGCCTCGGCTTCGCCCTTGCGGCGCAGCGTGGTCAGCACCAATATCATGGCAAAGCCCCGGTCGCGCGGCTCGAGCCGGTCGAGCGAGTGAACTTCGCTCATGGCTTCATCGAGCGATTTGCCGTCGCCGAGGATGCGGCCGAGAATATCGAGCGCTGCCTTTCGGGCAGCAAGGCCCGCCGCTTCCTCCGTCATGAGAGCATCATCAATCAGCCCCAGGGCCCGCGCCGCACCGCCGTGGCTTCGCGGCGGATCGTGGTCGTGCCGCCACCCATCTGGCGCGCCATCGCCTCGAGTTCGGCGATGCGGTTGTCGGTATCGGGATGGGTCGAGAACAAATTGTCCATGCGCTGGCCCGACAGGGGATTGATGATGAACAGATGCGCCGTCGCCGGATTGGCTTCGGCCGTGTCGTTCTCGATTGCCTTCGCGGCACCCGAGATCTTCCGCAATGCCGAGGCGAGCGCCAGCGGCTTGCCGGAAATCTCGGCCCCGCCCCGGTCGGCGCCATATTCGCGGGTGCGGCTGATCGCCATCTGCACCAGCATGGCGGCGAGCGGCGCCAGGATGACAATCAGAATGACTCCGACAAAGCCCAGCGGATTGTTACGGCCGCGCGAGCCGCCGAAGAACAGGCCGAAGTTGGCCAGCATCGAAATGGCGCCGGCAATGGTCGCCGTCATGGTCATCACCAGCGTGTCGCGGTGGCGCACATGGGCGAGCTCATGGGCCATGACGCCGGCGAGCTCGTCGCGGTTGAGCAGGCGCAGGAGACCGGTGGTGGCCGCGACCGCCGCGTTCTGCGGATTGCGGCCGGTGGCGAAAGCATTGGGCTGCGGATTGTCCATCAGGTAGACCCGCGGCATGGGCAGGCCGGCATTGCCGGCAAGCCCGGCGATGACATCGTAGAATTCCGGCGCCTCGTCGCGGCCGATCTGGCGCGCGCCGTGCATGCGGAGCACCATCTTGTCGGCGTTCCAATAGGCGAAGAAGTTCATGCCCGCCGCGATCAGGAAGGCAATCGCCATGCCGGACTCGCGGCCAATCAGATAGCCCACCGCCATGAACAGCCCGGTCAGGGCCGCCAGCAACAGGCCGGTTCTGAGGGTGTTCATGGGGTGCAATTCTCCTTGAACGATTGCTCCATGGCGTTCCATATGATGCGCATGGAGAAAGACGGCAAGTCCTTGAGCCCGGAAGCCCGCCGCGCCCTGGCGGAAGCCGCCGCCCGCCGGGCCGCCGCGGCAAGCGAGCGCCCTCGCGAAGTGGACGGTCCCAAGGGACCGGAACCCACCCGCTATGGCGACTGGGAGCGGAACGGCATCGCCAGCGATTTCTGAAACTCAGGCAAAACCAAGCGCCCGGCGGATCTCGGCTGGCGTGACACCCTCGGCCCGCAGCCGGCACAGCGATGAGGCACCCTCGCTCTTCGACAGCTTGCGCCCGGTCTCGTCGCCGATCAGCTCATGATGATGGTAGTGCGGCGTGACATATCCCAGGAGCCGCTGCAGCACCACATGGATCGCCGTCGCCGCTTCCAGGTCCTTGCCGCGCACCACATGGCTGATGCCTTGCAGATGATCGTCGGTCACCACCGCCACATGATAGCTGGTGGCGATGTCCTTGCGCACCAGCACCACGTCGCCCCAGGCAAGCGCTGCGGGATCGATCGTTGCCGCGCCCATATCGAGGCGCAAGGCATGGGGTTCGCCCGACGCGATCCTCGCTTCGACTGCGGAGCACGGCAGCGCCCGGCAGGTGCCGGGATAGGGGGGCTGGCCTTCGGGATCGCGGCGCGCCGGATCGGCGTTGGCGACGATCTCACGGCGCGAGCAGAAACAGGGATAGAGCAGTCCCATGCCGGCAAGCCGCTCCTGCACACGGGAGTAGTCGGCCAGATGGCGGCTCTGCACCCGCACCGGCTGTTCCCAGGAAAGCCCCAGCCAGGCGAGATCGGCGAGCGCCTTTTCTGCAAGCTCGGGCGTGCAGCGGGTGGTGTCGATGTCCTCGATGCGGACCAGGAAACGTCCGCCCGCCTCGGCCGCCAGCTGCACATTGAGCAGCGCCGAATAGGCATGGCCCAGATGCAGCTCGCCATTGGGACTTGGCGCAAAACGGAATGCAGGGATCGCCATGGCCTGCTATTGGAACGCCGGTGGGCAAAGGTCAAACACTGGACACGGAAGAGGATCTGACGCGAGCGGTGACCGAACTCGTGCGCCGCGAGCCGCGCTTTGCCCTGGTGATCGAACGCCACGGCCCCCCACCGCTTCGCCGTTCTGAAGCTGGGCTTGCGGGGCTCCTCCGCATCGTCACCGACCAGCTCATCTCGCTCAAGGCGGGGGCCGCCATCTGGCGCCGCATCGAGGCGGAGCTTGCTCCCTTCGATGCCGTAAGGCTCGCCCGGAAGCGCGAAGCGAGCCTGATGCGGCTCGGCCTGTCCGGAGCCAAGGCGCGCTGCTTCAAGTCGGTGGCGAAGGCGGTGGCCGATGGCACCCTCGATTTAGCCGTCCTGGAACGAAAGTCCGACGATGACGTCTTGGCCACATTGACCATCCTGCCCGGCATCGGGCCGTGGACCGCCGACATCTATCTTCTCTCGGGCCTGGGCAGGGCCGATGCCTGGCCCGCCGGCGATCTCGCCCTGCAGGCCGCAGCCCATGACCTTCTGGGCCTCGGCAGCCGTCCCGATCAGCACCAACTCCGAACGCTTGCAGAAGCCTGGCGGCCACACCGGGCGGTTGCCGCAAGGCTGCTGTGGAGCCACTATCGCGGCATCAAGGGCATGTCCCAATCGGTCACTTGAAAGTCTTGCCCCTTCACAGAAGCGCCACACAATATATAGTAAGAGCTGTATCGTAACCTGCGAGGTGATATTGCAATTCGCGCCGGTGGCGCCGGAAGCCTGCCCTGCCCTGGTCCTCAACGCGGACTTTCGCCCGTTGAGCTACTATCCGTTGTCGCTGTGGAGCTGGCAGGACACCATCAAGGCCGTGTTTCTCGACCGGGTCAACATCGTTTCCGAGTATGACCGGGTGGTGCGCAGCCCTACCTTCGAGTTCCGCCTGCCCAGCGTCGTCTCGCTCAAGACCTATGTGAGGCCGTCGCGCACCCCGGCCTTCACCAGGTTTAACGTGTTCCTGCGCGACCGCTTCTCCTGCCAGTATTGTGGCAACCGCCGCGACCTGACCTTCGACCATGTGGTGCCGCGCTCCAAGGGCGGCCAGACCACCTGGGAAAACGTCGTCACCGCCTGTTCGCCCTGCAACCTGCTGAAAGGCGGCCACCTGCCGCACAAGGCCAGGATGTTCCCGGCCCACAAGCCGCACCGCCCCACGGTGGCGCAACTGCACAGCAACGGCCGCCACTTCCCGCCCAACTACCTGCATCAAAGCTGGCAGGACTATCTCTACTGGGACACCGAACTCGATCCCTGAGACTTCAGGACTTTCAGTGCGAGCAAGGCGAGTGCCGCCGAGATCACCGCATTCCAGCCGGCCAGCGACAGGCCGAAGATGCGAATCGCCGGCCGGTCGCACAGCACGATCGGTTTCGACAGATCGGGAAGCCCAGAGAGCCCGCCGCCGCCGGTGCAGGAGGATGGACCCGGCCACCACTTCCACTCGACCCCCGAGTGGTAGACGCCGAACAGGGCACTGGCGATCCACAGCGCCGCCATTAGCATGAGGCCATAACGCGCCGCGACGGGATTCCCGGAAGCCATGGCGGCGAGGATCAGCGCCAGCGGAACGCCCACATAATAGGCCCAGCGCTGCTTCAAACAGAGCTCGCAAGGGGCATAACCGAAATATTCGAAGATCCAGGCGCCGGCGATGGTGGCGAAGGCCACCGCAGCAATGATCAGGAAGGCACGTTGCGGGGTGATGGTGTTCAGCATGCGGTCAGGGCTCCCTGGCCGCCCAGATACTTCAGCGCCAGATAAAGTGCGATGAGAACAAGTGCCGCAAGCCCGGCGATGAGTCCGAGGCGGCGCTCGATGAAGTCGCGGATCGGCTCGCCCCAGCGCCGCAAAGCTGCGGCCAACGCGAAAAAACGGGCGCCGCGGGCGAGGACGCAGGATGCGACGAAGAAGACAAAACTGATGTTGGCAACGCCGGCTAGGATGGTGACGACCTTGATCGGCGGCAGGTGCGCCAGCCCCGAGGTGACGAGCAAGAGCAGCAGCGTGTCGCCGCCAGCGCATCGCCTCAGCTGCTCGAATTCGGCCAGCTTGCCGTAGAATTCGAGAATGGGCACGGCGAAGGCCTGATAGGCGAACATGCCGATGGAGTAGCCGATGATGCCGCCCACCGTGGATGCGATGGTGGCGACTGCCGCATAGCGATAGGCCCGCCGCGGCCTGGCCAACGCCATCGGCAGGAACAGCACATCGGCCGGAATGAGAAACACCGAGCTTTCGATGACGGCGATGACGGCGAGCCAGATTTCCGCCGTGGGACGGGCGGCCAGCGACAGGGTCCAGAGATAGGATCGGCGCAGCATGGCCTGGGTTCAATCGTGCGAGGGGCGGACGGATCGGAGCTTCTTGACGGTCGAGCGCTTGGTCTTCGACTCGAGGCGCCGGGTCTTCGAGGCCTTGGTCGGCCTTGTGGCGATGCGGCGCTTGGGACGCAGCGCGGCGCGGCGCAGCAACTGCACCAGCTTGGCCAGGGCCGCCTGGCGATTACGCTCCTGCGAGCGGTGTTCCTGGGCAAAGATTACCAGCACGCCGTCCTGGGTGAGCAGGCGTCCGGCCAGGCCCTTGAGCCGCGCCTTGAGATCGTCCGGCAGAAAGGCATGGGCCACGTCGTAGCGCAATTCCACCGCCGTCGAGACCTTGTTGACGTTCTGCCCGCCTGGGCCCGAAGCGCGCACGAAACTCTCGACGATGTCGCGCGGATCGACGGAAATGGAATCGGTAATCCGGATCATGCCAGCCTTCTCCGCCTTTCCGGTTGACGGCGCAAGCGGGTGCCGTCTATGTCCTGCGCCCGGTTGCCCCAGTGGCGGAATGGTAGACGCGGCAGACTCAAAATCTGTTGTTCGCAAGGACGTGGGGGTTCGAGTCCCTCCTGGGGCACCAGGCGGCCGCCACTTTTGCGCCATTGGAATTGCTTTAAGATGGGCCTTTCACTGGCTCCCGGTGTGCCATGCAGAAAGTTCGCCTTGCGGCCGCGCCAGGCGGCGGATTGGCTCTCGACCTGGCCCTGGTACTGGCTGTCGACTGCTCGAGCAGCGTCGATGCCGCCGACTTCCGCATGCAGATGGACGGCATCGCTGCCGCACTCCGCAATCCGCCGCTGATCGATGCCATCCGCACCGGCACCCACCGGCGGATCGCGCTCACCCTGGTGCAATGGTCGACCCGCGACAGCCAGACGATCGCCATCGCCTGGCGGGTGATCGCCGGCCGTGCCGATGTCGAAGCCATGGCGCGCCAGGCCGAAACCGCCGAGCGCCAGTGGCGGCCGGGCGGCACCGGTCTTGCGGCGGCGGTGGCCTTCAGCGCGGCACTGCTTGCTTCCCTGCCGGCCGTCGCTTCCCGCCGGGTCATCGACGTTTCCGGCGACGGCGAAGACAATGAAGGAGGCAACGCGGCGCGCGCCCGCGACCTCGCCGTCGGCCTCGGCATCACCATCAACGGCCTGCCGATCGTCAACGGCTCGCGCCAGCTCGAACCCTATTATCGCGACCAGGTGATCGGCGGACCGGGCTCGTTTCTCATGCCGGCCAAGGACACGCGCTCCTTCGCCGATGCCATGACCGCCAAGTTGCTGCGCGAAGTGGGCGAGGCGGTTGCCTGAGAATTGTCCGGTCTGCCATGATTTTGCGGGAATTTGCCGCTGTTGATCTTGGGCCAACCCTATGGTCTAGAGGGCCCAGAGGTCTGAGAGTGCCGGTTTTCCTTCGCAGGCTCATAGTTGCCGCAACGCTTATCGCCTGTTCAGCCGCTACGGCCGGAGCGGCGGGACCGTCGCTGCTGTTCGACCCGGCAACCGGCGAGGTTCTCTCCAGCGACCGGGCAGGCGAGCCCTGGTATCCGGCCTCGATCACCAAGCTGATGACCTCCTATCTGGTGTTCCGCAAGCTGAAGACGGGCGCACTCAAGCTCGACCAGAAGATTCCGGTGAGCGCCACCGCCTACGCCCAGCCGCCGAGCAAGATCGGCGTTCCGGTCGGCGGATCCGTCTCGGTCGATTTCGCCGTGCAGTCGCTGCTCGTCTACTCGGCCAATGACATGGCCTATGTGCTGGCCGAGGCGGCCTCCGGCACTCCCCAGGCCTTCGTCGCCGAGATGAATACGACGGCCC
The DNA here is from genome assembly GCA_016185245.1 of Hyphomicrobiales bacterium. GTDB lineage: Bacteria > Pseudomonadota > Alphaproteobacteria > Rhizobiales > Aestuariivirgaceae > Aestuariivirga. The sequence continues at coordinate 221,572 of JACPNZ010000018.1, read as the reverse complement.
GCGAGCTCGGCATGAGCGGCAGCCATTTCGTCAATCCCAACGGCCTGTTCGAACCGCGTCAGGTCACCACCGCCCGCGACATGGCGGTGCTCGCCATGGCGATCCTGCGGGATTTCCCGGAATACGCCCATTACTTCTCCCAGTCCTATCTGAAGGTCGGCAAACGCCGGCTGGCAAGCCGCAACTCGCTGATCCGCCAGATGCCCGAGGCCGACGGCATGAAAACGGGCTTTGTCTGCGATTCGGGCTTTAACCTGGTGGCCTCCGCCACCCGCAATGGCCGCAAGCTGGTGGCCGTGGTGTTCGGCGCCCAGTCGGGCAAGGCCCGCGCCGATCTGGCCCAGATGCTGCTGGTCGATGGCTTCGCCAGGGCGCCGGGCCCGGCCAAGCAACAACTCGCCGACATTGCCAATGCGCCGCTCGGAAGCCTGGTGCCCGCCAACCTGTCGAAAACCGTGTGCAAGCAGGAGGCAGTCGTCAACCTCGCCGACCCCAATGAGATGACCGGCTGGGCCATCTCATTGGGCGAATACGACAGCGCCGAGAAAGCCGACATGGCGCTGCGTGGCTACCTTCTGAGCCCCGGCGGCCGCGATGCCGGGGGCAGCGCCGGCGTGCTGCGCATTCCCGACCGGCCGGCCTATGCCGCCGTGTTGTGGGATCTGGATCAGACCCGCAGCGGCGCACTTTGTGCCCTCTATCGCGGCGACAAGGCCTATTGCGACGTGATGACGCCTGCGGCGATCGCCGCCATCGCCGCCCTCACTCCGGCGCCCAAGCCCAGTCCTACCAGGCCCGAGGCGCAGGGCTCCGACGACGACAGGAACAAGGCCAAGGCGCCAGACAGAGAGAACTGATCCATCATGATTTACCGGACGGGACTGGGTATCGCCTGTGCGCTGGCGGCGGCGAGCCTCTATGGCCTCGTTCCCAATGTCGTGCGCGGCGCCCTGGCGAACGGCGTGCCGCCGGTGGAAAGCACCTTCTTCCGCACCTCGCTCATCGCCACGGTCTTCGCCATTCTGGCAATCGCACGGGGCGAACGCATCGTGGTGCCGCGCGAAGCGATGACGAGCTTCATCGGCCAGGCCACCTCGACGCTGATCATCTCGGTGGGCTATCTCGCCTCGGTACAGTTCATTCCGGTGGGGCTTGCGGTCATCATCTTTTTCACCTTCCCGGTTATCATCATGCTGGCGGCTCCCCTGGTCGAGGGCCACCCGCCCGGCGTCCTGCGCACGCTCATTGCCGTCTTTGCCTTCGCCGGGCTGGCCACCGCCGTGGGCCCGAGCTTCAAGCAGCTCGACCTGCGCGGCATCCTGCTGGCGGCGGCGGCGGCACTGTTCTGCACCCTGCAGTTCTTTTCCGGCCGCTCGATCTCGAAACACATGACTCCCACGGTGTTCGGCAGCCTGATTCACCTGGCGATCTGGCCGGCCACCCTGGCGATCGCCCTGGTTGCCGGTGGCGGTCACCTGCGGATCCTGCCGGGTGGCGGGGTGACCGTCGCCGGCTATGCCTTCATGGTGGCCGTCGGGGTGCTCTATATCTTCTCCTATCTCGTCCACATGCTGTCGCTGCGCTACGCCCCGGCTTCGGCGGTAGCGCCATTCTTCAACCTCGAGCCCATGGTGGCGACCGCGGTCGCCGCCCTGTTTCTTGGCGAGCGCATGGCCGCCAACCAGTATGCCGGCGGGATCATGGTGCTGGCGGCGATCGTCGCCTCGAGTCTCGTTGGCTTCCGCAGGGCGGTGCCGGCATGACGTCGCTGCCCATCCCGGTGGCGATCCTCACCGGCTTTCTCGGCGCCGGCAAGACGACGCTGCTCAACGCCTTGCTCAAGGATCCACTGCTCGCCAATGCCGCGGTGATCATCAACGAATTCGGCGACATCGGCATCGATCATCTGCTGGTCGAGCGCGCCGACGGCAATGTCATGGAGATGGCATCGGGCTGCCTGTGCTGCACCATCCGCGGCGATCTGATCGACACCATGAACGATCTTCTGGCGCGCCGCGACGCCGGCACCATCAAGGCCTTCGACCGCATCGTCATCGAAACCACCGGGCTTGCCGATCCGGCACCGGTGCTGCATTCGGTGATGAGCGAGCCCACACCGCTCGCCCGCTGCCGGCTCGAGGGCATCATCACCGTGGTCGACGGGGTGAACGGCATGGCGACTCTCGATGCCCATGCCGAGGCGGTGAAACAGGTGGCGGTGGCCGACCGCATCGTGCTCACCAAGCTCGACCTGCTGGTCGGCCGCGAGGGCGAGGACATGCTGTTCGCCATCATTGCAAGACTGCGCAAGCTCAATCCGGCGGCCCGCCTGCTCACCACCCACCGCAACGAGGCGACCGCCGGCAAGCTCTTCACCATGGGCCTGTTCGATCCGGCGAAGAAGACGCCGGACGTACAAGCCTGGCTCGCCGCCGAGGCCTACGGCAAGAAGCGGCACCACCATGATCACCACCATCATGACAACGACGTATCGCGCCACGACGAGCACATCCGCTCCTTCAGCTTTGCCGAAGCCCAGGCCATCAGCCCCCAGGGCCTCGAGCTCTTCCTCGAACTTCTGAAGTCCTACCATGGCGCCAATATGCTGCGCATGAAGGCCATCGTGAAGGTTTCCGACGCCCCCGACCACCCCGTCGTGCTGCATGGCGTGCAGCATGTCTTCCATCCGCCGGTCCGGCTTTCGTCCTGGCCCGATGCGGATCAAAGAAGCCGTCTGGTGTTCATCGTGAAAGACATCGACCGGGAAGCGATCGAGGTCCTGTTTCGCGCTTTCACCGACCAGCTGACCGGCGGTGCCGCCGCCTTCGCCGACACCACCCTGTCGCTCAACCGGTGAGCCGATGCCCCTCAAGCTTTATGGTCTCAAGAAGTGTTCGACCTGCCAAAAGGCGTTTGTCTGGCTCGACGGGCCCAGGATCGCCCATGCCTTTCCGACATCAAGGAAAGGCCCGTCACCCGGGAGCAGGTGGTGGCCTGGTCGAAGGCGCTGGGAGAAGCTGATCAACCGGGCCGGCCACACCTGGCGCGGCCTTGCACCCGCCGCGACGGCCAACCTCACCGAAGCCAGGGCCGTGGCGCTCGCCGTCGGGAACCCCTCACTTCATCCGCCGGCCGCTCATCGAGCATGACGACGGCAGCGTGACCGTGGGCTTTGCCGCCAAGGTGCGGAAGCGGCTGCGCTAGGCCGGTCGCTGCCCCTACTACGTGTGTTCGCGGATGATCGCCACGATCAGCGACACGATGAAATAGATCATCAGCAGCACCATGGCGGCGGTGCCGAGGATCCACGGCCGGTTGGGATAGAGCGACTCGTCGGCGATACTTGGCTGGGTCACCACGACCAGATACTTGAGACGCTGGATAGCGTCGATACGCGCCGTCTCGAGCTGAGTGAGGTTCGACTTGTAGATGTTGGTGACGAAATCAAGGTTCATCGAGATTTCCTTGTACCTGGCGGAAAGCTCGCTGACCGCCCCGGTGGTCGTGCCGGCGAGGCGATCCTTTTCGTGGGCCAGCTGAACCTTGAGCGTGTCGATCTGCGACTTCAATGTCTGCAGCACCGGCGAGGCCGTACTCAGACCTTTCGATTGCGCATCGAGATCGGCCTTCTTGGTCAGCAACTGCTTTTCGATGTCGCTGATATTGGAGGACACGAGCGCTGCCTCGGTGTCGGTGGTCATCAGCCGGTTGTCGCGCTGAAACTGCAGAAGCTGTCCGGTCACTTCGCGCAGCCGTTTTTCCGATTCGGCCAGCTGGATTTCGAGGAACTTGGACTGCTCGACCGTCACCTTGGCGTTGAGCTTGTCGATGAAATCCTGACTGTGGTTGAGGATGGCGTTGACCACTTTCTGGGCAAACTCGCGGTTGAACGCCTCGACATGTATGGAGATGAGTTGTGAATCGGAATCGTAGGAGGTGACGATGTAGTTCGCCATATAGGTGTGAAAATCCTCGACTGAGGCCGAAGCCGGCAGCCTGGACCACCAGTCGACCGAGTCGCTCGAATAATGCTCGCGCACTTGCAACTGCTGCTCGAGATATTGCAGCATGTCGAGGGAGTTGATGAACTGAATGACGATCAGCGGATCCTGATTGTTGGCCGGTGCCGGAAGCCCCAGCACCGACAGGTCGAGGCCAATCGCCGCAGGCTTCTGCTGGGTGATTTCGATCATCGCATCGCTGTTGTAGCGATCGGTGGCGTAAAGCAGTTCGTAGGCGGTCACCACCATGAACGGCAGAGCGAAGAGCAGCAGGAACAGGACCAGATTGACGCGGCTGCGCATGGCGTGGGGTTTCCGTTATCGCTTCAGTTGACTGGCTGCTGCGGCGGCGGATGCCGGGCTTGAGACCTTGCGCCGATTGAGCGTTCTGGCGCGGCGTTCCAGGCGCGCCTGCCGCAGAACCTGGTGCTCGCCGGCATCGTCCGGGCCGGCAAGGGCACCCGCCGGCGACGCAGGGGCGCCCGCCTCGTCAACATTCCCGCTCGCCGTCAGCCCGCGCTGCCTGCGTCTTTCGGCCCGCATCTCCTCGCGAACCTGGCGGATAGCTTCCTGCTCCTTGCGCAGGGCTTCGCGCTGTTGGCGGCCCGGCGCCGGCTTGAGCGGAACGGCCGTCTCCGCCCTGACCTCGCCGGGCGCGGCTGGCGGCGGCGCCAAGTTGTTGTCGAATGCTACCCTTGACTTTGCCGCATTGCTCTTCAGATTGGTCAAGTCTTCCGGCGTGCCGTGGGCCAGGACATAGGCCTCGATCGCCTCGCGCGCATCGTCGAAAAACTTGAGTTCGCCGCCGCCCAGCAGGATCGCCGACTGGCAATGCCTGAGGATTTCGGGGAGCGAATGCGATACCAGGATGAAGTTCGACTGGTTGAGCCGTTCCTGCACCATGTCGCGGGCCTGCTTCTGAAAGCCCAGATCGCCGCCGGCGCTGATTTCGTCGAACAGGTAATAGTCGAATTTCATCGACATGGTGATGGCAAAGGACAGGCGCTGGCGCATGCCCGATGAATAGGTACCGACCGGCATGTCGAAGAATTTGCCGATGTCGGCCAGCTCGCGGACCCGTTCGATGGTTTCCCTGATCTCGCCCGCCGTCATTCCGTAGATGCGGCAGGCGAAGCGGGTATTTTCGCCGCCGCTCAGATTTGCCAAGACGCCGGGGGTCAGCCCCATCGGCCAGGAAACCCGGCTGGTGCGCACGATGCGTCCGGAGCTTGGAATATCGCCGCCGCCGATCAGCCGGAGAAAGGTCGACTTGCCGGCGCCATTGGGTCCAATTACACCGATGTTGATATTGACCGGCAGCTGCAGCGAGACGTCCTGAAATACGTAGTGCCGGCCATGCTCGGTCGGGAAATACTTGCTGGCTCGAATCAGCTCGATCATTGCGCGTACAGCCGCTGCCGGTTGGCATAGTAGGCCAACAACCCGAAGAACAGGGTGATGATTGTCCACAACTGGGCATAGGCGAGATTGGCTTCCGGAAACAGCTTGACGCCCAGAAGGTAGTAGCGCCCGTACTCCTCGATCTGGGCGATCGGATTCCAGCTGATGAAGTAACGGGCCGCGGTCGGCAGATCGTTGCCGTCGAAAATGACCAAGGATACGAACAGCAGGATCTTGGTGAACATGCTGAAAACCTTGCCGATGATGTCGTAGATCGCCGCATAGGTGCCGATGGCCAGCGACAGGCCGAAACCCATGGTGGTCGCCATCGCCAGCATGCCGGTGAATTCCAGCAGCCGGTCGTGCCTGACATAGAGGCCGCCGAACCAGCCCAGCAGGAACAGCGCGATGAGCGATCCGGTGAACAGCAGCAGCCAGTCGAGCAGATAGCGCGCGATGATCGCGTCGATCGGTTTGACCTGCTGAAAATTGTAGTATCCCCGGTTGGCCTTAATGATCTTGGCCGGGCCCGAGATGCCGTGCTGCACCAGCGTGTAGATGCCGAAGCTCACCAGCAAGAAGAGGGCGACATTGACGCCACCGATCTGCTGGCGGCGCACCACGTACCAGAAGGCCGCCAGGACCATGGTATTGACGCCCGGCTCGGCCAGCACCCACAGCAGTTCGACGATGCTGTCGCGCCGCGACTTGGTCTTGAAGTCCTTGAAGACCAGGGCGAAGATGACGTTGCCCTGGCGGCGCACACCCTCGCTCAGCTCGTGCAGGAAGCGACCAAGAGCCGTTTCGGAAGCTTCCTTGACCTGGGACATCGTTTAGATTTCTACCTTTCCAACCCGGCCTGGGAGGCGACTCAGGGCGCGTCGCCAGGAGATTACAACCCGCCCCGCCAGACGCAACGCCCTGTCCTTGGCTGACGGAGGCCGGTGGCGCATCTCCCGCAACCGGTCGAGGACAACCTCCGGCGGACAGGCTAGGCCCGATTGCGGATCCCAGTAGCGAGGATAGCGGATCAGGCACGCCGCCACCAGTTCGTCGATGCTGCGGCGGCGGCCGCGCCGCGGCGTGTGAGCGAGATCGGTCGTGAGGCCCCAGCCGGCGTAGAAGGGAAGACCGTGAACCGTCACCGGCAGCCCGCGCAACAGGGCCTCGAAGCCGGCCAAGGATGAAAGGGTTTCAATACCGTCTGCCGCGCCAAAAAAGGGTTCCAGAGATGCCGCGCGAACCGTGAGATCGGCAAGCTTCCGCAGCCGATCCACTGCAAGCGCTCCGGCGCGGCCCAGCTGTTCAACATCGGGATGTGGCTTAAATATGACATATGCCGAGGGATTGCGCTGGCGGACGGCGGCGAGAAGTGCCGCATTGACGTTGCCGCCCACCAAAGGTGCCGCAGTGCCGCCGAGCCTTACCGCCCAGTCGTCGGCCACCTGTCCCGGCACCAGGATGCGCTTGCGGTCCGCCGGGATGGCTGGAAGCACAGGGGCGGTGGCAAGATTGTATTTGCTCACCTTTTCCGCCACCAGGCGCAGCCGCAGTCTTGCAGCGCGCGCCAGCAGCGCCGCCTCGAAGTCGCCGCCGGCGAGATCGTTTTCGAGATCGCTGGGCCCCCGTGAATCATAGTAGAGGCCGGTCCGGTCGAAGACCAGCGACATGGGTTCGACCAGCGCGGCACCGAGTCCCGCCGAGCGGATGAAACCGTCCTCGATGGCGATGGTGGCAATTCCCTGTTGGGCCAGCTCGGGCCTGAGCGACAGCGCCGCGGCACCCCAGGCCGCCAGGTCGGCACCTTGTGCTTTTGCCGCCGCGATGGCCGCGCCCGGCTTGCCGATGAAGGAGGGCGGGCCGTTAGGACCGTCGAGCATGGCGGCAACCGCCCGTCGTTTCCACCGTGCGATCCCCAGGCAGACAATCCGGCGGCCATTACCCAGGTAATGGTGGCGCTGAAAGCCCAGTTGCTCGATGGCTTCGAGGGCCGAAACCACATGGCGCCGCCAGATGTCGAAGTAGCGGCTGTAACGCAGATAGAGAGCCGCGGCGAGATCTTCACGGCTGAGCCGGCGGCCGCGCCTCGCCACGGCGATACGGTCGTCGGTGAGCCCCCATCCGGCATAGAAGGGTGCCCCGAAGCAGGTGACCTGCAGGCCGGCCATGGCAGCCTCGAAGCCGAACTGGCTCGACACCGTGTAGACCCGCGGGCGGCGATCGAGGAGCGCCCAGGGATTAATGTTTTCGCCGAGCAGCATAACTCCCGCCCGTTGCCGAGCAAGTTCGCCAAGGTATCCGGCCTTGACGCCGCCGATCACCTCCGGATGCAGCTTGGCAACGACGGTTGCGCCGGGGTTCTCGGCAATCGCCGCATCGAGCATCCGGGCAAAACTCGAACCATCGGCGAGGCCGCCGCGGATGGATTGGTCCCCGGCCGTCTGGTCGATTGCCAGCACCAGCGGCCGGCTGCCGACAAGCTCCGGCGGCAGACTGTCGCGGCCGTGATTGTATTTCGACAGGCGCCGCGCCGCGATCTCGGCCAGGAGCCCGCGCGCTTCGGACCGTTCGGCCTCGCTGAAATTCGCGGTGGCGAGCAGGGTTTCGAGATCGCTCGGCCCATGGGCGTCGTAGTAGATGCCGCTCCGGTCGAGCACCATGGAAGAGGGCCGCTGGGCCGGACCGGGCTTGAGCGAGCGCAGGAAACCGTCCTCGATGGCGATATAGGGAAGACCGCGTCGTTGGGCAGCGGCTTGCGCCCTTTCCGCCGTCGGCCGATACCCCCAACCGGCCACGGCACCGGTTGTGCCGGCCGAGAGGAAGGCCCGGCACGGCTCGAGACCGGTGAGCGCGGCAACTTCTTCCCGCAGGCGCCACAGGCCGGAGGAAAAGATATGGACGGGCTCGCTCATGCCCTGCAGGGTCCGGTGGTGGTTATCGACGGCACCCGGATGGGCCCTTGGCCGGTGCTTCGCAAGAGGGCTGGTGCGGAGACCCGGCAAAACCCGGTTCAGACGGCCCGCGCCATGCGCTCAATTTCGCCGCTGCGCCGGAAGGCGTCGGCCGGAACCGGGCCGCCGATCAACCGGTCGACCAGCGCCGGCAGCAGTGCCGCCCTGCCCCGCCAGCTGTAGAAGCCGCCGTTGAACTGGCTGGTGAGACGCAAAAGGTTTACCAGCTTTTCGTAGTCGGAGATGTTGCGGCGCGGCCGCAGCCGGAAGAAATCGGCAAGCCGCATGCGCGGCACGATTTGCGGATGATTGAACACCGCACGGCCCAGCACCATGGTCGGAATGCCGCGCCGCAGGGCCTGATGGCAGGCGGTGGAGTTGACCGCGGTCACTGAGATCGAGCGTTCGAGCAGCGGCACCAGCTTGCCGGTCTCGACGAAGAAGATGCGCTCCGAGAGGTTGTGCCGGCGCGCCTCCTCGGCGATCAGCCGCGCCAGATTGACCACGCCGTTGTCGAGCGGATGATTCTTGAAGACAAGGAGCGACTCGGCGGTGCGCGAGGCGACAAATTCGCCGATGCAGTGTTCGACGAAATGCCGCACCGAACTGAAGCTGCTGTGCTCCTTGATCTGCGAATCGCCGTTGAGCTGGAGGAGTACCAGGTGAACCGGCTTGTGAAGCGCTTCGATGGCGCGCAGTGCCCGCTTCGTCCGTCTGCGGCGAATGGGCCAGGTGAAGGTGCGGGAAAGCCACAGCGAGGCTTCGCCGAGAATGTCGAGGTCGCGGTGCGAGATATAGCGCGGGAACGCCACGGTCAGCAGTGCCGTCCAGAAATAGTAGGCGAAACCGGCCACCATGTAGTTGCTAAGGTCGCTGCGGATGTCGACTTCCTGGCCAAGCTGCGAATGCTGGATCGGCGATCCACCAAATTGGTCGAGATCGAGTTTGGTCAGACTCGAATTGCCGTTGACCCCGTCAGGCTCGCAGGTCACCCAGTTGGGCCGGAGATAGCCCTCCTCCATCACATGCACACGAATGCCGAGATGCCGCGCCTGTTCGATGGCCAGGCGATGATAGGGCCGGCAGTCGCCATACAGCACCAGATCGGTGATCTCATGGTGCTTGGCCGCAGTCCTGATCCAGTCCGGCCAGTCGGCTAGCGAGCGCCGGTAGATGAGCTTGTTTCCAAAGCGGGCGTCGGTCAGATCGCCGCCATTGAACACCACCCGGGTGCAGCGCTGGCCTCGCCTGATCAAGGTTCGTTGCAAATGCCGGAAGAATCCCCCACACGGCCCTTGCAAAAGCAGAAAGTGTCGCACTTCCCCGGCTAGAGCAGAATCCCACCGGTCCGGTCTTGCACCAGACATTAAGACTTCCATCCTGTCGAATCGCCGACCCACCCGCCCCAGTGAGTCGCTTGCGTCTATAACAGCCGCAAACGCAGTCAGGCAAGCATTCGGCTCCCCTCAACCTTGACTCTTAACGTTAGTCGGCTGACTTTAAACGGACGTCCCCTTCGCCAACCTTAAGATTCAATATTGCCGTAACATAGGTTAAGCGAAGGTTAACGGTACCCGCTGCAACTGAGGCCCCGATGTTCGACCTCCTCGTCCGTAACGTCACGCTTCCCGATGGCCGCACAGGACTTGATGTCGCCTGCCGTCACGATCGGATTGTCGAAATCGGCAGCGGCGTCATAGGCGAGGCCCGCCAGATCATCGACGGCCGGGGCTATCTGTTGTCGCCACCCTTCATCGATTCGCATTTCCACATGGATGCCACCCTGTCGCTGGGCATCCCGCGCCTCAACCTGTCGGGAACCCTGCTCGAAGGCATTAAACTGTGGGGCGAACTCAAGCCGCTGTTGACTCACGAAGCGGTCGTCGCGCGGGCCCTGCGCTATTGCGACCTGGCGGTAACCCAGGGCATGGGGGCGATCCGCACCCACGTCGATGTTTGCGATGACCGGCTGCTCTGCGTCGAGGCCCTGCTCGAAGTGAAGAAGAAGATCGCGCCCTACCTCGATCTGCAGATCGTCGCTTTTCCGCAGGATGGGTTCTACCGGTCGAAGACGGCGCGGCAGAATCTGATTCGCGCCCTCGACATGGGGGTCGACGTGGTGGGCGGCATCCCGCATTTCGAGCGCACCATGGCCGACGGCGCTGCCAGCCTGAAGGAGCTTTGCGAGATTGCCGCGGACCGCGGCCTGCTCGTCGATATCCATTGCGACGAAACCGACGATCCCCTGTCGCGTCATGTCGAGGCCCTGGCCTACGAAACCCGGAGACTCGGCCTCGAAGGCCGCGTCGTCGGCTCGCACCTTACCTCCATGCATTCCATGGATAACTATTATGTGTCAAAGCTCATTCCGCTGCTGGCCGAGGCGGGGCTGCATGCCACCCCCAATCCGCTGATCAACATCACCTTGCAGGGCCGCCACGATACCTACCCCAAACGCCGTGGCATGACCCGCGTGCCGGAACTTCGCGCCGCCGGCATCAACGTCTCCTTCGGCCACGACTGCGTCATGGACCCGTGGTATCCGCTGGGTCAGGGCTGCATGCTGGAGGTGGCGTCGATGGGCATTCATGCAGCACCGATGACCAGCCGCGAGGCCATGCGCTGGGCCTTCGACGCGGTAACCGTGAATCCGGCCAAGGCCATGCAACTCGACGGCTATGGCCTCGACAAGGGCTGCCGGGCCGATTTCGTGCTGCTGCAGGCCAAGGACCCGATCGAGGCGATCAGGCTGCGCGCCAACCGGCTCAAGGTGGTGCGGGCCGGCAAGGTCATCGCCGAAACCCCCGAGCGCCTCAGCCTGCTGCATCTCGACGGCCGCCCGGTTCAGGTTAACGGCGCCGACTATGCCCCACCGTGAAGTGATTCGAATGTGAAGCCGGCGGTTTACCGCTGACAAACCTTTGGCTGCCTAATCTTGCCGCGGCAGTAGCAGGAGACAGCACATTGGCCGAAGCCACGGCACGCGAGCAATTGCTCCTCGAACTGATCAACCGGGCGCGGATGGACCCCGCCGGCGAAGCCAAGCGCTATGGCATCGATCTCAATCAGGGTCTGGCCGCCGGCACCATCGCGGCGAGCCCCAAGCAGGTTCTCGCCTTCAATCCCCTGCTCAATGCCGCCGCCGACGCTCACAGCCAATGGATGCTCGACACCGACACGTTTTCCCACACCGGTGCCGGCGGCTCCTCGCCCGGCGGCCGCATGACGAGTGCCGGCTATGTTTTCTCGGGCTCGTGGACCTGGGGGGAGAACATCGTCTGGAACGGCTCGACCGGTGCCATCGATGGCGATAAACAAGTGGTCTATCACCATCAGATGCTGTTCCTGAGCGCCGGGCACCGGGAAAACATCCTCAACGGCACGTTCCGCGAAGTTGGCCTCGGCAGCCTCACCGGCCCCTTCACGTCCGGCGGCACCACCTACAACAGCCTGATGACCACCGAGGATTTCGCCAAGTCGGGCACCACCGTGTTCGTCACCGGCGTCAACTATACCGACACCGACGCCGACAAGTTCTACTCGATCGGTGAGGGGGCAGGCGGCCGCACCGTATCGCTGCTGCAGAATTCCTCGGTGATCGGAACGGCCTCCACCGGCACGGTCGGCGGCTATGCCCTGGGCACCCTGGCAACCGGCAATGTGGAGGTGCAATTCTCCGGCGGCGGCCTTGCCGCGACCATGGGCGCGGCCATCGCGCTCGCCGGCAGCAATGTGAAGATCGACCTGGTCAACGGCAACACGATTTTCAGCAATGTCACAACCACGCTCACCCAGTCTTCGCTCGGTTTGCGGCTGATCGGCATCGACAACGTCAACGGCCAGGGCAACACTTTTGCCAATACATTGACCGGCAACAGCGGCAACAACGCCCTCATCGGCGCCGGCGGCAACGACATCCTGTCGGGCGGCCTCGGCAACGACAAGCTAATCGGCGGGGCCGGCAACGACACGCTGACCGGCGGTGGCGGTGCCGACCGGTTCATCTACAAGGCGGTGACCGACTCGCGCGCCGCCGGCGATACGATCGCCGACTACCAGGACGGCATCGACCGGATCGACCTGTCGCGCATCGACGCCATCACCGGCGGCACGGACGATGCTTTCCACTTCACCGCTGGCGGTGGCACCGGGACCTTCACATCCAGTGCCGGCGAACTTCGCTTACAGGTCTCGCCAACCCAGACCATCGTCGAAGCCGATGTCAACGGTGACGGCATCGCCGATCTTCACCTGTCGCTCACGGGCAGCCATGCCCTGACTGCAATCGATTTCATTCTATGATTGAAGCGTCATTATCCCCTATCGGCGACCCACCAATTGCGGCAAGATTGGTGCAGGCGCCCCCTGCAAGATCCCGAATCCCATGCCGATAAGTTGGACCACCAGCCACATCGTCAGCAATCTGCTCAGGGCCGGAGTGGGCTGGAGCGGCGACACCATTTCCTTCGGCTTTCCGGCGACGGCACCCACCTGGTCATTGTCGGCCGAAGGCCAGGGCTTTTCCCAGGCCGTCGCTTCCCAGCAGACGGCCGCCCGCCTCGCCATCTCGCTGTGGGACGACCTCATCGCACCGAAGCTGGTTGAGACCGCCCTATCTCCGGAGATCACCGTCCAGAACACCACGACCAGCATCGGCTACGCCCAGGCCTATCTCCCCGGCGGCGGCGGCCCATCCGGCTCCATATGGCTCAATCCGCAATACAATTCGAGCAGCGGCACCAACGATCTGGTGACGCCGAAGGTCGGCGCCTGGGGCTTCCTCGCCTATATCCATGAGATGGGACACGCCTTCGGCCTCGAGCACCCGGGCAACTACAATGGCGGTAATCCGACCTACGCCACCGATGCCCCCTATGCCCAGGACAGCCTGATGTACACGGTGATGTCCTATTTCGACGGCTCCAACACCGGCGCCGACTGGATCGCCAGCAACGGTCGCGAATACTATCCGCAGACGCCGATGCTGCACGATGTCCTCGCCATGCAGCAGCTCTATGGCGCCGACTTCGCAACCAGGACCGGCGATACTCGCTATGGCTTCCACGCCAGTTTCGCCAGTCCGGTCTTCGACTTCGCCAGCAACCCTCACCCCATCCTCACCATCTGGGATGGCGGTGGCAAGGACACCCTCGACCTGTCGGGATTTTCGACTCCCTCGCGCATCGACCTTAATCCCGGTACTTTTTCCGACAGCGACGGCATGACCGACAACATCGCCATCGCCTTCTCCACCGACATCGAGAATGCCATTGGCGGCGGCGGCAACGACAGCATTACCGGCAACGGTCTCGCCAATGTCCTGCGGGGTGGAGCCGGCCGCGATACCCTGTCGGGTGGGGCCGGAAACGACCGGATCCTTGGCGATGGCGGCGCCGACCGCATGACCGGCGGCACAGGCGCCGATACGTTTCTGTTCAAGTCGCTATCGGATGCTCCGGTGGCTTCGATCCATGACGTCATCACCGATTTCGTCCACGGAATCGATCATGTCTCGCTGGCCTTGATCGACGCAGTTTCCGGCGGCAGCGACAATGCCTTCCAATTGGTGGCGGCCTTCACCGGTCTCGCCGGCCAGCTGATCGTGCTGTCAGGTTTGGCCGAAACCCTGGTCGAGGGCGACGTCAATGGCGATGGCAAGCCCGATTTCGAGGTTGGCTTCACCGGCCAGATCGCCCTCACGGCGAGCGATTTCATCCTTTAGGCCCGCCAGCACGCCGGAGCGATTGCCGGCTGACAATCATTCCCCGATGCTTGCACAGTGGGCGCCTGCCAACTAGGTTCCGGGCTCACCCACTTGAGTTCACATGACCGGCGACCTGGTAATCGGTATCGACTCCTCGACCACGGCGACCAAGGCCATCGCCTGGGATCGCCGCGGCCGCGCCGTCGCCGAAGCCCGCGCCGCCGTGCCGATGTCGCTGCCGAAGCCCGGTTGGTTCGAACAGGACGTGGCCGACTGGACCGGGGCGCTTGCCAAGGCTCTCCGCCAGCTTCTGAGGAAGGTATCGCCGCAGCGGGTGGCGGCTCTTGCCATTTCCAACCAGCGCGAGAGCTTCGCCCAGTTCGACGCGAAAGGCCGGGCCTTGCGCCCCGGCACAGTGTGGCTCGACGAGCGCTCCCACGCCGAGGCACGAGAACTCGCCGCCTTGATCGGGGCCAATGAACTTCATCGCATTTCCGGCAAGCCCTCCGACGTGACGCCCTGCATCGCCCGCTGCCGCTGGTTCGCCAAGCGCATGCCCGCCATGTGGAAGAAGACCGCCATGACCGCCGAAGTCCACGGCGTGCTCGGCCATTTCCTCACCGGCGAGTGGAAAACCTCCACCGCCTCCGCCGATCCCATGGGCCTCATCGACATGGCCGCCTATGACTGGTCGGACCGGCTGATCGGTGCCGTTGGTTTGAGCCGCGGCCAGCTTCCGGTACTGGTCCGGCCCGGCGAAATCATGGGTGAGGTCTCGCCGGCCGCAGCGAGGCTCACCGGTCTCAGGCCCGGAACGCCGGTCGTTGCCGGCGGCGGCGATGGCCAGTGCGCCGGCACCGGCGCCAACGTCTTTGTGAAAGGCCGCGCCTATCTCAATCTCGGTACGGCCGCCGTGTCGGGCAGTTTCGGCAGGACCTACGCTTTCAATCCGGTGTTCCGCACCATGGGTGCCGTCGCCGACGAGGGCTACATCCACGAAACGGCGATCCGCACCGGCACCTTTCTGGTGAACTGGCTGGTGCAGCATCTGTTCAACCTCGATCCGGCACGGCATTCGGGGATCTTCGCGACCCTCGAGCGGGAAGCCGCGGCCGCCCCCATCGGCAGCAATGGCCTGCTGTTGGTGCCCTACTGGTCGGGCTGTATGACACCCTACTGGGATACGGGGGCGCGCGGTCTGATCGCCGGCCTTTCCGGCAATCACCGGCGCGGCGACGCCTATCGCGCCATCCTCGAGGGTGTCGCTCTCGAACAGACCATGATGAGCGACGGGGTCGCTGCAGCCACCGCGCCAATCGACCATTTCGTCATCATGGGGGGCGGTGCCAAATCCGATCTCTGGTGCCAGATCGTCGCCGATGCTTCGGGCCGCCCGGTGAAACGGCTGGAAACCGTCGAGGCTTCGGCGCTGGGCGCTGCCATGGCGGCGGCCAAGGCGGCCCAATGGTTTGCCACCGTGCCGGAGGCTGCTGCCGCCATGGCCGGCCGTCCAGCCAGGACCTTTCGTCCACGGACGGCCGCCCATCGCCGCTACGCTGAGCTGCTCGCCGTCTATCGCGATCTCTGGCCGCAGCTTTCCGCCTGGAATGCCAGGCTCACCGCATTTGCCGCGAAAGCACAAGCATGACCGACTGGAATAGCCTGATCGACGACATTGTCGCCGGCAACTGGAGGACTCCCGAAACCGGTGCCGCCGCCAAGGTGCCCTTCGAAGCTATCCGCATCGAGGAAACCCTCGATGGCGGCGAAGCCGATATGCTGGCGCCTTTGAAGCTTGGCAAGCGCCTGGCGGTGGTGAGCGACGCCAATACTCACGAGGCCATGGGCCGGCGGGTGGCCAAGCATCTCAAGGGCCTCGCCGCCGTCGAGGAGATCGTTCTCCCCGGCGATCTCGAATGCGACGAGCCGACCATCGCCATGGTGCGGGAAAGGACTCGCCACGCCGATGCCGTCGTCGCGGTGGGCTCCGGCACGCTCTCGGACACATGCAAGTACACAACTTTCAAGGACGGCCGCAAATATGCCGTCTTCGCCACCGCCGCCTCGATGAACGGTTACGCCGCATCGACCGCTTCGGTCACCCTCGCCAACGGCTACAAGACCTCGCTGCCGGCGCACGCCCCGCGCGGCATCTTCATCGATCTCAAGATTTCGGCCACGGCCCCCACCTGGCTGTCGGCCGCCGGATTGGGCGATTCGCTCTGCCGCTCCACCGCCCAGATCGACTGGTGGGCCTCGCACCGGCTGTTCGATACCTTCTACTCGAGCGTTCCCTATGCCCTGATCGCCAACGACGAGCCGGCGATGCTCAAGTCGGCAGCCGATCTGGCCAAGCACTCGGTGGAGGCCAACGGCCGTCTGCACCGCGTGCTGACACTTTGCGGCCTCGGCGTGTGCTTCACTGGCGTGTCTCATCACGGCTCCATGGGCGAGCACCAGGTGTCGCACTGGCTCGACATGTTTGCCGGCAGCGCCCATCCTGGCACCACCCATGGCCAGCAGGTGGGGGTGGCCTCGCTGGCCATCGCCCGGCTGCAGTGCGAGCTTCTGGCCCTCGACCAGCCGCCGGACATCCGGCCCACCCATATCGTCGAGACTGAATTCGTCGCCCGCTACGGCGAGGCGATCGGCCGCATGTGCTATGCCGAGGCCAAGAAGAAATCCTTCGACCGGACCGGTGCCGCCGCCTTCAACGAGAAGCTTCGCGCCCTGTGGCCGGAGCTTCGCCAGGAGCTTGGGAGCTTCGTCATGGACCCGGTTGCGATGCAGTCAACCCTGGCCGCCGCCGGTGGCCCGACCACTGCGACCGAGCTCGGGCTGTCGCGCAAGCTCTGGCGCGATGCCATGAAATACGCCCGCGACGTGCGCAACCGCTGGTCCTTCCTCGACCTCGCCGACGATGCGGGTCTGCTCGACGACTTCCTCGCCAGAGACCGGCAATAGGGGCGATCGCGTGAGTACCATCGCCATTCTCGGCGCCGGCGTCATGGGCTCGGCCATGTGCCTGCCGGCCCGTGACCGGGACCATGCGGTGCGTCTGGTCGGCACCCATCTCGACCGCGACATCATCGACAACGTCAAGGCGATGAGCTGCCATCCGCGCCTCAACGTCACGCTTCCCGACGGTGTTGCGGCTTTCCATCACGACGGCTTCGCCGAAGCCTTGGGCGACGACACCGATCTGATTGTCCTCGGCGTCAGTTCGGCCGGCATCGGCTGGGCCATCGAGCGCCTGTGCGAGACCCTCAAGGTCCCCATCCCGGTGGTGATGATCACCAAGGGTATGTTTGCGGAAGAAGCAACGCTCACCACCCTCCCCGACCATGTCGCGGCGCAAGTGAAACGCCGCACCGGCCTCGCACTGCCGATCGCCGCCATCGGCGGCCCATGCATCGCCGGCGAGCTGGCGGTGCGGCGCCACACCGGAACCGTCATCGCTTCGCGCGATCTTGCCTTCGCCGAACGCCTGTGCGCGATGCTGGCGGGCGATTACTATCACCCACGCGCCTCGGCCGACCTGATCGGTGTCGAGGTCTGCGCCGCCTTCAAGAACTTCTTCGCCATCGCCGTGGGCTGGGCCGCCGGCCGCCTCGAAACCATGGCGGCTAGCGAGAACCAGGCCTTCAATCACAATGCTGCGGCGATCGTTTTCGACCAAGCGATCATCGAGTTGTCGCGGCTGACCGGGGCTCTGGGCGGCAGCGAGGCGAGCGTCTGGGGAATGCCGGGCGCCGGCGATCTTTATGTCACCTGCCAAGCCGGCCGCAATTCCCGGCTCGGCCACAATCTGGGCCGCGGCCTAACCTATCGCCAGACCAAGGACGGGCCGATGCGGGGCGATACCATCGAAGGCGCCGAGCTGGGAGTGGCGGTGGCGTCCACACTTGCCGCGATGATGCGTGAGGGCCGGCTCGAGGCTTCCGCGCTGCCTCTCACCCGCGCTCTTCTTTCGGCGCTGGTCGACGACCGACCGCTCGATATTCCGTGGGCGGAGTTTCATGGCCCGGCATGAGGGCGGGGGCAACCGATGACCGACGTGGTCCTCGGCATCGACGTCGGCACATCGGGCGCGCGCATTGCCGCCGTCGACGCCGGAAGTCAACTCAAGGCCCTGTCGCAGGCAGCTATCCCCGCTCCGATCACCGACGGATTGCGCAGTCAGCAGGATCCGGCCCTTTGGTGGCAGGCCGTCGCCCAAGCCCTCGACGCGCTTGACTTGACGAACCTCAGGGTCCGCGCCCTCGCCGTCGACGGCACCTCGGGCACCATCCTGCCCATCGCGGCCGATGGCGCGGCCGAAGGCCTTGCCTCCATGTACAATGACGTGGCCGAAGCGGCCGACCTGGCAGTGGTGGTGGCGGTCGCCCCGCGGGAGACGGCAGCACTGGGTGCCACTTCGCCGCTGGCCCGCGCCCTGCTGCTGTCGACCCGGGGCACACGCATTCTGCATCAGGCCGACTGGCTCTCCGGCCGATTCTCCGGCCGATACGATGTAACCGACGAGAGCAATGCGCTGAAATCGGGCTACGATCCGGTGGCCCGCGCCTGGCCCCGATGGATTGCCGGCACCGGTTTCGACGTGGGCCGGTTTCCCGCCGTCGTGCCGGCGGGCACACGCATTGCAGCGATATTGCCTTATATTGCCGAGCGCTTCCGCCTGCCGCGTGATGTTACCATCGTTGCCGGCACCACCGATGGCTGTGCGGCGTTCCTGGCGAGCGGGGCGAGCGAGCCCGGCGACGGCGTCACGTCGCTCGGCACGACACTCACCCTCAAGCTCCTCTCGGACCGCCCGGTCTTCGCGCCGCAATACGGTGTCTACAGCCATCGCATCGGCGATCGATGGCTGGCGGGTGGTGCTTCCAATTCCGGCGGCAACGTACTCGCCAAGTATTTTTCCGGGGACGACATGGCGCGCCTCACGCCGTTGCTCGATCCCGATCGCTCGACCAGTCTCGACTATTACCCCTTGCCGAAACCCGGCGAGCGCTTCCCGGTCAACGACCCGGCCTTGCGCCCGCGCCTGTCGCCGAGACCTGACGACGACCGCGTCTTCTTCCAGGCCATGCTCGAAGGCATCGCCGCCATCGAAGCGCTGGGCTATCGCCGCCTGGCGGAACTCGGCGCTTCGCCGCTCGCCTCGATCCGCAGCGCCGGCGGCGGTGCCGGCAATACGGCCTGGGCCAGGATAAGGCTGCGGATGCTCGGCGTGCCGGAAAGGCCCTCTCTCAGCGAGCACGCCGCCGTCGGCACGGCGCGTCTGGCCTGGCGCGGCATCGGCCATGCGAATTGACCGCCTCTCGAATATCGCTTCGCGTTTCGGCGGCATGCTGATCGACCAGTTCGGCGTCATCCATGACGGCGAAAGTCTTTATCCCGGCGCGCTCGAAGTGCTGCGCGAATTGAAGGCACGAAGCATACCCGTGGCGGTGATGACCAATTCCGGCAAGCGCGCCGAGGCTAATCGCCAGCGCCTCATAGGCATGGGAATTCCGCGCAACCTGTTCGTCGATGCGGTGAGTTCCGGCGAAGTGGCCTATCGGTCGCTTGACATCAAACGTGCCTACCTCATCGGCAAGGATGGCGAGAACTATGGTTTTGACGGCGTCGGCTTCGTCGAACGTCCCGAGGATGCCGAGGTGATTCTCATCCTCGGCACCAACGCGCCGAAGACTACGCTTGACGACTACCGCGAGCTCCTCCGTCGGCTGACGGTTCCGGCAATCTGCTGCAATCCCGACCGGTTGATGCTCAGTCCCCGGGGACTTCTGCCCGCCCCCGGAGCCATCGCGTCCCTCTATGAGGAGCTGGGCGGCAAGGTCACCTGGATCGGGAAGCCCTATCCCGCCATCTACAGTGCCGCCTGCGATCTGATCGGCAATCCGGCGGACATCCTATGCATCGGCGATAGCGCCGAGCACGACGTGGCCGGCGGCAGGGCTGCCGGTCTTTCGACCCTCCTGGTCATGACCGGCGTATCGGCGGGACTCGACCCCACCGCCGTCTCTCCGCAGCCCGATTTCTGGATGAAAGACTTCCGATGGTAGAACTCGAAGCCCTTCGCCGCCTCTCGGCCCGTGTCGGCGACGATCCCCTGTTGGTCCAGGCGGCCGGCGGCAACACTTCGCTGAAGCATGACGGCGTCATGTGGATCAAGGCGAGCGGCACCTGGCTCCGCGATGCCGCAACCCGCGACATCTTCGTGCCGGTCGATCACTCGCGGCTGATGGCGGCGCTGTCGAGGAACGACCCGGCCTGCGAGACCTGCGCCGAATTCCTCCGTCGCGACCTCGATGCCGGAGGCTTGCGACCGTCGATCGAGACCACCGTTCATGCTCTCATGCCGCAACGGGTCGTCGCCCACGTCCATTGCGTCAACACTATCGCCTGGGCGATCCGCGCCGATGCCGAACGGCAACTCTCGCAAAGGCTTGCCGCTTTCGACTGGGCCTTCATTCCCTATGCCCGGCCGGGACTACCGCTGGTGGGAGCAATCGCGCGGCGCCTGCACCCCGGTGTCGATGTGCTGGTTCTCGGCAATCACGGCCTCGTGGTCGCCGCCGAAGGCGTCGCCGAAGCCGAAGACCTGCTCGGCCGCGTCGTGGCTGCCCTGCGCCGGCCCGTCCGCACCACTGTGCCGCACGATGCCCAAACCCTTGCCGGCCTCTGCCGGTGGACTGGCTATGTCCCGGCCACCGATACCGAGACTCACGCACTGGCCACCGACAGCCTGGCGCTGTCACGCGGCAAGGATGCCGTATTCTATCCTGACCACGTGGTTTTCCTGGGAATTGGCGTCGCCACGGACATGAGCTCCGGAGCAGCCCTTGTGGCCTTGCCCGGCAAGGGTGTCGTCATCCGCAGGGATGCCAAGCCCGCCACCGAGCCCATGGGCCGTTGCCTTGCCGATGTCTTGCGCCGCGTCGAGCCCGGCGCTCCGGTCGTTGCCCTCGCTGCCGACGACATCGACCGGCTGGTCAATTGGGACGCCGAGAAATATCGGCAGACGCTCAAGCCGTAAGCAACCAGGCGTGTTCCGCAGCGTTGTGGAATTTCCACGTCCGCTTGGGGCCCGCCATCACGTTCAGATAATAGAGGTCGTAGCCATGGGTGGTGGCGCAGGGGTGATAGCCTCTGGGCACCAGCGTCACGTCGCCGTCCTCCACCGCCATCGCCTCGTCGAGCGAGCGGTCGTCGGTATAGACGCGCTGGAAGGCGAAGCCCTGGGGCGGATTGATGCGATGGTAGTAGGTCTCCTCGAGCAGCGATTCGTGCGGGAGATTGTCCTGATCGTGCTTGTGCGGCGGATAGGACGATGTATTGCCGGCGGGCGTAATCACTTCGACAACGAGGAGGCTCTCGGCCGCATCCCATTCGGGAATGATGTTGGTCACATGGCGGATGTTGTTGCCCTTGCCGCGGGTCTCCTTGACCAGGCCCACCGGCGGGATGACGCGGGCCGGAAGCTTTCCCGTGCCAGGTGCCGTGCAAACGGCGAGCACCAGATCGCCGGCGGCCTTCACCGACCAGGTCATTCCGGCGGGAACATAGACCGACCATGGGTTGCCCTCGAAGGGCGAGGTCCGCTCGCCGATCACGCCATAATCCGCCGTGCCGGCATGGACCTGCCCCTTGCCCGAGATGAACACCAGACAGGTTTCGCGATCCGAGTCGTTGCCAACCGCGATGCCATTCGGCTTCAGCTTCCACAGATCGAAGCCGACATACTTCCAGCCGGCGTTTTCCGGCGTCACATGGGCAATCCGACCTTCGCCCGGTTTCGGCTTCACCAACAGTTTCGACATGGCGAACTCCTATGTTGTCCTTGGCAATCTTCCCAGGCTTTCGCCACCGCTGCAGATTGCCATGCTGCCACCCGTCAATCGCCAACCCGTTGCGACATGAGCGCCCTTTCGTAGTTCTTGCGCGCCGCCTGAACCTGTGGCCTGACCGAGACCTCGGGCACCGCCACGTCCCACCAGTTGCCGCCGGCATCGGTCGATATCATCGGGTCCGTGTCGATGACGATGACCGTGGTCCGGTCGTTGTCCTTCGCCGCGACCAAGGCCTTTTCGAGGTCGGCGAGCGATGCCGCCTTCGAGGCGATCGCCCCCTGGCTCCGGGCATGCATCACGAAATCGATCTGCGGCGAAACCTCCTGCACGGTATTGTAGTCGTAGAGATTGTTGAAACGCTCGCCACCAGTGGCATGCTGCAGCCGGTTGATGCAACCGTAGCCGCGATTGTCGAGCAGCACGACGGTCAATTTGATGCCCAGCATCACCGATGTGGCGAGTTCCGAATTCATCATCATATAGGAGCCGTCGCCCACCATAACGACGACCTCGCGGGATGGCTGGGCCATTTTCATTCCCAGCCCGCCGGCGATCTCGTAGCCCATGCAGGAGAAGCCGTATTCGAGGTGATAGGACGAGGGATAGCTCGCCTGCCACAGCTTCTGCAGCTCGCCCGGCAGTCCGCCGGCGGCGCACAGTACCGAAATGTCGCGGCCCAGGGCCCGCTGCACGCTGCCGATCACCTGGGCGTCGGAGGGACGCTCGGCGTTGCCGGCGGCGGTGAATTTGTCGGCCTCGGTCATCCAGGCTTTGAAACCGTCCTTCGCCGATTTCGTCCAGACCTCGGGCGCGGACCAGTTACCGAGATTGGCGGAAAGCTCTTCAAGGCCGACCTTGGCGTCGGCGATCAGCGGCAGGGCCCGGTGCTTTGTCGCATCGAAGATCTGGGTATTGAGACCGATGATGGCCTTGGCCGGATTCTGGAACAGTGACCAGGAGCCAGTGGTGAAATCCTGCAACCTGGTACCCACCGCCAGCACGACGTCGGCATCGGCGCAGACCTGGTTGGAAGCGCCGGTGCCGGTTACCCCCACCGCCCCCAGGTTGAGCTCGTGCAGGAAGGGCAGCGACGACTTACCGCCCTGGGTCTCGACCACCGGGATGCCGTGGCGCCTGGCGAAGGCCGATAGCGCCTCCGAGGCCTCGGAGTAAAGCACGCCGCCGCCCGCCACGATCACCGGCTTCTTGGCACTCCTCAGTACACGGACGGCTTCGCTAAGTTCCGTCTCGTCCGGGCGCGCCCGGCGCTGCGACCACAGCTTCTCGGCGAAAAAGCTCTCGGGGTAGTCATAGGCTTCCGCCTGCACGTCCTGGCAGAAGGCTAGCGTCACCGGCCCGCAGTCGGCCGGATCGGTCAGCACCGTCATGGCGCGATTGAGGGCCGGGATCAGTTGTTCCGGCCGCATGATACGGTCGAAGAATCGCGACACCACCTTGAAGCAGTCATTGGCCGAGGCCGTGCCGTCGCCGAAATTCTCGATCTGCTGCAGCACCGGATCGGGCTTGCGGTTGGCGAAGATGTCGCCGGGAACGAGCAGCAGCGGAAGGCGGTCGACATGGGCGACCGCCGCCGCCGTCACCATGTTGAGCGCCCCCGGACCGATGGATGTGGTGCAGGCCATCATCCGGCGCCGCCGCATGGTCTTGGCATAGGCGATTGCCGCGTGGGCCATCGACTGTTCGTTCTGGGCCCTGAGCGTCGGCAGCTCGTCGCGATGCTGGAACAGCGCCTCGCCCATGCCGGCAACATTGCCGTGGCCGAAGATCGCCCACATGCCGGCGAAGATCGGCACCTTCTTGCCGTCGACCGTGGTCATCTGCCGGGTGAGAAACTTCACCAGGGCTTGCGCTGCCGTGAGACGGATGGTCCTGCTCATCGGTCTACTCCCATGTTTCCGCCGGCCTCAGCCGTGCGCCTTGTTCCACAAGTCCACAAGACTGGCAAAGCGCTCGGCCATATCCGCGGTTGCCGCGGCATCGGACATCTTGCCGTCCAGCCATTGCTGGGCCGCCAGGTTGAAGATGGTGCGGCCAACGGCGAAACCCTTGACCGCACCGTGGCCCTTGATGGCGCCGAAGGCCTTGGCGAGGTCTTCTTCCGGAGCTTCGAGCCCGAGCAGCACAATGCCGCGACAATAGGGATCATGCCGCGCCAAGGTGGCCCCGATGTTGTCCCAGGCCTTAGCCGACACCTGCGGCTCGAGCTTCCACCAGTCGGGCTTGATGCCTAGCCCGTAGAGCTCGTCGAGCGCCCGCGGAATGGTGTCGTCGGTGAGCGCCCCATGCTTGCCGGCGATGATCTCGATCAGCAATTCGCGGCCCACCTTGCGGGCCGCCTCGTAAAGGGTGCGAAGCTTCAGGGCCTGCCCGGTCTTCAGCTCCGCCGGATCGTCGGGGTGATAGAAGGCCAGGCATTTGATGGTGTGAGTGACCGGCCATTCGACCAGGCGGGCGCCGACGTCCTGGGTGAATTCGAACTCGAGGGGCCGCGAGCCGGGCCTTTCCAGGGGCCGCCCTACCCACAGGCCGAGCTTCGCCGCATCGAACATGGCCTCGCGGCCATAGGTATCGTCGAGCAGCGTGCCGAACCCGGCTTGGCCAGCCGAAACCTCGCCGATCGCCGCGATGGCCAGACGCTTGAACGCGGAGATGTGACTGCGCGGTGCCCCCACTTTGTCGGCCATATCCTCGAGCTGCATGCGGTGGTCGATGGCGAGCGCCAGGAGCTTGTCGGCCTGCTTGCGCCGGGTCGTGGCCCAGTGGACGTGATTGATCGCCTCGTCCTGGCGCAGCGCCTTGTGGGGACTGCCGTGCTTGAGGAAATATTGCAGCTCGTCCCAAGTCGGGATTTCGGGCGAACACAAGAGCCGCGACACCGCGAAGGCCCCGCAGGCATTGGCATAGGTGGCACTGGTTGTGAGCGGCTCGCCCTTGAGCCAGCCGCGCAGGAAACCCGACAGGAAGGCGTCGCCGGCGCCCAATACATTGTAGACTTCGATGGGAAAGCCCTTGCCCACGATGCCCTTGTCGATGGCATCGGGAATGGCGTCCGGATAGACCACGCAGCCCATGGGGCCGCGCTTCAGCACGATCGTCGCCCTGGACAGCGACCTTATCGTCCTGAGGGCCGTGAGCGTATCCTCGCTGCCGGCGGCGATGTGGACTTCCTCTTCGGTGCCGACGATCAGGTCGCAGCCGGGGAGGATGGTCTTGAGGTGCTCGGAAACCTTGTCCGACTTGATGTAGCGTTCCTCGCCCGCTGCCAGTCCGGCAAGGCCCCAGAGATTGGGCCGGTAGTCGACGTCGAGGATCACCTTCGCGCCGCGCGCCTTGGCGAGCCGCATGGCCTTGCGCTGGGCCGCATCGAGATTGGGCTTGGAGAAATGCGTGCCCGTCACCAAGACCGAGGCCGCCCGGCCGATGAAGGCCTCGTCGATGTCGGCTTCGCTCATGGCGCTGTCGGCGCAATTGTCACGATAGAAGATAAGAGGGAAGGTTTTGTCGTTTTCGACCGACAGCAACACCAGCGAGGTGAAACGGGCCGGATCGGTGACGATGCCATCGAGCGCCACGCCCTCGCGCCCCATCTGCTCCTTGACGTAGCGCCCCATCTGCTCGTCGCCGACGCGGGTAATGAGACCGGACTTCAGGCCAAGCCGTGCCGTTCCGATGGCGATATTGGCGGGACAGCCTCCGACCGACTTGGCGAAGGAGGCGACATCCTCAAGCCGCGACCCGATCTGTTGCCCGTAGAGATCGACCGAGCAGCGTCCGACCGTTATGACGTCAAGCCGGCGGGTTTCGCTGGAATGCGACGCCATGAATGCCTCCCGTGGCCGTTGGGTTCTTGACAAGACGAAACAACAATTCCAAAATAAAGTCAATTCGGAATATTTGTTCCACAATCATGAGTGAGTTGCGTTCTGCCATGCTAGAATGTCAGGCTGCCACCCGCCATCGGGAAATCAACGGAAATCGAAGCGACAAGGGAGACCAGATGATGATCAGATTCGGAGTGCTCGGTGCCGGCCGCATCGGCAAGGTTCACGCGCGTATCATCGCCGCCTCCGGCAAGGCCAAGGTGGCCTATCTGGCCGATGCCATGCCCAAAGCTGCGGCCGACCTCGCCGCCGAGGTCGGTGCCACGGTCGCTTCGGTCGAGGACATCATCAAGGCCAAGGACGTCGATGCCATCCTCATCGCCACGCCGACCGGCACTCATGCGGATCTGATCGAGGCCGCCTCCAACGCCGGCAAGCCGGCTCTTTGCGAGAAGCCGGTGAGCCTGTCGGTCGAGCGCATCGTCAGCTGTCTGAAGACCGTCGACAAGAACAAGTCGGTGCTGATGATCGGCTTCAACCGCCGCTTCGACCCAAATTTCGCCGCCCTCGAACAGCGCATCCGCAAGGGTGACATCGGCGAGGTCGAACTCGTCACCATCATCAGCCGCGATCCGGCACCGCCGCCGGCCGATTATGTCAAGGGTTCGGGCGGTCTCTATCGCGACATGATGATCCATGACTTCGACATGGCCCGCTTCCTCGTCGGCGAGGAATTCGTCACCGTCCATGCGCTTGGCGCCTCGCTGGTCGACAAGGCGATCGGTGCCGCCGGCGACGTCGATACCGCATCGGTCCAGATGCAGACCGCGTCGGGCAAGATCGCCGTCATCACCAATTCGCGCCGCGCCACCTACGGCTACGACCAGCGCATGGAAGTGCATGGGAGCAAGGGCATGCTGCGCGCCGGCAACGTCCACAACACCACGGTGGAATTGGCCAACGGCCACGGCTTCCTTGGCGATCCCGTCCTCAACTTCTTCACCGAGCGTTACGGCCAGGCCTATGCCAATGAGGTCAACACCTTCATTGCTGCCATAGCCGATGGCAAGTCGCCGCGCCCCAATGGCTTCGACGGCCTGCAGGCCCAGAAACTCGCCGATGCGGCAACCGAATCCTGGCAAAGCGGCAAGGTGGTGAAGGTGCAGTGATGAATGCCGACTCGCTCCGCCACCTTTCGATGGACGGCAAGGTCGCCATCGTCACCGGTTCGACGCAAGGGCTGGGCGAGACCATCGCCCATCTCTTTGCCGATCGCGGCGTGAAAGGCCTGGTGATTGCCGGCCGCAACGCCGCCAACGGTGCCCGGGTCAAGGCCGACCTCGACAAGAAGGGCGTCAGGACTGTCTTTGTCGAGGCTGATCTCGGCAAGGTCGACGATGTGCGCAAGCTCGGCGCCGCGGCCGACAAGGAGTTTGGCCGCGTCGACGCCGTCGTCAACAGCGCCGGAATTACCGATCGCGGCACCATCTGGGATACCTCTCCCGAGCTCTTCGACCGCATGTTCGCCGTCAATGTCAGGGCTCCGTTCTTCCTGATCCAGGATGCGCTGCACATTATGAAGAAGAACCGCACCAAGGGCACCATAGTCAACATCGCCTCGATCTCGGGCCGTGGCGGACAGAGCTTCATCACCGCCTACTGCGCCTCGAAGGGGGCGCTTGCCATCCTCACCAAGAACGTCGCCTACAGCGTCATGCGCCATCAGATTCGCGTCAATGCGCTCAACATCGGCTGGATGGATACGCCCGGCGAAGACCGCATCATGAAAACCTACCACGATGCCGAACCCGACTGGTTGAAGAAGGCTGAAGCCGGCCGGCCCTTCGGCCGCCTGTTGAAGCCCGCCGAGGTCGCCCGCGCCGTTGCCTACCTTTCGAGCGAGGAGTCGGGCATGATGACCGGCTCGGTCATCGACTTCGACCAGCAGGTCATCGGCGCCGGAAACGCCAGCGCCGAGCCGCCGGCGATGTCCTGAGAGACTCAGGTTAAGCCCGGTATATAAGGGCACATTAATTTTCGTTTATGTCTTGCGCGACAACGCCGACGGCCATTAACCCTTCCGCCAGTCCGAAGCTCCCGCTTGAGTCGCCAAGACCTTCTCTCAGGTGATTGATGCTACCCAGCTTGCGCCGGATCTTCACCGATCCGCACTATTCCGGCTATCGCATCTGGCACAATATCGTGATGGTCTTCATTTTTGCTTCCTGCGCCTCGCTGGCGCTGGAGAGCGTGCAGTCACTGTCCGACAACTATGGCTCATACTTCAATTGGTCGGAGTGGATTACCGTCGCCTTCTTCACCGCAGACGCCGTCGCCAACATCGCATTTGCGCCGAGACCGTTGCGCTATGTGTTCAGTTTCTGGGGCCTGATCGATATCATTTCGGTGGCGCCGTCCTATCTCATGCTGCTTAACCTCACGGCGGTGCGCGGCACCAAGACCATCAGACTCCTGCGCGTCGCCCGTGTGTTGCGCGTTTTGAAGCTTGCCCGTGCCGCCGCCGACCAGGCCAAAGGTGCCGAGCATCACGAAACCAACCCGATTCTGGCAAACCTCAAGATCTATTTCATCATCTTCTTTGCGGTGCTGATGATTTCGAGTACCGCGATGTATTTCGTCGAGGGCTATCTCTATGCTCCCGATGTGCTGCAGGCCGGCCAGGACGCCATCGACATGGCCACGCCCGCCGGGCAGAGGCCCGCAACCTACATGCCCGTTGATCCGCTGAGTGGCGCGACGATCGCCGAGGACAAGCGCTTCTTCACGTCGATACCCGCCGCCATGTGGTGGTCCATGACCACCATGACGACAACCGGCTACGGCGACATGTATCCGGTTACCGTAGGCGGCCGCCTGGTCGCCAGTTTCACCATGTTGTTCGGTCTTGTCCTGTTCGGCATCCTGTTGAATATCATCAGCAAGACCATGATGATCCTATTTTTCGGCGAGAAATTGCCGGACGATTGAAGCGGCTCGCGCCTCAGGCGCTTGCCGGTCCGCGGCGCTCGGCGACGGCGACGGTCAGCGTCATGGCAAGGGTCAGGGTTGCCGCCATGGAGCGGAAGCCCTCGAAATTGGCCTCGACCACTTCGATCCACAAGCTGGCAAGCTGGGCCAGCGGCGAAAACGGACTGTCGGTAACCGCTATCACCGGAACCTGACGGGCAGCGGCGTTCTGGGTCAGGGCCACCGTCTCGCTGGCGTAGGGCGTGAAGCTGATGGCGAGGACCACGTCCTTGCGGGTGGCGAAAGTAAGCTGTTCGGCGGCGAGCCCGCCCACGGCGTCGATCAAGATACTCCGTACACCAAGCTTTCCGAAGGCATAGGCCATGTAGGAGGTAATCGGGAACGAACGCCGGAGGCCGATGAGATAGATGGTCTCGGCCCTGGCCAGGATGTCCACGGCACGGTCGAGGGCGCCGGGCTCCAGTTTCTCGCGCAGCGCCAGAATGGATTTCTCGGCCGCCTCGCCGAAACCGTGGAAGATCACGTTGGGCTTCGAGGAGGTGAGCGCGTGCTGGCGCAGCTGTTCGATGCGTTCGTCATAGTTGAGAACCCGGTCGCGCAGGCGCGAGCGGAACACTTCCTGCAGTTCGGAAAAGCCCTGGTAGCCCAAGGCCTGGGAGAAACGCACCAGCGTCGAGGGCTGCACCTCGGCCTGCTCGGCAATCGACGAGACGGTGCCGAAGGCGATCTCGTCGGGGTGTTCGACGGCATAGGTGGCGATCTGGGTGAGGCGCTTCGGCAGGTTGGCGGCCCGCTCGACGATGAGCGATTTGAGCCCGGCAAAGTCTCTCGGCGGGGTGTCGATCTCAGCCATAGCGCAGCCCGAACGAGGTTGCCGAGGGTGCGAACCACAACGGCAACAGCACGCTTTCTGGTGCCAAATCGGCGATTTTCGGCGCCAATTCCTGCACCATCCATGTCGACGAATGAATCATCATCATTTGGACTAACATTCCAGCATGTCAGTGCCGGCTCCAATTCCGCGCCCGCCCACGGGTCCCACGGAATACGCAGAATACACATTCCATATTTTTTCACCATCCAACATTTTTTCCATTCTGGCCTGTGGCCAGCCGCGACTCGCCGGCAAGCCGGCCCTTGCACAGGAGGCCGACAGTGGCCAATCTGCCGCCGCCATGACCGCTGTCACGCTACATTTCCCGCTCGCCGAATATCATCGCCGCATCGCCAAGACCCGAGGCGCCATGGCCAGGCGAAATCTCGAACTTCTGGTCGTTTCCGACCCTTCGAACATGGCCTGGCTCACCGGCTATGACGGCTGGTCCTTCTATACCCATCAGGCGGTGCTGCTCGGGCTCGAGGGCGAACCCCTGTGGTGGGGCCGCGGCATGGATGCCAATGGCGCGCGGCGCACGGTGTTCATGAACCCCGGCAATATCGTGGGCTACCCCGACCATTACGTGCAGTCGGCCGAGCGCCATCCCATGGATCACCTCGCGGCCGAGATCGTGGCGCGGGGCTGGGCCAGCGCGCGGATCGGCGTCGAGATGGACAATTACTGGTTCTCGGCGGCGGCTAACCAGTCGTTGCGCGCCCATCTCAAGAACGCGCAATTCGACGATACCACCGGCCTGGTGAACTGGCAGCGCGGCGTGAAGAGTGACTACGAAGTCGAGTTTATCCGCCGTGCGGCGAAGATCGTCGATGCCATGCATGCCAAGGTGGTCGAGTTGGTCGAGCCGGGGCTGCCCAAGAATGTACTGGTGGCAGAGGTGCAGAAGCAGGCGATCCTGGGCGCCGGCGGCCACTGGGGCGACTATGCCGCATTCGTGCCCATGCTGCCCTCGGGGGTCGATGCCACGGCCCCCCATCTCACCTGGGACGACCGGCCGTTCCAGAACAACGAAGGCACCTTCTTCGAGCTCGGCGGCTGCTACCGGCGCTATCATGCGCCCTTGTCGCGCACCGTCTATCTGGGAAAGCCGCCGTGGAAATTCCTCGATGCCGAGAAGGCGGTGCTGGAAGCAACCGAGGCTGGGCTCGACCTCTGTCGGCCGGGCCGAACCTGCGGCGAGGTGGCCGAGGCCTTCTTCGGTACTTTGAAGCGCCTGGGATTCGACAAGGACTCACGCGCCGGTTATGCCATCGGCCTCTCCTATCCGCCCGACTGGGGTGAGCGCACGCTCTCCATCAGGCGTGGCGACAAGACCGTGCTCGAACCCAACATGACGTTGCATTTCATGCCGGCCCTGTGGCTCGACGATGGCGGGCTTGAACTGTCGGAAACCATCCTGATCACGGCACGCGGGGCCGAATGCCTGTGCACGACGCCGCGCAAGCTGGTGATCAAATCCTGAGGACACCATGAGCGACTTCAACCAACCCGTTTCCGGCCTCGTCACCCCGCGCTTTGGCGGCATCGCCACCTTCATGCGGATGCCGCATGTGCCGCTCGACCAGGCGAAGGACATCGACATCGGCCTCGTCGGCATTCCCTGGGATGGCGGCACCACCAACCGGCCAGGCCCGCGCCATGGGCCGCGCCAGATGCGCGACCAGTCCTCCATGGTGCGGCGCATGCACCAGACCATGCACATCGTTCCCTATGATCTCGCCAATGTGGCGGACCTCGGCGACTGCCCGGTGAACCCGGCCAATGTCGACGACGGGCTGAAGCGGGTCGAAGGTTACTTCAAGAAGCTCGTCGGCAAGGGAATCCGGCCATTATCGGCGGGCGGCGATCATCTGTGCTCTTTGCCGGTGCTGCGGGCGGTGGGCGGGAAGCGCCCGGTCGGCATGATCCATTTCGATGCCCACACCGACCTCTATGACGGCTATTTCGGCGGTTTCAAATACACCCATGGCACGCCGTTCCGGCGGGCGATCGAAGAGGGCGTGCTCGACC
Organism: Hyphomicrobiales bacterium; assembly: GCA_016185245.1. Taxonomy (GTDB): domain Bacteria; phylum Pseudomonadota; class Alphaproteobacteria; order Rhizobiales; family Aestuariivirgaceae; genus Aestuariivirga. The sequence goes on along the minus strand of JACPNZ010000018.1, from coordinate 189,924 downwards.
CCCGGCGGACCATCCAGATCGGCCTGCGCGGCTCCATGTACGATCTCGACGACTTTGCCTATGGCCAGAAGATGGGTGTCCGGCTCGTCCGCATTGAGGAAGCGATGGAGAAGGGCGGGAAGGCGATCATGGCCGAGGCCCGCCGGATCGTCGGCGACGGGCCGGTCTATGTGAGCTTCGATATCGACATGCTCGATCCGGTCTATGCGCCGGGAACCGGCACGCCGGAGGTCGGCGGCTTCACCACCTTCCAGGCCCAGCAGATGCTGCGAGAGCTCCGTGGACTGAATATCGTCGGCGCCGACGTGGTGGAAGTCTCTCCGCCCTTCGACCCCTCCGGCCTGACGGCCTATGCCGGTGTCGTCATGATGTTCGAGATTCTGTGCTCGATGGCCGAGGACGTGGCGAAACGACGGCGTTGAGCTCACTGTCTGGTGGCCGGTGCCGTATACATGCGGCGCACCTGCAGGAAGTGGATGATTTCGGCGACCGCCCGGTAGAACTCCGCCGGAATTGCCTGGTCGAGTTCGACCTTCTCGTAGAGCGATCTTGCCAGCGGCTGATTCTCGACCACCGGAATCTCATGCGCTTCCGCCAGTTCGCGGATGCGCAGGGCCAGGTGATCGACGCCCTTAGCGATGACTAGGGGAGCGCCGCCCTCGCCGCGAAGGTAACGAAGGGCGACGGCGAAATGCGTGGGGTTGGCGATCACCACGGTTGCCGTCGGAAGTCTCGCCATCATGCGCCGCGACACGCGCTGGCGGGCGATGGCGCGAATGCGTAGCTTGATCTGGACATCGCCTTCGGCCTGGCGGTGTTCGTCCTTCAGTTCCTGGCGGGTCATCCGCAGGTCGCGGCGCCAGCGGTAACGCGACCAGGCGATATCGGCGGCGGCGAGCCCCACCGATACGGCGCAGAGGGGAAGTACGATCTCGATCAGGAGGTCGGCGATGGTTGCCGGCAGGTGCAGCGGATCGACCTGCAGCACATTGATCGTCGCTCCGACCTGGGATTTCAGGACTAGACCGGCAATGGCTGCGACAGCGACGATCTTGCCGACCGACTTGCCGAATTCGACCAGCGCCCCGATACCGAACAAGCGCCGCCAGCCGCCGATGGGAGAAATCCGCGAAAGCTTCGGCGTGATGCGTTCGAGACTTGCCTGTGGCGTGTTCTGAAAGAGCGAAGCGGCAAGCCCGGCGAGCCCCAGAACGGCAAAGACCGGAATCGCCGCCATGCCGATGTCGAATGCGGTGCGAGTTAGGAGGATTGACGTATCGGGATGGCCTTCGAGGCGAATGCTGCCGGCGCCATCGAGCAGCGACGCGAGCCCGGCGCCGATGCGGCTGCCCGACCAGGCCAGGACGAATTTGAGGGCAACGAGGATGCCGAGAAGCGAGCCAAGTGCCACCGCTTCCCGGGAGAACGGCACATTGCCCCGCTCCAGCGCATCCGAGATGCGTTTTTCGGTGGGCTCCTCGGTGCGATTTTCGCGATCCTGGTCTTCGGCCATGGCCGCAAGTCGCGATCAGCCGTCTTCGGCCGCGGGCAGGAGAATTTCGCCACGCTGCGCCATGGCAAGCGCTGCATCGGCAATCGCCCGGCGCGCCGCCTGTCCCTCCTTGCCGACCTGCCCGCTATCGTTGCTAAGCTCGGCCTCGACCATACGGCGGGCCCTCGCTCCCATCGACGACAGGACGGCTTCCTTGAAGTCGGGGGGCATACCCCTGAGCGCCGGAATGACCTGTTCGGTCGGGATCTTGTCGAACAACGCCAGGCGGGCGGGCTGCGCCAATTTGTCGATATCCTCGAAGGAGAAGATCATACCGCGCAGCCGCTTGGCATCCTCCGGCCAGGTTGCGGCAAGGCTCTCGATGATCGCCGCCGACTGTTCGCGCTCGAGCTTGTTCATCAGGCTGGCCAGCCGGCTGCGGCCTTCATTCTCAAGGTTGAGGTCCGCTTTGGCCAGCAAGTCTTCTTCCAGGCATTGTCGCAGGTGCTGTGCCGGCACGTCCTTGACCGGCTGAAGCTTGAGGAGTCGCCGCGCCGCAGCATCGCGAAGCTCGCGCGGCAGCATGGACAGGCAGCGGGCGGCCAGATCCGACTCAAGGTTCGACAGGACGAAAGCGGTAGTCTGCGGGTGCTGGTCGAGGAGATAGGGCACCAGGGCGTTCTCGCTCCCCTCGGAGAATTTCCGCCAGACCGGTTCGGCAGCGGCGCGGTTGCCATGTCCCAGTAACGAGTTGAGCTGGTCGGGCGGAAAGGCCTGTTCGACAAAACTGCGAATGTGGTCGGAACTGGTGTTGATGCCGAGGGTCTTAGCAAACTGGGCAGCAAAATCGTCGACCAGCAGTTCGAGATCGTCGCGCTCGACCGGACCTATGGTTGAAGCCGAGTTCATGATCGCCCTGAGGTCCCGGGGATCGAAGCTCTGCAGCAGCTTGGTGCCGAGCGGGTTGCCAAGCGCCAGGAGAAGAATGGCAACCTTCTCTTCGACGCTTCGCAACGGCGGCCGGGCGAGGCCTTCCAGCACCGTGTCGAACTGGCCTTCCGGTGCGGCGTTCATGGACCCCCGGCGGATCGCTCGCCGGAAAAGACCTCGGTGATTGACAGGCCGAGCCGTGAATCCTCGCCCTCGAGAACAAAGAGTTCGCCTCGGGCGACCTCCCTGCCGTTTACCAGGATGGCGGCGGCGGTGCCGAGGCGCTGATCGAGTTCCACCATCGAGCCCGGGCGAAGTTCGGCGAGCCGCGACAACGGCAGCCGCGTCGTTCCGATGACCACCTGCAGGGTCAGCGGAATCTGCAGTATGGACTCGGCGACGGCAGGCATGACGGGTGCCAGGGCATCGAGTGGGGCCGATCCTGCTCCGACGTCGATAGGCGACTCTTCCTCGAGAGTCCTGCCAAGAGGATCATTCATATACTCACCGGCCTGCCAATCCTTCACGATGCCCGCCCAGTCTAATCCTCTTCAACTTGCGGGAAGATTGCGTGAAACGACTATGGGTTTTCGATGCGCACGGCGATGAAGCCGTCGGCGGCCGTCAGCGAGCCGGAACAGACCGCAACGTTCTCGCTGACGATACGCACGGGCGTATGGGCGGTGCAGGCAAGCCTGATAAGCTGGCCCGGTCGGAGGGCGCCAATTTCGCCGACCGACAGCGTCTCCGGCGACAGCAGCACCTTGACTTCGACCAGGGCTTGCCGCGCCGGCTCGTCCAATCGCACGTTCGACGCGAATACCGGTTCCGCGGCTTTGTAACCAGTGCTTCGGCGTGGAAGGATCGCGGCGAGATCGCGCCGATTGAGCAGGACACGAATCTCGCTACTGTAACCGAAGATATTGACCAGAAAGCTGCCGCCGACGCAAACCGGTGGCGCTGTCGTGGCGTCCTCCTTCGTATCATCGGCGGGTGGCCGAAAGGTTTGGCCAAGGGCCTCGGCAAGGACCTCTGGCAGCTTGGCCGCGAGGCCGGCAAGAAAATGTTCGCGCAGCCTTGCTTCGATTTTCGACGGCGGCCGGTCCTCCAGCTCGAAGGCGGGCTCGTTGCCGCTGCCGCCGAAGGACATTTCGGCAAGGGCCAGCACGAAGCGGCGATCGCAGTCGACCCAGACCCCGAAGCGCCCGCGTTGCGAGACCAGCATAAGAGCCAGGGCATCGGTGGCCGGCGTCAGATTTTCGGCAATTTCGTCGAGGTCGATGCGTGGGGTGATCGTGGCGAAGCTGGCAAGCTCCTCGAAAATCAATGCCGAAAGGCCGTCGAAGAGCTTGACCACCTCCGGCCGGCCCGACACCGGAACTTCGGTCAGCGACCGGAAGAGCGCGGCGGTGACCGGTCGGCGGCCGGGTGACTTCGGAATACTCATCGCCTATCAGGCTGCCTTCTTGAGGTCGCCGCCACCGCCGGGATTCATGGTCTCCTGCTCGACCTCGGTGATACTCGGCCGCTCGTAGGCCGAAATGGTCTTACGTCCGTGCTCCACGGCGACCTGCGGCATGGCCCCGTTCATGAAGGCGAGCAAAGTTTGCTTGACGATGACGTAGAGTCTGATCTTCTTCTCGCGCACCGACTTGATCTTCGAGGCGAGCGGACCGAACAGGCCGTAGGAAAACAGGATGCCGGCGAAGGTGCCAACCAGGGCCGCGCCGATCAGGTGGCCGAGAACCTGGGGCGGTTGGTCGAGGGCGCCCATAGCCTTAATGACGCCCAGCACGGCGGCAACGATGCCCAACGCCGGAAGGGCCTCGGCGACCGCCGTCAACGCCAGATAGACTTTGAGCTTGTCGCGGGTGATGGTCTGGATTTCCTCGTCCATCAGCGCCTCGATCTCGTGGGTGCGGGCATTGCCGATGATGATCAGCCGGCAATAGTCGCAGATGAAATGCGTGAGGTCGTGATTGGCGAGGACCTTCGGGAAGGCCTTGAAGATTTCCGACTCGCCGGGATTGTCGACGTGGGTTCCCATCTCGGAGCGCGTCTTGGCGCGCAGCTCGCGCATCAGCGCGTAGAGGATCGACAGCGTGTCGAGATAGTCGCGGGCCTTGGGGGTTGCTTCCTTGATCGCCTCCATGATCGCCTTGAAGGTGTCTTTCACCACCTTCATCGGATTGGCGACGAAGAATGTGCCGATCGAAGAGCCGAGAATGATGATGTACTCGAAGGGCTGCCACAGCACCGCGATGTTGCCGCCCATGGCGGCGAAGCCGCCGAGCAGGCAACCGAAGACGATGACCATGCCGATGACGAAAGTCACGCGCCGTTTTCCATCTGGCTATGCAAGATACGGCTAGGCCGCAGCCCTTGCGCGGAACTTGCGCCGGTGCCGACAGACTGGGGCAAGCCGCGGATGAAAGAGTAGCGCGGGCAAACCGGATCGGTCACCGCGTGAACACCGTCACCAGCTATCGCCAGATCAGCGCCAACCTGACCCGCTCGCTTGCCGTCATTGCGGCACGGCCCGACGTGAAGCGCGACGGCGACTACTATCTCGCCCGCATCGGGTCGGTGAAGTCGATCGACGACTTCCTTAAGGATGACCGCCTGTTCAATTACGCCATGGCAGCCTTCGGCCTCAAGGACATGGCCTATGGCAAGGCCTTCATGCGCAAGGTGTTGAAGGAGGGCGTCGACGGGCAGAAGAGCTTTGCCCTGCAGCTGGCGGACCCGCGTTTTCGCGAATTCGCCGCGGCCTTCAACTTCGCCCGCTATGGCGGTACCGCGACGACTTTCACCCGCGCCCAGCAAGGCACCGTGGATCGTTACCTGCGGGTCGAGCTCGAGGCCAACGCCGGCAGCACCGACGAAGGCGTGCGGCTGGCGCTGTATTTTGCCCGTAAGGCCGGTGATGTTGCCAGCGTCTATGGCCTGATGGGGGACGCGGCCCTCTACAAGGTGGTGCAGACGGCCCTCGGACTGCCGGCTGCCTATTCCAATGTCGACGTCGACAAACAGGCGGCGGCGATCAAGGCGAAGATCGATCTCGTTGCCCTGAAGACACCGGAGGGACTCGACAAGTTTCTCTCGAAGTTTGCCGCGCACTGGCAGGCAGCCAAGGCGGTGGACCAGCTCAATGTTCCACAAATCGGCCTCGGCCAGTCGACGCTCGCGGTATTTTCAAACGACGCCCTGCTCAAGCTGCAGGGCCTCAAGACGGGCCGGTGAACGTATGGAAACCAGTCTCTATGTCTCCCTGTCGGGGCAACTGTCGCTGGAACAGCGGCTGGCGACCATAGCCAACAACGTGGCCAACGCCGGCACCGTGGGGTTTCGCGCTGAGGGCGTGCATTTCGACTCGGTTCTGTCTTCGGCATCGCCCGTTCCCACCGAGTTTCCCTCCCACGGCCAGTCCCATGCGGTGGAAACGGCGGGTGCTTTGACCAGGAGCGGCAATCCCCTTGATGTCGCCATACAGGGCGGCGGCTACTTCGCCATCCAGACCCTGGCCGGTGTCGCTTACACTCGGGACGGCCGCATGCAGGTTCTGGAGAGCGGCGAACTGGTCACGCTGAACGGCCATCCGGTGCTCGATGCCGGAAACGCTCCGATCGTGCTGGATCCGGCGGCGGGGCCCGTGGCGATCGGCCGTGACGGCATGATTAGCCAGAACGGCAAGCAATCGGCCGCCATCGGCCTCTTCGCCATCGACCTCAGTCAGCCCTACCGGCGCTACGAGAACTCGGGCCTCGTTCCGGCGCAGCCCGGGTCACCGATATTGTCGTTTACGGCGGACGGCATAGTGCAAGGATTTGTCGAAGAGTCGAACGTCAATCCGATTCGCGAGATGACCAACCTCATTCGCGTCACCAAGGCGTTCGAAAGCCTGGCGGCGGCCATCGACGACAGCAGCAATTCCTACAAGTCGGCGATTCAGACGCTGGCGGCGAGAGTGTAGCTGTGGCGGCGACCGGCCTGCAACGCCTGCACGGCCTCGCCGCAGGCCTCGCCGACCTTTCGGCAAACGAGCCGCTGGTTCGGGTAGTGGGACGGGTTTCGGCGGCGAGCCACCATGCCGTGCAGGTCGAGGGGCTGTCGCGTTTCCTGCAGATCGGCACCCTGGTGGCGCTGGCGGCCGAGGGCGGCGAAGCACTGGCCGAAGTGATCAAGATCGAGCGCGACGCGGTTGTCGTCCGTCCTCTCGGGAGCGGTGTGCGGGTGAAAATCGGCGCCGCCGTCTGGCCCAAGGGCACGCTGCGTCTGAGACCGGACGAGAGCTGGAAGGGACGTCTGATCGACGGGCTGGGGCGAGCCATCGACGGCGGCCCGGCGCTATCGCCAGGGCCCGCGGCCGTGCGGATCACCGAGCCCGCCCCACAGGCCATGTCGCGGCGGCCGGTGGGGAGCGGAGTGATCACCGGCGTTCGGGTGATCGACGTCTTCACGCCGATCTGTCTGGGCCAGCGCGTCGGCATCTTCGCCGGCTCGGGCGTCGGCAAGTCGAGCCTCCTGTCGATGATGGCTCGCGCCGACCGCTTCCAAACCGTGGTCGTGGCTTTGGTGGGCGAGCGCAGCCGGGAAGTGCGGGAGTTTGTCGAAGATGTCCTTGGCACCGCCCTCGGCAAGGCAGTGGTGGTTGCGGCCACCGGCGACGAGAGCGCTCTGATGCGACGGTTCGCGCCACTGGCTGCCATGGCCATCGCCGAGTTCTTTCGCGACCGCGGTGAAGAGGTGCTTCTGGTCATGGATTCGGTGACGCGCTATGCCCACGCCTGCCGCGATGTGGCGCTTTCGGCGGGCGAGGCCCCGGTGGCGCGTGGCTTTCCGCCCAGCGTGTTCGGCGACTTGCCGCATCTTCTCGAAAGAGCCGGTCCCGGCCGCGGCGAATGCGGCTCGATTACCGGCGTGTTTTCAGTGCTGATCGACGGCGACGATCACAACGATCCGGTGGCCGATGCGATTCGCAGCACCCTCGACGGCCACATCGTGCTCGACCGCCGGATCGCCGAGGCCGGACGCTATCCGGCGGTCGACATTCTTGCCTCGCTGTCGCGCCTGTCGCGACGGGTGTGGACCGCCGACCAGAGCAAGGTCGCCGCCGAACTGCGGAGGCTCGTGGCGCGCTACGAGGAATCGCGCGATCTACGGGCCATGGGGGGCTATCAGACGGGGGCCGACGAAGAACTCGACCGCGCCGTGATGCTCATTCCGAAATTGTATCGGGTTCTGAGCCAGAGTTTCTACGAGCCACCCTGCCAGGATGGCTTTCGCGCCATAACCGAGGGACTGGCCTGATGATCAGGCGGCCTGGGCGCTGCGCAGCACCAGCTGGTAGCCGAGATAACGCTTGGTATCGATGGGATCGTAGCCGAGCATGGAACGAAGTTTCTTACGCAGCTTGCTGATATGACTTTCGACGACACTCTCTTCGACCTCCTCGTCGAAGAGACCATAGACGGCGTTGAAGATCTGGGTGCGGCTGACCCGCCGGCCACGATTGGCCGCCAGAAATTCCAGAATGCGGCGTTCGCGGCGCGGCAGAATGATCGTCTCGCCATTGATTTCGGGATCGCGGCCATCGCTGTGAATGCGCAGCCCGCCGGTATCGATCAGGCGCGCCGGCGGCGTATGGCGCCGACGGATGGCGGCGATGCGAGCGATGATCTCGCGGGCATGGACGGGCTTCCGCACCACATCGTCGGCACCTGCGGCGAACAATTTCAGGATGTTCTCCAATCTTGGGGCGTCATTGAGGGCGATGGCCGGAATTTCCGAGCGCGCCTTGATGTTGCGGGTGATCATCTCACGGGTCTCGAAATCGCCCAACACGAAGGCCTCCACGGCGGAGAGATTGGGGCCGCTGGTCGAATGGAACCAGCCCTCGAAATCATGAGGCGTGAAACTCGCGGTCGAGACCCCTTCGCGCCCGAGGCTCGAGCGATAGGCATCCGTCACGTCGGTTCGGTCGTCCACGATGATGATCATTCTGAATTCCCACGCCCGTCTTGTATTGAAGGGACCTCGACAGTTGTCGAGGTGACGAATTTGTTTCGTCATGAGTATTGATGATATAAATATAGTTAATATACAGTTAATTTATGAACTTAAACTTATGATATTACACTATATATCGGATCATATATATGATGTGATATATTATATTTGGATAAACATGAATTACATTCATAAATATTCGCGGGCTTTATAGATGTATACTTGGTTGAGTTCATATAACTACAAGGAGGTTCGTTCAGCCGACTACACGCAAAGAGTGCATATGCAAATATTGCATCTTTAGAGGGAGTTCCGTACGTTTACAACAGCCGAATCACGCTGGCGCTGTGCCGTCAGCCCGCACACGAGGAGTATGACCATGGATGGCCGGGCCGGACAGGAAACTGGGGGAGTGTTACCTGGCGGCTCCATCGAGCGAAGTGGAATCGATGGTTTTTTGTTCATCGGCGAACTTGCCAAGGAAACCGGCACCGATCCGAAGACCATCCGCTTCTACGAGCGTGCCGAGCTGCTCTCGCCTCCTCGGCACGGCCGATTCCGCACCTATCTTGCCTCCGACGTGAAGCGGCTGCGCAACGTTCTCATGTTGCGGAAAATGGGTGTGCCGATCGCCCAGATTCGCCATCTGCTCGAACTGGCCGGAGCCGATGCAAACATACTCGGCTGTGCCAAGGCCGCAGAACCCCTGAAGGCACATCTGCAGGTGCTCAAGTCGCGGCGCGAGGAAATCGAAATCCAGATCGAACAGACGGCCTCGGCACTTGACCGGCTGACGGTCTGATCGCCACGCGGGCCCACTCGCCCAAACTTGGCCCCGATTTGCGGCAACAAGCCGCCCATGAAGAATCTTGCCGCAATCCTAATCTGCATTTCGACATTGCTCTGGGGCAGCATGGCCGACGCCCAAAGCCTCGACAGCTTCGATTTTCGCATCGAGTGGAAGATCGTCAACCGCTTCCGCCTGTTCCGCGACGCCGCCTTTTTCAAACTGCACGAGAACGCCTGGCGCCAGTATCTTCTGTACGTCGATGGCCTCAACCTGCCCCCGGACGAGCGCGACAGTTTGGTCCGAAAGACCTCGGTTCTGGGCTCCGAGCACGTGCTGAACGATCGCCGCATCGCCTTCAGCAACATCCTCCGCAACAATTTCGACTGGCGCGGCTGGGCGGCACGGGCCGAGGGAGCCACCTGTTACGACAGCGACAAACGCCAGCACACGGCCTGCGGCGACATCGGCTCCTATGTCAATCCACAGAGCCACAACATCGAGCTGTGGCTCGCGGCAACCGGCAATCGGCCGCTTCCTGCCGACAAGACATGCGAATGGCGGATCGGCGGAAAACTGGTTGCGAGGGCCAATTGCGCCGATCGGGTGAACGGCGAAGGCATTGCGCTCCCTTATCCGGGCGGCGCCGAAGTCGCCGTCAACGTGGTCGGCGAGCCACCCGTCATGGTCGAGGCCGCGGCGCGCGACATTCTTATCGTTGGCCTCGGCGACAGTTTTGCTTCGGGCGAAGGCAATCCCGACCGGCCGGTGGCCTTCGGCGATGTGCGGCGCTACCGCAATCTCTATCCGTTGCGCCAGCCCAACGACATTACCGGTTCGGCCCAATGGACCGACCGGCTTTGCCATCGCTCGCTCTATGGCCAGCAACTCCGGGCCGCCCTACAGCTAGCCATCGAAAATCCGCGCATTGCCATCACTTTCCTCGACTATGCCTGTTCCGGCGCCGGGGTCGATGCCGGGCTCCTCGGGCCGCAGACCTATGTCGAACGCGTTTCGGAGGCCGATGTGTCGTCGCGGCCCATGGCCCATCCACTATCCGGTGGCAACCGCGATTCGCAGATATTCCGTGTGCTGAAGGAGCTCTGTGCCGACAAGCCGGAGCAGTCGGGCGACCAGTGGCTATGCCCGCGCAATAATTTCCGGCGCACCATCGACTTCGTCTTTCTGTCGGTCGGCGGCAACGATATCGGATTTTCCAATGTCGTCGCCTGGGCCACGCTGCGCGACGGTGTTTCGGCCAGTATCGCCTCGTTCTTCGGCGCCACCGTCTCGGCCGATGAATTCGCCAGGCGCATGCGCGACGTCCTGCCCGGGGCCTATGCGCGGCTCGCCAAGGCGCTCGAGGTCGCTCTTCCCGTCTATTCCGCCGCCGACCGCGTGTTCGACCCGTCGCGCGTCATCCTGACCGCCTACCCGGACCTGGTGACCGACGAAAATGGCGCCATCTGCCAGGCGGCCGACGGGCAGGCGCCGGAGGATACTTACCCCGCCAACCAGTCGCTCGACATGTTCAACGGTTGGCTGGCGGCCCGGGCCAATAGGTTGGCCGCCGTCCGCGCCCAGTTCGGGCTACTGTACAAGGAGATGCGGGATCTTGCCGGCGATCACGGCTGGACCTTCGCCGGCCATATCTATGCCGACAAGATGTTCGAGGGTCATGGCTTCTGTGCCCGCAACCCGAAGGCAGCCATCGATCCCGCCGAAATTCTCATGATCCCCTGCTGGGGCAAGGCCGAGCGCGATACGGCGACCTGCGAGCAGAGCTGGTCGGGCAAGGTGCGTGACTGGCGGCTCTACAATCCGGCGACCCAGAACTACCCCTATGCGCTGCGTCAGCGCTGGGTCCGAACCTTCAATGATGCCTACATGGTGGTGAACCAGAAAGTCGCCGACCGATTCGGCAAGATCGACGAGAAGACCTCGGCCGGGGTGTTTTCCGAAACCACTGGCGCCCTCCATCCGACTGCCGAGGGCCATGCTGCCATGGCAGACGGTATGCTACTCAGCGTCAGGCCTGTTCTGCAGTCCATGCTGGATGCAAATTGACCGCCGAAGACCGGTAAGGAGGCTGTACAAACCTGAAATTGGAGCGGGCGAAGGGATTCGAACCCTCGACCCCAACCTTGGCAAGGTTGTGCTCTACCCCTGAGCTACGCCCGCTTGGCATGCCGGCAGGGCCGGCGAGGTGGCGGGTCTTATTGCGCAGCCACACAACAAATGCAAGAAGAACCTGAAATGAATGACGAAAGCCTGAGACCATCAGGGCCCGCCAGCCGCGCCGATTTGTTCGCCCGCCTAGCCAGCCTTGGCATCGACACCACCACGCGCGATCATCCTCCGGTTCATACCGTGGAGGAGGCCCGGGCGCTGCGCGGTGCCATACCCGGCGGCCACTGCAAGAACCTCTTCCTGAAGGACGACAAGGGGGCAATCTGGCTCATCGTCTGTCTCGAGGATGCCCGCATCGATCTCAAATTGGCACCTGCCCGGATAGGGTCCAGGCGGCTGACCTTTGGCAAGCCTGACCTGCTGTTGGATATCCTCGGCGTCGAACCGGGCTCGGTTACGCCCTTCGGCCTGATCAACGACCGGATGGCCAGAGCCAACGTCATCCTCGACGAACCGATGATGCGTGAAGAATTCCTGAACTTCCACCCGCTCCGCAACGATGCCACGACGACAATCCGCAGCGCCGACCTCCTAGTCCTCATCCGCTCCTGCGGCCATGAGCCAAGGGTCGTGGCGGTCAGTGAAGTAAGCCAGCGTGGCGATTGAATTCCAACCGAATCCGGACCATCTAGGAGCTTCACGCTGAGGATATTGCAATGAATCTCACATTTGGCAGCGGTACGGCCACCCCGGCGGCTGCGGATCTGGTCAAGGACTCCGACACCAAACGCTTCATGCAGGATGTCATCGAGGCATCGCGGAAAGTCCCGGTCATCGTCGATTTCTGGGCTCCCTGGTGTGGCCCCTGCAAGCAACTGGGGCCCGCCATCGAGAAAGTCGTGCGCCAGGCCAACGGCAAGGTGAAGCTCGTCAAGGTCAACGTCGACGAGAACCAGCAGCTTGCCGCCCAGATGCGAGTGCAGTCGATCCCGGCGGTATTCGCTTTCGTCAACGGCCAGCCGGTCGACGGCTTCATGGGGGCCATACCGGAAAGCCAGATCAAGCAGTTTGTCGACCGTCTCGGCGGCCAGGGCAGTATGGCCGAGGAAATCGGCGCCGCCCTGGACGCCGCGCGCCAGGCGCTCGCCGAAAAGGACTATCCGACCGCCGCCCAGATCTTCGTTCAGATCATTCAGGCCGACCGCGAACATGCCGGCGCCCTGGCCGGGCTGGCCCGCTGCCAGATCGAGACCGGCGATCTCGACAATGCCAAGGCAACCCTTGCCCTGGTGCCGCCCGGCAAGACCAACGACCCCGAGGTGCTCGGCGCCAAGGCAGCACTCGAACTGGCCCTGAACCCCGTCGACCTGTCGGAGGCTGCAAGACTGCAGGCCGCGGTCACTCGCGATCCCGATGATTTTCAGGCGCGCCTTGATCTCGCGGTGGTGCTCAACGGAGCGGGCCAAAAGTCCGAGGCCCTCGACAATCTCCTCTACATTGTGCGCAAGAAACGCGACTGGAACGAGGAAGCGGCACGCAAGCAGATGGTCAAGTTCTTCGAGGCCTGGGGCCCCAAGGACGAACTCACCCTGCAAGGACGGCGCAGGTTGTCGTCCGTACTTTTTTCGTGAGGTTTCATGGGATTCCTTGATCGCTACCGAAAGCCAGGGGACTTGCCGCGGAAGCTTCCGGTCTTTCCGCTGCCGGGAGCGCTGCTGTTGCCGCGCGCCGAGCTGCCGCTCAACATTTTCGAGCCGCGCTATCTCGACATGGTGAACGACGCGCTTTCCGGCGACCGCCTGATCGGCATGATTCAGCCGGTGGCCGGCGCCGAGCAGGAGGACCGCCCGGTGCTCATGGGCGTAGGCTGCGCCGGCCGCATCACCGCCTATGCCGAGACTCCCGACAACCGGATACTGATTACCCTGACGGGGGTAAGCCGCTTCGCGGTTCGGGAGGAACTCACTGCCGAGATTCCCTATCGCATGGTGGTCGCCGACTTTCACCCCTTTGCCGTCGATCTGGTATCGGACCTCGGAGCCAATGAGGTGAACCGGCCGGCACTGCTCCAGGCGCTCAAGGACTATCTGACCGCCAACGACATGAGCGCCGACTGGAATCAGGTGAATGCAGCCTCGACCGAAGTATTGGTCAACACGCTCTCATTGCTGTCGCCCTACGCCGCGCGCGAGAAGCAGGCACTACTGGAGGCCCCGGATCTGAAGACCAGGGCCGATGTGCTCATTGCGCTTACCGAGATGGCCCTGGCGCGCGGCCGGCGTGATCGGCCGCTGCAATAGGAGTCTGCCACGTGACGACATCCCGCGAAGCCGACCCCGCCCTTCTCGAGATGCTGGTATGCCCGCTCACCAAGATGCCATTGCAGTATGACCGCGAGAAGCAGGAACTGGTCTCGCGGGCGGCGCGGCTCGCCTATCCGATACGTGACGGCATCCCGATCATGCTTCCCGACGAGGCCCGCGAGCTTGACCATGGCTGAGCCGTGGCCAACGGAACTGCGATTGGCCGAGGACGGCAGAAACCTCGAGGTCTCCTTCGACGATGGCAAGCATTTAACATTTTCGGCCGAATTTCTCCGCGTCGAGAGTCCAAGTGCCGAAGTGAAAGGCCACGGGCCAGGTCAGGAACAGCTCGTTGCCGGCAAGCGGGGTGTAACCATCCAGCGCATCGAGCCCGTCGGCACCTATGCCGCCCGACTGATCTTCAGCGACGGACATTCGACCGGGCTCTACACTTGGTCATACCTTTGGAAACTCGGTAGCGAACGCGAGCGCATCTGGACCAACTATTTGTCGAAACTCGAAGCCGCGGGCCTGTCGCGGGCTTAGAGCAGCTCGCCACGCAGGAGTTTTGGCAAGTCGCCGGACTGCCCGGCTGCCTCGATGGCAAAGTATGACTTGAGTTTCGGCAACCTGTTGACCGCCATGAGACCGGCGTCGCGGAACAACCTCAGGATCGGGTTGTCGTTGCCAAAGAGGCGGTTGAGCCCGTCCATCGCTGCGGCAGTGGCGACCGTGTCGAAACGCCGCCAGGCGGTGTAGCGCTGCAATACCGCCGTACCTCCCGGATCGAGGCCAAGAGCCGCCGCGTCGGCGATGCATTCGGCAAGGGCCGCGGCATCGCGTAGACCGAGGTTGAAGCCAAGCCCGGCAAGCGGGTGGAGGACATGGGCGGCATCGCCCACGAGCGCCAGTCTTGGCGCCACGAATTCCCGCGCCACGAAAAGCGCCAAGGGATAGCTGTGTCGGCTGGACACGACGGCGATGGCGCCGAGATGTGAGCCGAAACGTTCTTGCAGTTCCACGAGAAACTCATTGTCAGGCAATGCGACGATGCGCTCGGCATCGGCCCTCTTCTCGGTCCAAACCAGCGACGAGCGGTTGCCGGGCAACGGCAGGATGGCGAAGGGACCGGAGGGGGTGAAATGCTCTTCCGCCCGGCCGTGGTGGGGGAGTTCGTGCTCGACGGTAACCACGATGCCGGCCTGGTCATAGGCCCAGCCGACCATGGCGATGCCAGCTGCCTCTCGCGCCGGAGAATTGCGGCCATCGGCAGCAACGATGAGGCTGGTGCGATAGGCCATATCGGACACAAGGCGGATTTCCGCTAGCCCAGGTCCAAAGCCATAGGAGGCTACGGCTGAACCGGTGACGAAGGAGATGTAGCTCGACTGCCGGGCCGCCCGATAGAGGGCCGCGTAGAGGTGCCGGTTCTCGATCATGTGGGCGGTAGGCCTGCCGCCCATGTCCGTCTCGCCGAAGTTCAGCAGCACGGGCCGGCTTTCGCCACCCGGGCGGGCATCGGTGACGATGATCTCGTTCATCGGCTGCGCCAGGGCCCCCAGTTCCTGCCAGATACCCAGAGCCTCGAACATCCGGCGGGCACTGGCCGAGATTGCCGAAGCTCGGCCATCAAACTGCGAGGATGCAAATGTCTCGGGATCCTTTGCATCGACCACCAGCACGCCCAGCGGACGCCGCGCCGAAGGGCCGGCCAGCGCCACGGCCACCGCCAGCCCGTTGAGGGCTGCGCCGATCACGATGACATCGAAGCGGTTAACCACGGCTTGACTTGTCACCCAGTTGAGTGAGGGCGCAAGTGCCCCGCCATCGCGGAGGATATGATGAAAAATTATGCAACATTATAATACTGACATATTTCTAGGCATGAGAGCTTGCTATCTGCACCATTCGATATAGCAACATATAGATATTTCAATAACTTATCAAGTCTCACAAAGTTGGCACGGTTTTTGTTTTGCATTGCAGCATCATCAACAACAAGGGGTGATGCATGAAGTATGTGATCGCAGTCATCAAGCCGTTCAAGCTTGAGGAGGTCCGTGAGGCCCTGGGCGGAATAGGCGTCCAAGGCATCACCGTAACCGAAGTCAAAGGTCATGGCCGCCAGCGCGGCCATACCGAATTCTATCGTGGCGCCGAGTACACGGTGAGTTTCGTTCCCAAGGTCAAAATCGAGCTCGCGGTGGACGAGTCGATTGCCGACCGAGTGATCGAAGCGATCCAGACATCGGGCCAGACCGGCCAAATCGGCGACGGCAAGATATTCGTACTGCCGCTCGAACAGGCCGTTCGCATCCGCACCGGCGAAACCGGCTTAGCGGCCCTCTGAACACCGGAATGAAGGAGCAAGATAGATGAATAGTTTCGGAATCCTGCGCCGGTTGGGCCACGTGCTGCCCGCCGGCATTGCACTGGCAGCGGTAATGCCGGCGTCCATAGCGGAAGCTGCGGCAACGGTGAACAAAGGCGACACCGCCTGGATGCTGGTGGCAACCGTACTTGTGATTCTCATGACCATTCCAAGCCTGGCAATCTTCTACGGTGGCCTGGTGCGGAGCAAGAACGTCCTCTCCGTCCTCATGCAGGTGTTCATCTGTTTCTGCATGATCGCCGTGCTGTGGTTCGCCTATGGCTATTCGGTCGCCTTCACCAATGGCACACCGTTTTTCGGCGGTCTCAGCAAGGCCTTCTTGACTGGCGTCAACATAAACACAATGGCGGCGACCTTCTCGAAGGAAACCTATCTGCCGGAATTCGTCTACATCATCTTCCAGCTAACCTTTGCGGCGATTACCCCGGCGCTGATCGTAGGCGCCTTCGCCGAGCGCATGAAATTTTCGGCGGTCCTGCTGTTCCTGTTCATCTGGTTCACCTTCTCCTATCTGCCGGTGGCCCATATGGTCTGGTGGTGGGCGGGTCCCGATGCCTACACTCTAAGCGCCGCCAACATCGATGCGGTGAAGGCTGCAGTAGGAGAACAGGCAGCAGCCGACTTCCTGGCGAAGCTCGCGGCCGCGACCGACGACACCGCCAAGACCGCGGTGCTGTCTGCTTACAAAGTCGCCGTGGATGCATCGAATGGCTGGCTATTCAACTGGGGCGCCATCGACTTCGCCGGCGGTTCGGTCGTACATATCAATGCCGGCATTGCGGGTCTCGTCTGCGCCCTAGTTCTAGGCAAACGTGTCGGCCTCGGCAAGGAGCCCATGGCGCCGCACAACCTCTCCTTGACGGTGATCGGCGCAGCCCTGCTGTGGGTCGGCTGGTTCGGCTTCAACGCGGGCTCGAACCTTGAGGCCAACGGTCTCACGGCACTTGCCTTCCTCAATACTCTCCTCGCAACCGCAGCCGCAGCTCTTGCCTGGACCGCCGGCGAATGGATGTTCCGTGGTCACCCAAGCATGCTGGGTGGTGTCTCCGGTGCCATTGCAGGCCTCGTGGCCATCACCCCGGCCTGCGGCTGGGTTGGTCCAACCGGCGCCCTCATTATCGGAGTCGCCGCGGGCTTTATCTGTCTGTGGTCGGTGGTGTGGCTCAAGGCTAAGCTCGGCTATGACGATGCTCTCGACGTCTTCGGCGTCCACGGCATCGGCGGCATGCTCGGCGCCCTGCTGACCGGTGTGTTCGTGAACCCCGCATTGGGAGGCGTCGGCGTCACCGACTATCTTGCCACCGACACCTCTTCGAAGGTCGCCGATTACGTCTTCTCGGCCCAGATGACCGCGCAGATCGTCGATATCCTGACGGTGATCGTCCTCTCCGCCGTCGTCAGCTATATCGCCTTGATGATCTGCAAGGTGACGGTTGGCCTGCGCGTCACCGAGCAGGAGGAGCGCGAGGGTCTCGACATCATCGACCACGGCGAGCGCGCCTATAACTAGACCAACCATCTGGACATCTGGAAACGGCGGGACATGGTCCCGCCGTTTCCACTTTTTGTGCCGGTTTAACGGCACTTTAACCATGTGCCGTCAGAGTGATGTTAACCATTTGTTATGGCCGCCGGCCGCAACCGCGGAGCCGGAGCCGGAGGCATCCATGGCATACGATCCATCCGTCGACACCGACGACAGCGCCATTCCCCGTTCGGTGCGGCGATTCCTCCGGAACCGCTTTTTCGAAGTCTGTGGCGTCGCCGTCTTCGCCGGCCTGATCGTCGTCGGCATTTCCCTGGCTACCTGGTCGGTCGAGGATCCCTCGTTCAATCACTCGCTTGCCCGTACGGCGCGCAACTGGATGGGCTATCCGGGGGCGATCATCGCCGATGAGCTCATGCAGTTCTTCGGTCTCGCCGTACTGCTCCTGATTGCTATCCCGATGCGTTGGGCCGTATCACTCATTGGCCATCGTGGCGTCAAACGGCCGCTCCGCGCCATTCCGTCCTGGATCGGAGCAGCACTTGCTGCTTCGGCAACCCTGGCAGCACTGCCGGTGCCAAGCAATTGGGCACTGGCCGCAGGCCTCGGTGGCAACGCCGGCGACGTGCTACACGGCTTCCTGACGGTTATTGTGTCGATCGGCGTGAGGGGCATGCTTGCATCCCTCATTTCGGCTGCCGCCAGTTTCCTGTTCATGCTGTGGCTTGGCGGTATGGCGGCGGATATCGGCCGACAAATTCAAGTCACTGCCCAGAAACATCCGTGGGCGGGCAGATTGTCGTGGTTCGGCAGCCTTGTCTCAAGCCTGGGCGGCGGCCTACGCCGCACCTCAAGCAGCGTGATCCGACTGTTTCGGCGAAGTGGCGCCGGCAGCGAGTCGGAACCGAAGACGGACATTCTTTCCAGGCTGGCTCCGGCGCGTGGGGCAAAGCCAATGCGTAACGGCGCGCGAATCGAGCCCGTCCTCTCGCCGCGCCGACCGGTGATGACCAAACCCGATGAAGACTATGACGAAGTCTCCTCCGGCGACGAGATCGAGACAGCCGAAGACGATAACGAAGACAAAGAATTTCCCTCACCCCCTGTGCGGGTCAGCCGTCAGGACAAACCGATAAAACCCGGCAGGAAACTGCGGACGGACAGCCAGCCAGGCTTCAAGTTTGGCAAGCCCGCCGAATTCGAGTTGCCGGCCCTTACACTGCTGACCGAGCCCAAGCGCATCAACAAGTCCGTCGACCTTTCGGACGAAGCGCTTGAGCAGAACGCCCGCATGCTTGAGGGCGTGCTCGAGGACTTCGGCGTCAAGGGACAGATTGTCAAGGTCCGGCCGGGGCCTGTCGTGACGCTTTACGAGTTGGAACCCGCGCCCGGTATCAAGTCATCCCGCGTCATCAGCCTCGCCGACGATATCGCCCGGTCGATGAGTGCCGTGTCAGCCCGCGTTGCCGTAGTATCGGGTCGCAATGCCATCGGCATCGAGCTGCCGAACAGCAAGCGCGAGACGGTTTATCTCCGCGAACTGCTCGCGTCCGAAGCCTTCGAGAAGACCGGACAGAACTTGGCGCTGGCGCTGGGCAAGAACATCGGCGGCGAACCGATCTTCGCCGATCTCGCCCGCATGCCGCATCTGTTGATCGCCGGCACCACGGGTTCCGGAAAGTCGGTGGGCATCAACACCATGATCCTGTCGCGCCTCTACCGGTTGCCGCCGGAACGCTGCAAGCTGATCATGATCGATCCGAAGATGCTTGAACTTTCGGTCTACGAAGGCATCCCGCACTTGCTTGCCCCCGTGGTGACCGATCCGCGAAAGGCCGTCGTTGCACTCAAGTGGGCGGTGCGCGAAATGGAGGAGCGCTATCGCAAGATGTCCAAGGTCGGTGTGCGCAACATCGACGGTTACAATGCCCGCATGAAGCAGGCGATCGCCAAGGGAGAAGCTTTGTCGCGCACCGTGCAAACCGGTTTCAATCCGGAGTCTGGCGAGCCCATCTTTGAACAGGAGAAGATGGAGCTGGCGCCGATTCCCTATATTGTCGTCATCATCGACGAGATGGCCGATCTGATGATGGTCGCCGGGAAAGACATCGAAGGTGCGGTCCAGCGCCTGGCGCAAATGGCCCGCGCCGCCGGCATTCACGTGATCATGGCGACGCAGCGCCCTTCGGTCGACGTCATCACCGGCACCATTAAGGCAAATTTCCCCACCCGCGTCTCCTTCCAGGTGACCTCGAAGATCGACAGCCGCACCATATTGGGCGAGCAAGGTGCCGAACAGCTACTGGGCCAGGGCGATATGCTCTACATGGCGGGAGGCGGCCGTATCATCCGTCTGCATGGGCCTTTCGTTTCCGACGACGAGGTGGAAAGGATCGTGAGCCACCTCAAGAGCCAGGCGACGCCTGATTATGTCGAGGCCGTCACCGAGGAGCCCGAGGACGGAAGCTACGGCGAGCCTGGCATGGGAATGGAGGGCGAGGGTGGCTCGGGTGATGAACTCTACGACCAGGCGGTCGCCGTGGTGCTCCGCGACAAGAAAGTGTCGACCAGTTATGTGCAGCGCCGACTTCAGGTGGGCTATAACAAGGCTGCCAGTCTAATCGAGCGCATGGAGAAGGAAGGCCTGATCTCGGCCGCCAACGCGACGGGCAAACGCGAAATTCTGGTTCCTGGTGACAGCGCCCGCGCCTAGGCGCCCCAAAATTGGCTGTATTTCGGGATTAGAGAAGGCCACGCTTGTGCAGGTCGTTGGGACCGCAAGCCGCAACTCGAAGGACCACTATGCTCCAAATGATCGTCAAGCATCTAAGGCCGTTCCTTTTTGCTGCTGGGTTGAGTTTCGTTGCGGCATCCGGGGCGGTGTCCTCGACCGCCGTGCAAATCACCCCAGAACAGGCGAGCGCAATTCAAAGTATAACAGATTATATAAACAGTTTCAAAGAATTGCAGGGCGAATTCACACAAATCAGTCCCAAGGGGAACATGAGCCGCGGGGTTTTCTTCATCAGCAAGCCCGGCAAGATGCGATTCGAATATGCCCCGCCCAATCCTTTTTTGATCGTAGCCGACGGCACGTGGCTTACCATCAAGAACCGCGACAAGGAGAAGGGTGACCAGTTTCCCCTCTCGGAAACTCCCCTGCGGCTGGTTCTTGCCGACAAGGTCGATCTACTTAACGACACGCGCATTCTCGGCTTCGACGACACCGACGGACTAACCTCCGTGACCCTGGAGGACAAGGGCAGTTCCGTGGGCGGACAGCTGATCCTGGTATTCGACCAAAAGCGCAAGGAATTGCAGCAGTGGGTGGTGATTGACGGCAAGGGCCGCCGGACTACGGTTTCACTTGAAAACATCGTCACCGGAATTCCTCCTGACCCGAAGCTCTTCGTGGTGAAAATCGTCCGGCAGGAAAAGGAAAGGACGAAGTAGCCTGCGCCTTCGCTTCGGGTGACGGCCGGTTGGGCCTTGCCAGGCGCGGCCAGCCCGTGCGACTGCTGCGTTCATGACCCTGACACTCGCTACCTGGAACATCAATTCGGTGCGCCTGCGCATCGATCTCGTCACCCGGTTTCTCAGGCAGTGGCAGCCCGACATCCTGTGTCTGCAGGAGACCAAATGCCCGCAGGGCCAGTTTCCCTCGGCAGCCCTCAACGACATTGGCTACATGCATATCGCCGAGTCCGGTCAGAAGAGCTATCATGGAGTCGCCATCGTTTCCCGGTTGCCATTCGTACGGACCGACATCAGATTATTTTGCGGCAGGGACGATTGCCGCCACATTTCGGCGACCGTGAACGCCGACCGGCCGCTCACCATCCACAATCTCTATGTCCCTGCTGGCGGCGATGAGCCTGATCCCAAGATCAACGACAAGTTTGCCCACAAGCTGCAGTTCCTCGACGAGCTTGAGGCCTGGTTCACCAGGGGTGCGGTGACAAGGGGTCACGATGGCTTAGTGGTCGGCGATCTCAACATCGCACCTTACGAACACGATGTTTGGTCTCATCGCGATCTTCTGAATGTGGTGAGCCACACGCCCATCGAGACGGAGGGGCTTCTGCGCGTCCAGCGCGCCGGGAAATGGGTCGACCTGATGCGCCGGCACGTTCCTTTGGATCAGAAACTCTACACCTGGTGGAGCTACCGGGCGAAGGGCTGGAACGAAAGCAATCGCGGCCGCCGTCTCGATCACATCTGGTCGACGGCCCGAATCGCCCCGATCTGCAGCCATATCGAGGTCCTGCGTGAAGCAAGAGGCTGGGACCGGCCTTCCGACCACGTGCCGGTGATCGCCCGCTTCGATCTACTGGCCTGAGAACGATCGCGCCCGATTGAAGGCTTCCTGCACACCCGATAGATCGGCAACAGTCCCGTCGAGTTTCTGGGAAAGGCTGCGGAAGACTGCGGCACCGAATTCGGGATACTCCGTTGCGACGCGCATGAATAGGTCACGACCGATCCTGGCCGCCGTCAGCGGCCCCCGGGCGATGACGGTAAGTGAATAGGGCAGATCTGCGATCATCGCGACTTCGCCCAGAAACACCCCGGGGCCTGCCTTGCCGGATGGGGTCGATCCTGCTCCACCAAGCACGTCCGCTTCGCCCCTCAGTATCAGATATGCAGCCGCCCCGACCTGGCCCTCGACCATGAGATGGGCACCGGCTTCGAATTGCCGCCTCTCCGAGGAGAATGCAAGAAGCTGCAGATGCACGGGATCGCATTGCGCGAAGATCGGTATCTTCCCGAGCGTTTCGGCATCTGCCCGCGCGCTCATGCCGGCGTGCCCGTCGTACTGCCTGGCAACAGCAAATCTGGCCCCTTGTCCCGGCCTGATTCCACCCAAGCCGTCCCGGATCGCATAAGAGTCCGATTGCCTGCGAAGATCAAGGGACGAGCTTGTAGCCACCACCTTCGGTCACCAGAATTTCCGCGTGCGAGGGATCGCGCTCAATTTTCTGGCGCAGTCGATAGATATGTGTCTCGAGCGTGTGGGTGGTAACACCTGCATTGTAGCCCCACACATCGTGCAGTAGGACATCGCGGCCCACCACTTGTTCGCCCGCCCGGAATAGGAATTTTATGATGGCGGTTTCCTTTTCGGTGAGCCGTATCTTCTTATTATCGTCGCGAATCAGTAATTTGGCACCGGGCTTGAAAGTGTAGGGCCCGACCCTGAAGATGGCATCCTCGCTCTGCTCGTGCTGGCGCAAATGGGCTCGGACGCGAGCAAGGAGTACGCCAAAGCGGAATGGCTTGGTGACATAGTCGTTGGCACCTGAGTCGAGGCCAAGGATGGTATCCGAATCCGAACCCTGCGCAGTGAGCATCAAGATAGGACCTTTGTAACCGTTTCGCCGCATGATCTTGCAGGCTTCGCGACCGTCCATGTCCGGCAGATTGACGTCGAGCAAAACGAGATCGGCATGGTCCGCTTTGACCGCTTTCACGCCGGCCGTAGCGTTTGCAACATCTGCGACGGAGAACTCGTCATGGAGGGAAAACTGCTCCCGTAGGGTGTCTCGCAGTGCATCGTCATCGTCTACGATAAGAATTTTCTTTGTCGTGCTCATGGCCGAGGCTCGCGAATAATGACAATTGCCAGTTTTTGCCTATGTTAATGCGACCTTTGTCGCTTGCAAAGCGGAAGCGCAACACAACTCGCCGTGAGAAAAAACATCAAGTGCCTTCACGTTCATGCGATCAGCGCGAGAGCGACGGTCGGAACGTTGATCGCGGGCTGGATCAGGGTACCCTGTGCACTGGGCCGATCGGGCCTCAGCCATCGCAAGACTGAGGGTGACGGCACCACGCCTGTCGGGCATTTTACCGTCGAGTCTTTGCTTTATCGGCCTGACCGAGCATTGCGGCCCCGTTCTGGCCTGCCGGCCCATCCAATCAAGGTGGGGAGCGGATGGTGTGACCGGCCCGGGGACCGCAATTACAACCGGCTGGTGCAGCGGCCCTACCCCGCCAGCCATGAGGCAATGGACCGGGGTGACGATCTCTACGACATGGTGCTGGTGATCGACTACAACCACAGACGGCGAATTCAGGGCCGCGGAAGCGCTGTGTTTCTACACTTGGCGCGAGACAATCTGGAACCCACTGCCGGATGCGTGGCAATCCCGCGGAGATACCTGCCGAGGCTTCTGGCCCTCTGTGGGCCACATACGCGGTTGGTCATCTGGGCCCCGGCCGGCCCCCCACCGGGCGGTGGCCGAAAATGGCTGAGCCGATACGAACATGGGTAGCGCCGCAGCTGATCGCCGTGGCGTAGTCGCCGCTCATACCCATGCTGAGCTTGGTTAGCCCATTACGTTGCGCTATCTCCCGCAACTGGCCGAAATGGGGAAGCGGATCCTGGTCGAACGGCGGAATGCACATCAGTCCGACAATGGGGAGACCGAACTCCTCGCGGCACTGCCGCAGGAAGAAATCTGCTCCAGCCGGATCGACCCCTGCTTTTTGCGGCTCCCCGCCGGTGTTGACCTGCACGAACACGTCGATACGGCGGTCTTGTCGGCGCATTTCCGTGGCAATGGCTCCCGCAATCTTCGGGCGATCGACGGTATGAATGACATCGAAGAGAGACACCGCCTCCGCCACCTTGTTGCTTTGCAGGGGCCCGATCAGGTGGAGCTCAAGGTCAGGCGTGGCAAGCCTTAGTTCGGGCCACTTGGCTTTCGCCTCCTGCACCCGGTTTTCGCCGAAGATTCGTTGTCCACCGGCAATCACCGGTCTGATTTCGGCGGGGCCGAAAGTCTTGCTAACCGCGATAAGGGTGACCGACCCTGGGTCGCGGCCGGCGGCAAGTGCTGCCAAACGGATGCCTTGCCGGGCGCTATCGAGGCCTTCGTGTACCATTTGAGTCCTTGCGCTTATGGCTGTGCTTGCGGGGCTTTTCAAGGACTGGTAGTGGCTCGTTGACCTGTTTCCTGCCATTCAGTGAGGCTCTTGCTTGCCGACCGAACGCTACAATCACCGAGACGTCGAGCCGCGCTGGCAGCGCTTCTGGAGCGAAAACCGCTGCTTCGAGTCCCGCGAGGATGAATCGCGGCCCAAGTACTATGTTCTGGAAATGTTCCCGTACCCTTCCGGGCGCATACACATGGGACACGTGCGCAACTACACAATGGGAGACGTAATCGCCAGATTCCGGCGGGCCTGCGGTTACAACGTGCTGCACCCCATGGGCTGGGATGCCTTCGGCATGCCGGCGGAGAATGCCGCTATCGAGCGGGGCGTCCATCCAAAGGGCTGGACCTATGACAACATCGCGACCATGCGCGGCCAGCTGCAATCCATGGGCCTGGCTCTCGACTGGAGCCGCGAGATCGCCACCTGCGATCCTTCCTACTATCGCCATGAGCAGCAAATGTTCTTGGACTTCATGGCGGCAGGACTGGTCGAGAGGAAGGTCTCAACGGTCAACTGGGATCCCGTCGATCAGACGGTGCTGGCCAATGAGCAGGTGATCGATGGCCGTGGCTGGCGCTCGGGCGCGCCGGTCGAGAAGCGTGACCTCGCCCAATGGTTCCTAAAGATCACCGCCTATTCGGAGGAACTTCTTACAGCCCTCGACCGCCTCGAACGCTGGCCGGAAAAGGTGCGGCTGATGCAACGAAACTGGATCGGGCGCTCTGAAGGAATGCGCTTCTCCTTTGCGCTCGAGGATCCTTCCGGCCATCTTCTCGACGAGCGGCTGACTGTCTACACGACACGCCACGACACCATCTTTGGGGCGAGCTTCTGCGCCATCTCGGCCGATCACGATCTGGCAAGACGGCTAGAAGAAGGCGATGCAGGTCTCGCGGCCTTCCGCCGCGAGGTTGCTGCCCTTGGCACCAGCGAGGAGTCGATCGAGCGTGCCGAGAAGAAGGGCTATCTCCTGGGGTTGTATGCGCGCCATCCCTTCCGCGAGGGTGTGAAACTCCCCGTCTATGCGGCGAATTTCGTGCTCATGGGCTATGGCGAAGGCGCTATCTTCGGCTGCCCGGCCCATGACCAGCGCGATCTCGAATTCGCCCGAAAATATGGCCTGCCGGTCATACCGGTAGTGGCGCCCAAGGGAACCGATGCGGCCAAATTCGCTATCAGCGCTGAAGCTTTTCTCGAGAAGGAAAACGATCAAACTGTGCTCATAAATTCGGATTTTCTGAATGGTTTTGGCGTACCGGAAGCCAAGGTCGAAATAGCTCGGCGCATGGAGAAAATGGGCATCGGCGAGCGCAAGGTCAATTTCCGGCTGCGCGACTGGGGTGTTTCCCGCCAGCGCTACTGGGGCTGTCCCATTCCCGTTGTTCACTGCGCCAGCTGCGGTATCCTGCCCGTACCTAAGGAAGACCTTCCGGTTGTATTGCCGGACGACGTAACTTTCGACAGGCCCGGCAACCCGCTCGATCACCACCCGAGCTGGAAGCATGTCAATTGTCCCAATTGCAACAAGCCTGCCCGGCGAGAGACCGATACCTTCGATACCTTCATTGATTCTTCCTGGTACTACGCCCGGTTTTGCTCGCCGAAGGCAGCCGAACCGGTGGACCCGGCGGCAGCGCGCTATTGGATGCCGGTCGACCAGTACATTGGCGGGGTCGAGCACGCCATATTGCATCTGCTGTATTCGCGCTTCTTTGCCCGGGCCATGAAGAAGACCGGCTACCTCGATATGGAAGAGCCCTTCGGCAGCCTGTTCACCCAGGGCATGGTGGTCCACGAGACTTTTCGGATGACATCCGGAGAGTGGGTTTTCCCGGCCGACGCCGTGGCCAAGGACGGCGATTGGGTTCATGCCAAGACCGGCGAAACCCTGATAGTCGGCGGCATCGAGAAGATGTCGAAGTCGAAGCGCAACGTCATCGATCCGGAAGCCATTATCGAGCGCTATGGCGCCGACACCGCCCGCTGGTTCATGCTTTCCGACACCCCGCCCGAGCGCGACATCGAATGGACCGAAGCGGGAGTCGAAGGGGCGTGGCGTTTCACCCAACGCCTGTGGCGGCTGGTGGCCGACGCCGCAGAAATGGCATCGCCGGGAAACCGGGTAGCCACGGCGGCCGACAACATCAAGCTGCGGCGTGTCGTTCACCGGGCTCTGCAGGCCGTGACCGGCGACTTGTCCAGCCTCCGTTTCAATCGGTCGATTGCCCGCATCTACGAAGTGGCCAACAGCCTGGGCAGCGCCCTGCAGGAAACGAATGCTTCTCCGAGTCTCAAGGCAGCAATACGCGAGGCAGCCGAGACCCTGGTGCTGATGTTTGCCCCGATGATGCCCCACCTGGCCGAAGAGTGCTGGAAAGTGCTTGGTTACGACCACGCCGTGGTGCAGACGCCCTGGCCAAAGCCCGACCCGGAACTGATCGCCGAGGACGAGGTCACGGTCGCCGTCCAAGTCAATGGCAAGCGCCGCGACGAGGTGAAAGTGCCCAAGGGCCTTGATCGCAGTGAACTCGAGGCCATCGTCGTAAATCTTGACACGGTGAGGCGGGCCCTAGACGGGCGCCCCGTCAAGAAAGTGATTGTGGTGCCCGACAGGATAGCCAATATAGTCGGGTGAAGATGCGCGCCACACGCCTGGGACTCGTTCTGCTGTGCCTTCTGTATTTGGGAGGCTGCGGTTATCGTCCACTCTATGGCACGGCGAATGAGAGCAGCGGCGTGGTCCAGGCACTGGCCAGCATTTCCATCGCGGAGGCAGATACTCGCCTTGGGCAGATCATCCGTAACGATCTCCTGTCGGGCATGCGGCCAGCCGGAACCGCCGGCGAGGACAAATATCGTCTAGTGATAACACCGCAGAGCAAGAACTCTGACATTATCGACACCAAACAGCCCAACTCCAGCAGAGAGTCGGTGAACATCACCGTGGCCTTCGAACTGCAGGAAAACGGCAAGGTCATCTATAGCGGCAAGAGCTTTTCCCAGGTTTCCTATGATCGGGTGTCGGCTGCCGACACCACCGGCCATCTTATGGTGCGTGGCCCGCTCGCGAATTATCAGGCGCAGCTGAGCGCCACCGAACGGGCTGCTCACGAACTGAGCGTCGACATCCGGACACGGCTTGCCGCCTATTTTGCCTCTCATTGAGGCCGCCATGCCAATCATGAAGGTCAATGGACTCGAAGCTCTTGTGGGCCGGCGCAATCCGGGGGTCGGGGCAGTTCTTCTCTATGGCTCCGATCCTTCTGCGATTCACGATCTCGCAAGGCGGTTGGTGGCGAAGATTGTTGACGGCGACAACGATCCATTGGCGATCGCCTATCTCGACGAGCAATCGCTGGCCGGCGATCCCGGCCGCCTTATTGATGAAGTTCAATCCCTGTCGCTGCTTGGCGGGAACCGCGTCGTCTGGGTGCGGGGTGCGGAACAGAATTTCCTGCGCGCGGTCGAGCCGGTGCTCGACGGTAGCACCGTCGGCAATCTGATCGTTGCCGAAGCGGGCAATCTGGCAAAAACCTCGGCACTCAGAACCCGATTCGAGGCCAGTAGCTACGCAGCGATCGTTCCACTTTATGAAGCCAGCGAAGGCGATGCGATGGAGGCGCTACAAGACAACTTTCGTTCGCTAGGTCTCAAAATTGCCGATGCTGCCGCAATGCGCCTGGTTGAGCTTGTCGGCAAGAATCTGACCCTATTGCGGCGCGAGGCCGAAAAGCTCGCCGCTTATTGCCATACTCAGGCAACGGTCGAACGCGCCGACGTAGAGGCTGTTTGCGGGGATTCGATGGAAGCGGAGCTCGATGAACTCCTCGATGTCGTTTTCGGCGGACAAGTGGAGGAGGCAGATCGAAGTTTCTTCCAGGCAATCTCGGCGGGAACAGATGCCGGGAGAATTCTCTCCGCAATTCAATCACATGCTCAGCGACTTATTGACTTGCAGCTGACCGCAGAGCGGGGAATGAAAGTCGAGCAGGCCATCCGTTCGGCTCGCCCACCGATATTCTTCAAGCGGCAACCGGCCCTACTCAGCCAGATCAGAGCGTGGCGGACCGATGGGCTACTTTTGGCCGCATCGACTCTGGCGACGGCAATCGAGCGCGCCCGCTTAGAGCCTGGTCTCGCAATGGGTCTAGCTCATCGAACTTTGCTAGGTATCGCACAGACGGCTCGCAAGGCTCAGAGGAACTGACCGGATCATCGCACGGGCATTATCGAAACCCGATTCGCACGCGCATCAGGCGTCGAGCATTCTCGGGACCGGGCACGTCGCCGGGCTTTATGAATTCGACGTAGTATAGGTACGGCGTTTGCTCAAGTGTCTCGAAACTTCGCGTTGTGCTGGTAGGATCGAGCAGAGAATAATAGGCGGTACGCGCCGACGCGCCAGCTCCCTTGGAGTTGATGTTTGAGTATGTCACCAGCACCTGTGGCAGAGTCCAATGTACGAGGTCGCGCGAATATGAATAGAGGACCGACGTCGAATCGGTACCGACTGCGACATACTGCTTGAGCATCGGTACATATTTTACCGCGCCCAAAATGAAGGGCAACACCGGTGTACAGACATGCTCACTGGGCCGATTTGTCGGATCAGCGTAGGGGCGGGCCACCGTGATATCGAAGTCACTTCCGCTCCACATTCGCCAATGCGAGGGGTCGGCGTCTGGCCCGCGCATGATGCAGGTGCCTGTCTTGCCAGTGGTTGTGGTGCGTGGCGTACCCGGTTTTCCCTTCGTGGCGACGATGAAGACGTACATGTTGGGAGTGGCATCACCTTGCCGTTGCGACAGCGGAATGGGCGAGACATATCCGACACGGCCCTGCCCAACGGAAAACTTGAATGGCGGGCTGGCCAGTACGTAAGACCGATCGGTTGGCAGTTGGAAGCTTTTGCCGCCATCGCGAGAAGTGGCGATCAGCGAGGAGCCATACCAGCAATTGAGTCCGCCCTGCCGCTGGCCATGGCAATCATTGGGGAAGTAAAGTTCGCCATGATACTCATTGTGTATGAAACCAAGCATCGTGCCATCCGGTGCCTGGATCACCGCCATCAACCACATCCGGCCACGGTAGTCGGATGGATCGGAACTGGTCTGAGGTGTTATGAAGGACTTTGTACACGGGATGCGGCTGACATTGTCCAGTCCCTCACCCACGGACACAAAGTTTCGCGAATTTGACGCAAACAACACCACCTTTCCGTCTTCACGGCGGAAAGCGAACGGATTTGCGTCGGGAGTATCAGCGCCATCCTTGCCAGAACAGCCCGTGGACGCCGAAAACGTCATGACTACTTCAGGCTTGCCGGTGATTGCTAACGCCGGAGCCGGGATATCGGTAACCGGAACGACTATCTGTGGCGATGCTTCTTGATACGTTTCTGCGGCCTGAGCCAGACCCGCTGCGGAAACAAATCCTGCTATCGCGAACCGGAAGATGGCACCAAGCATCAATTGAACTCCCATCTGTCGAACAACAACGACTTGCGAAGACTGTCGTGGATTCAAGTCAACCGGTATTTATGGCACGGACACCCATTTCCTCCGCGTAGGACAAGCAGTCCTGCCATGGCCGGATCGACGCACAGGTAGTGGGTGCATGAAGCGAAGTTGCCGCCGCCGCATTTCCGAGTCTGATGCATTCCCGCAATGACCACCCTTCGTGAAAGCCGAAAAGCATCCCCGAATAGAAGGCGTCCCCTGCTCCCACCGTCCCGGCAATCTCTCCCGCCGGAACCTTCACGGAACCCGCCATGACAACCTCGCCTGTTCTGCTTGCGGCAACCGCGCCATCGGGATGATGAATGGCCGCAACTTCTCCCACTCCCATCGCCCGCATCCTTTGGCAGGCAGACCTAGCTGCTGCGAAATCCAGGCGCTCGCCATTTACCGTGGGTAACTGTGTGATGGATCGAGCTTCAAAATCGTTCACCACCACATAGTCGCAAAGCGCCAGGATGGACGGCACATAGCGGTGGATGACATCCGATCCAATGGGCACAAGTTCGAGGCATGTCTTCATGCCCTGCTTGCGGGCGCTAGCCAGTAGTTGCCGCCAACCGTCTCCTTCGTCTAGCTTCCTGGCGATGCCCGGGCTTCCAACATAGAATAGGCGGGCGCTCGAGGTGTTGGGCATAAGATCCTGGACTTCCAGCCTCTCGCTCACACCCACCTGGTGAAAGAATGTCCGTCGTCCGCTGGCTGCTGTCGTCATCACGTGGGTGTAACTGGTGACGGCTCCTGGCAGCATCTTGAGGCCCGCGACGTCGAGACCGGTTGCACTGGCTTTGTCGAGAAAGATAACGCCATGCGCATCGTCTCCCACTACGCCAATCAGGGAGACGGGGAAGGTCGCCCCAAGCTTCATCAGCCCCGCCGCGGCATTGTATGGCGGCCCCCCGGGGGCATGTTCCGTATGTTGAATGAGCGAGACCGTCTCTTCCGCCGGCCAATGGTCGACAATGTTGACGATATCAAGAATAGCCGTGCCGGCAAGGACGATGCCGCGCCGGATCATGTGCTACAACCTTCACACGTCAGGCTTACGGGAATGTATCGTCTGGCTGCTACGTCGTAAAACATCTGGCCGATGAAATTCATGGCGGTGCAGTCTCGGTGAACGGAAAACTGTATCGGGTGGGCCAATCCAGATTACAAGGGCAAGACAACATTGGCAATGAAAGGCAATGTTTCCGGAGCCACGCTCCATATCGCTTTCCTTAACTCCCCCTTGCGCTATTTCTGCCGTCAACCCTATGCCAATTGCCATGCCGAATTGATCCGAGCTTTCGACAAGATTCACAATCGTCTTGGCGTCACGCGGATGAAACAGCAGGGGGTTCGCGCGGCATTGGCGGATCGGCACCATCTCCACCAAGTTGTTGCACAGATTGGTGCCGCCCGGCGGACGATTTCCGAGATCGCCCGAAGAAACGGGCTACAACCCATCCCCACCGCCACGAATTTCGTGTCGATCGATTGCGGACGAGACGGATCCCATGCGGGGCGCGTCCTTGACGGGCTGCTCTCCCGGGGGATATTCGCGCGAATGCCCGGGGTTGCTCCTCTCGATCGAGCTATTCGCATTACCGCCGGGACCAATGTCGATCTGGCCTTGCTAGCCGGGGAACCACAGGTACTCAAAGCAGTGGAAGGATGACGCCCGCCCTTGAGTTTGCCGGCCGGATCGCGGAAAACTTGGAGCAATCGCCCCAGGAGACTGCGCCATGAAGACCACCGACCTGCCGAAGACCGTGACCGTCGTCGCACATCCGCTGGTGCTGCATAAGCTGTCATTGATGCGCGACAAAAAAACCCCTTCCGCGGTTTTCCGGCAGCTGCTTCGCGAAATCAGTCTGCTTCTCGCCTATGAGGTAGCGCGCGACCTGCCTATGACGACCCAGACCATCGAGACGCCGCTGGCCGAGATGGAGGCGCCGATCCTGAAGGGAAAGAAGCTGGTAATCGTTTCGATCCTCAGGGCCGGCAACGGCCTGCTTGAGGGCATGCTCGACCTGATGCCATCGGCCCGGGTCGGCCACATCGGGCTCTATCGCGATCCCAAGACTTTACAGCCGGTCGAGTACTACATGAAGGTTCCCGAGGATATCGGCGAGCGCCGGGTAATTGTCGTCGATCCCATGCTGGCAACTGGCAATTCGGTTTGCGCTGCGATCCGCCGCCTCAAGGAAAAGGGGGCAAAGGACTTGCGGCTGGTGTGCCTGCTTTCCGCTCCCGAGGGCATACGCCATGTGACTGAAGAACATCCGGATGTTCCCATTTATACGGCAGCCATCGACAGCCATCTGAACGATCACGGCTATATAGTGCCGGGTCTTGGCGATGCCGGCGACCGCATGTTCGGCACGAAGTGAACTGCAAATCGGTAGTTCGTGCTTAGCATTACCGTTGCGTTTTTCGCCGTATACGAGCCTGCCGCGCGGATGCTTGGTGAGCTCTTCGCCAGACTGACCATGCGATGATGTAGGCGGGTTGGATGCGTCGTTGTGCGAGCTTGATGGCGATGCGCCGGATTTCCTGAATCTACCAGCGGATCAGGAACGGCGTTTTGTCCGAAGACGACGCATTGTTTTTTTGAGCGGCGGCGCGGCATTGGCCCGATGACGGATGACGACCATCATGGCGAAGGCCAGCATGACCAGCGAGACATGACGGTGCCAGCCATGCCAGGACCGGCTTTCGTTGTGATCGAGGCCGAGTTCGTTCTTGGCGGCCTCGAAGCTGTCCGCGATGGCCCAGCGATGGCCTTCGACCAGCACCAACTTTTGAATTGGCGTGCGCTTGGGGCACCAGATGGCGAAGAAGGCGAGATCGCTATCGGCAATGTTGCGGCGGATCAGGAGGTCCCGCGTCCACTCTCCAGCGAGGGTGCTGTCGTATGGTTCGCTACCCAGGGGCCGCTTGTTCCAGGCTTCCCAATCGGTCTTCACCTTTCGCCAGACCCGGCTGACGGTATCCTTGCCGACCGTGCCACCAAAGACAGCAGCAAGCGCACGACGGACGCGGCGGGTGTTGGTTCCCGCCAGGTAGGTCGAGGCAATGAGGGCGTCGGCAGCCAAGGTCGCGGCGCTGATAGGCCCGCAAGGACTGGCTCGCCCATTCGGTGGTCCGGCCGTCACCGGCATTGAGGCGAGCCCGGGGCACGGCGATTGCGGTCGATCCAAAGGTCCCGGTCAGCTGGCGGCGGCGGTGACCGTGGCGATGGCCGATGCTGCCAGGCTCGCCGCCTGCAGGTCGGCCATAGCGTGGGCGGCAAAGGGCGCCATCCAGTTCTGTTTCAATGACTTGCTCGATAAAGCCGCGAACCCGTTCGCGCAGGCTAGCCTCGATCGGATCAAACCAGTCGTCGAAAAGATCAACGGCGGCTTCACCGTCATGCTGCACAGCTTGTGCCTTCATGGTAACATTCGTCATGGCGTGGTCTCCCTTCCGGCCTTTCAGCGCCAGATGATTCGAGTTGGACAACTCGGAGACTACGCCAACCTCAATTCCTACCAACTTCGCGACGGCACCAACTTGAGAATTCGCGTACCACTGTCGACCAGATGCTTCTCGAAACGGTTTATCTCGTCATAGCGGCGCTCGATAGTCTCGGCGCTGGCATACTTCCTGACCTTCACAATCAGCACATCCTCATAATGTGAGCGGTTGAAGATGCCGATGATGCCGCGCGGTGGGCAGGCCTTGTGAACCCGCCAGAGATAATCATGGGAGAGTTCCTCGACACTAGGCGCCTTGAACGGGGTCACGGCAACGCCGATCGGTCCGCAGCTGTTAAACACGGCGCGAATCGTCCCGTCCTTTCCGGCACAGTCGATGCCCTGCAGCACCACAAGAAGCGACCGACTGCCCTCGGCAAACAGCCGGTCCTGCAAGGCATCAATGGCGGCGGCAGCATCCGCCGTACCAGCCATGGCCTTGTCCTTGCTCTCAAAGGCCGAATCGTCGCGCGGATCGTGTTTCTCCAGAGTGAATTTTTTGCCGGGCTCGGCCATGAACCGAGCGCCGAACGACGCAGTCGCACTTGCCATGCACCAACTCCCATTCCTCGATTAAAGGGTGGCTCAAGCCCCCCTTGATTGCAAGTGACCAACGGCCTATCCCCAAAACCGTGCTGATTCTTAAGGACAATCGCGACCGTGATCAACTCGAATAAGCCGCAGATGGCCTCTGCCGCCTTTCGCTTGCCGGCCCTCGATCAGGATTTCCTCCTTGGCGACACCACCCGCGGGCTGCGATTTCAACTTGAGTATCAGAAGGCCGAGCAATATCTGAGAGCCTGGGGAGTGGCTTCCACCGTCGTTGTCTTCGGTTCGGCGCGGATACGCGAGGGCAGTCCTTTCGGCTGGTATGAGGCGGCACGCGAATTCGCCCGTGTCTGCTCGGAGGAGGGGGGCGCCAAACTTGATCATGCGCTGCCCAGGCACAATGTCATTGCCACCGGTGGCGGCCCGGGCGTGATGGAAGCTGCCAACCGGGGAGCCCACGATGCAGAAGCACCCTCGATCGGCTTCAACATCACGCTTCCCATGGAGCAGGAGCCGAACGGCTTTTCGACCCCGGACTTGACCTTCCGCTTTCATTATTTTGCGATGCGGAAGATGCATTTTGCCATGCGCGCTTCGGCCTTGGTTGTTTTTCCAGGCGGCTTTGGCACGATGGACGAACTCTTCGAGATTCTGACACTTCGCCAAACCGGCAAGATGGACGACCAATTGCCGGTAGTGCTTTATGATTCGAAGTTTTGGAAGTCCGCTGTCAATTTCCAGCATCTTGTCACTACGGGCATGATCAACTCCGCCGATCTGAATCTCTTCGGTTTTGCCGATACTCCGCGCGGAGCCTGGAACGAGCTGCTAATGCGTGGCCTGAAAATTCCGTCGGAGTGATGGCATGAACATCTATCTGAAGTTCCATGGTGCCGCCTGCACTGTCACCGGCTCCTGCTATTTGATCGAAACAGAACGGGCCCGGGTGCTTGTCGACTGCGGCATGTTTCAGGGTTCCAAGACCGAGCGGGAGCTAAACTACCGGGACTTTCCCTTCAACCCTCGCAGTCTCACTGCGATGCTTCTGACCCATGCCCATATCGACCACACCGGGCTGATCCCGAAATTAGTAAAAAGTGGATTCGCGGGCAAAATCCACTGTACGGCACCAACCATCGACTTGTGCAGCGTTATGCTTCCCGACTCCGGCTTCATCCAGGAGTCGGAAGTAAGATTTCTCAATGCGCGCAATCGCAGGCGCGGCCTGGCCGAAGTCGAGCCGATCTATACGTCGCAGGACGCGGCCGATTGCCTTTCGCACTTTTCCGCCGTGCCCTACGACGCCTGGGTGGAGCCCGCCGACGGCATCAGGGCGCGCTGGTGGAATGCCGGCCACCTGCTCGGCTCGGCCTCCATCGAGGTAGAGATAGACCGGGGAGGTGGTTCCTCTCTGCGAATTCTGTTTTCCGGCGATATTGGTCCGGCCAACAAGATGCTTGAGCCCGCCCCGGAGGCGCCAGGCAACTTTGACATTGTCATGTGCGAATCGACTTATGGCGGCCGTGACCGGTTCGAGCGCTCGGAGGAGGGGCGCCGGGATATTCTCGCCGCTGAAGTCAAGGCCGCCGCAGAACGCAAGGGCGCGCTTCTTATACCCTCATTTGCCGTCGAACGCACCCAGGAGATCATCACCGACCTTGTGCTGTTGATGGAACAGGGCAAAGTTCCGAAAACTCAGACATTCATCGATTCGCCCCTCGCCAGCAAGGCGACCGATATCTTCGCGCGGCACTCCAAACTTCTGGAGCATGGCGACGACCTTGTTCGCGCCTTCCGTTCCGATCTGGTGAAGGCAACCGAGAGCGTGGAGGATAGCAAGGCATTGGCGCGGTTTAACGGCTTTCACATCATCGTCGCGGCGAGCGGCATGTGCGATGCGGGCCGAATTCGTTATCACCTCAGGAACCACCTCTGGCAGGCGAGTACGACGGTTCTGCTCGCGGGATTTCAGGCCGAGGGATCGCTCGGGCGCATTCTACAAAACGGTGCCAAAATGGTCACCATCATGGGCGAGCAGATCAATGTGAAGGCGACAATTCGAAGGATCGAAGACTACTCGGGTCATGCCGACGGGCCGGAGCTTGTCGCCTGGGTGAAGAACCGCTTGCCGGTGTCGCGTACCATCTTCCTCACCCACGGCGAAGAGGAAGGCCAAATCGCCCTAGAGAACGATCTGAAGGGTGTCGGCGTTCCTAGCGGCTGCATCATCCGGCCACGCCTCGACGATGTCTACGATCTCTCGGGCGAGGCATGTGCCTATCTCGCCGCGGAGACCAGGCCTCGTATCGACCCTGCTGCCGTGGCGACACGCGATACTCATAACGACTTACAGAGCCTGCTGCTCGATATTCACAGCGAGCTCGGCAAGGTGGCTGACGAGAAATCCCGCGCCGTCATCATCCGCCGCCTGAAACGCGCTTTGTCCGGTGATCATGGCGGTGAACCCAGCCGCCGCCGATCGCCAGTGTCGGGGCCGTCGCGCCGCAATCGCGGTCTCGACGAGAATTAGGCGGGCAATGACAGTATTGCGCGAACTCGTCATGATCCCGGCGTTCGGTTGCGACGAGGGGCTCTACTCTCAACTGATATCCGGGCTCGATGGCCTGATTGGCATGCGGACGGTCGTCGCAGACGGCAGCAGGTTCGAAGAGTGTGTTGCTCAGATCCTTGCGCAAGCTCCGAAGCGCCTGGTCATTCTCGGCACTTCCTTTGGCGGGCGTTGCGCTCTCGAGGTTGCCCTCGCTGCACCACAGCAGATGGAAGGGCTCGTCGTCATAGGAGCAAGCCCCGGCCCCCCACCCGATGTCGGCGCCGGGCTTCGGCGATCGTCACGCCTTCGCGGCGGCGACATAGAAGGCGTCTTATCGGATATGGGCGCCATGATCTCCCACCTTCCGGGGCCCAATGGTCCCGCTGCGCGCGACGCCTTCATTGCGATGGGACGCGCTATGGGGGCTGACCGGATGGCTAGGCAGTCCGACGCGCTTGCTCACCGAAGCGATCTAACACCACGACTAGCGGAGATTACTTGTCCTTCATTGATGTTGTGGGGTTCGCGAGACAGGTTTGTCCCGGCGCGGGAGGGGCTGACGCTCGCTACGGCCATATCCGGCGCCCGTTTTGTCGAAATTGCCGACTGTGGTCACTTCCCGTCGCTGGAAACACCGGAGGAGACGGTCGACGCGCTCCGTCACTGGCTTGCCGACAATTACCTCACTTGAGGCTGGCGAGATACTCGGCGATTGCAGCGATGTCTGAGGCCGGCAATTTCGATAGATTGGTCTGTACCTCACCCATGCCGGCAGATGTTATCTTGTCATATCCCGCCAACTCGCCGTATCGCAGCGCCGAGGCGATGTCGGCTGCATCCTTGTAGCGGCCACGGCCGATCATATTGCGCAAGGAGGGAACCTTGCCCTCGCCGCCCGGATGGAGGCCTCCGGCAAGGGCCTTGCCGTCGTCGCGAACCATGAAGATGTTGCGCGGTGTGTGGCATTCGGCGCAATGACCCGGCCCATTGACCAGATATGATCCGCGATTCCATGGGCCCGACCGCGATGGGTCCGGCTGCCACGGCGCCGTATCGAGCCCCAGCCATTTCCACAGACCAACACCGCGGCGCAGAAGTGGGGCGAGCGGCAGACCTGGGTCACGTGGAGGCGCGGAGACGGGCTTGAGCGTGTCGAGGTAGGCTTTGATGTCAAGAATGTCCTTGGTACGCATGGCCGCGTAGGATGTGTAGGGGAATGCCGGAATGAGGTGAGTGCCATCGGGAGCAAGCCCCCGCTGCAACGCATTGACGAAGTCAAGATCGCTCCATCTACCAATACCTGTATCGGGGTCGGGAGTGAGGTTAGGCGGATAGAGAATGCCGATTGGCGTCTTGAGCGGGGCGCCACCAGCTGGAAGCGATGCATAGGCAACCGCCAAGTCGGGTCCTGGCTTGTGGCAAGACCGGCAGCCCCCGGCATTGAACATGAGCTCACCATTGCCGGCATCACCCTTGTGCTTCGGCAGGTCAGCCGCCGTGAGCGGCCGCGGTTGGCTAAACACCCAGAATGCTAAAAGTCCCAGCACCGTGAGCGGTGCCAGGACCTTCAACAGACGCGAGTATCGGGCCGTCAGGCTAGCTACTCCTTGGGCCGCCGGTACCTTTCATGGCACCCCTTGCAGGTGTTGGCAAACTCAGGCAGCGTCGCCTTGAAGCCAGCCTCGTCGGTGGTTGCCTTGATAGCGAGGTACTTGTCATAGAAAGCCTTGCCGGCGGCCGCGAACCCGTCCGGATCGGACCAGACCTCGGGCTTCGCCCAGGTTTTGAGAGTCTCGCCCTTCTGAGCATCGGAGCCCCACCATTTGTCCCAGTCGGCGCAGGCGGCGTCCATTTCGGTCAGCGT
Source organism: Hyphomicrobiales bacterium (assembly GCA_016185245.1). Lineage (GTDB taxonomy): Bacteria > Pseudomonadota > Alphaproteobacteria > Rhizobiales > Aestuariivirgaceae > Aestuariivirga. The sequence continues at coordinate 151,473 of JACPNZ010000018.1, read as the reverse complement.
CGCCTGCACGGCTGCGTTGTCGTAGGCCTTTTCACCCTTGAACATCGAGAACAGTTCTCCGACGGTCTTGCCATGGGCCTTCATGCAGCCTTGGCGGCCCCTAATTGCGTCGTCGGCACTGGCAATAGCCAGCGATGTGCCAAGAGCGAGAGTCAGGGCCCCAGCTGCAGCTATCTCTAAAACCCTTCGCGCCAACATGAATAGACTCCTCCTGATATCGTGTTTGCGACGAGGGACGGCGCACCCTCGATATTCTATGGGATAGGACCGTTCACCCTTCCATCACGAAAACGTGTTCCCGACGCACCCTCGGGCGTCACGATCCAATAGCTCTCGACATTCATCTCGAGAATGGTGGCGTGATGGACGAGGCGGTCGAGAAGAAGCGCGGGCCAGGACGCCCCGCGTCACACGCCACAGCCGCCAATATCGCTCCTGATTGACGCGCCGCGACAATCAACCCAAAATACCTCTTGCGCGCGACAGTCAATGCCGCGATCATCACCTTCGCCGCGACACCAGCGTCTCATCCAGATTGTCGCGCTACAGTCAGACCAGCGCCGCCGCCGGCCCGTGTCCACAATCTCAAGCCGGCTGATCCGCTGATTGTCCTTATTGATAGCCATATAGACAGTCAGCTACACCCCAGGCAAATCCACAAGGCGGCCCTCGCCGGATGCGTACTCATTTGCGGCTGCTGCTGGCGATGCTCTTCGGCGCCGTCAGACCGCTTCCTGCGTGAAAACCGGATTGTTCACGGGCAACTACGCTTTGAGGGCCGGCGGGTCCCTGATGTGGATACACTACTCGGCCGATGCGCCCTTGTTCATTCCTTGCAAGCGCTCGCAAATCGTTTCGAGCTGATCCAGGCTTCGGTAGCCGATGGTCACGGTTCCGCCCTTGCCGCTGCGGTCATCGATCTCGACCTTGAGACCAAGACTGTCGCCGACGGATTTTTCCAGGGCCCGTGTGTCAGCGCTCTTCTCCGATCTGGGTTTCCGTGTTGCAGGCGCGGCTGTCCGGGCAAGTTCCTCAGCGTCCCGGACCGAAAGTCCAAGCTGGATGATTTGCTGCGCCAAGGCGGCGGGCGATTCCGTCGCAACCAGCGTTCGGGCATGTCCGGCGGAAAGCTTTCCGGTCTCGATGAGCTTGCGCACGGATTCCGGCAGATTGAGGAGGCGCAACAAATTGGCGATATGGCTGCGGCTCTTTCCCAAAGAATCGGCGAGCTGCTGTTGGGTGTAGCTGAACTGATCGAGAAGGAGATTGTAGGCGCGCGCTTCCTCGAGCGGATTGAGGTCGCTGCGCTGAATATTTTCAATGAGAGCAATTTCCAGAGCCTCACCATCATTGAGATCCCGAATTAGCACGGGAACGTTATGCATCCCGGCTATCTGTGCCGCCCTCCAACGGCGCTCGCCGGCAACTATTTCATGTTCGCCATCTGGAAGCGGTCGAACAACTAAAGGCTGCAGGAGGCCCTTCTCTTTTATTGATTTGGCAAGCTCCTCAAGTTCTTCGTTGCCAAAATGCTTTCTCGGATTGTGCGGGTTAGTACGTAACAGCTCAATCGGCATGTGGCGGAGCTGTCGCGCATCGACTGAGGGCGCCTCATTCGGGGAATCATCGCCAATCAGCGCGGCGAGACCGCGACCAAGTCGCTTTTTTGGTGGCTGCGTCATCATCACTCGGGACCTACAATCAAGATATCTGCCGTTGGGTCAAAAATTCAGCGTTTCGGAGATGAATCGATACTAGGCGGCCCGTAGTTGACGTTCCCGCCGAATAACCTCCGAGGCCAATCTGATGTACGCTTGCGATCCGGTACAGTTATTGTCGTATAGAAGGACCGGTTTACCGTATGATGGCGCCTCGGATACCCGCACGTTGCGTGGTATGACTGTCTGATAGACTTTTTCTCCAAGAACACTGCGAACATCTGCGGCGACCTGTTCCGACAGGCTGTTGCGCCGATCGAACATCGTCAGCACTACTCCCTGGATCGACAATCTTGGGTTGAGGGTGGTCTTAACCCTTTCAACCGTCTTCAGCAATTGGCTCAGCCCTTCTAGAGCAAAGAATTCGCATTGCAGGGGCACCAGTATGGCATCGGCCGCAGAAAGGGAATTGATAGTCAATAGATTGAGGGAGGGCGGACAGTCTACGAGTATGTAGGAGTATGATCGATTCGTTTCGCTTGAGTCTCGAAGCCGTTGGATGGCATCCGCCAGCCTGAATGTCTTGCGATCAAAACCGGCCAGCTCGAGTTCGGCGCCGAGGAGATCCATGGTCGAGGGAGCGCAGTCCAGTCTGGGTATTCCGGAATCGACAATCACATCCTTGAGTTCGGCCTCACCGATTAGGACGTGATAGGACGATTTCTGCAGTGGCTTGCGGGTAATGCCAAGGCCAGTGCTGGCATTACCCTGTGGGTCGAGATCGATGACCAGAACCCTCTCGCCAATTGCCGCCAAGGCAGTTCCGAGATTGATGGCGGTAGTTGTCTTTCCAACCCCGCCTTTCTGGTTGGCGACGGCCAGAATCCGCAGCTCAGAACTGGGCGTCAGCTTAATCTCGGGCTGGGACACGTCGTGCCTCCCTCACTTCAAGTATGACCCCCTTCGAATCGGTTAGGCTTGGGTGCTTCACAAATCTCAGTTTCCAATATTTGGTGGCTTCGGTCAATTCAGCATCAACATCTTGTCCCTTGTGGAAATACCCAACTGCACCTGAACTCAGGAAGGGCTCGGCGTAGTCGAGGAGTTTAGGCAAAGGTGCCAGGGCGCGGGCGGTTACCACCTGCACACTAGGAATACTAACACCTTTCCCCAAACTTTCTACGCGAGTCGCATGAACCGTTGCCTTCGCGCCGATTTGTCGAATGACCTCACGAAGGAATGCGCATTTTTTCCCGTTACTCTCGTAGAGGTCGACATGCCAGTCGGTGGCGATGGCCAGAACCAGACCAGGCAGGCCCCCTCCCGAGCCCAAATCGGCGACATCGCGTGTTTCTGGGCTGATCAGGTGAAGGAGCTGGAGCGCGTCGGCAACATGGCGTGACCAGATCTCCTCTTCAGTCGAGCGGCCAATGAGATTGAAGCTTCCTTGCCAAATCTGAAGCAGACTTACGTATCGATCGAGCCGGTCCAATGATTCACGTGAAACATCGAACCCCAAATTGGCGCGGGCTTCCATAGTCATGGTCAAGCCGAGTTCCGCAACTTTTGCTGCCTAACATGGCCAATCAGGGCCGCAAGCGCCGCCGGAGTCATTCCTTCAATTCGAGCCGCCTGGCTGAGCGTCGCCGGCCTGATCTGTGTCAGCTTTTCTCGAAGTTCGCTGGAAAGCCAGGAAATGGCAAGATAATCAATGTCTTGCGGTAGCGCGAGTCTTTCCTCCTTGCGCATCGTAACGATGTCGGTTTCCTGACGCCGCAAATACCCCGAGTACAAGGCATCGGCCTCAAGCGCCTCTCTAGCAAAGCGCGAAAGAGAACCGAGTTCGGGCCAGATGCGCACGACATTTTCAAAGCCCACCCCGGGCATCGCGATGAGTTCGGCCGCGGTGCGTCTCTGGCCATCCTGGTTGACCTGCAGGCCGTGCTTCGCCGCTCCCGAGCTTGTCAGCGAAAGTTTGCGGGCGAGAGCTCTTGCATGCTCGATTGCATCCATGTGGCCCTTGAAAACCTGACGGCGGACTCTGCCCACCAGCCCGAGACCAATCCCAACCGGTGTAAGGCGCTCGTCGGCGTTGTCGGCCCTGAGCGAAAGACGATACTCCGCCCGCGATGTGAACATTCTATAAGGTTCCGTCACTCCCCGGGTTACCAGGTCGTCCACCATGACCCCCAGATAGCCCTGGGCGCGATCAAACACAATCGGTTGTTGCTGCCCCGCCCGTCGGGCAGCATTCAGCCCGGCGACAAGTCCCTGTGCCGCAGCCTCCTCGTAGCCGGTAGTGCCATTGATCTGACCGGCAAGAAAAAGTCCAGTCAGGCGTTTGACCTCCAGTGACGACGAAAGCTCTCGGGGGTCCACGTAGTCATACTCAATGGCGTAGCCAGGCCGAAGGATGACGACCATTTCCAGTCCCGGAATTGTACGAATGAAGGCGTCTTGAACATCCTCTGGAAGAGAGGTCGAGATGCCATTCGGATAGACCGTAGGATCGTCGAGACCCTCTGGTTCGAGAAATATCTGGTGGGATGACTTGTCGCGAAACCGGTGGATCTTGTCTTCGACCGATGGGCAGTAGCGCGGACCCCGCCCTTCGATCTGCCCCGAGTAAAGGGGAGACCTATGGGTGTTCTGGGCAATGATGTTATGAGTTGCCGGGGTAGTATTGGTGATGAAACAGGAAATCTGTGGCGCTTCAATCTTCCTGGTCAACAACGAAAATGGTACCGGTTCTGTGTCGCCCTTCTGTTCATCCAGCCGGTTCCAGTCAATGGTCCGGCCATCCAGCCGGGCAGGAGTCCCGGTCTTGAGACGGCCTAGGGTCAGACCCAGCTCACACAGCTGCCCGGACAGGCCAATTGCCGGGCCCTCGCCGATCCGGCCTGCGGGTATCTTGCGCTCACCGATGTGAATGAGTCCGTTGAGAAAAGTGCCGGTCGTCAGAACAACGGAAGTGGCTCGCAGGGCGCTCCCGTCTTGCAGGATGACACCCTCAACCTGGCCCTTCACCGCCATCAGGCCGCCAACAGCAGCTTCAACCACATCGAGATTTTCCTGTGATCTGATTGCCTCCTGCATGGCTCGCCGATAAAGCGCCCGATCTGCCTGGACGCGCGGCCCCCGCACTGCAGGTCCCTTTGAGCGGTTCAGAAGCCGGAATTGGATGCCGGCCCGATCCGCACACCGACCCATCAGGCCATCTAGCGCGTCGATCTCACGGACAAGATGACCTTTGCCGAGCCCGCCAATCGCAGGATTGCAGGACATTTCACCAACAGTAGCGAACTGATGGGTGACGAGGGCAGTTCTCGCCCCCAGTCGCGCCGACGCAGCCGCTGCTTCTGTCCCGGCGTGACCACCACCGACTACGATAACATCAAAAGTGCGATTCATTGGTGTTTTCCATTTCAGGTCCGCCTGTCGGTCGAAGCCGCTGGACGTTTCACGTGAAACAACTTTCAGGCGGCAGCTATTTTCCGATGCAGAACTCGCTGAATATCGAAGACAACAAGTCTTCCACCTCGATCCTGCCGGTTACCCGTGACAATGCCGTTGCAGCCCCGCGAAGATCCTCGGCGACCAGCTCTATCTGCCCGGCTTCGTGCTGTAGGGATTCGTTTAGCAGCCGAATCGACTCCTCAACAGCATGTCTTTGCCGCGCCCTGACGATAACCGTTTCCTCCGCGCGATCATATCGCTTGGAAATCATTGTGCTAAGGGTGGCAAGCAGGTCGGGAATACCATCGCCCGTCAAGGCCGACAACCAGAGATCAGATTCATTTCGTATGAGTCTCGATTGGCTGCCATGTGTATCGGATTTGTTGACTATCTTCAGGTATGGCCTCACCTCATCGTCCGGGACTTCGCTCCCCTCAACGTCAGGTGAGGCAACCCAAATGACGATATCCCCATGGGCTATTTCCCGACGACTACTCTGGATGCCAAGGATCTCTATATCGTCCACGACATCGGTCCGCAGACCAGCGGTATCCGCAACAGTCACCCGCATGCCGTCAATATCCATTGGCACCTCGATCACATCGCGTGTCGTTCCAGGCTTGGCTGACACTATGGCCGCCTGACGCTTAGCCAGGGCATTGAGTAGGCTAGATTTTCCGGTATTCGGTGGACCAGCCAGCACAATTCTTACGCCCGCCCGTATTTCCTCCGCGAGTCTGGCCCCCCGCAGGGCGCAGGACATATCGGATGCCAATGCCATTGCCTCATCTCGTACGGTCAGTAGTGCCGTGGTGGCGACTTCGCCCTCCTCGACAAAATCAACCGCCGCCTCGACATGCGCCAGGATCGCGACCAACCGCTTTCGCCAAGCCTCGTAGGCCGAGCTCGCCTCCCCCAACAGATGACTCAACGCCAGTTGGCGCTGCCGCGTCGTCTCGGCCCTCAGGAGATCGGCCAACCCTTCCGCTTCCACCAGATCGATGCGGCCATTGGCAAAGGCGCGCCTGCTGAATTCCCCTGCCTCGGCCGGTCTGAATCCCGGAATGCCTCCCAATGCCGTCAGCAACGCCGCCAAGACCGCTCGGCTCCCGTGAACATGAAACTCCACCATGTCCTCGCCGCTGCTGCTCGCAGGCCCAGGCAGCCAGAGAACTACCGCCTTATCGATAGCCGAACCATCACCCGGATCGCGCAGAACTCTCGTTGTAGCCCGGCGCGCTGTCGGCCTCGATCCACATAGCATTTCCAATGCCGTTCCAGCGCCGGCCCCACTTACCCGCACTATCGCGATCGCGGCTCTACCCTGGCCACTGGAAAGCGCATAGATTGTCTGCGAACCTGCCATTACGGATTCGAATCGATACTCTTGCACTACCAATGGGACTACCCGTGACCAGAAACCAGCTAGCCCATGAATCTAGCCCCTACCTGCTCCAGCACAAGGACAATCCCGTCCACTGGCAACCCTGGTCACCCAAGGCCTTCGAAACAGCCCGCGACCGCAACAAGCCGGTATTTCTCTCCATCGGCTATGCCGCCTGCCATTGGTGTCACGTCATGGCCCACGAGAGCTTCGAAGACCCCGAGACGGCTTTCTTTCTTAACGCCAACTTCATCAGCATCAAGGTCGACCGCGAGGAAAGACCAGACATCGACAAGATTTACATGCAGGCCCTCCTTGCCCTCGGCCAACAGGGCGGTTGGCCACTGTCAATCTTTCTCGATCCTGAAGCCCGCCCATTCTGGGGAGGGACATACTTCCCGCCGGACTACCGGTATGGCAGACCTTCCTTCCGCCATATCTTGCGAGAGATTTCCCGCATCTGGCAAACCGAGCCACACAAAATCACATCTACCGCCGGAGCCCTGACCCAACTCCTCGTAGAACAGGCCCGACCGCGATCAACCCACATAGTCAGCCTACCCAACATCCACACCGCAGCAGACACAATCGCCCGCGCCATGGACCCCATATTCGGCGGCCTTCAGGGCGCACCAAAGTTCCCACAATTCCCGCTACTCAACTTCTTGTGGTCAGACGCCCAGCGGCGCGGCGTACCTTATGGAGCTGGCCTCGTCGAAACAACCCTGCTCCATCTCTGCCAAGGCGGAATATACGATCACCTAGCCGGCGGCATTGCGCGCTACTCTGTCGACTCGCGCTGGCTGGTACCGCACTTCGAAAAGATGCTCCCTGACAACGCACAATTCGGCTCCCTGCTCACCCGCGCCTGGCTCCAAACAGGAAACCTCACATTCCACGATCGACTCCAATCAACGCTCAGTTTCATCCTTACTGAAATGCGCACACCCGAAGGACTCTTCGGCTCAAGCTACGACGCCGACTCGGATGGCGAGGAGGGTCGCTACTACGTCTGGCATCGAGACGAAATCTACGAGCATCTCGATCCCGCCACTGCCGAACTCTTCTGCGAGTATTATGATGTAAGCCCAGCCGGCAACTGGGATGGATACAACATCCTCAACCGCCTAAATCACCTCGCGCCAGCGGATCCTAGCACCGAACAAATACTAGGGCGGGCCCGTTCCACGCTTCTCGACGCCAAAAAAACAAGATCAAGACCCAGCTACGACGACAAGGTTCTAACTGACTGGAATGCCCTAACCATCAGGGCCCTCGCGGAGGCTGCACTTGCTTTAACTAGTCCCACCTGGTCTGACGCAGCAATCCAGTCATTCCAAAACCTGCTCGCCATCCATCACCAAGACGGACACCTTAGGCATTCTTCACGAGGCACCCGCCTCGGTCATACCGCAAATGCAGATGACTATGCTCAGTTGATTTCCGCCGCCAGAGCTCTTCATACCCTAACTGGCGAGCAATCATACATCTCCAACGCCACAACACTAGCCGAGCAACTCGTCTGTAACTACTGGGACTCCACGACTTGCTCGCTAACCCTCGCACCGCTCGCCAGCAGCGATCTTCCGGCACAAATCATCAGCATCGTCGACGATGCCACGCCCAACGCCAATGCGCTCATGATCGGGAACTTCACCGCCCTCCATCACATCACCGGCGAGCGACGCTGGCTCCAATTGGCCGAAAACATCGCTGCAACGTTCGCCGAGCAGGCCATCGCGAACCCATTCGGAGCAGCGACCTACTTTACATCCGTCGCCGAGCTCTTCGACCCATTGCAGGTTGTCATTGCCGGCAACGTTCCGGCCGAACTTCTCACGGCTACTATTAGCCTATGCGGGCTTGATGCCATCTTTAACCGGGCAGTCGACCAAATCCCGCAAAGCCATCCCGCATATGGCAAGGCCGCGAGTTCAGACAAGGGAGCCGTCTATCTGTGCCGAGGTCAAACCTGCGCTGCGCCCTCACGGAACATCGAAGAGCTATTCGCCGCGGCCGCGCTACTTGGAATTCGCGACACCCGGTCAGGCGTTCATTGATTCGAAGAAATCACCATTGGTCTTCGTCTGACGCAGCTTGTCGAGAAGGAACTCGATAGCATCGACCGTACCCATCGGATTGAGAATGCGCCGCAATACATACATCTTCTTGAGAATATCGCCCTTGACCAGCAACTCCTCCTTGCGCGTACCGGAACGCAAGATATCAATGGATGGAAACACGCGCTTATCGGCAACCTTCCGATCAAGAATGATTTCGGAATTGCCGGTGCCCTTGAACTCCTCGAAGATCACTTCATCCATGCGGCTGCCAGTATCGATGAGCGCCGTTGCGATAATCGTCAGCGAGCCACCCTCCTCGATGTTGCGCGCGGCGCCGAAAAACCGCTTCGGCCGTTGCAGCGCATTCGCATCCACGCCGCCAGTCAGAACCTTACCGGATGACGGCACCACCGTGTTATAGGCGCGCCCCAATCGCGTTATCGAATCCAGAAGTATGACCACGTCCCGACCGTGTTCGACGAGCCGCTTCGCCTTTTCGATGACCATTTCCGCAACTTGCACATGCCGCGACGCCGGTTCGTCAAAAGTCGAACTGATGACTTCACCTCGCACCGACCTCTGCATGTCGGTCACTTCTTCCGGACGCTCGTCGATCAGCAACACGATGAGATAGCATTCGGGATGGTTGCTGGTGATCGAATGCGCAATATTCTGAAGTAGAACCGTCTTGCCGGTTCGCGGTGGCGCAACAATAAGCCCGCGCTGGCCCTTGCCGAGGGGTGCAACAATGTCGATTACACGAGCCGAAAAATCTTTCTTGGTAGGATCGCCCACCTCCATTTCCAACCGTTCGTCCGGGTAGAGCGGCGTAAGGTTGTCAAAATGCACCTTGTGCCGCGTATTCTCCGGATCCTCGAAGTTGATGGTGTTCACTTTCACCAGCGCGAAATAACGCTCTCCGTCCTTAGGGCTCCTGATCTGCCCTTCAACTGTATCGCCGGTCCGCAACGTAAACTTTCTGATTTGGCTGGGGCTAACGTAGATGTCATCCGGACCGGCAAGGTAGTTCGCATCGGGTGAGCGCAAGAAGCCGAAGCCATCCTGCAGGACCTCGACCACCCCCTCACCAATGATCTCAACCTCGCGTACGGCGAGATTCTTCAAGATGGCGAACATCAACTCCTGCTTGCGGAGTGCGCTGGCATTCTCCACCTGCAGTTCTTCGGCTAACGTAACCAGTTCGGCCGGCGTCTTAAGCTTCAAATCCTGAAGCTTGATTTCTTTAAGCTCGGAAATATTCGCCATGACTTTGTGGGCTTTGGTGCGGCCAGCAACAATTCAGCCAGCGGCAACGAGGAGGGGAAAGTGTATCGCCGCTACCGACTTAAGCCGAAGCGGCAATCGGTTCCCTATACCAACTCTTTTGGCAAAGGCCAACTCCTAATTCCAACCCATCAGAATGGCTTCACCACAGCCAAGACAACAACCGCGAACACAATCGCGGTGGGGATTTCGTTTAGAACCCGAAAATACCGAACCGAATAGGGTCGCCTATCGGCGGTAAAGTCGCGGCAATGAAGGGCCAACCTGATATGCAGAAGTGTCAGGACCACAACCAACCAGAGCTTTGCGACAAGCCATGATGGAATCTCCGAAAAGTATCCGCCCAACCACATCGTCAGGCCTCCAAACAACCACGCAGCGACTCCCGCCGGTGTCATGATAATGCGCAGCAGGCGCCGTTCCATTACCTTGAATTGCTCCGATACCTCCCCCCCTGCCTCCGCCAGTGCGTGATAGACAAAGAACCGAGGTAGATAGAACAGACCGGCCATCCAGGCGATTACCGCAATAACGTGCCCCGCCTTGAGCCACAAAAACATTTATGGACTCGCGTGTGCGCGATCCCAATTCCGAACCGCCTCAACCACCGCCCCAATCGTCTCCGGGGCGGTACCCACCTTGATCCCGTGCCCAAGATTGAAAATATGCCGATAACTCGGAATAGCCTTTGCTAGCTCCACAGCTTCGCTAGCGGCAATTTGCTCGCCCCCTAGCAGCGAGATCGGATCCAGATTGCCCTGCAACACCATTTCGTGCCCTATGTTTCCAGCAGCCCAGGACATCGAAAGTTCGGCCTCAATCCCCAACGCGGCGCACTTGCTTGCCTCGGCCAAGGTGCCATGGTCAGTGCCAAGACCTTTCGCAAACAAGATAATGGGCACATTTGGATGGCGTTCATGCAAGCGTCGAGTCATTTCAGAAAGGGGCGCAATGACAAACTCCCGCCGTAAGCGGCCGGTCAATTCGCCCGCCCACGAGTCAAACACCTGGACTACCTCAACTCCCGCATCGATCTGCGCCGAAAGATACTCCACCGATTCCTCTACCAACCGCTCGATCAATCGAATGAACCAAGATTCTCGTCTGTAAGCAACCAGCTTTGCAAATTGCCAGTCGGAACTCTTGCCCTCAATCATATAGCAAGCAACCGTCCACGGCCCCCCACAGAAACCGATCATTGCTACATGCTTAGCAATACCTTCGCTTGCTAAAGCTACGGTCTCGCAAATCGACTTCAATTGCCAGCTATTTTCCAATTGTTTCAGGGCGTTGACTTCCTGAACATCCCGGACCGTACCGAGAAGGGGACCTTCACCATCCTCAAAACGCAAATCAAGTCCCATGGCATGGGGTACTACTAGTATGTCAGCGAAGAGAATGGCTGCATCTATATCAAATCGTCGAAGGGGCTGGACTGTAACTTCTGCTGCTGCTGCCGGGTTATAACAAAGCTCCAGAAATGACCCTGCCTGTTCTCGTACCTTCCTATATTCCGGCAGATAACGACCCGCCTGTCTCATGAACCAGATAGGCCGACGTGTAACAGGACTACATCGAAGAACGTCCAAGAGCGGCTTTCCCGTAGAACTCATTGCCATCCAGAACTATATCTCTTGTTTGTTTTGGATTCTTTGTTGGGGCGACGGAGGTCGGGATACAGACTATTCCAAATTTCGTCCACACCTGTTGCGTTTCGTGAAAATTTCTACATTTCTATTAACCGGATATTAATATGTATTAACAAAGTGTTAATGGTGTGCAAATAAATGATTACGCATCTCGAGAGAAACTTCCGCAATCCACAAAGACACAACTGCTTGATCTCCATGCCTCAAAACTTTGGGAAAACAACCATTGGTCATGCTATGGGCAACTTAGGCGACCCACTTTGCAAACATTCTATCCACAGCCCATCCAGAAATGACCAATCGCAGCGAAGCCCGCTACTTCCATATGCATCTTATTTCTGACGCAACGGGAGAAACTCTCAATACAGTCGCCCGTGCCGCAACTGCCCAATACGCAGACTATCGGCCAATTGACCACATTTATCCTCTGGTCCGCACTCCAAAACAACTGCAGCGTGTACTGCTTGAAATCGAACGTCAACCAGGAATTGTCCTCTTTACACTCGTCAACAGAGACCTCCGTGATCAGCTGGAATCTTACTGCAGCCGCTTGGGAGTACCCTGCATCTCCATCCTAGATCCGGTAATCGAAAGCCTCGCTCACTACCTCAACGCTGAATCGCGACCTCAGATTGGCGGACAGCATGTCCTCAACGCCGAATATTTCCGTCGCATTGACGCGTTGAACTTCACCATGACTCATGACGACGGCCAGGCCATCGACGATCTCGAACGCGCCGATGTCGTCCTGATTGGAATCAGCCGGACTTCCAAGACCCCCACCAGCATCTACCTCGCCCAACGCGGCATCAGGACTGCCAACATCCCAATAGTGTTATCTGTGGCACCGCCGGCAGTACTTGAAACCCTCAAGAATCCCTTGATCGTCGGCTTGATTGCCAGCGCCGAGCGTGTGGCGCAAATTCGCCGGCACCGGCTCCTGGCACTTCATGAAACTCGCGAAAACAGTTACATCGATCCAAGGCACATCACAACCGAGATCGTCAAGATGAAGACGCTATGCTCCAAGAATGACTGGCCCATCATCGATGTCAGCCGCAGGTCGGTCGAAGAGACGGCTGCGTCGATTCTCAATCTCTTGGCTGAAAGAAAACCTCAACGCGACTCCGCCCCGTGACCATTATCCTTGCCTCATCCAGCCAGATCCGCAGAAAGATCATGATCGACGCTGGCGTCGCATTCCGTGTGCAATCGCCTGAGGTGGATGAAAAGCGCTTAAAAACTGAACTTGCGGGCGCCGCACCTGCAATACTCGCCAGTGAACTTGCTCGCGCCAAAGCCACGAGCGTGTCGGCAAGAAATTCGGAGGCGCTGGTGATTGGAGCGGACCAGGTGCTCGAGTTTGAAGGCAAGAACTGGGATAAGCCGACAAGTGAAGAGGCCGCCAGGCAACTACTCAGAATGCTTCGAGGGCGAACCCACAAACTCATCTCGGCATTATGTTGCGCACGCAATGGCGAACCGGTTTGGGAGTCCATCGACTCTGCCTCGCTAACAATGAGGAATTTCAGTGAACCCTTCATGGACGAATACCTGGCCGCGTCAGGCCCGACTGTGTCGAATTCGGTAGGGGCATACCAGCTGGAATGCCGTGGAGTGCAACTCTTCGAATCCATAGACGGAGACTTTTTCACAATTCTGGGTCTGCCGCTTTTGCCACTGCTGAATTTTCTTCGGAAAGATGGAACGCTGGCGACATGACACTAAAGGCTTGTGTCATAGGCTGGCCCATTAGCCACTCACGCTCACCCATCGTCCACAATTACTGGATCAACAAATATGGGATAGATGGGATCTACGAGCGTGTGCCCGTGGAGCCAGGAAACCTTCCGAAATTTATCAGGAATCTTCACCTCAACGGTTATCGTGGTTGCAACGTGACTATACCCCACAAGGAGGCCGTCTTTGATCTGGTGGCACCGGCAGACGACAGCACGCGCCTGCTCGGTGCCGTCAACACTGTCTATGTCCGTGATGGCGCGACCCTCGGCTCAAACACTGACGGCGAAGGATTTCTTGCAAATCTTTCCACCAAATCTCCATCGTGCCGCATCGATGGGAGTAAGGTATTCGTGCTGGGCGCAGGGGGTGCCGCCATGGCGATTGTCAACGCCCTGCTGGAATCGGATGCGGCGGAAATCATCGTTTGTAACCGAACGCCCGAACGGAGCGAGAAACTCCGTCAGAAGTTCGGCAACAGGCTGTCCATCTGCGCCTGGGAGCAGCGCTCGGATGGGATCATTGATAGCGATCTTCTAGTCAATGCTACGGCCCTGGGGATGAAAGGCCAACCGCCCCTCGAACTGGATTTAACCCGCCTTCCATCCAAAGCGGTGGTGATGGACACTGTATACGTACCGCTTGCAACTCCACTTTTGATTGCGGCAGGAGATCGGGGGAACCCCACGGTCGACGGACTCGGAATGTTACTGTATCAAGCCGTCCGAGGATTTGAGTTGTGGTTTGGCGTGCGGCCCCAAGTGAATGACGAGCTCTACAACCTCGTAGCCAGGTCAATCGATCCGGAATACTGGCGATGATTGTGGTAGGACTGACCGGATCGATCGCCATGGGAAAGTCGGAAGCCGCAAAGATGTTTGCGGCGGAAGGCGTTCCGGTTTTCGACAGTGACGCCGAAGTGCATCGAATGTATGGAAAAGATGGTGATGCGGTAACGGCCATTCAAAAACTATATCCGGAAGCAATTGTGGACAATGCCGTCGACCGGTCGCGGTTGTCAAAAATCGTGTTGGACGATCCCGTGTCGCTGGGGCGACTAGAGGCCATCGTCCACCCGCTGATCAACTGCGCCCAGACAGCGTTTCTCGCCAAATGTAGCAGGCGAGGAGACGCCATAGCGATCCTCGACGTGCCTCTTCTTTTTGAAACCGGCAAGGACGCGGATGTCGATAAGATCGTTGTTGTCTCGGCGCCACCGGCAATTCAAAGAACCCGGGCTCTTGCGCGACCGGGCATGACTGAGAAAAAATATGAACAGATTTTGAGTCGGCAGTTTCCCGATAGTGAAAAGAGACGACGCGCCGACTTCATCGTCGATACCTCGGGGGATCTCATCCACACTCGCGCCCAGGTGGCAAAGATTGTCGCGAGCCTGAAAAAGATCACGGAGAGCCAGAAATGATTCGCGAAGTGGTTCTAGACACCGAAACAACTGGGCTCGAACACCGGCTCGGCCATCGGGTTGTCGAAATCGGAGCGCTCGAGCTCTTGAACCACATTCCCACAGGGAGAACTTTTCACACATACATTAACCCGGAGCGTGAGATGCCGCCGGAGGCCGAGGCTATTCATGGCCTTGGCACGACATTCCTGAAAGACAAGCCGGTATTCGCAAGCATCGTCGATGGCCTTCTAGATTTTGTGGCTGACTCGCCGATAATCATTCACAACGCCTCATTTGATGTTGGGTTCCTGAATGCCGAATTGACTGCCTTGGGGCGTGTCTCACTAGCACCAGAGCGAATCATCGATACCTTGCATCTGGCGCGGCAAAAGCACCCGGCGGGCCCCAATAGTCTTGACGCCCTATGCAAACGCTACGGCATAGATAGTTCCCTCCGGTCAAAGCACGGAGCGCTGCTCGATTCCGAGTTGCTGGCCGATGTCTATCTGGAGCTGATCGGTGGCCGGCAAACCGCATTGTCATTGGCTTCCGCTGCGAAAACACTACCCAAGGCTGTCCAGAGCACGGTAGTCGTTGGGGTCCGGCTGCGACCGCTTGCCAGCCGATTGAGCGAGGAAGAAAAACGTGCCCACGCCGGCCTCATTGCCGAGCTTAGCGGCAAGCCGTTGTGGAATTCCTAGCTGCGGCGCCGTCGGCGTCGATCGCCTCCACCATCCTCCGCCGGGGCAACAAACTTTGGTACCGGCAGAGTGATCTTCTTGGACAGGTTGGGGAAAGGCGCCGTCTTGTGTGGGATGGCCATTGCTTCGACGAAATGCTGCTGAAACATCGGTTCAACCGCAGTTTCGATCTTTTCAATGCGGCGCACCACGGCCTCAATCTCGTCGCGTGATTGGGAATTGAGAAGTGCGATTCGAGCGCCGGTGCCGGCCGCATTGCCAGCCGACTGAACCCGATCGAGCGGGCAGTCCGGGATGAGGCCTAGGATCATCGCATATTTAACGTCGATGTGGCTGCCGAAGGCGCCGGCCAGCCTGATCTTGCCAACTTCATCGATACCAAGCTTGTCCATGAGCAGGCGTACGCCGGCGTAAAGGGCTGCCTTGGCAAGCTGGATGGCGCGCACATCGTTCTGGGTGACGGCGATACGTGGTTCACCCTCGCGTATCACATAGTTGAACGTCCGTTTATACGGTTCGATGCGCGGGGAACGGGCAGCCAAGGAACCGTCAACGAGACCATCCTGATTGATGATGCCGGCAAGATACATTTCGGCGACAGCCTCGATAATTCCCGATCCGCAGATACCGGTAACGCCGATAGCGGCGATTGCCTCTTCAAAGCCGGGCTGGTCGGACCACTTTTCACAGCCAATAACGCGATACCGAGGCTCCAGTGTTACGGGGTCAATTCGAATGCGCTCGATGGCTCCCGGTGCAGCGCGTTGACCGGATGATATCTGGGCGCCTTCGAAGGCCGGACCGGTCGGTGACGAGCAGGCAAGCAGCCGTCGTTTCGACCCGAGAACGATCTCGGCATTGGTTCCGACATCTACCGCCAGCATGATCTCGTCGGACTCGTGGGGTGCTTCCGAAAGAACCACACCCGCCGTGTCTGCCCCCACATGGCCGGCGATGCAAGGGAGGACATAGGCCCAGGCCCCGGGGTTGATCTTGAAGTCCAGATCACGCGCCGGGCAGGTGATTGGTAAGCCCGTCGCCAGCGCGAATGGAGCCCCCCCCAGTTCAACCGGGTCTATGCCGAGAACCAGGTGGTGCATAACGGGATTGCCGACCAAGGCAACTTCAAGGATGTCGTTCGTCGAGACGCCCACTTGTAGGGCCACTTGGCCCGCAAGCGTGTTAAGCGCCTCCCTCACGGCGGCTGTCATTTCCTTTTCGCCACCGGGATTCATCATCACATAGGAGACACGACTCATCAGATCTTCGCCGAAACGGATCTGCGGATTCATCAGGCCGGCGGACGCCGCAATTTCACCGGTTGCGAGGTTGGTGAGGTGGGCAGCGATGGTGGTGGAGCCGACATCGATGGCCAGCCCGTAGACCGTGTCATGGAAGCCGGGCCAGATGGCGACCAGGCGATTTCCGCCCCCCGGCGCCCGGCTATAGATGGCTGCGGTTATTTTCCAATCGCCCTGACGCAGCACCTTCTGCAGCTGCGCCAAGATAGCGAGATCGCAAGACAGATCCTCGATCTGCCATTGCTCCTTGAGAGCCCGGTAGACGCGTTCGAGATCGGAAGACGGTTTGTGCATGTCCGGCTCCTCGACCTCGAGGAAGCAAAGCCTCGTACACGGGTCGAGTTCAATAACCCGGGTATCAGCCTCCTTGCGGATGATCTGCTTGTGAACCTGGCTTTCAGGCGGGACGTCGATGACGATGTCACCGAGTATTTTCGTCTGGCAGGACAGGCGGCGCCCAACAGAAAGCCCACGAAGGCGGTCGTAACGCTCCTCGACCTTTGAAATCGGCGATAGGTGGTCGGCCGAAGAGGTTATTCCGTGTTTGGCGAATTCGCCCACACCAACATTGACTTGGCAGCGGCCGCAAATGGCACGGCCACCGCAAACCGAGTCGATATCTACGCCAAGAGTCCGGGCTGCCTGCAGGACTGGCGTTCCCAGCAGAAAACGTCCGCGCTTGCCCGACGGAGTGAAGACAATCAGCGCGTCATCGCTCATCTCATCTCCTGCGGCGGCGTTCTTCGCGGGCTTTGCGTCTGGCTTCGATGTCTTCGGTAGAAGAGATTTCACCGGCGGCCTGGGCGGCTGCCGACGGCGCGGGCGCCATTTCGCGGAACCTGTTGGTCCAGAACTTGCAATTGCGGTCGGTGCCGTTCAGTACGTTCGCACCGTAGATTGCATGCATGTCCTCGTCATGCATCGGATTCATGATGGCCGATGTCATGCCATGGCTTGCCGCCATCGCTAGGAAGTAACCCGTCAGCGCCCGCCGGTTGGGCATGCCAAACGAGACGTTAGAGGCACCACAGGTCGTATTGACCTTGAGCTCCTCGCGCAGCCGACGGACCAGACGGAACACCTGCTGCCCCGCCGTACCCATGGCGCCGATTGGCATGACCAGGGGATCGACAACTATATCATGGGGCTTGATGCCGTAGTCGGCGGCGCGTTCGACAATCTTCTTGGCGACCGCAAAGCGCACATCGGGATCCTCGGAGATCCCGGTTTCATCGTTTGAAATGGCGACCACCGCAACGTTGTACTTGGCAACCAGGGGAAGGATGGCCTCTAGCTTCTCTTCTTCGCCTGTGACTGAGTTGACCAGGGGGCGACCTCTGGCGGTTTCGAGCCCGGCCTTGAGGGCCGAGGAAACGGAGGAGTCGATGCAAAGTGGCGTATCGGTCAGCGACTGCACGATCTCGATGGTCTGGCGGAGCAGAGGCGGCTCGGACTCGTTAGGATTGACAGCGGTCACTCCGGCGTTGACGTCCAGCACATGCGCGCCAGCCGCAACCTGTGCGAGAGCATCACGGATCACGGTCTCGAAATTGCCGGCCTGCATTTCGGCCGCCAGCTTCTTGCGGCCTGTGGGGTTGATGCGTTCGCCGATGACGGTGAAGGGGCAGTCGAATCCGATGATGTGCTCTTTGGTTGCCGAAGCAACGAGGGTGTGGGTCATGGGTTGGCTTTCCCGCCGTTTGCGATGAGGGCCCTAAGTAGGTCCTGGGTGAATTCAGATTCCAGTGATGCCTTGGCCCGGTCGGCCTCAGCCGCGAGGTCGCCGCCGACAACTACGGGAGCGGCCCGGTGCCAGTCAGCTAGATATGAGTCCGTGTCAGCGGCACCACCCCGCATGGCGGCCATGTCGATGGCTTCCTGGAACCGGTCGGCGAGCATACGTTTTTCCTCCTTCCGCCCCTCTTTGACGGATATGGCGGAAGGGATGTCGCGCCAGTAGGTGACGACAAGGTTAGCCATGATTGGAGCCTCTATGCCTCTTTCCGAAAGCGGCAGATAGCCTGAAAACGACGCCCGGCCAACGGCTGCCGAAGTTGCGCCCATGGATTGGCCACCTAGCTGATGACTTCTTTGCCCCGCAGGTTCGAAATTTCGGCCGCGGTGAGCCCCAGAACCGACGACAAGACCCGGTCTGTGCCTTCGCCCAGCCGCGGGGGTGCCCTGATATACTCAACCGGCGTGGCCGAGAAGCGGATTGGATTGGCAACGCCGGGCGTAGTGGTTCCGTCTTCCCGCCTGAGTTCGATCCGCAAATCTCTCGCCTGCACCTGGGGGTCAGCGAAAACCTGGTCGAGCGTATTGATCGGCCCGCAGGGCACGGCGGCAGCCTCGAATGCCGCCACCCATTCGGCGGTAGTCCGGGCCTTCATCGGCCCGAGCAGCACCGGGATCAACTCCTGACGATTTTCGACCCGGCCGCGATTGGTTGAAAAGCGCGGATCGTCGGCGATCTCCGGGATGCCAACAATTGCGCAATACTCTCTGAACTGCCGGTCGGTACCCACCGCCATGATAATATGCCCATCTCGAGTTTGAAAGGTCTGATAAGGTACGATGTTCGGATGCGCGTTGCCGAGCCGGGTCGGGGCCTTCCCACCGACGAGGAAGTTGAGCGCCTGGTTGGCCATGACGGCAACTTGAGAGTCGAGCAAGGCCATGTCGACATGCTGACCCTCGCCGGTCGCCTGCCTGTGATAGAGAGCCGCCAGAATGGCAATCGTGGCGTAGAGCCCAGTGAAGATATCGGCAAAGGCGACGCCGACCTTCATCGGCTCGGCGCCGGGTGAGCCGTCAGGCTGGCCCGTCACCGACATGATTCCAGCCATGCCCTGGATCATGAAATCGTACCCGGCGCGCTGGGCGTAGGGGCCATCCTGGCCAAAACCAGTCAGGGAACAATAGACCAGCGACAGATTGGCGGCGCGCAGGCTATCGTAGTCGAGGCTATACTTCCGCAGGCCCCCGACCTTGAAGTTCTCGATGACAACATCGGATTTTGCGGCAAGATCACGGATGAGTCGCTGCCCATCAGAACTCGCAATATCGATGCAGGCTGAAGACTTGCCGCGATTGGCAGAAAGAAAATATGCGGCATCCCCCCGTGTGCCGTCGGCATTTTTGAGAAATGGCGGTCCCCAGCCTCTCGTGTCATCGCCTTCGCCGGGTTTCTCGATCTTGATGACTTCGGCGCCCAAGTCCGCCAGCAATTGAGTTGCCCAAGGCCCCGCCAGCACTCGGGTCAGATCGAGCACGCGGATATTGGCAAGCGGTCCGGCCATCGGCTTCTCCGTAAAAAGGACTTTCTAGCGCTTGCCCGAGGCGGCTGCAAATGCTTGGAATACCGATATCCTTGGCTCTGGAGACGCGAAATGTCCAGTGAGACGACGGCCAGTTTCATGGCGATGAAGGAGGCGGGCTACTATTCGAAAGCTACAACCGGAGCACACGATGTCACAGACCAGGCAACGCCGCTCGTCCTTAACGTCGTAGATGCCCTCGCTTTTGCTGCTAGCAGGGGACCGTGCGGGTGATGTATATGTGGATGCACCAACGGTGGCACATCGCTCGAGATGTGGTGGCGGGTATTTGCCCATATCCGGTCATCGGCACCGGAAAGACCCATCGAGATTATTTATACCGACCTGCCACGTAACGATTTTTCACAATTGTTTCGGACCATTCACAACCAGACCGACCAGGCCAGCTACGATGGCGAGATCGCCGATGTTTATCTTCTGGCTTCGGGCACGTCGTTTCATCAATCCAGCGTACCACCGGAGTCCGTCGACCCCGGCTTTTCGGCTACTGCCTCGGATTACCTGTAGCGGGTTCCCTGCAACATTCCCGATCATCTCCACGTGGCGCGCGCGGGGTGCAGTACGGGAGGCCCATGTCCACCAGGCTGCGGCCGACTGGCAGTCCTTCCTGCTCAATCGGGCTCGTAAGCTTAAAGCCGGCGGCAGGCTCTGCCTGCTCAATTTCGGCACCGACGCGCAAGGCGCGCTACCTGGAAAACACTGGCGGCGCAATCGTGTTCGACACCTTCGCGGAAATTTGGTGCGAACTGGCCGCAAAGGGCAAGATTTCACGAGCGGAATTCGAGCGGACGAATTTCCCCCAGCACTACTGGACGGTCGAGGAATTTACGGCTCCACTGACTGATGTGGCCGGTTCCCTCTTTGCGGCGGGTTTGCGGCTTGAACAAACAGACACGCGAGTAGTGGCATGCCCCCACGCGAGCGATTTCCTATCTCACGGTAACGCTAGCCGTTTCGCGCACGAATATCTGCCGACCTTCCGTTCCCAATCCGAAACGGTGTTCGCTATCGGCCTCGAACCCGCCAGACCTTTGGAACAGCATGCGGGGATCGTCGACGAATTGTACCAGTGCTATGTCCAGAAGGCGGCCAACGGACCGCAAGGAAAGGGCATGACGTACATATCCATCCTGTCATCGGCAAGGTGAAGCCCAAAGTCTAAGTGCAGAGGCGCCGCCAGAGTGCATCGTCGATCTCGACGCCGTTGTCGCGGACTATGGCCAACTTCTCCTCGTAGGGATTCTTGGTTCGTACTCCGCCCACGGCAAAGGCGCGATCGACCGGGCAGCCGATACCGACATTGGTTAGCACCGTGAAGGGAAGAAGAAAGAGCCCGTGCCGCACATTGCGGAGAAATGCCCTGCCGTGGGCTTCGACATCGGCCATGATTTGCGGTGCCAGGAATGCACAGGACACATTGGCGAGATCGAGCCCGATAGCATCACGCGCGAGTTCAATCTCCCGTCTCTCGTCGTCAAGAGCTTCCGCCAACATGCTAAGGCCCGGATAGCCGCAACCCTCGAGCCAGGCGCAGGCCCAAGCGATCTCAGCCGCGCGGGGAATGCGGCGGTTCTCAAGTCTCTCCGCCAGGGCGTGTTCGATCGCGTCCAGTGTTTGATTCATTCGAGGTTTGTGCGTGTATGGCGAATCTGGCTTAAGGAAGACATTGACTTGATTGCCGAGACAGAAGCACCGATAATCCTAGCACAACGTCGCGCGGGAGAAACGCCATGACTTTCGGCTATAGTCTGCTTGGGCTGACCGTCATCGCCGCAGCATATCTGGTGTTTGCCTACAATGCCTTGGTCAGTAACAAGAACCTCGCGGCTGAGGGGTGGAGTGGAATCGATGTTCAATTGCGCCAGCGAGCCGACCTCATTCCCAACTTGGTAGAAACGGTCAAGAGTTATGCCTCCCACGAAGACAAACTCTTCCGCGAAATAGCGGAACTGCGAATCAAGAGCGTCAGTGGCGGCAGCGTCGCCGAACAATCTGCCGTTGGACAAGCAATGGGCACTGCGCTCGGGCGACTTTTCGCCATCGCCGAAGCCTATCCCGAACTGAAGGCTGACAACAATTTCCGCGATCTCCAGGACAAGCTCGCCGGCATCGAGGACCAGATTCAGAAGGCTCGCCGCCACTACAACGGAACGGTGCGCAATCTCAACACCAAAATCGAATCTTTCCCGACCAACATCATTGTCAATTTCTTCCATTTCTCGAAGGCAGAATTTTACGAGATTGGCGATGCCGCGGCTCGTGAAGCTCCCAAAGTCGACTTTAAGAAATAAACCGTCATGCGGCGCCTGATCCTGGGGCTGCTCTCCTGCTGCTGCCGACCGAGCATGGGCTGACCGGCTATTCGCGGCCGGCTTGACGGCAGTGTGGTGGAGCGTGATCCTGGCGGTCGCTGGCGGAGCGATCAAGAATGTGATTTCGGGCCGTGGGATGCTCGGTAAGCTCGGTTCGGTCATGACGATACTCTTCATGATTCCGTTCATGACCGGCGGCATAGCCGCGCCTTTGGCGCTCATGTTTTCGGCAGAAACGGCCAATCTCTATCTGCTGTTGGGCACGGCGGTCGCAATCGGAATCATGAATCTGGTCTTCTACCATCCGTTGCGCACCCCACGATTCCTGGCCGCAAGCCGTTCGATCAGCTGGAAGGCTTCCGAATGTACATGACGATGGCCGAGGCGAAGCGACTCAAGGTCCTCAACCCACCTGAAAAGACATCGGATCTGTTCGAGCGCTACCTGCCCTATGCCCTGGCCCACTATTGCGAGAACGAATGGAGCAGCAAATTTGCTGCCGTACCGGCCGCCGCTGTTGCTGCCGGTGCTACGGCACCGGTCTGGTATTCAGGATCGAATTTGGATGCCGGTTGTACCGGTAGCTTCACCGACAGCCTGGGGTCCGGGCTGTCGTCCAGCATTTCTTTGGCTTCGACAGCGCCGGGAACAGTTCCGGTGGAGGGGGTCTTCCGGCGCTGGCGGCTGGTAGACTCAAGAGCCGTCGAGGGCTTCATGCAGCAGTTCGAGTTCGAGCCAGCGGTCTTCCGCCTTACTCAGTTGCTCTCGCACCGACAAAAGTCTTCGAGCTGAAGATTCGAACGACCTTGGACCCTGGGCGAAGTAGTCAGGAAGTGCAAGGCGCTCTTCCAGTATCTTGATCTCGAGCTGCAACCTGTCAATTTCGCCGGGCAGCGTTTCGAGCGCATGCTTGTCCTTGAAACTGAGTTTGCGCCGGGCGTGTTCATCGGCGGCCAGTCGTTTGCGGGATGCCACAAGTGGCTCCGCTGGTGTCGATTTGCGGGCCTCTACCCCAAAACCGCGCTGCGCCAGCATATCCGAATAGCCGCCGGCATATTCCGTCCACCGCCCACCATCCTCGGCCATCAGCACGGAGGTCGCAACGCGGTCGATGAAGTCGCGGTCGTGGCTAACCAGAAGAATTGTACCACGATAGTCGGCGAGCAGTTCCTGCAGAAGATCAAGCGTTTCGAGGTCGAGGTCGTTGGTGGGCTCGTCGAGAACGAGCAAGTTCGAGGGCCTGGCGAATTCACGCGCGAGGATGAGTCGCGCGCGCTCACCGCCGGACAGAACCGAGACTGGCGTTCGCGCCTGATCAGGCCGGAACAAGAAGTCCTTCATGTAACTCACCACATGACGGGCCACGCCGTCGATCATCACCCGCTCGCCATGACCAGAGGTGATCACATGGGCTAGGCTATCGTCGGGAGCGAGGCTGTCGCGGCCCTGTTCTAGGATGATGGTTTCGACGTTGGTTCCCAGCCGGATGGTTCCCCCGTCCGGTGTCAGGGCCCCGGTGAGAAGACGGATGAGTGTCGTCTTGCCCGATCCGTTGGCGCCCACCAGGGCCAGCCGGTCGCCGCGCATCAGCAGCAGGTTGAGTCCCTTTGCGATACACCGCTGGCCAAAAGCCTTTGACACGTTACGAGCATCCGCAACAAGCCTCCCGGACAGATCGCCGCCCGAGGCATGGAGTTTGGCCATAGCGACAGGTCCGACATCGTCCCGCCGTTCCGTGCGAAGGCGACCTAGCAGGTCAACGCGCCGCATGTTGCGCTTGCGCCGCGCCGTAACGCCATGCCGCATCCAGTGCTCTTCGGTGGCAATGCGTTGGGCAAGGCGGGCCTGTGCCAGTTCCTCTTCGGCGAGGACTCGATCGCGCCAGGTTTCGAACTCGGCGAATCCGCGCTCAAGCCGTCTGGCCGCCCCGCGATCAAGCCAGACTGTGCGGTTGGAGAGATTCTCCAGGAATCGCCGATCATGGCTGATGAGGACGATTGTCGAGCGGCAAGCGGCCAGTTCCTGTTCCAGCCACTCAATGGCCGGAAGGTCGAGATGGTTGGTCGGTTCGTCGAGAAGAAGAATGTCGGGATCGGGCGCAAGGGCTCGAGCTATGGCGGCCCGGCGGAGTTCGCCGCCCGACAGATGGGACGGATGCTCCGCCCCCGTGAGATTCAGTTGCCGAAGTAGAGAAGCAACCCGACGGGTGTCGTCGCCAGGACCAAGTCCTGCCGCCACATAGTCGGAGGTCGTACAAAATCCTGAGAGATCGGGCTCCTGTGGCAGATAGCGGATCGTGGTTCCCGGTTGAACCCACCGGTCGCCGCTGTCGGCCTCGATGAGGTCCGCGGCGATCTTGAGGAGTGTCGACTTGCCCGATCCATTGCGTCCGACGAGAGCGATGCGCTCGCCCTCGGCAAGGGGGAGGTCGGCGCCCTCCAGACAGGGCTTGCCCCCGAATGTCACATGGATGCCGCGAAGGTTTAGCAGGAGTCTGGCCATTCTGGGCAATGGGTTAGCCGAACGCTATCAGTTTCTCCAGTCCCCCAGATAGGCGGCGAGGGCCGGCAGATCCCGCGCGCCAAATAGTTCCGGCGTCGGGCGCAGGGCGACAATCCGGCCACCCTCCAGGAAGGCCGTATAGTCCGCCGCATAGCGAGCGTCTTCAGGCTGGTGCGTGACCATGAGGACAGTCAGTTGCTTCTCGCGGCGAAAGTTACCGACCAGGTCAAGCATTTCGCGCCGCAGCGCCGGGCCCAATGCCGCGAAAGGTTCGTCAAGTAGCAAGATCGGCTTCTCACGTACCAACGCGCGCGCAATCGCTACGCGTTGTCTTTCGCCGCCGGAAACCTCCCCGGGCTTGCGATGGCGCAGCGCCATAAGGCCCACCTGGCGCAGCGCCTCGTCGGCCATTGCCTGCTGCCCGGACGAAAGACGCAAGCCTGGAGATATGCCGATCGCCACATTTTGCCAAAGATCGAGATGGGCAAAGACATTGTTATCCTGGAAGATCATGCTCACCGGTCGTTGGTCTGGCGAGAGGCCAGCCATGTCCCGATCTGCGATCGTGACGTGGCCGGACAGGGGTATCTCGAAACCGGCAATAAGTGACAGGAGGGTCGATTTGCCACCACCGCTTGGACCGATTATGGCGGTGAACGAACCCGCCGGAACATCGATATCGAACCGCATTTCCAGGTCTTCGAAGCGGAAGCGAACGCCTTCAAGCCTTATCATCGGCGACGCTCCAGCGATTTGCGAGGCTGATTAGCACGAAGGTGAACAGAGTGAGGATCAGGGCGGTGCCAGAGGCGCTTGCCATGCGATAGGTGCCCATCTGCCGGTAAATCAGTGACGGCAGGGTGGCGAAGTCCTGCGAGCCGAACAACATGATGGCCGTGAGGTCTCCGAGCGAGACGATGGCCGCCATCAGGAAGGCGAGACCGAGCGGCTGCCTTAGCACGGCAAGGTCCACGACAATCATTCGGCGATAGCCAGCAAGGCCCAGGCTGCTGCACAGTCGGTCATAGCGCTGTGCCGCTACTGCGACCGCCGGAGCCAGGGCGGTGTAGCTGAAGGGCAAGGCCATCAGGGCATTCATGCCGACGACGAGAACTGCGGCCGGAACACTGACGGTTGAAAATCGTGCGAGGACGATGAACCAGCCGGTCGCCAGTACCGCGGGTGGAACCATAAGGCCTAGAAGCATTGCCAGCGGCGTCAGTCTGCGCCACCAGTGTGAGCGGGCCGCCAGCTGGGCGAGCGGCCAGACGATCAATACGGCAAGCAAGGCTGATGCCAGCCCGATTGCCAGACTCGTTCCGGCGGCGGGAAGCAAGTCGCTGCCGATGCTTAAATTGGCGAGGCCGGGCAAAGTTATGCCTAGCAAGGGCGGAAGCAGAAGCAACAATGCCATAGCGATTGCGAAACCATCCGCCATGCGAGCTGCTATGGACGTGCCGTCATAGCGGCTGGCGAAGCGGCCCAACGACGGCATGCCCACAGCGCCAGGCGAAAAGCCATAAGATAAGAGAACTAGGCTCCCGCAGATGGCCAGCTGGATCAGGGCAAGCGATGCTGCCCGCGGCGGATCGAAATCAAATCGCAGGGCCTGGTAGATGGCAACTTCCAGGGTCGTGGCGCGTGGTCCGCCACCAAGGGTCAGCACCACTGTGAAGCTCGCTGTGCATAGCAGGAAGATCAGTATGGCGACTCCCGGAAGGGCGCGCGCCAGTTGCGGCCATTCTATTCGTGTCCACACGTCGCGATCACGGAAGCCGAGCTGCGCGCCAAGCCGGAAGCTCTCCGAAGGGATGGCCGCAAGTTGTCCAAGCAGTATGCGTGCCGCCAGTGGAAGGTTAAAGAACACATGGGCCAACAAAATACCAGTGAGTCCATAGACCTCGATTACTCCACCAAACCAACCCTGCCGGCCATAGATCTGGACGATACCCAGTACCACGACAATGGCCGGAAGCGATAGGGGTAGGCCGAGCAGGTTCACGAGGACGTCCTTCCCCGCAAAGCGCCGGCGTGCGAGGCCGCGCGCGAAAGGAATGGCGAAAGCCACGGACAGGGCCGCGGACAGGGACGCCTGCAGGAGAGTGAACCTGACGACCTGGAAGAGATAGGGATCGGCCCTAGCCGGTGACTGGTAAAGAGCCATTGCAAGGACCGGTCCGAAACCGGCCGTAACCGCGGCCAACACCACGCCGAGTGCCAGCAGTGCCGATGCCCGGCTTATTGCGAAAGGGCTCAAGTTCAGTTCGCCATCGCATTCAGCCACTCGTCAATCCAGGCACGGCGATTCTGGGCCACATCCTCTGGTGTGAAGAGAAGCGTTTTTGTCGGCTTCACGAGGGTATCGAAGGCCGGGGGTAGGGGTGCCGAAGTCGCTCCGGCCGGAAGCATCCAGTTGTTGGTGGGGATCTGGTCCTGAAAGCCGGGACCCATCATGAATTGCAGGAACTTTTGGGCAAGGGCGCGGTTCGGCGAGGCGTCGATGAGGCCCGCCACTTCGATTTGCAGGTAATGGCCTTCGGAAAAGCTGGCCGCCTTGTAGCGGTCGGTTTTCTCGGCGATCATATGGTATGCAGGCGAGGTGGTGTAGGAAAGGACCATCGGGGCCTCGCCCTTGGTAAACAGGGCATAGGCATCCGACCAGCCCGGCGCTGTCGTTAGGATACGGGGGCGCAGCTTCTTCCATGCCTCACCGGCCTTGTCGCCGTAAACCGATTTCATCCACAGGAGAAAACCGAGCCCCGGGGTCGACGAACGGGGGTCTTCCAGCACGATCTTCTGGGTTGGATCGCCGTTCACCAGCTCATCGAGACTTGTTGGCGGCTGCTTGATTGCCTGACTGTCGTAGACCACGGCGAAATGCGCGAAATCGAATGGCATGAAGATTTCGTCGGTCCAAGCCACGGGGGTCCGGGCGAGACTGAGATCGACGCCATGCTTGCCGAAGAGGCCGGTGGATGCCGCCTCGGCCGTCAGGTTGGTATCGAGTCCAAGCACGACATCGGCCTTGGTGTTCTTGCCTTCGAGCTTCAAGCGATTGAGTACCGCAACACCATCTCCTGGTGCCACCCACTTGATGGTGCAGTCGCAGGTTTTCTCGAAAGCTTCCTTGATCTTGGCGCCTGGCCCCCAATCTGAGACAAAGCTGTCGTAAGTATAGATGGTGAGAGTTTCCCTTGCCGTAGCGGGAACAGCGAGGGCAAAGAGAGCGAACAGGGCGGTGAGAATCTTCTTCATGGTACCTCCATTCGCCAGCGGATGGAGGAATGGAACCGGTGCGGTCCCGCTCGCAATCCCTCCGCCGGCATGATCCGGATCAGGTTCAGCGGGTTGGCGCATGAGCGCCTCTCAGCCACTAGTGTGGCACCCCGTTGAGAGCAAGCACCGGAATACGCCTTGCGGGATGCGCTGACAAGCTTCATCTGCTAGGGAACGGCCATGGCACACTTTGCGATCCTTCTCGGCGGCAATCTGACCATCACTTCCCGTCTTCGTAAGCAGATCGCGGGGGCCCGGGTCATCGCTGCCGACAGCGGCATAGTCCATGCCGCGGCTCTGGGAGTGACGCCGGAATTGTGGGTTGGAGACTTTGATTCCTCCGGATCGGAACTCGCGGTCCAGTACCGTCACATTCCGCGTCAGACATTTTCGGCGGAAAAGGATACAACTGACGGTGGGTTGGCCATCGCCGATGCGCTGAGCAAGGGCGCTAGAAGTGTGCTGCTGGTCGGAGGATTTGGTGGCCAAGCTGACCACATGCTGGGCCATTTTGGCCAGATAATCCAGCTTGCCCGCGCCGGAATCCCGGCCCGCATGACGAGCGGCGACGAAGAAGCTCATCCCATCATCCCGGGGCACACGTTGATTGACTTGCCGGCGGGCACCCGCCTGAGCCTGGTGCCAATGACCGAGCTTGTAGGATTGGATCTTACCGGGGTGAGATGGCCCCTCCAGCAGCGGGACATTGCGCTCGGATCGACGCTCACTCTCTCGAATATTGCTAACGGGGCCGTACAGGTTTCACTGAAATCTGGCCATGCCGTGGCCATCGCCTATCCGCGCTAGGCCTATGGCGGCGTTCCAATTGAAGATTGAGAGGCTCGGTCATCGCGGCGAGGGAATGGCAACTCTCAATGGCAATGCAGCTTTCATACCCTATGCCCTGCCGGGAGAGACAATCCTCGTCGAGATTGAAGGCGAGGCAATTCGTCTAGTCAGTATCGAGTCGCAATCATTGGATAGAATACCACCTTTCTGCTCGTATTTTGGGCGATGCGGTGGCTGTCTGCTGCAGCATTTCGATCAGTCCGCCTACCGAAGTTGGAAAAGGGGTCTCGTCCAAGCGGCTTTCGCCAAGCGAGGTATTGATGCTGCGGTTGCTGACTTGGTCGACGCCCATGGCCAGGGCCGGCGGCGAGCAAGCCTACACGTTCGGCGACACGACGGCGTGTTGAAAGCCGGGTTCATGGCGCTGCGGAGTCATGACCTACAGGATATCGACCGCTGCCCAATTCTGGTGCCGATGTTGGATCGTGCGATCGATGTCGCTCGGTCCATTGGCGAGTTTCTGGGCGACTGCGATGTGGCGCTTACGGCAACCAATGGCGGCGTTGATGCCGCGGCCAAGGCCGGGAGGAAGGTTGTCGAGTTCCATGTGCCGAAGCTTGCAATCCTTGCGAGAAAGCTCGATCTGGCGCGACTTACCGTCAATGGCGAGATCATTGTAGTGCACCGTTCCCCGGCCGTGAACATGGGGGCAGCCACTGTCATCCTGCCACCCAACGCGTTCCTGCAGGCGACCGAAGCGGGCGAAACGGTTCTTGCCGGGTTGGTGACGTCGGCGGCCGTCGGGGCGAAACGAGTGGCCGATCTGTTCTGTGGCTGTGGACCGTTTGCACTCCGGCTGGCGGCGTCTGCGCGCGTTACCGCCGTCGACAGCGACAAGCCGTCCATTGCCGCTCTCGGCGAGGCGGCACGTCGGACCACAGGCATCAAACCCTTTGCGGTCTCTACGCGCGACCTGTCGAAGGAGCCGCTTACAGCTGCGGAGTTGAAAGAGTTCGATGCGGTGGTTTTCGATCCGCCGCGCGCCGGCGCCGAGGCGCAGGCGCGCCAGTTCGCCAAGTCAAAGGTCGGAACTGTCGTGGCGGTTTCTTGCGAACCGTCGACGCTGGTCCGCGATGCGGGCATACTGATGGGTGGTGGCTACCGGCTGGAGCAGGTAACCCCCGTCGATCAGTTTAAATGGTCGCCGCACGTCGAAATGGTGGCGGTCTTCCGGAGAAATTAGTCCTTGGCGCGTTCCACGTAGGAACCGTCTTCGGTGGCGACGACAATTCGCGTGCCCGAGGTGACATGCGGCGGCACCATGGTGCGCACGCCGTTGGACAGCAATGCCGGCTTGAAGGAGGAGGACGCCGTCTGGTTTTTGATGGCGGGCTCCGTCTCAACGATCTCGAGGACCACGCGCTGCGGTAATTCAATGGAAATCGGCGTACCGTTGAACAGCGCGATCTGGCACTCCATGCCTTCTTGCAGGAAGGCAGCCTGGTCGCCCAACATGTCGGCCGGCAAGTGGATCTGCTCGAAGTTTTCCGGGTTCATGAAAACGTACTGCTCGCCGTCTTGATAGAGATAGTTGTGAGTGAGCGTCTCTACAAACGCCCGCTCCATGGTGTCGGTGGTCTTGTATCGCACTGTCGTCTTCACGCCGTCGGAGATGCGGCGCATGTCGATGGTTGTCGTCGGCGTACCCTTGCCCGGATGCATGCTTTCGGCCTTGAGGATGACATAGAGCTTGCCGTCCTCATGCTCGATGACATTGCCCTTGCGGACACCGCTTGCGATGATCTTGACCACGTTTACACTCGTTCTTTCTATGATTTGCGGGGGAAAGCCGGGCAGGGTATTAGCAGTGACACCCGACAAATCCAACCCCTTTGAGAAGCTTTGCATCCACCCCCCCCTTCGCCGTGGTTTTCACCCAACCGGCATCACGACCGGAGACCCTTTCTGCTGGCCCGCAATCGTATCGCGACGGCTGTTCGCTCGTGGTTTTCCGACTGCGGATTCACGGAGGTTTCCTGTTCGACGCTGCAGATTTCTCCCGGCAACGAGGCTCATCTCCATGGCTTTGCCACCGACTTGATCCAGCCGGACGGAAGCCGTGAACGGCGCTATCTGCACACTTCGCCGGAATTTGCCTGCAAGAAGCTACTGGCGGCCGGAGAGACCAGAATCTTCGATCTGGCGCGAGTCTATCGGAACCGGGAACGCACTCTGACGCACTTGCCCGAGTTCACCATGCTGGAGTGGTATCGTGCTAATGAAGCCTATGGAATCATTATCGCTGATGCGCTGGCACTCATCAAGATTGCTGCCGAAACTGCCGGCGCGCGTAGCTTTTCCTGGCGCGGGCGGGAAATAAACCCCTTTGCAGAGCCCGAGCGCTTGACGGTTGCCAAAGCCTTCCACCGTTATGCGGGTGTCGATCTCCTGGCAACGCTAGATCAGGCGGGCGGTGCCGACCGTGACGGTCTGGCAGCCCAATCCCGAATTAGGGTCGCGGACGACGACAGCTGGTCCGACATTTTCAGCCGCATTTTGGTCGAAGAAATTGAGCCCAATCTCGGCATAGAGGCACTGACGGTTCTTTACGAGTATCCAGCTGTCGAGGCGGCATTGGCGCGCAGCTGCGCCCACGACCGGCGGGTTTCAGAACGCTTCGAGCTCTACGCTTGTGGAGTGGAACTGGCCAACGGTTTTGGCGAGTTGATCGATCCGGTCGAACAGCGGCGGCGCT
This sequence comes from Hyphomicrobiales bacterium, assembly GCA_016185245.1. GTDB lineage: Bacteria > Pseudomonadota > Alphaproteobacteria > Rhizobiales > Aestuariivirgaceae > Aestuariivirga. Next base: position 119,860 of record JACPNZ010000018.1, on the reverse strand, counting down.
TTGTGACGGAAATGGAAGTAAAAGAACGAGTCTATGGCGAGCGCTATCCCATAGATGAGGAGTTGCTCAAGGCTTTGACTATCATGCCGCCAGCTTCCGGCGTGGCGCTTGGCTTCGACCGTCTGGTGATGCTGGCGACCGGAGCCACCCGGATCGATCAGGTCATCTGGACACCCGTTCCCTAGCCCGGCAGGACGTCGAAGAAGGAGCGGATTATGTGCAAGTCGGCTCGCGATTTTAGGCACAAGAGCCACTCTTCCATGGAAGCCTGCCAATCGGATATTCGGATGGTCCTGAGACGGGAGTCCGGCACGAGTTCGCCCTCCGACATGACTGCCACGCCCAAACCTTGGGCCACCGCCTCGCGGGCCGCTTCACGACTTTCGATCTCGATGGCAATACTGGGCCGAAGTCCTCGCCGTCGTAATTCTTCGAGAAGAAGCCTGCGGGTCGCCGAGCCCTCTTCGCGCAGGATTAGAGGTAACTCCGCCAGGCGCGTCAAAGACAGCGATCTCTCCTTCTGGAAAGTCGACTCCTCGCGAATAACCGCGACGAGGCGATCCTGTTTCAGTCGGCGCGCCAGAACCGCTTCTGAACTGGGCCTTTCTGCCGTGACCGCGAGGTCGATGGAAAGAGATTCCAGCCGGGCAAGAAGCTCGGCCGAGTTGCCGGTAACCAGCCGGAGGGTGATGCGCGGGTGGTTTTGGTGGAAGCGGACAATGTGCAGAAGGACGTGGACCGCGGCGTCCGCTCCTATGGTGAGCTGACCTTCGTCCAGCGTCTTGGCGCGCGACAATAGCTCCCGCGCCTGCCCCTCGGCCTCAAGAAGCCGCTCCGTGATGGCAAATAGCCCACGTCCCAGCGCGGTCAGTTCGGCACCGCGGGCGGCACGGTTGAAGAGCTGAACGCCGTAGGTTTCCTCCAGCTTGCGCACATGATCGGATACGGCAGGCTGGGTAAGCGACAGCTTCTCCGCAGCGCGTGAAAAGCCGCCCTGAGTGGCAACTGCATGGAAGGCCAAAAGCTGCGCATGACGCATATCGTAAAAACCTATGTATCATATAAGAACATCCGATTTGACTTATACCAGTCATCCGCTCAAGAAGGTACAGGTTTCTGGAGCCCGACATGACAACCACCGCACCGCGCATCATTCCCACCTTCAAAGGCCCGGCCGGCCAGGAAGATATGCCCTATTTGCTGACGCCTGGCCCATTGACCACGTCACGGTCGGTAAAACTCACGATGCTGGCCGACTGGGGCTCCCGCGACATCGAGTTTCGCCAGATCGTCGCCGACATCCGCAAGGCTCTGGTGAAGCTCGCCAACTGCGGCCCGGCCTATGAATGCGTGATCATGCAGGGTTCGGGAACATTCGCCATCGAGGCAGCGCTTGGCTCTTTCTGCCCGTCGAGCGGCACGAAGACCCTGGTCGTTGCCAACGGTGCCTATGGTGATCGCGCCGCCAATATCCTCGAACGCATCGGCCGTCCCTGCCTCAAGATCGACAAGGGCGACAGCGCCGCCCCTAGCACTGAAGAGGTTGCCAGCGCGCTCGACGCCGATCCCGGTATCAGCCACGTGTGGATGATTCATTGCGAGACCACCTCAGGGATCGTCAATCGGATCGATGATGTCGCCAAGGCGGTGAAGGAACGGGGGCGAGTCTATATGGTCGATGCCATGTCTTCGTTCGGCGCGCTGCCGCTCGACATGGAAGCCTCCGGCATCGATGTCATGGTGTCGTCGTCCAACAAGTGCATCGAAGGTGTGCCGGGCTTTTCCTACGTCTTGGTAAGGCGCGACATGCTTGAGGCCTCCAAGGGCAAGTGCCATTCGCTGGTGCTTGATCTCTTCGATCAGTGGAGGGGCTTGGAGGCAAATGGCCAGTTTCGCTTTACGCCTCCCACCCATGCGCTGGTCGCCTTCCATCAGGCGCTGAAAGAGCACGAACAGCAGGGCGGAGTCGCGGCGCGCGGCAACCGCTACGCCCGCAATGCCCAGATCCTGATCAAGGGCATGCAGGACATGGGATTCACGACGCTGCTTGGCGACGACGAGGCCGGCCCCATCATTCAGACTTTCCTCACGCCGCGCGATCCCAATTTCGATTTCGAGCAGTTCTACGAGTCGCTGCGCGCCCGCGGTTTTGCCATCTATCCGGGCAAGTTGACCAAACGACCAAGTTTCCGGATTGGCACTATTGGCCAGATCGACGATAAAGTGATGAACGCGGTGCTCGAGGCTATTGGCGACGTGCTGCGCGAGATGAAGGTCACCGATCTAGTCCCGCTCGAGGCCTGAGGCATGAAGACCGTCAGTGTCAATGGCCGCGAATACAAGTGGCCCAAGGTGCCCCTCGTGGTGGTCTGCTGCGACGGCAGCGAGCCCGCCTACATGGAAATCGCCATGGCCGAAGGTCTCATGCCGAACCTGAAGGCGATGATCGAAAGGGGCGAGAACCTTCGGGGTTGTTCGGTTATCCCGAGTTTCACCAATCCCAACAACCTGTCGATCGTGACCGGCCGCCCACCGTCGGTGCACGGCATCTGCGGTAACTACCTCATCGATCCCACCACCGGCACCGAGACAATGATGAACGACCCGAAATGGCTGCGGTCACCGACCATCTTCGAGGCTTTCCAGAAGGCAGGCGCTAAAGTCGCCGTGGTGACGGCCAAGGACAAGCTGCGGCTTCTTCTCGGCAAGGGACTCGCTTTCGACGGTTCGGCAGTCTGCTTCTCATCCGAAAAAGCCGACAAAGCGACGCTCAAGGACAATGGTATTGAGCATGTCTGCGCCATGGTCGGACTAACCGTGCCGGAGGTCTATTCAGCCGAACTCTCCGAATTCGTCTTCGCAGCTGGTGTTAAGCTTCTGGGCTCGATGCGCCCCGATCTCATGTATCTCTCAACGACCGACTATGTGCAGCACAAATTTGCTCCGGGTTCGGCTGGTGCCAGCAGCTTCTACGCCATGATGGACAGGTATCTGGGCGAGCTGGATCGTGGTGGAGCCATCGTAGTCATCGTCGCTGACCACGGCATGAAGGACAAACATTTGGCCAATGGCGAGCCTGATGTCATATACTTGCAGGACTTGCTCGACCGCAAATTCGGAACGGGAAAGACCAAGGTAATCCTGCCGATCACCGACCCCTATGTAGTTCATCACGGAGCGCTGGGCTCCTTTGCGACAGTTTATATTTACGGTCCCACCGTAGCCAGCGTGATGGCGGAGATCGCCATGCAGCCCGGGATTGACCTGGTGTTGAACCGCAGGGACGGCTGTGCCCGCTTCGAATTGCCGGAAGATCGTATGGGCGACATCATTGTGGTATCGGGCGGACCAACCGCATCTAAGGCCATCGGCACCAGCCGCGACAAACACGATCTCTCGGGACTCAAAGAGCCACTACGCTCGCACGGCGGGCTAACCGAACAGGAGGTTCCGGTCATCGTCAATCGCAAGCTCGAGGGGCTTCCCGGCAAACTCCGGAATTTCGATGCCTTTGCCGTCGGTTGCAACCATATCGTGGAGAACTGAGATGAACGCGCCAGCAGTGAAGCGGCCGATCATCAGGGAGGCTATGCGCATCGGTGGCAAGCGGGTCGGGGCGGACGGCGAAATACCTGTCCACTATCCCTATACCAACGAGATCATCGGCACAGTGCCGGCGGGCCGGGCCGAGCATGCGGCAAAGGCCTTTGCCATCGCCGCCGCCTACAAGCCCAAGCTCACGCGTTATGAGCGCCAACAGATTCTGTTTCGCACGGCGGAACTCATCCGCGCGCGAACCGGCCAACTTTCGGATCTCATCACGCTCGAACTTGGCCTGTCCAAGAAAGATTCGGTCTATGAATGCGGCCGCGCCTACGACGTGTTTTCGCTGGCGGGCCAACTCACCATTCTCGACGATGGCCAAGTATTCTCCTGCGACCTCACCCCACAGGGGAAGTCCCGCAAGATATTTACCAAGCGCGAGCCGGTGGGCGTGGTATCGGCCATCACTCCCTTCAACCATCCGCTCAACATGGTATCGCATAAGGTAGCGCCGGCCATCGCCACCAACAATTGCGTGGTTTGCAAGCCCACGGAGCTGACGCCGCTTACCGCCATTGCTCTCGCGGACATTCTTTATGAAGCAGGATTGCCGCCGGAGATGTTTCAGGTTGTGACCGGTTGGCCCGACGACATCGGCGGCGAGATGGTAACCAATGAAGCCATCAGCGTCATCACCTTCACCGGCGGCGTTCGGGTCGGCAAGATCATAGCGGCCAAGGCCGCCTACAAGCGTGCTGCTCTTGAGCTTGGTGGCAATGACCCGCTAATCGTCCTCGACGATCTCTCCGAGGCCGATCTCGACAAGGCCGCCGAACTCGCGGTCGCCGGTGCCACCAAGAATTCCGGCCAGCGCTGCACGGCGGTGAAGCGCATTCTGGTACAGGAACGCGTCGCCGACAAATTCGTCGAGCTGGCGTTGGCCAAAGCCAAGAAGATCAAGTTCGGTGATCCCATGGACCCGAGCACGGACCTCGGAACGGTGGTGCACGAGGAGGCCGCCAAGGTATTCGAACGCCGCGTCTACCTAGCTGCCGAGCAGGGGGCCAAAGTGCTTTATGATCCGGGCCGCCAGGGCGCCGTGCTGCCGCCCATCACCATCGACTTCGTGCCGCACCAATCGGAATTGGTCTTCGAAGAAACCTTTGGGCCCGTTATTCCCATCGTGCGGGTTCCCAACGACGACGCCGAGGTGATCCATATTTCCAATTCGACCCCCTTCGGTCTCTCGTCCGGCGTCTGCACCAACCGGCTGGATCGCATCACCCGCTTCATCGAAGGCCTTAATGTGGGAACCGTGAATATCTGGGAAGTGCCGGGATATCGCATCGAGATGTCGCCCTTTGGCGGCATCAAGGACAGCGGAAACGGCATCAAGGAGGGCGTCATGGAGGCCATGAAGTTTTTCACCAATGTGAAGACGTGGTCCCTGCCGTGGCCGGCCTGAGGAAAGGGTGAACCCGGGAACCCTCGTTATCGTCAATCTCTTGGGCGGGGTAGCGCTGCTGCTCTGGGGCGTGCGCATGGTCCGCACCGGTGTCATGCGCGCCTGGGGCGACCGGTTGAAGGCCTTCATCGAGCATCGCCTGGGAAGCAGGCTTTCGGCCTTCCTCGCCGGCGGAATTGCCACTGCCATCCTGGGTAGCGGCACGGCCATGACACTGATCGTCGCCGGCATTGCCGCCTCGGGTGCCATCGGCACGGCACTCGGCCTTGCCATCCTGCTTGGCGCCGATGTGGGCTCGGCCATCGTGTCCTCGGTCTTTGCATCCGGTAGCAACTTCGCATCCGGTAGCAACTTCGCGCTGTGGGCCTCACCTATCCTGTTGTTCGCAGGCTACGTTACCTTCAGCATGTCGGAGGAATTCCGGCCGCACAATGTTGGGCGCATCCTTATCGGCCTAGGCCTGATGCTGCTATCGCTGCAGCTCATCAAGACCGCTACCGTGCCGCTGAGCGGTGCAAGCCTGTTTCACGACGTCCTGGCAGCGGTCGGCCGCGAGCCGCTGCTGGCATTCATTGTCGGCGCTTTCCTGGCCTGGGCTTTTCATTCGACGCTTGCCGCGATCCTGCTGATCGCCTCGTTCCTGGCGAATGGCAGCCTTGAGGTTGCGGGTGCGCTGAGTTTCGTTCTCGGCATCAATTTTGGTGGCGGCCTTCCGGCGGTAACATCCACACTGGCACTGCCGGCTGCGGCGCGGAGACTGCCACTTTCCAATCTCTTCTGCCGCGCCTTCATGGCGATAGCCGGACTGGCCTTCATCGGCCGGATAACACCCTATGTGGTACTGATACCGATGCGGGCAGTCGAGACCGCCGTCACCTTCCATGCCCTGTTCAACATCGTGGCAGGACTCGTTTTTCTGCCTCTGACTGGCGGGGTCGAAAGAATCATGTACCGTCTCGTTCCGGATGAGAAGCAGGATGACGATCGGCTCGCGGCGCCCCGCTACCTCGATGCGGTGGCGCTGTCCACGCCGTCGGTGGCACTTGCCAATGCCATGCTTGAGACCGTGCGCATGAGCGAAGTGCTCGATCGCATGTTCGATACGGCACTGATGGCCCTCCGTACGGGGAGTCTCGAGACGTTGAAGCTACTGAAGGCGCTGGACGAGCGCCTCAACGCGTTTCAGACGGCCGTGCAGTCCTATCTGTCAGACCTTGCGCAAGTCGAGCTTTCAGCGCCAGATGCCCGCCGAGCCTTGGAGATCACTCTCTATATCAGCAACCTTGAGCATGCAGGTGACGTGATCCATCTTAACCTGTCGGACCGCATCAAGGCCAAGGCCAAGGAAAGCATAGCTTTCAGCGTTGCCGAACAAGCGTCCCTGGACGACCTATGCCTCATCATCCATGAAAATCTGCGGATCGCGACAGGGGTTTTGTCGTCCGGCGATATTGAGGGTGCCAAGCGGCTGATCGCCCAGAAAGATGCCTTTCGTGCACTCGAGAACAGCGTGCTCGACGAGCATTTCCGGGTGGGGGCGCGCGGCAAGGGCGGCGCATTGCGCCGCAGCGCGCTCTATGTCGACATGATCCGCGATCTCCACCGCATCAACTCGCATATCGTGTCCGCCGGATACCCGATCGTCGATGCCGCTGGCCTGTTGCGAGGATCGCGTCTCAGGAGTGGCGATGTGAAGCCCGAATGAAATTCATCCACCTGACCGATTTGCATCTCGGCAAGCCCGGTGAATTACTCTGGGGGCTCGACCCCTTCGCCCGGCTCGATGCCTGCCTCACCGATATTGCAGCCCACCATTCCGATGCAAGCTTTTGCGCCATCACCGGCGATTTGGCCGAGCAAGGCGAGATTGCCTCCTATCGGGTCCTGAAACGGCGATTGGAAGAGTTGCCGATTGAAACATACCTCATGCTCGGCAATCACGACAGCCGGGCGAACTATCTACAGGTCTTCGGTGGAGCGGACCCGGCCGGCCACGTTCAACAAGCGATCGCGCGGAATGGCTCATACTTTCTTTTTCTCGATACCTTGAAAGGACCGCCGTCGTCGGCGGGACTTTACGATGCTCCCCGCCGCGCCTGGCTGAAGGCGGAGCTGGACAGGGCCGGCGACGCTCCCGTCTACCTCTTCATGCATCATCCACCCTTCGACATTGGTCATCCCTTGCAGGACTTGATCAAGCTTGATGACCCTGAGGGTTTTGCCGATCTCCTCAATGACCACGATATCCACCACATTTTCTTTGGGCACGCCCATCGACCGATCAGTGGGCAGTGGCGGGGAATTCCGTTTTCAGCCCTCCCGAGTCTAAACCACCAACTGCCGCTGGTCGGTGGCTCGGTCGAGACAGTCTATAGCGACGAGCCACCGATGTACGCCGTCGTTCTGATCGAACATGACCGAACCATCGTCCATGCCGATGCGTTCCTCAACCGCGGGCCGGCCCGCATGGCCAAGGACGCCGAGCGAGACAACTGGTACTAAGTCTCAGCCGACGCCGGTCGCCGCAAGTACCTGTCTGACGGACTTGGCCATCTTTGACACGATCTCATCCAACTCGGCGGAGGTCGCGTTATAGGGCGGCGCCAGGATGACGGCATCGCCATTCACTCCGTCGACATTGCCGCCGACCGGATAGCAGATCAGGCCGTTGTCGAAGGCTTGCTGACGGATGCGCATGTAGAGCTTGTGTTCCGCCGGGAACGGCACCCTGGTGTTGCGGTTGGCCACCAGTTCGGTGGCGATGAAGTAACCCCGGCCGCGGATGTCGCCGACGGCCTCCACCCCCTGCATTGCTTCGGTGATCATGGCCTTGAGAACGACTTCATTGTCTCGCACACGCTCGACGAGTTTTTCCCGCGCGACAATCTTCTGGACAGCCGCGCCGGCAGCGCAGCAGGCGGTATGGCCGGTGAAAGTATGCCCGGTCATCGGAGCACCATGGGCGCCGTGGATGGCGTCCGCAACCTTGTTTGAATAGATGGCGGCTCCCAAAGGCAGATAACCGGCGGCGAGGCCCTTTGCGACTGCCATGATGTCGGGCTCAACTCCATCCGCTTCGAGCGCTCGCCAGCTACCGCAACGGCCCGCCCCCGACATGACTTCATCGGAGATCATCAGCACGCCGTACTTGTCACAGACCTCACGCACGCGTTTGGCATACCCGGGTGGGGCCGGCACGCAGCCGCCGGCCGCACCAACAACAGGCTCGAAAATGAAGGCGGCGAACTTCTCCGGGCCAAGTCTCAAGATTTCGCTCTCGAGTTCCTGGGCGCAGGCCTCGCCGGCGGTTTCAGCCGTAGCGCCGGCGACAGGGCGATAGACATTGGCCGGAGACAGGCGCGAGACATCGAGCAAGGAGCCTTCGAAAGCCTTCTTCCGTTCGAGAAACCCGGACACCGACAGGGCGCCGAGGGTGTTGCCATGCCAGGAACGTTCGCGAGCAATGAACCGGCGGCGGCTCATCTCGCCGCAGGCGGCATGATATTGCAATGCTAGTTTGAGGCAGGACTCGACCGCTTCCGAGCCACCGGTGACATAGACCATATGCTGCAACGTTCCGCCACATCTCGCACGGATAATCTCGGTGAGTTCCTCCAGGGCGTCTGACGTGAAGTTGTAACGGTAGCCATGGGCGACGCGGTCAAGCTGCGCCTTGATTGCTTGATTCACTTCCGGATTGCCGTGACCGATGCAATAGACGGCCGGGCCGCCTGATCCGTCGATGTACTGTTTGCCGGCGGCGTCATAGACATAGCTTCCCTTGGCCCAGGCGACCTTCGGAAGACTGCCGATGGAATGAATACTGGGTGGCAAGGGGGCAGCAGCTGACATGCGTGAATTCGCCTTGATTTGAATGGAACCCGTGTCAAGCTAGTAGCAGAAGTTCTAGGGGGCCGGCAAACCGATGATCACCGTATTCGACGAAGCGCAGCGCCGCCACGCGCCGAGCGAATTCGTAGTCTCCGGGAGGTTGCAGCCGATCCCGGAACGGCCCGAGCGCATCGACATGTTGCTCGATGGCGTTCGCCGTGTCGGAGGCCCAGTGGTCGCTCCTCCGGATATCTTGGGCGAGACGCTCGCGTTCGTCCATGATCGCCGCTACATTGCCTTCCTCGATACCCTGTGGGAGCGCTGGAAACGAATCCCTGACGCCAGCGAAACTCCATCTGCCAATGTCTTTGCACTGGGGCGTCCGGGGTTGCCGCCGGCGGGTTATCCCGACAGCGTCGTCGGTCAATGCGGTTTTCATTTGGGTGACGGGTCCTGCCCGATAACCGCCGACACCTGGGCCTCTGCGCGGGCGAGTGCTGGAACGGCGGCTCATGCCGCCGCCCTCATTCTGGGCGGTGAGCGTCTCGTCTATGCTCTGTGCCGCCCGCCCGGGCATCACGCCGCCGCCGACATCGCAGCCGGGTTTTGCTATCTCAACAATGCCGCCATCGCCGCCGAGCTTCTCACCAGGGCGGGAAAGAGGGCGGCTATTCTCGACATCGACGTGCATCACGGCAATGGCACTGAGGCGATATTCTATGATCGGGCCGATGTGCTCACCGTCTCCATTCACGCCCACCCCAGGCGTTTTTATCCCTTTTTCTGGGGTTATGAGGAAGAGCGTGGCAGCGGCGCTGGCGAGGGTTTCAACCTCAACCTGCCACTGGAACGCGGCACGACAATCATGCCTTATCGCAAAGCGCTATCTAAGGCTTTGGAGCGATTGGCTGATTTTGCTCCAGACGTTCTCGTTCTCGCTGCCGGTCTCGACATCGCGGTGGACGATCCGTTCAAGGGCTTTGCCATCGAAACCGCGGAGTTTGCCGAAATTGGCAAAATGATCGCAGAAGTCGCCAAACCTATTCTGGTTATCCAGGAGGGCGGTTATGCTTCGCCGCATCTCGGTGCCAATCTTGCAAGCCTGCTGCAAGGGCTTCACGCATGATCATCGAATATCGCAAGATGCGGCTTGACGAGGCGGACGCGGTAGCCGCCATGGTGCGAAAGCTAGCTGCGGACATCGGCGCCAATACTACGCCCTTTGTGAGCGGCGCTGCGCTCGTTGAAAATTGCGATCTCATCGACATAACCGTTGCGGATCAAGCCGGACGACTGATCGGCGCCTGCTTGACGCTGATGACGTTTTCAACCTGGCGGGGCACCAGGGGCGCCTATGTTGTGGATCTCTATGTGGATGGCACCGCCCGCGGACACAACGTCGGCCAGCACCTCTTGCGACAGGCTGCCAAGCGCGTCGCCAGCCGTGGTGCTGAGTTCATCAAGCTCGAGGTCGATGTTTCAAACGAGGCGGCAGCCCGGTTTTATCGGCGCCTGGGATTTGTTTGCAAGGAAGAAGACAGACTGTACCTTCTCGAGAGGGAAGACCTTGCCGCGTTTATCGACTGAAAGGAATCAACATGATTATCAAGCATGTCGGATTGATCGGTGTCGGCCTCATGGGTCATGGCATCGGCAAGAATATCCTGAAAAAGGGATTCGAACTTTCCGTCGTCGGTCATCGCAACCGGGCACCGGTCGACGACCTCATCGCCAAGGGGGCCAAGGAGGTCGGCAGTCCGCATGCGTTGGCTAAATCCTGCGATGCGGTGATCCTCTGCGTCACCGGTACTCCGGAAGTAGAGCAGGCGATCTATGGCGAATACGGGCTTCTTGGCGCAGTGGGCGAGGGTTTCATCATTGCCGACTGCTCAACGGCGGAGCCAGATTCAACAGAGAAGATAGCGGTCGACGTCGCAGCCAAGGGAGGTCACTTTATCGACACCCCGATGACGCGCACGCCAAAGGAGGCAGAGGCCGGAACGCTCGGCCTCATGACCGGCGGTCCCAAGGACGTGCTGGCTCGCATTCGGCCAGTGCTCGATTGCTTTGCCGATACAATCGTCTACGCCGGCGACGTTGGCGCCGGTCATCGGCTGAAGCTTCTCAATAACTTTCTGTCACTTGGCAATGCCGCCCTGGCGGCGGAAGCCATTGCGGTGGCAACCAGGGCTGGCGTCGACATGCAGGCCTTCCGCGATATTGTCATGTCGGGCGGGGCGGCATCGGTGATGTTTGGCCGTCTGATCAACGTTCCGCTTTCCGACGACGATAGCCACGCAAAATTCGCCATTCGCAACGCGCGCAAGGATCTCCGTTACTATACCAACATGACCGAGACCATGCCGGTTGCGTCTTTTCTCGCCGAGACTGTGCATCAACTCTTTGTCATGGCCGAGAATCAAGGCTACGGCGAGCGCTTCGTGCCACGCCTCATCGACGTGCTTCTCAAGATTAATGGCATCAGCAAGTGACGATACAAGCACATGCGCGAAGCCGACGACGACAAAGGACAAGTGAGCGGGGAGGTTATCGCCTCTCGGCTGCAAAGATTGCTCCGCCTGATGCGCGCCAACGAGCATTCGGCGGGACTCAACCCGGCGCAATGGGAGGCATTGCGTTTTGTCGCCCGTGCCAATCGTTTTTCCAACGTACCGAGCGTTCTGACGAAATATCTCGGGGCCACCAAGGGTACCGTTTCACAAACGGTTAAGACGCTGGAAAAAAAGGGCCTGATCGTTAAGTCGCGACGCCCGGATGAACGGCGGTCCGTCGCTCTCATGCTGACACCGCAAGGGCAGGCCGTACTGGAGCTCGATCCGTGGAGGCGTCTTGTTATGTCAGCCGATGAGCTTGGCAACAAGGCCCGCAGGCGGCTGGGCCGGAACCTTGCTGAGATGTTGGAGGCAGAGGTGGCGCGTGCCGGGTTGCCGCACTTTGGCATCTGCGTCTCCTGTCGCTTCTTCCGTGAACGGGGCCGCGAGTCGCATGCGCGCGGTCCGCACCTCTGCATGCTGTTCGATGAGCCGATCAGCTCCGAAGAAGCCGGGCAACTGTGTTCGTCACATGAGTATCAGGCATAGAATCTATTCTGCCGCGATCAGCGCCGCGGGGCTTGCCGCTTTCACGTCAGCGCCGACCAGGCCTTCGAAGCGGGCGAAATTATGCACGAACATGCCGACGAGCTTTCGAGCCTGCTCGTCATAGGCTTTGCCGTCGGCCCAGGTGCGGCGTGGGTTCAGTATATTCGGGTCAACTCCCGCCACGGCAACTGGAACCTGGAACCCGAAATTCTCGTCGGTCCGCATCTCGGCATCGGCGAGCAAACCGTCGAGGGCCGCATTCAGCAAGGTTCTGGTGGCCTTAATCGGCATGCGATGGCCAATACCAAAGGCGCCGCCCGTCCAGCCGGTATTGACGAGGAAGCACGAAACCTTGTGCTTGGCGATAAGGTTGCGGAGCATATTGCCGTAGACACCGGGATGGCGCGGAATGAACGGTGCCCCGAAGCAGGTCGAGAAGGTCGCCTGCGGCTCGGTCACGCCATGTTCGGTTCCGGCTACCTTGGCGGTGTAGCCCGAAAGGAAGTGATACATGGCCTGCTGGGAAGTCAGCCGGGCGATCGGTGGCAACACGCCGAAGGCATCTGCCGTCAACATGACAATGGTCTTGGGGATCGGAGCGCGTCCGGTGCGGCTGGCATTGGCAATGGTGCTCAGCGGGTAGGCCGAACGGGTGTTCTCCGTCACCGAAGCGTCGTCGAGATCGAGACTGCGTGTATCGACATCGATGCCGACGTTTTCCAGCACCGTGCCCCAGCTCCGCGTCGTGGCGTGGATCTCCGGCTCGGCCTCTGGCGAGATCCTGATGACCTTGGCATAGCAGCCGCCTTCAAAATTGAATACGCCGGTCTCGGACCAGCCATGCTCGTCGTCGCCGATCAAAGTGCGCCACGGATCGGCGGAAAGCGTTGTCTTGCCAGTGCCGGAAAGGCCGAAAAAGACGGCGCAGTCGCCCACGGTACCGACATTGGCGGAACAATGCATGGGCATCACTCCACGATCCGGCAGCACATAGTTCAGAACCGTGAATACCGATTTTTTCATTTCGCCGGCGTACTGGGTGCCGCCGATCAGCACTAGGCCGTTGGCAAGGTCGAGGGCGATGACGGTTTCGCTCCGCGTGCCGTGGCGCGCCGGATCGGCTTTGAAGCTCGGCAGGTCGATGACCGTCAGCTGCGGAGCGGAACCTTCGCGGCTGGCCGGAACGATGAGCAGGTGCCGGATGAATAGCGCATGCCAGGCATACTCGCAGATAACACGGGTCGGCAGACTATAGGCAGGATCGGCCCCGGCCTGGAGGTCCTGCACGAAGAGGCTCTTAAGTCGAGCGTGGGCCATGAAATCCCGTTTGAGGACGTCGAACTGGGCCCGAGTCATTGATTTGTTGTTGTCCCACCAGATCGTGTTTTCTGTCGCCGCTTCGCGCACGATGAATTTGTCGCCAGGGCTCCGTCCGGTGTGGCTGCCGGTTGAAACCACCAGCGCTCCACCATCTGCTATCAGGCCTTCGCCACGAGCAACCGCCTGCTGGTAAAGCGAAGCCACCGGGGCATTCCACGATATGGCATCGACCCATTTGAGGCCGAGATCGGAAAGCTGCGAACGAATCCGGTTGTCGGTAGCTGTGTCCATTGGGCTTTCCTCCACGTAGTGGATGCAGCCTATGGTGCTACGTCAATCACAGCAAGAAAAATGATGCAATAAAGCAAATATCAACTCATATAATTGCGGTACCGAACATCATAATTTGATAGATAATAGTCATTCATGTGTTTTCTTCAGGAGCTCCGCTAGGCCCCGACTGAGTGATTCCGGGTCGAAGACCGGCGCTGGAAATTCCAGTCTCAGGCTTCGCTCGCCACAAGTTAAACTAGCCCCATCGGGATCGATGGCCGCCACCTGCCAGTTACCCGCCGGGGCGGCAAGCAATTCGGTGACCAAGCGTTGCGCCGCCCCACCGTGGTCGGAGTTCATGTGTTCGACGGCCCTTGTTTCCAAGTCCGCCATCTCGGTCGCTTCCGGAAACACCTCGCCGACGGAGAGCGTCTCAATCCGGCCAAAGCCGGCAATGGCATGAATCTGCTCGGATTCGAGTCGCCAAAAGCCGAAATCGCCGAAATTGGCGTAAGGCTCAGCCTCGGGGTGGTGGGCCAGGTATCGCCGCCGCAAGCGCGGATTGTCCGCTGGCCGGAAGCGCCCAATGAAGGTCACCCGCGCCCCGGTCAGGGCGTCGCCTTCTGGCGCCGGCTCCGCCACCAGGAGGCTGGCCCGGCCATCGGCGACCAGGTTTCGGGTGTGCCACGCTAGACTGGAAACCAAGATAATGGGAGCGCCATCCACATCGGTCGCCACATTCGCCAGAGAAGCGTAGGGCGTTCCGCCCTCCCGGTTGAGCGTCGCCAGGGTAGCGATGCGTGCCCGTCGCAAAAGCCTTCTTGCATCGTTTCCACTGAAACTTCTGGAGCTTGTCATGATCTGACCTCGCAATCGGGACCTGGAACACCTATCATGTCCGCCACATTTTGTTCCAGTTCCACCCCTAGAGCCGGTCCACGGGAACCAACCAAGGATGAACAAGAAAATGCCGACGATCGCGCTGGTCGACGACGACCGCAACATTCTGACTTCGGTGGGCATGACCCTGGAGACCGAGGGCTACAGTGTGCAAAAATACAATGATGGCGCTGCCGCTTTGCAGGGTCTGCAGGACAATCCGCCGGACATCGCGATATTCGATATCAAGATGCCGCGTATGGATGGCATGGAATTGTTGCGCCGCATTCGCCAGAAGACCGACTTGCCGGTGATCTTCTTGACCTCGAAGGATGATGAGATCGACGAGCTCTTTGGCCTCAAGATGGGTGCCGACGATTTCATTAAGAAGCCGTTCTCGCAACGTTTGCTGGTCGAGCGAGTCAAAGCGGTCCTGCGCCGGGCTGGCGCCCGTGATCCCGCTGCCGCACCTCAGGAGGCTGCCAAGGTCATTGAGCGTGGCAAGCTTTCGATGGACCCCGATCGCCATTCCTGCACCTGGGACGGCAAACCGGTGACCCTAACCGTGACCGAGTTTCTTATCCTTCAGTCGTTGGCCCAGCGCCCCGGAATCGTGAAGAGCCGCGACGCCCTGATGGATGCGGCCTACGACGATCAGGTATACGTCGACGACCGGACCATCGACAGCCACATCAAGCGCCTGCGCAAGAAGTTCAATCAGGTCGACCTGGCCTTCGACGGCATCGAAACACTGTATGGTGTCGGCTACCGGTTCAAGGAACAATAGCGAGAGCTAGCGGCGGGCTTCAGCCCATGCTGAACAAGTTCAAGGCGGCAGAACGGTTGGAACGCACCGAGAGCGATGACGCGGCCGATATGCCGGTCGGTGTCGCCCGTCCACGCCGCGGCGGATTGATTCACCGGCTTGCGCCGCAGAGACTTACCAGCCGGATCGTGCTGCTCAATCTCCTCGGTCTGATTATTCTGGTGGCGGGTATTCTCTACTTCAACCAGTTCCGCCAGGGCCTGATCGACGCCCGCGTTCAGAGCTTGACGACACAGGCCCACATCATCTCCGCCGCCGTGGCGGGTTCCGCAACGATCGATACCGGATCGATCGTCATCGATCCCGATTCCCTGGATGTACCTTCTGAAGACGGGTCTTCCGACGCCAGTCAGCTCAATGCCCTCGACTTCCCGATCAATCCGGAAACGGCAGGCCCTATCCTCAAACGCCTTCTTACCAACACCACTGTGCGCGCCAGAATTATCGATAACGACGGCAATATGGTTGTCGACAGCCGGTTCCTTTTCGGCCGCAGCGACATCGTGCAGAGCGATGTGCCGCCAATCGATGCCGGGAAGGAACCCATCCTTGTGCGCTGGTGGAACCGCGCGTCGAACTGGCTGTTTGCCTATGATTATCCGCCGATGGGCGAGTATGGTCTCGACAATGGAAAGTCCTTCCCCGAGGTAGCGGCGGCTCTGAGTGGAGCGTCGGTAAGCCTGGTGAGGTTGAACGAAAGTCGTCAGATTGTCGTGCTGGTGTCAGTGCCGGTTCAACGTTACAGGGCGGTACTTGGAGCCCTGGTATTATCAACCACCGGCGGCGAGATTGACGATGTCCTGAGGGCCGAACGCCATGTCGTTCTGTTGACCTTTGGGTTCGTCGCGCTGGTCACCATGTTGCTCTCTGTGTTTTTGGCTGGAACCATAGCGGAACCGATCCGCCGCCTTTCAGCCGCCGCCGAGCAGGTCCGCCGTGGTATCAGCAGACGTGTCGAAATCCCCGACTTTGGTTCCCGGCGCGACGAGATCGGGCACCTGTCTGGAGCCATCCGGGATATGACCAACGCGCTCTACAACCGCATCGATGCGATTGAGGCGTTCGCTGCCGACGTGAGTCATGAACTCAAGAACCCGCTGACGTCACTACGCAGCGCGGTGGAGACCCTGGCATTCGTCAAGACCGATGAGCAACGGGCCCGGCTGATCGAGATCGTTAAGCACGACGTCAAGCGATTGGACCGTCTGATCACCGATATTTCCGACGCCTCCCGTCTTGATGCCGAGCTGGCGAGATCCGAGCCGGGGCCGGTCGACATGATGAAACTTCTGTCGGCAATTGTTTCCCTGGCCAATGAAACCCGCAAGGACGATCAGGCCGCCATTGACTTCGAGGTGGCGCGGCTGCCGAACGGCATCGACACCCAGCAGGGCTATACGGTAATCGGCCATGAATCGCGGCTGGGACAAGTAGTCCGCAACCTCGTCGACAACGCGCGGTCCTTTACGACGCCGGGAACCCGCCTCAGTGTTCGCATTCGCCGGGTCGGACCGGATGTCGAGTTTCGGGTCGATGATTGCGGTCCGGGAATTCGACCTGATAACCTGGAGCGAATTTTCGATCGATTTTACACGGATCGACCGGACGGCAGCTTTGGCTCGAATTCTGGCTTGGGGTTGTCGATTTCGAAGCAGATCGTCGAAGCTCACAGGGGACGAATTTGGGCCGAGAACCGCCACGGCAAGATCGACGCAAACGGCGAGCGCCCCGTGCAGGGCGCGCGCTTCCTGGTACGTATTCCTGCGGTGGGTGATGACCGGGCTCCGGCACACAAGCCCTGATGGCACTCTGATTCATGCAAGCTGTGTTGCTATTGGCGACCACGGCGTGCTGCTCCTTGGTGGTTCAGGTAGCGGCAAATCGGACCTAGCACTACGGCTCGTTGACCAGGCGGGGAACGGAATCACAAAATCTCAAAAGGAGACGAGACTGGTCGCCGACGATCAGGTCGTTATACGGCTTGCGGGTGACAGGCTTGTTGGTTCGGCGCCCGCAGCAATTGCCGGCCAGCTTGAGATCCGCGGCCTTGGCATTGTTGCCGTGCCATTCTTGCGCGAAGCTCGGATCGGGCTGGCAGTCCGACTCTCCGATCAAGCCAGTATCGAGCGCATGCCGGCGCTGGAGGGAAGTCACTTCGAGATACTTGGCCGGCAACTTCCAATGGTATTTGTTGACCCAACGTCGGCCTCAGCGCCGGCGCGAATTCGCGCCGCGGTGGACTGGTTATTGGAGCGCTGAAACCCCTGTTGCAACCGGAATTCCATAGGGGCATTGTTCGCCTCCCTCGGTCTTACCAGACCCACCTCGTGCGCGGAGCCAAGTCAATCCCATGATCGGCCTTGTCCTGGTCACCCACGGCCGACTCGCTGAAGAATTTACTCATGCGCTGGAACATATCGTGGGGAGCCAGGACCACATCGAGTCGGTGTGCATCGGGGCGGATGACCGCATGGAAGCACGGCGTGCCGACATCGGCGAAGCAATCCGGCGGGTTGATTCGGGCTCGGGCGTCATCGTCCTGACCGACATGTTCGGTGGAACTCCCTCGAACCTCGCCATTTCGCTGATGGAACTCGGCCGGGTCGAGGTTGTTGCGGGGCTGAACCTACCCATGCTTGTCAAACTCGCCCGCATTCGTAAGGAATCGAATCTGGAAAAGGCGGCACTGGCTGCCCAGGATGCCGGGCGAAAGTACATCAACATAGCCAGTCAGATCCTAGGGGACTGATTTTTGACCGCCCTGAGCCGTGAATTGGCGATCACCAACGAACGCGGGCTCCATGCCCGAGCGTCAGCAAAATTCGTAAAATGCGCCGAAGCCTTCGATGCCGATATATCCGTATCGCGCGACGGCCAGACGGTTCCGGCAACATCCATCATGGGCCTCATGATGCTGGCGGCGGCCAAGGGTACAACCATCAGGATCACCGCCTCCGGTCCACAAGCCGACGCAGCAATCCTTGCGCTGGCCGATCTCGTTGAGGCAAGATTCAACGAGGAATGATGCTCAGGAAAGGCGATGGCATCCGCGATCAATCTACTCGACTGCAACCCCGAGATGCATTTATAGCTTCGTCTCGCGCGGTTGATTTGCGTGATCCAACCCGGCAAACCGCAACGCGGTGACAATGAAGCGGTACGTCGGAATTGCCCTATTGCTGATGGCACCAGTGGATCCCTGGCTCAGCTTCAGCGGCCAAAATTGTCATAGCGGTCAACAAAGCCAGCCAGAAGACGACCGTGACAATCGACGGGGAAATGCAACTTGTCCCGCCTGTCTCTACCGGCGCGACAGGTTATGACACGCCGAGCGGGGCCTCTCGCCCCTTCTGGATGGAGGTCGATCACTATTCCAAGGAATGCGACGACACGCCCATGCCGCATTCGATTTCCTTCACCGGCGAAGGACACGCGATCCACGGCAGCTTTCAAATCAAGACCTGGGAACACGCGCATCGCATAACTGCGTTCGCATCGCTCCAGACAATGCCGGCAAGCTCTCCGCCATGATTCAAAAGGCGGGGATGCAAAACACCGCGGTCATTCTCAAGGGCGGGCTGTTTGACTTCGGAATCTATCGGCTGTAGGCGGGCGGTGTGAAGAAGCGCTTCTTGTTCTCGAACAGCGAATGACATGATCGTGATATCAGGAGTTCGATTGACCCAGCAACTGCGCAAGGCGCGCAAAGTCTTGGGCCGGCAGTTGCTCGGCCCGCAATGAGGGATCGATGCCCGCCCTGACCAGAAACGTTTCCGGGTCCGGAGTCAGTAACCGGAGGCTTGTTCGCAACATCTTTCTCCGTTGCCCAAAGGCGGCCGCCGTCAGGCGCTCCAACGCCGCAGTTGGGCACGCCGGTGACGGAACTGACTTGGGCACCAGTTGAACCACACTAGATGTCACCTTGGGCGGCGGCGTGAATGCAGCGCGATTGACGTCGAAGAGTTTTCGGACCTCGCAGAGATGCTGGCACAACACTGAAAGGCGGCCATAGTCGTGACCGCCGGGGCGAGCGGCGATGCGCAGGGCCACTTCCTTTTGAAACATGAGAGTGAGTGATGAAAACCAGGGAGGCCAGGGGCTGCGTGTCAGCCAATTGGTGAGCAACAAGGTCGCGATATTGTAGGGAAGATTCGCTACGATTTTTGCCGGGCCCCGGACCAGAGCCGCAATATCGGTAGTCACGGCATCTCCCGAAACGACTTGCAGCCGTCCCGGATAGACAGCCGCCAGTTCATTCAATGCGGCCAGCGCCCGCCGATCCTTCTCAATGGCGATGACTTTCATGGCGCCCACCTCGAGAAGCGCTCGTGTAAGACCTCCCGGCCCCGGGCCGATTTCCACAACGGTAAAATCCTCCAAGGGAGCGGCAGCCCTCGCAATTTTCCGAGTGAGATTGCGATCGAACAGAAAGTTCTGCCCGAGGCTCTTCTTCGCACCGAGGCCGAATCGAGCAATGATTTCACGGAGCGGCGGCAGGGCGTCGTCAACCACGGTCGGCTTGCACCATCTTCGCTGCGAGCTCGATCGCCGCCGTGAGGCTCCGCGGATCGGCACGACTGCGGCCCGCAATGTCGAGTGCTGTTCCATGGTCAGGTGAAGTGCGGACGAAGGGCAATCCCAGGCTCACATTGATGCCGCCATGAAAATCGAGTGTCTTGGCCGGGATCAACGCCTGATCATGATACATGCAGAGAATTGCGTCGTAACGCTTTCGTGCTTCCGCATGAAAGGCCGAATCGGCTGGCAGCGGCCCCAGTACCGCAAGTCCCTCGTCGGCAAGCTGTCGCAACGCCGGCTCGATCACATCCCGTTCCTCCGTTCCAAAGGCGCCGTTCTCACCGGCATGAGGATTGAGCCCAGTAAACGCCAGCCGCGGCGACGAAATGGCAAAGTATCTTCTGAGATCGTGGGCGGTGACTCTGGCCTGATCGACGATTGCCTGCGTCGTCAGGGATCGCGACACGTCAGCAAGGGGAATATGAACGGTGACTGGTATTGTCCGCAGGCCTCCTGCCACCAACATCATGACCTCATGCACCGAGTGACCTGCCTTGCGCGACAGTGCGGCCAGATAGTCAGTATGACCCTGGTGGCGAAACCCGGCTGCGAATAGCGCTTCTTTTTGAATCGGATTGGTGACGATGGCGGAAACTTTGCCTAAAAATGCGAGGCCGACCGACTCATCGATAGCGGCGATGACCTGGTTGGCAGTCGCCGAAGCTATCCTCCCGGGACCAGGGTGCGCCGCCAGCGGCCGGTGCAACACCGGAAGAGCGGTTGAGAAAATTCCAGCCGCCTCTCCGGGATCGTCGATCTTCCGGACCGGCAACGCATTGTCGTTTCGCGACCGCCAATATTCCGCATCGCCAAGCAAGAAAAAGCAGCACTCGGAGTTGTTGCGCAAGCTGAACCATGCTCCCGCAGTTATCTCGGGGGCAATACCCGCTGGTTCACCCGAAGTGAGAACGATCGGTCCCCCTCGTGTCATCGACAGCTATTGGGAGAGGCTTGGATCGCGATACTCGACATAGACCGACTTTCGCGCCGTCTGCAGATACTGCTCCTGCAAGGTTTCGTATTTCTGGTTGATGAGAAGATTCTGGATCTGTTGACGGGTGGGCATCTCGAACTTGGGTTGAGGCGGTACCACCTTGCGGCTGCCGCAGTAGGCAACCAACTGAATGCCATCCTTCGAGCGCATCGGGCCGATGGCCTTGCCGACGCCGGCTTTGTCCAGGGCGCTCTTCATGGGAGGGGGGAGTTTTGCTGCGTCGGCGTCAATCTTCTTGCCGAACTTCACGTTGAATACGCCTTCGGCAGCGGCTCTCGCATTTGCGCAGCCGTTGAACTGCCGCGCGACTTGCGCCGCCTCCATAGCGCGGGCCTGCAGCAACTCGGCCGTCATCGCGTCACCACCTTCAACCGGGAGCGTTATTTCCATCAGCGTATAGACGACAACGCTCTGCATGCGTGGATCCTTCATGATCTGCCCCATGCGGCTATCGACGTTCTGTTGAATTTCCGCCGTCTTGCGATCGACCTCGGCAGGTTGAACCGTTACATCTGCCTGATACTTTGAAACAATTATCCGGTCGAACCCCATCTGCGTGCTGAGATAGCGTCGAAAGGCGGCCTCGCCTATTCCTTGTTTGGCGAGCCGCGACAGCAAGTCCGCCGGTGTCGTCTTCATGCCGGTAGCCAATAACGAAATCCGTTGCGTGACCTCGGTGTCGGTCGGCGTCATCTTCAGGCGATTGGCCTCGACCATCTTCACCACGTCATCGACAAGTATCCGCAGGGTCCGCTTTCGCGTCAATTCGCCCTGTGGGAGACTCTCGAGTATCCTCAACAAAGCCATCCGCTGGGTTATGTCGAGCTCGGTGATGGGCTGATCGTTCGCAATGGCCACGACGCTCGCACCCTCTGCAGATGCATGAGGGGCATTGAGAGCCAAAGGAATGACAACGCCGACAAGCGCGCCGAACAATCTGAACAAACGGAACAACATATGATTCCTCAGAGCCCGAATCCTCCTGTGATGGTGCCGAGGGTGCGGAATTCGACGGATAGTTTGATTGTCTTGTCCGGTAGGGTACCAAGACTGTTACCGCTGCTTTCGGTATAGGACAGACTGGCGGTCATGCAGTCGCAACTAAACTGGACACCCAAACTCTTTTCCATGAAGTTGGCGTTGCGGAGGTCGTAGCGGAAGCCGCCAAAGACAGTCCAGCTATCGGACAGGCTGTAGTTGGCACTGCCCCAAATCTGCTCCTGTTGATCAGGCCGCCCATAGGTCGGCGCGGCAGCAATGTCGGCATAGCTCAGCGCTCCGGAGGCATTGCCAACCCTGAGGTTGGCGGAGACTTCTTGGGTATTGATCCTAGAAAGATCCTGGGCAACTCGCGCCTGATAGGTAAATCTCATATTTTCGGTTGGTTGAAGGGCAATTGCCCCGACCAGGTCCGAATTGGACCCGTTTAAACCTGAGCCTGCGATAAAACTGTTCTGTCCGGCCAAGTGGAATGACTCGCCGAAACTCACTCGCGCAAAGCCACCATTTTCGGCCAGAAAACTGTACAACAATCCGGCGTTGGCACGAGTTCCGCCCTCGAAACGATCGAAGCCGGTGAAGCGATCCTCGAGAAACAAACTCGAGGCATCGAAGTTCAAGGAAATGGCATTTTCGTTGCCGATGGACGTGATATCCCCCTCGTCCGGCGCGCTGATCAGCTGGGCAACTGGTGTCAGAATGCTTTGGCCAAGTTCGTTTGTCGCAAGAAACGGCCACCGCATATCGACGCCCGCGGTTGGCAACAGCCTGGCGCTTGTATCGGTCCGCGAGCCGGCAGACGGAACATTCTGGCTGAGCGCAAGATCGCTGCGCAGACGCATGAACGGCGTGATGATTTGACCCAATCCATTGATCACCGGATTTTGCCAGTGAAGTTCGGTGACAGCCCTGGTTTGCCGTGTCCCGAGATTGAAATTGGTCACCGGGTCCGTTCTTTCTAGCGAATATGCCGTCATGTCGACCCCAAGTTCGCCGCCAAGAATTGGCTGGGCAAACGTGTGGCTTGCGGTGACGTAGGGAAATACGATCGGCAAAACATCTTGGCGCTCTCCCGTTATCATGGTTTGGAACTGCAATGCCTCCGCCTGGACATAGCTTCGGTCGGAGAGGCCGGTCACGCGGGCGCTACTGGTGATCATATCTCTGTTACCGATACTGTAGTCGTGAAAGAAAGTGCGGTCACTGACAAGCGTGCCATCCCAGCCTGCCGACCAGACGCTGTCGTACTTGAAGTCGCCCTTCGACGTTACGGCCCCGCGCCAAAGACTAGGATCGCTCGGAGAGGTTTGATCAAGTTGATAAACGCCATAACCGTGAAGGTCATACTGTCCGCTACTTAGCCGGTGCCTGAAATCGACATCAGCCACCATCCCCTGCTTGACCGTCCACATCGGGGTAAAGGTAACGTCGGCGTTGGGCGCCAACACCCAAAAATATGGTGTCTTGATAGCGGGACCATAGGCCTTCCCATATGAAAAGTTAGGAAACAGGAATCCGGTTCTGCGCTTCACTGTCGGGTCCGGATAGGAAAGCGACGGCACCCACGCTATCGGCACACCGCCGAGTTCAAAGGTCGCGTCCTTGTAGTAGAGAGTATGGCTGTTCTCGTCGTGCTTGGTCTGCCTGGCCACGATCTGCCAGGCCGGCGTCTTGCCTTCACCGACACAGTCCCTGCAGGCCGTGTAGGTGGAATGCTCATAGATGGTTATGCCGTTCTCGTATCGCCTCGCATACGCGGCGGTGATGGTCACGTCGTTGGTGAGCAATGCCTTGAGGTGCTCGGCAAACCCCTGCTTGAACTTGTCATAGACCTCGGCGTAGTCGGCCTGTAGGATGTTGCCGTTGGGTTCTCGCAGCTCGACCGAGCCGTTGGCCTTGAGAGTGTCCTTGGCCGTGTCGTAGACGACCTTGGTGGCGGTGAGCCTGTAGGATCCATAGGTGATCTGCACAAATCCGGTGGCAACCGCAATCTTGGTCCTGGCGTCGTAGGTCAACTTGTCCGCCACAAAGAACACGCGTGTGCCGGTTACGGGCTTCTTTGTGACCGGCTTGACAAACTTAGGTTCCTTGGGTTTCTCGGGCATGGGAATGACGGCGTGGGCGGAGTAGGCCGTCACGGCGGCTGCCATGACAAGAATCATAAAGACACCAACGCCGGAAACAGCCAATCGCCGTCCAGTCGCGCGCCCCAAGCCAGCCTTCTTCAATTTCACCCGACCAGCTGCCCGTTTACAAGTGTTACACATCATTAACGGCTTTCAACCGATTGGTGAAGCGCCTTTCGGTTGGTACCGTGGCCAGCAATTCCGGCGGAAGCGCGGCGGATGGGGCATTGTAGTAAAGAGTCGGTTGCGCTTATGTGCGGCCGGAAATTGCAAACTGCTGCGACCCCGGTGCCTCAGAAAATCAATGCGCGGAATAGAAAGTCGGTGGCATGAATATCACGTTTCTTGGCCCTTCCCCAGCGAGATCGGGCGTAATCGTCGTGTTTGCCGGTCAGGGTGGACAGCTCGCACCCCGGGCGCAGGGCCTCGATTCGCGATCCTCCGGTGCTATCACCCGGGCCATCAAGGCAGCGGCCTTCAGCGGCAAGCGTGACCAATCGCTCGACATCCTGGCTCCGGGAGGGAAACTGTCGCGTGTTGTGGTATTTGGCCTTGGAGACACCGCGAAGCTTCACCCGCTCGATCTTGAGATGCTAGGCGGTGGCATCGCTGGAACTCTCCAATCCATGAAGATTGCCGAGGCGGCAGTCGTGACCGATTTTCCAGAAGCCGTCGGCCGGCCTGAACAGTGCGCCGCATGGCTGGCGTCGGGGGCCAGGCTTCGCGTCTACGAGTTCAGCCGATACAAGTCGCGAAGGACGAACGGGGGGCAGCTGACGGCGTTGGCGTTTCACACTACTTCTCCGGCGCAGGCCAGGAAGGCCTTTGTGGCTCTCGACGCCGTGGCCGAGGGCGTTCATCTGGCCCGCGACCTGGTCAACGAACCGCCTAACCGGTTGTTTCCGGTAGATTTCGCCAACCGGGCCCGAGACCTGGGCCGGAACGGGCTGAAAGTCGAGATACTGACCCCTTCGCAGATGCACAAGCTGGGAATGGGCGCGCTCCTCGGCGTGGCGCAAGGGTCGGCGCAGGAACCGCGTCTGGTGATCATGCGCTGGAACGGCGGCAGGCGAACCGACCAGCCGCTGGCCTTCATCGGCAAGGGCGTGACCTTCGATACCGGCGGCATCTCGATCAAGCCGGCGGCTGGCATGGAGGACATGAAGGGCGACATGGGGGGTGCTGCCTGCGTCACCGGCCTCATGCTGGCACTGGCGAGGCGCAAGGCGAAGGTCAACGCCATCGGCGCCATCGGCCTGGTGGAGAACATGCCCGGCGGCAACGCCCAGCGGCCGGGCGACGTGGTGAAATCCATGTCGGGGCAGACCATCGCCGTACTCAATACCGATGCCGAGGGACGCCTCGTGCTGGCCGACGTTCTGTGGTACGTGCAGCGGCGTTTCAAGCCACGTTTCATGATCGACCTCGCTACCCTGACCGGTGCCATCGTGGTGGCATTGGGCAAGGAACATGCCGGGCTTTTCTCCAACGACGACGAACTGGTCCAGCGCCTGTCGGCGGCCGGACTTGCCACCGGCGAGAAGGTCTGGCGCATGCCGCTGACGCCCGAATACGACAAGCTGATCGACAGCGATGTCGCCGATATGAAGAATATCGGCGGCCGCAACGCCGGGTCGATCATCGCGGCACAATTCATTCAGCGCTTCGTCAACGGTGTGCCCTGGGCTCACCTCGATATCGCCGGAACCGCCTTCGATGGCGCCCGCACCGCGATCAATCAGAGCTGGGCCCCGGGTTGGGGTGTCCGCCTACTCAACCGCCTGGTGGCCGAACACTATGAGTCCTGACCCGCGTGAACCAGGTGCGATTTGCCGGCGAGTTTCGGATGGTGGAGCCAGGCGGAATCGAACCGCCGACCTCTTGAATGCCATTCAAGCGCTCTCCCAACTGAGCTATGACCCCGAACACCGATCCGCAGCGCCGCTTGTGGGCGGCGAGGCGGGCGGAACCTAGTTCCGGCCCGACCAACAATCAAGCGCAAAAACCTAGATCACGATGACTTTTGACGGAACCGTCAAAAGTCATAGACGTGATCGTTGGCCCTATCCTGGAGCATCATGTTATCGCCAAAGTGATAACACTTTGGCGCATGATGCTCTACGGCTCTTCTTCCTCTTCCTTGCCGCCGGCGGGGCCGCTGTCGAGAAGCCCGGTGACATTGTCGCCCTCTTCTTCCTCGACCACCAGGAAGGCATCGTCCTCCTCGGCGGCGGCTTCGCCCGGTTCTTCGCCCAGATCGACATCCTCGATAGTACCGGTCTCGTCCTCGGCGGCATCGGGGGCCTCGGCGTCCTCCAGGCTGACCAGCTCGACATCACTCACCTCGGCGTCCTCGGGCTCCAGCACCCGCGGCTTGGGCTGGGGCACGGCGGCGGCCGGCGGCAGTTCGCCCTTCGACGGCAGGATGGCGGCAGCGACGAAGCTCACGCCGCATTTGGGGCAGACGATCGGGTTCTTCATCAGGTCGTAGAAGCGGGCGGCACAGGACGGGCACGTGCGTTTGGTTCCGAGTTCAGCCTTGACCACGGTTGATCCTTTCGACAACGGTCGGAATGTAATGATTGGCGGCTCCATGCCATGGTCCGAAAGGAATGTCAAAAGCCAATGAAAACCCCGCGTGACAGGGCCCGGCGGGTTGTGTAACTGAACCCGCGATGGAGGATTTGCCGCCCGCTCCCCTGATTTCCCGCAAGGCCTCGGGTCTCAGGGGCCACATCCACGTCCCGGGCGACAAGTCGATGTCGCACCGGGCGCTGATGTTCGGTGCCGTGGCGGTCGGCGAGACCAGGATCACCGGCCTCCTCGAGGCCGATGACGTGCTCAATACGGCAAAGGCCATGACGGCGCTCGGCGCCTGTGCGGCGCGTGGGCTTGACGGGGTCTGGCGGGTTGAGGGCGTCGGCGTGGCGGGCTTGCGCTCGCCCGAGACCCTGCTCGATTTCGGCAATTCCGGCACCGGCGTCAGGCTCGCCATGGGCCTCATGGCAACCACTCCCCTGACTGCCCGCTGTGTCGGCGATGCCTCCCTGTCGCGGCGGCCCATGGGGCGGGTGACCGCGCCTCTCGAACTGTTCGGCACCCGCTTCGAGACCGCAGAGGGCGGCCGCCTGCCACTCATCCTCTACGGCGCCAGGGATCCGGTGCCGGTCACCTACACCTTGCCGGTGGCCTCGGCCCAAGTGAAGTCGGCGGTGCTGCTCGCCGGCCTCAATACGCCGGGGGTGACCACGGTGATCGAGCCCACCCCCACCCGCGACCACACCGAACGCATGCTGGCGGGTTTCGGGGCGAAACTGTCGGTGACCGAAAAGGATGGCGCCCGCCATATTGCGCTCGAAGGCCAGCACGAGCTCAAGGCCCAGGCGATCGACATTCCGGGCGATCCGTCCTCGGCCGCCTTTCCGCTGGTTGCAGCCCTTGTCACTCCGGGCTCGGCCATCGTCATCGCCAACATCATGCTTAACCCGACCCGCATCGGGCTCATTGAGACGCTTCTCGACATGGGGGCCGACATCAAGATCGAGAATCGTCGACTCTCCGGCGGCGAGGAGGTGGGCGATCTGCATGTCAGATATTCGCGCCTGCGCGGGGTGCGGGTGCCGGCGGCGCGCGCCCCTTCGATGATCGACGAGTATCCGATCCTGTCGGTTGCCGCTTCCTTCGCCGAGGGCACGACCCGCATGGAGGGCCTCGAGGAACTCCGCGTCAAGGAAAGCGACCGTCTCGCCGCGGTCGAGGCCGGGCTTCAGGCCAACGGGGTGATGACCTCGTCGGGACGCGACTGGCTCGAAGTGTCGGGTGGTGGTGCTCCCGGCGGCGGCAAGGTGACGACCCACATGGACCACCGCATCGCCATGTCGTTCCTGGTGATGGGGCTGGCGGCGAGGATCTACACCGCGATCGACGACAGCCGCTTCATCGCCACCAGCTTTCCGGCTTTCATCGGGCTGATTAACCGGATGGGTGGCCGCATCGGCCCGCCGGAGAGCAAGTGATCATCGCCGTCGACGGACCCGCCGCCGCCGGCAAGGGTACCGTGGCGCGGGCCCTTGCCCGCCACTTCGGCTATCATTTTCTCGATACGGGTTCGCTCTATCGCATGGTGGCATTCGCCCTGCTGCGGGCCAGACAGGATGCAAGCGATGTCGCGGCGGCCACCGCCGCGGCCCGCGGCCTCAATCCGCAAGGCTTTCGCGACGAGGATCTGCGCACCGAGGAAGTGGCGGCGGCGGCCTCGGTGGTGGCGGCCATTCCGTCGGTGCGCGCCGCCCTTCTCGACCTCCAGCGGGCCTTTGTCCGCAAGGGTCCGGGCGCAGT
This sequence comes from Hyphomicrobiales bacterium, assembly GCA_016185245.1. Lineage (GTDB taxonomy): Bacteria > Pseudomonadota > Alphaproteobacteria > Rhizobiales > Aestuariivirgaceae > Aestuariivirga. The sequence goes on along the minus strand of JACPNZ010000018.1, from coordinate 91,587 downwards.
CCTGGACGGTCGCGACATCGGCACCGTGGTCTGCCCGGAGGCGGAGGTAAAGCTGTTCATCACCGCGAGCCCTGAGGTCCGCGCCCGGCGCCGCCAGCTGGAATTGGGCTCAGACTCCTATGACGCGGTGCTGGCCGAGATCAGGGCCCGCGACGAGCGCGACCGCAACCGTGCCGCCGCTCCCCTCGTGCATGCCGCCGACGCCGTGGTGATCGATACCTCCGAGATGAATATCGACGAGGCCGTGGCCGCTGCAATTGCGGCCGTAGGCCGTTAGCCTTCCGGAGCGCGATATTTCGCCAGCAGCACCCAGGCGGTGTAGGCGGTGAGGGCCGCGGCGATCGGCATGAACAAATTGTCACGGCTCACGAACACCTCGAAGGCCAACCACAGGGCGCAGGCCGCCACGATAGCGAGCCGCCGCCACAGGGGCTTGTAGAAGGGATGACCCGGTTCGATCAGCTGCATGGCATTTCCTGACCCAAGGGGCTGCGAAATTCAATCTCCCCTTTTCCTTGCTCCCGTCCGCCGATTGGCCTATACCGCCCGCCGTTCCAGGCCGCACCTTTCGGGGCGCGAACGTGAACCGGGCCCTCGTCACGAGCGCCCAATTGTTGCAGGACCCTCTTGCCCCACATGCCTGGGTGGACACCCGGGGTCCTGGAACGCCGTCGCGGTTTGCCCGCTTGGGCCCCCATTAATGTTTCCGGGGCCATGCGGGATGTCCTAGCGGGTTTGCCGCCGGGCCAGCCTCGATTTCAGACAGGACTACCACAGCCATGGCGAAATCCGCCGTCTCCCTCAATCCCACCCGTGAAGACTTCGAAGCCCTGCTGGCCGAAAGCTATGTTGACAATCCCGCCACCGAAGGCTCGGTGGTCAAGGGCCGCGTCGTTTCGATCGAGAACGATTTCGCCATCATCGATGTCGGCCTCAAGACCGAAGGCAAGATCGCGGTCAAGGAATTCGCCCAGCCGGGCAAGGCCTCCGAGCTCAAGCCGGGCGACACCGTCGAGGTCTATCTCGAGCGCATCGAGAACGCCTTGGGCGAAGCGGTCCTGTCGCGCGACAAGGCCCGCCGCGAGGAAGCCTGGACCAGGCTTGAAGTCTCCTCGACCAAGAACGAGCGGGTCGATGGGGTGATCTTCGGCCGGGTCAAGGGCGGCTTCACCGTCGATTTGGGCGGGGCCGTGGCCTTCCTGCCGGGTTCGCAAGTCGATGTGCGGCCGATCCGTGACGTCGGCCCCCTGATGAACGTGACCCAGCCCTTCCAGATTCTCAAGATGGATCGCCGCCGCGGCAATATCGTCGTATCGCGCCGCGCCATCATGGAGGAAACCCGGGCCGAGCAGCGCTCCGAACTCGTCCAGAATCTGGCCGAGGGCCAGGTGGTCGATGGCGTGGTTAAGAACATCACCGATTACGGCGCGTTTGTCGATTTGGGCGGCATCGACGGCCTGCTGCATGTCACCGACATCGCCTGGAAGCGGGTCAATCATCCTTCCGACGTCCTCCATGTCGGTCAGACCGTCAAGGTGCAGATCATCCGCATCAACCCCGAGACCCAGCGCATCTCGCTCGGCATGAAGCAGCTCGACAAGGATCCGTGGGAAGTGGTGGCCGAGCGCTATCCGATCGGTTCCAAGGTCAAGGGCCGGGTCACCAACATCACCGACTATGGTGCCTTTGTGGAACTGGAAGACGGCATCGAGGGCCTGGTGCATGTCTCTGAGATGAGCTGGACCAAGAAGAACGTCCATCCCGGCAAGATTCTCTCGACCACCGAGGAAATCGATGTGCAGGTGCTCGAGATCGATCCGGCCAAGCGCCGCATTTCGCTCGGCCTCAAGCAGACCCAGCGCAATCCCTGGGAGACCTTCCATAGCAAGTATCCCAATGGCGCGACGGTCGAGGGCGAGATCAAAAACATCACCGAGTTCGGTCTGTTCGTCGGGCTGGATGGCGATGTCGACGGCATGGTGCATCTCTCCGACATCGACTGGAAGCGGCCCGGCGAAGAGGCGATCAAGGACTTCAAAAAGGGCGACCGGGTGAAGGCCAAGGTGCTCGACGTCGACCAGGAGAAGGAGCGGATTTCTCTGGGCATCAAGCAGCTCGGCAGCGATCCGATCAGTACCGTCGCCGGCATCAAGAAGGGCGACACGGTCACTTGTGAAGTGATCAAGGTCGAAGAGAACGGCCTCGAGGTGCGGGTCGCCAACTCCGACATGACGGCCTATGTGAAGCGCGCCGATCTGGCCCGCGACCGCTCCGAGCAGCGCACCGAGCGCTTCGCCGTGGGCGAGAAGTTCGACGCCAAGGTGACGCTCATCGACACCAAGGCGCGCAAAATGAACGTCTCGATCAAGGCCCTCGAGATCGCCGACGAGCGCGAGGCGGTGGCCCAGTACGGCTCCACCGACTCGGGCGCTTCGCTGGGCGACATTTTGGGGGCGGCCCTCAAGCGCAAGGACGCCGAAGTCAAGAGCGAGTAAGTCACGGCAACCGCGTCTCCTCCCCCATTTCGGGGGAGGGATGATTGTAGAGCGTCCCCATGGCCACCGAAGCCGAACTGATCGTCGATCGCCGCCGCATGCGGCGTAAGCTCACCGTGTGGCGCGTGCTCGCAATCCTGCTGGCGGTGGCGGCCATCGCCGCCCTTGCCTGGACTCCCGGCGGCTTCAGCAAATACGAAAAGCACATCGCCCGCATCCGCATCGACGGACTGATCACCGGCGACCAGGCGACCCTCGATCTCCTGGACAAGGTGGCGAAAACCTCGGCGGTGCAGGCCCTGGTCATTCGCATCGACAGTCCGGGCGGCACCACGGCCGGCTCGGAAGCGCTCTATGAGGAGCTACGCCGGGTCGCCAAGCAAAAGCCGGTGGTCGCCGTCATGGATACGGTGGCCGCGTCAGGCGGCTATATCACGGCGATCGCCGCCGACCACATCGTGGCCCGCGGCAATACCATAACGGGCTCGATCGGCGTCATCTTCTCCTTCCCGGAAATCTCCAGGCTGCTCGATACGCTCGGCATCAAGATGGAGGAAATCAAGTCGGGCGAGCTCAAGGCCGAGCCCTCGCCCTACAAGCCGGTCTCCGACAAGGTGCGCGCGGTTTCCAACGAGATGGTTCAAGACAGCTTCGCCTGGTTCAAGGGCCTCGTCGCCGAACGCCGCAAGCTGCCGGCGGCCCGGGTCGATGTGCTGGCCGACGGCCGCGTCTACACCGGCCGCCAGGCGGTCGCCGACAAGCTCGTCGACGAAATCGGCGGCGAGGACGAGGCGGTAGCCTGGCTCGAGAAGGAAAGGAAGATCGCCCCCGGCCTGAAGCTCGTCGACTGGGCCAATCCGGTGGGCACCGATCCGACCGGGCTTGGCTTCGCCATCGCCGACCGGATGCTGCAGGCGGTGGGGCTGGCGGGCTGGCGCGACAAGGCCGAACGCGCCAAGCTTGACGGTCTCCTCGTGCTTTGGCACCCTCAACTTTGACGCAACCGAAGCAGGACCGCACGCCCATGATCAAGTCCGAGCTCGTCCAGAAGATCGCCGACAAGAATCCCCACCTCTATCACCGCGACCTCGAGCGCATCGTCAATGTGGTGCTCGACGAGGTGATCGCCGCCATGAAGCAGGGCGACCGGGTCGAACTCCGCGGTTTCGGCGCCTTCTCGGTCAAGTCGCGCAACGCCCGCATCGGCCGCAATCCGCGCACCGGCTCGTCGGTCGAGGTGATCGCCAAGCGCGTTCCCTATTTCAAGACCGGCAAGGAACTGCGCGAGCGGCTCAACCCCAAATAGGCAATGACCATCAGAAAGTTTATCAACTGGATCGTCGGCCTGCCGGTCGCCGTTCTCGCCGTCGTCTTCGCGGTCGCCAACCGGCAGTGGGTCGTGGTGTCCTTCGATCCCCTGTCGCGCGATGGCCCGCGGGCGTTCATCAACATGCCGCTATGGGTGTTGTTCTTCTGCGGCATTTTCGTGGGGTTGCTGGCCGGTTGGATCGCCGCGTGGATTTCTCAGGGCAAGCACCGCAAGGCGGCCCGCCAGGCGCGGATCGAGCTGATCCGGGCCCATGAGGAGCATGAGAAGCTGAAGCGCGAGACCCGGGCGCGGGCGGTCGCTTCCGCCGGAGATGCGGCCTCGTGAAGATTCTTTCGGCCGCCGAGGTCGCCCGCCTCGCACCCTATCGCGATATCGTCGAGGCCCTGCGGCAAGGTTTCCGTTCCGAGATCGCCACCCCGGTGCGCCACCATCACGAGGTGGCCGATAACCTCACCCTGCTCTTGATGCCCGCCTGGTCGAAAGAGTGGACCGGGCTCAAGACAGTGGTGTTCAAGCCCGACAATCCGGCCCAGGGTCTGCCCACCATCCAGGCGAGCTATCTGTTGATCGACAATTCCACCGGCGAAACCGTCGCCATGCTGGACGGCACCGAAGTGACCAGACGGCGCACCGCCGCCGCCGCCGCCCTTGCGGCCTCCTATCTGGCCAGGCCCGGTGCCTCGCATCTCGTCCTGGTGGGGGCCGGGGCGCTCGGCGCCCATTTCGTCCGCGCCCATGCCAGCCTGCGGCCGATCCGCAAGGTATCGATCTTCACCCGCACCATGGCGAAGGCCGAAGCGCTTGCCGCCGAACTCGCCGCCGACGGCGTCGATACGGTGGCCACGCCCGATCTCGAAGCGGCGGTGCGCCATGCCGACATCGTCAGCTGTGTCACCACCTCGACGACGGCCATCGTCAAGGGCGAATGGCTGAGGCCGGGGACCCATGTGGATCTCGCCGGTGCCTTCACGCCGAACATGCGCGAGGTGGACGGAGAAACCGTGCGCCGCGCCTCAGTCTATGTCGACACCCGCGACGGCGCGCTGGCCGAAGCGGGCGATCTCATCCAGGCCCGCGACGAGGGCAAGTTCGACTTCGCCCAGGTGAAGGGCGATCTCTTCGACCTTTGCCAGGGCAAAGCGAAGGGTCGCGCCTCGGCCGAAGAAATCACCCTGTTCAAGTCCTGCGGCACCGCACTCGAAGACCTTGCCACTGCCATCATGGTGTACCAAAAGGCGGCATGACCGCCCGCAACCCCATCTGTGTCGCCCTCGATACCGCCGATCTCGGCCGCGCCACGGCACTTGCCAAGGCCCTCAAGCCCCATGTGGGACTGATGAAGATCGGCATGGAGTTCTTCTATGCCCATGGGGCGCGGGGCTATGAGACGGTGGCGGCGGAAGGTCTGCCGATCTTCCTCGATCTCAAGCTGCACGACATTCCCAACACGGTTGCCTCCGCCATGACGGCGCTGATGGCACTCGACCCCCGTCCGGCCATCGTCAACGTCCATGCCACCGGCGGCCTCGACATGATGCAGGCGGCCCGCGACGCGGTTGCGGGCCGCGCCAAACTGATCGCCGTCACCATCCTCACCAGCCTGTCGGACGATGACATCTGGCAGGCGGGCTTCGAGACCTCGAAGGATACCCAATACCATGCCCGCTCGCTCGCCGAACTCGCCTGTCGGGCGGGGCTCGACGGTGTCGTCTGCAGTCCCCACGATCTCGTGGGCATCCGTCATGGGCTGGGGCGCGATTTCCTGACGGTGGTTCCCGGCATCCGCCCGGCCGATGCCGCAACCCAGGATCAGAAGCGGGTGGCGACCCCGGCCGCGGCGATCGCCGCCGGCGCCGACTATCTGGTGATCGGCCGCGCCATAACCCAGGCTGCCGATCCCGCTGCCGCCGCCCAGGCGATCCTTGCGAGCCTCCATGGCCGTTGAGGTGAAAATCTGCGGGCTGTCGACGCCCGAAACCATGGAGGCGGCCCTGGCGGCGAAAGCCGACATGGTCGGGCTGGTGTTCTATGAGAGAAGCCCGCGAAATGTTTCGGTGGAGAAGGCGGTAGCGCTGGCCAACATCGCCCGCGGCCGGGCCCACATCATCGCCCTCGTCGTCGATGCCGATGATGCAACCCTGTTGAACATCGCCCGCCAGGTTCGTCCCGATGCCTTCCAGGCCCATGGCAGCGAACCCCCGGAACGCATCGCCGCCATGAAGGCGCTGACGGGGAAACCCATCGTCAAGGCGATCCGGGTCGGGGATGCCGCCGATATTGCGATGGCCGCCGCCTTCGACGGCATCGCCGCCTTCGTGCTCTTCGACGCCAGGGCGCCGGAGGGTCATCTGCCCGGGGGCACCGGCCGAGCCTTCGACTGGACCCTGCTGGCGGGCCGCACCGGCCGCTTCATGCTGGCGGGCGGCCTGACGCCCGGCAATGTTGCCGACGCCATCCGCCTGACCGGCGCGCCCATGGTCGATGTTTCCTCCGGCGTTGAATCCGCCCCCGGCGTCAAGGACGTGAGGCTGATCCGGAAATTCATTGAGGCGGCCAAGTCGGCCCGCTAGAACGGGGCCGAAAGCGAGACGGCCCATGAACGTGACCCCTCCCAATTCCTTCCGCACCGGCCCCGACGAGAACGGGTTGTTCGGCATCTATGGCGGCCGCTTCGTCGCCGAAACCCTGATGCCGCTGATCCTCGAACTCGAGCAGGCCTACAAGGACGCCAAGGCGGACCCCACCTTCCAGGCCGAACTCGACGACTTCCTCGAGCATTATGTCGGCCGCCCCAGTCCGCTCTATTTCGCCGAGCGCCTCACCGAGCACCTCGGCGGCGCCAAAATCTATTTCAAGCGCGACGAGCTCAATCACACCGGCGCCCACAAGATCAACAACGTCATGGGCCAAATCCTGCTCGCCCGCCGCATGGGCAAGAAGAGGATCATCGCCGAAACCGGTGCCGGCCAGCATGGCGTGGCCACCGCCACGGCTTGCGCCCGTTTCGGGCTCGAATGCATCGTCTACATGGGCGAGGTCGACATCGCCCGCCAGAAGCCCAACGTCTTCCGGATGAAGCTATTGGGCGCCGAAGTGGTGCCAGCGCTATCGGGCTCGCGCACCTTGAAGGACGCGCTCAATGAGGCCTTGCGCGACTGGGTCGCCAATGTCGAGGACACCTTCTACTGCATCGGCACGGTGGCGGGGCCGCACCCTTACCCGGAGATGGTGCGCGACTTCCAGTCGGTCATCGGCCGCGAGACCAGGGCCCAGATGCTGAAACGCGAGGGCCGGCTGCCCGACTCGCTCGTTGCGGCGATCGGCGGCGGCTCCAATGCCATGGGCCTGTTCCACCCCTTTCTCGATGACAAGGACGTCGAAATCTATGGCGTCGAGGCGGCGGGGTTGGGACTTCGCACCAAGACCAAACATGCCGCCTCGATCACCGGCGGCAGGCCGGGCATCCTGCACGGCAACCGAACCTACCTCTTGATGGACGACGACGGCCAGATCATCGAGGGGCATTCGATCTCGGCCGGCCTCGACTATCCCGGCATCGGCCCCGAGCACGCCTGGCTCCACGACATGGGCCGGGTCAACTATGTCTCGGCCACCGACAAGGAGGCCCTCGAAGCCTTCCAGCTATGCTGTCGGCTCGAGGGCATCATTCCCGCCCTCGAACCGGCCCACGCACTCGCCTATGTCATGAAACTCGCGCCCACCAAGCCCAAAGACCATTTGATGGTGATGAACATGTGCGGCCGCGGCGACAAGGACATCTTCACAGTAGCCGATATACTGGGGGTAAAATTGTAGGATTGCGCATGTGTATACATTGTATTACATTGCGCACAGGAGTATAGGTTATGGCTACCACACCTTTTTCCATGCGCATGGATACCGAGATCAAAGCCCGACTCGACCGGGAGGCGGAAATCGAAGATCGTTCGGCCGGCTACATCGTTCAGAAGGCGGTTGAGGATTATCTCGATGCCAAGGCTTATTTCCGGGAGGAGATGCTGGCGGCGATCGCCGAGGCCGACAAGGGTGTATTCATTTCCGAGGAGGCTATGACTAGATGGATGGAATCATGGGGCACGGAAAATGAGTTGCCGCCGCCCGAGCCCGACATATTCCCCGATACGGGCAAGTCGTGAAGCTCGTCTACCTGGCGAGCTGCCACGCAGACATCACTTGGGTTCAAGAATATTACCTCGCAGTCTTCCCGGAAGGTGGAAAGAGCGGCTGGCGGCAGATCATTCGAATGCAGGCATTTCTGAAGAGCAATCCTCATATCGGGCATCCGATTGACAATCTCGGCCTGCGAAAGATTTCCATCCCGAAGACACCATTTTCGTTCGTCTATCGCATCAAAGGTGATGTAATTCAGGTCGTTCGCCTCTGGGATAGCCGGGCGAAGCGTCCGCCCAAATGGCATGACTGAGGAGCCGTCGTAGTGACCACCCGCATCGACCGCCGCTTTGCCGCGTTGAAGAAGGAAGGCCGCGCCGCCCTTGTCACTTTCGTCACCGCCGGCGATCCCGACTATGAAACCTCGCTGAAGATCGTCAAGGGCCTGCCCAGGGCCGGCGCCGACGTGATCGAGTTCGGCATGCCCTTCACCGATCCCATGGCCGATGGCCCGGCCATTCAGGCGGCAGGCCTGCGTGCCCTCGCTGCCGGCCAGACCATGAAGAAGACGCTCAGGCTGGTCCGTCAGTTCCGCAAGGACGACCAGGACACGCCCATCGTGCTGATGGGCTACTACAATCCGGTTTATGTCTATGGCGTCGACAAGTTTCTCAAGGATGCCAAGGCCGCCGGCGTCGACGGCCTGATTGTCGTCGACCTGCCGCCCGAGGAGGACCACGAACTGTGCCTGCCGGCGATCAAGGCCGGGCTCAATTTCATCCGCCTGGCGACGCCGACGACCGACGACCGGCGCGCCCCCAAGGTGTTTCGCAATACTTCGGGTTTCGTCTATTATGTCTCGGTGCTCGGAATCACCGGCACCAAGGCACCCGACCTGAAGAGCGTCAAGGCCAACGTGAAACGTTTGAAGAAACATACGACCCTTCCTATCGCCGTGGGCTTTGGCGTGAAGACCGCCGAACAGGCCCGGGCCATCGCCCGCGATGCCGACGGCGTGGTGGTGGGTTCAGCACTCGTCGATGCGATCCGCTTGAGCCTCACAAAAGCCGGAAAGCCCACGTCCAAGACGGCGAAGGCCGTGCATGCCCTGGTCGGCGACATCGCCCGCGGTGTGAGGAGCTAGAACCCATGAACTGGATCAAGAACTTCGTCCGCCCGAAAATCCGCTCGATCCTCGGCGTCAAGCGCGAGGTGCCCGACAACATGTGGATTAAGGATCCCGAGTCGGGCCAGATGGTGTTCTACAAGGATCTGGAAGCCAACCAGTTCGTCATGCCGGGGTCCGGCCATCACATGCGCATGGCCCCCGATCTGCGCTTGAAGTCGATGTTCGACGACGGCGAATTCGACAGGATCGCCATGCCCCAGGTGGCGACCGATCCGCTGAAATTCCGCGACGAGCGCAAATATGCCGACCGCCTCAAGGAGGCCCGGGTCAAGACCGGGGCCGAGGACTGCATGCTGGCCGGCCATGGCACGATCGACGGGCTGGCGGTCACCGTGGCGGTCCAGGACTTCGCCTTCATGGGCGGCTCGCTCGGCATGGCCGCCGGCGAGGCGATCATCACCGCCATGCGCTCGGCCGTCGCCCGCCGCGAGCCCTTCGTGTTCTTCGTCTCCTCGGGCGGGGCCCGCATGCAGGAGGGCGTGCTTTCCCTCATGCAATTGCCGCGCACCACCGTCGCCGTACAGGAACTCCGCCAGGCGAGACTCCCCTATATCGTCGTCCTCACCCATCCGACGACCGGCGGGGTGACCGCCTCCTATGCCATGCTGGGGGATGTTCACATTTCCGAGCCGGGCGCTCTGATCGGCTTCGCCGGCCAGCGGGTGATCGAACAGACCATCCGCGAGAAATTGCCGACCGGCTTCCAGCGCGCCGAGTATCTCGAGGAGCACGGCATGGTCGACATGGTGGTGCCCCGCCACGAGATGCGCCCCACCGTCGGCCGTATCCTCCGCATACTGATGAAGTCGCCGGCCGTCATGGCGGTGGAGCCCGGCACGGCGCTGGCCATCGCCGCCCAATGAGGCGCGAACTTTGGCCCTGAGCGACGCCATCCTGACCCGGCTGCTGGCGCTTCATCCCAAGATCATCGACCTGAGCCTCGAGCGCATCGCCCGCCTCCTGGCCCGGCTCGGCGATCCGCAGGAGAAGCTGCCGCCGGTCATCCATGTGGCCGGCACCAATGGCAAGGGCTCGACGGTGGCCTATCTCCGCGCCATGCTGGAGGCGGCGGGCCTGGGGGTCCATTGCTACACCTCGCCGCATCTGGTGAAGTTCCACGAGCGCATCCGGGTGGCGGGCGAACTCATCGCCGAAGCCGACCTTTCGGCTCTCCTCGCCGAATGCGAGCGGGCGAACGAGGGCCACCCCATCACCTTCTTCGAGATCACCACGGCGGCGGCCTTCCTCGCCTTCAGCCGCACCCCGGCCGACTATCTGGTGCTGGAGGTGGGCCTCGGCGGCCGGCTCGACGCCACCAATGTGATCGCGAAACCGGCCTGCGCCGTCATCACCACCATCGACTACGACCACCAGCAGTATCTGGGCGAGACCATCACGGCCATCGCCTACGAGAAGGCCGGCATCCTGAAACGCGGCGCGCCGGCGGTGATCGGCGCCCAGCCCGACGAGGCCCTGGCCGAGATCGAGCGGGTGGCGGCCCGCCTCGGCGTTTCCCTGGCGGTCGCCAACCGCGACTGGCAGAGCTTCGAGCAGCACGGCCGCCTGGTGTTCCAGGACGAGGCGGGGCTGCACGATCTGCCGCTGCCGCAGCTAGCCGGCCGTCACCAGATCGACAATGCCGGCAATGCCATTGCCGCCATCCGGGCCGTCGACGATCCGCGCATCGGCGAGGCCCACATCGCTGCCGGTCTCAGGTCGGTTGTCTGGCCCGCCCGCATGCAGCGGCTGGGGCCGGGAGGGCTTTCTGATCTCGTCTCCGCCGATGCCGAACTGTGGCTCGACGGCGGTCACAATCCGTCCGCCGGACGGGTGCTGGCCCAGGCCTTTTCCGATCTGAACGACCGTCACTCGCGGCCCCTGGTGCTGATCTGGGGCATGCTCAACACCAAGGATGCCGGAAGCTTCATCGGCGCCTTCGCCGGCATTGCCCGCAAGGCGGTGAGCCTCACCATTCCCGACGAGGAAAACGCCGTCGAAGCCGGCAAACTCGCCGAGGCGGCCCGGGCGAAGGGCCTGGCCGCCGAAACCGCCGAAAGCCTTGAGGCAGCACTGCGCCAGGCCTCGCAGACGGTTCCCGCCCCTCGCATCCTGATCTGCGGCTCGCTCTATCTCGCCGGCCGGGTGCTCGCCGCCCATGGCCGGATGGAAATGTCGAAAGTCAGCGGCGCCGGACGGCGGTAGAGACCTCAGCCGCCGTTCTTCAAATCCTCGGGGCGCGGCATGGAGATGATGTTGTAGCCACTATCGACATAGTGGATTTCGCCGGTCACCCCGCCCGACAGGGGCGACAGGAGATAGAGCCCGGCACCACCCACTTCCTCGAGCGTGATCGTCCGGCGCAGCGGCGCATGGGCCTGCTGATAGTTGAACATGGCCCGGGCATCGCCGATGCCGGCGCCCGCCAGTGTCCGCATTGGCCCCGCCGATATGGCGTTCACCCTGATCCCCTGGGGTCCGTAGTCGGCGGCGAGATAGCGGACCGAGGCCTCGAGTGCGGCCTTGGCCACGCCCATCACATTGTAGTTCGGCATCACCCTGACCGAGCCGCCATAGGTCAACGTCACCAGCGATCCGCCGTCCGGCATGAGCGCAGCGGCCCGGCGGGCGATCTCGGTGAAGGAGAAGCACGAGATCACCATGGTGCGGATGAAATTCTCCCGCGTCGTGTCGGCGTATTTGCCCTTGAGCTCGGCCTTGTCGGAGAAGGCGATGGCATGCACCAGGAAATCGATCTTGCCCCATTTCGCCTTGAGCGCCTCGAACACGAAATCGACGGTGGCGATGTCCTCGACATCGCAAGGCAGCAGCAGCTTCGAGCCGACCTCGTCGGCCAAGGGCTTCACCCTTTTGCCGAAGGCCTCGCCCTGATAGGTGAAGGCAAGTTCAGCGCCGTGCTCATGCAGCTTCGCGGCGATGCCCCAGGCGATCGAGTGGTCGTTGGCGACGCCCATCACCAGGCCGCGCTTGCCTGCCATCAATCCGGTTTTCATGGGGTCAGCCGTTATAGCGCTGCAAGACCAGGGTTGCGTTGGTGCCGCCGAAGCCGAAGCTGTTCGACATGGCGACGTCGATCCTGACGTTGTCGATGCGTTGGCGGACGATGGGGATATCGGCGAACTCGGGATCGAGCTCCTCGATATTGGCGCTCTCGCAGATGAAGCCCGACTTCATCATCAGGATCGAATAGATCGCCTCCTGCACCCCGGTTGCGCCCAGCGAATGGCCGGTCAGCGACTTGGTCGCGGCGATCGGCGGAATGTCGGAGCCAAACACCGCGCGAATGGCCTCGATCTCCTTCTTGTCGCCGATCGGCGTCGAAGTGGCGTGCGGGTTGATGTAGTCGATCTTCTCCTTCACCGTCGCCAGGGCCAGGCGCATGCAGCGTGCCGCCCCTTCGCCCGAGGGCTGCACCATGTCGTAGCCGTCCGAGGTGGCGCCGTAGCCCACCAGTTCGGCATAAATTTTCGCGCCGCGCGCCTTGGCGTGCTCGAGCTCTTCCAGCACTACCGTGCCGGCCCCGCCGGCGATGACGAAGCCATCGCGGTTCCTGTCATAGGCCCGCGAGGCCTTCGCCGGCGTGGCATTGTACTTGGACGACATCGCCCCCATGGCGTCGAACAGCACCGACAGCGTCCAGTCGAGTTCCTCGCCGCCGCCGGCGAACATCACGTCCTGCTTGCCCCACTGGATCATCTCGGCGGCGTTGCCGATGCAATGGGCCGAGGTGGCGCAGGCCGACGAGATCGAATAGTTGACGCCCCTGATGCCGAAGGGGGTGGCAAGGGTTGCCGAATTGGTGCTCGACATGGCGGCCGGCACGGCGAACGGGCCGACGCGCTTGGGACCCTTGTCGCGGGTCACATCGGCGGCGGCGACGATGGTTTTGGTCGACGGCCCGCCCGAGCCCATGATCAGGCCGGTGCGGTCGTTCTTCACGTCCTTCTCTTCGAGCCCGGAGTCGACGATCGCCTGCTGCATGGCGACATAGTTCCAGGCCGCGCCATCGCCCATGAAACGGCGCACTCGCCGGTCGACCGTCTCGAGATCGTAATTCGGCGCCCCATGCACCTGGCAGCGGAAGCCGAGCTTCTCGTAGGCCTCGGCCTTGACGATCCCCGACTTGGCCTCGCGCAGCGAACTCAGGACTTCCTGGACATTGTTGCCGATGCTCGACACGATGCCAAGACCGCTGACCACGACTCGCCGCATCTTCACGTCTCCTCAGGCCGGAGTGGACTGGAACAGGCCGACCCGCAGGTCGGTCGCCGTATAGATGGTCTCGCCGTCGGCCTTGAGCAAGCCGTCGGCGATGCCGAGATTGAGTTTGCGCAGGATGACGCGCTTGAGATTGACCACATATTCGACGCGGCTGACGACCGGCGTCACCATGCCGGTGAATTTCACTTCGCCCACCCCCAGGGCCCGGCCGCGGCCCGGGGCGCCGAGCCAGCCGAGGAAGAAGCCGAGCAGCTGCCACAGGGCATCGACGCCGAGACAGCCGGGCATCACCGGATCGCCCTGGAAATGGCAGGCGAAGAACCACAGGTCGGGACGAACATCGAATTCGGCGACGATCTGGCCCTTGCCGTTCCCGCCGCCGGTGTCGGAAATATGGGTGATGCGGTCGAACATCAGCATCGGCGGCAGTGGCAGCTGGGCATTGCCCGGGCCGAACAGCTCGCCGCGGCCGCAGGCCAGGAGCTGATCATAGTCGTAACTCGATTTGCGCTCGTTCATCCTGTCTCGTCTTTCGCCGCTGCCCGGGCCCCACGCCGCCGCACAAGAGGTTCCTAACACAGGCAAATTCCAGCTTCAAACGTCACGCGCCGCGCGTCAGGCCGCCGCATGGCGCAAGCGTTGCGCAGGGCCCCGGCAAACGCCTATAAAGGCCGCTGAAATGCCGCCTGCAACCGGGGAAATCGCCAAAAAATTGCGGGGTGCGGGACTTCGTCCGACGCGCCAGCGCCTGGATTTGGCCGGGTTATTGTTTGCTTCGGGCGACCGCCATGTCAGTGCCGAATCTCTCCACGGCGAGGCTCAGGCGGCGCGCCTGCCGGTGTCGCTGGCGACCGTCTACAACACCCTCAACCAGTTCACTGCCGCGGGCCTCCTGCGCGAGGTGGCAATCGAAGGCAACCGCAGCTATTTCGACACCAACACCTCGAACCACTTCCACTACTTCCTCGAGGACAAGGGCCAGCTCGTCGATATCGGCAGCGAGCGCGTCGAAGTTTTTGGCCTGCCCGCCCTTCCCGAAGGCACTCGCATCGACCGCATCGACGTGATCGTCCGGCTGAAGCGCGGCTGAATTCACGAATTCGACAGTGGATCGTGGAGCCCGTGCAGGCGCAGTGCCGCGGCCCGGGCGAAGGCCAAAGTGACTGCCTTGCGTCGTGCCGCATGGAGCAGCACCTCGTCGGGATGGCGCAGAAAATCCGCCCCCCAGGCATCGGCGACGATCAGCCCGGTGGCGGTCGGCATCATCTCGGTGTCCATGGTCTGGGGAATGGCGAAGAACAGGCGGTCGCAGTAGTCCCAGTATTCCGGCCACTTGCCGTCGGCGCGGAAATCCTCCGGCGACGACTTGATCTCGACGATCCAGATCGTTCCGCGCTCGTTGACGCCGATCACATCGGCGCGTCTGCCGCTGACCAGGGTGAACTCGGTCAAGGTGGCAAAGCCCGCCGCGCGTAAGAGCCGGCAGACACCCTTCTGCACCATGAGGGCGGTGTCCGATTGCCGGCCGTCGGGTTTCAGCTCCAGGCCCATCATTTCCTCTTGGCGCGCCGCAGCGCTTTCTCCTAATCTCATGCCACAAATGCTGCGCCGGTCAACGTGCGCCTGGGGAGGAAGACATGACGGGGCTTCTTGCCCTCAGCCGGCTGATCGACGGCGTGAGCGCTGGTTTCGGCCGGCTCGCCACCTGGCTGGTTCTGCTCGCCGCCCTGGTCAGCGCTTTCAACGCGCTGGCCCGCTACAGCCTCGGCACTATGCTCTATGTCGGGCAGACGCTCGGCGTGTTCACCGATGAAGTGGCGTGGGTTTTCGATCTCTACCGCAACAACTCCAATATCCTGAGTGACCTGCAACTCGCCATGTTCGCCGGCATGGTCATGTTCGGAGCCCCCTGGACGCTGAAGCTGAACGAGCATGTCCGCGTCGACCTGATCTATGGTTCGGCCGGCTACCGCACCCGCGACTGGATCGACCTGATCGGTGGCGTGTTTTTCCTGGTACCGATTTGCCTGGTGATGATCTATTTCACCTGGCCGTGGTTCCTCGAGGCCTGGAACAACAACGAACTGTCGCAGAATGCCGGCGGGCTGCCGCGCTGGCCCGCCAAGTTCTGCCTGCCGGCGGGGTTCGCCCTGGTGCTGCTGCAGGGAATTTCCGAAATCATCAAGTGCCTGGCTTCGCTCACCACCGGCCCCCACCGTGAAGCGGCCTACGAAAAGCCGGTGCAATGATCGATTTCCTCAAGGCGAACATGGCGCCGTTGATGTTCGCCGGCCTGATCCTGTTCATGCTCTATGGCTATCCGGCGGCCTTCTCGCTCGCCGCCGTGGGCCTGTTTTTCGGCTTCATCTCGATCGAGCTCGGCCTCATCGCCCCCGACTTCCTCGGCAACCTCACCTTCCAACTGCATGGCGTGCTGAGCAACGACCTGCTGCTCGCCATTCCCTTCTTCACCCTGATGGGCGCGGTGCTGGAGCGGAGCGGGCTCGCCGAGGACCTGCTCGAGGGCTTCGGGCAATTGTTCGGCGGCGTGCGCGGTGGGCTCTCCTATGCGGTGATCCTGGTGGGAGCGGTGCTCGGCGCCATTACCGGCACGGTGGCCGCCTCGGTCATTGCCATGGGGCTCATCTCGCTGCCGATCATGATGAAATACGGCTACAGCGTGCGCCATGCCACCGGCGTCATCGCCGCCTCGGGCACCATCACCCAGCTCATTCCGCCGTCCCTGGTGCTGGTCGTGCTGGCCGACCAGATGGGCGTCGATGTCGGCGAAATGTACAAGGGCGCCATCGGCCCCTCGATCGTCCAGGTCGTGCTGTTCATGATCTGGGTGGCGATCCTGTCGATCGTCAGGCCCCAGGACATCCCGGCCCTACCGCTGGAGGCGCGCACGCTCAAGGGCTGGCCGCTGATCTGGCGCTGCACCCGCGGCATGGTGCCGTCGCTGGCGCTCATCTTCGTCGTGCTGGGAACGATCTTCATGGGCCTCGCTACGGCAACCGAAGCCGGCGCCATGGGCGTGGTCGGCGCTTTCGTGCTGGCCGGGATCAACCGCCGGCTGACCTGGCCCCTCGTTTATCAAGGCATGCAGACCACCATGCGGATCACCGCCATGGTGGTGTTCATCCTGCTCGGCTCGCGGGTCTTCAGCCTGGTGTTCCAGGGAGTGGGCGGCAAGGAATGGATCGAGAGCTTTCTCACCGGCCTGCCGGGAGCCCAGGTGGGCTTCCTGATCTTCGTCAACCTCTTCGTCTTCGTGATCGCCTTCTTTCTCGATTTCTTCGAGATCGCCTTCATCATCGTGCCGCTGCTGGTGCCCGCCGCCAGGGCGCTGGGCATCGACCTCATCTGGCTCGGCGTGCTGCTCGGCGCCAACATCCAGACGAGCTTCATGCATCCGCCCTTCGGCTTCGCCCTGTTCTATCTGCGCGGCATCTCGCCGCCGAGCGTCAGGAGCTCGGATATCTATTGGGGCGCCATTCCCTGGGTGATGCTGCAGCTCATCCTGGTCGGCCTTCTGATCTTTTTCCCGCAGATGGTGACGGCCTTCCTCGATGCCCCTGTCGTCGTCGATCCCAATTTCCAGATCACCGTGCCGCAAGCGAGCGAGGGCGGCGACCTCAGCGGGCCGCCGACCATCGACCTGAGTCCGCCGCCGAAAATCAGCCCGTAACCGGATCGCCCGGCTGCGGCCCGTCGTAGCCGGCGACGATAACGACATCGGCTTCCGCCGCAGCTTTGCGGAAGGAAACCCCCTTCTGGTATTCGGGCGACTTGTAGCAGGCCATCGCCGCCTCGAGGCTGGGAAACTCGATGACCACGTTGCGCGACCGGGTTGTGCCTTCGCTGACCGCGATGGGCGCGGCACGCACGACGTAGCGCCCCCCGAACCTGGCGAGCGCCGCCACAGTGTTGTCGATATAATTCTTGTAGGTCGCGGGATCGTGCACGTCGACGCGGGCGATCCAGTAGCCCTTGGCCATGGCGATCTCCTACAGCAGCTTCTTGCGCTGGGCCCCCATCATGAAGCTATCGTAGGTATATTCCGCGAACTGCTGCCAGAGATAGGCATCGGCCCGGAATGCCGCCATCGATTCGTAGATCTTCTTGAACGCCGGGTTGGAGGCATTGAGCTCGGCATAGGTGCCGTTGGCCGCCTTGAAGCTCGCCTCCATGACATCGGCCGGGAAGGGGAAGAACTTGGCTCCGGCCGCCGCCAGCTTCTTCAAGGCCCCGGGATTGAGCGCATCGTATTTGGCCTGCATGTCGCAATTGGCGGCCTGGCAGGCGGTCCTCACCAGCGACCGGTAGACCGGCGGCAGCTCGGCCCACTTGGCCGTATTGATCATGGTGTGCAGCATGGCGCCGCCTTCCCACCAGCCGGGGTAATAGTAGTTGGGCGCCACCTTGTAGAAGCCGAGCTTTTCGTCGTCATAGGGGCCGACCCATTCGGCCGCGTCGATGGTGCCTTTCTCCAGCGCCTGATAGATTTCGCCGCCGGCGATCTGCTGCGGCACCACGCCGATCTTCGAGATCACCTTGCCGCCGAAGCCGCCGATCCGCATCTTGACCCCTTGCAGGTCGGCCAGCGACTTGATCTCCTTGCGGAACCAGCCGCCCATCTGGGCCCCCGTATTGCCGCATGGGAATGCGATCAGGTTCTTGGTGGCGTAGAACTCGTTCATCAGGTCGATGCCGCCGCCATAGTACATCCAACCATTCTGCTGGCGCGAATTGAGCCCGAAGGGCACTGCGGTGCCGAGCGCGAAAGTCGGGTCCTTGCCCCAGTAGTAATAGCTTGCCGTGTGGCACATCTCGACGGTGCCGGCCGCGGCCGCGTTGGCCGCCTCGAGGCCCGGAACGATTTCGCCCGCCGCGAAGACCTGAATCTGGAACTTGTTGTCGCTTGCCTCGGCGACGAACTTGGCGAAGGTCTCGGCCGTGCCATAGATCGTATCGAGAGCCTTGGGAAAGCTCGAGGTCATGCGCCATTTGATGTCCGGCGCCGACTGGGCGATTGCCGGTGTGGCCAGGGCTGCGGCGGCGGCCGTGGCGAGGCCGGTCTTGCTGATGAAGTTGCGGCGATCCATGGGGTCTCCTGTTTGCGCGGGGTTACTTTTTCTTTCGACACTACAGGCAAGATCGGCCGTTCGGCAATCGCTGCCGCATCCGCTCGAAATTCAGGCTAGACTGGTCCGGCGATTCTATAGGGAGATGATCATGACGGCACCACGGCTGGAGCGCGATTCGATCGGCGATATGGCGATCCCGGGCGATGCCGACTACGGCATCCACACCGCTCGGGCGGTGGATAATTTCCCCATCACCGGCATCCTGCTGCGCCATTACCCGGAGCTGGTGCAGTCGCTTGCCATGGCCAAGAAGGCCGCCGCCATGGCCAATCGCGATCTCGGTGCGCTCAAGCCGGAAATCGCCCAGGCCATCATCTCGGCCTGCGACCTGGTGATCGCCGGCGACAGCCTCGGCCATTTCGTCGTCGACATGCTGCAAGGCGGTGCCGGCACCTCGACCAACATGAACGCCAACGAGGTGATCGCCAACATCGCCTTGAAGCTCATGGGCCGGCCGCGCGGCGACTATGCCTCGATCAATCCCAACGATCATGTCAATCTGTCGCAATCGACCAACGACGTCTATCCCACCGCGGTGCGCCTGACCATCCTGCGCAACTGCCCCGACCTGATCGCCGCCCAGCAGGCGTTGAAGGAGGCGCTGTTGCTGAAGGCCGTCGAATTCGACGAGGTCATCAAGGTGGGCCGCACCCAGCTGATGGATGCCGTGCCGATGCGGCTCGGCTCCGAGTTCCGCGCCTTCGCCGTGATGGTCGGCGAAGACATCGATCGGTTGCGCGAATTCGCCAATTTGCTGCGCGAAGTGAACCTCGGCGGCACCGCCATCGGCACCGGCATCAATACGCCGGAAGGCTATTCGGCCCTGGTCATCCGCCATTTGTCGGAGGTCTCGGGTGTTGGCCTGGTGCCGGCCGGCGATCTGATCGAGGCCACTTCCGACACCGGCGCCTTCGTCACCTTTTCCGGCGTGCTCAAACGCACCGCCGTCAAGCTCTCGAAGATCTGCAACGACCTGCGGCTCCTTAATTCCGGCCCCCGCGCCGGACTCGGCGAAATCCGGCTGCCCGCCGTGCAGGCCGGTTCCTCGATCATGCCGGGCAAGGTCAATCCGGTGATCCCCGAGGTGGTCAACCAGATCGCCTACCAGGTGATCGGCAACGATCTGACCGTGACGCTCGCCTGCGAAGCGGGCCAGTTGCAACTCAATGCCATGGAGCCGGTCATCGTGCTCAACATCCTGCAGTCGATGCGCATGCTGACCCGCGGCCAGACGGTACTGCGCGAGAAATGCATCCTCGGCATCGAGGCCGACCGCGAACGCGCCCGCGAACTCCTTGAAGGATCGCTGGTCACCGTCACCGCACTCAACCCCTATATCGGCTATGCCGAGGCCAGCCGGGTGGCCAAGGAAGCGCTGAAATCACGGCGCTCGATCCGCGACGTGGCCTTGGCCGAGGGACTGATGACCGAGGCCCAGCTGGCCGAGGCCTTCGCCACCGACAATCTGCTGGGCATTAGGCGCTGACCGCTGGCTTGAGCCACAGGCAACTCAAATCTGAAGATTGCGCGACGGCGCCCGGGCGAACGCATCTTGCCCTTGGCCGCGCCCTCCCCCTATGATCGGTCCGACTGAAAGGCCCGAAAGAGGCCGAGGGGAGGAGTATGCTCGTACTTGCACTGCGCCGGCTGGCGTCGATGATCCTGATCATGTTCGTGATCTCGGTGCTGCTGTTCGTGTTCTTCGAGGGCGACAAGGTCAACCTCGCGGCCCGGGTGCTGGGGCAGTATTCCACCATGGAGGGCCGCCTGCAGTGGCTCGAGGACAATGGTTATAACCGGCCCCTGTGGGTGCGTTATTCCTCCTGGCTCTATGGTTTCCTGACCGGCGACTGGAAGGATTCCGCCCAGTTCTCGGCCCCGGTCTACGACTTCCTGCTGCCGCGCCTGCAGAACACCGCCATCCTCGGCGGTCTGGTGTTCGTCGCGACGGTGGCGATCTCGCTCGTTCTCGGCGTCCTGTCGGGGGTCGCCGAAGCCGGCCTGCGCGACCGCACCATCACCGTCGTTTCGGTGTTCACCACCTCGATCCCGGAATTCGCCTCGGCCACCTTCCTGGTGGCGATCTTCGTCTACTGGCTCGACTGGCTGCCGGGCTCGTCGTCCTTTTCCGATGGATTCTCCTGGGTCGAACTGATTCTGCCGGTGGCCACCCTGGTCATCTACAATTTCGGCTACTACACCCGCATGACCCGGGCCTCGATGGCCGAGGTGATGAATTCGCAATATGTCCGCACCGCCGTACTCAAGGGCCTGCCCTATCGCCGGGTGGTCATTCGCCATGCCCTGCGCAATGCCTTGATCGCGCCCTTCACGGTGATGATCCTGCAGCTCAACTATCTCCTGTCCGGCGTGGTGGTGACCGAAGTGTTCTTTGCCTACGATGGCTACGGCAAGGCGCTCTACGATGCCGCCATGTTCGGCGATGTCTATCTGATCCTGGCGGGGGCCATGATCGCCGTGGTGGTGGCGGTGCTGTCGCAGTTCATCTCCGACATCGGCTACACCTTCCTCAACCCCCGCATCCGCTTCGCCTGAGGAGGCCACCCATGACCGACCTTGCCGCCTCCCCCGCCCGCCCCGGCCGCTTCGCCAAGATCGCCCGATCGGTCGGCCTGCTGCGCGAATCGCCCATCGGCATGGTGGGTTTGACGCTGGTGCTGTTCTGGGTACTGATCGCCATCTTCGCCGACCTCCTGCCCTTGCGCGATCCGCTGGCTCAGGCAGGCGCCGACCTCCTGACCCCGGCGCTCACCCCGTCGCCGGACGGCGGCCACTACTGGCTCGGCACCGACGACAAGGGCCGCGACATCCTGGCAAGGCTGTTCTACGGCTCGCGGCTCGTGCTGTTCTGGTCGGGCTTTGCTACTGTCGTTGCCTATGCGGTCGGCATGCTGATGGGCGTGGCGGCCGGCTATCGCGGCGGCTGGTGGGACGAGATCATCTCCTTCATCGGCAACGTCTTTCTGGCCTTCCCGCAGATGGTTCTGTACATCGTCATCCTGTCGCAGCTCGGCCCCGATTCGTCGGCCGGCCAGTGGCTGGCGGGCGAAGGCTTCTCGACCGTCTGGGTCAAGGGCCTCACCATCGTGCTGGCGGTGATGTTCGCCACCGCCCCGCAGGTCGCCCGCATCGTGCGCGGCCTGGTGCTCGATCTCAAGACCCGCGACTATGTGGCGGCCGCCGAAGTGCGCGGCGAAACGCCTATCTACATCATGATCGTCGAGCTTCTGCCCAATGCCCGGGGGCCCTTGATCGTCGATGCCTGCCTGCGTTTGGGCTATGTCACCATCGCCATCGCCGCTCTCGGCTTCCTCGGTCTCGGCCTGCCGCCGCCCGATCCCGACTGGGGCAAGATGATTTCGGAAGTGCGCGGCTACGGCACGGCGGCGGCCAATGCCATGATCTGGCCGGCGCTCGCCATCTCGACCATGGTCCTGGGGTTGAACCTGCTGGCCGACGGCCTGCGCGAAATCTCGTTGAGGGACTAGAGCATGGTCACCCCTGTCCTCGAATGCAAGAACCTCTCGATCTCCTACTACACCAGGGCGGGCGAAGTGCCGGCGGTCTATGACTTCAACTTGACTGTCAATCCGGGCGAGGCGGTCGGCATCGTCGGCGAGTCGGGCTGCGGCAAGTCGACGGTCGCTCTCGCCATCATGCAATATATGGGCAAGAACGGTGCGGTCACCGGCGGCGAGATCAAGTTCCTTGGCCGCGACATGCGCGCCATGAGCGACGAGGAATTGCGCCGGATCCGCGGCTCGCAGATCGCCATGGTCTATCAGGAGCCGATGGCTTCGCTCAACCCCTCGATGCGGATTCGCGACCAGCTCATCGAAGTGCCGATGATCCACGAGGGACTCGACGCCGCGGCGGCCGAGAAGCGGGCGATCGAACTGCTCGATGCGGTGCGCCTGCCCGATCCCCTTCGCATTCTCAATTCCTATCCGCACCAGCTGTCGGGCGGCCAGCAGCAGCGCGCCGTCATCGCTATGGCACTGCTTTCCAATCCCAAGCTCCTGCTGCTCGACGAGCCGACCACCGCCCTCGACGTGACGGTGGAAGCCGGTGTGGTCGAGCTCATCAAGGACATCGCCAAGCGCTTCGGCACCTCGATGATCTACATCTCGCACAATCTCGGGCTCATCCTCGAGACCTGCGACCGCATCTGTGTGATGTATTCCGGCCAGTCGGTGGAACTGGGTTCGGTCAAGCAGGTCTTCGA
Organism: Hyphomicrobiales bacterium; assembly: GCA_016185245.1. Taxonomy (GTDB): domain Bacteria; phylum Pseudomonadota; class Alphaproteobacteria; order Rhizobiales; family Aestuariivirgaceae; genus Aestuariivirga. The sequence goes on along the minus strand of JACPNZ010000018.1, from coordinate 68,807 downwards.
CCAGATGCGCCATCCCTATACGCGCGGGCTGTTCCAGTCGATCCCGCTCCCCGGCACCGACCGCTTCGCCCATCCGCTGGTGCCGATCCGCGGGCAATTGCCGCTGCCGCGCGACCGGCCCACGGGATGCACCTTCGGGCCGCGCTGCGACTTCTTCCAGAAGGACCGCTGTGGCCCGCCCCAGCACATGCAGGAGGTGAGAGGCGATGCCGGCCATCAGGTGCGCTGCGCCCGCTATGGCGAGATCGACTGGTCGGCCCAGGTCCACCAAGGCGTGCAAAGCGAACCCATGCAGCCAGGAAAGGTCGTGCTGCAGGTCAAGGACATGAAGAAATACTACGAGATCCACAACAATTCGCTGGCGGCGCTGATTTCGGGCAGGGGGGTGCGCTACGTCAAGGCCAACGAGAAGCTCGACTTCGAGGCGCGCGAGGCCGAGACCGTGGCGATCGTCGGCGAATCGGGCTGCGGCAAGTCGACTTTCGCCAAGGTGCTGATGGGGCTGGAAAAGGCGACCGGCGGCGAGGTTCTGGTCAACGGCGTCGACATCGGCAAGCTGCCGGTCAAGAAGCGGCCCCAGGGGCTGATCTCGAGCCTGCAGATGGTGTTCCAGAACCCCTTCGAGACGCTCAATCCCAGCCATTCGGTGGGGTCCCAGATCGGCCGTGTGCTGAAGAAATTCGGCGTCGCCAAGACGCGCGAGGAGATCGAGCGCAAGACCGCCGAACTCCTCGACATGGTCAAGCTGCCGCGCGAATTCGCCGACCGCAAGCCGCGCCAGCTGTCGGGCGGCCAGAAGCAGCGGATCGGCATCGCCCGGGCCTTCGGCGGCAACGCCTCGGTGGTGGTGGCCGACGAGCCGGTCTCGGCCCTTGACGTGTCGGTGCAGGCGGCGGTCACCGGGCTCCTGACCGACATCCAGCGCAAGAAGCGCACCACCATGGTATTCATCAGCCACGACCTGTCGGTGGTCCGCTATCTCGCCGACCGGGTGGTGGTCATGTATCTCGGCCGGGTGATGGAGCAGGGCACCACCGACCAGGTCTTCGCACCGCCCTATCATCCCTATACCGAGGCGCTCCTGTCGGCGGTGCCGATCGCCGATACCTCGATTGTCAAGAAGCACATCGTCTTGAAGGGCGAGCTGCCCTCGCCGATGAACCCGCCCCCGGGCTGCCCGTTCCAGACCCGCTGCCCGCGCAAGATCGGCGCCATCTGCGAAACCGACCTGCCGGAGGTCAAGGAACTCGCCCCCGGCCACCGCATCATGTGCCATCTGCCGGAAGCCGAACTGCACCAGATGGAGCCGGTCATCGCCGTGGCGCGGAAGCCGGTGCATTGATCTACCGGCTGGAAAGCTTCGGCCGGTCCTCGATCTCGCGCAAGAGCTTGCGCCGCATGGCTTCGGCGAAGGACCGGTAGTCGGGGGTCGCCATGGCAAAGCTGCCGGGACCGGTGCGCACCGCAGTGTCGTAATAGGCGAGGAGGTCCGGCTCCTCGTTGACGATGGCCAGGCCGTTGACCGTCACCCCCCGCTCATAGGCCATGGCCCGGGCCTGAGGCAAAAGCACCACATATTCGCGGGCCGGCGTTTCGCGCCCGTCGCCGGACACATCGATCACCCGGCGCGGCGCCTCGAAGCCGCTTTCGGCGATCAGGCGAAGCCCGGCAGCGATGCCTTCGCCGATGCCGGTGGCGCCGTTCTGGGTGCGCGGAGTGGTCTCGACCCGGGCGGCGAAGGCTTCGGCGTCCAGCGGCGCGGCGATTACAAACCAGCCGCTCGAATCCTTGGGAACCTGATGGTCGGCCCAGATTTCGAGGTCCACGGCGATCCGCCCCTGGGGCCCGGCGGCGATCGCGGCCTTGACCGTGGCATCGCGGAACGCCTGGGCGATGCCGCCGAGCTGCAAGGCGAATTCCCCGTCGTCGACACTGCCCGAGGCATCGACCGCCAGCACCAGAAGGAGATCGACGGAAGCGTCGGCTGCATCGGCCGGCGGAACCGCCGCAAGCCCCAGGACGGCGGGCAGGAGATAGGGCAGGAGTGCTGGCCTGAACATTTCGTCGCAGCATAGCAGCCCCCGGGAAATCCCTTCAGACCAGCCTTCCGCCCGGGTTCCGGCCGACGGTTGATTTCTTTTCACCCTGACGGAGAGGCGCTTTCCTGTTGCAGGGACCGCTGCGGGTGATAGGGTTCCATCAGCCAGTGCGCGGACCGTCCGGGACGACGCTCCTGTGCTATGGAAAGTTCAGTCCGAGGGAGGATTCGTTTCAATGTCCGACAAAGAACACGTTCTGATCGGCACGCTCAAGCAACAGCTCGCCGACCGTCTGATCGATCGCCGCGAATTCGTGCGCTATGCCGCCCTGCTCGGCATGGCGGCGCCGACCGCCTACATGTGGGCCGGCAAGATCGCCGGCGAGGATTTCGTTCCCGCGGCCAGCGCCGCGGAAATGCCCAAGGGCGGGGTCATCAAGATCGCCCAGCGCGTGCCCAAGCTCGATTCGCCCCACACCTTCTCGTGGGTCTATGACTCGAACGTCGTGCGCCAGGTGACCGGCTATCTGACCCGTACCGGCTCCGACAACGTTACCCGCCCGCATCTCGCGTCCAAGTGGGTAGCCTCCGAGGATCTCAAGACCTGGACCTTCACCATAGCCGACGTGAAGTGGCACAAGGGCGGCGCCTTCACCGCCGAACACGCCGCCTGGAACATCAAGCACGCCCTCGACCCGAAAGTCGGCTCGTCGATTATCGGCCTGATGAAGGGCTATATGCTGAAGGATGTCGACACCGGCAAGAAAGACGACAAGGGCAACGCGGTGATGACCACCGAGCTGTGGGATGCCAATGCCATCGAGGTCAAGGACAAGAAGACTCTCATCCTCCATCTCAAGGAAGCCCAGGTGGCGGTGCCCGAGCACTTCTTCCATTATCCCTTCCTGATGCTCGACCCGAAGGAGAACGGCAAGTTCAAGGTCGGTTCCAACGGTACGGGCTCGTTCGAGCTGGTGGCCCTTGAAGTCGGACGCAAGGCGGTGCTGAAGCGCATCAAGGACCGCCCCGGCTACGTCGACGAACTGCAGTTCATCGACCTTGGCGACAATCCGTCGGCGGTCGCCCAGGCCCTCTCGTCGAAGCAGGTGGACGGCATCTACCAGGGCAATATCGAGCAGTTCGACATCTACAAGGCCATGGATCACGTGAACATCAGCACGGTGGTCACCGCCCAGACGGCGGTTGCCCGCATGCGTTCGGACTCGAAGCCCTTCGACAATCCGAAGGTGCGCCTTGCCGTCCGCATGGCGACCGATCCGGCCAAGACCCTGCAGATCGCCCACAAGGGCGTCGGCTCGGCCGCCGAACATCACCATGTGGCGCCGGTGCACCCCGACTACTTCAAGCTGGCGGAGTTCAAGCGCGATCCGGAAGGCGCCAAGAAGGTGCTGGCCGACGCCGGCTTCAAGGACGGCATCGACATCGAGATCAACTGCAAGCCCGATCCGTCGTGGGAGCAGGCCGCTGTCGAGGCCATGGCCGAGCAGTGGAAGGAGGCCGGCATCCGCGCCAAGATCAACGTGCTGCCCTCCAACAAGTTCTGGGAAGTCTGGGACAAGGTGCCGTTCGGCTTCACCGAATGGACCCACCGGCCGCTCGGCTTCATGGTGCTGGCGCTGGCCTACCGCACCGGCGTACCGTGGAACGAGAGCGCATATTCCAACAAGGAGTTCGACGCGCTTCTGACCAAGGCGGAAGGCACCCTCGACGTCAAGGCCCGCTCGGAAATTCTCGGCAAGCTCGAAAAGATCATGCAGGAGGACGGGCCGATCGCCCAGCCGCTGTGGCGCTCGGTCTATGCCGCCTATGATAAGAAGGTGCAGGGCTTCGAGATTCACCCGACCCTTTACATCTTCGGCGAGAACCTGGCGGTGGCCAAGGCCTGACCTCGCCTATCGTTGCTAGATCGCCCCCGGAGGCCCCTGGCTTCCGGGGGTTTTTCATGGAACAGTCTGCGGCAGAGGATATAAAGGTTTCTTTATGTCTTTCTTGCCAGAGGGCGGCGCGCCTGCTATAGGACGCCCTCCTTTCCTCTCCCAACAGCAGGACCGACACCCATGGCGCAGGCCCACGACTATCACGTTGCCGATATCAAGCTGGCGGACTGGGGCCGCAAGGAAATCGACATGGCCGAGGTGGAGATGCCCGGGCTGATGGCGACCAGGGCCGAATACCAAAGCCGGCAGCCCCTGCGTGGTGCCCGCATTTCGGGCTCGCTGCACATGACCATCCAGACGGCGGTGCTGATCGAGACACTGGTGGCGCTTGGCGCCGAGGTGCGCTGGGCCTCCTGCAACATCTACTCGACCCAGGACCATGCCGCCGCCGCGATCGCCGCCGCCGGTGTCCCGGTCTTCGCCTTCAAGGGCGAGACCCTCAAGGAATACTGGGCCTATACGGCGAAGATCTTCGACTGGCCGGCGGGCCAGACCACCAACATGATCCTCGACGACGGCGGCGATGCCACCCTCTACATCCTCTTGGGCTCCAAGGCCGAAAAGGACGCTTCCCTCATCGCCCACCCCAAAAGCGAGGAGGAGGAATGCCTCTACGGCGAAATCCAAAAGCGCATCAAGGCGAGCCCCGGCTGGTTTGACAAGGTGAAGGCCGCGATCATCGGCGTCTCCGAGGAAACGACGACCGGCGTGCACCGCCTCTATGACCTGCAGAAGAAGGGCGAGCTGCCGTTCCCGGCGATCAACGTCAACGACAGCGTGACGAAGTCCAAGTTCGACAACAAATATGGCTGCCGCGAGTCCCTCGTCGACGCCATCCGTCGCGGCACCGACGTGATGATGGCCGGCAAGGTCGCCGTGGTCTGCGGCTATGGCGACGTGGGCAAGGGCTCGGCCCAGTCGCTCAAAGGTTCGGGCGCCCGCGTCGTGGTGACCGAGATCGATCCCATCTGTGCCCTTCAGGCGGCAATGGACGGCTTTGCCGTGCAGACCCTCGACGACGTGGTGGCCTCGGCCGACATCTTCGTGACCGCGACCGGCAACAAGGACGTGATCACCGTCGACCACATGAAGCAGATGAAGGACATGGCGATCGTCTGCAATATCGGCAATTTCGACAACGAGATTCAGGTCTCGGACCTGCGCAACTTCAAGTGGACCAACATCAAGCCCCAAGTCGACATGGTGCACATGCCGTCAGGCGCCCGGGTGATCCTCCTGTCCCAGGGCCGGCTGGTCAATCTCGGCAACGCCACCGGCCACCCGAGCTTCGTCATGTCGGCCTCCTTCACCAACCAGACCCTGGCCCAGATCGAGCTCTTCACCAACGCCCGCACCGCCAAATACAAGAACGAAGTCTATGTGCTGCCCAAGCACCTGGACGAGAAGGTGGCGAGCCTGCATCTGGCCAAGCTGGGGGTGAAGCTGACGACGCTGCGCGACGACCAGGCCGCCTATATCGGTGTTGCCCGCCAGGGCCCTTTCAAGCCGGACTACTACCGGTATTGAAGCATGACGCCAAAAAGTGGGTACCACTTTTTGGATAACATCATGCTCAACTATACCGAAACGATCACGTTCATGATTTTGGATTGTTTCAATCCAAAATCATCGTGATCTATTCGAGGATTCCGGCGCTCCGGGTTTCTGGCTATATCTTTTCCGGGGCGGGCGTAGGCTGATTCGGACAGGGCGTCCCCCGGGGCCAAGGAACCGAAAACGAGATGGGCTGGCGCGGCGGCGGTAATATCGCGGGACTGGGTCTCGCCAGCCTGCTGCCGTTCGCCTCTGCCAATGCCGCCTCCTTCACCATGCCCTCGGCCGATCCGGTATCGCTGGTGGCGATCGTCGGCAGCGTCGCGGTACTGGCCTGGGCTGCGGTCGCGGTCAGGCGCCTGACCAGCGGCGGCACCGCCGCCCAGCGCCGCATCGCCGAGCTGGAAGTTCGCCTCAACGAGGCCGAAACGGCGATTGCCGCCGAATCCCATGTGCTGCTGATCTGGCGCGGCCGTGACGGCGTCCCCGACCGGGTCGTCGGCAGCATGCACGGGGCCGCCCTGGTGCCCCAGACCGCCGAAGACCTCGGCGATTTCGCCGGCTGGCTCGAACATGATTCGGCCGACGCGCTCAGCGCCGCGGTGGCCGAGCTGCGCGACGCGGGAACCGCCTTCAACATCGGCGTACGCACCAGCGCCAACGAGCTTCTCGAGGCCGACGGCCGCACCGCCGGAGGGCTTGCCACCCTGCGCTTCCGGCCACTCGCCGGCGAGCGCCGCCAGATCACCGAGCTTGCCGACGACGCGCGCAAGCTCGGCAAGCAGGTGGAGCGGCTGAGTGCGGTTCTCGATGCCGCGCCGCTCCCGGTGTGGCTGCGCGGCTCCGACGGCAAACTCGCCTGGGTGAACCAGGCCTATGTTCGCGCCGTCGAGGCCCCCGACAGTGGCTCGGTGCTCAAGGCCGCACTGGAAATCGCCGAGGACTCCAAGATCGACCGGTCCGCCGCCAACGGCCGGCCCGGCTATGCCGGAAGGGCCCACGCCGTCGTCGCCGGCGCCATGCGGGCCCTCGATGTCTACGAAATCGAACTCAACGAGGGCCGGGCCGGCTTCGCCGTCGACATGTCGGCGCTGGAGGAGGCCGAAAAGGAACTCGACCGCCACATCAAGGCCCATGCCTCGACCCTCAACAAGCTCGATACGGCCATCGCCATTTTCGGCCCCGACCAGCGCCTCAGGTTCCACAACGCCGCCTATGCCGCCCTGTGGCCGGTCGACGACAAGTGGCTGGAGACACGCCCCACCGACGGCGAGATTCTCGATCGGCTGCGGGCCCAGCGCTGCCTGCCGGAACAGGCCAATTACCGCGAATGGCGGGCCAGGCAGCTCTCCGCCTACACCACGTTGGAAATTCGCGAGAGCTGGTGGTATCTGCCCGACGGCCGCTCGCTGCATGTGGTGTGCGAACAGCATCCCTTCGGCGGCGTCACCTATCTCTACGAGAACGCCACCGACGAAATCCGGCACGAGAGACGCTACAACGAGCTGATCGGCGTGCAGCGCGAGACCCTCGACAACCTCGAAGAGGGGGTTGCCCTGTTCGGTTCCGACGGAAGGCTCAAGCTGTTCAATCCGGCCTTCGCCCAGTACTGGAACCTCGACGTTTCGCTCCTCGAACAGGAGCCGCATGTCGAAAGCCTGGCCCGGCGCGGCACCCATGTCGAAGCCGAAGCCTCGGCCTGGGAGGAAGTGAAATTCGGCGTGACCCGGCTCGATACCGAGCGCAAGCCCATTTACGGCAAGCTCGCTACCAGCGAGCGCGTGTTGCAGTATGCTACCGTGCCTTTGCCCGACGGCAATACGCTCTTGACCTTCTCCGACATCTCGGCTTCCGCCCGCATGGAACGGGCGCTCCGCGACCGGGCCGACGCGCTGGAAGCCGCCGATCGGCTCAAGAACATGTTCCTGTCGAATGTCTCCTACGAGATCCGTACCCCCCTCACCAGCGTGCTGGGCTTCGCCGAGGGCCTGCAGATGGGCATTGCCGGTCCGCTCTCGGCCAAGCAGCACGAATATGTGCTGGATATCCGCAAGTCGTCGGAGGAATTGAAGAACATCATCGACGCCATCATCGATCTCTCGGCCATCGATGCCGGCGCCATGGAACTGAAACTCGAACAGATCGATGTGCCCGGCCTCCTTCAGGCGGTGGCCGAAAAACTCGGGCCAGCCATCGAGCGGCGCGACTTGACCCTCAACATCGAGGTCGCCGCCGACGCCGTGTCCTTCATCGCCGATCCCAAGCGCATCGAGCAGGTGCTGTTCAATCTGCTCTCCAATGCGGTCGGCTTCTCGCCAATCGGCGGCACGGTGCGGCTGGGCGCCAGGCGCAGCGGCGCCAGCCTGCAACTGTGGGTCTCCGATTCGGGCCGCGGCATCGAACCGGAATTCCAGAAACAGGCCTTCGACCGCTTCCAGTCGCGCCCCCTTCCGGGCGGCCATCGGGGCCCCGGCCTCGGCCTCGCCATCGTCAAGAGCTTCGTCGAACTTCACGATGGCCAGGTGTCGCTGCACTCCAAGATCAACCAGGGCACCACGGTGCTGTGCACCTTCCCCATCGAGGGGCCGCGCGGCCAGGGGCGGCGCCCGGCTCTCGCCGATGACCAGCGCAAGAGTGCTTGATCGCGTGGCCGGCGCGGATATGCCAAGGCTCTGCGCGGTGGCCGAGCTCGAAGGGCTCGCCGCCGAACTGTCGCTGATGGCCAGGCCCGGTGCGGTGATCCTCCTGTCGGGGGAGCTGGGTGCGGGAAAATCGACCTTTGCCCGGGCCTTCATCCGGGCGCTGGCCGATGGCGGCGAAGACTTCGAGGTGCCGAGCCCCACCTTCACCCTGGTGCAGACCTACACCGAGACCCGCCTGCCCGTCGCCCATGCCGATCTCTATCGCCTCGGCTCGGCGGCGGAAGCCGACGAGCTTGGCCTCGACGAACTGGCGAAGAGTCATGTTCTACTGGTCGAATGGCCCGGCCGCCGCGACTGGCAGGGCTTTGCCGATGTTCTTGAAGTAGCCCTCGCCGGCAGCGGCCCCACCCGCCGGGTCGGCCTCACCGCCCGGGGATCCTGGGAAAAGGCCCTGCGGCGCAATGCCGAGATCAATGTCTTCTTGGCCGGCAGCAGCTTCACCGGTGCGACGCGCCGTTTCCTCGAAGGCGATGCCTCGTTCCGCCGTTACGAAGTTTTGGAGCGAAACGGCACCGCGACATTGCTCATGGACATGCCGGCGAGGCCCGATGGCCCGCCGGTGAAACATGGCTTGCCCTACAGCGCCATCGCCCATCTGGCCGAGGACATTTCCACCGTCGTCGCCATTAACGGCGAACTCGTTTCGCGCGGCTACAGCGCCCCCCGCATCCTGGCCAGCGATCTCACCAAGGGTCTCGCCGTCATCGAGGACCTGGGCCGCGCCGTCTACGGCCGCCTGATCCTTGAGGGCCACGATATGGCCGAGCCGATGGCGGCGGCGGTCGAAGTGCTTGCCCATATGGCGCGCCAGGACTGGCCCTCGCAGGTCGCCGCCGGTCCCAGCCGCAGTCACATCATTCCACCCTACGACGAGGAAGCCCAGATCATCGAGGCCGATCTCTTGCCGTCCTGGTTCTGGCCGCATCTGCATGGAACCCCAGTGCCCGAAACACTGCGGGCCGATTACGAGGCCCTGTGGCGCGAGGTGTTGCCGTTGGCCAAGCCACAGCGTCCGCTGTGGACGCTGCGCGATTATCATTCGCCCAATCTCATCTGGATGCCGGAGCGCCAAGGGCTTGCCCGGGTCGGCCTCATCGATACCCAGGACTGCGTGCTGGGGCACCCCGCCTACGATCTCGCCTCGCTCTTGCAGGATGCCCGCGTCGATCTCGATGCCGCCCTGACGGCGAAGGCGTTCGAGCACTATTGCGCGCTCCGGGCCGGCGAACCCGATTTCAATCGAAGCGAATTCGAAACGGCCTTTGCGATTCTCGGCGCCCAGCGGGCCAGCAAGATCCTCGGCATCTTCGCCCGCCTCGCCCGGCGCGACGGCAAGCCCGGCTACATCCGCCACATGCCCCGCGTTGCGTCCTCTCTCGCCGCCAATTTGCGGCATCCAAGCCTCGCCAGATTGCGCGGCTGGTTTACGCGCCATCTGCCGCAAGCCCTGGCGATGAAATGACCAGTGCCATGGTGCTGGCCGCCGGCCACGGGCTTCGCATGCGGCCCTTGACCCTCACCCGGCCCAAGCCGCTGATCGAGGTCGCCGGCAAGAGTCTCATCGATCACGGCTTCGACCGTTTGCGGGCGGCGGGTGTCACCCATGCGGTGGTCAATGTCCATTATCTCGCCGGAGAGATCGAGGCCTGGGCCAGGCGCCAGTCCTCGCCGGCAATCGCGATCTCCGACGAACGCGCCGAACTTCTCGATACTGGCGGCGGCATCGCCAGGGCCCTGCCGCTCCTTGGAACCAAGCCCTTCTTCGTCATCAACAGCGACAGCTTCTGGCTCGATGGCCCCGAACCGGCCCTCGAACGATTGCGCAAGAGTTGGAACGACGCGTCCATGGATTGTCTCCTGCTCCTCTGCCCGCTCAGCCTGGCCATCGGCTACGACGGCAAGGGCGACTTCCATCGCGATGCGAGCGGAAGACTGACCCGCCGCAGCGACACGGCACGCGAAGCACTCGCCTATGCCGGGGCCTATCTCGTCCATCCCCGGCTCCTTGCCGGAGCCCCTGCCGGCGCCTTCTCGATGAATCTCCTGTGGGACCGGGCCATCGCCGAAGCCCGTCTCTTCGGCCTCGTCCATGACGGGTTGTGGCTCCATGTGGGAACCCCGGAAGCGATCGGCGCGGCCGAACGCGCATTGGCCGAACGCCGATGAACGTCTTCACCATCGCCCCCGGCGTGCCGTTCCTCAAGATCGTGGCGGAAGCTGTGCTGGCGGGCTTTCCCGGCGGCACCCCTCCTTCATCGTTCGAACTCGCCCGCGCCACCATTCTCGTGCCGACGCGGCGCGCGGCGCGGGCGCTTGAGCGATTGTTCTTCGAGGCGGGCGGCGGTCGTGGGCTCCTCCTGCCGCGCATCCGGCCGATCGGCGACATCGACGAAACCCTGTTCGGTGACGATGGCGACGAGAGCGCCATCGCCACGGCGGTCTCGCCCCAGGGCCGGCAGATGATGCTGATCTCGCTGATCGGCGACTGGGCAAGGGAAAATCCCGAGACACCACTTGCCCGCGAGATCGCCGCCGCTCCCCAGCAGGCGATCAATCTCGCCACCTCTCTGGCCGAACTGATCGACGGGCTCGAAACCGAGGAGATCGACGTCAGTCGCCTGCCCGATCTCTATGGCCTCGAATCGGCCCGCCACCGCGAGGCTATCCTCGGCTTTCTCTCCCTGGTGCAAGAGCGCCTGCCGGAAAAGCTGCATCGGCTGGGCGAGCTCGGGCCCATGGCGCGGCGCTCGATTGTCGTCCGTCAGGAGGCCCGCCGCCTGAGCCAGCATCCGCCGCCGGGAACCATCATCGCCGCCGGTTCGACCGGCTCGATCCCGGCGACCGCCGAGCTCCTGGCGGCGATTGCCCGCCTGCCACGTGGCGCGGTCATCCTGCCCGGCCTCGATACGGCACTTGACGATGCAAGCTGGGCGGAAGTCGGCGACCAGCACCCCCAGCATGCGTTGAAACAGCTTCTCGATCATCTCGGCCTCGCCCGCAGCGCCGTTGCCACCCTTCCCACCGGAGCCCCGCCGCCACGCAGCCTCTTGGTCAGCGAGATCATGCGCCCGCCCGCCACTGCCGAGGCCTGGGGCAAGATCGGAACCGCAACCCGCGCCAGCCTCGCCGCAGCACTTGCCGGCGTAACCCTGGTGGAAGCCGGCGATCTCCGCGAGGAGGCGCAAGTCATCGCCCTCGTCCTGCGCCAGACTCTGGAAACCCCGGGCAAGACCGCCAGCCTCGTCACCCCCGACCGCCAACTGGCCCGGCGGGTGAAGCAGGAACTCGGCCGCTTCGGCATCGTGGTTGACGATTCGGCCGGCGAGCCGCTGATCCGCTTCGGCGTGGCGACCCTGCTCAGTCTGCTGATCGATGCGGCACTTGCCGGCTTTCCGGCGGAGCCCCTCCTTGCCCTCATCCGCCATCAAGGCTTTACCGCCGGCTTCGATGCCGAATGGGCCCGGCGCGGCATCGATCTCCTCGACCTCGCCATGTTCCGGGCGATGGGCCCGGCGCCGCCACCGGAGCTTTCCCGTCTCGCGGCGGCGATCTCCGAGAGGCGCCTGGCACTGAAGGACGAGCGCCCGCATCGGGCGATAGCCGCGGCCAGCGACGAGGATTGGGCGGCATCGCAACGCTTGGCCGAGCGTCTGGCGGAAATCCTCTTGCCGCTCGCCGATGCCACCGAGCGGGATTTCGCCGAGCATCTCCGCCGGCTGCGACAGACCGCCATGGCGCTCGCCGATCCGGCCCTGTGGCAGGACGAGGCGGGCAGGCTTGTCCAGCGCCTTCTCGATCATCTGGAGGAACAGGCCCCGCTCCTCGGCCGCTGCACCGCCGCCCTGGCCTTCGGCCTGGTACGCCAGATGCTGGCGGCGACACCGCTGCGCCGTGCCGCAGCCTCGGCAACGCCGCGGCTCACCATCCTCGGTCTGCTCGAAGCCCGTCTCACCTCGCCCGACCGTGTCGTTCTGGGCGGCCTCAACGAGGGCCGCTGGCCGGCGTTGCCCGAGCCCGGTCCCTGGCTCAGCCGGCCGATGCGCGGCCTTCTCGGCCTGCAGCAACCGGAGCGCCAGATCGGCCAGACGGCCCATGATTTCACCCAGGCGCTGGGCTGCGGCGAAGTTTTTCTCGTATGGTCAAAGCGGGTAGGCGATGCCCCCGCCATCCCGTCGCGCTGGATCTTGCGGCTGCAGGCCCTTGCCCAGGCCACTGGTCTGGTGCTGGCCGACGGCAGGTCCTGGACGTCGCTGGCGCGCAGCCTCGCCGAGCCGGCGCGTCTTGCCCCCCACGGCAAGCCCCGGCCGCGGCCGCCCGCCGCTGCCCGCCCCAGGAAGCTCAGCGTCACCCGCATCGAGACCCTGATCCGCGACCCCTATGCCATCTACGCCGGAGAGGTCCTGCGGCTTGAACCCCTCGATGGTGCGGCCCGCGACGCAGCGGTGCGCGGCAGCCTGTTCCACCGCGCCATTGGCAAGTTTCTCGAACGCTTTCCGCTGGCCCTGCCCGCCGATGCCGAAGCCCAGCTCGTGGCGCTGGCCCAAGACGATTTCGCCGGCCTTTCCGCCAATCCGGCGATCGTCGCCTTCTGGGGCGCGCAATTCGCCCGCATTGCCCACTGGCTGGTCACCGCCGAAACCGAAATGCGTGCCGGCGTCACCCGCATCTTCGCCGAAGTGCCGGGAAAACTTGAGCTCGCCATCGCCGGCGAAACTTTCACGCTCACCTGCCGCGCCGACCGCATCGATCTGTTCGGCGACGGGAGCGCCCGCATCGGCGACTACAAGACCGGAAAGCCGCCGACCGCACCCCAAGTCAATTCAGGACTGGCGCCGCAGCTGACCCTCGAGGCGGCGATGCTGGAGCATGGCGCCTTTGAAGCCGTGGGGACAGCCGTGGCCCGCCAGCTCTGCTATATCAAGCTCGGCACCGGCGATCCCGCGGGCGAAGTCTTGTCTCTCAAGCTCGACGATCCGGCCGAGCTCGGCCGGGCCCATCTCGATCGGCTCAAGGCCCTCATCGCCGCCTACGCCGATCCGGCACAAGCCTTTCTGCCGCGGGCCCGTATCGAGAAGGAGGACGATGCCACCGACCTCGACCATCTGTCGCGTTATCGCGAATGGGCCCTCTCGGGGATAGCACCGTGAGCGGCCGCGACCAGGTGAGCGACGAGCAGCGCCGGGCCTCGGACCCCTTGGCTTCCGCCTGGGTCAGCGCCAATGCCGGCTCGGGCAAGACCCATGTGCTGATCAACCGGCTGATCCGCCTGATGCTGGCCGGAGCCGAGCCCTCGCGCATCCTCTGCCTCACTTTCACCAAGGCGGCGGCGGCGGAAATGTCGAGCCGGCTCTTCGCCAGGCTGTCGGGGTGGATCGCCCTCGATGACGCGGCGCTGGTGGCGGAGCTCGCCGGGATCGGCATCGCCGGTGCCGATACCGAGACGATGGCGCGGGCCAGGCGGCTTTTTACCCGGGCTCTCGAAACGCCGGGTGGCCTCAAGATCCAGACGATCCACGCCTTCTGCGAGAGGCTCCTCCAGCTTTTTCCGGTCGAGGCCGGCATCGTGCCGCGTTTCTCGGTGATGGACGACCGGGCCGCCGGCGAAGTCCTCGAACATGCCCGCCAGGAGGTGTTAGCCCGGGCCCTGCACGAACCGGCAAGCGCCCTGGGCGCGGCCCTCGCCGAAGTGGTGCGCCACACGGCGGCCGACGGCTTCGACCAATTGCTCCGTACACTGATTGACAAGCGCGCCGATGTGGCGGCGTTTCTCGGCAATGACGGCGGTGAGAGGGCCGAAATCCTGCTACGCCAGGCCTTGGACCTCACGCCCGATGAAGACGAGGGAGCCGTCGCCGCGGCACTCAGCCTCGATCGCGAGACCTACCGCCGCCTGGCCGAGGCCCTTGACGCCGGCGCCGATGGCGACCGGAAGCGGGCCGCCGAGATTTTGGCTGCCATTGCCGATGCCAAGTCCGATCTGCGCGATCTCAGGAGCTTCTTGCTCACCAAAGAGGACGAGCCGAAGAAACTCTCAAGCATGGCGACCAAGACGGCGGTCAACAAGAGCGGCTGGGTCGTAGCCTTCCTCGATGCCGAGCAGCAGCGTCTGACAGCAGGCCTCGGCAAGCTCGCCGATCTAGCAAGTATTCGCGCCACAAGTGCTCTCCTGGTACTCGCCGCCGCCGTGCTCGAAAATTTCGAAAGCGAGAAGCGTCGGCGCGGCACTTACGACTTCGACGACTTGATCTTTCACGCCAATAAGCTCCTGTCGGAAAGGCCCGATGCCGCCTGGGTGCTTTACCGGCTCGACGGCGGCATCGACCACGTGCTGGTCGACGAGGCCCAGGATACGAGCCCAGCCCAGTGGCGGATCGTTATCGCCCTGACCGAGGAATTCTTCGCCGGCGAAGGCCGCCCCCGCCAGGCGCCGCGCACCGTCTTCGCCGTCGGCGACCGCAAGCAGTCGATCTTCAGCTTCCAGGGTGCCGACCCCGACCGCTTCGATCAGGTGCACGACGAGTTTGCCCGCCACATCCGCAATGCCGGCCAGCCGTTCCACGACGAAAACTTCACCTTGTCCTACCGTTCGGCGCCGGCGGTTCTCGACGCCGTCGATGCGGTTTTCGCCGCTGGCACCCCGGCCCGCCGCGGCCTCGACGGTGTGGCAGGTATCGATCTGAAGCACTGGCCGAAGCGGAAAAATGTTCCGGGCACGGTCGAATTATGGCCGCTGATGGAACCCGACGCGGCGGGCGACAACGATCCGTGGGAAGCACCGGTCGATCGCGAGCCGGCCAATTCGCCGCGCCGCAAGCTCGCTCGCGCCATCGCTGACAAGGTGCGGAGCTGGATTGGCCGCCGCCGCCACCTCTCCGAAGCCCGCCCCATCCGGGCCGGCGACATTCTGATCCTGGTCAGGGTCCGCAACGGCTTCTTCGCCGCCCTGATCCGGGAACTCCGCCAGCGGGGGGTGCCGGTGGCCGGCGCCGACCGGCTGATGCTTGCCGACAATATCGCGGTGCTCGATCTCCTCGCCCTGGCGCGCTTCTGTCTGCTAGCCGACGACGATTATAGCCTCGCCTGCCTGCTCAAGAGCCCGTTGGTTTCCACCCCCCTCGATGAGGATGCGCTGTTCCGGCTGGCCTGGAACCGCGGCGGCACATCCCTGTGGGACAGGCTCGTGGCCAGCGCCGAAGCACCCTGCGAGGCAGTGGCTCATGAGCTTGCCGTTCAGCGGGCCACGGCGCGCCAGACCCGGCCCTATGAATTCCTCGCCCGTATCGTCGGCGAGCGCCGCAAGGCAATCCTCGCCCGGCTCGGCAGCGAGGCGGGCGATGCGCTCGATGCCTTTCTCGAGGCGGCCCTTGCCTATGAGGCCGCGCACAGTTCCTCGCTGCAGGGCTTCCTCGACTGGTTCACCGCCGCACCTACCGAGATCAAACGCAACATGGAGCAGTCCGCCGACGAGGTGCGCATCATGACGGTGCATGGCGCCAAGGGCCTCGAGGCGCCGATCGTCATTCTCCCCGATACGGTAGGGCTGCCCGATGCGAGCAAGGACACGCGCTTGCTCCTGGTGGAGCTTGCCGAGGGCGGCAGGCTTCCCCTGTGGCGCCTGCCCAACAGTTTCGAGTCTCAGGCGATGCGGGGTCTCAAGGCCGACCGCGGCGAGAGCCGCCTCGCCGAATACCGCCGCCTCCTCTATGTCGCCATGACCCGGGCCGAGGACGAACTTTATCTCGGGGGCTACCAGATCCGCGGCAGGGCCGATCCAGGGTGCTGGTACAATCTGGTCAAGGAGCCGCTCGAGAAGACCATGCAGCCCATCGACGGCGGCGGCTTCCGGCTCGGCGCCGATCCGGTGACCGACAGCGCCGAAGGACCGGTGCCATTGCAGCCCGTCACTCCGCCGGCCTGGGCCAGCGCCCCGGCTCCGGCCGAGGTGCCCCAACCTCCCACCGTCGCGCCGTCGCGGCTTCTGGCCGATGCCGTGGCAATCGCCGCGGCCCCCGAGGTTGAGCGCGGCTTGTTGACCCACCGGATGCTGCAGGCGGCAAGCGAGGCGGCTCCCGCCGCCCGTGCCGGCCTCCTCCGCCGCATGGCGCGAAAATCCCCCGATGGCGGCGAGATCGTCGCCGAGGTCGAGGCCCTGCTGGCTTCACCTGCCCTGGCCGGGCTGTGGCAGGCGGACGGGTTGTCGGAGGTGCCGATTCTGGCCGGAGAGCCCGGCGGTGGCCGCATATCGGGCCGTATCGACCGGCTGATTCTCGGGGCCGACGATATCCTCGCCGTCGACTACAAGACCGACCGCAGCGTGCCGGATGCCGCCGCGACGGTTAAACCGGAGTATCTGGCCCAGATGGCGGCCTACCGCACGGCCCTGAGGGCCATCCACCCCGGTGCCACGGTCCGCTGCGCCATTCTGTGGACCGCCACCGCTTCACTCATGCACCTACAGGATGTTGTGTTGGACGAGGTGCAACATCACAATCCTGTGGAGGTCCCTTGACCCGGCCTCACCCCGCACCTACCTTCCACCCAACCCTCGGCCCCCGCCGAAACCTGCCTTCACCCCCCATCAACGAGGATTTCATGGCCACCCAGAAAGTTTCCGATGCCTCCTTCGAGGCCGACGTGCTCAAGTCCGAGGCGCCGGTCGTCGTCGATTTCTGGGCCGAATGGTGTGGACCGTGCAAGATGATCGGCCCGGCGCTGGAAGAGATCGCCACGGTGCTCGGCGGCAAGGCCAAGATCGTCAAGATCAATGTCGACGAGAACCCGGCGACGCCATCGCGCTACGGCGTGCGCGGCATCCCGACCCTGATGGTGTTCAAGGCCGGCAAGGTCGCCGCCACCAAGGTCGGCGCCGCCCCCAAGACCCAGCTGCAGTCCTGGATCGAGCAGTCGATCTAGGGGCCGCGCGGGTCCGGCGCCGGCGATTTCCCTTTCGCCGCGCCTTTGGCTAAAAGACGCCCCTTCAACAAGGGAAAGACCGACAATGCGTCCATCGGGGCGAATGCCCGACCAGTTGCGCGCCGTGAGCTTCGCCCGCGGCTTCACCAAGCATGCCGAAGGCTCCTGCCTCATCCGCTTCGGCGACACCCATGTGCTGTGCACGGCGAGCCTCGAGGAGAAGGTGCCGCCCTGGCTTAGGAACGGCGGCAAGGGCTGGGTCACCGCCGAATACGGCATGCTGCCGCGGGCCACCGGCGAGCGTACCCGGCGCGAGGCCACCGCCGGCAAGCAGTCGGGCCGCACCCAGGAAATCCAGCGCCTGGTCGGGCGCAGCTTGCGCGCCGTGGTCGATCTCACAGCGCTTGGCGAACGCCAGATCACCCTTGACTGCGATGTCCTCCAGGCCGACGGCGGCACCCGCACCGCGGCGATAACGGGGAGCTGGGTGGCGCTGCACGACTGTCTCGCCTGGATGCAGGCCCGCGCCATGTTCAAGGCCTGGCCGCTCAAGGACCATGTGGCGGCAATCTCCTGCGGCCTCCATGGCGGAGCCGCCGTCCTCGATCTCGACTATGCCGAGGATTCGACCGCCCACACCGACGCCAATTTCGTCATGACCGGGCAGGGCGGCATTGTCGAGATCCAGGGCACCGCCGAGGGCGAACCCTTCTCCGAGGAAAGCCTGCATCAACTCCTGGCGCTGGCCCGCAAGGGCATCGGCGAACTGGTGACGTTGCAAAAGCAGGCGATCCTATGAGCCGCAAGCTCGGCGGCCGGAAAATCGTCATCGCCACCCACAACCGGGGCAAGCTCGCCGAATTCGCCGCGCTGTTGAAGCCCCATGGCGTTGCCGCCGTCTCGGCCGGCGAGCTTGGTCTCGTCGAGCCCGCCGAAACCGAGGAGAGCTTTGCCGGCAATGCCCGCATCAAGGCGAAGGCCGCGGGGCGGGCCTCGGGCCTCGTCGCCATCGCCGACGATTCGGGGTTATGCGTCGCAGCCCTCGACGGCGCCCCCGGCGTCCATACCGCCGATTGGGCTGGCCCTGAGCGCGACTGGTCGCGGGCCATGCGCCTGGTCGAGGAAAAACTCCAAGCCAAGGGCGCCACGGCACAAGAACAGCGCCGCGCCACTTTCATGTGCACCCTCTGTGTGGTCTGGCCCGATGGCGAGGAGCGCTTCTATGAGGGCCGCTGTTCCGGCCATCTGGTCTGGCCGCCGCGCGGGACCTTGGGCCACGGCTATGATCCGATGTTCGTGCCCGAAGGCCATGCCCTAACCTTCGCCGAACTCGCTCCCGCCGAGAAGAACCGCATCTCGCATCGCGCCCGCGCCCTTGAGGCTCTCGCCCGTGACCTCCTCTGAAGCGGGCTTCGGCGTCTATGTCCACTGGCCCTTCTGCAAGGCCAAGTGCCCCTATTGCGATTTCAACTCCCATGTCCGCCACGCACCCGTCGATGCCATGGGCTTTGCCCGGTCCCTGGCGGCGGAACTCTCATGGCTCGCCGCACGTACGCCCGCGCGCACCGTCAGTTCGATCTTCTTCGGCGGCGGCACGCCGTCCTTGATGCCGCCCGCCGCGGTCGCCCATGTGCTCGATGCCATTGCCTCTTTGTGGCCCGTGGCAGCCGATGTCGAAACGACGCTTGAAGCCAACCCCACCTCGATAGAGGCTTCGAACTTTCGCGGCTATCGCGCCGCCGGCGTCAATCGCGTCTCGGTCGGCGTCCAGGCCCTCGACGATGCCGACCTCAAGGCCCTGGGCCGTCAGCATTCAGCCGCGGAAGCGCTTGAAGCCTTCCGGCTTGCGGCGAGGATTTTCCCCCGCGTCTCCTTCGACATGATTTATGCACGGCCGGGCCAGACCCTTGCCGCCTGGCGGGGCGAACTCAGCCGCGCTTTGTCCGAGCAGCACGGCCACATGTCGCTCTACCAGCTCACCATCGAGCCGGGCACTGCCTATTTCGATCTGCACGCCCGCGGCGCCCTCCACGTGCCGGGCGAGGACAGTGCCACCGATCTTTACGACCTCACCCAGCAACTCACGGCCAAGGCCGGCCTTGCCGCCTATGAAGTCTCCAATCACGCAGCCTCGGGCCAGGAATCGCGCCACAATCTGCTGTACTGGCGCTATGGCGAATATGTGGGTAGCGGCCCCGGCGCCCACAGCCGTCTTGTCGATGGCGTCAATCGCCGAGCGCTGGTCGCCGAGAAGCATCCCGAGACCTGGGCGAAGCTCGTCGCTGAAAAGGGCACCGGCGTCACCGACGAGGCAATTGTTCCGCCCATGGAGCAAGCCTCCGAATATCTACTGATGGGGCTGCGCATCTCCCAAGGCATCGATCTCGCCCGCCATGCGGCCCTCGCCGGGAAAGCGATCGACCCCGATAAGATTGAAGCGCTATCCGCCCTCGGCCTTGTCGCCGGCGACGGCAAGCGCCTCAGCGCCACGCTGGCGGGCCGCCGCGTCCTCAATGCCCTGATCGCCGAACTGGCGGTGTGAGGTTTACGACCCGAAGCCGTCCCAGAAGGCCTTGGCCTTGGCGAAGAAGCCTTCCGATTCCGGCGAGTTATGGCGGGCGTCCTTCTCGAACTCCTTGAGGAGCTCGCGTTGGCGCCTGGTGAGATTGACCGGGGTCTCGACCGACACCTGGATATACATGTCGCCCGCCTGTGCCGAGCGCAGCACCGGCATGCCCTTGTTCTTGAGGCGGAACTGCTTGCCGGCTTGCGTCCCCTCGGGGATGGTGACGCGGGCCTTCTTGCCGTCGATGGTCGGCACTTCGATGTCGCCGCCCATGGCGGCAACCGTCATCGAGACCGGCACCTTGCAGAACAGGTCCGCCCCGTCGCGCTGGAAGAATTCGTGGGGCTTGACCGACAGGAAAATATAGAGATCGCCCGACGGTCCGCCGCGAAGCCCCGCCTCGCCTTCGCTGGCCAGCCTGATGCGCGTGCCGTCCTCGACGCCCGCCGGAATATTGACCGACAGCATGCGCTCCTTGGTGACCCGGCCCTGGCCGCCGCAGTTGCTGCAAGGATCCGAGATCACCTGGCCGCGGCCCTGGCAGGTGGGGCAGGTGCGTTCGACGGTGAAGAAGCCCGACTGCGAGCGCACTGCCCCCTGGCCGTTGCAGGTGGCGCAGGTTTTCGGCGCCGAACCCGATTTGGCGCCCGTTCCATGGCAGACCTCGCAGGCAACCGAGGACGGCACCCGGATCTGGGCGGTCTTGCCGGTGAAGGCCTCGGTCAGGGAAATTTCCATGTTGTAGCGGAGATCGGCACCGCGGGCCGCCCCCGTGCCGCCGCGCTGCCCTCGGCCGCGGCCGCGGCCCTGGCCGCCGCCGCCCATGAAATCGCCGAACAGGTCCTCGAAGATGTCCGACATCGAGGAGGTGAATTCCGGCCCGAATCCGGCGCCGGCACTACCCGGACCCCGGCCCGCGCCCATGCCGCCGTTCTCGAAGGCCTGGTGGCCGAAACGATCATAGGCCGCCTTCTTCTGCGGGTCCTTGAGAACGTCGTAGGCCTCGTTGATTTCCTTGAACTTGGCTTCCATGGTCTTGTCGCCCGGATTGGCGTCCGGGTGCAATTGCTTGGCAAGCTTGCGAAAGGCGGCCTTCAGTTCTTTTTCGTCGGCGCTGCGGCCGACGCCGAGGACATCGTAATAGTCTCGTTTAGCCATGGAATCAGTCACCGCCGGGCGGGTTGCACAGCCCGCCTATAGCAGACCTCACCCTCAGGCGTGAACCTTAAGGATGAGGGGCTGCCCAACATCATTGCTTACGACCGCTTGTCGTTGTCCTTCACTTCGGTGAAGTCGGCATCGACCACGTCGTCCTCGGGCTTGCCCGAAGCGCCGCCGGCTGCGGCCGCGCCATCGGCACCTTGTTGCGCCTTGTACAGCGCCTCGCCGAGCTTCATGGCCGACTGGGCGAGTGCGTTGGTCTTGGCCTTGATCGCCTCGACATCCTCGCCTTCCATGGCGGTCTTGAGTTCGGCGATCGAGGCCTCGACCGTCGACCGGTCGGCGGCCGAGACCTTGTCGCCAAGCTCGGTCATCGACCTTGTGGTCGAATGGATCAGCGCCTCGCCGTGGTTCTTGGCTTCCACCAGTTCGCGGCGCTGCTTGTCCTCGGCGGCGTTGGCCTCCGCCTCCTTGACCATCTTCTCGATCTCCTTGTCGGAGAGGCCGCCCGAGGCCTGAATGCGGATCTGCTGTTCCTTGTTGGTCGCCTTGTCCTTGGCCGAGACATTGACGATGCCGTTGGCATCGATGTCGAAGGTGACTTCCACCTGCGGCATGCCGCGCGGAGCCGGCGGAATGCCCATCAGGTCGAACTGGCCCAGCATCTTGTTGTCGGCCGCCATCTCGCGCTCGCCCTGGAACACCCGGATGGTCACCGCCGTCTGATTGTCGTCGGCGGTGGAAAAGACCTGGCTCTTCTTGGTCGGGATGGTGGTGTTGCGGTCGATGAGCCGGGTGAACACGCCGCCCAGCGTCTCGATGCCGAGCGACAAGGGCGTGACGTCGAGCAGGAGCACGTCCTTCACTTCGCCCTTGAGCACGCCCGCCTGAATGGCGGCGCCAATGGCCACCACCTCGTCGGGGTTCACCCCCTTGTGCGGTTCCTTGCCGAAGAACTGTTTCACCACCTCGATCACTTTGGGCATGCGGGTCATGCCGCCGACGAGGACGACCTCGTCGATCTGCCCGGCGGTGACGCCGGCATCCTTCATCGCCGCCCGGCACGGCTCGACGGTTTTCTGAATGAGATCGTCGACCAGGGCTTCCAGCTTGGCCCGGCTGAGCTTCAGGGTCAGATGCTTCGGACCCGTCGCATCCGCCGTGATGAACGGCAGGTTGATTTCGGTCTGGGCGAGCGAGGAGAGTTCGATCTTGGCCTTCTCGGCCGCCTCCTTGAGGCGCTGCAAGGCGAGCTTGTCCTTGCGCAGGTCGATGCCGTTCTCCTTCTTGAATTCGTCGGCGAGGTAATCGACGATGCGCATGTCGAAGTCCTCGCCGCCGAGGAAGGTGTCGCCGTTGGTCGACTTCACCTCGAACACGCCGTCGCCGATTTCGAGAATGGAAATATCGAAGGTGCCGCCGCCCAGGTCATAGACCGCGATGGTGCCGGCATGCTTCTTGTCGAGCCCGTAAGCCAAGGCCGCCGCCGTCGGCTCGTTGATGATGCGCAAAACTTCCAGGCCGGCGATCCGGCCCGCGTCCTTGGTGGCCTGGCGCTGGCTGTCGTTGAAATAGGCGGGAACCGTGATCACGGCCTGGGTCACCGGCTCGCCGAGATAGCGCTCGGCCGTCTCCTTCATCTTGGTGAGGGTGAAGGCGGA
The DNA here is from genome assembly GCA_016185245.1 of Hyphomicrobiales bacterium. Taxonomy (GTDB): domain Bacteria; phylum Pseudomonadota; class Alphaproteobacteria; order Rhizobiales; family Aestuariivirgaceae; genus Aestuariivirga. The sequence continues at coordinate 46,254 of JACPNZ010000018.1, read as the reverse complement.
AATCTGCGAGGGCGCATATTTCGTCCCACGGCTTTCAACCCAGGCATCGCCGTTGTCGGCCTTGACGATATTGTAGGGGACGAGCTTCTTGTCCTTGGCCACCATCGGATCGTCCATGCGCCGGCCGATCAGGCGCTTGATGGCGAAGAAGGTGTTTTCCGGATTGGTTACCGCCTGGCGCTTGGCCGGCTGGCCGACGAGGGTCTCGGCATCGCCGGTGAAGGCGACGATCGACGGCGTGGTCCGCGCCCCCTCGGCATTCTCGATCACCTTGGGGTTCTTGCCTTCCATCACCGCGACGCACGAATTGGTGGTGCCGAGATCGATGCCGATGACTTTAGCCATGTCTGTCCTCCTATTGGCCGGCTGGCCTTGCGAAAGCCCGTTTCAATGGCGCCTCCGCTTCCCCCTGTCCGGGGGCCTGCCTCCTGATTGGCATATGGGCAACGGATCCCTGATTCCCAAGGACCCGCGTGGGTTCCGGGGCTATATAGGGAGAGGATTTGGGCCTATCAAGCGGAGATCGGCCGGGAAATCAGTCCAATAGGACGACGCTTTCCTGTTCGTTGGGGTCGGTTCGGGCAATGACCGCCCTGACCGGCTTGTCCGTGGGATTGTAGGGCTGGTGATGGGTACCGGCCGGGATATAGACGAAGTCCCCGGCCTTGACCCGCATGACCTCCTTGAGCCCCGGGCCGTGGCGCATCTCGCCCTCGCCTTCGAGCACGAAAATCGCCGATTCGTGGGACTCGTGATAGTGCGGCCTGGCGGAGACTCCCGGCGGGATGGTCAGGAGATGCAGGCACAGGGCCTCGGAGCCTGCCGATTGCTTCGAAATGCCGGCGAAATAATCGAAGCCCTGCTTGCCGTGATAGGTCTCGCCCTGGTTGCGGATCAGTCTGCAGGATTTCATCGTCGGGTCCTCCGTGGCCCCCTATAGTAGGGCGCCATGCCCGCCGGTTTCAAATATTTCCCGGCCTTCCTCGATCGCCAGGCCCAGGAGGCTCTGGTCGATCTGCTCCGCCAGGCCATGGTGGAGGCTCCGTTCTTCATGCCCATCATGCCACGGACCGGCCGGCCCTTTTCGGTACGCATGACCAATCTGGGCCCCCTGGGCTGGGTCTCCGACCGGGCCGGCTACCGCTACCAGGCGACCCACCCGGACACGGGCAAACCCTGGCCGCCGATCCCTGAAGAGGTCATGGCGGTCTGGCGGGCCGTTTCCGATTATCCCCATCCGCCCGAGGCCTGCCTGGTCAACTACTACCGGGAAGGCGCCAAGATGGGCCTCCACCGCGACGCCGACGAGGAGGATTTCGCCGCCCCCGTTGTTTCAATCTCGCTCGGCGACACGGCCATCTTCCGCATCGGCGGGCCCGAGCGTGGCGGCAAGACCGAGACCGTCAAGCTCGCCTCCGGCGATGTCTGCGTCCTCGGCGGCCAGGCGCGCCTCTGCTACCACGGCATCGACCGGGTACTCACCGGCACCTCGACGCTCTTGAAGGACGGCGGCCGGATCAACCTGACGCTGAGAAGGGTACGGAAGCCGGAGTAGGTACTACTCCACCGCCTTGGCAACACCCACCATGGCCGGCCTCAGGCAGCGGTCGCCGATGGCGAAGCCCGACTGCATTTCCTGGACGACCGTGCCGGGCGGCTGGTCGTTGGTCGGCACTTCGAATAGCGCCTGATGCAAATTAGGATCGAATTTCTGGCCGATGGTCTCGATCTTGCGGATGCCGTGGCGCTGGAACACATTGAGCAACTCGCGCTCGGTCAGTTCGACCCCGGCCAGCAGATTGGCGGCAAGCGCATCGGCCCGGACCTCCGGCGAAACGGCCGCCAAGGCCCGCCCCAGATTGTCGGCCACCCCCAGAAGGTCGCGAGCGAAATTCGTGGCGGCATAGAGTACGGCTTCGGCTCTGTCGCGCTCCAGCCGCTTTCGCACATTGTCGGCCTCCGCCGCCATGCGCAGCATGCGGTCGCGGGCCGCCGCCACTTCCTCGGCGAGGGCGGCAATCTGCACATCGCGCGGGTCAACCGGCGGCGCCTCGATCGGACTTTCGATCTCGGTCGGCTCGATTATCTCGGAAGTCATTGATTCGTCAGCCATGCTCACGCTCTTGCCGGGTCACATTGGAGGATTTCGCGCCTCGCATATCGGCTGGCTGGCGGCAAAAATCAAGTGAGCAGGCGTCCCACCACCTTGGCGGTGTAATCGACCATCGGAATGATCCGGGCATAGTTCATGCGGGTGGGCCCGATGATGCCGAGGACGCCGACGATCTTTTCCTCGCTGTTGCGATAGGGGGCGACGATCAGCGACGAGCCCGACAGCGAGAACAGCCGGTTTTCCGAGCCGATGAAGATGCGCACCCCTTCGCCCATTTCGGCGGCGCCGAGAAGCTGCACCAGCTCGCGCTTGTTCTCGATATCGTCGAACAGCTTGCGGATGCGCTCGAGATCGGCGACCGCCGTGGCGTCGTCGATGAGATTGGCCTGGCCCTTGACGATCAGCGTCTTGGCGTCGGGATCGGTGTCGCCCGACCACACGGCGATGCCGGCCTCGACGATGCGGGCCGAGATGTCGTCGAGCTCGCGCCTGAGGTTTTCCACCTCGTCGCGCACGAAGCGCTGCACCTCGGCGATGGTCTTGCCCTGGAAGCGGGTCGACAGATAGTTGGAGGCGCGGGTGAAGATCGACGGCGGCAGGCCGGGCGGCACGTCGATCACCCGGTTCTCCACCCCGCCATCCTCGCCCACCAGAATGACCAGGGCCCGCCCGGGCCCGAGATTGACGAACTCAATGTGCTTCAGCCTGGCGTTGAGCTTCGGCGCCATGACGACGCCGGCGCAATGGGAAAGGCCGGAGAGCAGCGTCGTTGCATCCCCTAGCACGTCCTCGATGCGCCGCGTCCGGTTCGAGGCGGCCGCCTGGGCATCGATGCGAGCCCGCTCCTCGGCGCTCATGGCGCCGATTTCCATCAGCGCGTCGACGAAGAAGCGAAGCCCCAGCTCGGTCGGCACCCGTCCCGCACTGGTATGGGGCGAATAGATGAGGCCGGCATCCTCGAGGTCCATCATCACGTTGCGCACCGAAGCCGGCGACAGACTCGACGGCAGGATGCGCGAAATGGTGCGCGAACCGACCGGCTCGCCGGTTTCGAGATAGGTGTCGACCAGCCTGCGGAAAATGTCGCGCGAGCGCTGGTCGAGGCCCGCCACGCCGGCAAGCTTGTCGTCGAAAGGCGGTTTGGCCGGGATCATGCTCATGGGTTGCAATGTAGGAACGGGCTGTGACGCGGTCAATCTGCCATCGCTGGCGCCACATAGTTGACTGCCGCCATGCCGGTGATCGTCGGATTGCGGCCGGTCAGCGGATTGTCGGGATTCCAGGCAAGCCGCGTCTCGTAGAACCGGGTGGCCAGCGCATCATACATCAGAAGCCGTCCGGCCAGGCTGTCGCCGATGCCGACCACTTCCTTGATCGCCTCCATCGCCTGCATGGCGCCGATAACTCCGGGGAGCGCCCCCAATATGCCCGCCTCCTCGCAGGCCGGAAACAGTCCGCGCGGCGGGATCTCGCCCATGAGACAGCGATAGCTGGGCCACGGCGTGCCGTCGGGCTGGTTCTCATGGGGCTTGAAGGTCGAAATCTGTCCATCGAACTGGCCGACCGCGGCGGAGACCAGAGTCTTGCGCGCGAAATAGCAGGCGTCACTCACCAGGAAGCGGGTCGGGAAATTGTCGCTGCCGTCGGCCACCACATCATAGTGCGAGATGATGGCCAGGGCATTTTTGGCGGTCAGCCGTTCGCTGTGGGCGATGATGTTAACATGCGGATTGAGTGCGGCGAGTGTTGCTTCCGCACTCAGCGTCTTCAATTCGCCGATGCGGGCGGTCGTATGCACGATCTGGCGCTGCAAATTGGAGAGGCTTACGTGATCGTTGTCGATGATGCCGATGGTGCCGACACCGGCAGCGGCGAGATAGAGCAGCACCGGTGATCCGAGCCCGCCCGCGCCAACGACCAGCACTTTCGCATTCTTCAGCTTGGCCTGGCCGGGTCCGCCCACCTCATGCAGGACGAGGTGCCGGGCATAGCGTTCGATCTCGTCGGAAGAGAGCGCCACTAGCTCCTCCCCGAGGAGCCGAAGCCACCGGCCCCGCGCGCTGTGTCATCGAGCCCGGGCGTTTCCTCCCAGGAAACCCTTGCCACCGCCGCCACCACCATCTGGGCGATGCGGTCGCCGCGGGCGATGGCAAAATCGTCCGTACCATGATTGATCAGCGGCACCTTGATCTCGCCGCGATAGTCGCTGTCGATGGTGCCGGGAGAATTGAGCACCGTGACGCCATGTTTGACCGCCAGCCCGGAGCGCGGCCGAACTTGCGCCTCGTAGCCCTCGGGCAGGGCGATAGCAAAACCCGTCGGCATCAGGCAGCGCTCGCCGGGCTTCAGCACGCGAGCCTCGGCGGCGCGGAGATCGAGGCCCGCCGCACCCTTGGTCTCATAGGCCGGCAGCGGCAGGCCGGCACCTTGGCCAAGCCGCAGGATGCGCACGCGCGTCATTCCGCCGCCTTGGCGCGGGCCGTCAATTCGCCGGCGAGCTTGTGCATCAGGCGCTGGGCCACCTCGGCCTTGCTCATGTCGGGCCAGATTTCCACCCCATGGGCAGTCACCAGATGCACCTTGTTGCGGTCGCCGCCGAACACGCCCGACGCCGCACTGACATCGTTGGCGACGATCAGGTCGCAGCCCTTGCGGGCGAGTTTCTCCCGGGCATGCTCGATCACCTTCTCGGTCTCGGCGGCAAAGCCCACGACCAGGCCGGGGCGCTTGTCGGGGCGGGTGGCGATGGTGCGGAGAATGTCGGGGTTTTCCACCATGGCAAGGGCAGGGGCCCGGCCTTGCTCCTTCTTGATCTTCTCGGCCGCCACATGGGCGACGCGCCAATCGGCAACGGCTGCGGCGAAAATGGCGATATCGCAGGGCAGTTCCTCTTCGCAGGCCGTCAGCATCTCCGCTGCACTTTCGACCGGCCGTATCCCCACCCCCGGCGGCACGGCCAGATTGACCGGCCCTGAAATCAGCACGGTCTCGGCACCGAGTGCCGCCGCCGCCGCGGCGATGGCATAGCCCTGCTTGCCGGAAGAATGATTGGAGATGAAGCGGACGGGATCGATTGGCTCGCGCGTCGGTCCCGCCGTGATGACCACTTTGCGGCCGGCGAGCGGCCTCGCTCCCGGCGCCAGCTTCGCCTCGATCGCCGCGACGATTTCGGCGGGCTCGGCCATGCGCCCCGGACCAAATTCGCCGCAGGCCATCTCGCCGTCATTGGGACCGACGACGGCGACGCCGCGGGATTGGAGCATCGCCAGATTGGCCCTGGTCGCTGCATGGGTCCACATGCGCACGTTCATGGCAGGCGCAATGAGGACCGGCTTGTCGGTTGCAAGCAACGCCGTCGAGGCGAGATCGTCAGCGAGTCCCACCGCCATCTTGGCCATAAGATCGGCGGTCGCCGGCGCCACCACCAGGAGATCGGCGGCCCGCGACAGCTCGATGTGCCCCATCTCCACCTCGTCGGTGAGGCTGAATAGATCGGTGTTGACCTTTTCGCCGGTAAGGCTGGCGACCGACAAAGGCGTCACGAACTGTTGCGCCGCCCGGGTCATGATGGTCTTGACGCCAAGTCCCTTGGCCCTGAGCAGGCGGATCAATTCCAGCGACTTGTAGGCGGCAATGCCGCCGGCGATGATCAGCAGGATGGATTTTCCGGAGGGTTCGCTCATCATCTGATTATGCCAGCAATCGGCCCCTCGCGCCAACTGGCCTCAAAACCACACGGCCCAGGCGACGACCAGGAGCGCCAGAACGGCGACCACAAGCGCCACCCGCGGCAGGCGGTCGCGCTCGGCTTCGGCCGCCGCGAAGGCCCGGGCCGTCTCGGCATCGAGCCTGAGGCCACCGGTCTTGGCCATCTCGGCCAGCATGGCGGTGGCCTTTCCGGCATCGGCAAGAAGGCCGGGAAGGTTCGTCACCATCTGACCAAACGCCGCCGCTGCATCCTCGATCTTGCCCACCGGCCCCAGCCTGCGCCTGATCCAGTCGCTCACCACCGGTTCCGCCGTCACCCACATGTTGAGGTGGGGGTTGAGGTCGCGGGCCACGCCTTCGACCACCACCATGGTCTTCTGCAAGAGAAGCAGCTGCGGCTGGGTCCGCATGTTGAACTGGCCGGTCACCTCGAAGAGCTGGGTCAGGAGCCGCGCCATGGAAATATCGGAAGCGGTGCGGTCCATCAGCGGCTCGCCGATCGCCCGGAGCGCCTGGGCGAAGCTCGCCTCGTCCTCGCCGGCCGGCACATAGCCCGCCTCGAAATGCACCCGCGCCACCCGGGCGTAATCGCGTTTGATGAAGCCGTAGAGGATTTCGGCCAGCACCGTGCGGTCGCGGTCGCTCAAGCGTCCCATGATGCCGAAATCGACGGCGACCAGCTGGCCATCGGCAGCAACGAAGAGATTGCCCTGGTGCATATCGGCGTGAAAGAAGCCGTCGCGGATGGCATGGCGCAGAAAACTCTGGATCAGCGTATCGCCGAGCCCCTTGAGATCGAAACCCTGGGTCTTCAGTCCCTCGATATCGGAAATCGGCGTGCCGTCGATCCATTCGGTGGTGAGCACCTGCCTGGCGGTACGCTGCCAGTCGACCTTGGGGATGCGCAGACCCGGATCGGCAGCGGTGTTCTGCGCCATCTCCGAAATGGCGGCGGCCTCCATGCGCAGATCGAGTTCGAGCTTCATCGACTGTTCGAGGGTCTGAACCGCCGCCACCGGGCGGAGCCTCCGGGCCTCGACACTCATCTTCTCGATCTTCCTGGCGGCGAAATAGAAGCTCGCCAGATCGGCGGCGAAACGCTTTTCAACACCGGGGCGCAGCACTTTGACCGCAACCTCGCGGCCGTCGGTCGTTCGCGCCTTGTGCACCTGGGCAATCGATGCGGCGGCCACCGGTGGCCCGAATTCGCTGAACAGCTCTTCGACCGGAGCGCCGAGATTGGCCCGGATCATGGCCCGGGCCTCGTCGGTGGCAAAGGGCGGCAGTCGGTCCTGCAGGGCTCGCAGTTCGAAGGCCCGCTTGGCGCCGACGATATCGGGCCTGGTCGCCAGGAACTGGCCAAGCTTGATGTAGCTCGGTCCGAGCGCCGAGAGGGCCGCGGTGACACGCGACTGCTCGTCAGCGGACGGCGCGCGTGTGCCGAATTTCGCCAGCCGCAGCGCCAGTCGCGCTGGGGCCGGAAGTTCGGCAATCTGGTCGGGTGCCAGCAGCGCATCGTGGCGGGCAAGGGTGCGGGCGGCGCGCAGGAGCCTGGCAATGTGGCCGAGACTGTCGAACATCAGATGCGCCAGCCCGAATGGATGGCGACCACACCGCCGGCAAGATTGCGATAGGAGACCCGGGCAAAGCCTGCCTCTTCGATCATCGCTTTGAACTTTTCCTGGTCGGGGAAGGTGCGGATCGATTCGACCAGGTAGCGATAGGGCTGGCCGTCGCCGGTCACCACCCTGCCGACGGCCGGGATGACCGCGAAGGAATAGAAATCGTAGAACCGGTCGAGCAGGGGGAAATCAATCTGGGAGAATTCGAGGCAGAGGAAGCGCCCGCCCGGCCTCAGCACCCGGTGGGCCTCGGCCAGCGCCTTGTCGATATGGGTGACATTGCGGATGCCGAAGGCAATCGTGTAGGCATCGAAGCAACGGTCGGGAAAGGCGAGCGCCTCGGCATTGCCGACGGTGAAATCGCAGCGCGGCAGAAGCCCCTCGGCGGCGGCGCGCTTTCGCCCCTCGGCCACCATCTCGGGCGAAATGTCGGCAACCGTCACATGGGTCCCCCGCCCGCCGGCCCGGGCGATGCGGAAGGCGATGTCGCCGGTGCCGCCGGCCACGTCGAGCACCCGGAACGGGGTCGGCCCCTTCGGCGGCGAAAGCCACGTGACCAGATCGTCCTTCCACAGACGATGAAGGCCCGCCGACATCAGATCGTTCATCTGGTCGTAGCGTTCGGCGACCTTGGAAAACACCTCGTTGACCAGGCCCTGCTTGTCGGCCTTGCCCACCCGGCGAAAGCCGAAAGCCACGTCCTTGTCTGCTGTCGGATTGCTCATGCTGGCCGTTCTAGCCGGTTTCCTCTAGCGTTTCAGCAGCGATCTCAGTTCGCCGAGCCGCATGGCGCCGGTCAGGTGAGCGAGTAGGAAATAGACAGCCCCGCCCCCCGCCACCAGGACGATCAGCCCGACAACGGACCCAATAACATGGGCCCCTGCGCTGAACAGTCCCCCCATCGCCCACGCCGCCGCCACCAGCCCCAGCCCCATAAGAAGTGCTGACACGACGATGCGCGGCGCCCTCTCGCGGAAGCGCTCGTCCATGCCGAAATGGCCACGCCGCGAGAGAGTAAGACCCAGTTGCGCGGCATTAACCCAGGCGGCGAGCGAGGTGGCGAGCGCAATCCCCACATGGCCCAAGAAGCGCGACAGGATCAGGCTTCCGGCGACATTCACCACCACCGACACGATGGCGAAGCGCATCGGCGTCGCGGTGTCCTCCCTTGCATAGAAGCCGGGCTGGAACACCTTGGTCATGGCATAGGCCGGAAGTCCCGCGGCGAAGGCAACGACCGCCGGCGCCACCGCTGCCGTATCGCTGGCGGTGAAGGCGCCGTGCTCGAACACCGTATGCAGGATGGGACCGGCGATCGCCATCAGCGCCAACGCCGCCGGCAGCATCAGGAACAGCGACAGTTCCAGCGCCCGGTTCATGCTGTGGAGTGCTGCTCCATCCTGCCCGGCCCTGAGCTTGCGCGACAGGTCGGGCAGCAGAACGACCCCGATCGCCACGCCGATCACCCCCAGCGGCAACTGATAGAGTCGGTCGGCGTAATAGAGATAGGACACGGCACGGTCGATGGTGGTGGCGATCATCGTGGCGACCAGCAGGTTGATCTGCATGATGCCGCCCGACAAGATGCCCGGCACCGAAAGCTTGATCACCCGCTTCACATCCGGCGACAGCCTCGGCAGGCGCGGGGAGAGCGTCATGCCGGCCCTGCGGCAGGCCACCGCCAGCATGGCATATTGCGCAACGCCGGAAGCGAACAGGCCCCAGGCGAAGATATAGCCGGTCGCCGGTGAATTCCCCGTGCCGAACCACCAGGCCACTCCGTTCGAGGCGATCATCACGATGTTGAGCAGGATGGGCGCCGCCGCCGCCGCAGTGAAGCGGTTGAGGCTGTTGAGCACCCCCGACTGCAGCGCTGTCAAGGACATGAACAAGAGGTAGGGAAAGCAGATTTGGGTGAGCGTCACGGCAAGGGCAAACTTTGCCGGATCGGCGGCAAAGCCCGGCGCTATCCCGTACATCAGCAGCGGCATGGCCAGCATGGCCAGGGCGCTGAAGAACATCAGCCAGTGCAGCAGCACCGAGAACACCTCGATGGCGAAGCCGTGGGCGCTCGCCCGGCCTTCGCTCTCGATGCGCTTGGCGAACAGCGGCACGAAGGCGTTGTTGAAGGCGCCTTCGGCAAAAAGTGTGCGGAACAGGTTGGGAAAGCGCTGGGCGACGAAGAAGGCTTCCGCCACCCAGCCGGTGCCGATGGCATAGGCGACGAGCTGGTCGCGCACGAAGCCCAGCACCCGGCTGATCAGAGTGAAGCCGCCGACGGTTGCTGCCGATTTGACCAGCGACATGGCGCTCACGCCCGCGCTGCAACCGCCGCCTGCGGCGGCGCCAGCACCCCGGCAAGGGCGCTCTGGATTTGCCGGTGGCGGGTGGCACTCTCGATCTTGGCGCCGGTCAGATCCGTCACATAGAACACGTCGATGGCTTTCTCCCCGAAGGTCGTCACATGGGCCGAGGCGATGTTGAAGTTGAGACGGTAGAGCGCCTCGGTCAGGTCATAGAGGAGCCCGATGCGATCGAGTCCGTTGATCTCGATCACCGTGAAGCGGTTGGACGACTGGTTGTCGATGATGACCCGGGGTTCGACCGTGAAGGCGGCGATGCGGTACTGTGGCTTGTAGGCCTTGGCCACCGCCTCCTTCAGCCACAATTCGCCGCGCAGCGCCTTGCGGATCAGTTCGGCCACCCGCTCGGCCCGCCGCCGTTCGTCCTCCTCGTCGGCGAATTCGCGCTGGATGAGGATCGTATCGAGCGCCATGCCGTCGGTGGTGGTGAAGATCTGGGCCCCGGCGATGTTGGCGCCGGCCGCGGCACAGGCCCCGGTGATCAAGGCGAGAAGCCGCGGATGGTCGGGCACATAGACGGTGAGCTCGGTGATTGCGGTAAAGGCATCGGTTTCGACTTCGGCCATCACACTCTGCGGCGTCGCCCGGGCGATCAGCGCCTGATGCTTGAGCTGCTTGTCAGGCGGCACGCTCAGCCAATAGGCATCGTAGTGGCGCGCCGCGTAAGCCGCCTTTTCCGCTTCGCTCCAGGCGGGGAACTTGGCAAAGAATACCGCCTGGGCCTCGGCCACCCGGTCCTGGCGCGACACCGAGGTGTGGCCGCCCGACAGCACCGGTTCGGCTTCGGCATAGAGCGTACGCAGCAGTTGGCCCTTCCAGCCGTTCCACACGCCAGGCCCGACGGCGCGGATGTCGGCGACGGTGAGGATCAGGAGCAGCTTGAGCCGCTCCAGGCTTTGCACCACCGCGGCGAAATCGAGAATGGTCTTGAAGTCGTTGAGATCGCGCATCTGGGCCGTCTCGCTCATCAACAGATGATGGCGGATCAGCCAGGCGACGGTCTCGGTCTCGGCCGCCGAGAGGCCGAACCGCGGGCAGAGCTCCTCGGCGATGCGGGCCCCGGCGATCGAATGATCCTCCTGGCGGCCCTTGGCGATATCGTGCAGCAGCACCGCCACATAGAGCGCCCGCTTGCTGGTGACCGTCGGCAAAATCGACACCGACAGCGGATGATCGTCCGAGAGCCGCCCCTGGTCGATCGCCGACAGGATGCCGACCGCCCGGATCAGATGCTCGTCGACCGTATAGTGGTGATACATGTTGAACTGCATCATCGCCACGATGCGGCCGAAGGCTGGAATGAAGCGGCCGAGCACGCCGGCCTCGTTCATCATGCGCAGAAGCGTCTCGGGCTCACTGCTCGCCGCCAGAAGTTCGAGGAAGATGGCGTTGGCTTCCGGATTGTCGCACAATTCCTTGCGGATCAAATTGAGCGAGGCGCGCACCACCTTGAGTGCGTCGGGATGGACCTCGGCGCCATATTTGGCCGCCACCGCGAAGAGCCGGATGAGATTGACCGGATCGGCGGCAAAGGCCTTGGGCGATTTCAGCGCCACCCGCCCCGCTTCGAGCCGGAAGGCCGGCGCATCGGCGACGATGCCGGAGGCCTTGGGCAGGAAGCGCCCGAACATACGGGAAAGGGCGGGCGCGTCCTTCACCTGGCGGGCCTCGAGGCTGGCGCACAGGATGCGGGTCAGATCGCCCACGTCCTTGGCCACCAGGAAATAGTGCTTCATGAAGCGTTCGACATGGCGAAGCCCGCCATGGGCCTTGTAGCCCAGCCTGACGGCGATGTCGGACTGGCGGTCGAAGCTCAGCCGGTCGTTGCCGCGCCCCGACAGGAAATGCAGATGGCAGCGCACCGCCCACAGGAAGTTCTCGCATTTCTTGAACAGCGCCAGCTCGTCGCGGGCAAAGGCGCCCTTCTCGGCGAGTTCGTCGGGCGAATTGCTGGCGTAGAGAAACTTGGCGATCCAGAACAGCGTGTTGAGATCGCGAAGCCCGCCCTTGCCGTCCTTCACGTCGGGCTCGACCAGATAGCGGCTCTCGCCCGACTTGCGATGGCGGAGATCGCGTTCGGCCAGCTTGTTGGCGACGAACTGGCGTGCCCCCTTGGCCACGATCTCGCTGCGAAAGCCCTTGACCAGATCGTCATAGAGCCGCCGGTCGCCGCAGATGTAGCGGGCTTCGAGAATGGAAGTGAGGATGGTCGAGTCGGTCTTGGCCAGCCTGATGCACTCCTCGATGCTGCGGGTCGCATGGCCCACCTTCTGGCGTATGTCCCACAGGCAATAGAGAATGAATTCGACGATCGCCTGGATGCGCTGGCTCTGTTTGGCCGGCAGCACGAACAGGAGATCGATGTCGGAGCCCGGGGCGAGCGTGCCGCGGCCATAGCCGCCGACCGCCACCACCGCAATGCGCTCGGCCTCGCCCGCGAGGGGCGGCGGAAAGATGTCGCGGGAGGCGAGATCGAACAGAGCGTGGATGATCTGATCCTCGGTCTCCGCCAGACGCTCGGCGCACTGCGTACCACGGCCATCGGCGAGAAGCCGCCGCTCGGCCTCGGTGCGTGAGGCCTCGAGGGTCTCTTTGAGCAGCGTCACTACCGCCGGCCGGAGCTTCGCCGAAGCCGCACCGTGCTGGCGCAGCAGTTCCGCCAGGCCTTGGCTGAGCCCGGCCTCGTCGATCACGGCGGCGGATGGAGAAGCAGCGTTCATCGCTTGTCCGCCACCAGGGTTTTCAGTTCATAGATCAGGTTCAGGGCCTCGCGCGGCGACAATTCGTCGGGCCGGATGGCGGCGAGTTTCTTTTCGGTAGCACTTTCGGATATGGGCACCGGCCGCGCTGCCTGGAACAGCGGCAGGTCGGAAGCAAGGGCTGCCGGCGGGGTTCTGGCGCCGGTTGCCTCCAGCCGCTGCAGCACCTCGCTCGCCCTGGCAATGACGGCGGGCGGCAGGCCGGCGAGCTTCGCCACCTGGATGCCGTAGGAACGGTCGGCGACGCCTGGCGCCACCTCGTGCAGGAAGATCACCTCGCCCTGCCACTCGCGCACCTTGACCGTCGCCGTGGCCAGATGGTCGAGCTTCGCCGCGAGCGCGGTCAACTCGTGATAGTGGGTGGCAAACAGCGCCCGGCAGCGGTTGGCCTCGTGCAGATGCTCGACGCTGGCCCAGGCGATGGAGAGCCCGTCATAGGTCGCCGTCCCCCGGCCGATCTCGTCGAGGATGACGAAGGAGCGATGGCTCGCCTGGTTGAGAATGGCCGCCGTCTCCACCATCTCGACCATGAAGGTCGAGCGCCCGCGGGCCAGGTCGTCGGCCGCCCCCACTCTACTGAACAGCCGGTCGACGATGCCGATATGGGCCGATTGCGCCGGCACGAAAGAGCCCATCTGGGCGAGGATGACGATCAGTGCGTTCTGCCGCAGGAAGGTCGACTTGCCCGCCATGTTGGGGCCGGTCAGCAGCCACAGCCGGCGGCCCGACAGGTCGCAGTCATTGGCGACGAAGGACTGTACCGCTTCCTCCTGCAGCATGGCTTCGACCACCGCATGTCGCCCGCCGGCGATCTCGAAGGCGGTCGAATGATCGACCCGGGGCCGCACATAGCGGCGCCTGACCGCCAGTTCGGCCAGCGAGGCCATGACATCGAGCGCCGCCGCCGCCTGGGCCGCCTTCGACAGCGGATCGCTCCGCGCCGTCACCTCGGCCACGAGTTTCCCGAAAATCTCCATCTCGATGGCCAGCGCCCGATCGGCCGCCGCGGCGATACGGGCTTCGAGCATTGCAAGCTCGGTGGTGACGAAGCGCATGGCACTCGCCACCGTCTGGCGGTGGATGAAGATGGCGGCCTGCTCCGGCGCCTGCAATTGCGCGGCGTTCTGTGCCGTCACCTCGATGAAATAGCCGAGCACGTTGTTGTGGCGGATCTTCAGCGACTTGATGCCGGTTTTCTCCGCGTATGTCGCTTGCAGCCCGGCGATCACCCGCTGGGTCTCGTCGCGCAACGAGCGGTTCTGGTCGAGTTCCGCCATGTAGCCCGGGCGCACGAAAGAACCGTCGCGGGCGAGATGCGGCAACTCGTCGGCCAGGGCCTTCTCCAGCATGCCGGCAAGATTTGCATCGCCGCCGGCCAGCCCATCGCGATGCTCGCCCACCTCGGCGGCAAGCCCGGCGAGGTCGGTGGTGCCATCGATCAGCCGCGCCAGTTCGGCGGCCCCCGCCAGCCCGTCGCGGATTGCGGCGAGATCGCGCGGACCTCCCCGTCCGAGATAGAGTCGCGCCAGCGCCCGCTCCGTGTCAGGAAGCCGGGTCAGCACCTGCCGCAGCTCCGACCGCAGGCCCCCTTGGTTCACCAGGAATTCCACTGCATCGAGACGCCGGGCGATGCCGGAAAGTTCCGCCAGCGGGCTGGCCAGCCGCTCGGCCAGGAGCCGAGCGCCTGCCGCCGTCACCGTGAGATCGATAACGCCCAGAAGGCTGCCGCGCCTTTCGCCCGAAAGGGTGCGGGAGAGTTCGAGATTGTTGCGGCTCGCCATGTCGATGAGGAGAGAGGCCGAAGCCGCCTCCCGGCGCGGCGGCCGGAGGTGCGGCAGCCGCCCCACCTGGGTCAGCATAATGTAATCGAGAAGCCCGCCGAGGCTCGCCGTCTCGGCCCGGCCAAAATTTCCGAAACCCTCGAGGCTGGCGACGCCGAAATGCTGAATAAGGCGGCGCTCGCCTGCCGCCGAATCGAAGCGGCTGGCGGTTGCCGGGGTTATGGCCGCCCCCGATTGGGCCAGAACGCCGGCGATCCCTTGGTCTTCCAGCAGCGTATCGGCAACGATAATCTCGCTGGCGCCGATGCGGGCGAGATCGGCCGCCAGCCGGTCGGGCGCGGTCTCCGTCACGGCGAGCTCGCCCGAGGAAATATCGGCCCAGGCCAGGGCCATCTCGCCCGTTGCCCGAAGCCGCGACAACGCCGCCAGATAATTGGCGCTGCGCTGGTCGAGAAGGGCCTCCTCGGTGAGGGTGCCGGGAGTAACCAGCCGCACCACGCCGCGGCGCACGACAGCCTTGGAACCGCGTTTTCTCGCTTCCGCCGGATCCTCCATCTGCTCGCAGACGGCGACCCGGTGGCCCTTGCGGATGAGCCGCTGCAGATAGCCGTCGGCGGCCTGGACCGGCACCCCGCACATCGGGATATCCTCGCCCAGGTGCTTGCCGCGCTTGGTGAGCGCAATGCCGAGATCGCGGGAGGCCACTTCGGCGTCGGCGAAGAACAGCTCATAGAAATCGCCCATGCGGTAGAACAGCAGGCAGTCGGGATAGTGCCCCTTGACCGCGAGGTATTGCGCCATGACCGGGCTCGCCCGCCCCGCAGCCTCACCGCCGATTCCCGCCATTTCGTTCATGGTCCGTCCATAGCAGGAATCGGTAATGTCTCAGTTTGAAATCTGAAACCTATTAGTTTGGAAAATTCATCCCCTTCAGGACGAGAAACACCGCTATTCCCCAAATAATGCCGCCGACAACGAGAGGGGTGCCAGAATAGCCCCACCGTCTTTCAATCAATCTCCAAGGAACTATGATGATCCCGGAAATCAGGGCGAGGGTTAAAGCGCTTCCGAAGATTTCGCCCATTTGAGAAGGGTTCCGGAAGTCTATCGGCTCCGTATAAGACCGATGATTCGCCAGGATGATAAACCCCAACGCGACCAGAGCGCCGAGGAAAGGCAACACCCGCAGATATATGGGGCAGCGTTTCTTTTGTGGCAATAGTGCTGGAGGCATCGGCTAAGAGTTGCAGATTATTGAACTCTTGCCAATATCCAGGATTTCATGGCCCGAGATTAGCGCTTATTATAAGTCTTCGGGCGGCCCGGCTTGGGCGCGATTTCATCCATGGCCGCAATCATTTCTTCAAAGCTCCAAAGCCGATCCGTCAAGCCCGCCGCCATCGCCGGGGTAACGCGCAAGGTTTTGTGGATGCGTACCCAGTTGTACCAGACCGTCCAGATGGCGATCATATTGACGTGGCTCTCGAATTTCTTGGAGAAGGCATTTGTCAGACGAGTAAGACGACGATTGTGCATCCGCATCGTCAGGTTGCTGCGCTCGGCATAGGACGTGCTGATGTGCTTCGGATTGGGGTTCCCTTTTACCTCTTGGAGCTTCGCTCCAACGCAAACTGGCGGGCTGTAACGACGCTCCCGACTGGGATCAGGCCCGTAAATCTTGTGGAGGATGGCGTAGTCTATATCGTCACCGAAAACATGATCGACGGCCTTCATGTAGGCTCTATGACCGTCGCTCGTTAGCTGCATTCGATTGGCCACACGCTCCTTTAGGTCGCCAAGAAAAATGCGGGCACTCGCTGATGTGCGATCCCCGACAAACCACGTTGCGATGAGCTTGGAGTCGGCGTCAAGAGCCGTCCAAGTCCAAACATCCCCAGAATCGACCGGAGCAGTCTTCGCATTTTCGCGATTTGCCTCCTTGGCATAGACGAAGCTCCAGATTTCATCGACCTGTATGCTCTGTGAGGACACATTGCGCACCCTTTCATCATGGAAGTCAGCACAGAATTTTCCGGCATCCGCCAGCAATTTGGCGACCGTGTTGATAGATACATTCGCCAGCCGTGAAACCGACCGCATGGATGAACCCTCGCAAAGCATGTTGAGGATTTGAGCACGGGCTTTCGGGGGCAACTTGTCCATACCAATAATATATGAACTTCTTGCAGCACTTGCAAGCATTATCACATAATAGAGCCGTAATTTCGTATAAACATGGCTTGATTATGCGAAATTGCTACTGTATTATATAAGTGTGAACCCATTCAAAATCGGCAACGCTCCTAAAACACAGGAAGATTGGAACGCCCTTAGGTTCGAGGCGGGACAACTCTTCACTCCGTCATCCCCAATAGCTGAACACGATCTGTTCGCCGGAAGAGGTGCCCAGATCAGGACGCTAATTGAAGCGACTGAGGAACGAGGGAAACACGCCGTCCTATATGGCGAAGCTGGCGTTGGGAAAACGTCGCTAGCCAAGGTATATGCCGAACTATTCCCTTCCACTTTTCGCTATTTGCAATCCTTTAGAGTCCAGGTCGACCCAAGCGACGACTTCTCAAGCGTCTGGCGGAAAGTATTCAAAGATATTCACGTCAGAGTAATCAGGGAAGGAAGCGGCAACTCAGAAAGTGACACAGCCGCCCTTGCAAGCTTCTATGAAGGCCAGACAATCTCGCCAGATGACGTAAGGCGTGAACTTGATGCGATATTTAAGCCTGCACAAATCCCAATCATCGTCATTGATGAATTCGACAAGATTAGAGACCCAAACGCCCACACGCTGATGGCAAACACCATTAAGTCCCTTTCTGACTATGGGGTGAATGCTACCATCGTGCTCGTTGGGGTTGCTGAAAATATCAGCAGCCTAATTGGCGAGCATCCGTCGGTAATGCGATGCTTAGAACAAGTTCATATGCCGCGGATGAACGCAACAGAGAGAAAGGAAATTTTGGATAAGCGCATTCCGAAGTTAGGCATGAAGTTGCACCAAGACGCACTCTGGAAGATTGTTGAACTTTCGAGAGGCCTCCCCTCGTATGTCCATTTGCTCGGACTATATTCGACACAGAGTGCGATTGAACGAAAGTCGCTCTTAATAACCGAAACAGACGTAGATAACGCGATTTCACGTGTCCTTCTACGGCTACAAGAATCACTGAGTGAAAAATATCATACTGCAACCCACTCAAACCGAGGCGACAATCTCTACCAGGAAGTACTTTTGGCTTGCGCGCTTGCAGAGAGCGATGACCGAGGTTCATTCACACCGATGAGCATTGCAAAACAGCTTACAAAAATATTGGGTCGCGAAAGAGAGATGCCAACTTCGGCATTTCAGCAACATCTAATTAAGTTCGTATCCTCAGGCCGAGGGAGTGTTCTTACTAGAACTGGACGAGAAAGAGCTTACCGCTTTCGTTTCACCGATCCCGCGATGCAGCCGTTTGTTATCATGAAAGGGATTGAAAGCGGGAGGGTCGGGAAAGATGCTATCAGTGTTTTATCTTTTCCCGCGCAGGGTTCTTTACCCATCTAGCCTTGGCTGCTTTCTGTGCAATTTGTTTACGCTTCTCGGGTGTCAATGACTTGGCCCGAACCAAACCGCCAGTGCGCCCAATTCGTTCTGCATTCTTTCTGGCGTCAGAACCCGGTTCTTCTGTTTCTTCGCCGGTAGCTATTCGCATGACCCTCACGGCATTGCCGATCACGTCAGCGGGACGCTTCTCACCTTTGGGGCCACGTGGCATGTCGTAACTATTTTTTCGTCGTGGTTGATGTGGGTGTGGTCCCTGCAGTCGGCTTCGATCCCTTAGATATTGCCATGGTTGTAGATTTCTTCGATGGTTTTTGGGATTTCTTGCCCATTATGGCCCCCTACGCCTTCGGGCAAGCATATAGGAAACCGAGGCCCAGTTCGATAGTCTGTAAGACAGGTAATTTTCAAACTGCGTCACTACCTAGGAATCGCCGGTAAACTCACAAGCGGCTTTGCGAGGCTTGAGCCGGGGCGGCCATCCCTCTAGTCTGGCAGGTTCAGGGAAACGACAAGGCAGGCGTGGCACTCCATGAGCAAGCGGCCGACCATCACCGACGAGGAGGCCCTTGCCTTCCACCAGCTGGGCAAGCCCGGCAAGCTGGAGATCACGCCGACCAAGCCGATGGCCACCCAGCGCGACCTGTCGCTGGCCTACAGCCCGGGCGTCGCCGTGCCGGTGCGCAAAATCGCCGAAAATCCCGATACCGCCTATGATTACACCGCCAAGGGCAACCTGGTCGCCGTCATTTCCAACGGCACCGCCATCCTGGGGTTGGGCGACCTGGGGGCGCTGGCCTCGAAACCGGTGATGGAAGGCAAGGCGGTGCTGTTCAAGCGCTTCGCCGACGTCGATGCGATCGACCTCGAGGTCGATACCAGGGACGTCGACCAGTTCGTCGGCGCGGTACGCTATCTGGGACCCACCTTCGGCGGCATCAATCTCGAGGACATCAAGGCGCCCGACTGCTTCATCATCGAGCAGCGCCTGCGCGAGCTAATGGACATTCCGGTCTTTCACGACGACCAGCACGGCACCGCCATCATCGCCACCGCCGGCCTGATCAACGCCCTCCAGCTCACCGGCCGCGATCTCAAGACCTGCAAGATCGTCTGCAATGGGGCGGGGGCGGCGGCGATTGCCTGCGTCGAGCTGGTGAAGTCGCTGGGCGTTCCCAATGACAACGTCATCCTCGCCGATAGCAAGGGTGTGGTTTACAAGGGCCGGGCCGAGGGCATGAACCAGTGGAAGTCGGCCCATGCGGTTGCCACCAAGGCGCGCTCCCTCGCCGATGCCATGGTCGGGGCCGATGTGTTCTTCGGCCTGTCGGTGGCCGGTGCCTTGACCCCCGCCATGGTCAAGAGCATGGCGGCCAATCCGATCATCTTCGCCATGGCCAATCCCGATCCGGAGATCACCCCCGAGGAGGTGGCAACCGTCCGTTCCGACGCCATCATGGCGACCGGCCGCTCCGACTATCCCAACCAGGTCAACAACATCCTGGGCTTTCCCTATATCTTCCGCGGCGCCCTCGACGTGCGCGCCCGCACCATCAACGACGAGATGAAGATCGCCGCCGCCTACGCCCTGGCCGAGCTGGCCCGCGAGGACGTGCCCGACGAGGTCGCCGCCGCCTATCACGGTTCGCGTCTCACCTTCGGCCGCGACTATCTGATCCCGGTGCCCTTCGATCCGCGCCTTATCTCGAAAATCCCCGTGGCGGTCGCCAAGGCAGCGATGGAATCGGGTGTGGCCCGCCGCCACATCGCCGATCTTGAGGCCTATGCCGCCACGCTCTCGGCCCGGCTCGATCCGATCGCCGGCACATTGCAGAGCGTCTTCGAGAAGGTGCGGGTGTCGCCGAAGCGCGTGGTCTTTGCCGAGGGCGAGGAAGACCGCATGATCCGCGCCGCCAACAGTTTCGCCGCGGCGGGCCTCGGCCGCGCCATCCTGATCGGCCGCGAGGCCGAGATCGCCAAGACCCTGGAAGCCAACGGCCTCGAGCTCAACGAGAACGTCGAGATCAGCAACGCCCGGCTCACCGACCGCAATGTCGACTATGCCAACTATCTCTACGAGCGCCTGCAGCGTAACGGCTTCCTGTTGCGCGACTGCCAGCGCATGGCCAACCAGGACCGCAACATCTTCGCCGCCTGCATGGTGGCCTTGGGCGATGCCGATGCTTTGGTGACCGGGCTCACCCGCAATTTCTCGGTGGCCCTCGACAATGTCAGGCGCGCCATCGACCACCGCCCCGGCCACCGGCCGATCGGCGTCTCCATGGCGCTCGTCCGCGGCCGCACCGTGTTCATCGCCGACACCTCGATCCACGAACTGCCCTCGGCCGAGGAGTTGGCCGACATCGCCATGGAGGCGGCCGGTGTGGCGCGCCGCTTCGGCTACGAGCCGCGCCTTGCCCTTCTCTCCTATTCGACCTTCGGCTATCCGCGCGGCGAGCGTTCGGAATATGTGCGGAACGCCGTCGCCGTGCTCGACTGGCGCAAGGTCGATTTCGAGTACGACGGCGAAATGGGCGCCGATGTCGCCTTGTCGCGCGAAGCCATGGCGCTTTATCCCTTCTGCCGGCTAACCGGTCCCGCCAATGTGCTGGTGATGCCGGCGGCCCATTCGGCCTCGATCTCCACCAAGATGCTGCAGCAATTGGGCGGCATCACCGTGGTCGGGCCCTTGCTGACCGGCTTCGACAAGCCGGTGCAGATCGCCTCCATGTCGGCCACCGCCACCGACATCGTCAACCTGGCGGCGATCGCCGCCTACGACATCAACCGGTAGAACATCACTCGTTCGGCTGGCCGAAATGGCCGAAATAGCGGGCATCGATCGCTGCCACCGGCAGGATGATCAGGATGTCGATGGTGTTGAACTGGCGGTCGATCACCGCCTCCTCGCCGAAATAGCAGCCGAGCCGCAGATAGCCCTTGACCAGGGGCGGCAGGGCCCGGAGCGCCCGGCGTTCGTCGATCGAACCGCGCCGCCGCATGGCGATGGCCCTCTCGGGCAAGGCGCTTACCCGCCATTCCGCCGGCGCCGGTCTCGCCTTGGCCAGAAACGTCAGCGCCTCGCCGTGGGCCTCGGGGTCGGTGCCTTCCAGACTGGCGCAGCCGAACATCACGTCGAGCCGGTGGGCCCGCACATAGTTCCAGATGCCCTGCCACAGGAGTTCGACCACCGGCCTCGTGCGATAGGGTTTCAGCACGCAGGAGCGGCCGAGCTCGAGGAAGCGCAGACCCGGATGGCGGGCGATCATCGGCGCCACGTCGAATTCGCCTTGGGTGTAGAAGCCGCCGTGGCGCTCCGCCACCGCCTGGCGCAGCAGGCGATAGGTGCCGACCAGTTCGCCGTCGGCAAGCAATAGCGGATCGGCGGCCTCCGATCGCCCCTGCCGCACTACCACCAGATGATCGCAGATCGCATCGAAACGGTCGGCATCGATGCGCGTCGTGGCGGCGGCCGCGTCGGGTTGGGCCGCCAGTTCCTCGTAGAACACCCGGTAGCGCAGCTTCTGGCAGGCTTCGACCTCGTCCGCCCCCGCGGCCAGCCGCAGGTTGAGCTCTCCCTTGCTGGCCCGGATGGCCGGTCGTTGCGCCACGCTTCGATGCTCCCTTTGCCGCCCTTGTGCCACAGAGCACCGGGTTGCGAAAGCCAGCCGGAGTTCAGGCCGCCGGGCGCCGCTGCGCCAGCTTGGCCATGGCCTCGTCGAGGTCCTGACGGTCGAAGGGCTTGGAGAGATGGCCGTCCATGCCGGCGGCGAGGCATTCCTCGTGGTCTTCGCGGCGCGAATTGGCGGTGAGCGCCAGGATCGGGATGCGCTTGGCCGTAGGCGAGGCCCGTTCGGCTTCGCGAATGCGCCTTGTGGCATCGAGGCCGTTGAGCTCCGGCATCTCGATATCCATGATGATCATGTCGGGGGCCGGGCCGGCGGCGAGCAGCGCCAGGGCTTGGCGGCCATTGCCGGCATGGGCAACGCTGCAGCCGGCCTTCTCCAGCATGGTGCGGGCCAAGAGCGCATTGACCGGATTGTCCTCGGCCAGCAGCACCCTGAGGCCCACGGGCTTCAGGCCGCGATTGTGCAGGCCGCGCAGATCGGCGACCGCCGCATCGAGTGCGGCGGTTTCGCTGCCGGCCAGATGGCGGATGAG
This sequence comes from Hyphomicrobiales bacterium, assembly GCA_016185245.1. Classification (GTDB taxonomy): domain Bacteria; phylum Pseudomonadota; class Alphaproteobacteria; order Rhizobiales; family Aestuariivirgaceae; genus Aestuariivirga. The sequence goes on along the minus strand of JACPNZ010000018.1, from coordinate 24,188 downwards.
GCTCGCCCGCCGGAACGGTTTCAACAGATAGCCGGCAAAGGGCGGCCCCAGCAGATCCTTGTGCTGCTGGCGTTCCTCGGCTCGCATAATGACGAAGATGCGGCGCGGTCCGGCGGTGGCGCGCGGCGCGCTCGCCCAGCGCCGCAGCGCCTCGGCATGGCAGGTGTCGGCGATCAGGTCGAAAACCTCCTCGCCGCCGCCCTGGCGGAGAACGGCCGCGAGCTGCACGGCGTCATCGAGGCGGCGAACCTGAGCGCCCAGTTCGGTTAGCGTGAGTGCCAGATGCGCCGCGGTCGGCTGGTCGTCGATGGCCAGGAGATAGTGTCGGCCGGCAAGTTGCGGCGGCGGCGTCACCTCGCCGGCGGCTGCCGGCATCGGCAGGAGCACGGTGAACCGAGTTCCTTCGCCCGGGCGGCTTTCGACCGAAATCGTTCCCCCCAAAGCCTCGGCCAGCTGGCGCGAAATGGTGAGTCCGAGACCGGTGCCGCCGAACATCCGGCGGGTATCGGCATTGGCCTGCACATATTCGTCGAAGACCCGCGCCGCCTCCTCGGCCGACATGCCGATGCCGGTGTCGGTGACGGTGATCCGCAGGCGTTCCGCGCCGCCGCCCGAAACCGCCAGCATGACGCCGCCCTTTTCGGTGAACTTGATGGCATTGCCGATGAGGTTGAAAAGGATCTGGCGCAGCCTCTGGGCATCGCCCACCAGCAGCGGCGGCACGGCGAGTGCCACATGGCAGGAAATGCCGATATGCTTGGCATGGGCGCGCGGCGCCAGGAGTTCGGTGACGCCCTCGACCAGGGCCACGATGTCGAAGGGAGCAGCCGTCGTCTCCGGGTGCTGCTGCTCGGCCTTGCTGGTGTCGAGAAGCTCGTCGACGATCGATAGAAGAGCCCGCGCCGAGGCCTCCGCCGTCCTGGCATAGTTGCGCTGCTCGGGGTTAAGGGGCGTGTCGAGCAAGAGCCCGATCATGCCGATCACCCCGTTCATCGGGGTGCGGATCTCGTGGCTGGTGGTGGCGAGGAACCGCGACTTGGCGCGGTTCGAGGTCTCGGCGTCGCGGCGAGCCTTCTGCAGGGCGGCGATGGCGGTGGTCAGCGCCGTCATCCGCCGCCTGGTGCCGCGCCGCCAGAAGAATTCGCCCCCCGTCACGGCGAGCGCCAGGATCACGCCGGCGAGCGACAGCACCACGATGGGCTGCGAGGTATCGGGCGAAAGCGCCAGCAGCACGCTGAGACTGCTCAAGAGAATCGCCAGCGAGGCTCCGGCGACGATTGTGCCGAAGCCGAGCTCCGGCCGGCCGAGGGCGTGCAGCGCCTGGCATAATTCGCTTTCTTCGGCGGAGCTTGCCGTCCTGTTGCTGTCGTGCTGGGCCATCCGGTCGCTGCGTTCCATGGAACCTTGCAGCCTTCCGAATGCCATGGACTGTTTGCCAAAGACTTACGCTCTAGGAATAGGGTGAAAGAGAGGTTGCGGCGATCGCTCGAATTTTATTTATCGCCGCTTCACGCCGCGATGCGGAAGGCGGCGGGGCGCTGGCGGTAGCTCAGCGCTTCGGCGATGTGGAGCCGCGAGACGTCGGAGCGGGCTTCGAGATCGGCGAGGGTGCGGGCCACCCGCAGCACCCGGTGATAGCCTCTGGCCGACAGGTTCATCGCCTCGGCCGCCTCGCGCAGGAGCTTGAGTCCCGCCGCATCCGGCGTGGCGATGGTTTCGAGCAGCGTCCCGTCGGCCTCGGCATTTGTCGAGAGCTGGGCCATGCCGAGCTCGGCGAAGCGCTGGTGCTGGATGTCGCGGGCCGCGGCAACGCGCGTCGCCACCTCGAGGCTCGTCTCCTTGGGCGCCGGGAGCGTCAGGTCGGCGGCCCTGACGGCAGCGAGCTCGATCTGAATATCCATCCGGTCGAGCAGCGGCCCGGAGATGCGCGACTGGTATTCGGCGGCACAGCGAAGGCCGGTGCGGCAGACATGCCCGGGCTCCCCCGCCATGCCGCACTTGCACGGGTTCATGGCGGCGATGAGCTGGAAGCGGGCCGGATAGGTTACGTGATAATTGACCCGTGCCACCTGCACTTCGCCCGCCTCCAGCGGCTGGCGCAGGCTTTCGAGGACGCGTGGCTGGAACTCGGGCAACTCGTCGAGGAACAGCACGCCATGGTGGGCGAGCGCCATCTCGCCGGGTCTTGCCCGCAAGCCCCCGCCGACCAGCGCCGGCATCGAGGCCGAATGGTGGGGCGCCCGGAATGGCCGCTGCCGGGAGAGCTTGCCGCCGCCGAGCTCGCCGGCGAGCGAAGCGATCATGCTGACATCGAGCATTTCGCGGGGGGCCATGGGCGGCAGGATCGACGGCAGCCGCTGCGCCAGCATTGATTTTCCCGCCCCCGGCGGCCCTACCATCAACAAATGATGGCCGCCGGCGGCCGCCACCTCGAGAGCCCGCTTCGCCCCTTCTTGGCCCTTGATCTCGGAAAGGTCGGGATGCTGGCGCAGCACCTCGGCGATCCCCGGCCGCGGTTTTGAAAGCACCTGGCTGCCGCGCACATGGTTGATCAGTTGCACGAGATTCTCAGGCGCCAGGATGTCGACCGCCTCGCCGGCCCAGGCGGCTTCCGGGCCGGAAGGCTTGGGGCAGATGAGGCCCATGTCCCGGCCATTGGCGGCGATCGCCGCGGGCAAGGCGCCGGCCACGCCGAGGATCGAGCCGTCCAGCGCCAGTTCGCCGATCACCCAGTAGCGCTGCAGGAAATCGGCCGGTATGACGGCGAGCGCCGAGAGCAGGGCCAAAGCGATCGGCAGATCGTAGTGGCTGCCCTCCTTGGGCAGGTCGGCGGGCGACAGGTTGACCACCAGGCGCTTGGCCGGAAGCGCCAGGCCAATGGCATGGAGGGCGGCCCGCACCCGCTCGCGGCTTTCGGCGATGGCCTTGTCGGGCAGGCCCACCACCTGGAACTGCGGGTAGCCTGAGACGAACTGGGCCTGGACATCGACCGGCACCGCCTCGATCCCCTGAAACGCCACCGTCGCCACCCGCGCTGTCATGTCCTGCCCCCATTGGATAGGGCTTACGTTAGCGTAGATTTGGCCCGCCCACAAGAACATTTATGGAACAGGCTCGGCCGCGGGGCCATTGCCACCCGGCCGGGAGCGCCCTACAGTCACCCCCGGGACCGACGCTGGTTAGGGGACGAACATGAACAACCTTCTGCTTTTTCTGCATATTTTCGGGCTGATGCTGGGCGCCACCGGCGGCTTCGGCTCGGCCATTCTGATGCGCAAGGCGGCCACCCTGCCGACCGACCAGGCCAAGGTGCTCAAAGGTCAGGGCCCCCTCTTCGCCAATGTCTCGGCCATCGGGGTGGCCCTCCTGGTGGCGACCGGCCCGATCATGGTGTCGAGCAAGTATGGCGGCTTTGCCGCGCTGCCCCAGCTTTTCTGGGTCAAGGCGATCTTCATCGTCACCCTGGTTCTGGCCATTGGCGCGATCCACCTGACTTATGCCGAGATGCGCAAGGGCAACATGGCGGTGGCCGCCCGCCTGCCCAAGATCGGCCCCGTCGCCGGCGTCTCGGCGCTGCTGGCAACCCTCTTCGCCGTCTACACCTTCGGCGGCGGATAAGAGCTTCCGCCCTCGGCCGGCGGAGGATTTCGGACAGCTTAACCGGCCGGATGAACCAAGCCTTCATCCTCCTGTGGCGAAATCGCCCGATGTCCAAGAGCATCCGCCGACGCCCCGTGGAATCTCGGCAAGGCCCTGCCCGATGAAAAGCAATGGGATGATGTGGATGCGGTCTTCCAGACGATCCAGGACGCCCGCGAGACGCGGCCCGTGCCGCGCGAGTTCTATCCATTGCTCGTTACCTTCGGCAATCTCGGCAACCCGGCCAGCGTCAGGGAAGTGAAGCCCTCCGATCTCGCCGCCAGCTTCGGCCCGGGCTTTGCCCTCAAATCCATCACCCTCGAAATCACCGACGAGCCGGTGACCGAGGGGCGGGTGGAGAGTGTGCTGCCGTGGGCGCCGTCGCTGCAAGGCAGCATCGGCAAGGGCATGAAACTTAAATATGATGACCTCCTCAATCGGATCAACGATGGATCATTTATTCAAGGGATGCGGCCATGACAATATCGGCTTCGAAAGAACTCTTTCTCGCCATACTGGCAATGGATTCTTATAATCGGGGATATGGTGCCGGTATTGATTTGGCCGGGTCGTCGGTGGGCCCAGCCACTATCGCAACCGACTCAATACAAGAGATCGGTTTGACTACGACAACAAACGCCGGCTTCTACGCCGCCGCCTACACCCTCACCGGCACGGTCGGCACCGGCGACAACCAGATCGCCCCGGGCCCCACGATCATTTCCTGAAATCCCTCACTCCGGCCGCTTGAGCACGGCGCGGAGCACGTCGCGCACGCCGATGGCGCCGACGAAGCGGTCCTCGTCGTCGAAGAGCGCCACCGGGGCCGTATCGGCGTTGTGCATGGCGAGCATGACCACCTTGAGGGTGGTGCCGGGCCTGGCCCAATAGGCCGGGCGGCTTTCCTTCGGCACCGGCTTTTCGACATCGCTGCACGGAACCCATGCGGCGGTAAGGCCGTCGCGTTCGGCCGCCACCACTTTCTGATTGCCGTCGAGCTTGAAGCGGGTGGTATGGCGCTTGTCGAGCCACACCCAGCCGTCGGCCCCCTTCTCCAACTCATGGATCGAGCGCATGACGTTCCACGCGGTCAAGACCGAGAGCGGATTCACATTGGCGATGAAGTCGCGCACATAGTCGTTGGCGGGCCGGAGCACGATGTCCTCGGGCGCACCCGACTGCACAATGCGGCCACTTTCCATGATGGTGATGGTATTGCCGATCTTGAGCGCCTCCTCGAGATCGTGGCTGACGAAGACGATGGTCTTCTGCAGCGTCTTCTGCAGCTGCAGGAGCTCGTCCTGCAATTTGGTGCGGATCAGGGGATCGAGCGCCGAGAACGGCTCATCCATGAGCAGGATCGGCGCTTCCGTGGCGAAGGCCCGGGCCAGACCCACCCGCTGCTGCATGCCGCCCGACAGTTCATGGGCGTACTTCTTGGCCCACTGGTCGAGCCCCACCAGCTTCAACTGCTTGCCGACCTTGGCGGCGCGCTCGGCGTCGCCCATGCCGGCGAGCTCGAGGCCGAAGCCGACATTTTCGGCAACCGTGCGCCAGGGCAGAAGGGCGAACTGCTGGAACACCATGGCGACCGCATGCTGGCGCACCAGGCGGAGTGTTTCGGCATCGCAGGTGACCACATCGATCATCTTGTCGCCGTGCTTCACCAGAATATTTCCGCGCACCACCTTGTTGAGGCCGTTGACGCCGCGCAAAAGCGTCGACTTGCCCGAGCCCGAAAGCCCCATCAGCACGCTGATCTCGCCTTCCTTCACCGTCAAATTGGCCCCGGCGCAGCCCAGCACATTGCCGGTCTTCTCGAGGATTTCGGTCCGGCTCGCGCCCTTGTCGAGGAGCGCCAGCGCGGCTCCCGGGTTTTCGCCGAAGATGATGTCGACGGCCTTGAACAGGACGGCGTCGCTCATCGATGTGCTCCCTGTCCCACCCGGCACATGCGGTCGAGCATGATGGCCAGCACCACGATCGCCAGGCCTGCCTCGATGCCCAGCGGAATCTGCAGCGAATTGAGAGCCCGCACCACCGGCGAGCCCAGCCCATTGGCGCCGATCAAGGCGGCGATCACCACCATGGAGAGCGACAGCATGATGCACTGGGTCAGTCCCGCCATGATGGTCGGCATGGCCGAGGGCAGCTCGACCTTCCATAACAACTGGCGCTTGGTGGCGCCGAAGGCCTCGCCCGCCTCGAGCAGCGGCTTGGGCACCGAGGTGATGCCGAGATGGGTCAAGCGGATGGGGGCGGGGGCGGCGAAGATCACCGTGACGATCAGTCCCGGCGCCACGCCCAGGCCGAACATCACCAGGACCGGGATCAGATAGACGAAGGTCGGCATGGTCTGCATCAGATCGAGGATCGGCAGCAGCACCCGGTAGACCTTGGGCTTGTGCGCCGCCCAGATGCCGACCGGCACGCCGATCGCCATGGAAACGCCGGCGGCGGTGACCACCAGCACGATGGTCTCGACGGTCTGCTTCCACAGGCCCTGGTTGAGAATGAAGAGAAGGCCGAGGAGCACGCCGATGGCGAGCTTCCAGGATTTCTGCAGATACCAGGCGAGCCCGGCGATGGCGACAATGATGACGATGGGCGGCAGCCACAACCCGACCATGACCAGGGTGTCGAGCACCCAGGTGAGGCCATCGGCGAAGGCATTGAGCACCACCCGGAAGGTGACCTGGGCCCAATCGAAGAAGGCCTTGCCCCCCAGCCCGATCGGAATCTTGTAGCGGGTGAAAAATTGCGAAACGGGATCCATAGCCCTAGCCCCCCGACGTTTCCCCAACTCCAAACAAAACGGCGGACCGGCGCCTTTAGATCACGATGACTTTTGACGGAACCGTCAAAAGTCATGAACGTGATCGTCGGCCATAACCTGGAACATCATGTTGTCGCCAAAGCGATTCCACTTTGGCGCATGATGCTCGAGGTCTCCCGGTCCGCCGCCTTATCTTCAAACCTGCGCGGCAACTCCGCGCCGGTCAATTACAGGCCAAGACCTTTCTTCACCGCGTCGAGCGCTGGCCCCGAGCCGTCGAAGGTCGTCACACCCTTGAGCCAGCCGTCGAGCACCGCCGGATTGGCCTTCAGCCACGCCAGCGAGGCGGCCTTCGGATCGGCACCCTTGTCGAGAATGTCGCCCATGATCTTGTCTTCCATGTCGAGATTGAACTTGAGCTGGGAGACGAGCTTGCCGACATTCGGGCATTCCTGCAGATAGCCCTTCCGCACATTGGTATAGACCGTGGCGCCGCCGTAGTTGGGTCCGAACAGGGCATCGCCGCCGGTAAGGTAGGCCATCTTGAAGTTGACGTTCATCGGGTGCGGCGCCCAGCCGAGGAACACGATGTCCTGGTTGGACTGGGTCGACTTGGCCACCTGCGACAGCATGCCGGCTTCCGAGCTTTCCACCAGCTCGAAGCCGTCGAGCTTGAACTTCGGGTCCTTGATCATGTCGAGGACGAGGCGGTTGCCGTCGTTGCCCGGCTCGATGCCGTAGATCTTGCCGCCCAGCGCATCCCTGAACTTGTAGACGTCGGCGAAGTCGCGGAGGCCCTTGTCATAGGTATATTGCGGCACGGCAAGCGTGTACTTGGCCCCTTCCAGATTGGCGCCGATGGTTTCCACCGAGCCATCCTCGCTATAGGCCTTGATGTCGTTCGCCATCGACGGCATCCAGTTGCCGAGGAACACGTCGATGTCCTTGTTCTTCATCGAAGCGTAGGTGACCGGCACCGACAGCTGCTTGATGTCGCCGACATAGCCCATGGGCTCGAGAATGGCGGCGGTCATGGCGGTGATGGCGGTAATGTCGGTCCAGCCCACATCCGACATGCGCACCGTCTTGCAGGATTCGGCTTCGCCGGCCATGGCGGGTGCTGCCATGGCCGCCAGTCCGGCGCCCAGCGCCAGAACGGCGGCGAGTTTGGTGATCGTCGAAGTCATTCAATTCCTCCCTGTGCCATACCCGGGGGAATTCCACTGAGACCCCCATGGTGGATGGCCCAACTACAGCCGCCCGCCGCGCCTTAGTCAAGTTTTTTGTTGGACAGCCGTCCAATAAAAACCTAACCTTCGATCCGGGAGGAAGATTTATGCCCAAGCTCGGCATGGGACCGATCCGCCGCAAGCAGCTGGTGGAGGCGGCGATCGCCGTCATCCACGAGGTGGGGTTTGCCAATGCCACGGTGGTCCGCATCGCCCGCAAGGCCGGCGTCTCCTCCGGCATGGTGCATCACTATTTCGCCGACAAAGACGAGCTGCTGTTCGCCACCATGCGGGCCCTCCTGGCCGAGCTCCGCCGCGACGCGGTGGCCCGCCAGCGCGCCGCCCGAACCCCGCGCCAGCGGGTCGAGGCGGTGATCGATGCCTCCTTCGGCGACGGCCAGTTCGACGAGAAAGTGTTTTCCGCCTGGCTGGCGCTTTACGGCAATGCCCGCCAGTCGGTGAGGCTGCAGCGCATCCTCGGGCTTTATCACCGGCGGCTGCGTGCCAACCTGCTGCACGATCTATGCAAGCTGATGCCGCGCCCCAAGGCGCTGCATCTCGCCGAGGGGATCGGCGCCATGATCGACGGGCTGTGGCTGCGTTATGCGCTGACCGGCAAGCCGGCCGATCCCGCCCATCCGCGCACCCTCACCCGCGATTATTTCGAGGCGGCCCGCTCCTCCGCCGCCATTTGACATTGCACCGGCTGCCCCATCGGTTATGACTGCCGGCATCGAACACAGGAGCAGGCCATGAAACCGGTCAAGTGGGGCATCATCTCGACGGCTGAAATCGGCATGGCCAAGGTCATTCCCGGGATGTTGAAGAGCAGGGAATTGGAGGTCGTGGCGATTTCCTCGCGCAACCTCAAGCGGGCCCGCCAGGCGGCCATGGATCTGGGCATCGCCAAGTCCTACGGCTCCTATGAGGAAATGCTGGCCGACCCCGAGATCGAGGCTGTCTACAATCCCCTGCCCAATCATTTGCATGTGCCGCTCACCCTCGCCGCGGCGCGGGCCGGCAAGCATGTGCTGTGCGAAAAGCCCATCGCCACCACCGCAAAAGAGGCGGGCGAACTGCGGAAGGCGCCGAAGGGCATTCACATCGCCGAGGCCTTCATGGTCCGCCATGCGACGCAATGGATCGCGGTCAAGAACCTGGTGAAGAAGGGCAAGATCGGCGAGGTCCGGGCAATCCAGGTGTTCTTCTCCTATTTCAACCGCGATCCCAGGAACGTCCGCAACATGGCCTCTATCGGCGGCGGCGGCCTCCTCGACATCGGCTGCTATCCGATCACCGTGTCGCGCTTCATCTTCGGGGCCGAGCCCGCCCGCGTCACCGCCACCTTCGACCGCGATCCTAAATTCAGGACCGACCGCACGGCGGGCGGCCTTGCCGATTTCGGCGAGGGACGGCATCTCTCGTTCTCGATCTCGACCCAACTGGCGCCCTTCCAGCGGGCCCAGATCGTCGGCACCAAGGGCCGCATCGAGATCGAAATCCCCTTCAATGCCCCGCCCGACAAGCCCAACCGCTATTTCGTGCAGGGCATGGAGATGAATGTCGGCGAGTGGTTCGAACTGCCGGTGTCGGATCAGTACCAGCTCCAGGCCGAAGCCTTCGGCCGGGTGGTGCGAGGCAAGCAGAAGCTCACCTGGGGGGCCGGCGATGCCATCCAGAACATGAAGATCATCGACGCCTTCTTCCGCTCCCGCAGGCGGGGTGAAGAACCGCTTGTTCCTTTCTCTACCCTGCGGTGAAGCGCTGCCTGCGCCTCCCCTCCGCCCTTAAGGTGGAGCCCTCTTCCCCCGGCGGCCGGAGTAACCGGCGCCACCCAGGGCGGAGCTATGCCCAAACCCAACCAGAACCGGAGATCCCTTATGCTTGCCGATCACGAATGGCTGACCCCCCACGACCGCCCCGGTGGCGGCAGCATCGCCGAATGGGTGGAAAGGGTGCGCTGGCTCGAAGCTAACGGCTGGCTCCGCGATCCGGCCGAGATCGCCTGGCCCAGCGATCCCGAACATCCCGCCAACCGGGCCCAGGCCCGCGATCAGCTGCTCTGCCCGCCCTTGTGCTGGCGCGCACGCTGCCGCAGGGCGGGCCGTTGCCGCCATCTGATGCCGCTTGCCATTCGCGAATTCATGCCGGAGTTCTCGGTCCACATCTCCAAGGCCGGCGGCGAAGTCTCGCCCTGGCGCGGACCGGTCGATCAAGGCAAGCTCGCACTCCTCGCCGAACTCCTGCCGTTCGACCACCCCTGCGGCGCCGACGGCGAATGATGATGATCCGCCTACGGATTATTCGGCCAAGACCCTGGTGGTCGGAAAGGTGATCTCGACCAGCGTACCCTTGCGCGGTTCGCTGGAGATGGCGAACTGGGTGCGATTGGCTTCGGCCAGCGCCTTGGTCAGCGGCAGGCCAAGTCCAGTTCCCGGCGCGTCGCGGCCTTCGGTGGTCACCCGCCGGAACGGTTCCAGGGCATCGCGCAACTGCTCGGCATTCATGCCGATGCCGGTATCCTTGACCCGGAGCTTCAATTCGCCGGCCGGCGTCAGTTGCGACGAGACGATGACCTGGCCGCCCGGATCGGTGAACTTGAGGGCATTGGACAGAAGATTGAGCATGATCTGCCGCATCGAGCGGAGATCGGCCACCACATTGGGAAGCTCCGCCGGCATCGTCTTGCGCAGGACGACGCGCGCCGCAGTCGCCTGCTCCTGCAGCATCTTGATGGCGTGTTCGGCGACCTCGCTCAAATTGACCGAGGTGAAATTGAGCTCGAGCTTGCCGGCTTCCACCTTGGAGAGATCGAGCAGGTCGTTGATCAGCGACAAAAGATGGCTGCCCGAGGCATGAATGTCGTTGACGTAGCCGCGGTACTTGTCGTTGTCGATGCGGCCGAAGCGCTGCAGCCGCATCACTTCGGAAAATCCCATGATGGCGTTGAGCGGCGTTCTCAGTTCATGGCTAATGCGGGCGAGGAATTCGGATTTCTGCCGGCTCGTCGCCTCGGCCAAATCCTTGGCCTCGCGCAATTCCTGCTCGGTCTTCTTCCACTGGGTGATGTCGCGCACCACCGCGCAGAAGGCGGCCTGCGACTTGGGCGCCTGCAACTTGCCGAGGGTGAGAAACAGCGGCACCGTGCCGCCCTGCTTGACGATCGCCGTCACCTCGCGCCCGTCGTTGAGCACGCTGGCGAGTCCCGGCCCCTGCAGGGCCGCGAGATAATCGCGCAGCGCCTTGCGGCTTTCCGGCGCGATCAGTTCGGCGAAGGGCTTGCCGGCGACTTCGGCGATGCGATAGCCGAAGATCGCCTCGGCCCCGGCGCTGAAGGTGTGGATATTGGCCTGGGCGTCAAGGGTGATGATGCCGTCGGTGGCGGTGTCGAGAATGGCGCGGAGTTCCGCATCGTCCTCGGGCTCTGCGGTTGGGCGCGGCGGCAGGGTGACGACCTCGGTCTCGCTAACGGGCTCCGCCACCAAGGCAGGAGCGGCCGGCACCTGGGCTACGGGTTCCGGCGTCGGCGGCAGGTCCTCGCTGCGCCGTGGCAGCTTGGGCACGACCTGCAGGGCGACGGCGTCAGTACGCTGCGGTTCGGCCCTGGTGATGATGAACTGGCGGGCCGGGCCGTTGAGCCAGGGGATGACGCTCATTTGCACTTTGGCGGCGATCCGCAGGCCCTGGGCGGTATCGATGTCGGTCACCGGCAGCGATTGGCCCAGCGCCGCGAAGCGGTCCCACAGCAGCGGATCGTTGGCGAGATCGCTGGCGGAAGTCTGGCCGAACAGTTGGCAGGCGGCCGGATTGGCATGGATAATGGCGCCGTCCCGGGCGATGATCACCGCCTCGGCCAGCCGGTCGAAGGGCCGGCGGATTATTTCGGGGATGCCCGCCAGCTTGCGGCGGGGAGCGGCCGGCACGGGCTTCTCGGCCGGCATGACAGGCGTGGCCGCGGCCGTCTCGCCATTGAGGATTTGCCCGAGGCGGTTGAAGGCTTCGGCCTCGGGGGCGGCAAGTCCGGGAACTGCCGCCGGCTGGGGTTCCGCTGGCGCCGCGCCGGCGCCGGCGAGCTTCAGTTCGAGCGCTCGGCGCTCGGTCACATCGTCGAGCAGCACCATGGCGAAGGGGCTGCCGTCGCCCATGGGGCGGAGCCTCCGGCCGGTGAGCCGCACTTGGCGCGGGCCGATGCGGGCGGGAAGGGTCACGATCTCGCTTACCGTGCCGGCCTTGCCGATGCGGTCGATGAGCTGGTCGGCGACCGCGCCATCGCCCAAGAGGGCGGCAAGCGTTGCCCGCTGGCCCGCGCCCAGCAGGATGAGCGAAGCGGCATTGAGGTGACGGATAGCACCGTCGGCGGCAATCAGCGCCGCCGGGGTCGGCAGCAGGTCGAAGGCGCCGGCGATATCGCCCACCAGGGCTTGCGCCTCGGCGGTTGCACTGCGGCCCGCCACCACCAGGAGACCCGGCCTTCCATCGGCCAGCGCATGAATCATGCATTTGCAGGAAAGGGGTGCGGCAGCGCCCATCGACGGGAAGTGCAGGAGAGCGGTTTCAACCTGACCGCGGCGCAGCTGCCGGGTCAGCGAAACGATCCGCTCAACCCCCGGCTCAAGGAAATCGAAGGGCCGGTCGATCAGGTCGAACAGCGACTTGCCGCCGAAATAGGCAATGCCAGCGCCATTGGCCCAGACAATGCGGGCCCGGGCTCCGTCCCACAGCCAAGCCGGCTCCGGAACTTCCCGCAAGTCCTCCAGCGTCGGCGTCAACGCCTCGCCCAAGATGTCCCCCAACGCAACCCCGAAAACCTTGAAAGCAAAGGGATTCGGCAAGCCAAATGGAATATCCCCGGGAGGTTAGACGAATTGTCGGCAGTTCGTCCACCTTTCATTAACCCTGGCCCCAGGAGGAATGGTGGCTGTTGCAACGCAATCTTCATGTTGCATTGCACAATAAACTGGTGTATGGGCATGCTTAACGCAGGGCCAGAGTGGCTCTCGGCAACAGGAGGCTTGAGATGTCGAACAAGAAGGTGAAAGTCGAAGTGAACACCGAAATCCCCGCCGAAGTGACGGCCTTTGCCCACAAGTCGATGGATCAGGCCCAGGCCGCCTTCGACAAGGCCAGCGAATTCGCCCACAGCAACGTCCAGCTCTTCGACGCCGCTGCCAGCGCCTACAAGAGCCGCTTTGCCGACCTGCAGCTCAAGGCCATGGAAATCACCCAGGCCAACGTTCTTGCCGGCTTCGCCTTCGCTCGCAAGCTGTTCGCGGTGAAGGAGCCGACCGAATTCTTCACCCTGCAGCAGGAATTCGCCCGCGAGCAGGCCCAGGTGCTGCAGCGCCAGGTGAGCGAGCTGAACGAACTCTCGGTGGCGCTTGCCAAGGAAACCGTGAAGCCCGTGCAGGACGGCTTCAGCAAGTCCTTCGCCGACTTCACCAAGAACCTCGCCGCCTGAGAGAAATTTGCTGCACCGGGCAACGACCTCCTCCCCGTTCCCGAGTGCTGAATGCAGAAGGTCCGCGCGCGCCCGTGCGGACCTTTTTGCTGTCTTGAATTTGCTCGCGCTTGCGACTAGTAAGCGGACTTGGAATGCAGCTGTAGCTCAGTTGGTTAGAGCACTAGATTGTGGATCTAGGGGTCCCCCGTTCGAGCCGGGGCAGCTGTACCATCTCCCTGCTGGGTGCGAGGAACAGTCAGGCGAGCCCGCCCGCCTTCTCGATGAAGGCTACCACCTCGGCGAGCCCTTTCTGGCGCAACAGGTCGGTGAACACATAGGGCCGGCCGCCGCGTACCCTTTGCGTGTCGTTCTCCATCACCACGAGATCGGCCATCACGTGCGGCGCCAGATCGGTCTTGTTGATGACCAGGAGATCGGAGCGGGCAATGGCGGGGCCGCCCTTGCGCGGGATCTTCTCGCCCTGGCAGACCGAGATCACATAGATCGACAGATCGGCGAGGTCGGGCGAGAAGGTGGCGGCGAGATTGTCGCCGCCCGACTCGATGAAGATCACCTGGAGATCGGGAAAGCGCTGCACCATCTCGTCGACCGCCGCGAGATTGATCGAGGCATCCTCGCGGATCGCGGTGTGCGGGCAGCCGCCGGTCTCGACCCCCATGATGCGCTCCTCGGGCAAGGCCTGCGTGCGGCTGAGGATGAGCGCATCCTCCTTGGTGTAGATGTCGTTGGTGATGACGGCGACCGAGTATTTCTCCCGCATTGCCTTGCACAGCTTCTCGGCGAGCGTCGTCTTGCCGGAGCCGACCGGACCGCCGATGCCGACGCGCAAGGGTCCATGGCTCATGTGCGGAACACCCGCGAACGCTGGGTTTCGTGGTTCATCGCCGCAATGTCCGACAGAATTGTGATCGAACCGAGATCGTCGAGATTGGCCACCGTAGCGCGCTCCGCCGTCCCCGCGATCACCGGCATCAGGTCGCGGATCGCCGAGAGCCCCTGGGTCTGGCCGAGGGGTATGAGGCGCACCGCGACGGAAACGAGCGTGTTCGCGAAGCTCTGCAGGAAGGCAAGCAGGGCAGCGGATTTTTCGATACCGATGTTTCGGCAAGCCACGCCCGCAGCGACCGGATATGCGATGTCGTCCTCGCTCGGCGCCTGCGAAGCGAAGACGGTGGCGGCGATCCGGAACGCCCGCCCAAGCTGCGTTGTTTCAAGGTGGCGTTCGCGCGACGAGGCCAAGGCCAGCGCCAATTCATTCAATTCCGCCGCATCGTCCAGCCAGCAGCGGGAAAATATCACCGCATCGTTCCAGCCCGAGCCGCGGCTGACGAGATCGGCGATCCATTGGCGAAGATCGTCAGCCGTCCGGACATCGCCAGTCTCGATCGCCGCTTCGAGCCCATGGCTGTACGCAAAGGATCCAACCGGAAAAGCCGGCGACATCCAGGCGAGGAGCAGGAGAAGCTGGCGCGCGTCAATGGTCATGGGAGTGATAGGCCCCATGTTCGGGCGCGAAGAGTTCTTTGACCGGCGTCACCCTCGCTCCCTGCTGTCGCAACATGCGGGCGATCACCGGGTCGGGCTTGATGAGCAGCCGGTCGGTCTCGATCTGGGCCGCGAGATGGCGGTTGCCGATGTGCCAGGCGATCTTCGCCAGGTGCTCGGCGTCGCGCCCGCGCACTTCGAGAAGCTCCTCCTCGGCAGCGGCGATCTTCACCAGGCGACCGTCCTCCAGCACCAGGCAATCGCCGTCCTCGAGCTTTACCGGCTTCTCGAGATCGACCAGAAGCTCGGCACCGCTCGCCAGGCGGATCAGCTTGCGGCGCAAATGCCGCGACTCGGCATCAAGCACGGCACTGTCGAAAGGCGTGCCGCCGATCAGTCCCGTCCGGCGGAAGGAGGTGGCGCGCCATGCCATGGTCAGAACAGAAAATAGCGCTGCGCCAGGGGCAGCGCGGTGGCCGGTTCGCAGGTGAGCAATTCGCCGTCGGCGCGGACCTCATAGGTTTCGGGATCGACTTCGATTGTAGGCGTGGCGCTGTTGTGGATCATCGACGCCTTGGAGATGCCGCCCCTCGTATTGAAAACCGGCACCAGCGCCTTGGCGACACCGAGCCTCGCTGCCAGGCCGGCGTCCGCCGCAGCCTTCGACACGAAGGTGACGGAAGAATTGGTCCGCATCCGGCCGAAGCTTGCGAACATCGGGCGGTAATGGACCGGCTGCGGCGTCGGGATCGAGGCATTGGGATCGCCCATGGGAGCGGCGGCGATCGAGCCGCCGAGCAGCACCATATCGGGCTTGACCCCGAAGAAGGCCGGGTTCCACAAGACGAGGTCAGCGCGTTTTCCCACTTCAATCGAGCCCACCTCATGGGCGACGCCGTGGGCGATGGCCGGATTGATCGTGTACTTGGCGACATAGCGCCTGACCCGCAGATTGTCGTTGCCGCCGTCACCCTTGAGCGGCCCACGCTGCAGCTTCATCTTGTGGGCGGTCTGCCAGCAGCGGATGATCACTTCGCCGACCCGGCCCATGGCCTGGCTGTCGGAAGAAATCATCGAGAAAGCGCCGAGATCGTGCAGGATATCCTCGGCCGCGATCGTCTCCTTGCGGATGCGGCTTTCGGCGAAGGCGATGTCCTCGGGGATGCGTGGGGAGAGATGATGGCACACCATCAGCATGTCGAGATGCTCGGCGATGGTGTTGATAGTGTAGGGCCGGGTCGGATTGGTGGAAGAAGGCAGCACGTTGGCAAGCCCCGCCACCTTGATGATGTCGGGGGCGTGGCCGCCGCCCGCGCCTTCGGTGTGGAAGGTGTGGATGGTGCGGCCCTTGAAGGCGGCAATCGTCGCCTCGACGAAGCCCGATTCGTTCAGCGTGTCGGTGTGGATCGCCACCTGCACGTCATGGGTATCGGCGACATTGAGGCAGTTGTCGATGGCCGCCGGCGTGGTGCCCCAGTCCTCATGCAGCTTGAGGCCGCAAGCGCCAGCGAGGATCTGTTCCTCCAGCGCCTCGGGCAGCGAGGCGTTGCCCTTGCCCATGAAACCCAGATTCATCGGAAAGGCGTCGGCCGCCTCGATCATCCGCGCCAGGTGCCAGGGCCCCGGCGTCACCGTCGTCGCCAGGGTTCCGTGGGCCGGCCCGGTGCCGCCCCCCAGCATGGTGGTGATGCCGGAACAGAGCGCGTCCTCGATCTGCTGGGGGGCAATAAAGTGAATGTGGGCATCGATGCCGCCGGCGGTGAGGATTTTGCCCTCGCCGGCGATCACCTCCGTGCCGGGTCCGATGACGATGCTGACGCTATCCTGGGTGTCCGGATTGCCGGCCTTGCCGATCGCAGCGATGCGCCCGTTGCACAAACCCACATCGGCCTTGACGATCCCCCAATGATCGACGATCAGCGCATTAGTGATCACCGTATCCATAGCGCCTGCGGCACGCGTCACTTGCGACTGGCCCATGCCGTCGCGGATCACCTTGCCGCCGCCGAACTTCACCTCCTCGCCGTAAACGGTGAAATCCTTCTCGACCTCGATGGTGAGCTCGGTGTCGGCGAGCCGCACCCTGTCGCCGACGGTCGGGCCATACATGGCGGCATAGGTGGCGCGGGAGATTCTCGTCATCACAGTTTCCCCATCACCTTCTGCTGGAAGCCATGGACATGACGCATTCCACCATAGGGGACGAGCGTCACTTCGCGGCGCTGGCCGGGCTCGAAACGCACGGCAGTTCCCGCCGCGATATCAAGCCGCATGCCCCGCGCTTTGGCGCGGTCGAAGCGAAGAGCCTCGTTGGTCTCGAAGAAATGATAGTGCGAGCCGACCTGAATGGGCCGGTCGCCGGTATTGGCGATTTCGAGGGTGACGCGGGGGCTCCCCGCGTTGATCTCGATATCGCCTTTGACCGTGATGATTTCTCCGGGAATCATGGCAACCTCTCAGCGGATCGGCTGGTGGACGGTGACAAGCTTGGTGCCATCGGGGAAGGTGGCCTCGACCTGCACATCGTGGATCATCTCGGCCACTCCTTCCATGACGTCGGCGCGGGCGACGACGTGCGCGGCTTGTTCCATCAGGTCGGCAACGCTCCGGCCGTCGCGGGCCCCTTCGACGATAAAATCGGCGATCAACGCCACCGCCTCGGGATGGTTGAGCCGGACGCCGCGGGCCTTGCGGCGGCGCGCCACCTCGGCGGCCATGGCCACCAGAAGCTTGTCCTTCTCGCGCGGGGTGAGATGCATGAATTTCCCTCAACTCGACCATATTTTGGGCAGGCCGCGTCCCTTCGCCAACAGGCCAAGCAGCGGAACAAGCAACTTCCGCAACGCGAAACCATCGCCTGCGGTCAGCCTTGCAATCAGCTTGCCACTCCAGGCACTGGCCCCGCAATGGGGACCGAGCAGAGTGCGCACCGGCTCGAAATGGCTCTCGGCGTCCCCACCGATCAACAGCACGGTAGCGACAGCGCCGGCCTTGCCAAGGGTTGCGGTACTGGCCGGCCGCGGTCCGGCAAAGGCGAGGTCGTCGGCGAATACCAGCTTGCCACCGCGGCGGATTCGCCAGCGGTCGCGCAACATTGCCTGGCGGACCAACTCGCCGCGCTCGGTCCGTCCGAAGATCACGGCCTCGACCATCAGAAGCCGCGCATCCGACGCCAATTCCGCCTCGATGCGGCGCGACAGCGAGGCGCCGTCGAACAGGATCGTTTCTTGCGGCAGCCAGCAGAGCGTCGCCCCCGGACCCGCACTCAGTCGCGCGACCAGCTCCGCCGGCGGCCCGAGTGTCCGGTAGACGCGCTCGGCCGCCTGGGTGGTGACGGTGAGGCTGGCGCCATCGCCCACCGCGATGTCGAAGGTGAAGGCGTCGCCGCCCGCCAGTCCGCCGCCGGTGTTGATGAGAATGGCTTCGCCGCCGGCTTGTGGAAACCGTACCTTGGCCGCGCCCTCTTCGCGCATTCGCGAGAGTCCGCTCCTTTCAACCCGCAGCGCAATCGCGCCATGCGACCTCTGGCGGAGGATGGCGGCGGCCGCCGTCATGGTTGGAGTCCGGACATGGATGTGAGTTGCGCAGGGAGTTTGCCGCCATAGGCCCAGTCAAGCAATTCGACGGTATGGAGCACCGGCACGCCGAGGCCGGGGCTGAGCTGGGTGATGCAGCCGATGTTGCCGGTGGCAACCGCCTGCGGCCGCGTGGTTTCGATGTTGGCGATCTTGCGGGCCTTGAGCCTTCCGGCGATCTCCGGCTGCAGGATGTTGTAAATGCCGGCCGAGCCGCAGCACAAATGGCCCTCGGGTACCTCCACCACCTCGAAGCCGGCGCGCGCGAGGAGCTTCTGCGGCAGGCTCGTGATGTTCTGGCCGTGCTGCATGGAGCAGGCCGAGTGATAGGCGAGGCGGAGGCGTTTGGTGGCCGGCGGCAGATCGAGGGAGTCCAGAAATTCGGTCACGTCCTTCGCCATGGCGCTGATTACCTTGGCTTTCTCGGCATAGGCCGGATCGAGCCGCAGCATGTGGCCATAGTCCTTGATCGTCGTGCCGCAGCCCGAGGCGGTGATGACGACGGCGTCGACCTCGGCCTTGGTCCACTGGTCGATGGAGCGGCGGGCGCGGGCCAGCGCATCGGCCTCGCGCCCCATGTGATGGGTGAGCGAGCCGCAGCAGGCTTCCTCGCCCGACACCACCACCTCATAGCCCAGCCGTGTGATAAGCCGGATCGCCGCGCCATTGATGCCGGGATCGAGAACGCTCTGCACGCAGCCCATGAGCAAGGCGACGCGGCCTCGTCTGTCGCCCTGTGCAGCATAGGTGCCGGGCGTGCCGAAGGGCTCGGGTGCTGCGAGTTTCCGTGGCACCAAATCGAGCAGCGCTTCGCCCTGTTTGAATCCAATAGCGCTTGCGATGGGCCCGAGCGGCCGAACGAGCCGCGCCGCGATGAGCGCCAGGCGGAACAGGCGTGGCCGCGGCATCACCGTGGCCAGCACGGTGCGCAGCAGCCGGTCGAGGAAAGGCCGCCGGTAAGTTTCCTCGACATGGGCGCGGGCCTCGTCGACGAGGTGCATGTAGTGCACGCCCGAAGGACAGGTGGTCATGCAGGAGAGGCAGGACAGACAGCGGTCGAGGTGCTTCACCGTCTCGGCCGTGGCCGGCTCGCCTTTCTCCAGCATGTTCTTGATCAGATAGATGCGGCCGCGTGGGCTGTCGAGTTCATCACCGAGCAGAACATAGGTGGGGCAGGTCGCCGTGCAGAAGCCGCAGTGCACGCATTTGCGCAAGATGCCGTTGGCCAGGACGTTGCGTGGCTCTTGCAATTGCGCTGCGGTGAAATTGGTTTGCATGACTCACACGCCCTCGTACATGCGGCCGGGATTGAGGAGGCCCTTCGGATCGAAGGAGGCTTTCACCCGCGCCGAGAGTGCGGCAAGGGCCGGAGCCTGCGGCTGGAAAACAGCGACACGCGAACGGATCTCGGCACTTGCCCGGAAGAGGGTCGCATGGCCCGAAGCGAAGGCGTTGCGGATCACGGAGGCGCTCGCATCCTCCGTAGGCGGAACATCGAGCCAGACGAGGCCGCCGCCCCAGTCGTAGAAATGGCGGATGTCCGCCTCGGCGTGAATTTTCGCCACAATGACCGGGGCCTCGGAGGGGGTCAGCGACAGGCGCCACACCGGCCGCTCCGGTCGGTCGGCGAACATCGCCACGTCGCCGATGGCCTTCCAGCGCCTCGCCGATTGCTCGGCATCGAGGAGACCGATGTCGCCACCCAGCAGTGCCTTGAGCTTTTCGCGGCGATAGGCGACGGAAGGGGCGATGCCTTCGAGCCGCAGGAACGTGCCTTCGCCCGGCACGTGGGCGGCGGCCGAAACATCGCAGGGCGATTGCAGGGCGAGGCTCATGGCCTCGACCGCCGCCCCGTCGTCAAGGCCGCCGAGCACCAGCGTCTCCTCGGTCTCGGGCCGGGGCAGCACCTTGAAGGTGACCGAAGTGAAGGCCATCAGCGTGCCATAGGACCCGGCCATCAGCTTCGGGATGTCGTAGCCCGTGACATTCTTGACGACGCGGGCGCCCGCCCGGATGACATCGCCGCGGCCACTGACGCCGGTGAGGCCGAGGATGTGATCGCGGGCCGCCCCCGCCTTGATGCGCCGCGGTCCCGAAAGATTGCCGGCAAGCACGCCGCCAAGGGTTCCGGCGTGCCTGGAACCGAAGAGCCGCGACAGATCCGGCGGTTCGAAGGCGAGCTGCTGGTTGTGTGCCGCCAGCGCCACTTCGATCTCGGCCATGGGCGTCGCGGCCCCTGCCGCCAGAACCAGCTCCTCGGGTTCGTAGAGTCCGATGCCGGTAAACCGCGACAGGTCGAGAACGGCCGACGCCGCGACCGGCCGGCCGAGGCCGCGCTTGCTTCCGGCCCCCATCACTTCCAATGGCACCGCCGCTTCGCGGATCAGGGTGGCAAGTTCCACATTGGTTGCGGGCTGCAGCACTTCGCCCATCAGAATCTCGGAATGTCGGGAAACGGCAATTGCCCGCCCCGCACATGCATGCGGCCAAGCTCGGCGCAACGGCGCAGCACCGGGAACACCTTGCCCGGGTTGAGCAGGCCCCGCTCGTCGAAGGCGCATTTGATCCGCATCTGCTGGTCGAGCTCGATGGCCGAGAACATCTCCGGCATCAGGTCGCGCTTCTCGATGCCGACCCCATGCTCGCCGGTGAGCACGCCACCTACTTTGACGCACAGCCTCAGAATATCGGCGCCGAATTTTTCCGCCCGGTCGAGTTCGTCGGCATTGTTGGCATCATAGAGGATCAATGGATGCAGATTGCCGTCGCCGGCGTGGAAGACATTGGCCACCGCCAGACCATGGGTCCTCGACAGTTGGGCCATGCCCTTGAGCACCTCCGGCAGGCGTTTGCGCGGGATGGTACCGTCCATGCAGAGGTAGTCGGGAGAGATTCGGCCCACCGCCGGAAATGCCGCCTTGCGACCGGTCCAGAACAGCAGGCGCTCGTCCTCGGAATTGGAAACACGGAGCGTCGCGGACCGGTTTTCCCGGGCAATCCGCGAGACGCGCTCGATCAGCCGGTCGACCTCGACCTTGGGCCCGTCGAGTTCGACGATCAGCAGGGCTTCGACGTCGAGCGGGTAGCCGGCATGGACGAACTCCTCCACCGCATGGATGGCGGGCCTGTCCATCATCTCCATGCCGCCCGGGATGATACCGGCCGAAATGATGTCGGCGACGCACTGGCCGGCGTCCTCGCTGGTCGGAAAGCCCACCAGCACGGCACGCGCCGTCTCGGGCTTCCGCAGGATACGCACCGTCACTTCGGTGACGACGCCGAGCAGGCCCTCGGAGCCGGTCATCAGGCCCAGGAGGTCATAGCCTTCGCTGTCGAGATGCTTGCCGCCGAGGCGGATCACCTCGCCGGTCACCAGCACCATCTCGATGCCGGTTACGTTGTTGGCGGTGAGGCCGTATTTGAGGCAATGCACGCCGCCGGAGTTTTCCGCCACATTGCCGCCGATGGTACAGGCGATCTGCGAGGAGGGGTCGGGCGCGTAGTAGAAGCCGCTGGCCTCGACCGCCTGGCTGATGGCGAGATTGGTGACGCCCGGTTGCACCACCACGCAGCGGTTGTCGTAGTCGATGTCGAGCACCCGGTTGAACTTGCCCATGCCGAGCAGGATGCCGTCGGCCAAGGGCAATGCTCCGCCGGAGAGCGAAGTGCCAGCACCGCGCGGCACCACCTTGATGCCATTGTCATAGGCATAACGCAGCACCCTTGAGACCTGCTCGACGGTTTCGGGCAGCACCACCGCAAGTGGCACCTGGCGATAGGCGGTGAGCCCGTCGGTCTCGTAGGCCCGCATCTCGGTGGCGGTCGCGATCACCCCCTCGCCCCGGACGATCCGGCCGAGATCCGCGGCAATCTCGGCCCTTCTGGCGAGGACGGCGGAATCGGGCACCGGCATGGTGAGCATTGATGTCGCAGTTCGATTCTTGGCGAGTGTGATAGATAGTGAGGGTCCAGTGATAGCCATACCGGAAACGGCATGGCAACGTCCAATCAGACGAAGGGGTACAAGCATATGAGATCGATCCTGCTCGCAACCGCCTGCCTCGGCCTGATGGCCGGAACCGCTCTCGCCGCCGGCGATGCGGCCAAGGGCGAGAAGGCCGCCAAGGTGTGCATGGCCTGCCACTCGGTGACCGACAAGACCAACAAGGTCGGCCCCTATCTTCTGGGCGTCGTCGACCGCCCGGTCGCTACCGCCGAGGGCTATGCCTATTCCGATGCCATGAAAGCCTTCGCCGCCACCGGCGCCAAGTGGGACGAGGCCACCTTGATGAAGTACCTGGAAAATCCCAAGGCCTTGGTGCCCGGCAACAAGATGAGCTTCGCCGGGGTGAAGAAGGAAGAGGACCGCATCAATCTCATCGCCTTCCTCAAGACCAAGATGTAGCCCCAAGGGTTTGCCGGACTGGAGGTGATGCCGCTGCAGAACCGGGTCAATCCCTGGGGTGGCATCGAGGCGGTGGCGGCGCGCGGCACCATGCTGGGCAATCGCGGCGGCAAGTTCCATCGCCCCGACAGGACTCTCGGCACGAGGCGCTGGGCCAGCCACCACTGGATCTGCTGCGAGCTCGGCTACAAGGGCCTGCACCACGAGCCGATGGGCGGGGGCTACACCTCGCTCTTCTTCCTCGACGAGGTGACGGCCCTGGCGGCTGGCCACCGCCCCTGTTTCTATTGCCGCCGGGCCGCGGCCAGGGCCTTTCTCGGCAATCGCCGGGTGAATGAGTTCGACGCGGTCCTGCATGGCGAGCGGACAGCGCTGCGTCCGGAAAGCGCCATCGGGGCATTGCCCGACGCGGCCATGGTGGAAATCGACGGCGCGGCCTGGGCGGTGCGGCGGGGCTTTCTGCTGCGCTGGTCCCACTCCGGTTACACCGCCGCCATTGAGTGCGGCCCGGCAGTGCGCGGAAGGCTTTTGACTCCGCTCTCGATCGCGGCCATTTTGCGCCTCGGATATCAACCGCGCTGGCACGTGTCGGCACTCACAGGGGAATGGGCATGAAACTTTTGCGCTACGGGGCCAAGGGCAAGGAGAAGCCGGGCCTTCTCGACAAGGACGGACGCATCCGCGATCTTTCGGGCGTCATCGCCGACATCGACGGCGAGACGATTTCGCCCAAGAGCCTGGCGCGGCTGCGCAAGATCAGGCCGGACTCGCTGCCGCCGGTCAAGGGCAATCCGCGCCTCGGCGCCTGCATCGCCAATCCGCAGAAATTCATTGCGATCGGCCTCAACTATTCCGATCACGCCGCCGAATCGGGGCTGCAGGTGCCGAAGGAGCCGGTGGTCTTCACCAAGCAGGTGAGCTGCCTGTCGGGGCCCTTCGACGATGTCACCATTCCGCCAGGCTCGAAGAAATCCGACTGGGAAGTGGAGCTCGGCGTCATCATCGGCACCCGGGCCAAGAACATCAGGAAGGCCGAGGCGCTGGCCCATGTGGCGGGCTATTGCGTGGTGAACGATCTGTCCGAGCGCGAGTTCCAGGCCGAACGCTCCGGCCAGTGGACCAAGGGCAAGTCCTACGACACGTTCGGTCCGGTGGGGCCGTGGCTCGTCACCACCGACGAGGTGGCCGACCCGCAGAAGCTGCATCTGTGGCTCGAGCTCAACGGCAAGCGCGTACAGGATGGCTCGACCGCCACCATGGTGTTCGGCGTTGCCCATATCGTCGCCTATCTGTCGGAGTTCTTCACCCTGATGCCGGGCGACATCATCACCACCGGCACGCCGCCGGGCGTCGGCATGGGCATGAAGCCGCCCAGATATCTCAAGCCCGGCGACACCATGAAGATCGTCATCGACGGGCTGGGCGAGCAGTTCCAGACCGTGGTGCGGGACAAATAGCAGCACCGGCCGGTCCATCCGGGCATAGCTCCGCCCTGGGTGGCGCCGGTTACTCCGGCCGCCGGGGGAAGAGGGCTCCACCTTAAGGGCGGAGGGGAGGCGCAGGCAGCGCTTCACCGCAGGGTAGAGAAAGGAACAAGCGGTTCTTCACCCCGCCTGCG
>JACPNZ010000037.1 GCA_016185245.1 Hyphomicrobiales bacterium | reverse complement strand
GGTGACCCTTCCGGAGGGCACCGAGATGGTGATGCCGGGCGACAACATCTCCTTCGATGTCGAGCTGATCACGCCGATCGCCATGGAAGAGAAACTCAGATTCGCCATCCGCGAAGGCGGCCGCACCGTCGGCGCCGGCGTGGTGGCAAAAATAACGGAGTAACCGGGAATCAGTGATCAGAAGTCAGAAATCAGAGCTTGATCGCTGGTGGCTGACCACAGATATCTGATCCCTGCAAAGGGGTATAGCTCAGTTGGTAGAGCGGCGGTCTCCAAAACCGCAGGTCGAGGGTTCGAGCCCTTCTGCCCCTGCCAATTAAAGGAAACATGATGGCCAAGACCAACCCACTCGAGTTTATACAGCAGGTCCGCGACGAGGCCAGCAAGGTCACCTGGCCGTCGCGCCGGGAGACGATGATCTCGACCGCCATGGTGCTGGTGATGGTGGTCATCGCATCGTTGTTTTTCACTTTTGTCGACATGATCCTGAAGTGGGGCGTCGACAAGGTTCTATTCGGCTTTTGAAGGGCGGACAGGCGAACCTAATGACCAAGCGCTGGTACATCGTTCACGCCTACTCGAATTTCGAGAAGAAGGTGGCCGAATCGATCAAGGAACAGGCGGTCCAGAAGGGCCTGGGCGAGCTGTTCGAGGACGTGCTGGTGCCCACCGAAGAAGTGGTGGAAATCCGCCGCGGCCGCAAGATCAAGAGCGAGCGGCGCTTCTTCCCCGGCTATGTGCTGGTCAAGATGGAACTGACCGACCAGGCCTTCCACCTGATCAAGAACACCCCCAAGGTGACCGGCTTCCTCGGCTCCGACAACAAGCCGATCCCGATCACCGACGCCGAGGCCGCCCGCATCCTCAACCAGGTGGCGGAAGGGGTCGAGCGCCCGAAGACGGCGATCAGTTTCGAAGTCGGCGAGCAGGTGCGCGTCGCCGACGGTCCTTTTGCTTCCTTCTCCGGCCAGGTGGAGGAAGTCGACGAAGAACGGTCGCGGCTCAAGGTGGCCGTGTCCATTTTCGGCCGGCCCACGCCGGTCGAACTCGAATACGGCCAGGTCGAGAAGATCCGCTGATCTTTTCGCACTGACCGCAAACGGTGGGAGGCTGAATAGGCCGGACCACTAACCTCAAACAGCCGGGTCGTCCGGCGAGGGAACTAGAATGGCTAAGAAAGTCGTCGGCTACGTCAAATTGCAAGTGCCGGCGGGACAGGCAAATCCGTCTCCGCCGATCGGACCCGCTCTCGGCCAGCGCGGTCTTAACATCATGGAGTTCTGCAAGGCATTCAACGCCGCCACCCAGAAGATGGAACCGGGCTCGCCGGTGCCGGTGGTGATCACCGCCTACCAGGACAAGTCCTTCACCTTCGAGATGAAATCGCCGCCGGCGTCGTTCTTTCTCAAGAAGGCGGCCCAGATCAACGCCGGGTCCAAGGAGCCGGGCAAGAACATCGTCGGCAAGGTGACCATGGCCCAGTGCCGCGAGATCGCCGAGCAGAAGCTCAAGGGCATGAATGCCCGCGATGTCGAGGCGGCTGCCCGCGAGATCGCCGGCTCGGCCCGGTCGATGGGCCTGCAGGTAGTGGAGTAGACCGATGGCAAAGCGTGTTGTGAAGAATATGCAAGGCGTCGACCGGTCGAAGTTCTACAGCCTCGACGAGGCGGTGAAGCTGGTCAAGGCCAAGGCCAACGCCAAGTTCAACGAGACGATCGAGGTCGCCATGAATCTGGGCATCGATCCGCGCCATTCGGACCAGATGGTGCGCGGCGTATGCGCCCTTCCCAATGGTTCGGGCCGCACGGTCCGGGTCGGCGTCTTCGCCAAGGGGGCTAAGGCCGAAGAGGCCAAGAAGGCCGGCGCCGACGTGGTGGGGGCCGAGGATCTTTTCGAGATCGTCAACAAGGGCACGATCGACTTTGACCGCTGCATCGCCACCCCCGACATGATGGGTCTGGTGGGCCGCCTCGGCAAGGTGCTGGGACCGCGGGGGCTGATGCCGAACCCCAAGGTCGGCACGGTGACCATGGATGTGACCGCGGCCGTCAAGGCGGCCAAGGGCGGGGCGGTCGAGTTCCGCGTCGAAAAAGCCGGCATCGTGCAAGCCGGCGTCGGCAAGGCAAGCTTCACCGAGGAGCAGATCGCCGGCAACATCCGGGCCTTCGTCGATGCCGTGCTGAAGGCCAAGCCCGCCGCCGCCAAGGGAACCTATGTCAAGAAATTGTCCATTTCTTCGACCATGGGTCCCGGCTTCAAGCTCGATCTGGCCAGCGTCACCGCCCCGGCGGGATCGGCAACACAAGTTTCCGGTTGATGGAACGTAAGTTCTTTCAATCGGTTAGACGGGGTCGTTAAGACCCTGGGTTACCTGTCCGAGATTGCAGGCGTGAGGGGAATCCTCGCTTAAACCGCCAAGCCTGCATGAGATGGGTGTCAAAACGGAGTTCGGCCCCCATATAGGGTGGCCAAAGTCGGTTTGGACCTCAAGACCTTGTTTTCCGGGTTGGGAAAGCAGGGGGACAGGCAGTAGAGCGCCGTTCGGGCCTCGCCTGCCTCGCGTGGGTGAATGCCGGAACGGTTGGTCCAACGGTGCCAGGTCCTCAGGGATGTGGCGCCATTTAGGAGAGAGCAAGTGGAAAGAGCTGAAAAGAAAGAGCTCGTCGCAACGCTCAACCAGGTGTTCAAAACCACCGGCGTGATCGTTGTGGCCCACAACAAGGGCTTGACTGTGAACCAGGTCAACGACCTGCGCAGCAAGATGGCCCAGGCGGGGGCGACCGTGAAGGTCGCCAAGAACCGTCTTGCCAAGCTCGCTCTGGACGGCACCGACGCCGACGGGATCAAGAACCTGTTCATCGGCCCCACCATGGTGGCCTATGCCAAGGACCCCGTCGCGGCGCCCAAGGTCGCCGCCGCCTTCGCCAAGACCAACGAGAAATTCGTGGTCCTCGGCGGAGCGCTCGGCAAGACCATCATGGACGCCAATGCGGTCAAGGCCCTGGCGGACCTGCCCTCGCTCGACGAGCTGAGGGCAAGGATCGTCGGCATGATCCAGACCCCGGCCACCCGCATCGCGGGCGTGCTGGCGGCACCTGGTGGCCAGATCGCCCGCGTGGTCGGCGCCTATTCCCGGAAAGAGCAAACGGCCTGACGGCCGGCCTAACGTGTTGTCAAACCCAAACCGACTGAAGTGAGAATGTAAAATGGCTGATCTCAGCAAAATCGTAGACGACCTGTCGAGCCTGACGGTGCTCGAGGCCGCGCAGCTCTCCAAGCTGCTGGAAGAGAAGTGGGGCGTTTCGGCCGCAGCACCCGTGGCGGTGGCCGCCGCCGGCGGTGGTGCCGCCGCGGCCGCCCCAGTCGAGGAAAAGACCGAGTTCACGGTCGTCCTTACCGCCGTCGGCGACAAGAAGATCGAAGTGATCAAGGAAGTGCGCGCCATCACCGGGCTTGGCCTCAAGGAAGCCAAGGACCTGGTCGAGGGCGCTCCCAAGACGGTGAAGGAAGGGGTCAACAAGGCCGATTCCGAAGCCATGAAGAAGAAGCTCGAGGCGGTCGGCGCCAAGGTCGAGCTCACGTAAGGCGTCAGCCGGCGGCGCTCGCACGAGCGCCGTCGGAACAGTTCGAGTTCGTTGTGCGACGGCTTGCCCGATCCCCGCAAAACGGGGCTCCGGCAAGCTGTCGATCATGCTTGTTACAGGACCCGCAAGGACAAAAAATGGCCGAGACCCAAACCGTCGCTAGCCGCAAACGCATCCGCAAATTCTTCGGCAAGGGCATCGAAGTTGCCGAAATGCCGAACCTCATCGAAGTGCAGCGCGAGTCCTACGACCAGTTCCTGCAGATGAAGGAACCCAAGGGCGGGCGCATCAACGACGGACTGCAGGCGGTGTTCAAATCGGTGTTTCCGATTACCGACTTTTCCGGCCAGGCGGTGTTGGAATTCGTCCGCTACGAGTTCGAGGCGCCGAAGTTCGACGTCGACGAGTGCCAGCAGCGCGGCATGACCTATGCCGCCCCCCTCAAGGTGACGCTGCGCCTCATCGTGTTCGAGATCGATCCCGACACCCAGGCCAGGTCGGTCAAGGACATCAAGGAGCAGGACGTCTATATGGGCGACATGCCGCTGATGACCGCCAACGGCACCTTCGTCGTTAACGGCACCGAGCGGGTCATCGTCTCGCAGATGCACCGTTCGCCCGGCGTGTTCTTCGACCACGACAAGGGCAAGACCCATTCCTCCGGCAAGCTCTTGTTCGCCGCCCGCATCATTCCCTATCGCGGCTCGTGGCTCGACTTCGAGTTCGACGCCAAGGACATCATCCACGCCCGCATCGACCGGCGCCGCAAGCTGCCGATCACCACGCTGTTGCATGCGCTCGGCCTCGACGGCGAGCAGATCCTGCACACTTTCTACAAGTCGGTGCCCTATACCCAGGCCAAGAAGGGCTGGAAGACGCCCTTCGATCCGGCCCGCTTCAAGGGCATCAAGCCCAGCGTCGACCTGATCGACGCCAAGTCGGGCGCGGTGGTGGTCGAGGCCGGCAAGAAGATCACGCCCAGGCTGGCCCGCAAGATCGCCGATGACGGCGTCAAGGACCTCCTGGTCCGCGACGAGGACCTCCATGGCCTTTACCTCGCCGACGAGTTGGTCGACGAGAAGACCGGCGAGATTTTCGCCGAAGCCGGCGACGAGATCGGCGACAAGCTGCTGGCCCAGCTGAAGAGCGCGGGCTACGCCAAGCTCAACCTGCTCGACATCGACCACATCAACACCGGCGCCTATATCCGCAACACGCTGAAGGCCGACAAGGTCGAGAGCTACGAACAGGCGCTGATCGAAATCTACCGGGTCATGCGGCCGGGCGAGCCACCGACCCGCGAGACGGCGGAAGCCCTGTTCAACGGTTTGTTCTTCGACAGCGAGCGCTACGATCTGTCGGCAGTGGGCCGGGTCAAGATGAACATGCGCCTCGAGCTCGACGTGCCCGATTCGATGCGGGTGCTGCGCCGCGAGGACATCCTGTCGGTGATCAAGACCCTGCACGATCTGCGCGACGGCAAGGGCGAAGTCGACGACATCGACCACCTCGGCAACCGCCGGGTGCGCTCGGTCGGCGAGCTGATGGAGAACCAGTACCGCCTCGGGCTTGTCCGCATGGAGCGGGCGATCAAGGAACGCATGTCGTCGGTCGACATCGACACGGTGATGCCGCACGACCTGATCAATGCCAAGCCGGCGGCGGCGGCGGTGCGCGAATTCTTCGGCTCCTCGCAGCTGTCGCAATTCATGGACCAGACCAATCCCCTGTCGGAAATCACCCACAAGCGCCGGCTGTCGGCGCTGGGGCCGGGCGGTCTCACCCGCGAGCGCGCCGGCTTCGAGGTGCGCGACGTGCATCCCACCCATTACGGCCGCATCTGCCCGATCGAGACGCCGGAAGGCCCGAACATCGGACTGATCAATTCGCTCGCCACCTATGCCCGGGTCAACAAGTACGGCTTCATCGAGACGCCGTACCGCAAGGTGATCAACGGCCGGGTTTCCACCGAGGTGGTCTATCTGTCGGCGATCGAGGAGACCAAGCACTATATCGCCCAGGCCAATGTGGCGCTGAGCAAGGACGACAAATTCGCCGAGGACCTGGTGATCGCCCGCCATGCCGGCGACGTGCTCACGGTTCCCGCCGACCGGATCGACTTCGTCGACGTGTCGCCGAAGCAACTCGTGTCGGTGGCCGCGGCTCTGATCCCGTTCCTCGAGAACGACGACGCCAACCGGGCGCTGATGGGCTCCAACATGCAGCGCCAGGCGGTGCCGCTGGTGCGCACCAATGCGCCCTTGGTCGGCACCGGCATGGAAGCCGTGGTGGCCCGCGATTCCGGGGCCGCCATCGCCGCCCGCCGCAATGGCATCGTCGATCAGGTCGACGCCAAGCGCATCGTCATCCGGGCGACCGAGGAGACCGATCCGTCGAAGTCGGGGGTGGATATCTTCACCCTCGCCAAGTTCCAGCGCTCCAACCAGAACACCTGCATCAACCAGCGGCCGCTGGTCAGGGTCGGCGACCAGGTGAAGGCCGGCGACATCATCGCCGACGGACCGTCGACCGATCTCGGCGATCTGGCGCTCGGCCAGAACGTGCTGGTCGCCTTCATGCCGTGGAACGGCTACAACTTCGAGGACTCGATCCTCTTGTCCGAGCGCATCGTCAAGGACGACGTGTTCACCTCGATCCACATCGAGGAGTTCGACGTGATGGCCCGCGATACCAAGCTGGGACCTGAGGAAATCACCCGCGACATCCCCAATGTCGGCGAGGAGGCCCTGAAGAACCTCGACGAGGCCGGCATCGTCTATATCGGCGCCGAGGTGAAGCCCAGCGATATCCTGGTCGGCAAAATCACGCCGAAGGGCGAAAGCCCGATGACGCCGGAGGAAAAGCTCTTGCGCGCGATCTTCGGCGAGAAGGCCTCGGACGTACGCGACACTTCGCTCAAGCTGCCGCCCGGGGTTTCCGGCACGGTGGTCGAGGTGCGGGTATTCAACCGCCACGGCGTCGACAAGGACGAACGCGCCCTCGCCATCGAGCGCGAGGAGATCGAGCGTCTGGCCAAGGACCGCGACGACGAGCTTGCGATCCTCGACCGCAACTCCTACAACCGCCTGCGCGACTTTCTCACCGGCAAGGAAGCGAGCGGAGGGCCCCGCGGCCACAAGATCGACGGCACCATCGGCGAGAAGGTCCTCGACGACGTGCCGCGCTCGCAGTGGTGGAACCTGGCGCTGGCCAACGACAAGGCGCTGGCCGAGCTCGAGGCGATGAAGCAGCAGTACGAGGAGGCCAAGAAGCGCCTCGAGAGCCGCTTCCTCGACAAGGTCGAGAAGCTGCAACGCGGTGACGAGCTGCCGCCCGGCGTGATGAAGATGGTCAAGGTCTTCGTCGCGGTGAAGCGCAAGATCCAGCCGGGCGACAAGATGGCGGGACGGCACGGCAACAAGGGTGTCGTGTCGCGCATCGTGCCGGTCGAGGACATGCCGTTCCTCGATGACGGGACCCACGTCGACATCGTGCTCAATCCCTTGGGCGTGCCGAGCCGGATGAATGTCGGACAGATCCTCGAGACCCATCTGGGCTGGGCCTGTGCCGGGCTGGGCCGCAAGATTGGCGCCCTGCTCGACAACTACAAGGACACCAGCAAGGTGAAGCCATTGCGCGACGAGATCAATCGCATCTATGGCAAGAATTCGGAGATCGATGGGCTCGACGACCGCCAACTGGTCGAGGCCGCCCACAATCTGCGCAGCGGTGTGCCGATCGCCACGCCCGTCTTCGACGGGGCCCGCGAGGAGGATATCGCTGCCATGCTCAAGGATGCGGGCCTTGCTTCCTCGGGCCAGGTGCAGCTTTTCGACGGCCGAAGCGGCGAGCCCTTCGACCGCAACGTCACGGTGGGCTACATCTACATGCTGAAGCTGCACCATCTGGTCGACGACAAGATCCACGCCCGCTCGATCGGACCCTACTCGCTGGTCACCCAGCAGCCGTTGGGCGGCAAGGCCCAGTTCGGCGGCCAGCGTTTCGGCGAAATGGAAGTGTGGGCGCTCGAAGCCTATGGCGCGGCCTACACGCTGCAGGAAATGCTGACCGTCAAGTCGGACGACGTCGCCGGCCGCACCAAGGTCTACGAGGCCATCGTGCGCGGCGACGACACCTTCGAGGCCGGCATCCCTGAGAGCTTCAACGTGCTGGTCAAGGAAATGCGTTCGCTCGGCCTCAATGTGGAGCTGCAAAATTCGCAAGCCACGTAAATCATCGACCCGGGCGGGACGACCATTCCCGCCCGGCGCCCATCGAACCAGTCAGCTACGCGCGGCAGTCCGCAACAAGGAGCAATGACCGATGAACCAAGAGGTCATGAACGTCTTCAGCCCGGCGACCCCGGCCCAGACCTTCGATCAGATCCGCATCTCGATCGCCAGCCCAGAGAAGATTCTCTCGTGGTCGTTCGGCGAGATCAAGAAGCCCGAGACCATCAACTACCGGACCTTCAAGCCGGAGCGCGACGGGCTGTTCTGCGCCAGGATCTTCGGGCCGGTGAAGGACTACGAGTGCCTGTGCGGCAAGTACAAGCGGATGAAGTACAAGGGCATCATCTGCGAAAAGTGCGGCGTCGAAGTGACCCTCTCCAAGGTCCGGCGCGAGCGCATGGGGCATATCGAGCTGGCCGCCCCCGTCGCCCACATCTGGTTCCTCAAGTCGCTGCCCAGCCGCATCGCGCTGCTGCTCGACCAGGCACTCAAAGACGTCGAGCGGGTTTTGTATTTCGAGCAGTACATCGTGCTCGAGCCGGGGCTCACCCCGCTCAAGCTCTACCAGACGCTGACCGAGAGCGAATACCTCAAGGCCCAGGAGGATTACGGCGACGACTCGTTCACCGCCTCGATCGGCGCCGAGGCGATCCGCGAGATGCTGATGGCGATCAACCTCGACAAGCTGCGCGAGCAGCTGCGCGAAGATCTGAAGACCGCCACCGGCGACTTGAAGCCCAAGAAGCTCGCCAAGCGCCTGAAGATCGTCGAGAGCTTCATCGAGTCGGGCAACCGGCCGGAATGGATGATCCTTACCCAGGTGCCGGTCATTCCGCCGGAACTGCGTCCGCTGGTGCCGCTCGACGGCGGCCGCTTCGCCACCTCCGATCTCAACGATCTCTATCGCCGCGTCATCAACCGCAACAATCGCCTGAAGCGGCTGATCGAGCTCAGGGCTCCCGACATCATCGTGCGCAACGAAAAGCGCATGCTGCAGGAGGCGGTGGACTCGCTGCTCGACAACGGACGCCGCGGCAAGGCGATGACCGGCGCGAACAAGCGCGCGCTCAAATCCCTGGCCGACATGATCAAGGGCAAGAGCGGCC
>JACPNZ010000050.1 GCA_016185245.1 Hyphomicrobiales bacterium | reverse complement strand
GCCGGGAGTTTTATGAGGACCGGGACGCGCGTATCTCCATCTTGGCCGGGGTCTAGGCTCGAGGCCGGATACGTTGAAGCAGACCGGTCATGGTGCTCTCGGCAATATCACTTGCAACGGGGCGGGCCATACGTTTTTAAATACAAATTTAGATAACGAAGCAGCACCTGCCGGCCCGCATCCGGCGCCGGCCGGGCCATGAGATGTTAAGTTCTTTCGAGTTAACTTCCGGGCATGTCCGAAAGTCCCGGAATGTCGAAAAGCAGGCCGTTCGTCATCGATTTTGGTTTCAAGGTCTTCCTGCCGAGCCTTGCCACGGCGGTCGGTATTTCCCTGTTGATCCTGCACATTTTCGACAATGTCTTCCGGCAGACCGACTTGATCGATAACGCCTACGCGCGGCGCGGCGCCCAGGCCGTCGTCCGGTCACTGCGCGACGGCATGAACCATCTCGTCGACGACAATGCCCGCTCGGACGAAGCCATGCTCCATACGCAGATCGCTTTCGATCCCGGATGGCTGGTGGATAACTGGGGAATCGACGACAAACAGACTTTTTACGACGCGACCTTCATCATCGACAGCGACGGCAAGACCGTCTTCGCCTCGACCCGCGAAGACCCCACGGATCTGGGTCGGCAGGATATTCGAACCTATGCCGGAGACGCTGTCCTGTCGATGCTGGCGAGCCTGCCGGGTCCCGGCGGAAGATTTGCCAAGACCGCCGCGATCCTCGATACCAAAGGCCGGTTCATGGTGGTCGGGGCCGGCGTCATCGTGCCTCGGTTCGATGAAATGAAAGCCTCGCGAGCCCGGCAATACCGCCTGGTCTTCGCCAAGGTTTTGACGCCCGACGTGCTGGGGCAATTGTCACGCCAGTTCTATCTCGACAACTTGCACTTCGCCGTGTCCAGGCAGCCCAGCACCGACAGCATTGCCCTCGCAAACCCCCTCGGGCAGGTCGTCGGCCGGCTGGCGTGGACCGACCACAGTCCCGGAACCGAGCTTCGGATCAAGTTCAGCGACGTCGTCTGGGCCCTGGTGATGCTGTTTCTGGGCGTCGTCGGAGCGCTCGTCTACATCGGCTGGCGCGGCTTCAAGCAGGCTCATGAAAGCCGGGAAGAGGCAATCTCGGCGTCGCCGCGCGACGATCTGACCGGGCTGCCCAACCGACGCGAGCTGATGAACGTTCTGATCGAAAGGCTGAGTTCCGTCCGGGCCAAGGCCGCCGGCCTGGCGGTGGTCTATGCCGATCTCGATGGCTTCAAGGAAGTGAACGACGCCTATGGCCACGAAGTCGGCGACCAGTTGCTGAAATCCGCCGCGGCCGGGTTTGCCTTCCTGGCCGAGGGCATGGATCTGGTTGCCAGGCTGGGCGGCGACGAGTTCGCCATCATCGTCTCGGGGCCCGAGTACCGGGAAAGGTCGCGCCGGCTGGCCGCCAACATGATCGAGTTCCTGGTCGAGCCCATGGTGTTCGGCGGCCGCGTCGCTTCCGTTTCGGTGAGCGTCGGCATCGTCGATGTCGAGACCGACAAGATCGATGTCGAGGAGGTCCTGCGGCGAGCCGATGTCGCCATGTATGCCGCCAAGACCGCCGGCCGCAACCGTGTCCATGTCTATGACGCCCTGCTCGACGCCAAGCGCGACGAGAACCGCGCTATCGCCCACGAATTGCGCAGCGCCATCGACCAGCACATGCTCGGCGTCGTCTATCAGCCGATCGTCGATGCCCGCAGCCGCCGCATGGTGGGGGTCGAAGCTTTGGTGCGCTGGCCTAAGGAGTCGCCGCGGCACTGCCCGCCCGATCTGTTCATTCCGGTGGCCGAGGAATTCGGCCTCATCGAGGACCTCGGCCGGCTGGTTCTGACCGAGGCCTGCCGCCAGGCAGTGGGCTGGCCCGACATCTTCGTTTCGGTCAACGTTTCGCCCATCCAGTTCATGAACCCCAATTTCGCCGAGATTGTGGAACGCACCCTTCACGCCACCGGACTCGCCGCCGGCCGCCTGGAAATCGAGGTGACCGAAGGCTTCGTCATCGACAACGCCAGCCGGGCTTCGGCGATCATCGACCGCCTGCACGAGATGCGGGTGTCGGTGGCGCTCGACGATTTCGGCACGGGTTATTCGAGCATCGGCCACCTGCGCCGCTTCCATTTCGACAAGCTGAAGCTCGACCGCTCCATGGTGGTCGACATCCTGCACCAGCCCTCAGCACTCCGCCTGGTGCAGGGCACCGTCGCCATGGCCGACGCCCTGGGCCTGAGGGTCACGGCGGAAGGCATCGAGGACGAAAACCAGGTGTCGGTCCTGCGCCTTGCCGGTTGCAGCCTGTTTCAGGGCTATCTGTTCTCGAAGCCGGTGGACGCCCGCGACATTCAGGCCTTCCTGGACCAAGACCGGCGGGCCGCCACAGCCACCGGCTGATCAGGCTTCCTTGTCGCTCACTCCAGCGCTTTCGAAGGTGGCCATGCCGTTGTGCAGACCGGCGGCGGCGCGCACCAGGCCCGCCGCGACGGCCGCTCCCGAGGCTTCACCAAGCCGCATGCCGAGGTCGAGGAGCGGTTGCTTGCCAAGCCTTTCAAGCAGGTGGCGATGGGCCGGCTCGGCCGAACAGTGACCGGCAAGGCAATGGTCGAGGGCGTCGGGGCGCATGGCATGAAGGATGGCGGCGGCGGCGGTCACTACATAACCATCAAGCAGCACCGGCACATTCTGCAAGCGCGCCGCAATGATGGCGCCGGCCATGGCGGCAAGCTCACGGCCGCCGAGGCGGCGCAAAACTTCGAGGGGATCGCCGAGGTGCGGCCGATGCAGGGCCACGGCGCGGCGCACCGCGTCGGCCTTGCGGGCAAGCCCCGCCGCATCGACCCCAGTGCCGGGACCCACCCAGTCCGCAGGGCTGCCGCCGAACAGGCCATGGCAGATGGCGGCCGCGATGGTGGTGTTGCCGATCCCCATCTCGCCCAGGCACAGGAGATCGCAGCCGCCGGCGATCGACTCCATGCCATAGGCCATGGTGGCGGCACAGTCGGCCTCCTCGAGGGCCGCATCGACGGTGATGTCACGGGTCGGGTGATCGAGTGCCAGTTCGAAGACCTTGAGCCCCAGATCGAAGGTCTTGCAGATCTGGTTGATCGCCGCCCCGCCCGCCTGGAAATTGGCCACCATCTGTCGGGTCACCTCCTGGGGATAGGCGGCAACCCCCTGGGCCACCACGCCGTGGTTGCCGGCGAAGACGGCGACGACGACGCGCTCGGCCCGCGGCGGATAGTGGTGCTGCCAGGCGCTGAGCCACTCGGCGATCGTTTCCAGCCGGCCCAGCGCCCCCGGCGGCTTGGTGAGGCGCCCGTCGCGGGAGCGGCAGCGGGCTACGGCCTCGTTGTCGGCCGCGGCGAACCCCGCGACCAGATTTCGGATATCGTCAAAGGGCATGGCGCTGGCGGTGTTTGTCATTTTGCCGGAAGGCTCCTAATTTGCCCGGACCTCATCACAGGATTCGGGCAACGCAGGCAACATGAACGACGATTCTCAGCCTCACAGCGAAGCGGCGGGGCGAATCCGGCTGTTTGCCGAATTCCTCGTGGCGCTGAGGTTTCTGACCCGTCTTCCGGTGCCGTTCCTGCGCACCCTCGATCCGCCGCCGGTTTGTCGGGCCATGGGCATGTTCCCGGTGGCGGGCGCCATGGTCGGCGGCATTTCCGGCGCCGTGCTGGTGCTTTTCCACCTGGCGCGGCTGCCAGACCTGTTCAGCGCGGCGGCGGCCCTGGCGGCCGGCGCCATCGTTACGGGAGCGCTGCACGAGGATGGCCTTGCCGACATCGCCGACGGCTTCGGCGGCGGCCAGACGCGCGAGCAGCGCCTCGACATCATGCGCGACAGCCGGATCGGCACCTACGGCGGCTTGGCGCTTGGCCTTGTGACCCTGGCCAGGGCATCGCTTCTGACGGCGCTGCTGGCGCTGCCGTCCGGCAGCGTGGTGATCCTCATGGCAACGGCGGCGGCGTTCTCGCGGGCCCTGATGGTCGATCTCGTATGGGCGACCAGGCCCGCCCGTCACGACGGCCTGTCGGTGATGGCGGGCCGGCCCAGCCGCAATACCACCCTCCTGGCGCTGTCGATCGGCGGCATCGGCGGTGGCGTAGCCGCGGCCTTTGCGCTGAACCCGGCCGGCAGCGTTCTCGCCCTGGTGGCCGCCGGCATGACGGTCGCCGCCGTGCGCGGCCTCGCCATGCGCAAGATCGGCGGGCAAACCGGCGATGTCCTCGGTGCCGCCCAAGTATTGAGCGAGACGGCCATGCTGGCGGTTTATGCGGCAACACTTTATTTACCCTGATCGGCGGCCGCAGCGGCCAGTTCACCGCCCGTTGACCATGCCAGCGCAGGATCGCCGGCAATCCGACCGTCCTCGCGGGAGCCAAGATCCATGCGCACGCCCTTCCTGTCGCCGCTGCTCGTCGGCCTTTTGCTCCTGATGGGCGGGGCCCGGGCCAACGCCGACGACATTCCGACGCTGCGACTGATGTCGGCGACCGAGCTCAAGGCCAATGCCGGCGGGCATTTCATCACCAAGGCGGCGATCAACGGCAATGACATCACGGTACTGGTCGATACCGGCGCCACCACCGTGGCGCTGAGCTACGAGGATGCCGACCAGGCGGGTCTCCGGCCATCGAGCCTCGATTTCAACGTGCCGGTGGCGACTGCCAACGGCATGGCCAAGGCGGCCAAGGTGAAGATCGACCGCATCGAAATCGACGGCATCAAGGTCGACGACGTCGACGGCCTGGTGCTGCCGGAAGGTGCCCTGCGCGGAACCCTGCTCGGCATGAGTTTCCTGAGCCGTCTCAGAAGCTTCCGGGTCGAGGCCGGGGTTCTCTATCTGAGGGATTAGGACGCATTTGGCCCGCCGGACGGCGTTTCGGCGCTGTTCGGACCCATCGGCTCCGCCTAGATTGTGCCCATGAACGCCAATTCCCTGCCCGTTATCGAGACGCCCTGCATCAAGGTCTGCGTGGTCGATCCCGAGACCGGCTTCTGCATCGGCTGCGGCCGCACCCGCGCCGAGATCGGCGGCTGGCTGGGTTTCTCGCCCGACGACCGGCGGCAGGTCATGGCCTGGCTGCCGGAGCGGGTCAGTTCCCTGACACTGCGCAAGCGCCGGCGCGGCGGGCGCCGCGGCCGCCTGGAGGCGGGAGCTTAACCCGCTTCAGAACTGGACCGCCAGATTGGCTTCGCCGGCGTAGGTGTTAAGGTCCTTCAGCAACAGGCCACCCACTTCGCCGGTGAGCGAGAGCTGCATGTTGCCGCCGAAGGCGAAGTTGAGCCCGGCCTGGAGCCGCAGATCGGTGCTGGGCCTATTCAATGGAGCAAAACCGTCGATCCTGATGCGGTTGACAAAGGTCCAGTCGAGGGCGGTCCCCAGCCAGGGTTCCATGGTCGAGCGGTCGGAGATCTGGAAGGTGCGGCCAAACTGCACGCTCGGCGTCAGGAGCGCCGCCTCGATCGTCTGATCGGGCGTGAGATTGTGGTTTTCTTTCTGCCATTCCTTCGACCAGGAAAGGCTCAGACCCGGAGTAAAGCGCCAGACACCGCTGTACCAGTAGCCGTTCAGGGCGGCTGCGGCCTGCAGCCGGTCGGCGGAATAGCGATAGAAACCCGACTGGCTGGAATCGATGCTCGAGCCCAGGGCATTGGCCGAGAACACCAAGTGGTCGCCGATGGTGATGCCGAGATAGGGTCCGGCCCCCAGGCCGTTGGACCTGGTGTTCACGCCGGTGCCATCGAGGTGGGAGTTTTCGAGCGAGCCGAGGATGCCGAAGGTGACCTTGTCGGCGAGCTTGTAGTCGATGCCGGCAAGGCCATTGAACAGGGGGCCGTCGAGATTGTAGTTGGCCGACGAGTTGTCGTTCCAGGTATCCTTGCCGTCGATCCACGTGTTCCAGCGTTTGGTGGCCGGGGCGGTGGTCTGGCTCACATCGGCGGTGGGAGTAATGAGCAGGGCGCCGGAGCCGAGGAGCCGGGCCTGGGCTTCGTCGGGGGTCAGGCCAGCGAGCCCGGCCGGGGCAATCTGGTCACCGCCGATGCCGAAGCTCTGAGCCACCACGCGCGCCAGAACTTCGGCGTTGTTGATGAGCAGCTGACGGGAAATCTCCGAGCGGGCGCAGGATACGCCATCGACTGCCTGGTACTTGCCACCCTCAAAGAAATTCGGCAGGGAGCAGCTGATTGGCGGATTGTTGGCCTGCTGCGACAGGGCCGGAGCAGCGAGCGCCGCCAGCGCCGCGACAAACGTCAGTACCCCAATCATCCTCGAAGCCATGTGGCTCCCCCCGGCATCCCGGCTCGATTTGTACCACGGCCGGGCTTACTCCCCGCAAGCCTCATTCGGCCGCCAGCAGCAATTGACCGGCCTTGCGTCGCATCTCTGCCACAGCCCGGTCGACGACCGCCAGCCCAGCACCCGGCCGGCAGGCTTCTTCCGACAAGACCCGGCGCCAGTGCTTGCCGCCGGGACGACCATGGAACAGGCCCAGCATGTGGCGGGTGATGTGTTGCAGCCAGACGCCGCGGGCAAGCTCGGCTGCGATATGGGGCTTCATCGCCTCGACCACCTCTTCGGGTGTTGCAAAACGGGACACATCGCCGAAGAAGCGGCGATCGACATCGTTGAGGAGCCAGGGCGTGTGATAGGCAGCACGGCCCAGCATAACGCCATCGACATGGCCGAGCTGGCTTTCCGCCTCGTCGAGATCGGCGATGCCGCCGTTGATGACGACGGTCAGTTCCGGATGGCGGCGTTTCAGGGCATGGACGCGGGCGTAGTTGAGCGGCGGGAGTTCGCGGTTTTCTTTCGGCGACAGCCCCTTGAGCCAGGCCTTGCGGGCATGGACATAGAAGGCGGTGCAGCCCGACCGGGCAACGGTTGCGATGAAGTGCTCGAAATCGGCTTCGTCATCCTGGTCGTCGATGCCGATGCGGCACTTGACGGTCACCGGCAGGCGCACCGCGGCGATCATGGCGCCGACCAGATCGCCCACCAGTGCTGGCTCGGCCATCAGGCAGGCGCCGAAGCGGCCCTCCTGGACCCGGTCCGACGGGCAGCCGACATTGAGATTGATCTCGCTGTAGCCATAATCCTCGCCCACCCGGGCGGCTTCGGCGAGAAGAGCCGGGTCGCTGCCGCCGAGCTGCAGCGCCACCGGCTGCTCGCGGGCGTCAAAGCCCAGAAGCCGCGCCCGGTCGCCATGGCGCACCGCCTGGGCGGTCACCATTTCGGTAAACAGCAACGCATGGCGGGTGAGCTGGCGGTGGAACATCCGGCAATGCCGGTCGGTCCAGTCCATCATGGGGGCAACGACAAAGAGTTTCCCACTGTAATTCAATATATTATCCTTGTATTACAAGACGAACGGATGCCAACGTGTGCACTTTTTTCACTCATTTTCTGCCGTTTATATCCGTTTCGTTCTCTTGCTGCACAGGTAGCGCACACGAATGCCCGCGATCGTCAAGCTGCCTTCTGGAAACTGGCGCGCTCAGATTCGCCGTTAGGGTAAATATATCAGCGTACCTTTCGACGACGCGCCGACGCAGACACTTGGGCACTCGAAACCGAAGGCACAATCGACAAGGACCTCGATCCCAAAGCAGTCAATCCGCGTTCTGTCCAGGCTTTTGCGGATATCATCAACGGCCGTGTCCCCGGTCGTGGTGTAGCTCGGTAGAGCAAACCGCTGGGTGAAGCGCGCCCATCGGGAGCGCCGTAGCGAGCGAGCGGCTTGCGGTGGTCATCGTCCCGCTCTCTGAACCCTAGGAGCTACACTTTAAATTGCTGGTAGTCGGTCGCGGTATCGACACTCTTGATGACGGTGAAGCAGCGACCGTCGCCGACACGGCTGAATCCGGCACCATGGCGATACTCGACGAGCGCACGGCAAATTGTATCTGTGCAGTGCGATATCCGCAGATGCGTCTCGGTTCCACGATTGATTTGCTCGCCCATTCCTCCGTCGAAACTTTTCTCGGAGCTGCAAGCGTTGCTGATGCCGTCTTTGCTGCCCTTCAAAAAGCCCGCATGCGCGTCCTGCCATGCCATCTGGATTGGCTGATCACTTTGATCGGACAAGACAGAGTGCAAGAATGCTCCAGCCTGCCCAGATCAGTGCGTGTCAAAAACAGCTTGACGGTCAAAATGCGCCAATCTCGCCGTAAGAAACTGCCCCACGCGTTCAACTTGTCGATGGTGGCCGAGCGATCAGATAGTCCCGCGTGAACTATTCGTGACTTATTGATCGGATTTTCTGACGTCGGCATATGGCCTGCTGCCGGTGGCAAGCTGCGACCTGTCCATTTATGGAAGACAAGTTGACCTCAAGTCGGTAATTTCCACTGTTTGAGAACACTTGTCTGCAGGCAGATGCAAGCAGTCATGGCGTGACTGCGGTCACACTTTTCACTTTGGCCCATGACGTACCCCTTGATAGCAGAAGCGATGCCCGGAAGTAATCTGGATGCCGGACGAATCCGGCGCATCGTCTCCCTTGCCACGCGATCGTTCAGCAGTCGGAAGAGCGGGCACTAAGCTGCCGCAGGCAACCTTCATGCTGAGGCAGTGGACCACGTGTTGCCCGCGACCTTGTGGAAAAAGCCGTTGGAAAATTCCACACCCGGCCTGTCCGCAGCAAGCTTAGTGCATGCCTCATCCGCATTCATGCGGCCATCCAGCACATCGCGGAACACCTGTGCCGTCTGCACCATGTCGTGGCTGTCGGGCGAAAGCCGGAAACGTCTGACGCCCAACCCTGCCAGTGTTTCGATCTCGTGCAGTAGGTTGAGGCAGCTGTGCGACATGGTCTGGATGCCGTTTATAACTAGAAACGGTTTGCCTTCCCAGGTGTTCAATGTCATCCCGTCGGGATCGCGGTCGCAGACAAATTGGCAGCCATCCTTGGTGAGGCCATGAGCCCGCGCATGATAACACCGCGCCGACAGCGCCAGCGGGATGCGCCCGAATACTTGTACTTCGATTTGCACATCGTGCTTTGCGGCGGCATCACCCAGGACTGCAATTGCCTGTTTCGGCAATTCCGGTGGCAAGCAGAAAACCTCCGCTCCCCGGTGCGCCAGAAAGCACAGCGTGTCCTCGTTATAGACATTGAAAAACGGCCCCACCGTGTGCGGCTTTCCCGACACCGATGCGAGTGCGGCGGCATCATTGACCTCGACGGTCAGGCCCTCCATTCCGGCGAGATCGAGCACCAGCCTGCGGTCAATCTTGCTGGTGACCTGGGCGAGCAGCGACACAATTACCTCCTTGCCGCCGCCGCGCAGACGCTCGACAACCGCCTCGAAGTGCGGTGCGAAGAACGGCGCGCGTTTGGAGCACACTACCTCGCCCACGTAAGCCGCATCGACGGGTGCTTCGTCGGCCATGCGGAAATAGAAGTCGCGCCAGCTCTCCGGTGTCCAATTGAACAGCACCGGGCCAATACTGAGCGCGCGTGTCCCGGTCATATCTAGCGCCACTTCTTGCTGGCGAATGCGCCCTGGGTTTGCCTGTGCCCCTCGGCGAGAGCGAGGAGATCGGCGAGATGCGGTGTTTCGCCAGCCATGCATTGATCAACCGCCTTCCGGTAGGCCGAGACGATCTCCCGCACATAGGCCCGGCTGCGCTGACGCCCTTCGATCTTGAAGGCGGTGACACCGGCATTGACGAGGTCCGGCAGCAGGGCGGAAAGATTGAGGCTCACCGGCTCCTCGAAGGCATAGTAGGGCTTGCCGCCACCCGCCGTATAGCGGCCCTTGCAGATCGTTGGATAGCCTGCCGCCTCACCGCAGGCGAAGCGGTCCATGGTGAAGCCACCCATACGCGCCGTCAGGGTTCGGGCA
Source organism: Hyphomicrobiales bacterium (assembly GCA_016185245.1). GTDB lineage: Bacteria > Pseudomonadota > Alphaproteobacteria > Rhizobiales > Aestuariivirgaceae > Aestuariivirga. The sequence continues at coordinate 130,722 of JACPNZ010000050.1, read as the reverse complement.
TCGTCCTCTTCGAAAACCACTTGGGCGGCTGGCGAACACACGCCATCCATATTGGTGGAAATCCCCGTGACATAATTGGTCAGGCTGCAGCGGCCTTCCGCCATCATTCCAATATTGCCGAACACGAAGGCCTCGATCTCGCAGGGTATCTCGTCGTGCAGCGACTTGATCTCGGCCACCGTCAGCATGCGTGGCAACACGACACGGCGCACGCCGAATGTTTCGCAGTAGAAGCGGATAGCTTCAGGCGACGAGGCCCCCGCCTGCACGGAGAGATGTAGGCGCAGATCGGCATGATGTTTGGCCGCATAACGCGCCACGCCGATATCGGCAACAATGATGGCATCGGCGCCAAAATGGGCCGCATCGTCCACGGCGGTCTTCCACAGCTGCGTTTGACCCGCCGGTGGAAATGTATTGAGCGCCACCAGCACTTTGGCACCGCGCTCATGGGCCCAGGCGATACTCGCATCCATTTCTTTTCGAGTGAAGTTGAGGCCGGGAAAATTGCGCGCATTAGTGGCGTCTTGGAAGCCGCAATAAACCGCATCGGCGCCTGCTTCGACGGCGGTGCGCAAGCCCCCCGGCGTTCCCGCCGGACATACTAGCTCAGGGCGGATGCTAGGAGGCATGGGGCGCCTTGCTGTTGTCAAAGGCACGCAAAAACTGCATCAGCCTGGCAAGTGGCCGGCTCAGTAGTCCGGCAGAACTGACGATATCTTGTATGAGAGTCACATCGAGATCGTCGAGCGCGTTGCGCAGCGTCACCACGGCGTCGATGTCGCCGGTAACCACGAGATCGCGCGAAAAGAACACCGCATCGCCATCGCGCCTGCCGTCGACCAGTGCCAGCAGTGTCAGGAAGCCACCGGAAATGCGGCAGTCGGCCTGAGGCGCGGCATGGCGCCAGAACGCCCGGAGTTGCGGTTCGTGCGGATCTGGTTTTAGTACAAGCACAATCGGAAGATTTACCGGATCGATGAGGTAGGCGCTTGCAGCGTGATGGCCCAGCCGCTCAAACAGGCTTGGCTGCCGCTTTGTCACGCCCCGGACAACGCAAGCGAGCACGGCCTGCAAAGGCAACAGAATAACGCTTGACATTGTCGCCTGTCTATCAGCCCGTTCGCCATTGCAAATTGATCTAAATCAACCCGCATGCGGCGTGGCAATAGGCGAAAATCAAAGACGGGTCAAAACTTGCTGTTGACTGCTTGCCTGCCGCATGTCCTTGGGATGTAGTCAGATGGAAAAGCGAGCCCCGATAATATCGCGCTAACCCTGTATCTCCCACTCCGACAACGACAAGCGGGTGGCGATCAGTGGGTCAATCCGCGCCGAGCCTTCATTCCCCGGCTGATTGCTTTCAGATCCTTGCGGGCAAGACGAATGCGAGCAATTGCCAATAAAACACCATTCTCAACGGCCGAGTGGTGGTTTTTGTCTGTGACGTACGACTGAATCATTTCGCATACGCCCTTACTGAGGCGAACCGAACATTCTTCGGTGCGCCGCGTAAGGGCGCGGACAATCTCCTCAACCCTCGTCTCGTCGCGGCGATGATCGTCGTCGAGGCGAGCGAGAACTGTCCCAAGACCATCCTCGGGCAAGGCCCGAAGACGTACGAGCGGGAAGAGATCATCATCTTCGTCAGCGTGGTGAAGAACAAGGTCGTGGGTCAAAAACGCCTTGATCGTATCGGCGTCAGCCCGGCTGGCGGAAGCTTCCTCTGCAAAGTGCTGTAGCGTCGCAAGAACAACCCTTTGGTGAAAGTGATAGGCGAAAATATATTCGAGTGGTTCATTCAATAGCGCAACCGGGATTTTTTCTATCGTTGGCATGAACCATCCGCCATCGCCGTCGTGCGAAGTGTTGTGAATGCGTGGCGAGGCGTTACGGCTTGTCATGGCAAGCTGTTCCACCAGCCCCGCAGGAACACCCAGTTGCCGCACCATCGGGAACGGCCTCTCTCGCATCCCGCAACAACGACCATCTGACCATGGTGGTCAGACACGTGGCGGCAGGGGCCATCGTGCGCTCCAGCGCGGTCATCAATTTGAGCCAGTCTTCATCTGAAGCCAGATGGGTAAAACGCTGAGCTGCACCGGTCACATATTCCCCGAGGCTTTCGCCATGGGCGAACCGTGCGGCCTCAACTGCGCCTACAAGCATGATATCATCAAGCGACAGCAGGGTTTCTATCGCCGTGGTTTCATCCCGTAGTTCCGTCATCAGCGCACCGAGCAGCATCGCTTCAATTCACTGCAGGAGGGCGGAATTCGAGGCGTTGAGATCGATACCGATCACCGTTGCGCGCCCAGCAAGCAACCCGATGTATTGCCGGATCGCCGTTCGCCTCACATGTACCTCAAGGTAGGCGGCAATGCGCGGCTGCACCAATTCAAAAGGCAGTTGGCACCCATCCTCACGGCGGTCCAGTCTTACAATATGAAATCCGTAGCGACTTTCGATGGGCTCCCCGTGAATAACCCCAACGGCAAGGGTACCCAGAGCCTGTTCAAATTCCGGCACAGTCTGGCCGGGACCGATTTGGCCAAGATTGCCACCAACCTCGCGCGAAGGGCAGGCAGAATACTGCCGGGCCAATGTAGCGAAGGCGGCAGGATTGGCTTGTAGCTTCGCTATAACCAGATCGGCCTGACCGCGCGCCGCAGCCCGCGCTTTCCGGTCGCCCGAGGGGGCGATGAGCAAGATATGCGAGGCTTCGAAAATTGCCGGCGAGCGAAAGCGCCGGAGGTTCTGAGCGTAGTAGCGCCGGCAGTCTTCAACACCGGCTTTCGGGGTAATCACCTCGCGCTCTATCACCAGACGAACCAAAGCCTCTTCTTCCGTTTCGCGGCGTCCCTCATCGTCGGACATTGGATGAGCGACAATGTCAAGACGCCTCGCCTCCTGAAGCAGCAGTTCGCGTATGGCAAGGGCCCGCGCTGCCGCCTTCCAGGCTTCAATTGGAGACTTGGCCGGATGATTCTGGGTCTCCCGTGCGATCTCGGCTCGCGGAATCTCAATACTGTTGATGGTCACTGCATTTGGTTTGGGAGCAACAATCGACTTCACCGTACAACCGGCTGACATATTCATTGCCTTAACTCCGCTGGCTGGCGCGTTGATTCCGAGACGCTTCCAGTCGTCAGAACCCGGCGGGTGCGGACCACCTGATAGCCGCGCCGGCCAAGATACCAAACCGGTGCCGACCAGATATGAACGAGACGCGAGAATGGGAATATCAGAAAGAGCGTCATGCCAAGCACAAGGTGCACCAGATAGGGCCAGTCCAACCCCTGCAAGGTATTCGGGTCCACGGGTTGCAGCGTCAGGATGCCCTGGGCCCAATGCGCCAAGATCAGCATTGCCGAACCGTCCGAATGGGCGAGAGAATACGGCAAGGTAATCAGACCGAGCGTGAGCTGCACCCAGAGGATGATCAGCACCGCAATATCCATGCGCGTACTGGTGGCTCGAATGCGAACATCAAACAAGCGGCGATGAAGAAGCAGTGAAAGGCCAACGAAGCAGACCACGCCAGCCACGCCACCCGCAATGACAGCAACCAACTGTTTCTGCTCGACCGTCATCAACAGGGTGTAAATCGATGTGGGAGTGAGAAGTCCCAGCGTATGCCCAAAGAGCAGAAAAAGTATGCTGAAATGAAAAAGATTTGATCCCCAAGCCAGTTGCTTCTTGCGCAATATCTGGCTCGAGCTTGCCTTCCACGAGTATTGCTCCCGGTCATAGCGGATGAGGCTGCCCAGGAGGAAAACGGTAAGGCAGACATAGGGATACCAGACGAAGAGGATGGTGAAGGTGATGTCGCGCATGGCTCAGGTTCCCGGCCAGGTGGCGTTTCTGGAATAGGCGAATGTCGTACGGAGACCGCTTCCCGGTGCAATTTCGAGACCGGGAGCGGGCCTTCTGGCCTGGCGGAGCTTGGCGGAAAGGCCATCCTTGCCACAGGAATCCGCGGCCGCACCGGGCCCGAACCGAACTTCCTCCTCGGCCCAAGAGGCATCGAGCGCCTCAAGATCGTCTGGCTCGGGATCGGGCTCCGCCAGAAGCCGCGCGATCATGTCTTCATCGAGCTTGGCCTGGCTTAACTGGATCAATGCAGCGAAAACCGCTTCATAGGCAGAACCGCGTTTTCTCAGCCGCTCGCGCAACGCGGCAAAAACATGTGATGGCTGGCCGATGAGTTCGATTGCCTGGGCCGGTGTCCGGGTGGAGGCAAACTCCAGAAACAGTGGCAGGAAGTCGGGAAGCTCCGCAGTTGTTGGGGCATAGCCTCCGTCCTCATAGACCTTAATGAGATCCACCATCGCCTGGCCGCGATCGCGGCTTTCGCCATGAACATGCTCGAACAGGTGAAGCGACAAGGAGCGCGTCCGGTCGAACAGCAGGATGTAGCGTTCCTGGGCATCCATCAGATCGCCGCCGGCAAGACCGTCAAGCAGGTTCCGCAATGCCGTGCGATGCGCCTTTGGCAGAACCGCTTCCTGCTCAAGAACCAGACAAAGTTCGTCGCCAGCGGCTATCAGGTCGTCGGTCGGATAGGAAAGAAGCGCTGAAAGAACTTTGAGCGTTTTCATCCGTGCGCTCCTGCCTTGGACTTGTCATTCTTGAGTTTGACGCCACCAAACAGGTTGACGCTGGTGTCGCTCGGCATGCAGCCGTCGCCAAATGTGAAGCCACACTGGCCGCGAAGCTCATAGGCGTCTTCGGTCACTTCGCGGTGGGCTGTCGGAATGACAAAACGATCCTCATAATTGGCAATTGCCATGATATGGTACATCTCTTCAATCTGCTTGGCGGTAAGCCCCACTTTCTTGGCAATGGCCTCGTCGATCACGCCGTCGATGGTTTTCGCCCGCATATAGGTGCGCATGGCGAGCATGCGTTCGAGGCCCTTCGCAACCGGTTCTTCGTCGCCGGCAGTAAGCAGGTTGGCCAGATACTTCAACGGAATGCGCAGCGACCGAACGTCCGGCATGGATCCGTCGGTTCCCATTTTTCCAGCTTCCGCCGCAGCGGTGATCGGCGACAGTGGCGGTACATACCAGACCATGGGTAGCGTGCGGTATTCCGGATGGAGCGGGAAGGCCACCTTCCAAACCATCGCCATTTTGTAAACTGGCGAAAGGCGCGCTGCCTCCAGCCACGCATCGGGCACGCCGTCGGCCCGCGCCTGGGCGATCACGGTAGGGTCCTCCGGATTGAGGAATATCTCTGTCTGCGCGCCATAGAGGTCTTTCTCGTCGGCAACGCTTGCAGCTTCTTCAATGCGATCGGCATCATACAACATGACACCGAGATAGCGGATGCGACCGACACAGGTTTCCGAACACACCGTGGGTTGCCCGGCCTCGATGCGCGGATAACAGAAGATACACTTCTCGGATTTGCCGCTTGACCAGTTGAAATAGATTTTCTTGTAGGGACAGCCAGAAACACACATGCGCCAGCCCCGGCACTTGTCCTGATCAATCAGAACGATTCCGTCTTCCTCGCGCTTGTAGATCGCGCCCGATGGACAAGCGGCAGCGCAGGTCGGGTTAAGACAGTGCTCGCACAATCGCGGCAAATACATCATGAAAGTATTTTCAAACTGGCCGTATATGTCTTTTTGTACGCCCTCGAAATTGACGTCCTTGGAGCGCTTGGCAAATTCGCCACCGAGAATCTCTTCCCAGTTCGGACCCCATTCGATTTTTTCCATGCGCTCGCCAGTGATAAGCGAACGCGGGCGGGCGGTTGGAAATGCTTCCAGCTCGGGCGCGGATTTCAGGTGATCGTAGTCAAAGGTGAAGGGCTCGTAGTAGTCGTCGATTTCCGGCATGTTTGGATTGGCGAAAATGTTTGCCAGAATACGCCACTTGCCGCCGATCTTCGGTTCGATCTTGCCGTTCCGCTTTCTGCTCCAGCCGCCATTCCAGCGGTCTTGATTCTCCCAGTCTTTTGGATAGCCGATGCCGGGCTTTGTCTCGACATTGTTGAACCAGGCGTATTCCATGCCCTCCCTGCTGGTCCAGACATTCTTGCAGGTTACCGAACAGGTATGGCAGCCGATGCATTTGTCGAGATTGAGAACCATGGCGATTTGTGCGCGAATTTTCATCGATGAGGCCTTCTTACTCGGCAGCTTGCGGGGTCATGGAAACGTTCTTGGCGGCGTCGGGATGTAACCGCTCCAGCCAGTCGACGGTTTTCACCTTGCGGATCACCACAAACTCGTCGCGGTTGGTGCCGATCGTGCCGTAGTAGTTGAAGTCATAGGCCAACTGGACATAACCGCCGATCATGTGAGTCGGATTGATCACGATGCGCGTCACCGAATTGTGGATGCCGCCGCGGTTTCCGGTCATCTCGGAACCTGGCACATTCACGATCTTTTCCTGGGCGTGATACATGAAGAGAGTTCCCTCCTTCATGCGCTGCGAAACCACGGCACGGGCAACGAGCGCACCATTGGCGTTAAACGCTTCGACCCAATCATTGTCGACAATACCGGCCTTGGCGGCATCCGTTTCACTCAACCAGACGATCGGCCCGCCGCGTGACAGGGTCAGCATCAGCAGGTTATCCGTGTAGGTCGAATGGATGCCCCATTTCTGGTGCGGCGTGATGAAGTTAAGAACGATCTCCGTTTCGCCATTCGGCTTCAATCCACGAACCGGGGCAACGGCCTTCAGGTCCAGGGGTGGGCGGTAAACGCAAAGCGACGCGCCGAATGCCCGCATCCACAAATGATCCTGATAAAGCTGCTGGCGGCCAGTCAGTGTGCGCCACGGGATCAGTTCATGGACGTTTGTATAGCCGGCGTTGTAGCAGACTTTCTCGCTTTCCAGCCCCGACCATGTCGGTGCCGAGATGATCTTGCGCGGTTGGGCGACAACATCGCGGAAGCGGATCTTCTCATCCTCTTTTGGCAGGGCAAGATGGGCATGCTCGCGGCCCGTTGCCTTCGACAACGCCTGCCAGGCCTTTACCGCAACCTCACCATTGGTTTCCGGTGCCAACATCAGGATGGTCTCTGCAGCGTCGATGTCAGTGACGATGCGGGCAAGCCCCCTGTTGGCGCCTTCGCGATGCACCCCGTTCAGCGCCTTGAGGTGCTCGACCTCATGGCCGGTTTTCCATGCCATGCCCTTGATGCCATTACCGATGGAATCCATCAGCGGCCCGAGCGCGGTGAAGCGCTCGTAGATGTGCGGATAGTCCCGTTCGACGCTTATCACTGCCGGCATGGTCTTTCCGGGGATGGGTTCGCATTCGCCTTTTTTCCAGTCTTTCGGCTCGAACGGCTGGGCGATCTCGTTAGCGGTGTCATGCTTGATCGGATTAAGAACGACATCTTTTTCAACGCCAAGCACTTCCGGCGCGACCCGGGAGAATGCCTTGGCAATGCCCTTGTAGATCTCCCAGTCCGAACGCGCTTCCCAAACCGGGTCGACTGCGCCGGTCAGGGGGTGAATGAACGGATGCATGTCGGAGGTGTTGAGATCGTTCTTCTCGTACCAGGTTGCGGTCGGCAGAACGACGTCGGAGTAGACACACGTCGTCGACATGCGGAAATCAAGTGTTACCAGAAGGTCGAGTTTTCCTTCCGGTGCCTTGTCATGCCAGACTGCTTCCTTGGCCCGTGCCCGGCCTTCTTCGCCCAGGTCCTTGCCCATGACGCCATGGGTGGTTCCAAGGAGATGTTTCAGGAAGTATTCGTGGCCTTTGCCCGATGATCCGAGCAGGTTCGAGCGCCAGACAAACAGGTTGCGCGGCCAGTTCTTCGGATTGTCGGGGTCCTCGCAAGAGAGTTTCAGCGTACCGTCCTTTAGCGATTTGGCGACATAGTCCTTTGCTTCCATTCCCGCAACAGCGGCGTCCTTCGCCACTTGCAACGGGTTGGTTTGCAGCTGCGGTGCCGAAGGCAACCAGCCCATGCGCTCGGCGCGGATGTTGTAGTCAATTGTCGCTGCGTCCCAGTCACCGGCAGGGGCGGTTGGCGAAAGCAGTTCGTTGATCTTGACCGTTTCGTAACGCCACTGGTCGGTGTGGGCATAGAACGCCGAAGTTGAATTCTGCTGGCGCGGCGGACGGCCCCAGTCGAGCGCGAAGGCGAGCGGCGCCCATCCGGCCTGTGGCCGCAGTTTTTCCTGGCCCACATAGTGCGCCCAGCCGCCACCGGACTGGCCCACGCAGCCGCACATGATGAGCATGTTCATCACGCCGCGATAGTTCATATCGGCGTGATACCAATGGTTCATTGCGGCTCCAATGATGATCATCGAGCGGCCGTTGGTCTTCTCGGCATTCGTTGCAAATTCACGCGCCACCTGAATGATCTTGTCGCGCGAGACGCCGGTGATCGTCTCTGCCCAGGCCGGCGTGCATGGCGTGTCATCGTCAAAGTCTTTTGCGACATTGCCGCCGCCAAAGCCGCGATCGACGCCGTAGTTGGCGAGGAAAAGATCATGCACGGAGGCGACCAGCGTTTGACCGTCGGCAAGCTTGAGCGATTTCACCGGAACCCGGCGCTTCAGGATGCTGGCATGCGATGTCGAGTCAAAGTGTTCATGCGCGATGTTGCCGAAGTAAGGGAATGCGATCTCGACCATGTCGTCCTTGATGTCGGCCAGCGACAGGCGGAGTTTGGTCGGCTTTCCGTCTGTGTCCTTTTCCTCCAGATTCCACTTGCCGGTTTCACCCCAGCGGAAACCAATGGTGCCGCCCGGAACCACGACCGTGCCGCTGGTTTCGTCATAGGCGACCGTCTTCCATTCCGGATTGTTGCTCTCGCCGAGCGACTTGCTGAAATCGGAGGCGCGGATGAAGCGGTCGGGGACGAGCGCATCGCCCTGCTTGACCAGCTTCACCAGCATCGGCATGTCGGTGTACTGGCGGACATAGTCCTGGAAATACGGAACCTGCCGATTGACGTGGTATTCCTTCAGGATCACGTGGCCCATCGCCATTGCCAGCGCCGAATCGGTCCCCGGCTTCACGGACAGCCAGATATCGCCAAATTTGGAAGCTTCCGAATAGTCCGGGCAGATCACCGCACTCTTCATGCCGCGATAACGCGCCTCGGTGTAAAAATGGGCATCGGGTGTGCGTGTCTGGGGCACGTTTGAGCCCCAGAGGATGATAAACCCGGCATTGTACCAATCGGCACTTTCGGGAACATCGGTCTGTTCACCCCACGTCTGCGGTGAGGCTGGTGGCAGATCGCAATACCAATCATAGAACGACATCGAGACGCCGCCGATGAGTGAAAGGTAGCGCGAGCCTGCTGCATAGGAGACCATCGACATGGCGGGGATCGGCGAGAAACCGAAAATGCGGTCGGGGCCATAGGTCTTGGCGGTGTATGCGTTTGCCGACGCAATAAGCTCGGTCGCTTCGTCCCACGTTGCCCGCACGAAGCCGCCATGGCCACGCTTTTTCGTATAGCTGGCGCGCTTGTCCGGATTTTCGACAATTGAGGCCCAGGCGGCGACTGGCGGCATCGTATTGCGCGCCTCGCGCCACAATTTCAGGAGCCGCGCACGGATAAGGGGATACTTCACGCGGTTGCCGGAATAGAGATACCAGCTGTAGGACGCGCCCCGTGAACAGCCACGCGGTTCATGATTGGGCAGGTCGGGGCGGGTGCGCGGGTAATCCGTCTGTTGCGTTTCCCAGGTGACGATCCCGCCCTTGACGTAAATCTTCCATGAGCACGAACCCGTGCAGTTGGCACCGTGAGTCGAACGTACGATCTTGTCGTGCTGCCAGCGCTTGCGGTAGCCATCCTCCCAGCGGCGGTCTTCCGCGGTTGTAATTCCGTGGCCATTCGAGAAGGGTTCGCTGACCTTGTTGAAAAAGGCGAGGCGGTTGAGAAAGTGACTCATGTTCAATCGTCCTGTGCAGCTAGCCGGGTGGCTGTCATTGGGCAGGCTTCTTTGAGGTGTGCGCCGGGGCCGCCGGCCCGCCATGTTCAATGTCAAACAGCAGACCGCCGCGCCGGGTGTAGAACCACCAGGTGATCGCGATGCAGCTCACATAAAAGGCCAGGAAGGCATAGAGCGCGGTTTCTGCTCCGCCAGTCAGGGCAATCGAGGTGCCAAAGCTCTTCGGAATGAAGAAGGCGCCATAGGCTGCAATGGCAGAGGTAAAACCGATGATGGCGGCGGCTTCCTTGTCCGATTGCTTGACGCGATCAGCGGCATTCAATCCGGGTTCAAGCCGGACCACCTCTTTACGCATGATTGCGGGGATCATCTGGAAGGTGGAGGCGTTGCCAACACCCGTTGCCGCAAAAAGGAAAAGGAAGCTGGCGAAGAACACCGGGAAGGCGGTCGGGCTGCCCTTCATGCCAATGGCGTAGAGAATGCCGATCACCCCCAAGCTCATCGCGATGAAGACCCAGAAGGTAATCCGCCCGCCCCCGATACGGTCGCAGGCCTTGCCCGAAAGGGCGCGGGATACGGCTCCCACCAGCGGTCCGAGAAAAGCGTATTTGAGAACGTTTATGTCCGGAAACAGGATCTTCGAAAGCAGGGGGAAAGCGGCCGAGAAGCCGATGAAGGAGCCGAACGTGCCGGTGTAAAGCCAGCACATGATCCAGTTATGGGCGCGCCGGAAAATCACCGCCTGATCGGCGAATGAGGCTTTCATCGTTGCGATGTCGTTCATCCCGAACCACGCCGCAAAAGCCGATGCGACAATGAACGGCACAAAAACATAGCCGGCATTCTGCAACCAGAGGGTTGTCGTGACACCATTGACGGTTGCGGTCTGCGGGTCGCCGCCAAGCCAGCCGAAAACGCTCATGGTAATGGCAATCGGCACCACGAACTGCACCACGCTAACGCCCAGATTGCCGAGGCCGGCATTGATGGCCAGTGCATTTCCCTTTTCCGCCTTCGGAAAAAAGAAGGAGATATTGGCCATCGAGGAAGCGAAATTGCCGCCACCAAACCCGCACAGCAACGCGAGGGCAAGAAATATCCAGTATGGGCTGTCCGGGCTCTGAACGGCATAGCCCATGCCAATGGCCGGAATTAACAGCGACCAGGTAGCCAGCGACGTCCAGAGCCGGCCGCCAAAAATGGCCGGCATGAAACTGTAAAAGATGCGTAGCGTGGCACCCGAGAGTCCCGGCAACGAAGCCAGCCAGAAGAGCTGCTCTGTTGTGAAGGCAAATCCAACACTTGGCAGCTTTGCCACAACAACCGACCAAACCATCCAAACCGAAAATGAAAGGAGGAGACAAGGCACAGATATCCACAGGTTGCGGCGCGCGATGGCGCGTCCGCCTCCCTCCCAAAAGGTCTTGTCCTCAGGACGCCAGTCTTCGATTGCGCCCTTTGCTGCCAATGCACCGGTTTGCGCCGCGCCATGAATTGTTTGCATCTCCGGCAATTCCGGCAGGCTCTTTGCGGGCACTCCTGCCTCGGCGGCCGAACGCTCCATTTGACGGATTGTGATATGCATCCATACCAATGCTATGGAAACGACAACGAACAGCAGCCAGAAGCAGCTCTGCCATACGCCGGTCAGGTCATTGAGCGCGCCGAAGGCGATGGGCAAAACGAAGCCACCCAATCCGCCGACAAGACCAACCACGCCGCCGACGGCGCCGACACGGTTCGGATAGTAGACCGGGATGTGCTTGTAGACCGCCGCCTTGCCAAGGCTCATGAAGAAACCCAGGACAAAGATCACGACAATGAAGCCGGTGATGCTCATCTCCGTGCTGAAGGCCACCGGCCCCCGGATGCCCTGCATCACATATTGGGTTGGCGGGTAAGAAAGCAGGAAGGTGGACACGACCGACACCGAAAAGGTCCAGTACATGATGCGTCGCGCGCCGAACTTGTCTGCGAGATGCCCGCCATAGGCTCGAAAAACCGAAGCGGGAATCGAGTAGGCCGCGCCGATCATGCCTGCGGTGGTGATATCAAGTCCATAAACGCCAATGAGGTAACGAGGCAGCCACAGGGCCAGCGCCACAAAAGCACCGAATACGAAAAAGTAATAGAGCGAGAAACGCCATACCTGGATGTTCTTCAGCGGCTCCAGCATGGACGCAAGTGATTCCGGCTTCGCTCCGCTGGCGCGGCGCCGGGCGAGACCAGGGTCGTCCTTGGCAAAAAGGAAAAAGACGATGCCCATGGCCGCCAGAACCGCTGCCCAGACGAGGGCAACGGTTTCCCAGCCATAGGCCACCATGATCACCGGAGCTGTGAATTTGGTGACCGCGGCGCCAACATTGCCGGCGCCAAAGATGCCGAGGGCGGTGCCTTGCTTCTCGATGGGATACCATTTTGCGACATAGGCAATGCCGACGGAGAACGAGCCGCCGGCAATGCCAACGCCAAGTGCCGCCAGCAGGAAGGTGGGATAGTCATAGGCGTAGGTCAGCAGCGCCGTCATCACGGCGGCGCTGAGCATGGTGAGCGGGAAGATGGTGCGTCCGCCATACTGGTCCGTCCAGATGCCGAGCATGAGGCGGATGAGCGAACCGGTGAGGATGGGCGTACCGACCAGAAGGCCAAACTCTGTATCGGTGAGACCGAGGTCCTTTTTTATCTGAATGCCGATAATGGCAAAAATCGTCCACACCGCGAAACAAACGGTGAAGGCGACTGTAGATAGCCACAGGGCGCGCCTCTGGTCTGATGCACTGACAGCGGTCTTGGACATGCCCACATCCCCCAATATCAAAGCGCCGTTGCCGGACGTTGGGATGAGTTTTCAGCCAGAGATTCAGATTTTCCTTTGACGCAAATCAATCGTTTGCGATCAATGAGATGGTTCAAGAAGAATGGCCACAATCGTCATCTTAATTTCTGGATGGCATCACGTTGTTTAACGCATTGGGCGTGTTCGAGGCTTGATAATAGTCAAGAAGAATATTGCGCCGCACCCAAGAGTAATCTAGGTTCTTTTGGTCATGCGTCAAGATGATCTCCAGCAAATGCGTGCGCTACGTCTGTTCGATGGGATGGCCGAAAGCCACGTCGAAAGCATGTTGCGGGTATCATTCCTTCAGCGTTTTCCTGCCCATGTCGAATTGGTGCGTGAGGGAGAGCCAGCTGACTTCCTCCACATGATCATTGACGGGCAAGTGGAGGTCTACTCGAGTCATCGCCAACGTGAAACAACCGTCGGTATTCTTGGACCAGGACATAGCTTCATAGTGGCGGCAGTTCTTCTTGATCGGGTCTATCTCAAATCGGCACGCGCACTTTCGCCTTCCCGCATCCTCCTGATCCCGGCCGATGCCGTAAGACAGTGCTTCGAAAAAGATGTTCATTTCGCGCGCTCCCTGGCCATCGAGCTTGCGATCGCCTATCGCGGTTTAGTCAAGGAACTCAAGAACCAGAAGCTTCGGTCAAGCCTCGAACGCTTGGCCAATTGGCTGCTGATCAGAAATATGGAAACCGGCGCGACAGGCCGATTTGACTTGCCCTTTGACAAGAAAGTGCTTGCTTCACGCCTCGGGATGGCACCGGAGGTCCTGTCACGTTCTTTCGCGACACTTGCGGCCTATGACGTCTCGGTCACTGGTCCCTCGATACAGCTCCGCGATATTGATGCCTTGCGCAGAATTGCGCATCCATCCGCAACGATAGATGACCTTTCAACATGAGAGCAAATTGCAGCAGGTCATTAGCCATATGTCTGCTCTGGCCGCTTTCAGGAGGCCCATATGTTTCGGAGTTGGCTATCCCTATGCCCACGAAGAAGGGCCCGTTATTCCAAGGCGTGGGAGCGACGGCCTTCACCGTCAACCGCAGCCCTCCGGCCGACAGCAATTCATCGCGCGCCGCACCTGTGCTACGAAGCATATGATATCGAAGTTGATCAAATTCAGCGTACTTTCTAGTCGCCCGTGAACAATCCGATTTTCATGCGGGAAGCGGTCTGATTGTTGCAAGCAGCATCGCCAGCCACAGGCGCAAAAGGAGCCTCAGCCAGGTGAGGAGTTGGCAGAAACTGTAACCGGCGGCGGCGAGGACGGCGTTGCTGGCATCGTCCTGCTCGTGGGCGAGATAGTTGCGGCTCATGCGGTGCTCGTTCTTGATGTGGCCGATGACCGGCTCGATGGCCGCGCGGCGACGCATCTGGCGCTCGATGGCAGGCGTCAGCCAGGTCGGCAAGGGCGGCATGCCGGGGCCATCGGCATAAACCTCGCTGCACTTCGCCTCGATGGCAGCCCACGAGACCACCTTCGCCAGCCTCACCAGTTCATGCTTCAGCTTGATGATCTGGTCGAGGCGCGAGTGGAAGAGGTTCCGCGCGCCCGTCTCGCGCCGCTCCCGTGGCTTCATGGCGTTACCCTCCGGCCGATCCCACAGCCGCAGTGAATCTCGCTTCAAGCCGCAGGTGAATCGCAAAAGCAATTCGCAAGGAAACCAGCCTCTCAAACCGTTGCTTTCTTGCAATACCAAAATCCGAAAAGATCGAAGTCAGGAATTCCAATCAATGAGTACGAATAGTTCACGAGGGACTCGCTAGTTTTCTGTTGAGGCTTTTACATAACTTGACGAAATACGCTGCCCCTTACTGCACCCGTAGCGCACATAACAACTTCTAACCTATTGTTTTATTGATTTATTGCTTCACCCCATCATGGAGGCGACGGCGAAGAGCCTTTGCTTCGCTGCCGGCATTGGGGGGGCATCCGTCATGGTTCGGCTGGGGATTTGGTACACGTTCCGCCGGCGCGCACCCGGTTTGGCGTATTGCGCCCCGGCATGCGGACGAAGCGCTCAGGCAGCCTTGGCGACAGCGCCCGGTTTCAGCACCTCTTCGGTGATGGCCAGGTCGTCCTCGAGACTGCGGCTGGGCGCGATCCCGAGTATATGCAATCGTCCGTGATAGGCCCGCACCGCCTCTTCCGGTGCGATGGTGCCGTCGGCCACCTGCCGCATCAGGAGCAGGAGTTCGAGGGGCGCTTCGGCGAGATTGATCTTGCGGCCGAACAGGGCGACACGGCCGCCATGGCGTTCGGCCTGGCTCAAAAGCTCGAAGGTGTCGCGCGTCGTTCCAGCCCCTCCTCCCAAGACACCCACCACAAGGCTCGGATCGAAGCTCGCCAGTTCCTCCAGCGCCTTCGGCCCATTGTAGACGATCTTCAGAAACTGCGGCCGCTCGGCCTTGGTCAGTCCCGCCAGCGAGCGCAGGATGCTGTCGTTCATGTACTCGCCGAGCTGCCGACGATCGAGACCGGTGGCGACATTCGGGTTGAACACCTCGTAGAAATACTTGAAGCCGATGGCGCCGGCCTCCTCCCGGAAGCGGGCAAACTCGTTCAGCGCCCGGCTGTCGGCTTCGACATCGTTGAGGAAAGTCACGGAGTAAAGGCCGAGGTCGGTTCCGGTGACGGGCTGGCCCGGCGACGGCTTCGCCGTCCCGAACATGGCGCGGGCGAGGTTGGCCGAGCGGAACGGGCGCGACGGATGCTTGGCGTAGTCGCCATGCCGGACGCCGGCCCAGCAATCGGTCGTGTCGTTGGCGCGAATGGCCGGTTTTACCTCGCTCGCCCGGTAAAACCCGCGCTCGTGGAGAAGTTCGAGATTCGACACCGAGGTCAGCATGATGTCGACGACACCCTGCTCGATGATGGTACCGATGTGATCGATGAATTCCGAGCGGGTGCGCGGGCGCCTCGCCTTGTCCTTGCCGGCCTGGATAAAACCGGTGGCCGACGTGCCGGAGCCCATGTCGCCGTCCTTGGCGTCGGCGATGATGAAGTCGGCGCGCGAGTAACGGCCGGCGCGAATGTTTGCCAGCTTGCGGTCGAGGCGGGTCATGGTGCGATATTCCTCTTCGCTTGAGGTCGGGACTTACGACCAATCGATACCAAAGTCCGCAGAAATGTTTCAACCGATCTTCCGGCCGGAATCCGAAGGGCTCAGCGCACCCGGGATCCGCTCGCCGCATGGAAGACATAGAGGTGTTCCTTCGACACGGCAACACCGACGGTCTGGCCGAGCCTGGCGGTAAAATCCTTGGCCGCCTTGACGGTGAGAAAGTTGTCGACGATCTTCAGGGTGACCAGGGTATGATTGCCGATCGGCTCAGTGGCGTAGCCTCGCCGCCGAGGCGGGCTTGGCGGGTTCGGCGATGCTGCAATCCTCCGGTCTCACCCGCAGCACCGCCGCGGCGATGCGGCCGCTGACCGGTGTCTTGATCTTGGCGCCGGTTGCCTGAAACTCGCCGCCCTCCGGCGCGCCCTTCACCATGTGCATCGGCGGCGAACCGATGAACTGGGCGACGAACAGATTGGCAGGGTCGTCATAAATGGTGGCCGGCGTATCGAACTGCTGGAGGATGCCTTTCTCCAGGATGCCCACTCGGTGGGCGAGCGTCATGGCCTCGATCTGGTCATAGGCCACATAGATGGTGGTGCTGCCAAGCGACTGCTGCATGTGCTTCAGTTCGGCTCGCATGTGGCCGCGCAGCTTGGCATCGAGGTTCGACGGGGCTCGTCCATGAGGAAGACCGAAGGCCTCCGAATAATGGCGCGGGCCAGGGCCACGCGCTGGTGCTGGCCACCGGAGAGCTGGCGCGGATAGCGCTCGAGCAGCTGATCGAGCTGTACCCGGGCGGCGGCGGCGCGAATTGCCGCAACCTGTTCGACCTTGGGTACCTTGCGCACCTTCAGCGGAAAACCGATGTTCTCGGCCACCGTCTTGTGCGGATAAAGCGCATAGGACTGGAACAACATGGAGATATCGCGGTACTTCGGCAGGATATCGGTCACGTCGCGGTCGCCGATCAGCACCCGACCGGCGGTTGCCGTCTCGAGCCCCGACAGGATGCGCAACGCCGTGGTCTTGCCCGAGTCCGAGGCGCCGAGCAGCACAAGAAACTTGCCCGGATCAACGGCGAGATTGAGCTCCTCGAGTACGCGCACCGCGCCGAAGGACTTCTGCACCTTGTCGAAGGAAACGGGGACACCGGGCTCATCCGGTCGCAGAACGCCTTGGTCAGATGATCGAGTTGCACCAGCTACTGGAGCAAATCGCGCCTTGTGTAGGTGAAATGCAGCATGCGGCGCTTGGCGTCGCTAATTTTCCGCGTACCGGAATGCCCCATGGACGAGTTGCAGACGATGGCCGATCCGGCCGGGGCCACGACCAGCACCTCGCCGGGATAGACCCCGAATGGCATCGGCGACCGGATTGAACAGCGGCTCATGCGAACTGCCACTACCGCTGGCATGGTACAGAAGTTCAAAACAGGCTGCGGAATGACCGCCGCCGCTTATACTTACCGACACTTCATCAAATACGTCGTCCCGATGCGGTAATCCTTGATTCAACCTGGTAGTTCCCACCAACCATCGGTGCCGGCCGGAGCGCACGGCGGTGATGACGTTCCGGTGGCTCTGTGGCCGGCGCACTTTCTGCCACAGTTCCTCAGTAGATCGGTTGGGCGGCCATCGACCTGACTATTCGAAGGAGAACCCACGCTGTGCGAATTCTGGTCGTCGAAGACGATCCCAAGATCGGCCGGTTTATCGTCACGGCTCTAAAACAGGCCGGATTCGCGGTCGATCGGGCCGAGAACGGGGAGGACGGCCTTCATCTGGCGCTTTGCACGCCGTACGCCGCCGCCGTGATCGACGTGATGCTGCCCGGATTGAGCGGACTGGATTTGATCGGCGAGCTACGCAAGCGGAAGGTTGTCAGCCCGGTTATCATTCTCAGCGCCAGACGGTCGGTTGACGATCGCGTCGCGGGCCTGCTGACGGGTGGCGACGATTATCTCACCAAGCCCTTTTCGCTGTCCGAACTCCTGGCGCGGATCCACGCGCTGATCAGACGGGCGACGAATGCCACCGAACCGGTGCGGCTGATCGTGAATGACCTCGTTCTCGACCTTCGGGCCCGCGAGGTCACGCGCGGCGGCCGGCAATTCAGTCTTCAGGCCCGGGAGTATTCGCTGCTCGAACTGTTGCTGCGCAATGCCGGCCGCCCGGTATCCAAAACGATGATTCTCGAGGGCCTGTGGGACTACAACTTCAGTGCCCAGACGAACGTGGTAGATGTCCTGGTGTGCCGGCTACGCAACAAGCTCGACCGAGATTTCCCGGACAAGATGATCCATACGATTCGTGGCGTCGGCTATGTTCTCAAGCACCATTAAGACGCTCCGCCAGACGACCGGCTTTCGGCTGGCACTGCTCTCCTCGGCGTCGTTCATCGTGGGCACGCTGTTTCTCTTCGCCTTCGCCTACTTCCTCCTAAGCGCCTCGCTTCAAGCGCGCGACCGGGACAGTATCGACGCAAGGCTTCGGCAGCTTGCAGCGCAGTATCAGGCAGCCGACCTTGCCGGGCTCAAGCGGTCGCTCGCTCTCGAGTCCAGCATCCGCAAGACCAAACCTTACTTCATTCGGATTGCCGGGCCGAGCAACGCCCTCGTGTTCATGGAGATTCCGGACCAGTGGGCCGAATTCGACCTGGCGCGCCTGGAGCGTCTGCCGTTGACGGAACTCGGCTCGTTCATGCGCCTGCCGGCGAACGATGACAGCGCCGTGCTTGAGATTGCCTCGCTGCGGCTGCCGGACGGCTCGATCCTGCAGGTCGGCAAAAGCACCGACGAGCGCGACGAAATTCTCGCGCTTTTCGGGTGGATTCTGGCGGGGGTCGCAATTCCGGTGGTGGTGATCGGCATCGCCAGCGGAGCGTTCCTCGCCGTGCGCGCCCTGCGCCCGATACGCGAACTCATCGAGACCGTGCGGGCGATCGACTCCGGCGCCATGACGGCCCGGGTGCCGGTTCGCCGAACCGGAGACGAGTTGGATTCTCTGGCGCAGCTGTTCAACGGGATGCTGAACCGGATCGCCGTGCTGATCGAGGGTATGCGCGGAGCGCTCGACACGGTGGCCCACGAGCTGCGTACCCCGATCGCCCGCATGCGCGGTGCTGCCGAAATCGCGTTACAATCGGATCGGGGAACTGACATCGCCCGGGAAGCCCTTTCGGACTGTATCGAGGAGTCGGACAGGATCTTGAGATTGCTGGACGGGCTGATGGATTTGTCGGAAGCCGAGGCCGGCACTCTCGTCTTGAAGCGTGAACCGGTGGACATCGTGGCCCTAGTGGAAGAGGCGATCGATCTCTATCGGTATGTTTCGGAGGAGAAGGCCATAAGCGTGGCGCTGGAGGCACCCGATCGCGTCTGGGTTACCGCCGACCGCGGCCGCTTGCGCCAAGTCATGGCGAACCTCCTGGACAACGCGACTAAGTATACGCCGCGGGGCGGGCGCATCGATTTGAAAGTATCGCGCGAGAAATCGACTGTGGCGATCGCCGTTGCCGATACCGGTATCGGCATGACGCCGCAGGATCTGTCGAGGATTTGGGATCGTCTCTATCGTGGAGACCGCGGGCGCGCCCAGCGGGGGATGGGATTGGGCCTCAGTCTCGTCAAGGCGATTGTCGAAGCGCACGGCGGGCAGGTCGTGGCGGCGAGCGCACCGGACAGCGGTTCGGTTTTCAGAATCACCTTGCCGCTGGCATCCGATTCGGGTCGCCCGGTTCCGCCGACTGGCCGGGCGGAACGTACTGCGATTTAATGCTGGTGAAAGGCCGCTGCAATCTTCGGGAGCTAGGGTGTTTCCGTCAAAGGGCAAACATTTAGGCCACGCCTACGCTCCGGCGTGATCGCGCGGCCGATGCGGCCCTGCAGTCAACCGAAGGAAAATCGATCATGAACAACGAACGAACGATGACTATGACGCTCGCGGCCGTCGCGGCCGGTGGCATCATGTTTGGCGGAACCTATGCCGCGCTTGCCGCAGGTACCGAGCCCGTCTACCAGTCGAGCATCACGATCGGCAACCAGAACGATGGGGAAAGCGGCGAAGCCGCCAGCCTCGTGTCGATGGCTAAGATCGACGCGACGGCGGCAACCGCCGCCGCGCTGGCGCAGGTTCCGGGAACGGTGCTCAAGGTCGCTCTCGACAACGAGAACGGCAACCTCGTCTATAGCGTCGAGATCAAGACGGCCGCCAACGCACTCCAGGACGTCAAGGTCGATGCCGGCAATGCCAAGGTGCTTTCCGTCGACACCGGTAGCGAGATTGCCGGAAACGACGAAGGCGGCAGCAATGAAGGCGGTGCCGAAGAAGGCAACGTAGAGAACGGCCAGTAACCGATCCGAACTGCCGTTCTCCGAGGCGGTGGTGCTGTCCCTATGGGGCGGCACCATCGCGGCACCACGATGCCTGCCGTCAGACCGCTTCCCGGCAAAGTGGAACGGCTTCGCCGAAAGGCAATACTCCAGCCGCCACCGCTCCTGTTGACATGCGCCTGTCAGGAATTGACAAAACGCCCGGGGAAGACTGTCATGGGCCATGGTCAGGGCAACCATCGAGGATGTGGCGCGGCAGGCGGGGGTAAGTGTCGCCACCGTCGACCGGGTGCTCAATGGCCGGGCGGCGGTCAGGCCGCAGACCATCGAGCGGGTGGAGGGCGCCATCCGGCTGCTCAACTATCAGCCGGACCGGCTCGCCGCGCGGCTGGCCCGCGGCAAGGAATACCGCTTCTGCTTCGTGCTCCCCGAGGGCAATAACATCTTCATGATCGGCCTCGGCGAGGAGGTCCGCGCCGAGGCCCAGCGCCTGCGGCCGGAAAAAGTGGCGCTCGATCTGCGCCTCACCGATGTCTTCGACGCCGAAACTCTCGCCCGCACCCTCGACCAGATCGGCGACATCTATGATGGCGTGGCGGTGGTGGCGCTCGATCACCCGCGGGTCAAGGAAGCGATCAACGGCCTCGCCGAACGGGGGGTCACGGTGGTCACCCTCGTTTCCGACGTGCCGGGCTCGAAACGGGCCCACTATATCGGCATCGACAACAGCGGAGCCGGGCGCACCGCCGCCACTCTCATGGGCCGCTATCTCGGGGCCCGGCGCGGCAAGGTGGGGCTGATCGCCGGATCGCTGTCGCTGCGCGATCATATCGAGCGGCAATTCGGTTTCGAGCAGGTGATGATGCATGAGTATCCGCTGCTCAGTGTGCTCCCGGTGCGCGAGGCCCGCGACGACTGGCAGAAGGTCGAGGCGGTCGCCGAACAGCTGCTTGCCGAACACGCCGACCTGATCGGGCTCTACAATGTCGGCGCCGGCACCCGCGGCATCGTTGCAGCACTTGAGCGCTCGGGCCGCCGCAAGGAGGTGGTCTACATCGCCCACGAGCTCAGCGAACAGTCGCGGCGCGCCCTGGTCGACGGCACCATCGACGTCATCATCAACCAGGACGCAGGCCATGAGGTGCGCAGCGCCATCCGCATCCTGATGGCCAGAGCCGACAAGCACCCGATCGTCGAGGCGATGGAGCGCATCCGCATCGACATCTTCGTCCGCGACAACCTGCCATAGGACGGCACCATGTATCTCGGTCTCGATATTGGAACTTCATCGGTCAAGGGCGTGCTGATCGACGCCAAACAGAAGATCGTGGCGACCGCCAGCGCTTCGCTGAAAGTTTCACGGCCCCAGCCCGGCTGGTCGGAACAGGCGCCGGAGGACTGGTGGAAGGCCTGCAACAGGGTGGTGCGGGCGCTAAACAGGCTCAAGCCCAAGGCGGTCGCCGCGGTCGAGGGGATCGGACTTTCCGGCCAGCAGCATGGAGCAACGCTCCTCGATGCGGCGGGCAAGGTGCTGCGCCCGGCGATCCTGTGGAACGATGCGCGCTCCTTCGAAGAATGCCGCGACATCGAGGCGCACGAACCCAGGGCGCGGGAGATTTCCGGCAACATCGCGCTCGCCGGCTTCACCGCCCCCAAGCTCGTCTGGGTGAAGAAGCACGAGCCCAGGGTATTCGACAGGGTCGCCAAGGTTCTGCTGCCCAAGGACTATGTGCGTTTGCGCATGACCGGCGAATATGCTTCCGACATGTCGGACTCGGCCGGCACTTACTGGCTCGACGTGGCCAAGCGCAAATGGTCGGAGGCGCTGCTTGCGGCATCGGATATGCGGCGCGAGCAGATGCCGGCCCTGTTCGAAGGCACCGATGCAACGGGCAGGCTCACGCCCGCCGTGGCCAGGGCCTGGGGCATGGGTAAGCGCCCGGTGGTGGCAGGTGGTGCTGGAGACAATGCGGCGTCCGCCTGCGGCATCGGTGCGGTGACGCCGGGCTCGGCCTTTGTGTCGATCGGAACCTCGGGCGTTCTGTTCGTGACCAACGACCGGTTCCGCCCCAATGCGGCGCGCGCCGTGCACGCCTTCTGCCATGCGCTTCCCGATACCTGGCATCAGATGGGTGTGATCCTCTCGGCGACGGCGAGCCTCGAATGGCTGGCAGGCGTCCTCGGGACACCGGCGCCCCAGCTCACGGCGGCCCTCGGCAACACGCTCGCCGGCCCCTCGCCCGCCCTCTTTCTTCCCTATCTCTCGGGCGAACGCACGCCGGTGGCGGACGCCCAGGTGCGGGGGTTGTTGATGGGGCTCGGCCACGAGAGCGACCGCAACACGCTCACCCACGCGGTGCTCGATGGCGTGGCTTTCGCCTTCCGCGACAGTCTCGAGGCGCTCAAGGCGGCGGGCAGCGAAATCACCCGGCTCACCGCCGTGGGTGGCGGCTCGCGCTCGGAGCTCTGGCTCAGGATCATCGCCACGGCGCTCAACCTTCCCATCGATGTCCCCGCCGACGGCGATTTCGGCGGCGCCTTCGGGGCGGCCCGCCTCGGCCTCATCGCCGCGACGGGAGCTTCCTACAGGCAAGTGTGCCAGCCGCCGCGCACCGCCAGAACGGTGAGGCCCGTGGCCAAGGCCCGCGCCGCCTATGACGCCCAATACGCCCGCTACGTGCAAATCTATCCGGCCATCAGGGAGATCAACCGGCCATGAAGTTCTATTCGATCAAGGACCCGGTGCGGTTCGAAGGCCCCAGCGCCAAGGGCGATCTCGCCTTCCGCTGGTACAATCCCAGGCAGAAGGTGATGGGCAAGACCATGGCCGAGCACCTGCGCTTCGCCGTGTGCTATTGGCATACGTTGTGCTGGCCGGGACTCGATCCCTTCGGCGGCGACACTTTCCTGCGCCCCTGGCACCATGACAGCGATCCCATGGGCGCGGCCCGCACCAAGGCCGACCTGATGTTCGAAACACTCAGGCTTCTCGGCGTCGACTATTTCACCTTCCACGATCTCGACATCGCTCCGGAGGGAAGATCGCTCAAGGAGTTCAACGCCAATGTGACGGCGATCGCCAACATTTTCGAAGCCAAGATGGCCAAGACCGGCAAGAAGCTCCTGTGGGGCACGGCCAATATGTTCTCCAATCGCCGCTTCATGGCCGGGGCGGCGACCAATCCGGACCCTGACGTCTTCGCCTATTGCGCGGCCCAGGTGAAGCACTGCATGGACGTGACCCACGGGCTGGGTGGGGAAAACTACGTGATGTGGGGCGGCCGCGAGGGCTACGAGACGCTGCTCAACACGAAAATTGGTCATGAGTTGGAACAGGCCAAGCGCTTTCTATCATTGGTCGTCGACTACAAGCACAAGATCGGTTTCAAGGGCCCGATCCTGATCGAGCCCAAGCCCCAGGAGCCGACCAAGCACCAGTATGACTACGATGTGGCCACCGTCTATGCCACCATCGCCTCGCTCGGCCTGCAGAAGGACGTGAAGGTGAACATCGAGCAGAACCACGCGATCCTCGCCGGCCACAGTTTCGAGCACGAGATAGCACTTGCCTCGGCGCTCGGCATCTTCGGCTCGATCGACATCAATCGCGGCGACTACCAGTCGGGCTGGGACACCGACCAGTTCGCCATGAACATCCCCGAGATGGCGCTGGCCCAGTATGAGATTCTGAAGGCCGGCGGCTTCACCAGCGGCGGTATGAATTTCGATGCCAAGATCAGGCGCCAGTCGATCGATCCGGACGACATCCTGCACGCCCATGTGGGCTCGATCGATGCATGCGCCCGGGGCTTGTTGATTGCCGCGAAGATGATCGCGGACGACAAGCTCGCCCAGCTCGTCGATGCCCGCTACGCCAAGTGGAAGGAACCCAGAAACAAGGCAATGCTGGCGGGCAAGGAGAGCCTCGAAGCGATCGCCGCGCGGGTTCACAAGTCGGGCCTCGAGCCGCAACCCAGTTCAGGGCGTCAGGAGGCCCTCGAAAACCTGCTCAACACCTATCTCTAGGGAGTTTCAAACATGGCAACCAACATCAAGGGACCGGCAATCTTCCTCGCCCAGTTCGCCGGCGACAAGGCGCCCTTCAATGACTGGAACGCGATCACCAAATGGGCGGCGTCGCTCGGCTACAAGGGCGTGCAGGTGCCGAGCTGGGACGGCCGCATGATCGACCTCAAGAAGGCGGCCGAGTCCAAGACCTATTGCGACGAATACAAAGGCGTTGCCAGGAAGAACGGCGTCGAGGTGACCGAACTCTCGACCCATCTGCAGGGCCAGCTCGTCGCCGTCCATCCCGCCTATGACGAGGCCTTCGACGCCTTCGCGCCGGCCAATTTTCACGGCAAGCCGAAGGAGCGCCAGAAATGGGCGGTCGAGCAGTGCAAGCTCGCCGCCAAGGCGTCGCGCAACCTCGGCCTCGATACCCATGTCTCCTTCCCCGGCGCCCTGTGCTGGCCGTTCCTCTATGGCTGGCCGCCGCGCCCGCCGGGCCTCATCGAGGAAGGCTTCGACGAACTCGCCCGGCGCTGGAAACCGATCCTCGACGTGTTCGACAAGCATGGCGTCGACGTGGGCTTCGAGCTCCACCCCGGCGAGGACGTGATGGATGGCGTCACCTTCGAGATGTTCCTCGAGCGCCTGGGCAACCACAAGCGCTGCATGATCAACTACGATCCCTCGCACTTCGTGCTGCAGCAGCTCGACTATCTCGACTTCATCGACATCTATCGCGAGCGCATCTGCGCCTTCCACGTCAAGGATGCCGAGTTCAACCCGACCGGCAAGCAGGGCGTCTATTCCGGCTTCCAGCCGTGGATCAAGCGGGCCGGACGCTTCCGCTCGCTGGGCGACGGCCAGGTCGATTTCGCCGCGATCTTCTCCAAGATGGCGGCCAACGACTACAAGTCCTGGGCGGTTCTCGAATGGGAATGCTGCATCAAGGATTCGGTGCAGGGCGCCAAAGAGGGGGCCCCCTTCATTGCCGATCATATCATCAAGGTCACCGAGAAATCCTTCGACGACTTCGTCGCCGGTTCCGCCGACAAGGCGAAGCTTCACCGCATCCTGGGAATCTGAGGATACAACCATGGCAATCGAGGGACGCAGCGACAAGGCCACTGGCCGCATCCGGCTCGGCATGGTGGGCGGCGGTCAGGGGGCGTTTATCGGCGCCGTGCATCGCCTCGCTGCCCGCATGGACGATCACTACGAGTTGGTGGCGGGAGCGCTCTCCGCCGATCCCGCCAAGGCCAAGGCCTCGGGCGAAGATCTCGGCCTCGCCGCCGACCGCATCTATTCGGATTTCGCCGCCATGGCGAGGACCGAGGCCAGGCGCCGCGACGGCATCGAGGCGGTGTCGATCGTGACACCGAACCATCTGCATGTTCCCGTGGCCAAGGCCTTCATCGAGGCCGGCATCCACGTGTTCTGCGACAAGCCGCTCGGCGTCTCGCTCAAGGAAGCAAACTCGCTGGCCGCGCTGCTGGCCAGGCGGAAAGACGTCATTTTCGCCTTCACCCACAATTATTCGGGCTATCCGATGGTCCGCCAGGCCAAGGCCATGGTGGCGGCGGGCGAGTTGGGCAGCATTCGCGTGGTGCAGGCCGAATATCCGCAAGACTGGCTGACCACGGCGCTGGAGAAGACCGGGCAGAAGCAGGCCGCCTGGCGCGCCGATCCCAAGCGCGCGGGGGCCGGCGGCTGTGTCGGCGACATCGGCACCCACGCCCATCAGCTCGCCTGTTTCGTCAGTGGGCTTGCGGTCGAAGAGCTCTCGGCCGAGCTTACCTCCTTCGTCAAGGGCCGGGTGCTCGACGACAATGTGCAGGTGATGTTGCGCTTCAAGGGTGGCGCGCGCGGCGGCTTGTGGGCGAGCCAAGTGGCACCGGGCAACGAGAACGGCGTCAAGCTCCGGGTCTATGGCGAGAAGGCCGGCCTCGAATGGAAGCAGGAAGACCCCAACTATCTCTGGTACACGCCCTACGGTGAGCCGAAGCGGCTGATCACCCGGGGCGGTGCCGGCTCCACTGCGGCGGCGGGGCGGGTGACGCGGGTGCCGCCCGGCCATCCGGAAGGCTATCTCGAAGGCTTCGCCAACATCTATTCTGAAGCCGCACGCGCCATCAAGGCTAGGCGCGCGGGTCAGAAGTTGGACAAGGATGTGCAGTTCCCCGGCATCGCCGATGCGGTCGCCGGCATGGCCTTCATCGAGGCCTGTGTAAAGTCATCGGCGAGAAACGGCAAATGGACAAAGGTGTGAGATGAAGACCGGCTTCAACATGCTGCTGTGGACACCACACGTGACGCAAGAGCACGAAAGCATCATCCGCGACATCAAGAAGGCAGGCTATGATGGCGTCGAGTTCCCGATCTTCGAGGGAACGCCCGACCACTATGCCCGCATGGGCGAGCTTCTCGACAAGATCGGTCTCGGGCGCACGGTGGTGAGTGTCATCGGGCCTTCGGGGAAAAATCCGCTGTCGCCCGACAAGGCGCAGCAGAAGGCGGCTGTCGACTACGCCAAGTGGGTCATCGATTGCGCGGCGGCCCTTGGCGCGCCAATTCTCGCCGGCCCCATGCATTCGGAGCTCGGCTATTTCTCGGGGCACCCGCCGACAACCGCCGAACGCAAGCGGGCGATCGCCTTCCATCGCCGGGCCGGCGACTACGCGGCGAAGAAGAACGTGCGTTTCGCCCTCGAAGCCCTCAATCGCTTCGAAGTCTATTTCATCAACACCATGGAGCAACTGTCGAACTACCTTGACGAGGTCGACCATCCGGCGATCAAGGGCATGTACGACACGTTCCACTGCAACATCGAGGAGAAGGACCCGGTCGCGGCCATCAAGACCATCAGGAAACACATGATTCACGTGCACATCTCGGAAAACGACCGGGGCACGCCGGGCAAGGGCCATGTGCCGTGGGCTGCCACCTACCGGGCGCTGCGCGCCGCCAAATACGATGGCTGGCTGACCATCGAGGCCTTCGGACGTGCATTGCCCGCCGTTGCCGCAGCAACCCGCGTGTGGCGCGATTTCTTCCCGACGCCCGAAAGCTGCTGCCGCGACGGGCTGAAGAGCATCAAGCAGGGCTGGGCCAGGGCCCGCTGAGCACCGTGGGCCAGGTCTACATCGTCGGCACCTGCGACACCAAGGGGGACGAATTGAACTTCGCCAAGGCGGAGGTGGAGCGGGCGGGAGTTCCGGCCGTGCTGGTCGATGTCTCGACCCGGGGCAACAGCGCCGGCGCCGATATCTCGGCAGCAACGGTTGCAGGATTTCATCCGGGCGGTGAAAGGGCCGTTCTGGGGCTCGATGACCGCGGGGCCGCCGTCACCGCCATGGGCGTGGCGCTGCGACACTTTCTCCTGTCGCGGGACGATGTGGCGGGCGTTCTCGGCCTCGGCGGTTCCGGCAATACGGCGATCGTCACGGCGGCGATGCGGGCGCTTCCGGTGGGGCTGCCCAAGCTCATGGTGTCGACGGTCGCCTCCGGCAACGTCGCACCCTATGTGGGACCCTGCGACATCGCCATGATGTATGCGGTGGCCGACGTGGCGGGCCTTAATGCCATTTCCCGCAAAGTGATCGGCAATGCCGCCCACGCCATCGCCGGCATGGTGCGCCTGCCGGTTGCCGAGGCTCCCTCCGACAAGCCGGCCGTCGGTCTCACCATGTTCGGCGTGACCACGCCCTGCATTACCCGGATCCGCGAGCTGATCGATGGCACCCACGAATGCTTCGTCTTCCACGCTACCGGGACCGGTGGACAGTCGCTGGAGAAACTGGTCGATTCCGGGCTCATCACCTCGGTCATCGACATCACTACGACGGAAGTGGCCGACTTCCTGTGCGGTGGCGTGCTCGCCTGCACGGACGACCGCTTCGGCGCCGTCATTCGCACCCGGGTTCCCTATGTGGGTTCGGTGGGGGCTATCGACATGGTGAATTTCGGGGCGCGCGACAGCGTGCCGGAAAAATTCTCGGACCGGCTATTCCACATCCACAACCCGCAGGTGACGCTGATGCGCACCACGCCAGCGGAAAACCGGGCAATCGGCGAATGGATCGTCGAGAGGATCAACCGGATGGAAGGTCCGGTTCGATTCCTCCTGCCGCTTAGGGGTGTTTCGGCAATCGATGCCGAAGGCCAGCCGTTCCACGACGCCGAGGCCGATGCCGCCCTCTTCGCGGCGATCCACGGCGGCTGGAACAGGGCGCCCAACCGCAAGCTCATCGAAGTCGACGCCCATATCAACGAGCCCGCCTTCGCCGCCGAGGCCGTGCGGCAATTTCAATCGATCGTCTGACGAGGTTTCCATGCCGCGAATCGAACGCCAGGCCCTGCTCGATAAATTCCGCGGCATGATCGCCCGGAGGCAGCCAATCATCGGCGGCGGCGCCGGCACCGGTCTTTCGGCCAAATGCGAGGAGGCGGGCGGCATCGACCTCATCGTCATCTACAATTCCGGCCGCTATCGCATGGCGGGCCGGGGCTCGCTTGCCGGCCTTCTCGCCTATGGCAATGCCAACGACATCGTCCAGGAGATGGCGCGCGAGGTGCTGCCGGTCGTCCGCCACACGCCGGTGCTGGCAGGCGTCAACGGCACCGATCCCTTCGTGCTCATCGACGGCCTGCTTGACCGGCTGAAGGCCATGGGTTTTTCCGGCGTGCAGAATTTCCCGACGGTCGGGCTGTTCGACGGTATCTTCCGCAGGAACCTCGAGGAAACCGGCATGGGTTACAGTCTCGAGGTCGACATGATCGCCAGGGCTCATGCCCGCGACATGCTGACCACGCCCTATGTGTTCTCGGCCGACGAGGCCGTCGCCATGACCAGAGCCGGGGCCGATATCATCGTGCCGCACCTGGGCCTCACCACCGGCGGCGCCATCGGGGCCGAGACCGCCGTCAAGCTCGCCGATTGCCCGGCCCTCATCGACGCCTGGGCGGAAGCGGCCAAGCGGGTCAACAAGGACGTGATCGTCATCTGCCATGGCGGTCCCATCGCCTCGCCGGCCGATGCCGAGTACATCCTGAAGCACAGCCGCCATGTGCATGGCTTCTATGGCGCCAGCTCGATGGAGCGGCTGCCCACCGAGACCGCGCTTACCCAGCAGACCAAGGCGTTCAAATCCATTTCATTCTAGGAGAGCCAGATGGCCCGGGCCTATGCCAGTACCATCATCAAGGCACCCGTCGAAACGGTGTGGAGCCTCATTCGCGATTTCAACGGGTTGCCCCGCTGGGCGCCCGGCATCGTCGATTCCAGGATCGAGGGCGGGCTCGACGCCGACGTCGTCGGCTGCGTGCGCTCGTTTCACACCAGAAACGGCAGCCATGTGCGCGAGCGGCTGCTGAGCCTCGACGACGCCCGCCACAGCTTTACCTACAACTTCGAGAAGCCCGCCTTTCCGGTGAAGAACTATCGCGCCACCGTGCGGCTGATGCCGGTGACCCATACTGACATAACCTTCGCCGAGTGGGAGGCGACGTTTGATGAAGTTCCGGGCGATGAAGGCAAGTATGTGAAGATCATCTCCACCGACGTCTTTGCCAAGAACTGGAAAAACCTCTCCATTCTCATCCGGCGCGACAAACCGAAACGGCCGGCTGGGGCGATGCGCTGGAAGGCCTGGGCGCCCAACAAGGTGTGGACTTCGCGGGCGATCGCCGCGCCGGTCGAGGAGGTCTGGGCGCTCATGCGGGACTTCGCCGGCATGGGCGCCTGGCACGGCGAAATCACCCGCATGCGCATGCTGAAGAAGGCCCGCTCCGACAAGGTTTCCGGCATCCGCGACTTCTATTTCGGCGACGAACACCTCAACGAGGAACTGCTGCATCTCTGCGACCTGACGCGATCCTTCTCCTACCGCATCACCAAATGCGAGACCCCGTGGATCAACTATGTCTCGGGGCCCCGCCTGTGGCCGGTCACCTCCGATAACACCACCTTCGGAGTGTGGACCGGCGACTGGGTGGCGAGCCCCCACGAGGATCTGACACTCATGCCGCGCACCGAGGAAAACGTCTATCAACGGGCCTTCGCCGAGCTCGAACAGAATTTCTTCGCGAAGAAGTAAGGCCGCCGTCAGTCGGTGTGGAATACGTCTTCCATGGAGGCCCACCATTCGCCGGGTTGGCGGGTGGCGAAGGGCTTCTGCATCGGGTCGGTGATGTTCCACCATTCTTGCATGCGGGGAGCTTGTCTGATCCTCGCCATGTCGGCGGCATAGTCGCTGCCGTGATACTCCCAATAGGCGAAGAGCAGGTTTTCCGGCTCCCTAAGGAAGATGGTGTAGTTGCGGATGTTCGAATCCGCAATGGCCCTGAGGATTTCCGGCCAGACGGCACGGTGGATGCGCTTGTATTCGGCGATGACGGAAGGCTCGAGGCTGATGACGTGGCCCATGCGTTGCATGGCGAGACTCCCTAATAGGTTGCCCGGCCGCCGGAAATGTCGAACACCGCACCGGTCGAGAACGAGCACTCCTCGCTGGCCAACCAGCACACCAGGCTGGCCACCTCGTCGACCGTGCCGAAGCGGCCCTTGGGGATCTTCGACAGCATAAAGTCGATGTGGCTCTGCGGCATCTGGTCGAAGATCGCCGTCTTCACCGCCGCCGGGGTTACCGCATTGACGGTGATGTTGGACTTGGCCAGTTCCTTGGCCAGCGATTTGGTGAGGCCGATGACGGCGGCCTTGGAAGCCGAGTAAGCGGAGGCATTGGGGTTACCTTCCTTGCCGGCGATCGAGGCGATGTTGACGATACGGCCGTAGTTCTGCGCCAGCATGTGCGGCAGCACGGCACGGTTGGTGAAGAAGGTGCCGTTGACATTGATGGCGAACACCCGGTTCCAGCCATCGATGGGAAACTCGGCAAGCGGCACGGTGGGGCCGGTGATGCCGGCGCTGTTCACCAGGATGTCGATGCCGCCCAGTTGCCTCACGGTCTCGGCGACGGCGCGCTCGACCGACGCATAATCCGAGATATCGGTGACGATGCCGCCATTGGTATCCCAGACTGCGACCTTGCCGCCTTCTGCGGCGATCCGTTTGGCAACCGCCGCGCCGATCCCCGATATGCCGCCGGTGACGACGGCGCGTTTGCCGGAAAATCTCATGGCCCGTTCCTGCGGGAGAGCGCCGCGACGGCCAGGGCGAGGATTGCCGCAACCGCCGCGATGCTCCAGACAAACGGCTGCAGATAGTAG
Organism: Hyphomicrobiales bacterium; assembly: GCA_016185245.1. GTDB lineage: Bacteria > Pseudomonadota > Alphaproteobacteria > Rhizobiales > Aestuariivirgaceae > Aestuariivirga. The sequence continues at coordinate 99,348 of JACPNZ010000050.1, read as the reverse complement.
GGCTTTGTCGCCAGCATGGCCTTGCCGGAGGCGGTATTGGGATCGGGCGGCTTGAGAAAGAACACGCCGTAAAGGTGAGCTGCGGTGAGAGAGACCAGCAGCACGATGCAAAAGATCATCGCCACCACCAGGGCGACGGTCACTACCGTGCGCACCCGCACCCCCGGCTGGGCCAGCGGCAGCAGATTGTTGACCAGGCCCGCCAGCACAACGAGCCCGCTGCCGATGGCAAAGAGCGTGATGCTGAACGGCTGAAAGATCAGCACCAGCGCCAGGAGGCCGAGGCCGATGACGAAGGCCTCGAGACGCAGGGCCCCGGCCGCCGTCATACCGCCGTCATCATTGCCACTCATGCGCGCACCGCCTTGCCGGCGCCGTCGAACACATGGGTCTGCCGCGGATCGGGCCTCAGGTGCAGAGCTTCGCCGATCTTCACTCTTTGTCCGCGCGGCACCACCACGCGGATATCGCCTCCTGCCGCGGTGCGGGCGTGGATCAGGGTTTCGGCCCCCATGGGCTCGATGAGTTCGGCCTGGGCTGGAATGGTGTCGTGGCTCGCCGCCGGCGTTGTCGCGAAGGCGCGCGGCCGGATGCCGACCGTCACCTTGCCGGCCGCCAGGCGGCCCACCGCCGGATCGGTGCGAAGCGCCACCGCATTGCCGGCCAGCACGACCTCGGCCTTGCCGTCGGCGAAACCCGTCAGCTCGGCCTCGATCAGGTTCATCTGCGGCGTGCCGATGAAGCTCGCCACGAAGACGTTGGCCGGCCGGGCGAATACCTCGTGCGGCGTTCCCACCTGCTCGATCAGCCCGTCGCGCATGATGGCGATCCGATCAGCCATGGTCAGGGCCTCGAGCTGGTCGTGGGTGACGATCACCGTCGCCTTGGACAGTCCCGACAGCACTTCCTTGATCTGGCCGCGCATGGAATGGCGGAGTTCCACATCGAGCCGCGACAGGGGCTCGTCGAACAGGAAGCAGTTGGGATCGCGCACGATGGCGCGGGCCACCGCGACGCGCTGCTTCTCGCCCTCCGACACCTGCCCCGGCATGCGGTCGAGAACGTCGGTCAGGTGCAGGATTTCGGCGACCTTGCGCACCCTCTTGTCAGCGTCGGTCTTGGCCAGCTTCTCATAGTGCAGCGGCATGGCGATGTTCTGGCCGACGGTCAGGGCTGGATACAGCGCATAGAACTGGAACACCATGGCGATGTCGCGCTTCTCCGGCGGCAACTCGTTCATCCGCCGGCCGGCGATGACGATGTCGCCGGCGGTGGCGCGCTCGAGGCCGGCGATCATGCGGAGCGTCGTGGTCTTGCCGCAACCCGATGGCCCGAGCAGGCAAACGACCTCGCCCGCCGCCACCGTCAAATCGGCATCGCGCACCGCGACGAAGTCGCCGAACTTCTTGGTGATCTTCTTGACTTCGATGGTCGACATGTCAGCGCTTCACGGTTCCGAAGGTCACGCCGCGCAGCAGATGGTTCTGCAGGAAGAAGGTGACCAGGAAGACGGGGATGAGAAACAGGGTTTCGATTGCCGCCAGCAGTCCCCACAACACGCCGATGCCGCCGCCGGCCACTGCCTGGTTCATGCCGACCGGCACGGTGCGGGTGTCGACGCCGGTCAGCAGCAGGGCGAAGAGGAACTCGTTCCAGGTGAGGATCAGGCCGAACACGAAGGTGGCGGCGAGGCCGGCGACCACCTGCGGCAGGCAGACCTTGAAGAACACCGCCGCTTCCGACGATCCGTCGAGGCGGGCCGCGTCCTCGACATCGGGTGACAGCTCGTCGAAGAAACTCTTCATCATCCAGATGGTGAAGGGCAGATTGAAGGCGGTGTAAAGCAGGATGATGCCGACATAGGAGCCGGAGAGTCCGGCGGCACGGAACATCAGGATCACCGGAATGATGACGACGATGGCCGGCAGCATGCGGGTGGTCAGGATGACGAACAGATAGGTGTCGTTGCCCTTCAGCGGATAGCGCGAGAAGCCGTAGGCGGCGAGTGTGCCGATAGCCAGGGCCAACAGAACCGACACGCTGGCGATGACGATGGAGTTGAAGAAATAGCGGTCGAAGCCGGTATTCTCGGCGGCGGCGCCCGTGATCATCGAACGCGAGAACACCGAAGTATAATTTTCCAGCGTTGGCGTGAACACATAGGCATCGGGGATCAGGCCGAAGAAGCTGGTGGGGAGGAATTTCGGCGGCACCGCCAGGGCCTCGGTCTGCAGCTTGAACGAAGTGATGATGATGATCAGCACCGGCAGGAAGTAAACGAAACTGATGAGCCCGGCGATGACGGCATGGCCCCAGCCGGCCTCGCCGACCCCCGACGCCCTGCGGAAGCCGAGCCGTTCCCAGATGGATGAGCCCTCGGCCATATCAGCTCCCCTTGGCGCGCCGGTTGGCGAGATAGAGATAGAGGTTGGTGAGCACGATGACGACGAACAGCAGCAGGTAAGACAGTGCCGCGCCCTCGCTGGTCTTGTTCTGTTCGTTGGCGATGCGGATGACGTGATAGGAGATGGTCATGGTGCCGTTGCCGCCCTTGGTGAGCAGAATCACCAAATCGGCCATCTTAAAGGCCTCGATGGTGCGGAACAGGAGCGCCAGCATGAGGAGGCCGCGGATATAGGGAAAGGTGATGGTCAAAAATTTCCGCCACGCCGAAACGCGATCGATGGCGGCGGCCTCGTAGAGATATTTGGGAACCGAGACGAGGCCGGCCAGTACCAGCAGCATGACGAAGGGCGACCACATCCAGGCGTCGGCGAAGACAATGCCGGCGACGGCGCCGGTCTTGTTCGACATCAGGATGAATTGCTCGCCGCCGGTCATCGCCTTGATCACGTAGCTGAGAATGCCGAAGGTCGGATCGTAATAGTACGAAAAGAACACGCCTACCGCCACGACCGACAGCATCATCGGCGTCAGCACCAGGATCAGAAGATACTTGCGCAGAGGAAATTGCTTGGCGAACAGCAACGCCAGCAGAAAGCCGGTGACCATCTGGGCGATCACCGTCAGCACCACGAACATCGCCGTATTGGTCAAATTGGCCCACAATTCGGGCGCCTTCAGATTGTCGGTCAGCAGTTTCTGGTAGTTGCCGAGTCCGATGAAGCGAATGGTCTGCTGGTTCGACTGGTAGGCAAAGAAGGAGAGGCCCAACGACCATAGCAGCGGAAAGATGTTCATGACGAACAGCACGGCGATGGCCGGTGAAACGAGAAGCCCGCCGAAATAGTGACGGCGATAGGCGTTGACGACGAAACTGGCGGCAACCATGGCCACCATGGCGCCGGTGATCCAGAACGAGGCGGCAGCGGGCAAGGCAGCAATCGCCACCGCCGAGACGGCAACGCCGGCGATCGCCGCAAGCTTCCAGTTGTCGGGCGCCGGCGCCATTAGGGCGGGGATGGGCCGTTGTGCGGCAATGCTGTTCATGTGCGTTTCTGCGAGACAATCAGACAGTGGAGACGCGCGAAGCTTGCCTCGCGCGCCTCCGGTTCTTGCAAACCGCTTACTTTATCAGGCCAGCGTTCTTCAGGAGGTCCTGCTGGAACTTGGCGATGTTATCAAGCGTGGTCTTGGCGTCCTGCTTGCCGGTGATGGCAAGGTCGAACTGATCCTGCTGCTGGGTAAGCAGTTCGAAGAACTGCGGCACATGCCAGACGTCCTTCTGCCAGTCGAGCGACGCGGCCCAGGCCCGGTTCCACGGACGATAGGTCACGTATTTCGGATCGGTGTAGACCGACTTGACCGCCGATTGTCCGCCACCCGCCGCGAACTGGTTCTGGATCGCCGGCGACAGCCACCACTTCACGAAGTCCATGGCTTCCTTGTTCTGCAGATCCGTGTTCCAGGTCATCAGCACGAAGGGCTGACCGCCGAGGTTGTTCCAGCGGATGAGCTTGCCATCGGCGCCGCGCAGGCCGGGCGTCATGCCGAACACCAGCTTGTCGGAGACCTTGGAGGTCTTGGGATCGAGCGAGGCTTCGCCCAGACCGATCCAGTCGATATTCATGGCTAGCTTGCCTTCGCGGAACAACTCGTCCGACTTGAAGATGTCCATGGTGCCGGTCTTGGCCACCGGCGGCATGTACTTGAGCAGGCTCAGATAGTGGTCGAGAGCCTTCACTGCTAGAGGCGAGTTCACTACGCCCTCGGCTTGACCGTCGGGTATCTTGGTCTCGTCCCAGATGTTCGCGCCATATTGCCAGATGAAGCCGTTGATCTGCATGGACGAGAAGTCGTAGCCCTTGCCGGCTTGATAAGCGATTCCATAAAAATCATCATCCAGCACTTGACCGGCGAGCTTGTCGCCCTTCTTGCGCATGAAGAATTCGCCGACCTTCTGGAATGTACCCCAGTCCATGTTGTCGAGTTCTTCGCCGGTGCACGGCAATTTCTCATTGTATTTGGCCTTGAAGGCGGCCTGCTCTTCATCGTTGCAGATCACGTCCTTGCGGGCATAGGTCACCAGCACGTCGGGGAACTGCGGGAAGCCGTAGATGTTCGACGAAGTGTAGGGATAAGTCGAATAGGCGTTATAGAAGGCCGGGTGGATCTCGGCCATCGTCGCCTTGAGCGCGGGATCAGCGTCGATGATGTCGTTTACCTTCCGGAAGTAGCCACCCTCCACGAATGCCCCGAGCCACTGCGAGTCGGACACCGACATGTTGTACTTCTGTTCACCCGATGTCAGCGAGGCGTTCACCCGGGTGTAGAAGTCGGGCCAGGGAATGAAGTCGACGTCGAGTGTCACCTTGTTGCCGGACGGCGGTTTGTACTGTTCGTCGAAGAACTTCTTCATGATGCGCGTCGGAGGCCAGTCGGGTACTGCCATGCGCAGCACCACCTCCTCGGCGGCCGCATAAGTGGCGCCGCCTACCATCAGCACGGTTGCGAAGCTTGCGGCTGTCGCGAAGCCTTTCAGTTTCGTTATCGCGGTCATCTTAGGTTTCCTCCCTGTTTAACCGGATTACTTCAGGCCCATGGCGTCAGGTCATTGCCTGACCGCTTGCGGCGCGGAAGACGTGAATCTTGTTGGGATCGATGGCGATCGAAGCCAGATCGCCCGGCTTGATCGATGTGGCAGTTGCCTCGGGCAGCACCATTCGGAGCAATTCGCCGCCGGCCTCGAGGGACACGATGGTGATGTCGCCGAGGGGCTCGAGCAGATGAACCCTGGACTGGATTGCCGTCTCGCCAGTGGCCGCCAGCCGGATGTCGCTTGGCCTGATGCCGATCACCGCCGCTTCGCCGGGGCTGGCACTCTGGCGCCGCACCGGCGGCGTCAGAAGCCCGAGCGGCGTGTCGAAGGTCGCGGCATCGCCGCCGACCACCGCCTTCACCATGTTCATGTGGGGCGAGCCGATCTTGCCGGCCACATAGGTGTTGGCCGGGCGCTCGTAAAGCTCGTCGGGGGTGCCGCGCTGGATCACCGCGCCGTCGCGCATCACGGCGATCTCCTCGCCCATCGACAGGGCCTCGAGCTCGTCCGGGGTGGCGAAAATAATGGTCATGCCGAACTGCCGGTGCAGGCGCTTAAGCTCGGCCCGCATGTCGTGGCGCAGCTTGGCGTCGAGATTGGTGAGGGGTTCGTCGAGCAGCAGGACCCTGGGATGGCGGATCAGCGAACGGCCGAGTGCCACGCGCTGCTGCTCGCCGCCCGACAGCGTGTTGGGCTTGCGGTCGAGGCGGTGCGACAGCTTGAGCATGCCGGCCGTTTCCTTGACCCGCCTGTCGATTTCGGCCCGCGCCACTTTCTCCTCGCGCAGCGGATAAGCGAAGTTGTCGTAGACCGTCAGATGCGGATAGAGCGCGAAGGACTGGAACACCATGGAGACGCCGCGCCCGGCGATCGGCTCGTGGGTGACGTCGCGGCCGTCGATTTCGATCCGCCCCCGGTCCGGCCGCGTCAGTCCGGCAATGGTGCGAAGCGTGGTCGTCTTGCCCACCGCGGAGGGGCCGAACAACACGAAGAAACGCCCTTCCGCGACATCGAAGGATAGGTTGTCGAGAGCCCGCGCCGCGCCGAAGGACTTGCAAATCCCGGTCAGTCTCAGCGCTTGCCTGTCGCTTCCTGCCATCATTTTTCCCTGCGTATCACCCGCCGGTTTTCGAAGAGACTATCGCTTCCCGCCGCATTTGCAATACGCCTCTCGCCGGTTTGCCGGAATTCCCGCAAGCATGTCCGCAATGCGGCGGAAGCCTGCACAATTATTGGTCCTTGGCGCTTTCCCACTGGCCGGTGCGGGCCGACTTCAGCACCGCATCGGTCACCAGATCGGTTGCCAGTGCATCCCGGAATGTCGGCGCGGCCGACTTGCCGCCGCCCAGTGCCGCGAGAAAATCGGCGGCCTGATGGATGAAGGTGTGCTCGTAGCCGATCTGCAGCCCCGGCACCCACCACTTGCCCATATAGGGATGATCGCCGTCGGTGATGTGGAGCGACCGCCAGCCGCGCAAGCGTCCCTCGTCGCGGTGATCGAAATACTGCAGCCGGTGCAAATCGTGCAGGTCCCAGGCGATCGAAGCGTGCTCGCCGTTGATCTCGAGGGTATAGAGGGCCTTGTGACCGCGGGCATAGCGGGTGGCCTCGAAGCTGGCCAGCGAGCCGTTGTCGAAGCGGGCGAGGAACAGGCTGGCATCGTCGATGCCGACCTTCTCGGTCTTGCCGGTGAGGGTGTGATGGCGTTCCTTGATGAAGGTCTCGGTCATGCCCGAGACCCTGGCAATGCCGCCGTTGAGCCACATGGCGGTATCGATGCAATGGGCGAGAAGATCGCCGGTAACACCGCTGCCGGCCACGCCGACATCGAGGCGCCACAGTCCCGCACCCCCCTGGGGCAGGTCCTTGGAGATGGTCCAGTCCTGGAGGAACTTGGCGCGGTAGTGGAAGATCTTGCCGAGCTTGCCCTCGTCGATGATCTGCTTGGCCAGCGTTACGGCGGGCACCCGGCGGTAATTGTACCATACCATGTTGGCGACACCGGCCTTCTCCACCGCCTCGACCATCCGGCGCGATTCCGCCGCCGAGCGGCCGAGCGGCTTTTCGCACATCACCATCTTGCCGGCGGCGGCGGCGGCGAGTGCTACCTCCATGTGGGTGTCGTTGGGGCTGGCGATGTCGATCAGGTCGATGTCCTTGCGCTCGACCAGCTTGCGCCAGTCGGTCTCAATCGACTGGTAGCCCCAGCGCTCGGCGAAGGGCTTGAGCTTCGCCGCATCGCGGGCACACGCCGCCTTGAGCACCGGCGCGAAGGGAACGTCGAAGAAATGTGGAACCTGACAGAAGGCGTTAGAGTGGGTGCGGCCCATGAAGCCATAGCCCACCAAGCCGATGTTGAGTTTCTTAACCGTCATTTCAGGCGACCCATCCATGGGCTTCGCGCACCTTGATCATGGTGGCGAGAATGTCGTTCCAGGTCTGTTGCTTCAGCATCGTTTCATTGGGGAACATGCAGCCGTCCCAGCAGATGTGGCGGAAGGCCTTGATCAGTTCGCCATGGCCGTCGCGCAGCCAGAAGCCGGCGTGTTTCGGAATGTTGAGTTTGCCATTGGGGTCGGTCACCATGCAGTGGCGGCCGGTCTTGTCATGATAGCCGAGGCCCTTCACCGTACCGTCGTTCTGGGCCACGTGGAAATCGATGGTCCAGGGACGCAGCGCATCGGTCATCTTGCGTAGCGCCTCGTCGAGTGTCTTCTTGCTCTTCCAGTCGAACTTGGCGGGAAGCAGGCGCGACTTGGGGGCGTTGTAGCCCATGGTGTAGAGCATGGTGTGGGCCATGTCGGCCTGGAAGCCGATCACCTGCGGGCGATCGGTTTCTTCCAGGGTGTCGATCATTGCCTTCCAGGAATGCAGGCCGCCCCAGCAGATTTCGCCTTCGCAAGCGAGCCGCTCGCCGTAATCGGCGGCAACACTGCAGGCCTCGCGGAAGGTCTTGGCGATCTTCTTGGTGTTGCCTTTTGGATCCTTGGCCCAGGCGCCAGGGCTTGAGGCCGAGTCGATGCGGATCACGCCGTAGGTGCGCACGCCCAGTTCGCGCAGCCTTCTGCCGAGCTTGCAGGACTTGCGTACATTGTCGACGAATTTCTTGCGGTCACTGGCCGAGCCCATGGCCGAGCCGCCGCCGACCGGCGGCCAGACCGGCGCCACGATCGAGCCGATGGCGAGCCCCCTGCCCCCGGCCTTGTCGGCCAGCTTCTCGATCTCGTCGTCGTCGGCATCGATGTTGGTGTGGGGTGCGGCATGGAAGATGTCGATACCGTCGAACTTCACGCCATTGACGCTTGTCTTGGCGGTCAAATCGATCATCGTATCGAGGTCGATGGGCGGCTCGGAATCGGCCCCCTTGCCGACCAGGCCCGGCCACATGGCATTGTGAAGCTTCGGAAAATTGTTGGCGCTGGCCATCGATCCTCCCGGGCGGTTTTTGTTTGGAGGGCAGTTTGGCAAAGAATGGGCTTGCTGTCCATAACTGTTATATTAGTATGATAGATGATGAATATCGATCTGTCCGGTGCCAGGCTCGATCGGGCGCGTCCGATGCGCGACCAGATCTATCCCATGGTGCGGATGCTGATCCTGACCGGCGCGATCAAGCCGGGCGATGCCATCGACGAGAAGGAAATCGCCGCCCAGCTGGCGGTTTCGCGCACCCCGGTGCGCGAGGCCGTGCGTAAGCTCAGTGACGAAAATCTGGTGGAGGTGATCGCCCAGTCGGGCACCCGCGCCGCCCGCATCGACCGCAAGGAAATCGAGGAAGCCTTTCTGATCCGCCGGGCCCTGGAGGTGGAAAGTGCCGCCCAGGCGGCGCGGCACATGTCGGCAGCCCAGGCCGACCGGCTGGAGGCTATTCTGCTGTTGCATGGCCGGGCGATTGCGCGAAAATCCTATGTCGAGGCCATCGAGCGCGATGACGATTTCCACCGGACGATCACCGACATCAGCCACCTGCCGCGACTGTGGCGGGCGATCGAGATCTCCAAAGCTCAGCTCGACCGCTGCCGCCACCTGATGGTGCCGCGCGCCGGCCAGGCAGAGGCGACCCTGGTGCAGCACCGGCGAGTGATCAAGGCGCTGGCCAGCGGCGATCCCACCAGGGCCGCAAAGGCGATGCGCGATCATCTCGAGGCCGCCTATCGCAGCACCCTGGCGGTGCTTGACGGGCCGGGACTGGGTTAGCCGCCGGCCAGCCCCTCGAACAGGCGGGCAACGGCAACCGCACCCGGATCGGGAACTCCAGAGAGGTTGGCCGCCGACACATAGGCCGAGCGGCCGGCCCTGGCCCGCTGCATCTTCGCTGTCGCGTCCGCGCCTTGCCGCGCCGCGGCCGCCGCTTCGGAGAGCGTCTTTCCGGCGGCAAGAGCGGCAAGCGCCGGCTCCAGCGCATCGACCATGGTGCGGTCGCCCGGCCCGGCGCCGCCATACTCCATCATGCGGTTGAGGCCCGCTTGCAGCGCCTTGGGCCAGGGCGCTCCCGCCTCGGCCGTGGCGCCGGCGGCGGCGAACAGGATGGCCAGCAGCACACCGCTCGAGCCACCCATTGACGTGCTGAGGACGCCGCTGGTGGCGGAAAAGAACCCGCCGAGCGAGTCAAGCGGCAGGGCGCCGAGCTTTCCCTTCAGGCTGCGAGCGCCGGTGGCGATGGTCGAACCCGTGTCGCCGTCGCCCACCTTCTGGTCGAGCCCGTTGAGTTCGTCCTCGAGGCCTGCGAGCAGATCGCAGCACCTCTCCACCAGAGACCGCAGTGCCGCATCGCGGCTTGGTTTCGGCCGCTGCCTCCGCAGATCCTTCGGCAGCTTGATGCGCTGCAACTTGCCGACGGGCGTAGCGCCGGGCCAGGCCACGGGAGCAACGGGGCTCGCCAGTGCGGCGGCGAAATCGCGGGTGAGCGGCAAGAGCGAGGCCGAGAAGCCATGCATGTCGAGCGACGTCATGAGTGGTGCCGGCCCTATCGCCAGCTTGATCTTGCGGGCTCTGGGCGCCCCCAGGAACTCATGAGCAAGTACGCCCATTTCGAGCGGCGTGGTGGAGCCCAGATTGTTGAGGAGCAGCGCGTAGCCCGAGGCCCGTCTGACGCCGCCGAACAGTTTCCGCACCATCAGATCGGCCGCCTGCCTGGCGCCTTCGAAGCCGATGAGGTCGACGCCCGGCTCGCCATGGATGCCGAGGCCTACTTCGGCCTTGCCCTTGGGCACCCGGTCCTCGCGGCCGATGCCGGGAAGGGTGCACGAACTCAGCGAGATGCCGAGCGAGACGGTTGCCGCCGCCGCTTCGCGGGCCATGGCGGCGACCACTGCGAGACCCGCTCCCTTCTCGGCGAAGTGACCGGCGATCTTGTGGACGAAGAGCGTTCCGGCGACACCGCGCGGTTGAGAAATGCCCGGGATGGCGATGTCGTCGGCGACGATCACCACCTCGACTTTCCGGCCCAGCAGGCGGGCGCGCTCCGCCGCCAATCCGAAATTGAGCCGGTCGCCGGTGTAGTTCTTGACGATGAGCAGGCAGCCCGCCTTGCCGGTCACCGCCAGAATCGCCGCCAGCACCGCATCGACGCTGGGCGAGGCAAAGACTTCACCGCACACCGCCGCAGTCAGCATGCCCTTGCCGACAAAGCCCGCGTGCGCCGGCTCGTGGCCGGAACCACCACCCGAGATCACCGCCACCTTCGACGGTTTGTGGTCGGTGCGGCAAACGACCTTGATGTGGGGATAGCCGTCGAGGCGGGCGAGAGCGGCATGGCCGGCGGCCCGCAGCATGCCGTCGATCGATTCGGTGACGATACTGTCCCTGGCGTTGATGAATTGTCCCATGCCCTATTCTCCCCAAATTCTTTGGCCCGGATAATTCAGCGCATACTGCGCCCCTGTCAATCAAGCCCGGCAATTGTCCGAAGCGCGCCATCGAGGGCTGTGCCCTCCTCATCCTGGAGCGCCGCTTGGCGCAGGCGCCGCAGCCAGAGGGCCGCATCGTTACGGGATTCGAGCCGCGGCAGGGCGCCGAGCACCCGGTCGAACTTCGAAAACCCACGCGCATGGGTATCGGAATAGCCCTTGATCAGGCGGCGGCAGGCGATCACCTCGACGGCGAGATCGTAGTGGCGCGGCAGAAGTGCCGTGGCGGTGGCGAGCCAGGCCTCGATATGGCGCATCTCGCGTGAATGGCGGAGCGAGCGGCGGCGGCGCTGCCGCAGGGCGGCGATCGAATAGAGCGTCAGGAATCCGCGCAATGCGTCGGTGCGGATGCGCCGGCCCTTGCTGATGCGCCGGTCGAGAAACCCGAACAGACCCGGTCTGCGCTCGAGCCAGAGGCCGAGTTTCGCGGGCAGCAGGCCCACAAGCTCCGCCATGCGGGGATGCATGAATTCGGTCATGGTGACGAGCTTGTCGTCTCCCTCTGTCACATCCGCTTTCACCCTGACGAAGCGGGTGCCCAGGGTCTTGAGATCGGCGACGCGGATCACGTCGTCGTAGGCCATGGCGTTGGCGAGATACTTGGCGGAAGTCCCGGTGAAGGCGAAGGACCTGGGTGCACCGTCGTGGGCGTCGTCAAGCCGGTGAAGTGCGGCGAGGCGATCGAGATACTCCGCTCCATAGGCCGGGTCCTGGAAACCGACGAGCTTGCGGAGACCGGCGAGGATGATCTCCTGCAACGACAGGGGGAAGCCGTCACGGACGCGCTGGACCAGCGCGGCGAGCACCGGATGACCGGCACTGCCCTGAAGATCGTTGGCGCGCGCGGGTGGGCGCTCCACTTCTGTTGGCGCGCCGCTGGCGATTTCATAGGCCGCATCGAAAGCCCGGAGGCTCGCCTCGGTCCCGCGTCCGTCCGCTGAAATCGCCCGCTCGAAAGCCTCGCGTGGAAAGGGCAGGGTACGCGAGGCGGCGAGAGCACCGAGCATCGATGCGGAAATTACGCTGCCACGGGCCGTGGCAACACGTTCCATGTCGAAGGCGATCATCCGCTTCGCAGCGACGCCGATGGCGGCGGTGACCGCACCCGAGTCGGCAATGCCCCGCCCTGGAACCGACGTCTCGGCTATGGCGAAGGCACGATGGGTGGAGGCGATGAGCGTGGTCCTCGTCGGCGTCACCAGCCCGCGCAGGATGGCACGGCCGGCTTCCATGTATTCGGTGGCCAGCACGAGATCGACATCGCCGGGCGAGGGCATGAGCGACAGAACGGGCGCGTGGCCCTCGGCGGCGGCGATCATCTCGACGTAGTAAAGTGTGGCGCCGGTGCGCTGGGCAACGCCTGGCACCGAGGTCGACTGGGCGAACCACCCTGCCCGCTCGGCCGCCGCCACGATCCAGCCGGCCAGCACGCCGCCGCCCTGTCCGCCCATGGCAAGGATGGCGAGAGAGATCGGCCGGTCGGACGAAAGCGCCATTCCCTAATCCGCGAAGACGACGCGCCGCGCCGCGCGGCGGCGCTGCAGGAAGCCGATCACCGCGGCGCGTATGCCAGCGACAAATCGATCCCAGCCCGTCGGGTTATGGATGATGTCGGCCCGGTAGAAGGAGGGACAAAGCACGGCGGCTTCCGCCACCTCGCCGCAGTTGCCGCAGCCGACGCAAGAGTTGTCGATCGCCGCCACCGGATCGTCGCGCAGGATGTCGCCGGTTTCCTTCACCGTGAGCGACGGACAGCCCGACAGCCGGATGCAGGCATGATCGCCGGTGCAGATATCCTCATCGACGCCGAAGCGCTGCTTGACCATGCGCTTGCCGTTCTTCACGGCGGCGGCGAACCGCGGCTTCTCGCGGCGCTGCTTGTTCAGCATGCATTCGGAGGCGGCGACGATAATCTTGGGGCCTGGCTCCTTGGTGGTCAGCGCCTGGCGCAGCGTGTCGCGCATTTGGGCTACGTCATAGGTGCGGTCGATCTGGCGCACCCAGCGGGCGCCCACGCCCCGCACCGCCCTGGCAATCGGATTGTTGGTCTTGCGGCGGGCGTTGCCGGCGCGCGAGGACGGGATGTCCTGGCCGCCGGTCGCGGCGGAATAGAAGTTGTCGACGACCAGGATCACGCCGTCATGCCGGTTGTAGACGGCGTTACCGACTGATGAGGTGAGACCATTGTGCCAGAAGCCGCCGTCGCCCATCACCGCAATCGAGCGCTTGGCGCCGGGCGCATTGAAGGCCGCCGCCGATGCCGGTCCCAGCCCGTAGCCCATGGTGGTGGCGCCGATGTTGAAGGGCGGCAGGATGGAGAAGAGGTGACAGCCGATGTCGGCCGCGACGTGGTGCGGGCCGAGTTCCTTCTCCACCAGCTTCATCGCCGCGAAGATCGGCCGCTCCGGGCAGCCGATGCAGAAGCCCGGCGGGCGTGGCGGCACGGTGGCGGCCAGCGCCTTGACGGCGGGATCGGCCAGCACCGGGGCCGGATCGGGAAGCGGCGGACGGTTGCCGAGGAGTGCGCCGGCATGAGCCTCGATGAAGGCGCCCATGCCCTTGAGCAGGACGCTTGCCGTATATTCTCCGCCCATCGGCAGCACGTCCTTACCCGACAGGGCCGCAGCGATGCTCCGCCGGCGGAGGATTGCTCCCACCGCCTGTTCGATGAAGTCGGGGGCGCCCTCCTCCACCACCAGCACGGCGGATTTACTATCGCAGAACGCCGCCACCTCATCCTCGATCAGCGGATAGGTGAGGTTCAGCACATAGAGCGGCACCCGTGTCTCGCCATAGACATCGGCAAGGCCCAGCTGCTGCAAAGCGCGGATCACGCCATTGTACATGCCGCCCTGGAGGATGATGCCGACGCCGCCGTCAGTTGGCCCGAACATCTCGTTGAGCCGGTGCTCCTTGATGTAGGCGACCGCCTTCGGCCAGCGCGCCTCGATCTTCTCCGTCTCATGCAGATAGCTGGCGGGCGGCAGCACGATGCGGTTGACGTCGCGCCGGGGATTGTCCTGCGCCTCCTTCAGGGTGAATGACGGGCGGCGATTGGCCTTCGTCCGGAATTGCCCATGCACATGGCAGGCGCGGATGCGGACTTCCAGCATGACCGGCGTATTGGAAGCTTCCGACAGGGCAAAACCGTCCTCGACCGCCTTCACCAGACTTTCGAGGTTGGGCCTCGGATCGAGCAGCCAGACCTGCGATTTCATAGCGAAGGCGTGGCTGCGCTCCTGCATGATCGAGGAGCCCTCGCCATAGTCCTCGCCGACAATGATCAGGGCGCCGCCGGTGACGCCACCGGAAGCGAGATTGGCCAGCGCATCGGCAGCGACATTGGTGCCGACCGGCGATTTCCAGGTGACGGCACCTCTAATCGGATACATGACCGAAGCTGACAGCATGGCGGCGGCGGCCGCCTCCGAGGCTGAACTCACGAACTGCACGCCGAGCTCGTCGAGCACCTCCTTGGCGTCGGCAAGTACATCCATCAAATGCGAGATGGGAGCACCCTGATAACCGCCGACATAGGCAACACCCGACTGCAGTAGCGCCTTGGTGATGGCGAGAATGCCCTCGCCGCGGAACACTTCCCCCTCGCCGAGCCTCAGGTCCTCGACTTCGCGGGCAAAGGAACGCTCGGCCATGCTTGCCTCCCGGGCCTTGTTACGTCGCCACCAGATTGTGACGGCCAAGCTTCGTGACGTCGTTCTCGCCGCACAGCGCCATGGTGATCTCGAGTTCCTTGGCGATAATCTCGAGGGCCTTGCTGACACCGGCTTCGCCCATGGCGGCCAGACCATAGAGAAAGGCCCGGCCGATATAGGTTCCATGGGCGCCGAGGCAAAGGGCCTTCAGCACGTCTTGCCCCGAGCGGATGCCGCCGTCGAAATGCACTTCGATCTTGCCTGCCACCGCATCGACGATCCTCGGCAAAGCCCAGATCGATGACGGGGCGCCATCGAGCTGGCGGCCGCCGTGGTTCGACACGATGATCGCGTCGGCGCCGGTGCCGGCGGCGGCGCGCGCGTCCTCGGCATCGAGAATGCCCTTGAGGATCAGCTTGCCGTCCCAGCGCTTGCGAACCCAGGCGACATCGTCCCAGCCGAGGTTGGGATCGAACTGCTCGGTGGTCCAGGAAGAAAGCGAGGCGAGATCGCCTACACCCTTGGCGTGGCCGACGATGTTGCGGAAGGTCCGGCGCTTCGTACCGAGCATCCCCAGGCACCAGCGCGGATGCAGCGCCATGTCGATGAGATTGAGAATGGTGAGCCGCGGCGGCGCCGACAGGCCGTTACGGATATCCTTGTGGCGCTGGCCGAGTATCTGCAAATCCAGGGTCAGCACCAGGGCCGAGCAATTCGCGGCCTTGGCGCGATCGATCAGGTTCTCGACGAAGGAGCGGTCGCGCATCACGTAGAGCTGGAACCAGAAAGGTTTGCCGGTCGCTTCCGCCACATCCTCGATCGAGCAGATGCTCATGGTCGAAAGGGTGAAGGGCACGCCGAATTTCAGCGCCGCCCGGGCGGCGAGGATTTCACCGTCGGCATGCTGCATGCCGGTCAACCCGGTCGGCGCCAGAGCGACCGGCATAGCCACCTTCTCGCCCACCATGTCGCTCCTCAGCGAGCGGTCGGCGATGTTGACGGCGACGCGTTGGCGGAGGATTATCTTCCGGAAGTCCTCCTCATTGGCGCGATAGGTGCCTTCGCTATAGGCACCGGAATCGGCATAGTCGTAAAACATGCGCGGCACGCGCCGCTTGGCCAGCTCCTGCAGGTCCCTGATTTCGAGGATATGGCCCATCGCCTAGACTATTCCCGCCGCCACGGCACCCGAGGACGGGCGCTCCCTGGCCTTCTCCGCCCTGTAGCCCGAGGCGCGGTAAACCGCAATCGGATCGATGGCGCCGCCCTTGCGGCGGCGGGCCTCGGCGAGAATCGGCGCGACGTCGGTCGTGTAGGCCTGCTTGATCAGCCGGTGTCCGGCCATCGCGTCGCTCGCCTCCTGGGCCGCCCGCAGCGCCGCCCGGTCGACGAGCGAGGCCTGCACATAGGCGCGAAGGATTTCGATCGCCGAACCGATCAGGCTTTCGATCGGGTCGGTCACATTGTGCGACTGGTCGATCATGTAGGCCGGCGCGAAATCGGGCGCATGCCGCATTTCGGCATCGACCAGTTCGTTGAAGACGAGAAACAGGCGGAAGGGATCGACCGAGCCCGAATCGAGATCGTCGTCGCCGTATTTCGAATCGTTGAAGTGGAAGCCTGCGAGCTTTTTCGCCCGGATCAGCCGCGCCACGATCTGCTCGATGTTGGTGTTGGGCGCATGGTGGCCGAGGTCGACCAGGCATTTGGCCTTGGGACCCAGTTCGCTCGCTGCCATGAAATTGGAGCCCCAGTCGGAAATGACCGTCGCGTAGAAGGCGGGCTCGTAGAGTTTGTGCTCAAGGAAGACCAGCCAGTTCTTGGGAAGGCCTGCGTAGATCTCGGAAAGCGATTCGATATAGCGGTCGAAGGCGGCGGTGAAGTTGCTCTGGCCAGGGAAATTGGAGCCGTCGGCGATCCACACGGTGAGCGCCGTGGAGCCCAGGCGCTGGCCGATTTCGATGCATTCGAGATTGTGCTCGACGGCCTGGCGCCGCGCCGCCTTGTCGGCATGGGTGAGGGAGCCGAACTTGTAGGAGTGCTTCTGGCCTGGCTGGTCCTGGAAAGTGTTGGAGTTGACCGCATCGAAACCGAGTGCATGGGAGGCCGCCTGCTGGCGGAGTGCCGAATAGTCGGAAACCTTGTCCCAGGGAAAATGCGGCGAGACATTGGGTGTAGCGCGTGACAGCTGGTTGATGACGCCGCAGTCTTCGAGCTTGTCGTAGATATTGCGCGGTTCCCCCGGCCCGGGGAAACGGGCAAAGCGCGTGCCGCCGGTACCCACCCCCCAGGTCGGTACGGCGACGGCATAGTCCATGGCGCGCCTGGTCGTCGCCTCGATGTCGAGGCCGCGCCTTGCGAGCTGGCGGCCGAGGTGATGGAAGTCCTCGGCGAGGGCTGCCTCCGCCTGGCGATTTTCCTGGCCGATGAAATCGGCGGAGATCGAAAAGCTCATGGTCTATCTCGTGAAGGCGGCGGCATTGCCGGCATCGACATTAAGGAAATTACCGGTCGACTTGGCCGAGAGATCGCTGGCGAAGAAATAGACGGCCTCGGCGATGTCTTCCGGGTAGACCGAGCGCTGCAACAGCGAGCGCTTGCGGTAATGCTCTTCGAGCTCGTCCTCGCCAATCTTGAGGGAAGCCGCACGCTGCTGGCGCCACGGCCCCTGCCAGATTTTGGAGCCGCGCAGGACCGCGTCGGGGTTCACCACATTGACCCTAATGCCCATGGGGGCTCCCTCCAGCGCCATGCAGCGGGCAAGCTGGATCTCCGCCGCCTTGACCGAGCAATAGGCGGAAGCGCCGGGCGAGGCGGTGACGCCGTTCTTCGAGCCGATGAACACCATGGCGCCGCCCACCCCCTGGCGCTTCATCAGCCGGTAGCCTTCGCGCGCCACCAGGAAATAGCCGGTGCCGAGGATCGCCATGTTCTTGTTCCACAGCTCAAGGGTTGTATCCTCGACCGCAGCCGCGATGGTGATGCCGGCATTGTTGACCACGATGTCGAGGCCGCCGAAGGCGAGAATGGCTGCGGTTACACCATCGATCACCGCCTGCTCGCTGGTGACATCGACGACGATGCCCCGCACAGCGTCCTTGCCGTAGGTTCCGGCGAAACTTGCGACGGTTTCGTCAAGCGAGGCCTTGTCGATGTCGGCGAGGACCACGCAGGCCCCTTCCGACAGGAGCTTCGCCGCAATCGCCGAGCCGATGCCGCCGGCCCCGCCGGTCACCAGCCCGACGCGCCCTGCCAGACTCTTCGGCTTCGGCAGGCGCTGAAGTTTCGCCTCCTCGAGCAGCCAGTATTCGATGTTGAAGGCCTCCTGGGCAGGAAGCCCCACATAGGCCGACACGCCATTGGCGCCGCGCATGACGTTGATGGCGTTCACGTAGAATTCGGCGGCGATGCGGGCCGTGGCCTTGTCCTTGGCGAAGGAGAACAGGCCGACGCGGGGTACCAGAAAAATGACCGCATTGGGATCGCGCATGGCCGGCGAATTGGAATGTTTGCAGGCCTCGTAATAGGCCCCATAGTCCTTGCGGTAGCCGTCGATCAGCCGGTCGAGGGTGGCGGCGTCGGCATCGTGGGGCACGATCAGCGGCCGGATCTTGGTTCTCAGGAAGTGATCGGGGCAGGAGGTGCCGAGAGGTGCAAGAGTTTCAAGCTCGCGCGAGTTGACGAATTCGAGTACCTCGGGTGCATCGGCGAAATGTCCGGTCTTCATCTCGTGTTTGGAAATGCGCCCGCGGATTTCCGGCATGAGGTGCAAAGCGGCGGCCTGGCGCTCGGCGTCGGTGAGCGCCGTCACCGCTTCGCCGCCGAAAGCGGGCTTCCGGCGAGTGCGCTCCAGCCAGGTGGCCGCCTTGTTGATGATGCGCAGCGTCGTGTCGTAGCAGCTCCTGGCGTCATTGGCCCAGGTGAAGAGGCCGTGGCTCCCCAGCACCACGCCGACATATTCCGGGTGCTCTTCTGCCATCCGGCCGAGCTTGATGCCGAGATCGATGCCGGGGCGCTGCCAGGGCAGATAGCCCATTTCATTGCCGAAGACTTCCTTGGTCAGCTTCTCGGAGTCCTTTGCCGCGGCAATGGCGATGACCGCATCGGAATGGACATGGTCGACGTGGCGGTAGGGCACATAGCCGTGCAGGCAGGTGTCGATCGAGGCGGCCCGCGGATTGAGATCGAAGGTGCAGTGATTGAGATTATGCACCATCTCGTCTTCCTGCGAGATATCCTTGTAGAGGCCCTTGAGAGATTCGAGCTTGTCGAGATAGAGGGTGGCAAAGCCGTCGAGCTTCATCGAGCCGATGTCGCCGCCGGAACCCTTGACCCACAGGACCGTCACCGGCCTCCCCGTCAGCGGGTCCTTCGCCGCGACCTTGGCGGAGGTGTTGCCGCCGCCAAAATTGGTGATGCGCAGATCGGCTCCCAGAAGATTGGAGCGGTAGAGCAAGAGGCCCGGCTCGTCGAGACTTGCGGCCTTTGCGTCGTCCCACAGGGAAGGAACGGTCACCGAATTGCTCATGGACATTCTCGCATAGCGAATGGCAGGAGACGCGCGCCCGAACCGTTTCGGGCGCGCATCGTTGTGTGTTGGATCAGAAGTCGAACTGGCCGATGTTGTCCTTGGTGAAGGTGTAGGGAGCGCCGAGCAGGATCTCGGAGCCGTTGATCACCTGCAGGTCACCGAGCTTGCCGGCCTTGACGCTGGTCGCACCGGGCTTCAGCGTGCCGTCGGCGACGGCGCGCAGCACCATCATCGCGGCATAACCGAGATCGACGGGGTTCCACAGCACCACCGACTTGACGCAGTCCTTGGCGACATAGGGTTTCATAGCGTTGGGCGTGGCAAGGCCGACGACCGCGATCTTGCCGCACTTGCCGGCCTGGGTGACGGCTTCGGCCGAAGCGGGAGTCGCCACCGAGGTCATGCCGAAGATGCCCTTCAGCTCGTCGCCATACTTGTTGATGAGGGTGGTCGCCTGGTTGAAGGACAAATTGTTGTCCTCCTGGGCCTCGACGGTTTCCAGCCACTTCATCTTGGGATGGCAGGCGGCGGCATAGGCCGACATCTCGGCGATCCAGCGCGCCTGGTTGGGCGTGGTGAAGGTCGAGGTGACGATGGCGAAGGAACCCTCCTCGCCGATCTCCTTGGCCATGTCGTCGATCAGCGCCTTGCCGATGCCGTTGAACTGGGCCTGGTTGACGAACCACTGGCGGGCGTCGGGGGTCGAGTTGGCGTCGTAGCCTACCACATTGATGCCTTTGTACAGGGCCTTCTTCAACACCGGGGCGATCGCCACCGGATCGTTGGCGGCGAACAGGATGCCGTCGACGCCCGAGGTGATGTAGTTGTCGATGAAGGTGATCTGCTCGTCGATGTTGGCCTTGGTCGGGCCGTCGGTTTTGGCGTCGACGTTGCCCAGTTCCTTGGCGGCGTCGAGGATGCCCTTGGTAGTGGCGTTGAAGTAGCCGATGCCGATCAGCTTCGGCACGTCAACCACCTTGATCGGCTTGCCGGCGCGATCGGGTGCACCGGTGGGCGAGCCGCCGTCATAGTCCTTGGCGGCGGCCGCCGCCGGGGTCGCATCGCAGGCGAGCGGGTTGGTTGCCTGGTCATCGCCGCCGGTCCAGGCCGAGCCGGCCAAAGCCGTGCCGCTCATCAGGCCGAAGCCCAACAGCGCCGCAGCTAACGTCAGTTTCCTCATGGTCCTACTCCTTTTTGACCGGGGCCGGTGGCGGCCGGCATGCCCGGAGGTCCTCCCAAATCAGCCGCCCCTGTTTCTGTCGAATAGCGCTCCTGCAAGGATGGCCGCGATCAGCACCACGCCGATAACGACGATGGTACCGTCGCCCTTGACCCCCGAGAGGGCCAGGCCGTTCTTCAGAGCCTGAATGAGTATAAGGCCCAGTGCCGTCCCGACAATGGTGCCCTTGCCGCCGAAGATGCTGGTGCCGCCGAGAACGACGCCGGTGATCACGTCGAGCTCGAGCCCGGTGCCCATGTCGGAGCGGGTGGTGGTCACCCGCGACACGAAGATGACGGCGGCAAGACCGGCGAGAAATCCGGCGGCGGTATAGATCCACAGCTTGGTGGCATCGACCCTTATCCCCGAAAAGCGCGCCGCCGTCTCGTTGGCGCCGACCGCATAGGTGGCGCGGCCGAAGGTGGTGAGCCCGAGGATGACGCCGGCGATTGTCGTCAGCAGGCCCAAGAGCCAGAGCTGGAACGGCACGCCGAGCAATTCGCCCTGGCCGAAATAGAAGAACCATTCGGGGTAGCCGCGCACCGAGCGGGCCTGGCTGATGCCTTCGGCAAGACCGCGATAGAGCGCGAGGGTGGCGAGTGTGGCGATCAGCGGCGGCACCTTGAAGCGGGTGATGATCAGACCATTGCCTAAACCTGCCAGTGTACCACACAAAAGTGCCGCCACCATGGCAAGAGGCAGCGGCAGCCCAACATTCTGCCAGAAGACGCCGAGCAGGATCGCCGTCATGCCGAGGATCGAGCCCACCGACAGGTCGATGCCGCCGGTGACGATGACGAAGGTCATGGCGAGCGCCACCAGGCCCACCTCCGACATCAGCCGGCCCTGGTTCAGCAGGTTCTCGGCGGTGAAGAACTTGTCGGAAAGATTGGCCAGCACGATCAGCGCCAGCACCGTCAGGATGGCCAGGATGGTCTCGTGGCGAAGGAGCCGCGCGGCGGTCATCTGGCCCTCCGGCGCCTGGCCATGTCGGCCAAGACGGTTGCAAGAATCATCAGGCCCAATACGGCGCGCAGCCAATAGGCCGAGACGTTGAGGAAGATCAGTGCCGAGCCGATGCAGGCGAAGAGGATGGCGGCGAGCGTCGAGCCGATCACCGTGCCGGTGCCGCCGAGGATCGACACGCCGCCGATCACCGAAGCGGTAATTACGGTCAGTTCGAGATTGGGCGGCACCGTCGACTGAATGACCTGCAATTGCGTGGCGAACAGGATGCCGGCGATCCCGGCAAAGAAGCCGTGCAGGGCAAAGACGCCGACGACAGTACGCTCGGGGTTGAGGCCGGCGGCGCGGGCAGCCTCGATGTTGCCGCCCACCGCATAGATGGCGCGGCCGAAGTCGGTGTAGCGCATGAAGAGTGCCGCGATGACGGTCAGCCCGACCATGAACCAGACGGCCGAGGGAATGCCGAAGGGCCGCATCTGGGCGATCATGAACTCTGCCGGCAGGTTGGTGATCCAGGCGCCCGCCGTCACGCTGATCAACCCGCCCTTGAGGATCGACAGCATGCCGAGGGTGACGACGATCGACGGGATCCGCGTATAGGCGATGAGGGCCCCCACTCCGGCGTTGACGGCGATGGCGAAGAGGATCGGTGCGACCCAGGCGATCCACACCGGGTACCCGGAGACTGCCAATGTTCCGGCCATGGTGGCGATGACGCCGATCAGCGAGCCGACCGAGACATCGATATGGCCGGAGACGATCACCATCGACATGCCGATGGCGGCGATGGCGATATAGGCGTTGCCGGCGAAGATGGCGTTGATGTTGTTATCCGACAGAAAACGCTGATTGACGGCGCCGACCACCGCGAACAGTGCCGCAATCGACAACAGCACCACAATCTCCTGGCCGTAGCCGCCGAGAAAGCGGCGGAAGGGCGTACGGCCGATCGGCACGGTCGTGGCAGCGTTGCTCATGCGGCCTTCTCCCCGCCGGCACGGGTCATGGCAGCACCGACCGCCTCGGGGGTTGCGTCCTGGCGATCGAAGGTCGCGACGATGCGGCCGCCGTTCATCACCAGCACCCGGTCGCTCATGCCGAGCACCTCGGGGAGCTCGCTGGAGATCATCAGGATGGCCATGCCTTCGCCGGCGAGCTTGCGCATGAGGATATGGATTTCGGCCTTGGAGCCGACGTCGATGCCGCGGGTCGGCTCGTCCATGATGAGGATGCGCGGATTGGTGGCCAGCCACTTGCCGAGCACCACCTTCTGCTGGTTGCCGCCGGAAAGCTCGCGCACCGTCTGGTCCGGTCCTCTTGCTCGGATGCCGAAACGGCGGATGGCGTTTTCCGCCTCCTTCCTGACTTTCGCCGCATCGACCATGAAGCCGGTGGACAGGCGCTTGAGATTGGCCAGCGCCACGTTCTCGGATATCGTCTGGGTACGGATCAATCCCTGTGACCCACGATCCTCGGGGATATAGGCGATGCCGAGATCGCGAGCCGCCTCGGGGCTGGCGATGGTCACGGGGCTGCCGTCGATCAGGATTTCGCCGGCGGTGGCGGGAGTGATGCCGAAGATCGTCAGGGCGGTTTCGGTGCGTCCCGAGCCCACCAGCCCGGCAATCCCCAGGATTTCGCCGCGTTTCAGGTCGAACGAAATGCCGCTCACCACATTGCGATAGGCGACGTGGCGCAATTCGAGCAGGCTTTCGCCGCTTTCACCCTGCTTGGGCGGATAGAGCCGGTCGATGGCGCGGCCGACCATCATCGAAACCAGCCGGTTCTCGTCCACTTCGCCGATATCGAGAGTGCCGACATGATTGCCGTCGCGCAGCACCGTCACCCGGTCGGCAAGAGCGAAGATTTCGGACAGGCGATGGCTGACATAGACGATGGCCACGCCGCGTGCTTTGAGCCGCCGCACGATGTCCATGAGGCGCTGCACGTCGGCCTCGGCCAAGGCCGCCGTCGGCTCGTCCATGATCAGCACCCGGGCATCCTGGGAGAGCGCCCGGGCGATCTCGACGCGCTGGCGGTTGGCAATCGACAAGGTTCCGACCTTGGCGTCGATGTCGAGGTCCGGACTGTCGAGACTGTCGAGCAGCTGGCGGGCCCGCTGGCGCATCGCCTGCCAGTCGAGCAGCCGCCAATGGGTCTTCGGCGCCTGGCCGAGAAAGATGTTCTCGGCGACGGTCAATTCCGGAAACAGCAGCAGTTCCTGATGCACCGTGGCAATGCCCGCCGCGTGAGCCTCGCGTGGCGTGGCAAACTTCACGGCGCGGCCATTGATGCTGATTTCGCCTTCGTCGGCCCGGTAGAGGCCCGACAGGATCTTGATCAGGGTGGACTTGCCGGCGCCGTTCTCGCCCAGCAGCGCATGGACCTCGCCCACGCGCATATCGAAGGACACATCATTGAGAACCCTGATGCCGGCGAAGGACTTGGAGGCGCCGCGCAATTCGATGGGAAATGCTAGAGCTGCCGGAGACGCGGCTGTCGGCAACGCTCCCGCAGGGCCTCTGTCTCCCATCTGTCCGCCACACGCCTCGTCTTAGTTGTTGAGCAACAAAAAACACCATTGAGCAAATTACGTCAAGTGAGTATGTTCTTGACCAGTTTCTGGTTATTGCACTGCACAATTGATCAAGTTTGCTCAAGAGGTTGGCGATGAAAGAAATCGAGCGCCACAAGCTGATGCTGAATTTCCTCAAGGACCGGCCCTTCGCCTCGGTGCGCGATCTCGAGGCCGTGGTCGAGGCTTCCCCCGCCACCATCCTGCGCGACATCGCCAAGCTCCATGCGGTCGGAACGGTGCGCAAGGTGTTCGGCGGGATTGCCGCCGACGTCATGGCCGGCCGCGACCGACTGGCGGCAAGGCCCTTCGAGGAAAACCAGATGCTGGGTGTTGCCGCCAAGACGGCGATCGCCGAGGAAGCCGCCAGGCTGGTGCGCGACGGCGACACGTTGATCATCCATGGCGGCAGCACCTGCTACTTGTTCGCCAATCTGCTGGCGCGGCGCAACGTCCGCATCTACACCAACTCGATGCCGCTCGCCGCCGCCCTGTGGCAGAACGGCTCCTGCCATCTGACGCTCGCCGGCGGCGATCTCTATCGCGAGCCGGGCGTGCTCTATGACGCAAGCAGCGAGCCGCCGGAATTCTATGCCTCCAAATTCTTCCTCGGCGCCCAGGCGATCACCCAGGCGGGCATGTTCGAATCGCATCCCCTGATCGTGCGTGAAACCGAAAAGCTGCTGGCGCGGGCCGACGAGGTGATCGTGCTCGCCGACAGCCGGAAATTTGGCCTCAGGGCCAGGCACCTGGTCATGCACCTCACCCGCATCAACACGCTGATCACCGATGATGGGCTCTCCGAGGCTAATCGCAAGATGATGGCGGACGCCGGCATCAAGGTGATCATCGCCAGCAAGGCTCCCGACAGCGGCAGCTGATCAGGCCGAAGGCGGGTTACCCCACGGCCCGTGAAAGGTGCCCGGTTCACCCTCCCGCTCGAAGCCATGGGCGCCGAAGAAATCGCGCTGGGCCTGGATGAGATTGGCGGTGCCGCGGCCCTGGCGATAGGAATCGAAATAGGCGAGTGCCGCAGCCAGGGCCGGCACCGGCGCGCCGGCGAGTGTTGAGCGCGATACGACATGGCGCAAGGGTCCGTGCGCCTCCTTCATCAATGTCACGAATTGCGGCGCCACCAGTAAATTCGCCGGTTGCGCCGGGCTCTGGAAGGCCGAGGCGATGGTGTCGAGGAACTGCGAGCGGATGATGCAGCCGGCCCGCCAGATGCGGGCGATCGTCGCCATCGGCAGGTTCCAGGAAAACTCCTTCGATGCCGTCGCCATCACCGCGAAACCTTGCGCATAGGCCGCCACCTTGCCGGCCAGCAGTGCCAACTCCAGTTCGCCCACGAATTTGGTGCGGTCGCCGGCATCGAGCCGCAAGGAATTGGCGCCATAGAGCGCTTCGGCACCCTCACGCTCGTCCTTCATGGCCGAGAGGCTGCGAGCGGCGACGGCGGCTTCGATTGCCGTGGCGGGCACGCCCATCATCTGGGCCTCGATCACCGCCCAGCGGCCAGTGCCCTTCTGGCCGGCCCGGTCGAGGATCACATCGACCATGGGCCTGCCTGTCCTGGCGTCGCCGGCGGCCAGAACGGCGGCGGTGATCTCGATCAGATAGGAGTTGAGACGGCCTTCGTTCCAGCACCCGAAAATCGAGCCGATCTCCTTCGCTCCAAATCCAAGACCGTCGCGAAGCAACCCGTAGATTTCGGCGATCATCTGCATGTCGGCATATTCGATGCCGTTGTGGACGGTCTTGACGAAATGCCCGGCACCGCCCGGCCCCAACCAGGCGCTACAGGCCTCGCCCCGGTATTTCGCGGCAATGGCGGTCAGCACCTTCTCGACCCGGGCATAGGATTGGGCCGCACCCCCCACCATGATCGAGGGCCCGTGGCGGGCCCCCTCCTCGCCGCCCGACACGCCCATGCCGATGAAGGTCAACCCCGAGCCGTCGAGCTCGGCGAAGCGGCGGATGGTGTCGCGGAAATTGGCATTGCCGGCGTCAATGATGATGTCACCGGCAGAGAGCAGCGGCCGCAAGAGTGCTATCTGCTGATCCACCGGATCGCCGGCCTTGACCATGATGATCACTGGCCGCGGCGGGCGGATGGCGGCGACGAATTCGGCCAGTGTCGCACAAGGTGTCACACGGCCGGCCAGCTCGCCGGCATTGGCATGAAACCTGGCGGTGGTTTCGGCGGTGCGGTTATAGACCGCGACGGGAAAGCCCTTCTCGGCGATGTTGAGCGCCAGGTTGGCACCCATGACGGCCAGGCCGATCACGCCGATTTCCGCCTGCGCCATGCCTTGTCTCCTTGCCCCGTTGATCCGGCCGGACCTGCTTAGGGCGCAAGCGATGGGGCCGTCAATTGCCGTGGGCCAGGAGGAAGTCCGCGGCCCTTTCGACGATGGCATCGGGCGCCAGGGCGATATCGATAGCAACGGCCCGTTCATCTGGCGCCGGTGGCTCGAGCGTCGCCAACTGGCTGTCGAGCAGCGCAGGCGGCATGAAATGATTGCGGCGGGCGGCGATGCGGGTGGCCAAAAGTTCGCGGTCTCCCTGCAGAAACACGAAACGCACCGGCCTTCCGGCGGCGGTGGCAATCGCCTCGCGATAGGAACGTTTCAGCGCCGAGCACGAGGCAATGATGCCGGTCGTACCTTTCAGGGCTTCGCCAATCTTCGCCAGCCACGGCCAGCGGTCATCGTCATTGAGAGCAATGCCCGCCGACATCTTGGCGATGTTCTCCGCCGGATGCAGCCGGTCGCCCTCGACGAAGGCAACACCCAGGCGATGGGCCAGGGCTTCGCCTACCGTGGTCTTGCCGCAGCTGGTGACGCCCATGACGACGGCAGCGCCCGTGAAAGCCGGTTTGCCGCCGTCCGCCATCTCCAGGCTCAGCGCATCGTCGGCATGACGAAATCGGCGCCGGAGCGGATGCCGGTGGGCCAGCGTGTCGTGATGGTCTTGAGCTTGGTATAGAAGCGCACGCCCTCGGGACCGTGCATGTGGTGGTCGCCGAACAGCGACGACTTCCAGCCGCCGAAGGAGTGGAAGGCCATCGGCACCGGGATCGGCACGTTGATGCCGATCATGCCGACCTGAATCTGGTGGGCGAATTCGCGCGCCGCATCGCCGTCGCGGGTGAAGATCGCCGTGCCGTTGCCGAATTCATGCTCGTTGATCATCTTCGCAGCGGCGGCATAGCTGTCGGCGCGCACCACCGAGAGAACGGGACCGAAAATCTCTTCCTTGTAGATCTTCATGTCGGTGGTCACATGATCGAACAGGGTGCCACCGACGAAGTAGCCGTTCTCGTAGCCCTGCATCTTGAAATTCCGCCCGTCGACCGTCAGCTTCGCCCCTTCGGCAACGCCCGCATCGATGTAGCCACGCACCTTGTCGAAATGCTGCTTGGTGACCAGCGGCCCCATCTCGGCTTCCGGGTCGGTTCCCGGCCCGATCTTCAGGGCACGGACTTTCGGCTCGAGCTTGGCCATCAGCGCGTCCGCCGTCTTGGCGCCCACGGGCACGGCGACCGAGATCGCCATGCAGCGTTCGCCGGCCGACCCGTAGGCCGCACCCATGAGCGCATCGACCGCCTGGTCCATGTCGGCGTCGGGCATGATGATCATGTGGTTCTTGGCACCACCGAGCGCCTGGCAGCGCTTGGCCGAACGGGCGGCGGTTTCATAGATGTAGCGGGCAATGGGCGTGGACCCCACGAAGCTCACGGCCGAGATATCGGGATTGTGCAGGATGGCATCGACCGCCTCCTTGTCGCCGTGGACGACATTGAACACGCCGGGAGGAAGCCCCGCTTCCTCGAGCCACTTGGCCAGCAACAGGGAGGCGGAAGGGTCGCGCTCGGAAGGCTTGAGGATGAAGCAGTTGCCGGTCGCCAGCGCCACCGGGAACATCCACATGGGTACCATGGTGGGGAAATTGAACGGCGTCACGCCGGCGACAATGCCGAGGGGCTGTCGGAGCGAGTGGCTGTCGACCCTGGTGCCGACGTTCTCGGTCACCTCGCCCTTGAGGAGCTGCGGCGCGGCGGTGGCGAACTCGACGACTTCCATGCCGCGCTGGATTTCGCCCTTGGCGTCGGAAAGAACCTTGCCGTGCTCGGCGGTGATGACGGCGGCAAGCTCGTCGGTGCGCTCCTCGAGGATGCGCAGGAACTTGTTGAGGATGCGGGAGCGGCGGAGCGGCGTGGTGGCGGCCCAGCCGGGGAATGCCGCCTTAGCGGCGGCAACCGCTTCCTGCAAGTCTTCGGCGCTGGCCAGCGATACGTTGCCGGTGTGCTCGCCGGTCGCCGGATTGAACACGGCTCCAGTGCGGCCGGAGCGGCCGGTGACCTGGCGGCCGGCGATGTGGTGCGGGATTGGCTTAGGCATGGGTGTCTCCTCACTCCTGATGAGGGTGCTTATGCGCTCTGCCGAATTGCACAGCAACATTCACGATTGCAGTATCGTTGTGCAAAATTTATAGTCGGCCATGGACTGGGACCGCATCCGCATCTTTCTGGCCGTGGCCCGGGCCGGGCAAATTCTGGGGGCGGCCCAGCAGCTGGGGCTCAACCATGCAACCGTCGGGCGCCAGTTGACGGCGCTGGAAGGCGAGCTCGGCGCCAAGCTGGTCGAACGCCAGACCAACGGCTGCACCCTAACTCCCGCCGGCGAAGCGCTGCTCGCCAGTGCCGAACGGGTCGAATCGGAACTGCTGCAGGCCGGCGCCAAACTGTCGGGGGCGACGGCGGCGGTCTCCGGCACGGTGCGGGTCGGCGCCCCCGACGGGCTCGGCAACTATTTCCTGGCGCGCCGGTTGGCGGCGCTGGCCAACCGCCATCCCGATCTCACCATCCAGCTGGTGCCGTTGCCGCGCACCTTCTCGCTCTCCCGCCGCGAGGCCGATATCGTCGTCACCCTCGACCGGCCGAAGCAGGGCAAGCTCATCATCAAGAAGCTCACCGACTACACCCTCAGCGTCTATGCGACGGACAATTATCTCAAGGCCACGGGCAAGGTGAAGCAGCGCGCCGACCTGGCGGGCCGGCTGTTCGTCACCCATGTCGAAGACTTCGTCTACTCGCGCGCCCTCGACTATGCGGCGGAACTGGGCCAGCTGATGAAGCGCCATTACGAGTGCGGCAGCGTCGTCGCTCAGATGGAAGCGGTCAGGGCTGGCCACGGTATCGGCATATTGCATGATTACGCCGCGGTTCAGCATCCCGAACTGAAGCGCCTGCTGCCGGGCTTGCGCTTTACCCGCACCTACTGGCTGATGTCGCATCCCGACACCCACGATACGCGCCGCGTTGGCGAGGTCTATCGCCATATTGCCGATGAGGTGCGCGCGGCGCGTGCCGCCTTCATCGCCCAGGAACAATCGTAAGGAGCCACGCCATGCCCGAATTCAAATCGATCGCCATCCTCGGCGCCGGCCTCATGGGACACGGGCTTGCCATCGTCCATGCCCTCGGCGGCTGCGGGGTGAGGCTCTACGACAATTCGCCGAAGGCGCTTGCCGAAGCACCCGACAAGATCGCCGCTGCCCTGCACACACTGGCGGAGGCGGGGGACATCACGCAAGAGGAGGCCACGGCGGCCAAGGGACGCATCGGCTATGAGCGCGATGTCGGCAGGGCGCTAGCCGGCAGCGATATGGTGGTCGAAGCCATTGTCGAGGACATGGAGGCAAAGCGCCGCTTCTACGGCGAGATCGCCGACCGCGTGCCGGACAATGCGGTATTCGCCAGCAACACCTCCTTTCTCGATATCTTCCCGGCCGTGCCGGAGCGCCTGCGGCCGCGGGCCTTCATCATCCACTGGTACACGCCACCCTATATCGTCGACCTGGTCGACGTGGTGGCTGGAGAAAGGGTGCCGGAAGAACTCGCTTCGCGCGTCATGGATTTTCTGCGCGGCCTCGGCAAACAGCCGGTACGGCTGAAGCGTTTTATCTCCGGCTACATCGCCAACCGCATCCAGATGGCGATCGAGAGCGAAATCTTCCGGCTGCTCGACGCAGGAGTTGCCGAGGTTGCCGACATCGATACCTCGATCCGCCACGGTCTGGCGCTGCGCCTGGCGCTGCTCGGGCAATTCCGCAAGATCGACTACACCGGCCTGCGCGTCGTGCGCGACAGCCACGCCAACCACGTCTACGATCCGCCAACTTTCCCTACCACCACGAAGCGTCTCGACGAACTCCTCGCGGCGGGCCACGCCGGCGTGTCGACCGGCGCCGGCTTCTACGACTACACCGGCAAGTCCGCCATCGATCTCTTTCGCAAGCGGGACCGCGATCTCCTGGCGCTGAAGAAACTTGTCCGGGCCAGCGAGGAAACCAAATCCTAGCGCCTGCTCGCTGTTGACAATTCCGTCCCGCCGTTGACAGGCGCCGCCACGGCGACCTAGGCTGCTGGTATAATAGGTATACCAATGTCCGTTGCCCTGAAGCGATCGCGCCTTTTCGAGCAGGTTGCCGAAATCCTCGAGCAGAGGATCCGCGACCGGCTCATGCCGGCGGGCGCCGAACTCCCCTCCGAGCGGCAATTGATGAAGGAATTCGGGGTGGGGCGAACCGCGGTGCGCGAAGCCCTGTTCCATCTCCAACGCATGGGGCTGGTCGAACTGCGCACCGGCGCCAGGGCCCGGGTGGCAATTCCCAGCGCCGAAGCGGTGATGACGTCGCTCGCCGGCAGCGCCCGCTATGTTCTTTCCGATGCCGACGGCATGCGCCATTTCCAGGAGGCGCGGGTGCTCTTTGAAACGGGCCTGGTGCGCGATGCCGCCCGACACGCCACGGCGGCCGATATCGCCCGCCTGGGCGATGCGCTTACCGCCAATCGCGAGGCGATCGGCGATCTTCGCCGCTTCGAGGAAACCGACGTGGGCTTCCACTACGCCATCGCGGCCACGCCCAACAATCCCATCTACGCGGTCCTGCATACGGCGTTGATCGAGTGGCTGGTCGACCAGCGGCGGGTGACGCTCAGCTATCCGGGCCAGAACCGCGTCGCCTATGACGCCCATGCGGCGATCTTCGAAGCCATCGCGGCGCGCGATCCCGACCAGGCCGACGCCCGCATGCGCTCGCATCTGGCCCAGGTTTCAGACCTCTATTGGAAAGTCCGGGGAGCCCCGCAATGACCGTTTCGCACAAGAAGATGGCCCCCGCGCGCCGCCTCGGCCTCAAAGCGATGACCCGCAATCGCAAGGCCAAGCTTGGGCACTTCATCGTCGAATTCGCCACCCCCGGCATCGGCCACATCCTCAAGCAAGCGGGCTGCGACTTCGTGCTGTTCGATCTCGAACATTCCGGCTTCGGCTTCGAGACGGTCAAGAGCGCCATGCGCTATTTCGAGGCGGCCCAGCTTCCGGCAATCGTGCGGGTGCCGTCGAAGGAGTACCATCACATTGCCCGTGCCTGCGACATGGGGGCGGAG
The DNA here is from genome assembly GCA_016185245.1 of Hyphomicrobiales bacterium. GTDB lineage: Bacteria > Pseudomonadota > Alphaproteobacteria > Rhizobiales > Aestuariivirgaceae > Aestuariivirga. Next base: position 68,040 of record JACPNZ010000050.1, on the reverse strand, counting down.
GGTATCATGATCCCCATGGTCGGAACCGTTGCCGAGGCCCAGACGGTGGTCGATAGCATGAAATACTATCCGCAAGGCAAACGCGGCGTGGCGCTCGGCGTGGCCCACGACAACTACCGGGTGGGTCCGGTGCCGGCGAAACTGGCCGCCGCCGATGCCCGCACCACGCTGTTCTGCCAGATCGAAACCGCCGAGGGGGCGGAAAATGCCGACAAGATCGCCGCCGTCGATGGCGTCGACTGTCTGTGGGTCGGGCACTTCGACCTCTCCGTGTCGCTTGGCATTCCCGGCCAGTTCGATCATCCGAAATTCCTCAAGGCGATCGACCGCACCATCGCGGCGACAAAGAAGCACAAGAAAGCACTGGGCCGGCTGGTACCCACCACCGACGTTGGCATAGCCCTCTACAAGCAGGGATTCGATTTCTGCTGCTATTCGGGCGACGTCTGGGTGCTGCGCGATGCCCTGTCGGCGGCGATCAAGACCTTGCGCCAGGGGTGCGTGCGATGACTGCGAAATTCCGGGTGGCACTCTCCAGCGACTTCAAGAAAACCGACGGGTCGCCGACCTTCCCGGATTTCGATCTGGCGCCACTCATGGCGGCGCCCAATGTCGAGGTGGCGTTTCTCGAAGACACCAATCCGATGTTGAGCCCCAAGTTCAAGTCGGCTGCGCCCCTGCAGGCCGCTCAACTTGAGGATTTCGACGCGTTGATCCTGCTGATCCACCGCTTCGCGCCGGAAAGCGTGCCGAAGAGCGGCAGGCTTGCCGCGGTGGCGCGTTTCGGCGTGGGCTACGATACGGTCGACGTTCCGGCCTGCACGGCGGGCGACATTGCACTTTGCATCACCCCCGACGGGGTGCGCCGCCCGGTGGCCGTGTCGATCCTGACCTTCATGCTGGCGCTCACCGGCAAGATGATGGTGAAGGACAGGCTGGCACGCCTGGGGCCTGAGGGCTTCGCGGTGAAAGGCCAGCACATGGGCGTGGGTCTTGTCGGCAAGACGCTGGGGTCTCTCGGAGTGGGCAATATCGGCGCCGAAATGTTCCGGCTGGCCCGGCCCTTCGACATGAAGTTCATCGCCCATGACCCGTTTGCCGACCCGAAACTGGCGGCCGAACTCGGCATCGAACTTGTCGGGATCGAGGATCTCTTCGCCCGCGCCGACATCCTCACCGTCAATTGCCCACTGACGCCAGACACCCATCACATCGTCAATGCCGGGCGCCTGGCGCTGATGAAGAAGACGGCCTATCTGATCAACACCGCCCGCGGCCCCATCGTCGACCAGAAGGCGCTCACCGAGGTTCTCGCCGATCGCCGCATCGCCGGCGCCGGGCTCGATGTCTTCGAAGTCGAGCCCACCGACCCCAACGATCCCCTGCACAAGCTCGACAACGTGATCGTCGCACCACACGCCATGAGTTGGACCGATCAGTGCTTCGCCGGAGTGGGCGCTGCCGATATTCGGGCGGTGCTCGACATCCAGCACGGCCGGAGCCCACGTGGCGTGGTCAATCGCGAAGTGTTGGAAAGACCGGGGTTCAAGCGCAAGCTGGAGGGCTACGCCAAACAATTCGCATGAGAAGAATTCCCCGCGGCAACAGCGGGGAGTAACGAATGGCCGCCTGGCGCTGCCGTTCACAACTGGGAGGTTAAAATGGTCAACAGACGAGACATAGGCAAAATCGGTCTTGCCGCCGGCTTTGCCGCCACGGCGACCAGGCCCGCCTGGGCCGAATCGGCCGCCGACGTCGCGGTCAAGGCCGCGCAGCAGTACAAGGGCCAGACGATCACCATCGTCTGGGAAGCCGGATTGCAGTCCCTCGATCCCACCCACTTCTCCGGTCCGAAGTGGAAGGAACTGACCGGCATGGACGTGAAGGTGATCGAAGTGGCGACCGCCGACATGTTCACCAAGATCATGCAGGACTACAAATCGGGAGCTGGCGCCTATGACGCGCTCAACGTGATCCCCGCCTGGATGCCCGACCTGGCCCAGGCCGGCGCCCTGGAAGTGCTCGACCCCTATGTCGAGAAATACGGTTATGCCGCCGAACTGCAAACCATCGCGCCGACCTATCGCGACAATCAGATGAAGGTCGACGGCAAGATCTATGGCTTCCCCGACGATGGCGACGTGTTCCTGATGTATTACCGCCGCGACCTGTTCGAGGACGCCGCGGTGCAGAAGGCGTTCAAGGACAAGACCGGCAAGGACCTCGCCGTGCCCAAGACCTGGGCCGAGTTCGACGTGGTCGGCGCCGGCCTCACAGATGTGCTGAAGGACAAGGGCATCTATGGCGCGGCGTTCTTCCGCCAGCCGCCCTACACCATGTTCATGTTCGAGGAGCGCTTCCGCAACGAGGGCGGCAAGTTCTTCGACGCCGCCAGCATGAAGGCGACGATCAATTCCGATATCGGCGTGAGGGTCTTCACCGATATGCGGAACGAGAACAAGTTCATGCCGCCCGGCGTTGAACAGTGGGGGTTCGTCGAGAACCTCGCCGCCTTCCTGCAGGGCCAGACGGCCATGACCATCTCCTGGCCGCCCTATGGGCGCTGGGCGGAAGGCTATGGCACCGACCAGGAGGCGCTTAACTGGGTGCCGAAGACGACGATCGCCGGCAAGGTGGGCTATGCCCTGCCACCCGGCGGCCACCCCGAGCTGGCGGCAGGCTTTGCCCTCTCGGTCGCCTCGACCTCCAAGAACAAGGACGCGGCCTATCTGTTCATCCAGTGGCTGAACAGCGAGGCGATCAGCCTCGAGCGCGTCAAATTGCCGTTCACGCTGCGCGATCCGTTCCGCGCGGCGCACTACACCGATCCGGGCTATCTGGCACTTTGGCCGAATGCCAAGAACTATCTCGCCGCCCTGAAGCTCGCTTCGGAAACCGGTCTTCTCGACCTGTCGCTGTTGCAGACCGACAAGTACGAGGAGGTGCTGCGCCAGGCTATCTCCAAGCTGTGGGCGGGCGACGATCCGAAGGCGATCCTCGACACGGCCGCCGGCGAATGGGATGCGATTACCCAGAAGATCGGCGTCGACAAGCAGAAGGCGGTCTATACGAGCTGGGCCTCCAAGTCGGGCGCCTATCCGAAGCTGTAGACGTAACCTATCGGACGCCTTGCCCGGTGATACCGGGCAAGGCATTTTCGACACTTGATTGACGCAATGACCGCCACAGCCCATCCCGACCGCAACTTCAAGTACTGGCTGGTGAGCCCGGCGATTTTCCTGCTGTTGCTGATCGGGCTGTTTCCGCTCGCCTTCTCTCTGGTGGTCAGCTTCATGCGTATTACCATGCTGGAGACCGACACCTCATTCGCCGGCCTGGTCAATTTCACGCAACTGTTCAAGGACAGCAGGCTGTGGGGATCGCTCTTCCACACCGCCCTCATCATCGCCATCGCGCTGCCGGTGGAGCTCGTCCTTGGGCTGGCCATGGCCTATCTGTTCCTCGACAAGATGCCGGGCCGTCAGCTGTTCGTGTCGCTCCTGGTGCTGCCCACCATCATTTCGCCGATCGTCGCGGGGGCCACCTGGCGGCTTCTCTTCGACAACCGCTACGGCCCGATCAACCAGATTCTCGGCTGGTTCGCCGGCCATCCGGTGCCGGCCCTGTGGACGGTCAATCCAAATCTCGTCTATCCGGCCATCGTCTTCTGCGAGATCTGGCAGTGGACGCCGTTCATGTTCCTGATCCTGCTGGCGGCCCTTTCCAATGTCGACCGCTCGCTGACCGAGGCCGCCGAAATCGACGGGGCCCGCTTCTGGCGGAGTTTCCGCTTCATCGTGCTGCCCGCCATCTGGCCGGTGATGGCGATTGCCATCCTGATCCGCGGGCTTGACCTGTTCCGCATCTTCGACATCATCTGGGCGCTGACCGAGGGCGGCCCCGGCACCATGACCGAGACCATTTCGATTTACACCTTTGTACAAGGCTTCCGGCAATTCGAAACCAGCTATACGGCGGCAATCGCCTTTCTGGTGATCGTGCTGCTCACGGTGATCGTCACCTGGGCCATCCGGCGCATGGGGCTGGCCAAATGAGCGGGCTGCCCTTCCATCGCCGCCACGATGTGCGCCTGGCGCTGCGCTATGTCGTGGCCGTTGCGCTGGTGCTGGTCTTCGTCTTTCCGATCTATTGGCTGTTCACCATGTCGTTCAAGACGCCGGACGAAATCTTCGCCTTTCCGCCGGTGTGGTATCCGAGGGCGATCCAGTTCAACAACTACCGGGTGCTGTTCAAGGACGGCGATGCGGCAACCGTCGGCAACAGCCTGATCCTTGCCACGGTCTCGACCTTTTTCGCCATGATTTTCGGAACCGTTGCCGCCTATTCGCTGGCGCGTTTCAAGACCGGCGGCGAAAATCTCGCGGTGTGGATCATCTCGCAGCGCATGATGCCGCCGGTCGCCATCGTCTTCCCGGTGTTCCTGTTCTACGTCTGGCTGGGCTGGGTCGATACCTATGTGGGCCTCATCATTCTCTACACGGCTTTCAGCCTGCCCTATGTCATCTGGATGATGCGCGGCTATATCGAGGACATTCCGCTCGAGCTCGAGGAAAGCGCCCTGGTCGACGGCTGCACCCGTTGGGCAGTGCTGTGGAAGGTGGTCCTGCCGATGGCACGCTCGGGGCTGTTCGCCACCGCGGTCTTCACCTTCGTCTTCGCCTGGAACGATTTTCTCTTCGCCCTGGTGCTGACCCGCACCGAGGTCACCACCTATACGGTGCAGGTCACCCACTATTTCGGCGGTCAATCCAATTTCTGGGCCAAGATCGCCGCCATGTCGGTGCTCGGGACCATTCCCGTTTTCGTCGCCGTCGCCACCATGCAGCGCTATCTGGTGCGCGGCATCTCCATGGGGGCAGTCAAGGGTTAGCGCATGTCGGATTTGAAGATCAGCGGACTTCACAAGCACTATGGTTCGTTCCATGCGGTCAAGGGCATCGACCTCGAGGTGCCGTCGGGCGAGTTCACCGTGCTGGTCGGCCCCTCGGGCTGCGGCAAGTCGACCCTTCTGCGCACCATCGCCGGGCTCGAGGAGGCAAGTGCGGGCCGGGTCGAGATCGGCGGCAAGGACGTGACCTGGGCGAGGCCACGGGACCGCGACATCGCCATGGTGTTCCAGAACTACGCGCTCTATCCCTACCTCAGCGTCTACGAGAACATCGCCTTCGGCCTCAGGGCGCGCAAGGTCGCGGCCGGCGCGATCGACAAGCGGGTGAAGCGCGCCGCCGACATGCTGGGTATCGCTCCCCTGCTGCAACGCCTGCCGCGTGAGCTTTCCGGCGGCCAGCGCCAGCGGGTCGCCATCGGCCGGGCGATCGTGCGCGATGCCCTCTTGTTCCTATTCGACGAGCCCCTGAGCAATCTCGACGCCCAGCTCCGCGACGACATGCGGGTCGAGATCAAGCGCCTGCACCAGGAACTTGGCCGCACCATGATCTATGTGACCCACGACCAGATCGAGGCGATGACCCTTGCCGACCGCATCGTGCTCCTGCGCGACGGGCAGGTGGAGCAGCTCGGCGCGCCGCTCGATCTTTTCGAGCGGCCGGCCACCCGTTTCGTCGCCGGCTTCCTCGGTAGCCCGAAGATGAATTTCCTCGCCGCCACGGTAACGGAAGGTGCCGTCGTCTTAAGCGATGGAACGAGGCTGCCCTTGCCGCCGGGGCGCAAGGTGCGCGAGGGCCAGGCGGTCATCCTCGGCATCAGGCCGCAGCACATCGCCATGGCCGGCGCCGGCGCCTTGCCCGGCCATGTCCGCGTGGCCGTAGTGATCGAACTGGTGCAGCCCACCGGCTCGCGGGTCCATGTCAACATGCCGCTCGGCGGCACCAGCATCATCGCCGAATTCGCCGCCCACGATGTTACCGCACCCGGCGAGCGGACCACCATCGACATCGACATGAACCGCGCCATCCTGATCGATCCGCAAAGCGAAACCGTCATCTGAGGGAACCACCATGACCCAGAAGAAGCCGAGCCGCGCCGTCAAGCTCTTCGGCACCGAGGTTCCCGACGGCAAGCGCCGCGAGCTGGTCGCGGGGCCTCTCTCGGCGGTCTTCGACAGCGGCGCATTGCGCTACATCCGCTACCACGGCAGGGAAGTGTTACGCGGCATCGCCTATCTGGTGCGCGACAGGAACTGGGGCACCTATGCGCCGGCCATCGAGAACCTGAAGGTCCGCCAGGGCAAGAGCGGCTTCACCATCGGCTATGATGCAACCTGCAAGGACAAGGACCAGGCGATCCGCTATCGCGCCGCGATCGAGGCTTCGGCCGATGGCACCCTCAAATTCTCCGCCGAGGCAACGCCACTCTCCGACTTTCTCACCAACCGCACCGGCTTCGTCGTTCTGCATCCGCTCGACGGCACGGTGGGACGGCCGGTCGAGGTCGTGCACACCGACGGCAAACGCGCACGGCGCAAATTCCCGAAATTCATCAGCCCCGGCCAGCCGATCTTCGAAATCCGCTCGCTGAAGCACGAGCCCCTTCCCGGCGTCTCTGTGACGGTGCTGATGGAAGGCAACAAGTTCGAGATGGAGGATCATCGCAACTGGATGGATGCCTCCTACAAGACCTACGTCTGCTCGCTGCTCGATCCCTGGCCCTATACGCTGGCCAAGGGCACGGTCTTCAGCCAGTCGGTGACGCTCGCCGTTACCGGCAAGCCGGCGAAGACCGCCACGAAACGATCAGGCGGCGTTGAAGTGACACTGGGCGGAGTGAAAAATCGTGTGCCCTCGATTGGCGTCAGCGTGCCGATGGCGGAAGCCGGTGCTGCACTTGCCGCCGCCGATCTCATTGCCGCCGCGAAGCCGGCCCATCTCGTCTGCCAGATCGATGGCCGCGAGAAGGGACAGAAGGAAGCCGCCATCGCATTCCACGAACTGTCGAAGCGCAGCGGCAGTCCGGTCAAGCTGGAGATCGTGCTGCCGGCCAGGGAGCCGGCCACGGCCGAAGTCGAGGCAATCGCCAGGGCGGTTCACGAGGCCGGCGTCAAGCCATCCTCCGTCGTCGTCACCCAGATGCACGATCTCAAGTCCTTCCAGCCCAACACGCCACGGCCGTGGGGGCCGAGCTATGAGGAAATGGCGGCGGCGGCGCGGGCCTCCTTCCCCGGTATTTTGATCGGTGGCGGTATGCTGTCCTATTTCACCGAGCTCAATCGCAAGCCGCCGCCCCGAGGCCTGTTCGACTTCATCACCCACACGGGCTGTCCCATTGTCCACGCCGCCGACGACATCTCGGTGATGGAGACGCTCGAGTCGCTGCCCTGGATCTTCGCCTCGACCCGCGCCATGACGGCTAAGTCGCCCTATCACATCGGCCCGACCGGAATCCCATGCCGCGACAACCCCTATGGCGCGGCGGTCGCAGTCAATCCCGGCAACGGCCGCGTCTGTCTTTCCGACATGGACCCACGCCAGCGCGGCCTCTATGCGGCGGCCTGGAATGTCGGCTACCTAGCCGCCGCTTCCGCCGCCGGTCTCGATGCCGTGGCGCTGGGCGCGGTCACCGGCCCGCAGGGCATGATCTACCGCAAGACCGACTATGCCCAGCCGTGGTTCGACGGCGGCGCGGGCAAGGTCTATCCCGCCTATCACACGCTTGCCGGCCTCGCCCCCGCCAGCGGCGCCCGGCGGATCGATACGGCAGCGACGGCGCCATCGAAGGTCGCAAGCCTGGCCTATCGCGGCAAGGCGGGAGCGGTGTTGTGGCTGGCCAATCTCACGGGCGATACGCAGCGGGTCAGGGTCAGCGGATTCGACGGCCCAGCCCAACTGCATCTTCTCGATGAGAAGAGCTTCGAGGCAGCGGCACGAAACCCGGCCTGGCTTGCGGGCAGCGGCAACGCGATCCGCAAGGTGGGGAGCCTCGATCTGGCACCCTATGCCGTGGCCCGGATCGCCGCCGGCTGATCAATCATTGTCGAGAAGGCCGGCCCCCGCACCCCGCCGACGCGATTCCTGCGAGGCCGGCACATAGGTACGGATGACAAAGGACTGAAGCGCCGCCCAGACCCGTTCATCGACCGGTACGCCGCCAACGATTTCGCGGCGCAGGAATTTGCCGTCGGAGGCCTGACCAAAGTGCAGCGTCACGTCCGCGGCCGCGGCCGCAGCAGCGAGGCCGGTCTCTTCTTCCACCGCAATGCCAGCCGGGCCGATACCGGCCCGCAGACCGGTCCAGGCGATAACAATGGGCTTTCTCCTCGCTCCGGCGACCAGCACGCCGAGAACCAGCACCGGCGACAGAACATTCTGAAGCCGTATCTCCTGCCCGTAGTGCATCAGCCCCAGCATGTCGCTCATCGCCGCGCCAGAGACTACCGGGCAAAGCATGCCGTGGGGCGAATGCCACGTGCCATTGCGCCGCGCCGGCGCCAGCGACTGCCGGTTCCGGCCGTCGGTTGCGCGCAATAGCGTCAGCAACGGCGCCAGGCCCGGCAGACGCCGCGCTTCGAGACAGCGCACGGCCTTACCGGCCTCCTCGGCCAACCCCCAAGGCAGCCCCGCGCCACGCGCCGCCTTCCTGGCCGTGGCATCGATCTCGTTCAGCGAAGCGAGCATCATTTCACCTGCGGCAGGAACCAGTCGTCGGCCGGCTGACCATCGAGCTCCATGGCGAAAGGCGCATCCTGGTACATGGTGATGCGGGTCCAGCGGTCGGAGCGGGGATCGAAACGCGCCGCGCCGAAGAAGGCGAGCTTGAAGCGCAGGAAGTCGATGGGCCGCATGGCGGCGCCGATGACGTTGTCGCAGATTTCGGCATAGGGGTGACGGGCCCGCATCTGGGAGCGGCGGACGACATGGCGATGCTCAGGGTGGGCCAGCAGGAACACCGCCAGGGGTGCCGCCGCATCGAAGGCCTTCAAGTCGCGCCGGCAGGCTTGTATGTCGCGCCCGACGGCCAGTGGGAGCTCGAGATCGCCGCCCGCTTCCTCCCAGCGTTCGCCAAGCCGCGGCTCGAGCTTCTCGACGGAAGTGTACCAGAAGCGCGCCGTCGCCCGGCGCGGGGAAAAGTCGAGCGCCAGGGCCCAGCCATAATCCCGCTCGATGGCCGCGATTGCCTCCGCCACAGTCATGGCGCCGTCGATGGCAAAGGTGGCGAACTCATCGGCCACATAGAGGCTTTCCAGATCGTCGACCAGATCGCCATGGGGCTCGAGCAACAGCGAGACGACGAGCTCGCGGGCTTCCAGCGACAGTTCCGCATCGGCCCAGCGATAAAGCCGGTCCCACGGCCGCCGGCCATCGAAGCCCCCGTCGGCAAGGCGAGATTCCAGTCTTTCGAGATCGCCCGCCAGTTCGGCGATGCGCCCCGTCTGGATCGCGTCATCCGTGTGCCATGACGCCACACCGAGCCGGGCCCGCTGCACCAGCGTCATGAAGCCCGCATGGTCGACTGGCGATGCCGCTACAAGCGCCCGCACCCGGGCCAGGGCCGTCTCCCGCGCCATCACCCATTGATTGAGCACCACCGGGTGATTGATCAGATAGGGCGCCATGCCAAGGCCGGTGGCGTTGCCGATGCCAAGGCGGCGGCGCAAGGTTGGCTCGAGCCCCACGGCCCTCGCGGGAGCGCGACGCCGTGCCATGTGCTCGGCAAGATCGACGGTGAAGTCGCGGGTCAAATACACCGATAGCATTTCCGCCTGATAGGGGGCGGTAAACTCCGGCCGGTCGCGGTTCGCCTCGTAGTCGGCCGCCCCCAGCTTGCCCGAACCATAGACGGCGGTGGTGCGCATCAGATAGCCCACCTCCTCGACCAGAGTTCTATCCGGCTGACGGCCGGCGGCGAGGCTTTCGACCACATGGTCGAACAGCCTGACCGAACGGTTGGCCCGCGACACGCTGAGTTCACGCGCCGTGACGCGGCCTGCCTCCTGTTTCGGGACGTTTTCCGCCAGCCGGGCGATGTCGGCTCGATCGGGAACACCATCAAACAGGGCGAAACTCGTATCCCAAGCGGTGGCGATCACCCGGTCGGTGCGATTTTCCGGCGCCAGGTAGTGCGAGAAGGCGACGAGGCTGTAGCTTCGCAGCGGCCCCTCGGCCACATAGACGGCATGGCCGTAACCATCGTCATCGAGGTTCCACACGGCGCGATGAAAACGCCAGGCTTCCCGCTTCATGCAGCGCAACAGCAGGCGCATGAAGGACAGCCGGTGGCGATGGGCGCTGCCCATGACCGCAAGGCGCATCACCTCCTCGGGCGGGCGCAGGGCTTCCGTCATCAGGTCAACCGGCCAAAACTCTTTTCATAGAAGGAGAGCCAGTTGCCGCCCATGATGCGGGCCACCCCTGCCGCATCAAAACCAACCTGGCGCAAGCCCTCCTCGATATTGCCGAAGTCGCGATTGTCGCGGAACCAGGAGGGCGGCTCGGGAAACCCGGCCTGGTGCTTCGAGCCTTCGCCATAGTCGGTCTCCTTCGACCAGCGCCCCATGCGCATCCATTCGACGACGCTGTCGGGCTGGTCCTGGCACAGGTCCGAGCCGATGCCGATGTGAGCATCGCCGATCAGCTCGGCGGTTCGCGCCACCATGGCGCAGAAGCTTTCCAAAGTGCAGGCCGATCCATCTTTCAGGTGATGGGGATAGAGCGAGAAGCCCAGCATGCCGCCGCGGCCGGCCAGCGCCTTGAGCGCCGCATCCGACTTGTTGCGCCGGGCCGGCGCCCATGAGGCGGGATTGGCGTGAGTGATGGCGATGGGCCTCGCCGACAGTTCGATCGCCTCCAGGGTCGAGCGCTCGGCCGAGTGCGACATGTCGATCACCAGTCCCACCCGGTTCATTTCGCTGATCGCCTGCTTACCCATGCGGGTGATGCCGGCATCCTCGTTCTCATAGCAGCCGGTCGCCAGCAGCGACTGGTTGTTGTAGGTCAGCTGCATGAAGCGCACTCCGAGCGTATGCAGGATTTCAACGAGCCCGATGTCGTCCTCGATGCAGGATGGCGTTTGCAGGCCGAAGAAGATGGCGGTGCGGCCGGTCGCTCGCGCAGCTCGCACGTCGTCGGCCATGCGTCCCGGAAAGATCGACTCGGGGAAACGCTCGAACCAGCGGTTCCAGCGTTCGATATTCAGTACCATCTCGCGGAAGCTCTCGTGGTAGGCGATGGTGGCGTGGACGGCATCGAGTCCGCCCTGGCGCATCTGCCGGAAAATCTTCTCCGACCAGTTGCAGTACTGCAGATTGTCGATGCGTGGCGGCCTGGCCATTCCCTGCTCCGCGAGATCGGCGAAACTCTAGCCGGATCGCCAGGCGATTGGAATTGTGCAAATGGCCGTGGCGGGAAACTTGCCAAACCGCGCAATCGACGCGCATAGTTTCACCCACGCTGCAGGGAGCATCCGGCCATGAATGCCGCAAGCAAGCTGGTCATCCGCAACATCGGCCTCATCCTGTCCGGCATGGTGGAGAAGCCGCTCCTCGATGGCGACTGCCTCGTCGCCCTCGATGGCAAGATCGCCGGGGTGGGCCGCGAGCGCGACCTCGACGTGGGCCACCCGGACACGCTGATCGACGCCAGGGGAACCGCCCTCGCTCCCGGCCTCATCGACAGCCATGTGCACCCGGTGATCGGCGACTACACGCCGCGCCAGCAGCAGATCAACTGGATCGACTCGTGCCTCCATGGCGGCGTCACCAGCATGATCTCGGCCGGCGAGGTTCATCTGCCAGGAAGGCCCAAGGACATCGTCGGCCTCAAGGCCCTGGCGATCGCTTCGCAGCGCTGGTACGAGAATTTTCGCCCCTCGGGCGTCAAGGTCCATGCCGGCGCTCCGGTCATCGAAGACGGCATGGAGGAACAGGACTTCAAGGATCTGGCCGAGGCCGGGGTCAAGCTCCTGGGCGAAGTGGGCCTCGGCTCGGTCAAGGCCGGCGACAAGGCCAAGCAGATGGTGGCCTGGGCGCGGAAATACGGCATCCAGTCGACCATCCACACCGGCGGGCCGTCGATCCCCGGCTCCGGCCTCATCGACAAGGACGTGGTGCTGGAAGCCGACGCCGACATCATCGGCCATATCAATGGCGGCCACACCGCCCTTCCCGACGACCAGATCACCTGCCTGTGCGAGCAATGCCGGCGCGGCATCGAGATCGTCCACAACGGCAACGAGCGGGCCGGCCTCCTCGCCATGCGCACCGCCTTCGAACTGAAGCAGCCGGAGCGCGTCATTCTCGGCACCGATTCACCCGCTGGCTCCGGCGTCCAGCCCCTCGGCATCCTGCGCATGATCGCCATGCTGTCGAGCCTCGGCAATGTTCCGGCCGAGACGGTCATCTGTTTCGCCACCGGCAACACGGCGCGCATGCGCGGGCTCGATTGCGGGCTCATCGAGGCGGGACGATCGGCCGACTTCGCCCTCATCGACCGGGCCCAGCACGCGCCGGGCAAGGACATGCTGGCCTCGATTGCCCAGGGCAACCTTCCTGGCGTCGGCATGACGGTGATCGACGGGCTGGTCAGGTCGCAACGCTCGCGCAATACACCACCCGCCGAAAAAGTGCCGGAACTGGTGAAGGCGCCGGCGGCTGCCGGCGGCGGCGGCCATTGACCGCCGGTCCGAGCAATTAACCCAGCCCCACATAGCGGTCGATCATGTGGCGATCGGCGGCAAGTTCGGCCACGGCCATGACCGCCGTCACCCGGCCATTCTCGACGAAGGCGACACGGTCGGCGATGGGCAGCACCGCATCGACCCGCTGCTCGACCAGAATGGTTGTCACGCCGTGTGTCTTGAGCTCGACGATCGACCGGCGGATAAGGGCGATCATCGCCGGGCTCAGGCCCTCGGTCGGTTCGTCAAGGAGCAGCAGCTTGGGTGCTATGCAGAGCGCCCGCGCCATGGCCAGCATCTGCTGTTCGCCGCCGCTCATGGTGCCGGCGCGCTGGCCGAGGCGCTCGCCGAGCACCGGGAAGAGTTCGAGCACGTGCTGGCGCACGGCAGCGCCGGAGTTGCGGGTCATCAGGCCAACCCGCAAATTGTCTTCGACGGTGAGCTCCGAGAACAGCCGGCGCCCTTGCGGCACATAGCCGATGCCGAGCCGCGGCACCTCATGGGACGCAAGTTTCGTGAGATCGGTGCCGTCGAAAACGATGCTTCCGCGGCGCACCGGCACCAGCCCCATGATCGCCTTCAGTGCGGTGGTCTTGCCGGCCCCGTTGCGGCCGAGGAGACAGAGAATTTCGCCGGTTTCGAGACGCAGCGAAAACTGGTGCAGGGCCTTGGCCTCGCCGTAGTAGCAGTCGATGGCGCGGACATCGAGCATCAGGCGGTTCCCAGATAGACGCTCTGCACTTGCGGGTCGGCGCGGATCGCGGCGGGCGTTCCCTCGGCCAGCACGCTGCCTCGATGCATGACGGTGATGCGCTCCGCCAGTTCCATCACCACCGGCATGTTGTGCTCGATCAGCAGCACGGTCGTCTCGCTGGCGATGGCGCGGACGAGTTTCACGAAGCCGGCGATCTCGCCATCGGACAACCCTTGCGTCGGCTCGTCGAGAATGAGAAGTCGGGGTTTGAGCGCCAGGCCCATGGCCACTTCGAGCAGGCGCTGGTGGCCATAGGCAAGGGTTCCCGCCACCTGGCCGCTGCGGGTTTCGAGACCGACGCGAGTGAGGCATTCGGTGGCGTTGCCCTTTCCGGCGCGCGCCGCCAGGGCGACGTTCTCGTGAACCGGTAGATTGCCGAAGATGCTGGTGATCTGGAACGTATAGGCGATGCCCTTGCGCACTCGCCGGAAGGCCGGCAATGCCGTGATGTCCTCGCCCGCGAAGAGAATCCTGCCGGTCTGCGGCGCAATCCGCCCGGAGATCAGATTGACGAAAGTGGTCTTGCCGGCTCCGTTGGGACCGATGACGGCGCGGATCTCGCCGGGCTCGACGGCGAAGTCCACCTTGTCGACGGCGGTCAGTCCGCCGAAGCTCCGGGTGAGGCCTCTTGTTTCGAGCAGGCTCATGGCAGCCACGGCAGCCAGCGTTGGCGCACGGTTCCGAGCAGGCCCTTGCGAAAGAACAGCACCAGGAGGATCAGCACCACGCCGACTGCCAGCAGATTGGCCGTGGTGAAGCCGCTGGCGATGTCGACCACCGCGTACATGACCGCCGTTCCGGCGAGCGGGCCCAGCACCGTCGCGGCGCCACCGAGCAGCGTCCACAAGAGCGGATGGATCGAATACTGGATCGAGGCCAGCGTCGATCCGGCATAGGCGAACATCAGCGCATAGGCCGCCCCCGCGGTGGCCGACAGAGTGCCCGACACGACGACGGCGAAGAGCTTGTAACGCGTCACGTCGTAGCCCAGCATGGTCGCACGGCTCTCGTTCTCGCGGATGGCAATCAGCACATGGCCCAAGGGCGAGCGTACGATCGCCAGGCACACGCCCATGGCGATGGCCAGCAGGGCCAGCGCCAGGTTGTAGCGGAGCGTGGCACTGGCGAGATCGACCGTCATGCCCAGAAAGCCGAAGCGGCGGATCGAATCGGCGATGACGATACCCTCGTCGCCGCGGGTGTATTCGCCGAAGTAGAGGATTGTCAGGAAGGCGGCCTGGGAGAACATCAGCGTCACGATCATGAAGGCAACACCCGAAGCCCTGAGAGCGAGCCCGCCGATCGCCAGCGACACCAGGGCGCCGATCGCGATCGCGAGAAGAAAGACCTCAGGCACGCCGAGGCCAATTCGCGTCGTGCCGATCGCCGCCACATAGAGGCCGGTGGCGAAGAACATGGCGTGGCCGAGGCTGAGGAGCCCAGTATAGCCGTAGAGCAGATTGTAGCCCATGGCATAGATCGCCAGAACCATGATGCGGGTCAGGCTCAGCTGTACATAATCGCCGGCGACGAACTGGGCGAGAAACAAGAGCGCCAGGACCGCGCCATGGAGGAGAGCGATCCTTGCCCCATCGCCCTTCACCGCGCCGGCGCTCCGAAAAAGCCTTGCGGGCGGATCACCAGGATGAAGGCGACGAGCAGGGTGGCGATGATCGCGGCAAAGGTCGGCGAGAAGAACACCGAGACGATGCCGCCAAGGAGGCCGATCGCCAGGGCGGCGATGACGCTGCCCTTCAGCGATCCGAGGCCGCCGATGATCACCACGATGAAACTCATCAGCAAGGGATCGAGGCCCATCAGGTAGTGGGCCTGCTGGATCGGCACCAGCAGAACGGCGGCGATGGCGACGATCGCCGCCCCGGCGACGAACACGGCGGAATAAACGCGCCCCACCGGAATGCCGAAGGCCGTCGCCGTCTCGCGGTCGAACTGGGTCACCCGCATGATGAGGCCGAAGCGGGTGCGCGACATGACCCACCAGACACACAGAAGCAACACCGCCGAGGCCGCCACGACGAACAGCTTGTAGCCCGAATAGCCGAACCACGGGAACACAATGCGGTAGGTGAAGGGCGCGTTGACCGGCTTGGCGTCGGCGCCGAAGACGCTGAGCGCCAGCTGCTGGATGAGGAACATAAGGCCGATGGTGGCAACGATGGTCGCCTCCGGATCGTAGCCGATGCGGCGCAGCACCAGCCGTTCGGTGGCGAAGGCGACGGCCCCCACGGCCAGTGGCGCGCCGATCAGCGCCAGCAGGAAACCCAGGAGCGGGTGAGCCGGCACCAGTTGCGACAGCCACCAGGCGACCATGGCGCCCAGCATGTAGAACTCGCCATGGGCGACGTTGACCACCCGCATCACGCCGAACACCAGCGACAGGCCCAGCGCCGTCAGCGCCAGGGTCGCGGCGGCGACGGCACCTTCGAGAACGGCCAGAAGGAGATGCGGGAAGAAGGACAAGCGCTGCTGTCTACAGCGCCATCTTGGTGTAATCCGCCTCCGGTTCGTAAAGGCCTTCCTCGATGCTGGTGCGATAGACCACGTCGGCAACACCGCTCTTGATCCGGGTGATGTTCTGGTGGCCGAAGGACTGGTGAATCTTGCCGTTGAACAGCTTTTCACCCTGGGGATGTTCGTTGCCCTCGGCGAGCTTGGTCATCGCCTCGGTCGCCTCGATGAGCTTGCCCTTGTCGGCAGCCCCCTGATAGCCCGCAGCCTCCATCGCCGCCTTGATAACATAGAGTGTCTCCCAGCAGCCGAACATGTGCGAGAAAGTCGAGATGTCGGCTGGATCGGAAGTGCTGGCGCCATAGGCATCGACGCCGACCTTTTGGCGGTAGAAGGTGTCGTGCGGCTTGGGTGAGGCTCCAGCAAAGCGCGGATAGGCCTCCCACAGATAGGAGCCGTCGAGGAATTCGAGGCCGGGACTCTTGAAATCGACCGCCTCGAGGCTGTCGATGAAGCCGAAGAGTGCAGGATGCTGTGAGCCGAAATACTCGCCGAGCTCCTTGACGAAGGTCAGGACCGCCGGGCCCACCATCACGTGATAGATCACCTCGGTGCCGGCGGGAATCTGCGGGAAGTAGCGGGTGAAGGAGGATTCGGTCGGCGGAATGGGGATCAACTGCACCACCTCGCCGCCTTGGCCCTTGATCGCCGCCGAGAAATAGTCGCGGTGATCGTAGCCGAAGGCGAAGTCCGGATAGATCATGGTGACTTTCTTGCCGAGATTCTTGGAAATCCATGGCGCCAGCGATATGACCTGGCTCTTCACGTCGGTGATGCCCGGCTGGAAGGTGTAGCGGTTGAGCTTGCCCGAGGCCACATGGTAGCCCTCGGAGACCACGTAGTATGGAAGCTTCAATTCGCCCGCCCGCGGTGCGGAACCCATCACCACATGGCTGAAGAGCGTACCGAAGGCCACGTCCACCTGGTACTGGGTGGCGAATTTTTCGACCACCTGGGCGCCGCGGCCCGGATCGGTGCCATCATCCTCGGCGACAATCTCGATGGGGCGGCCGCCGATGCCGCCCTGCTCGTTGATCAGGGCGGCGGCAGCGGTGGTCACGCGCTCGTACCAGTGGCCATAGGCGGCACCGATGCCGGTACGGTGCACCTGGAAGCCGATCTTGATCGGCGAGGAGGACGCCGCCTGGGCATAGCGGACGAAGCCGGGGGCGGCCATGGCGCTGCCCGCCATGCCCATGGTCTTGAGCACTGTCCGGCGGTTGAGGCCTTTCTTCTTCGGCAGAATGAGCTTGTCGGTCATGGACGTATCCCTCCTGTTTTGGCCTGGCATTCCCTGCGAGAATACCGGCACCGGACGGCGCTCAAGTCAATCCCCCCTCGCTATCTATCGCTTCGGCAAACCCTTCAGCGCCTCGCTGCCGATCCGGCAGGCCACCGAATAGGCCGGGTTGAAGATGTTGGCGACGTCATAGCGCACCGTCTGGCCCATGACCTGGCTGGCGGTCGTTTCGTCGAGGTCATAATCCTCGATCAGCCAGTCGAGCATTTCGGTGGTGGCATGCTGCAGGGCCTGGTCAAGCGGGCGGGCGTTGCCGATGGTGAAGATACTGTCCGCGGTGCGGCCGCGCGGCCAGCCGATGCGCTTCGTCTTGATCACCTTCACGGTGAACTGCACTTCGGCCGCCGTTTCGATCCCGGTACCGGTGATCTCGCCGCAGCCCTGGTCGGCGTGCACGTCGCCGAGGAAGAACAGGGCGCCCGGTGCCGCCACCGGGAACATGATCTCGACCCCGGCGCCGAGCCGCCGGTAGTCCATGTTGCCGCCATAGGGGCCGCTGGTCGCCGTCGACAGGGCCTGGCCCAAGGCCGGCGCCACGCCAAAGCAGCCGATCATCGGAGCGAGCGGTGTCGTCCAGCGTGCAAGTGCGGCCGGCGGATCGGCGAGGCGGGCTTCGCCCGCCGTCGCATCGATGATCCAGTCGGCCTTGTCGCGCTTGGCAAAGCGCGGCACCGCGGCGGGATCGACGACGGTGGGGCTCAGGCCCCGGAAGGTCCAGCCGGTGGGCCGCACCAGCATGATGCGGTCGATGGCGACGGCCAGAACGTCGCCCGGTTCGGCCCCGGTGACGAAGAAGGGGCCGGTCATCGGATTGGGCCTGTCGCCCCGCTTGCGGCCGTCACGGTCGAAGCCATGGGCATCGAGAGTTGCGGTCACAACCGTGTCGCCGTCGGCTACCACCAGTGCGGGCGCATGGCTACCGATGGTGTTGTGGAACAGGTTCGGTTGGAAGCGATGGACGGTCATGTCAGGCTCCCCTTCCGCCGGCGCGTATCACTGCCGGATCGGCTCGATGATGGCGCGGTTCTGGCGGCGCAGCCTGGCGCGAAGGGCCGCCACCGTCATCGCCTCGATCTTGACGAAGATCATGCACATCATGTTGGTGTTGTTGAAGATGACCTCGCCGACGGCGGTGGCATCGACATCGGCCCGAATGAGATCGAGGGACTGCAGTTTCTCGACCAGGTCGCAGGTCTGGCGGGCGAGTTTCACGTCGAGCGCGCCATAGGTGGTGCCGAAGGGGCTCGACGGTTGTTGGGTCGAGATCGCCATGGCCTGGCGCCACATTTCCTTGCTCAGATAGACCAGCGAATGCTCGATATAGTTGCCGATCAGCGCGTCGACCGCCTTTTCGGCGCTGCGCGGCGGGCGGGCGATCACCGCCTCGCCGGCATTCAGCACCTCATGCACTTCCATCGCCACGATGGCGACCAGCAAGTCGCCCTTGTTCCGGTAATAGTTGTAGATGGTGCCGATCGACACTTCCGCCGCCTGGGCGATGGCCTCGATCGTGGCGGCCTCGTAGCCGTGGGCCCGGAACAGCTCGGCGGCGGCCTCGAGTATCCTCTCGTGGCGGTCGGCCTTCTGCCGGGCGCGCAAACCTGTCATGGGGGAAATTTGGCAGATTTGTGGAATTGACTCAAATATAAAATCGGTTCAATTTTCGCTGCAAGTCGACAGGGAGGAACTCACCATGACACTCGCGGCCTTCACCCGCCGCCTCGCCGGCGCATCTTTCATCGCACTTGCGGCCATTGGTCTTGCCGCCCCGGCCGGTGCGGCCGAGGAGCTCAACGCCCTGGTTTGGTGCGATCATTCCGATCCCAATCTGCTCAAGCCCTTCGAGGAGGCGAACGGCGCCAAGGTCAACGTCAAGGAGTTCGAGGGCACCGGCGCCGGGCTCGCCATCGTCGAGCAGTCGAAACCCGGCGACTGGGATGTGATGGTGATCGATTCGATCGACGTCCGCCGCGGCGTCGATCGCGGCCTGTTCGAGCCGCTGCCCGAGGACAAATTGCCCCTCGCCGACCTGTTCCCGGAAGTGAAGATGGATGCCGCCACCATGTTCGGCGGCAAGCGCTACGGCATCACCGAGAAATTCGGCTACAACACCGTGGGCTACAACAAGGCCAAGGTCGATGCCGCCGACATGCAGTCGCTGGCGGTCCTGACCGGCGACAAGTACAAGGGCCGCATCGCCATTTATGACTATTACCTGCCGGTCATCGGCATGGCAGCGATGGCGATCGGCAAGAAGACGGCGGACCTGACGGAAGCCGATCTGCCGGCGATCCGCGACGTGCTGTTCAAGATGAAGGCCAATGCCAAGGCGGTGACCGATGTGGTGGCGAGCCAGACGGCCCTGGCGACCGGCGAGGCCGATATCCTGGTCGGCGGCGGCGAATGGGTGACCGCCGGCATCGCCAAGGAAAACCCCGATCTCGACTTCTCCATCCCCAAGGAAGGGGCGGTCCTGTGGTCCCAGTCGCTTGCCATGTTCAAGGACAGCAAGAAAAAGGACCTGGCGCTCAAGTTCATCCAGTATGTGCTGAGCCCCGAGGGCCAGGCACGTCTGGCCACCTCGTCGTGCTACTGGGGAATGCCGGCCAATACCAAGGCATCGCTCAGCGATGACCAGAAGAGGATCCTGCGCTTTGCCGAACAGCCGGACTTCCTCAAGCGCGCCCAGGGCTATCCCGCCCCCAGCGAGGCGCTCGACAAGAAGATGCAGGATCTGTGGACCGAAATGATCCAGGCGAAGTGAGCCTGTCCGCCGTCAGGGCCGGCTGGGCCAGCATCACGCCGGCCCTGGCGTGGACGCTCCTGTTCTTTGTCGCACCCTTCCTCGTCATGGCGGTCATCAGCCTCCATCCCCAGGAGGCGGGCGGCTTTAGCGCGGCGAACTATACCCAGTTCTTCGCCAATCCGAGCTACTGGCGGGCGCTTACCAATTCGCTCGAGGTCACTCTCCTCGTCACCGCCGTCTCGATCGTACTCGCCTATCCCTTCGCCTGGATTCTGGCCACCCTGGTGCCGGAGCGCTGGCAGAGGCTGGCCTTGATGCTGGCGGTCCTGCCGTTCTGGACCTCCTATGTGGTGCGCTCCTACAGCTGGCTCCTGGTGCTCGCCGAAAAGGGCATCGTCAACGACACACTTATCCGCCTCGGCCTCCTTGCCGAGCCCGCACAGATCGCCAACACGCGGCTGGCGACGATCATCGGCTTCAGCCATTTCTTCGTCATGCTGCTGACGCTCACGATCTACGCCAATTTGAAGCAGCTCTCGCCCAACTATCGCAAGGCCGCCGCCGATTTGGGTGCGGGGCCGGTCAGGGCCTTCCTGCATGTGGTCCTGCCGCTGACATTGCCGGGCATCATGGTCGGCGCCTTCCTGACCTTCGTGCTGGCCATCGGCGACTACATCACGCCGCAAATTCTCGGCGGCAACAACGAGCTCCTGATGCCGCAGCTCATCATGATGCAGATCGGCCGGCGCGGCGATTTTCCGCTGGCCTCGGCCTTGTCGATCATTCTCATGGTTGTAGTCTCCATCGCCTATGTCGCCTGCGCCCGCTGGCTGAAGATCGAGAGGGCCTGATGGTGCGGGCTGTCGCAGTCGTCTACGCCGGCGCCATCTACGCCTTCATTTTCCTGCCGGTGCTGGTGCTGGTGCTGTTCTCGTTCCAGGGCACGCTGTTTCCCATCCCGCCGTTCAACGGCCCGTCGCTGCGCTGGTACGAGGCGGTGCTGAACGACCCGCGGCTCACCTCGGCACTTGGCAACTCCTTCGTCGTCGCGGTCACGACCTCGGGGCTCGCAACGCTTCTCGGCTTCCTCGCCGCCTGGGGCCTGGCGCGCTTCGAGCTTCCGGGCGGCGTCCTGCTGCGCGGCCTCATCACCCTGCCGCTCACCGTGAGTTATCTCATCATCGGCATGGGCCTCCTTGTCTTCTTCAACGCCCTTGGCGTACCAAAGTCGCTGATCGCCGCCGGCGTCGGTCATGTGGTCATCAACCTGCCGCTGTGCTTTGCCATCGTCTACAGCCAGATGGGCGAGCACCAGGCCAATATCGAGCGCGCCGCCCGCGATCTCGGTGCGGCCGAATGGCAGGTGCTGGCGCTGGTCACCGCCCCCATGCTGTGGCCGGCGCTGTTTGCCAGCTTCTTCCTGTCGATGACCTTCTCGTGGGACGAATTCGTCATCTCCTTCCTGCTCACCCGCTTCGATACGACGCTTCCGGTCGAAATCTGGAACCTGTTGCGGGCCGGCCTCAATCCCAAGACCAATGCGGTAGGCTCCATGGTATTCGGCATTTCGATCGTGCTCGCCATTGTCTTCGAACTCACCGCCTTCCGCAGGCGGCCGCAATGACCGCCCTCCTCGCCGTCGAGCGGCTCTGCCACCGGTTCGGCGCGGCAAAGGTGCTCAACAATGTGGCGCTCGGCGTCGAAGCCGGCAGCTACACGGTGCTGCTCGGACCCTCGGGATCGGGAAAGACCACACTCCTGTCGATCCTCGGTGGTTTTCTTCAGCCCAGCTCTGGCCTGGTGACAATCCGCGGTGTCGACTGCACCGCCCTGCCGCCGGCCAGGCGCCCGACGGCTACGGTGTTTCAGGACTATGCGCTGTTCCCCCACATGAGTGTTGGCAGCAATGTGGGCTTCGGGCTGCGCATGAAGGGTATAGGCCGGTCCGTGCGGGTCAAGCAGGCCCGCGACATGCTGGCGGTCGTCGGCCTGGCCGAGGCCTTCGACAAGAAGCCCCATGAGCTTTCGGGCGGCCAGCGCCAGCGGGTCGCCCTGGCCCGGGCCCTGGTGGTCGAGCCCGCCGTGCTGCTGCTCGATGAGCCGCTCGGCGCCCTTGATCTCAAGCTCCGGCGCCAGATGCAGGACGAGCTGAAATCGATCCAGCGCAAAGTGGGAACCGCTTTCGTCCATGTCACCCACGACCAGGAAGAGGCCATGGCGCTGGCCGACCATGTGGTGGTGATGAACCACGGCCGCATCGAGGACCAGGGCCCGCCGGAGCGCGTCTACGGCCGGCCGGCAACCCGCTTCACCGCCACCTTCATGGGCGAAAGCACGCTCATTCCCGGCCACGTCTCCGGCGAAGGGCGCGTCGAAACGCCCCTGGGACATTTTCCGGCAACGGGGCTCGCCGCCGGAACGCCGGTGCGGCTGGCGATCCGGCCCGAGCATGTCCGCCTCTCATCGACCCCCGATGCGATTGCCGCGGTCGTCACCGATGTGGTCTATCAGGGCAGTTTCAAGCGGGTGACCCTGGCGCCTGCCGCGGCACCGGAGATCGCGGTTGTGGCGCGCTTGCCGGCCGAGAGCAATTTCCGCCCCGGCCAGCCGATCCTTGTCGAGTTTGTTCCGGCAGGCATCGTGATCCTCAAGGACTAGGCGATGGAGCACCGCATCGACGCCGCCCATTGGTACGAGACGATCCGCCTCGCCGACGACGTCACCCTCATTCACGAGCCGTGGATCAAGCCCTTCTACCGCTGCAACATGTGGCATGTGCGGGGCCGCGACCGCGACCTCTTGTTCGATTCCGGTCTCGGGCACTTCAGTCTGCGGGTCCATGTCCCGCTGGTGAGCGAGCGAGCCCTCACCTGCATCGCCAGCCACACCCATTTCGATCATATCGGCAGCCATCACGAATTTCCCGGCTGCGCGGTGCACCCTGCCGAAGCTCACATCCTCGCCGAGCCCCGCAATGACTGGACCCTCGCCGACCGCTATGCGACCGACGAGATGTTCGATGCCCTGCCAGTCGGTTGGGACCAGACGCGCTATCAGGTGAAGCCGGCCAGCGCCGGACGGCTTCTCGACGACGGCGACAGCGTCGATCTCGGCGACCGGCACTTCGAGGCGATCCATACGCCGGGCCATTCGCCGGGCGGCATTGGCCTCTTCGAGCGCTCAACCGGCATCTTCCTGTCGAGCGACATCATCTATGACGGGCCATTGATCGACGATGTCTATCATTCGAACGGGGCGGACTACGAGGCAACGCTCGAAAGGCTGCGGCCGCTCGCGGTCAGCGTCGTTCATGGCGGCCATTTTCCAAGCTTCGGACCGGTGCGCTACCGCCAGCTGATCGACGACTATCTGCGGGGCCGCCGTGGCGCCGGCTGTCATCTCGCCACGGGACTTCAGCCGCCGGGCGGGGCGTCGCTCGAATAGAAGAAGGCTATCGCCTGGGAGCGGTTCCTGAGGCCCAGCTTGTCATAGAGATTGCGCAGGTGAAATTTCACCGTGTTGATCGAGATGCCGAGCTCGCTTGCCAGCTCGGTATTGGTGCGGCCGCGGGCGAGTGCCGCCATCATCGCTTTCTCGCGGGCCGTGAGGCTGTCGCGCGGATCGCGCTTCAGGTCACGGACATCGAGGAAGGGAAAGACCATGCGGCCGGCGGCAACGGTGGCTACCAGATCGAGCAACTGCTCGGGCGGCGTGCTGCGGGTGCAGAAACCGGCGGCACCTGCGGCAAGCGCCCGGCGCGGCATCTCGGGATCGGCCGAGGAGGCATAGACGATGAGGCGCGGCGGGTTCGGCCGGTCGCGCAGAATGGCCAGAAGGCGCTCGGCACCGAGCTGCGGCAGGATCCAGTCGATAACTCCGACGGCAACCGGCATTCTCAGACAGGTTTCGAGGAAGCCCTCGGCGGTCTTGCTGGTGGCGATCAGGGTGAACCGCCGGTCGCGTTCGAAGATTTCCGAAAGCGCCTGCAGCATCAGGGGATTGGGATCGCCGAGGATGAGATCGACGGGCTGTCTCATGGCAGATAACCTACCCGAAAGTTGAGGAGATGGCAATATTGTGGTTTAATACTACTTTAAAGAGTAGGATATATCCCATTCTTCTGGATGCCGAAAGACCAGTATTCGGAGTGTTTCGCGCGCGACCCTACCCAGCTATAGACATTTCCTCAGTCCGGGATGCTCCCGGCGCCAATCAGGGGAAAAATATGCCGGGCATCAAGGGTCTGTTCATTCCGGGGCCAACCAATGTTCCGCAGGCGGTGCGGCTTGCCATGGATATCGCCATGGAGGACCAGCGCGCCCCCGACCTTCCCTCCTTCACGCTCCCCCTGTTCGAGGATGTGAAGAAGGTCTTCAAGACCCGCGAGGCCCAAGTGTTTCTGTTCCCGGCCTCCGGCACCGGCGGCTGGGAGGCGGCGATGACCAACACGCTCTCTCCCGGCGACAAGGTGTTGATCGCCCGCTTCGGACAGTTTTCGCTGCTGTGGGCCGAGATGTGCTTGCGTCACGGACTCGACGCCGATGTGGTCGATGTGCCGTGGGGCGAGGGTGTGCCGGTCGATATCTTCGCCGAGAAGCTCAAGTCCGACCGGGCCCACGCCTACAAGGCGGTGCTGGTCACCCACAACGAGACCGCAACCGGCGTCACCAGCGATGTCGCCGCGGTGCGCCAGGCCATGGACGAGGCGGGCCATCCCGCCCTCCTCTTCGTCGACGCGGTGAGCTCGCTCGCCTCGATCGATTTCCGCATGGACGAGTGGGGCGTCGACATCTGCGTCTCGGGTTCCCAGAAGGGCTTTATGATGCCGGCCGGGCTTGCCATTCTCGCCGTGTCGCCGAAGGCGCTGGCCTTGCGCAAATCGGCCCAGATGAAGCGCTGCTATTTCGATTTCGACGACATGATCAAGACCAACCGGGACGGCTACTTCCCCTATACGCCGCCCATCCACATGCTGCGCGCCTTGCGGGCCGCCGTCGACCTGCTGCTGGCCGAGGGTCTGGACAATGTCTTCGCCCGCCATCACCGCCTGGCCGAAGGCGTGCGCCGCGCCGTCACCGCCTGGGGCCTCTCGCTCTGCGCCAGGGCGCCCAAATGGCACTCCAACACGGTGAGCGCCATCGTTATCCCGGAGGGCTATGACTCCGGTGCGCTGGTGAAGCATGCCTATAACCGTTATGGTCTCTCTCTCGGCGTCGGCCTCAACAAACTGGCGGGCCGGGCGTTCCGCATCGGGCACCTGGGCGATCTCAACGAGCTCATGTGCCTGATGGCACTCGCCGGGTCGGAAATGGCGATGCGCGATCTTGGCATTCCGGTCGCCGCCGGGTCGGGGGTTGCCGCGGCTTCCGAATACTACCGCGAGACCGGTGCTGCCGCGGCGCTGAAGAAAGCTGCCTGAGGGGGGAAAGCCATGGACATTCACGAATATCAGGCCAAGGAAATCCTGGCCAAGTTCGGCGTGCCGATCCCTAAAGGCGCGCTCGCCTACTCGCCCGAGCAGGCGGCCTACCGGGCCCGCGAGATCGGCGGCAAGCTGTGGGTGGTCAAGGCCCAGGTCCACACCGGCGGCCGCGGCAAGGCGGGCGGCGTCAGGCTGTGCCGCAGCGAGGACGAGGTCTCCGATGCCGCCGACGAGCTTCTCGGCAAGAAGCTGGTGACCCACCAGTCGGGGCCCGCCGGCAAGATCGTCTACCGGCTTTATGTCGAGGGTGGGGTGTCGATCGCCCGCGAACTCTATCTGGGCTTCGTGCTTGATCGCAAATCCGAACGGGTCATGGTGGTCGCTTCCGCCGCCGGCGGCATGGAGATCGAGGACATTGCCGTCGAGCAGCCGAAGTCGATCATCCGGGTCAGCGTCGAGCCGGCCGTCGGCATGCAGGCCTTCCAGGCCCGCGAGATCGCCTTCGCCCTCGGCCTGACGCCGGCCCAGATCCAGCATGCGGTCAGTGTCATCATGGGCTGCTACCGGGCCTTCGAGGAACTCGATGCCACCATGGTCGAGATCAATCCGCTGATCGTCACCGATGCTGACGAGGTGATCGCCCTCGACGCCAAGATGACCTTCGACGACAATGCCCTCTTCCGTCATCCGGCGATTGCCGAGCTCCGCGACAAGTCCCAGGAGGACGCGCGAGAGACCCGTGCTGCCGACCGCGGCCTTGCCTATGTGGGTTTGACCGGCAACATCGGCTGCATCGTCAATGGCGCCGGCCTCGCCATGGCGACCATGGACATGATCAAGCTGGCCGGTGGCGAGCCCGCCAATTTCCTCGACATCGGCGGAGGTGCTACACCGGAGCGCGTCGCCAAGGCCTTCAAGCTCGTGACCTCGGACGCCAATGTCGAGGCGATCCTGGTCAACATCTTCGCCGGCATCAACCGCTGCGACTGGGTGGCGGAGGGTGTCGTGCAGGCGCTTGAGAAAAATCCGGTCAAAGTGCCGGTGATCGTGCGCCTGGCCGGCACCCATGTGGAGGAGGGCCGTAAGATCCTCGCCCGCTCCGGCCTTCCCATCATCCGTGCCAACACGCTGGCCGAAGCGGCAAACCGCACCGTCGCCGCCTGGAAGAACGACAAGTCCTCCCATATCAAAGCCGTGGTGAACGCATGACCATCCTTCTCGACCGCGCCACCGCCGTTCTGGTCCAGGGCATCACCGGCAAGATCGGCTCGTTCCACGCCAAGGAAATGATCGACTACGGCACCAACATCGTCGGCGGCGTCACTCCCGGCAAGGGCAACTCGTCGGTGCACGGCGTCCCGGTATTCGACACCATGAAGGAGGCGGTCGAGAAAACCGGTGCCACCGCCTCGATCGTCTTTGTGCCGCCGCCCTTTGCCGCCGATTCGATCATGGAGGCGGCCGATGCCGGCATCCGCACCTGTGTCGCCATCACCGACGGCATTCCGGCCCAGGACATGATCAAGGTCAAGCGCTACATGCGGCGCTACCGGGCGGAAAACCGCATGTGCCTCATCGGCCCCAACTGCGCCGGCGTCATCTCGCCCGGCAAAGCGCTCCTCGGCATCATGCCAGGCAATATCTATCTTCCCGGCAAGGTCGGCATCGTCGGGCGCTCGGGCACGCTTGGCTATGAGGCGGCAGCCCAGATGATGGACCTCGGCGTCGGCGTCTCGACCAGCGTCGGCATCGGCGGCGATCCGATCAACGGCTCCTCCTTCAGAGACATCCTCGAACTCTTCGAGGCCGATCCCCAAACCGAGGCGGTCGTGATGATCGGCGAGATCGGCGGACCGCAGGAAGCGGAAGCGGCCGAATTCATCCGCGATCACATGAGGAAGCCGGTCATCGCCTATGTGGCCGGGCTCTCCGCTCCCAAGGGCCGCAAGATGGGCCATGCCGGCGCTATCATCCAGGCCTTCGGCGAGAGCGCCTCGGAAAAGGTGGAAATCCTCCGCGAGGTCGGCGTGGCGATTGCCCCCACACCGGCGGAAATCGGTGTAACCGTCGAGACGATCCTGCGCCGCGCCGCCTGATAGCGGCGGCATGACGCCGGTTGCGCCGTCCAGTTTGCAGTTGGCTTGACGCGGCAATTCTGCAAATCTCCGGGTCCGGGATGGTTGGCAGCATGGCGCGCAAGTCGAGTGTCGAAAAGCAATCCGCAAACGGCGGAGCCGCGCCCAAGCGCCACGGCCAGTCGGACGAGCGCATCTATCGCGAGATCTACGCCGCCATTATCGACCACCAGATAGCGCCCGGAACGGCGCTGCAGGAAGAGGAGCTGGCCACGGCTTTCGGCGTCAGCCGCACGGTGATCCGCAAGGTATTGCAGAAGCTCGCCCATGCGCGCCTCGTCGATCTGGTGCCCAACAAGGGCGCCTCGGTGGCCAAGCCGTCGGCCGAGGAGGCCCGCGAGGTCTTCGATGCGCGCCGGGCCATCGAAAGCGTCCTGGTCGAGCGGGTGGTGGCGGGCGCCAGCGACGAGGGGATCGGCAAGCTTCTCAAACTCGCCAAGACCGAACGCCTGGCCTTCGAAAGCGGCAACAAGCAGGGGCGGGTGAAGCTCTCCGGCGATTTTCACCGGCAGCTTGCGATGCTGGCGGGCAATGCCGTGCTCGCCGGCTTCCTCACTGAGCTCGTATCGCGCACCTCGCTGATCATTGCGCTTTACGAATCGCCCGGCGCGGTTTCCTGCTCGCACGGCGAGCACCTCGAGATCGCCCAGGCAATCAAGCGGCGCGACGCCAAAAAGGCGGTGCAGTACATGGTGCACCACCTGCAGCATATCGAAGCCCAGATCGAACTGTCCGACCAGCACGCGCGGGTCGATTTCAAGTCCCTGTTCAAGCCCGCTGTCTAGAGGGGGTGATCGAGCGATCGGTAGGAGCGTAGTCGGCGAGCTTGCCGCGATAGAGTTTGGGCAACGGAAATGCCAGATCGCCGCGCTTGCTGGTGCTGAGCCCCATGCCCACCAGGGCCTCGGCGAACTTCACCGCCGCCGCCACGCCGTCGATCACCGGCACGCCGAGCCTGCGCTCGAGAAACTGGGCGAGATCGGCCATGCCGGCGCAACCCAGCACGATGGCGCCGGCCTTGTCCTCGGAAATTGCCTTCTCGCACTCCTCAAGAATCGTGGCGCGGGCGTTGGAGAGCGGATCTTCCAGCTCCAGCACGGGAATGTCGGTGGCACGCACCCGCCGGCAGTGGCGTTCCATGCCATAGTTGTGGACGAGATGCTCGGCGATGACGCGGGTACGTTCGAGCGTGGTGACGACCGAAAAGCCGGTGGCCACGAAACTTGCCGCATGCATCGCCGCCTCGGCAATGCCGATGACCGGTGCGGCGGTCACCTCGCGGGCGGCAAGCAGGCCGGGATCGCCGAAACAGGCGATGACATGGGCATCGCAGGGTGGACCGTCGTTGATCTCGTCGATGAGGCCCAGGACACTCATGGCTTCGTCATAGTGGCCCTCGATCGAGGCCGCACCCGAGCGCGAAGTGGCCGCGACGATCTCGGTGCCGGGGCTGGCGACGGCCCGGGCCGCGGCGGCGATCGTCTCTGTCATCGACTGGGTGGTATTGGGATTGATGACCCTTATCCGCATGAAACCCTCTGAGCTTTGCCCGGCCTATTTTTGCGGCAAGCTTTGCCTGAAAAACAGGATTTGTATACACAGTTGTTTTTTCTATTGCATAAATTTGGAAATCCGTCCATCCTAGAAATTGACGGATGACACACAGAAGCCGCGCTCGCAGCGGCCGGCCCGTCCTTGCAGTCGGGAAGAACGCAAATCACCAGGAGACCACAATGACCCTCATTTCATCGCTTAGCCGCCGGGCCCTCTTGGGCGCCGTTGCCATCATGGCGGTGGCCGTCGCCTCGCCGGCGCTCGCCAACGAAAAGCTGAAAATCGGATTTGTCGGCGTCACCAGCGGCCCCGCCGCCGCCTGGGGCACGTCCAACGTCCGCTCCATGCAGACGCGCGCCGCCTGGCTGAACGAGACCGGCGGCGTCAAGATCGGCGACAAGACCTACGACATCGAGATCGTCACCTTCGACGACCAGAAGGACCCGAAGCGGGCCATCGAAGGCATGGAAAAGATGGCCCAGGCGGGCATCCGCTATGTCGTCGGACCCAATGTCGACGACGGTGCGGCCGCCGTGCGCCCGGTCGCCGAGAAAAACGGCATCATCTACTTCCCCTACGCCTTCCCCAAGTCGCTCTACACCAAGCCCGCCTCCAATGCCGTGCTCGGCATGATCGCCAACTATCAGTCGGGCCCGGCGATCTACAAGTATCTCAAGGAAAACAAGGGCGTCAAGAAAGTCGCCTTCGTCGCCGCCAACGAGTCCGATCCGCTGAGCCAGCGCGACGGCGGGGTTGCCGCCGCCAAGGCCCTGGGACTCGAGGTGGTGGCCGACAAGGACACCTACCAGAACGACACGCGCGACTTCACCCCGGTGCTGACGCCGATCGTGCAGTTGAAACCCGACCTGCTGGTGCTTTCGGGCGTGGCTCCGGCCAACGCGCCGCTGCTCATCCGGGCGGCCCGCGAATTGGGTTATACGGGTCTCATCTCCACCGAGACGGCCCAGGATGCCAAGGTGCTCGAGGAAGGTGCCGGTGAACTGGCCAACGGCTTCATCTCGGTGGGCGGTGCTTCAACACCGGAGATCGCTTCCGACACGATGAAGGAATTCGTCGACCGCTACACCAAGATGTTCGGCGAATACAACGACGAGTCGAATACCAAGGTTTACGCGCTCGAATACATCATCGAGACGCTGAAGGCCGATCCGGCGGCGATCAACGATGTCGAGGCGTTCAAGAAGACCATGGACAGCTTCTCGGCCGCCAACCCCTACATGAAGGGCGACGCCAAGCTTTCCTATGTCGGCACCACGTCGTTCGGCCAGAAGCGCCAGGTCGCGGTGCCGATGGTCGTCAACGTCTACAAGGACGGCAAGTTCGAGACGCTGTTCGTCGGAACCGTCGACTAGGCGCCGGCAAGCGGCATCAACAGGGGCCCGGCGCGGTCCGGGCCCCGCTCATCGGTGCAGCCATGGAACAGGTCATCGTCAACGGATTTTATCTTGGCGCCCAATACGCATTGATCGCGCTCGGCTTGACGCTGATCTTCGCCCTGATGAACGTGCTGAACTTCGCCCATGGCCAGATGTATGTGCTGGGCGGCTTTATCAGCTACACGATTTACGGCAAGCTCGGCCTGCCCTTCGTCGTGGCGTTGATCTCCTCGGGGGTTACGCTCGCCATCGTCGGGGCGCTGTTCGAGCGGTTTCTCTTTCGCACGGTGATCAAGCGAAGCCTGCGCGAGGAAAGCACCATGCTGCTGGCGGCGGCGACGGCCTTCTTCCTCGATGCCGTGATCCTTCTGCTGTTCGGCGAAAAGCAGCGCGGCGTACCGAAGATCGTCAAGGGCGTCTACAACGACGGCAACCTGATCATGCCCTATGACCGGATGGTGGTCGGCATCCTCGCCATCGCCTTCATCGCCGGCTTCATCCTCTATATGAAATACAGCCGGCCTGGGCGGGCGATGCGGGCGCTGGCCCAGGACCGGGTGGCGGCCCAACTGATGGGGGTCGAAGTCGACCGCTATACCATGATCGGCTTCGCCCTCGGCGCCATGCTGGCAGGGATCGTCGGCGGTCTCCTGGTCGCCATCACCGGCATCAATAGCGGCATCGGCGGCCCCATTTCGATCAAGGCCTTCTTGATGGTGATGATCGGCGGCGCCGGCGTGGTGGGCGGCGCCATTGCCGGCGGCTTCATCCTCGGCATGCTGGAGTCGGTCGGCCTCACGGTGCTGCGCGAATTTGGCGATGTCACCTATCTGGTGATCTTCGCCGCCCTCATGGTGTTTCTCAGCATCCGGCCCAATGGCCTGATGGGCAAGCCGTGGGGTTGAGTTGCCCATGAGCCCGCCAGTCAAGATACTCTCGGTGGTGGTGTTTCTCTTCGCCGTCTTCGTGGCCGTGCCGGTGATGATCACCGTCACCGGACGTACAGACTTTTACTACACCCTCACCTCCGTTGCCCTGCTCAGCATCGCCAGCGCCGGGGTCTGGCTCACCTTCTACATCGGCCGCATCAACATCGGTCAGGGCGCCTATTCGCTGCTCGGCGGCTATGCCTCGGCGATCCTGGTCGTCGACTATGGCTGGTCGTTCTGGCTGACCATTCCGGCCGCCGGCCTGTTGTGCGCCGGGGTCAGCATTCTGGTGGGCCTGCCGATCCTCCGGCTGCGCGGGGTCTATTTCGCCATGGTGACGCTGGTATTCACCGAGGTGGCCCGGCTTCTGGCGCTGGCTTTGCCGGTTACCGGCGGGGCTACCGGCATGACCAGCATTCCGCTGCCGGGTGCCGTGTCGATCTTCGGTCTCACAATTATTCCCGACTTCGCCAGCTTGGAAAATCCGCGGCTGGCCTTCTACCTGCTCGCTGTCACCCTGATGGTGCTGTGTTTCGCCGCCATGTACCGGATCGTGCATTCGCGCATCGGCCGGCTGTGCCAGTCGTTGCAGCAGAACGAGGAGCTCGCGTCCTCGATCGGCGTCAACATCGTCTATCTGCGCCTCATCGCCTATGCCATCTCGTCGTTTCTCGGCGGCGTCGGCGGCGTCATCTTCGTGGCCATATCGCAGTCGATCTATCCGTCGAGCTTCACGGTGACCGACTCGGTCAACTTCATGCTCAACTGCTTCCTCGGCGGCCTCGGCTATGTGTTCGGGCCGATGCTTGGCACTCTGGTTCTCTATTTCGGCTGGGACCTGCTGTTCGAAGCTGGCCGGTTCCAGCTGCTGATCTACTCCAGCGTGATGATCGTGCTCATATTGGTCCTGCCCAACGGCCTCCTTAGCCTCGGCTTGATTTTGCGGCGGAAGGTTTAACCATGGCGGAGCTTCTGGAAATTTCCGGCATCACCAAGCGCTTCGGCGGACTCGTTGCCGTCAACAACGTGACTTTCGATGTGCGCGACCGCGAGATCCTGTCGGTGATCGGCCCCAACGGGGCCGGCAAATCGACCCTGTTCAAGCTGATTTCCTCGTTTCTCAAGCCCAGTGCCGGCGAGGTCCGCTTCAAGGGCCAGCGCATCTCCAACCTGGCGCCGCACATCGTCGCCCGCCGGGGCGTCGTCCGCACCTTCCAGGAAACCACCATTTTCAGGAACATGACGGTGCGCGACAACGTGATCATCGCCCATCACCTGCGCTCGCGGGCCAATCTCTTCGGCTTCTTCCTCGGCTCGGCATTGGCCCGGCAGGACGAGAATATCTTCGGCCAGTCGGCCGACGAGATCCTGGCGTTCCTTGGCCTCGCGCCGCAGTCGGGCGAGATCGCCCGCAATCTGCCGCACGGCCATTTGCGCGCCCTGGGAATCGCCATCGGCCTGGCCACCAATCCCTCGATCCTGCTCCTCGACGAGCCCTTCGCCGGCATGAACCACGACGAGACCATGAAGGCGGTGGCCATGGTCAGGAGCCTGCGCGACCGTGGGCTCACGGTCTTGCTGGTCGAGCACGACATGCCGGCGGTGATGAAAATCTCCGACCGTATCGTGGTGCTCAACTTCGGCGAAATGATCGCCGAGGGAACGCCCGCTGAAATTCAAAGCAACGCGCGCGTGATCGAGGCCTATCTCGGCAGCGAAGACGAAGCGATCGGGCTGTAGATCATGGGCGAGATCCTCAACTTCGCTAACGTCGAACTCTACTACGACCATGTCTATGCCCTGAAGGGCGTATCGCTCACCGTCAGTGAAGGCGAGACGGTGGCGCTGATCGGCGCCAACGGGGCGGGCAAGTCGTCGATCCTGCGGGCCATCACCGGCTTGCGCAAAATCCGCTCGGGCGAAATCCACTATGAGGGCAAGAGGATCGACGGCCTCGACCCCTCGGCCATCGTCAAGGCCGGCATCGCCATGGTGCCGGAAGGACGCCGCGTTTTCCCCTACATGACGGTCAGGGACAATCTGCTGATGGGGGCCTTTACCCGCAGCGACAAGGCGGAGATCGCCGGTTCGCTGGAAATGGTGCTCGGCCGCTTCCCGCGCCTCAAGGAGCGTTTCTCCCAGGCGGCGGGAACCATGAGCGGCGGCGAACAGCAGATGCTGGTGATCGGCCGGGCGCTGATGGCCAAGCCCAAGCTTCTTCTTCTCGACGAGCCCTCGCTAGGCGTGGCGCCGAAGCTCGTCCAGGACATCGCCCGCTCGATTGTCGCAATCAACCGCGACGAAAGGGTGAGCGTGCTGCTGGTCGAACAGAATTCCCGCATGGCGCTCAGGATTTCGCAGCGCGCCTATGCGCTTACCACCGGGGCCATCGCACTTTCCGGCAATTCCGCCGATCTCCTCAAGGACGACCGGGTGCAGCGCCTCTATCTCGGCGGCGAGCTGTAACTCCTCAGCCCGGGCCGCCTCTTGCCAGGTTGTG
Organism: Hyphomicrobiales bacterium; assembly: GCA_016185245.1. GTDB lineage: Bacteria > Pseudomonadota > Alphaproteobacteria > Rhizobiales > Aestuariivirgaceae > Aestuariivirga. The sequence continues at coordinate 34,186 of JACPNZ010000050.1, read as the reverse complement.
GCAAGTGTTATAGTCGTTTGGCTATAACGAAGGGAGAGCCATGTGCCGGGGCGCAGGCAATTCGTGTTCGGGATCGTGGCGGCGGCCATGGCGTCGGCTGTATCAACTGCCGGTGCCGCCGAGCGTCTCACGGTGTTCGCGGCCGCCAGCCTCAAGACTGCCCTCGATGCCGTGGCTGCCGCCTGGACGGCCGAAACTTCCAGGGAAGTCTCGATCTCCTACGCGGCAAGCTCAGCGCTGGCCAAGCAGATCGAGGCGGGGGCTCCAGCCGATATTTTCATCTCCGCCGACCGCGACTGGCTGAACTATCTCGCCGACAGGAAACTGCTGAAGGACGGCAGCGAAGTAGACCTTCTCGGCAACGAGATCGTGCTGGTGGCACCGAAGGACTCGAAGGTCGAAACCACGATCGCCGCCGGCTTTCCACTCGCTGCCCTCATCGGCGGCGGCAGGCTGGCGATGGCCGACGTGAAAGCGGTCCCCGCCGGCAAATACGGCAAGGCGGCACTCGCGAGCCTCGGCGTGTGGCCGTCGGTCGAAAGCCGGATCGCCCAGGCCGAGAACGTCCGTGCCGCTCTCAAGCTGGTCGCCACCGGCGAGGCGGCCCTCGGCATTGTCTATGCCACCGATGCTAGAGCCGAGCCCGCCGTCAAGATCGTCGGCACCTTCCCGCCAAATTCCCATCCGCCCATCGTCTATCCCGTGGCTATCGTCGCCGCCTCGACAAGCCCCGACGCCGCCGGCTTCGAGAAATTCCTGCAATCGCCGAAGGCCAAGGCGATCTTCGAGGCCCAGGGCTTCATCTTCCTGGCGCCGGTTGCTAGCAACTGAACATGCCGACCCTCACCCCGGATGAACTGAACGCCGTCCGGCTCAGCCTAAAGGTGGCCTTCTGGGCGATGACTGCAAGTCTGCCGGCTGGCATCGCCGTGGCCCTGCTGCTGGCCCGCGGCCACTTCTGGGGCAAGTCGCTGCTCAACGGGCTGGTGCATCTGCCGCTGGTCATGCCACCGGTGGTGACCGGCTATCTCCTGCTCCTGAGTTTCGGCCGCTACGGGCCCATCGGCGCGTTTCTGGCCGATAGCTTCGGCATCGTCTTCTCCTTTCGCTGGACGGGGGCGGCGCTGGCCGGCGCCGTCATGGGCTTTCCCCTCATGGTGCGGGCGATCAGGCTGTCGATGGAGGCGGTCGACCGCCGGCTCGAAGCCGCCGCGGCGACGCTGGGCGCCAATCCTCTCTGGGTCTTTCTCACCATCACCCTGCCCCTGTCGCTGCCCGGCATCATCGCCGGCATGATCCTGAGCTTCGCCAAGGCGATGGGCGAATTCGGCGCCACCATCACCTTCGTCTCCAATATTCCGGGCGAGACGCAAACCCTGCCCACCGCCATCTACAGCTACACCCAGGTGCCGGGCGGCGATCCCAATGCCCTGCGGCTTACCGCCATCTCCATCGCCATCTCGTTTCTGGCGCTGCTTGCGTCGGAATCGGTCTCCGAGCGGCTGGCGCGGCGGAGTGCGACATGAGCCTGTCGGTGGCCATCGATCACAAGTTCGGCGGCTTCGATCTGGCGGTGAAATTCACCGCCCACGGTCGCCTTACCGCCATCTTCGGGGCATCCGGGTCGGGCAAGACCTCGATCGTCAATGCCATCGCCGGGCTGATCGAGCCGGAGCACGGCCGTATCGCCGTCGACGGCCAGGTGCTGTTCGACAGCGAAGCCGGAACCTCCCTGCCGCCGCACCGGCGCGGCATCGGCTACGTGTTCCAGGACAGCCGGCTCTTTCCCCATCTCAGCGTGCGGCAGAACCTCGGCTTTGGGCGCTGGTTCACCCCCAGGGCGCAGCGCCACGCCGAGCTCGGACCGATTGCCGAGCTTCTTGGGCTGGGCCAATTGCTCAATCGCCGGCCGCAGCAGCTGTCGGGCGGCGAAAAGCAACGGGTCGCGTTGGGCCGCGCCCTTCTCGCCTCGCCCCGGCTTCTGCTCATGGACGAGCCGATGGCCTCGCTTGACGATGCCCGCAAGGCCGAAATCCTGCCCTACATCGAGCGACTGCGCGACGGCCTGAACCTTCCCATCGTCTATGTCAGCCATTCGATCGCCGAGGTCGCCCGCCTTGCCACCGACATCGTCGTCATCGCCGCCGGCAAGGTCGCCGCCGCCGGCGAGGCCGGCGACATCCTGCAGCGCCTCGAGCTCCTGCCGCCGGACCAGCGCCGCGAGGCGGGAAGCCTTATCGAGATGACGGTCGTCTCCCACGACCCGCAATTCGACATGACGCGGCTCGCCTCCGCCGCCGGCGAGGCCTATCTTCCGGGGAAGGCCGGAAATCCGGGTGACGGGATCAGGGTCCGGATCAGGGCCCATGACGTGATCGTCGCCACGGCGGAGCCCCGGGGGCTCAGCGCCCTCAACATCTTTCGAGGGGTAATCGCCGCCATTCACCAGGCCGGCCCCACCTCGCTGTCAATCAGGATCGACTGCCACGGAGCGGAGATCCTCGCCGCCGTCACCCGCAAGTCCGGCGCTACTCTCGGTCTCGCCGAAGGCCTTGCGGTGCATGTCATCGTCAAGGCCTTGTCGGTCGAGGCCGCCGGCGCGGCAAATCGTTGAGAAGGGAAGCAACCTCGGGGCCGGCGGCGGCGGCGGCGGCCCGTTCGATGGCCCGGTAGCGCGAGACGAGGCTTTCGCCGAAGGGGGTGAGGCTGGCGCCACCACCGTGCTTGCCGCCGCTGCGCGATTCGACCACCGGGCGGCCAAACATCCGGTTCAGCTCCTCGACCAGTTCCCAGGCCCGGCGATAGGACATGTCGAGGGCCCGTCCCGCCGCCGAAATCGATCCCAATGCCTTGATCTTTTCCAGAAGCACGATCTTGCCCGGCCCGATCCGGCGGTCGTCGCCGAGGTCGATGCGGATGCTGAGGGAGGCGGGGCCGTCGCTCATTACACCAGTTTGGCCGATCCGGCCGGAAAATCCAGAGGGATCGCGGTATTGACGTGTTTTCATCGGTTTTGCAGTGAACGGCCAGCCCATGCCGGGGTGGTGCATTTCCAGCGCGACATCGCCAACAGCGGAACGTCCTGCGTGTTCGTCACCCACAATTTGTACCATGCCTTCCAGGTGTGCGACCGTTTCGTGGTCATGGCCCATGGCATGGTGGCCAAGAATGTGGTCAAAAGCGAAACCACACTCGACGAACTCACCAGCATGATCATGAACCAGTGAGGGCCCTATGCTCGGCATCGGATTCATCGGCACCGGCGGCGTGGCGGAGCGCCACGCCGAAGCACTGCGCGACGTGCGCGATACGAAACTCGTCGGCGTCTATTCGCCGACCGCGGCGAACCGCCGGAAATTCGCCGAGAACCATGGCGTCAAGGCCTATGACAGCGCCGAGGCGCTGGTCGCCGATCCGGCGGTGGGCGCCGTCTTCGTGCTGTCCACCCCCCAATCCCATGTCGACTATGCGCTGATGGCGCTGGCGGCTGGCAAGCATGTGCTGGTGGAAAAGCCGGTGGGCCGCGATACTGGCGAAATCGCCAGGCTGCGCGATGTGGCCGGCGCCGGCAAACTTGTCTGCATGCCGTCGCACAATTACATCTATGCGCCGGAGGTGCGGCGCCTGCATCATCATCTGGGCCGGGGTAAGCTCGGGCGGCTGCAGAGCTTCTGGATGCTGTGCAACCAGCGCCAGACCCAGGCCATGGGGCTTCCCGGCATCGTGCTCAGCGATATGATGGTGCATCTCGTCTATGCGAGCCTGTTGTTCTGCGGCCGGCCTGAACGTCTGTCGGCGGTCTCGTCAAACGTCTATTTCGACAGCGGCGCCGACGACCAGGTTGGCATCACGCTCGCTTACAAGTCGGGCGTCATCGCCACGCTCTGGGCCTCATGGGCCACGGAGGACATGTGCCGCGAGCCGTGGACGGCGACCGTTAAGGTGATGGCGGCGGAGGGCTCTGGCGTTGCCTCCTGGGACAATGTGAAAAACAACGAGGAGCCCCAGCCCGGCTGGGACGACAGCGTCTACTGGGACAGCTTTCTCTATGCCCAGCGCTTTTTCGTCGAAGACTGCGTGGGGCGCGGTGCGGCACCGCTCTCGACGCTTGACGATGCGCTTGCCGCCCAGGCGATCATCGATGCGGCGGGGCAATCGCTGCGCTCGCCCGGCTGGGTTTCGCCCAAGTTCTGAAGTTCCACCGGGCAGCGCCCGCCGTGCTTGACCGCCGGGCCAATTGACCGTGGCGGCAGGCTGAGCGAGCCGAGCCCGGTCTCCGTCGGTCCTCGTGAGCTCATAAGTTTTCTGCCGTGTGAATTTCAAAGGGGAGAATATGGGCCGGGAGTGCCGCGGGTTTGGGCTGTAGCGTTGCCTCGGCCATGGCCCCCACCAGGGTGGCGGCCAGCGCCTTTACGGGATGGGAAATCACCAGTTTCAACTGGCCGTCGATCAGCCCAGCCTGGGTATGGCGGGTGAGGTCATGGCCGACGACGATCAGACGCCCGGTGTGCTCCGTCTCGCGCACTGCCGCCAGCACGCCGCTGCCGCCGCCGCCGGCAACATAGAGGCCGGCCAAATCGGGGGCGCGCGTCAGCAGGTCGCGGGTCACCTCGGCGGCAAAGCGGGCATCCTCCAGACTCGCCAGCGGTTCGAGCAGATCGAAGTCCGGCGCGTGCTCGCGGAAAAACGAGCGAAAGCCCATTTCGTTAAGGTCCTGGCAGCGGAAGCGATGGCTGCCGACGATGATGCCGACCTTGCCGGGCCCTCTGCAGATGTTGGCGATCGTCCAGGCGGCGGTGCGCCCGACCTTGAAATTGTCGAGGCCGACGAAACCCACGGGGCAGGCTGCGGTGATTTCGGAAATGAGGGCGAAGACCGGCACCTTGCGCGTATGCAAGGAAACGATCGCCGTAGCAATGCGCGGATGGTTGGCGGCAACCACGGCCAGAACATCGGCGTCGGCGCCCAGGCCTTCGATCTCGGCGGCGACGGCTCCGGGATCGAGGTCGTTCATGTGAACAATGCGCGGGCTGGCCTGGACCAGACCGGAGGCGCGGGACGCTTCGGCCAGGGTCTCTCCCAGAATTTGGTAGAAAGCGCGGTCTCGTTGCAGCAGCAGGAAGCCAAGGCGGCGGGGTGGCCGCGGCTCGCCGAGCCTTTGGCGGATCAGCCCGGCGGCGTAGAAACCCAACTCCTGAGCGGCACGGAATACCTTATCGGCCGTGGGTTTTCGCACCGGATCGCGGCTATTGATGACCCGGTCGACGGTGGAAATGCTCACCCCCGCGGTACGGGCGAGATCGGCGATGGTGGGGCGGCGGGGCATGGTAGATTTGAGAGACTCTTTCGGAAATTAGAAACATAACATGCCAATTTTTGAAATGAAATGGCCGAACCCTTGGGCTCGCCGGGCGGCTGACGTGATAGGTGTCGCGGCCTGCCAGGCGGGAGAACGAGGCATGACCACGCTCACATGGAAAAACTACGCGCTGCGCGGCGATGACGCCAATGAGGCGACCTCGCTCACCGGCGACGAGTTCGAAGAGAAAGTCGAAACGGCCTGGTATGCCTGCCCGGTCGACCGGCGGAAGTTCAAGGACCTGATCAAGCGGGCCGACGGGCCGGCGCTCCGTTTCTTCGGCCTATGGATTGCGCTCCTCATCGCCGCCGGCATCGTGGCCTACCTAAGTTGGGGCCACTGGTGGGCGGTGCCGGCCTTCTTCGTCTATGGCGTGCTCTATTCGGCCGCCGATCATCGCCATCACGAGCTGTCGCATGGCACGCCGTTCAAGACCCGCTGGCTCAACGACGTGTTCTTCCATCTCTGCGCCTTCATGACGCTGCGCGAGGGCTTCTATTACCGCTGGAGCCACACCCGCCATCACACCCACACGCTGATCGTCGGCAAGGATCCGGAGATCGCGGCACCCCGGCCGCCCAATGTGGTGGCGCAGTTCCTCGACTTCTTCTTCATCCGCGACGGCTATGTGCAGTTGACCAGATTGCTGCGCAACGCCTCGGGCGATTTGACCGAGGACGGCAAGCATTTCGTGCCGGATACCGAACGCGCGAAAGTCGTCTGGGCGTCGCGCCTCTATCTCCTGATCATCGCCGCGGTGATCGCCTGGTGTCTCGCCGCCCAGAGCATCCTGCCCGCCCTGTTCGTGGTGTTGCCGCGCTTCTACGGCGGCTTCTTCTCGCAAGCCTTCAATCTCACCCAGCATGCCGGGCTCAACGAGGATGTCCGCGATCATCGCCTGAATACCCGCACCGTCTACATGAACCCGGTGTTCGACTTCCTCTATGCCAATATGAACTACCATATCGAGCACCACATGTTCCCGATGGTGCCGTTCTACCGGCTCGCCGAATTGCACCAGATGATCAAGGCCGACTGCCCGCCGGCCTATCCGAGCCTGTGGTCGGCCTGGCGCGAGATGGTGCCGGCGCTCATCCGCCAGCGCCGCGAGCCCGCCTGGTACGTGGTGCGCCAGTTGCCGGCGGCGGCGCGCGAGTTCGAACAGATGGCCGTGCCAGCCGAGTAGCAACAGGCGGAGACTAACGCACCATGAAGATCGCGCTCGATCCCCATATGCACCGGCACCTGTCGCTCGGCGAGTTGCCGCGCCTCGCCGCCGACATGGGCTACGAGTATATCGAGCTGTCGCCGCGGCCCGATTTTCTCGCCTGGTGGGTCAGTCCGCGGGCCTATCCGGAGCGTATCCGGGAGTTCAAGAAGGCCCTCAGGGACCATGGCGTGAAGCTCGCCTCGCTCCTGCCCATGTACCGCTGGGCGAGCCCGCACGAGGACGAGCGCAAGATCGCCGTCAGCTATTGGAAGAAGGCGATCGAGATCGCCGTCGACATGGACTGCGAGGTTCTCAATTCCGAATTCGGCCGCGGGCCCTCGCCCGACCGCGCCTCCCACTCCAATTGCTGCGGCGGCCATTACTCGGTCGAATCGAGCGAGGCCGCCTGGTGGCGCTCGATGGAAGAGCTCGTGCCCGTGTTCGAGACGGAGGGCGTCAGCCTCCATGTCGAGCCCCACCCCGAGGACTGGGTGGAGACGCTGCACCCGGCCGTCGATCTGATCCGCATGATCAATTCGAAGAACGTCAAGTTCCTCTACTGCGCCCCCCACACCTTCTATTTCGGCGACGACATGGCCCAGATGATCCGCGACTGCGCGCCCGTTCTGGCGCATGTACATGTGGCCGACACGCTCAATCACAAGGCCTCGTCGGGGCTGCGCTACATCGTCAATCCGCCGGGCGCCAAGGTGACGGTGCACCAGCATCTCGATATCGGCCAGGGCGAGGTGAATTGGGATATTTTCTTCAAGACCCTCGCCGAAGTGAAGTTCGACGGCATCATGACGGCTTGCGTCTTCGCCTGGGAGGACCGGGCCGAACAATCCTCGCGCTTCATGCGCGAGGAAATCCAGAAATACGTCGATAAGTACTGGAAGACGGGATAGCGCGCTGCGCTGGAGGAAGGCGGACCATGGCCGTGCGGGTTGGCGTCGTTGGTGTCGGCATGATTGGCAAGGAGCACCTGCGGCGCCTGCAGCGGCTTTCGGGCCTGTGCGAGGTGACCGCGGTCAGCGATGCGGACATTTCCGCGGCCCAGGCGATGGCGGTGGAGAGGCCGGGAGTCGCGGTCTATCCCTCAGGTCTCGACCTGATCGGCGCCAGGGATGTCGATGCCGTGCTGGTCACGTCCAAGGGCTCAACCCACGCGGAATATGTTCTCGCGGCGATTGCCGCCAGAAAGCCGGTGTTCTGCGAGAAACCGCTTGCGACCACCCAGCAGGATTGCCAGCGGATTGTCGATGCCGAGGTCGCCTGCGGCCGCCGGCTGGTCCAGGTGGGTTTCATGCGCCGCTATGATGCCGCCTATCAGTCGCTGCGAAAGCTGGTGGCCGACGGCACGATCGGCAGGCCGTTGATCTTCTACAGCGCCCATCGCAACCCGTCGGTGCCCGCGAGCTACACCAGCGACATGGCCATCCACGATACGGCGGTACACGACATCGACGTGGCGCGCTGGCTGTTGGGCGATGAAGTAGTAGGCATAACGGTCGCCACGCCGCGACGCAATTCGCGCGGCGGCACGCTGCGCGATCCCATCCTCATCCAGATGGAAATGAGCGAAGGGGCGGTCGCCAACATCGAAGTCTCGGTCAATGCCGCCTATGGCTACGACATTCGCGGCGAGATTGTCGGAGAGACGGGCGTTGCCACGCTTGCCGAGAGCAACCCGGTCGTGGTGAAGCACAATGGCAATTTCTGCGGCCACGTTCCAGGCGACTGGCGCGAGCGCTTCAATCCCGCCTTCGACCGGGAGATTGAAGACTGGGTCAGGTCGGTTGCGGGCGACAGTGCAACCGGGCCCAGCTCTTGGGACGGCTATGCGGCAACGGTTGCCACCGGCGCCGCACTGGAGGCTGTGACGATCCGGCGGCGGGTGTCCGTAACCATGGCGGGCCGGCCAAACCTCTACACCTGAGGGGAGCGGCAAACACTGGAGTTCAAACCGCTGGCGGCGCATGCGTCCCGCCAAACACGAGGGGTATTGCCGATGAAACTCGGAGCCTACACCGCCTGCCTACACGACCAACCGCTGCCCGAAGCCCTTCGTATCCTGAAGAACATGGGGCTTGAAGGAGCCGAGATCAATTCCGGCGGTTTCCTGCCGCCGGTGCATGTGCCGGTCAACGATATCCTGTCGAGCCGCACGGCGCGCGACGACTATCTCGGCCAGTTCGCCGAAGTTGGCATGGAGCTCACCGCACTCAACTGCAACGGCAATCCTTTGCACCCTGACCCGGCGGTGGGGCACGGGCGCGATCTGAAGCAATCGATCGAGCTTGCTGCCCGGCTCGGCGTCAAGCGCATCGTCACCATGTCGGGCACACCCGGCACGGGTCCTGAAGCCAGGCTTCCCGCCTGGACCATCATGCCCTGGGACAGCGCCTATATGGATGCCCGCGACTACCAGTGGAACGACGTTGCCATTCCCTTCTGGAAGGACATTCAGGCGCGCGCTGCGGCACATGATGTTAGAATCGCCATCGAGATGCATCCCCACAACATCGTTTACAATGCCGCGACCATGATCCGCCTGGCCGAGGCCATCGACGCCACCCATGTGGGGGCCGAAATGGATCCGAGCCACCTCATGTGGCAGGGCTGCGATCCGGTCGCAGTCGTTCGCCATCTCGGCGCCCTTATCTACAATGCCGCCGCCAAGGACGTGCGTATCAACCCGGCGGCGAAGATCAATGGCGTTCTCGACGACCGGTTCCGCCGTGTCGAAAAGGGTGCGCCAGGTTATCTGGGGCTCGGCGGGAGCTACAGCTTGTGTGCTTGGCCTGAGACTTCGTCATGGGACTTCGTGGCCGTCGGCATCGGCAACGGCGTCGGCTTCTGGACCGAATTCCTCGCCGCGCTGCGAGAGATCGATCCCGGCATGCCCGTCAACATCGAGCATGAGGACGCGTCCATGACCCAGATCGAGGGCCTTCGCTTTGCCGCCAACACATTGCGTCAGGCCCATGCTCGGATGATGGAGGGATCAGGGCTGCACAGGCTGGCGCGGGCGGGCTGACCGTTCAATTGCGGCTGTACTTGGTGTAGATGCGGACCCGGGTGTGTCCCAGAGCGGGTAGCGGACGTTTGTCGAGCAGGGCCGTGACAAAATCGATGGCGTGGGCCACTTCCGCCGCCACGTCGTGGCCGATGACGAAATTCATGACACCGGTTTCGAGCAGCATGCGCGAATTGAAATTGAGCTCGTGGCCGATGAACACCACCTTGCCCTGCAGATTGAAATCTCCGAGCGCCCGGCCGATGCCGATGTTGCCGGCCGCGACATTGTAGATGCCGGCCGGCGCGCCATGGTCTTCGATGTAGCGCACCACGTTGCGATAGACATAGTCGGTATCGTCGTTGGAGTTGACGCGCTCGTCGACTTCGAGGCGGGGAAATTCCGACCGCAGCACCCGGCGGAAACCCAGTTCGCGCTCTTCCTGGCTGCGGTAGGGGGCGGAATAGACCAGCAGGATTTTTCCGTCGAGGTTGCCCACCGCCTGGCCCATCAGATAGGCGGCGGTGGCGCCGGCACGGGTCTGGTCGCTGCCCACATAGGCGGTGCGGCCGGAGGCCGGAAGGTCGGTGGTCAGGCAGACGACCGGCACCTTGCGCGCCATCACCGCCCGGATGGCGCGGTTGATCATCAGATCCTCGCGGGCGACGATCACCAGGGCTTCGGCCTCTTCGGCGGTGCGCTCGATCGGGTTGGCGAACTTGATCGGATCGACCTTGGCGGTAGTGACGCCGGTGAAGGGACATTCGACGCCGCCGTTGCCGCGGCAATGAGACTCCACCGCCATTTCCAGGGTCCGGTTGAAGCTCGTTCCGGAGTCCGACAGGAAGGCGATGCGGCGGGCCTTGGGTGCGGCGGTCTCGGTGGCGTTGCCGCCAAGGCGGGAGAAGGCTGCCAGCACCTTCTTGCGGGTCGCCTCGAGCTTCAGGCCTGGGTCCGGTCCATTGCAACCGGCCGGCCGGCCGGGGCCAGCGCCTGGGACGGTTACGCGGCCTCGCTCATCGCCGAAGCCGGGGTGCGCTCGCTTGCCGGCGGCGGAAAGGTTAGCGTGACGCCCACCAGCAAACCCAAATTGTATTCCTAGCAGGGACTCACGCACATGAAAATTGTAATGGTATCGGATTCGCTCGGGCACTTGGGCTTCGCCGAGATGCTCGATACGGCGGCCAAGCTCGGCATCCAAGGGGTGGAGATCAACGCCGCCAACTGGACTTCGGCGCCGCATATGAAGCTGGCCGAACTTCTCGCCAGTGCCGCGGCCCGGCGCGATTATCTCAAGGCCTTCAAATCGCGGGGCCTCGAGCTCATCGCCCTCAATGCCAATGGCAACCAGCTTCATCCCCCGAAGGAAAAAACAGTCGGAGGCGCTGTACGACACCATCCGGCTGGCTGGCGCTCTGGGGGTCAAAACGGTGGTTCTGATGTCCGGTCTGCCGGAAGGGGCGAAGGGCGACCGGATGCCGAACTGGGTCGTCTCCTCCTGGCCGCCGGAGACTCAGACCATGCTCAAGTACCAATGGGAGGAGCGGCTCCTGCCCTATTGGACGAAGCTCGCCGCCCATGCCAAGAAGCATGGGGTGAAAAAGCTGGCGGTCGAGCTGCACGGCAACCAGCTGGTCTACAACGTGCCGAGCCTTCTCCACCTGCGCCGGGAAATCGGCGCCGTCGTCGGCGCCAATCTCGATCCCTCGCATCTCCTGTGGATGGGAGCCGATCCGATTGCCGCCATCGATGCGCTGGGTGCGGCCACCCATCATACCCATGCCAAGGATACTTTCATCAACAAGCCGGTATGCGCCTTGACAAGCCGGCTGGAGAATGGCTCGCTGATGGATATTCCGGGCCGGGCCTGGAGCTACATCACGCTGGGCTACGGCAATGGCGAAGGCTGGTGGCGCGATTTCTGCTACCGGCTGCGCATGGTGGGCTATGACGGCTGGCTGTCGATCGAACATGAGGATGTGATGCTGTCGCGCCTCGAAGGCGTCAAAAATCGGTCGAGCTGCTCAAGAAGGTGGCCCCGTCGGACACCAGCGATTACCAACCGCAACCCATCTGAAGAGGAAGCCATGTCCCGCAACAAGCGCATGACCGTCGCCGATCTCCGGGCCCAGAAGGGCAAGCGGCAGCTCACCATGCTGTTCGTCGATACGCCCGAGGAAGCGGCGGCGGCCAGTGCCGCCGGCATCGACATGCTATCGATCATCGATCCGGTGTGGACGCCGGCGATGCGCGAGGCGGCCGGCAATTGCTTCGTCCAGGTGGGCCTGCTCTATGGCGAACTGTGCACCTACGAGGACTATCTGCGCGCCGCCCATGCGGCGGTGGTGAAGGGCGGCGACTGCTGCTATTGCGCGGCGAGCCTCGATACCATCGCCAGGCTGTCGGCCGAGGGCATTCCGATCATCAGCCATGTCGGCCTCATTCCCTCCAAGGCGACCTGGACCGGCGGCTTCAAGGCGGTGGGCAAGACGGCCGACAGTGCCATGAATGTCTTCCGCCATGTCAAACAGCTCGAGGCGGCAGGCGCCATCGGCGCCGAGCTCGAAGTGGTGCCGGACCGGGTGGCGGCGGAGATTTCCCGGCGCACGTCCCTCGTCATGTTGTCGATGGGGGCGGGCACCGGGGGCGATGCGCAATATCTCTTCGCCGAGGATGTGCTGGGTTACACCCGCGGGCACCGGCCCCGCCACGCCAAGGTCTACCGCAATTTCCGCGCCGAATACGACCGGCTGCAGAAAGAGCGCATCGCCGCCTTCAAGGAATACCGCAGCGACGTCGAGACCGGCGCCTATCCGGAAGCCAAGCACCTGGTGCCGATCGAGGACCGCGAGTTCGGCGCCTTCATGAAGCAGCTGAAGGCCGAGACCAAGAAAAAGTAAGCCGCCGGAGACTGGCTGGGGTGGGAGGGATCGGACTTCCGAATGGCGGAATCAAAATCCCCTTCCAATTCGGTCAATTCAACGGCTTATCCCGGCGAACGTGTCAAACCTCTTGCCGAAATTCCAGTGCGCATGCGCCAGACTCGCATGCTGAAAGCCCGACGGGACTCCCCCAACGGGATTCAACTGTTCGATTTTCTCCACCAGATCTCTGCGCTCGCAGACTATTTCTTGTCGTCAATAAATGACTTCCTGATGAGATTTAGCAGCTCTTGAAGTGCGTATAGGGACTCTTCGTATAGATCATAGCCGTGAATGTGGGTGTCGAAGGCGACCTGAAATGTATCGCCTTCAAGACTTCCTCCAAAAAATAGCGACAGACCCACATCGGATTTGAAGTAAGCCGTTTCGATGGGACAGCAGTCGACATGCAGCGGCGGCGCTGCATTGTCCGCCAGACCGGTCATGGAATTCCGGATCGTCACAAATGCCGGAAACGCACGTGCGAACTGTCGCTCGGCAAGCTCCTTTGTAACCCCGACCTTACTCGCGTCGAATAGACTGCAGCACTGCATCTTCGACCAAATCGTCATCATCCTGTGGCAAAGATGATAGATTGTCATTGCGCCGTCACGCGCCGCAATGTGGGTCCACGACCGATACATCATCGCGTCCTTTTCCAGTATCCGACATTGCGCCAGGAGTTCGCTTGCCTCCGGTGCGTCGCGCCCCACTCCCGCAATCTCATTGCGCCGTTCGTTCGCGGCGGCGATGCGGATACGACTTTCGTCTCTTGCAAAACGATACAACTTCAGAATGTGATCGAACTTCCGGACGTATTGATCCAAATTCGCGATCTCGCACCAGAGGTCGAAGATCTGCTGTCGCTCATCCATGGAAGGAGACCGTGCATTGAACGCATCGAGTATGCCGTAGTCGAATTGGATAGTCATGGTTGCTTCCGATAGTCCATCAACGAATTTGCCGTCGTGCTCGGAACCGGTGACACTGTGGGCGGCCGCTGACAGACCGCCGAGGCGCGGTACCGGGAATTCGACGGTTTTGAGGGGCTCGGCATGGGTCGTTGTGATCGCTTGAATTTCATGATGTTGGGAGTCTCACGCGACGGCCGCCAATTGCGGACATCCAAGCGTAACGTGGACGTGATGGACCAGGCCGTCGTCAATCATCGCCAGGCGAAGGGGGCGCTCGAGCTCGATGAGAGGTGCTCCGTCGATCCGCGCGGCAGCGATATCCCGATTGACACCATCGGGATTGGCGACGTGAATCCGGTAGTGCGACGAGCGATAGCGAAGATCGACTTCGAAAGAACTCCAGGAGTGTGGGATGCACGGATCGATACGCAGCACTGAGCCGTGCATGCGTAAACCGAGGATGCTTTCGATACCGGCCCGCTGCATCCAGCCGGCCGAGCCGGTGTACCACGTCCAACCCCCGCGGCCCATGTGAGGTGGTTCGGCATAGATGTCGGCGGCGGCGACATAGGGCTCTACCTTGTAGCGGTGCACGTCCGCTCTGGTGCGCGCATGATTGATTGGGTTGAGCAGCGAAAACAGGGCTCCGGCCCTGTCGCCCTGGCCGAGTTCAGCCAACGCCATCACCGACCACAGGGCAGCGTGAGTATATTGACCGCCGTTTTCTCGAATGCCCGGCGGATAGCCTTTGATGTAACCGGGATCGAGTGACGTCTTGTCGAAGGGTGGTGTAAACAAGAGGGCGAGCTTGTCCTTGGGATTGATCAGTTCGCGCTCGAGTGATTCCATGGCGCGCGCCATCCGTTTCGGTTCCGACGCTCCCGAGAGTACCGCCCACGACTGGGCTATGGAGTCGATCCGGCATTCCTCGCTCTGAGCGGAGCCGAGCACGGTGCCGTCGTCGTAGAACCCTCTTCGGTACCACTCGCCGTCCCATGCCTCGCCGGCTAGCGAGGACTGCAATGCTGCCGCGTGAGTAAGCCAGCGTTCCGCGCGGGCCGTTTCGCGGCGCGCTTCGGCTATCGGCGCAAAGGCCATGAGTGTTGCGTACAGGAACCAACCGAGCCACACGCTCTCGCCCTCGCCGTTTTCGCCGACGCGGTTCATGCCGTCGTTCCAGTCGCCGGTGCCGATCAATGGCAGGCCGTGCCGGCCAACCGCGAGACTATGGTCAAGCGCCAGGGCGCAATGCTCGAAGAGGGTCGCGGTCTGGTCGGAAACCACCGGATCGAAGAAACTGTCATGTTCTTGAAGGTTCAATCTTTGGCCTTCGAGAAAGGGAATGGATTCATCAAGAACGCCGGCATCGGCTGTTGCGGCAACATAGTGGCTAACGGCATATGCCAGCCAGGCACGATCATCGGAGATGCGGGTGCGCACCCCTTGACCCGAATGCGGAAGCCACCAATGCTGGAAATCGCCTTCGACGAATTGCCGTGCCGCCGCTCGGAGGAGATGTTCACGCGTTATCATCGGCTGGGTGGCGGCGAGCGCCATACCGTCTTGCAACTGGTCGCGGAAACCGTAAGCCCCGCTCGACTGGTAGAAGCCCGACCGCGCCCAGATGCGGCAGGCGAGCGTCTGATAGAGAAGCCAACCATTGAGCATGATGTCCATCGTCCGGTCAGGCGTCTTCACCTGGACCGCACCCAGCACATGGTCCCAATGGCGCGTGACGGCGCTCAACACCGCATCAAGATTGGCGGCGCGGTATTGGTCGATCAGGGATCGCGCCTCGTCCGCATTTTTGCCCTCGCCAAGGAAGAAAACGACTTCGACACTGGCGTTGGGCGCGAGTTCAACTGTGGTGCGCATGGCGCCGCAAGGGTCGAGGCCGGCGCCGACGATCTTGGAGAGCGCAACGGTATTTGCCAGAGCCGCCGGATCCTTCAGCGTTCCATTGCGCCCAATGAATTCGCGGCGGTCGCCGGTCCAGTCTGTCTGACGTCCGCGCAAGTCGGCAAATGCAACGCGTGTTCCGAAATCCCCGTTCCACGGGTTCCGGGCAAACATCGCACCGGTCGCGGGATCGATTGCCGTCGTCACGAAGGGATGCGATGCCGAGCGTGATTGGCCGAGTACCCATTCTACATAGGCCGTTACGCTGAGATGGCGGGTGCGGGTCGTACGATTGTGAAGCACCAAACGCGATATCTTGATCGAAGCGTCGAGCGGCACATATTGCAGCAGGTTGGCGGTGATGCCGTGGGCTGCATGCTCGAAGCGGCTGTATCCCCGGCCATGACGGGTCAGATAGACTCCCAACTCGTCTCGGACGGGAAGTGCTGTCGGGCTCCAGAAAGCACCGGTATCCTCGTCACGCAGATAGAATGCCTCGCCAGGACGATCGGTGACCGGATCGTTCGACCAGGGCGTCAGCTGGCGCTCCCGGCTGTTGACGGACCAGCTGTAGCCACCGCCTTCCGCCGCCACCTGAAAACCAAAAGTGGGGTTGGCGATGACATTGATCCAGGGTGCCGGCGTCGATTGGCCAGGTCCGAGAATCGTCAAATATTCTTTGCCATCATCGGCAAAGCCCCCAAGCCCGTTGAAGAACTCGAGGTCCGGCAACGACGGTGGTGTCACCGGCGCCGGACTGGTGAAAACACGCTTTGGCAATGGTCTCGCGGCCAAGCTTGTTTCCGCGATCCGGTCAAGTTGATCGAACAGATTGCCGCGTTGTGCAACCAGTACGATCCGTGCCACGGAGGCAAGAAGCGCCCGCGTCTCTCCGGGAATAAGGTCGGCACGCTGCACGAAGACGCTACCCTGAGGGCTTTCTCCGCTCGCCTGCGGCCGGGACTGCAGGGTGCGCACCAGCGTTTCAAGTGCAATCTGGAGATCCTGCACATAGGAGGATTGCCGTTCGTTGAGGATCACCAGATCGACAGCGAGCTGCTTCAGTCGCCAGTATTCGTGGGCTTGCAGAAGTTCGCGGGCGACATCGAGATTCTCGGTATCGCTGATGCGCAACAGCACAATCGGCAGATCGCCGGAAATACCCAGGGCCCAGAGCCCCGACTGCGGGCCGCCGCCCCGAACAATCGTGTCCGAGGACGGGCGTAGTGCAGGCGAAGCATGGATCACATGTCCCGCAAGGCGCTGGAAGAGAGCGGCATCACCCGCCGTGATGCCGAGATGATGGAGCTGCACCTGCGCTTGCGTCCAGGCAAGCGTCGCCGCGCGGCTGTAGGCGGTGGTGTCCCGGTGTTTGTCGACACAGTCGAGCAATTCCTCGCGGGTCGCAGCCGCCATCGTCCAGAAGGCGATGCGCGCCGTGGCTCCGGGGGCTATCTGCATCCGCCGGCGCAATGCAAAAATCGGGTCGAGAACGGTGCCCACCGTGTTGGAGAGGGCCCGCCCATCCATGATGGAAATGGGGGTTCGGATACCATGGCCACGGCCCAGGAAGCGGGCCCTGTCGGTTTCGATTTCGACTTGGCCCGCGGTTTCGCCGTCGACTACGGCCAGATGCCCGGCCCAGATTGCCAGGTCCGAAGGTGAGCGTTTCCGCCGTGTCGCCAGAATCGCACCGACATCCACGAGATATTCCGTCTCGACGAAGAGCTTGGAAAAGGCGGGGTGCGCCACGTCGTCGGCCTGTGGCGCCAGCACGACTTCGGCATAGGACGTTACATCGATTTCCCGCATGCGGCTGCCGCTGTTCAAAATCGAGACGCGGCGGACCTCGGCATTATCCTCGGCCGAAACCAGGATATCCAATACCGTCGTCAGCGTTCCGTCCTGCCGCGTGAACTCGGCGCGATCTTCGTTGAACACGACAGTGTAGTCATCGGGCGCCGCGCCGCTTGGCTGAAAGCCCGCCGACCAAACGACACCGCTGCGCACATCTCGCAGGAAGATGTAAGAGCCATGGTCGTCCGATGTTGCGTCCTCGCGCCAGCGCGTCAGGGCGCGATCACCCCAACGGCTGTAACCGGAACCGGCGGCCGTCACCATCGTGGCGTAGCGACCGTTCGAGAGCAGGTGGGTGGGGGGTGCCGCCTGATTTGCCGATGAGAACCTACGGCCGCCGGAGGCCTCGGCATCCCGGGCCCTGGCACCCGATTTCACTTCCGATGCCCAAGGCCGTGCCACCGAAACGTCGCGGGGCATGCGTTCCTGCAACAGAAGTTCAGTTGCCTGCACAATGGGTTCGGCATGGAATCTGGCCCGCATCCTGCCATCGAAAAGAGTGTCGGCGATGGCGACGATGGTCATGCCCTGATGATGCGCCATGAAAGCTTTGACAGTGACCACTTTTTTGCCCTCGGGCAGGCGGGACGCTGTGTAGTCAAGCGCCTCGTAGAAGCCATGCCGTCCAAGCCCGCCTTCCGCTGCAAGCCGACTCAAATTGGCGGTTGCGGCAGCCGGATCGACCATGGCAGCAAGGGCTGTCGCATAGGGCGCAACAACGCGGTTTTCGGCGAGCCCACGTTTGAGCCCGAGGCCGGGAACCCCGAAGTTCGAATATTGGTAGGTTAGTTCAAGATCGCGGGCGTTATAGGCGGACTCCGAAATACCCCACGGGAGGTTGAGTCCCGCAGCATAGTCGATCTGGCGGCGCACGATGAGCCGGCTTGTCTGTTCGAGAAGACTCCCGGCCGGAGCGCGCATGACCAGCGCAGGCATCAGATATTCGAACATCGATCCCGACCAGGAGATCAGAGCTGCGGCATGGGCAACCGGTGTGACCGAGCGGCCGAGCCGGAACCAGTGGCGGGCTGGAGCGTCGCTCTTGGCGATAGCGAAGAAGCTGGCGAGCCTCGCTTCGGAAGCCAGCAGATCGTAGCAGTTGGTGTCGAGCTTGCCTTCCGGCACCAGATAGCCGATCGACAACAGCATGCGGTCGGGGTCGAGCAAAAAGCCGAAATCCATGGCCATAGCCATCGACCGCGCAGCCGTTTCGAGTGCGAGAAGACGTGCGTCCAAGGCCACCGTTTCGTCCGCGCCAAGCGCGAAATCGCGGCGATGCCCGTCAATCGATGCGGTAAGCGCGTGCACCCAGTAAAGCAAATCCGTGCCGGTGCCGCCGCCTCTTTCGGTCGCCAGCGCGAGGGCGATGTCGGCCATGACATTGGCTTGGTTGGAAACTGCGGCCAGATGCTGCGCGAAGCCACCCGGATCCGCTGTCGGCTGCCGCGCATCCGAGGCGAGTGCGGCAAGCGCACTGTCGAGCTGGTGCCATGTCACCGTCTGGGTACGTGGCCCATCGCGCAGGAGGGCCGCTTCCGCGCGCGCGAGATCGATGGCGTCGGCCAGCCCGTCGAGGCGCGGTTGAACAGCGGGTGACGAACCACGCCATTCGCGGCAGGTATTGGCGAGGGCAATGAGGTGCCCCGCCAGATTGCCGCTGTCGACGGCGGAAACGTAACGCGGATCAAGCGGGCGCCGATCGCGCGTGTCGTACCAGTTGTAGAAATGGCCCCGGAAGCGCTCGAGGCCGTTCATCGTTGCGAATGTCGCTTCCAGCCGCGCGACGGCGTCGCCGGTGCCGATCCATCCGAAATCGCGGGCGCTTGCGACCGACAGGAGATAGAGCCCGAGATTGGTCGGCGAGGTCCGGTGCGCCAGCACTGGTACCGGATCTTCCTGGAAATTATCGGGTGGCAGCATGTTGTCGGCGGGGGTCACGAAGCTTTCGAAGAATCGCCAAGTGCGACGCGCCGTAAGCCGCAACGCACGCGCGTCCGCTTCACCCACCGCGACCTGTCCCGCCAGACGCGGCGGCAAGCTGATCAGCAAGGCTACGGCGGGCGAGGCGAACCAGAGCGCTGCGAACGGCGCGGCCAAAAGCCATGTTCCGTGGCGCGAAACCAATGCGACAAGAATTGCTGCGGCCGCGATGACCAGCGCTCCCGCCATCCGGCGGTAGAAGCTCGGAATATCGAGACTGCGGCCCGTCGCAGCCTGCGCGGCGGGAACCCATTCGAGCATCAGGCGGCGGGTGACCAAGAGGCGATGCATGGTGCGTACGATCGCATCGCCCATCAGCCAGGCCTGGTGTGCGAGAAAGGCGATGACGAGCATCGACAGGGTGAGGGCGAGGCGGAAATCACCGCCCAATGCGCGCATATGGCTGGCGGCGGTGACGCCTGCACGGCGCGGCGGAACCGCGGCAACGACGGGGATCATCGTCGGCAGCACAATCGTCGAGACAACAAAGATGGTCCAAACGAGAGCGGCTTCAAGCGGCATCGCCCACCCGGCGAGCAAGGCGAGAATGGCAAAGGGCGCCGATAGGGTGCGGCGCAGATTGTCGAGCATCTTCCAGCGCCCGATAGCCGGTATCGCGCCGAAGGCCGGGGTTGCTCCGACGGGCGACGCAATGCGTCCCAGGATCCATGGCAAGAGCTGCCAGTCACCGCGCGCCCAGCGGTGGTGGCGCATCGCGCCCACGTCATAGCGCGCGGGGTACTCCTCGACGACTTCGACATCGGAAGCGAGGCCGGCTCTGGCGAACACGCCCTCGAAGAGATCGTGGCTCAGCAGCGTCGACTGTGGCACGCGGCCCGCCAGAGAGGCCTCGAAGACGTCGACGTCGTAAATGCCCTTGCCAGCATAAGAGCCTTCGCCAAACATGTCCTGGTAGACGTCGGACACCGCCGACGCATAGGGATCGATGCCGCTCAGACTTGAGAAGATACGCTGAAACAGTGAGCCTTCGCGGCCTACAGGCAGGGACGGCGTTACCCGCGGCTGTAACACGGCGTAGCCGTCCACCACCCGACCCGCGGTCGCATCGAAGCGCGGACGGTTCAAAGGGTGCGCCATTTTTCCAATAAGCCGGAGAATCGTGTCGCGCGGCAGCCGCGTATCGGCATCGAGCGTCACGACATAGCGGATGTTGGCGGGCGGTTGCGGTGGTGCCCGGTTGACATCGATGAAACTTGTGTCGGTTGCGCCACGCAACAGGCGGTTTAGTTCATGGAGCTTGCCGCGCTTGCGCTCCCAACCGATCCAGCGCGCTTCGCTTTCGGCCCAGACTCTCCGGCGATGCAACAACAGGAACCGGTAACCTCCGCGCGCCCGGCCATAGCGCTGGTTGAGCCGGGCAATGCCCTCCGCCGCCACAGAGAGGAGCGCGTCGTCGTCCGCGGCATGTTCCGCCACCGCATCGGTCCAGTCCGAGAGCAACGCGAAATGCAGATTGTCGCCCGGACTGGCGAGATGATGGATCTCGAGCCGCTCGACCTGCTCCTCTATGGCCGCGGCACTGGTGAGCATCGTTGGCACGGCAACCAGCGTCCGCAGATGATCTGGGATGCCGTTGCGCAACTCCAGCGCCGGCAGCAGATTCGGCTGGAAGCCGAGGCTCACGGCGCGATTGATCAGTGCCACAGCCGCATCGATTGCCGGGATCAAGCCCAAAATGCCGAGGAGGCTCAAGGCAGTCCAACCGACGCCGAATTGCGCGAGAACCATAAGAGGAACCGCAAGAAGAAGCGCGGTGGCAAGCCCAATGGCGGACGCATATCCGCTGATGCCGGCGACGCGGTTGAACCGTGCCAGCCAGGCTCGCACCGGCCGGCGATAGCCAATCCTTGCCGCGAATCGATCGCGACCTCCGGCGAGGAGATAATATCCCGGGTCGGCCAAGCGCTCGTCATTCGACGCGGGTTCCACTTGCTGGCCGTTCTTGACGGCCTGGATCGCAGCGCGCGCGATTTCCATTTCGCTTTGCTCCGACCCCCGCGCCAACTGTTCAATGGCGCCGCGATAGAGATTGCGGGTCGGAAAATCCATGTCCTTGAAGCGACTGCCTTCGCCGAGGGCTTCATCGACAAGACTGCTGGCTTCAAAGAGATCCTTCCAGTCGACATCGGAAATGAGGCGAAGGCTGGTGATGATATTGCGAACCGAAACGTTGGAAGCACCTTGCCTCCCGTGCACGTCGCGCACAACCTTGTCGGCCGTCGTCTCCTGCGCCGCGAGGCGCCGGTCGAGCCAATTCAAAGCGGGGGTGATCCCCGGGTCCTGGTCGCGAAGCCGGTGCACGAGCTGGACCGCGAATGCTTCCGGCAATGCTCCGCTCTGAAACTCATCTAGCGCATGCTCGAAACGCACGGCGACCTGCCCACTGGTGCCCAACAGGCGATCCGCGAGACGATCTGCCATTTGCCGGGCGGCGCGGCCCTGCACGATCTGTTGGGCCAGCCGTCGCAAATTCTCGATCAGCACAATCCGCAGCGTGATCGATATCGCCCACAATTCGCCAATGGTGAGTGGCTGTACCTCCTGATAAGCCCGGAGGTAACGCAACAGCACGGCGGAATCGAATCGGCTGTCGGTATGGGCAACGAAGCCCCATGCGATGCCGAACACCCGCGGATATCCCGCGAAAGGACCAGCGGAAAGTTTTGGTAGCTGGCGATAGTAGCCCGATGGCAAGTCCGACTGGATCTCGCGGATCTGCTTCTCGATCAGGTGATAGTTGTCGACCAGCCACTCGGCCGCCGGAGTAATGCTGCGTCCTTCGTCGATCGCGGCAACCGTACTGCGAAATGCACCGAGTAGGACCTCGCCGTTGTCGGCGAGGCGTCCTGCCAGTTGCCGGCCCTTGAGCGATTTCGGCTCGACCGTCTGCGCCACGGCAAGACTGCGGGCATGCTCTTCGAGCCGCTCGATGCTGAACAACTCTTCGCGCACAGGTTCCTGATTGTCCCACGGAGATGGGGTAGGGGTGCGCGGGAAAATACGGCGAAAGAGCGCCCACATTGGTACCTTTCCGGCGCGGCTTGGCCGCCTGAAGATTTTTGGGACGGCGCACCGCTTGAAACGGAGAGAGTGATACTGCAGCGATGAACCAGCCTGCTGCAAAGGCGAGTGCGGCGCGGCCCGCCTCTATATGGCATTGAAACGGGAAAATGGTAGAGGGCTCGCTGGAATAATTACGCCCGTTAAGCGGTCGATCGGCGTAATTCGGTGTCGTGATGAGCAGTTTTGCTCAGCGCGTCCCCTATGGATGCCGTAAGTTTTCGCCGAATCCCGGGCAAATAGCGTTCCCGCCTGCTTTGAAAGGCGACACGCAATCGAATTTGAAACCGGCACTGATAGGTGCTGCCGCAGGCGCGATAGTTCTCGCACCGATCGGCTTCACTAGGGGTGACCGGGGACAATCACATTTGCACGTCGGAAAAGGACGGCAGTCATGTCACTCAGCGTAATTCTGGTTATCATCCTCATCATCTTCCTTCTCGGTGGCTTCAGCGGCCGTTTCGGCGGCTACGGCTATGGCTTCGGTCATAGTGGCGTAGGCGTGCTTGGCACCATCCTGATCGTCGTTGTCATTCTCATGTTGCTTGGGCGCATCTGATCCGCAAAGCTCGGTGAACGAGCCGTTTCTGCCTTCATGCCGAAAACCACCTTGTAAGCCGTATCGGTTGGCTACGGGCGGCGCCCACACCGGCGACCAGTTCGGCAATTCGGCAATCGCCACAGCACTCATCGGGAAGCTACTCGGCACGATCGTCCGACAGCGTCTCGGCTTCCTGCTTTGCTGACTCGATGTACGACTGATCGTGCAGCACCACATTCAGCAATGAGCTGTGGACAACGATGTGGTCGTCGTAGTCGATGAAACCCAACTTGCGAAATTTGAAATTTATTCATGAAGAAGCTTACGCGCGACCTCGTTGTTCCAATCATTTCCGCAAGTGTCTCCTGGCTGATCTTGGCGATTATCGGCTCGGTTTTTCCGTCCTTGCCGAAGTTGGCCAACAACAGGAGCAGCCGCGCCAGCCGTTTCTCGCTTGAATTGAACAACTGATCGACGAGGTCCGACTCGATGCGTATGGCACGGCTGAGGAGGTGAGCGATGAACATCTCGGAAAATGTCGGTTCCTCGTGGATCACCCGCACAATTGCCGCTTTCTCAATCCTCACGATGACGGAGGCTGCCATTGTGGCGGCGCTGGAGATACGTTGTGCCTGCCCGGCGAGGCACCCCTCGCCGAAGAATTTGGCGTCATCCAGAATTGCCACCACGGCCTCTTTGCCTTGTTCCGAAACGACCGTGATCTTGACCTTGCCGCGCTGGACGTAGAATACCGCATCCGCCGCCTCTCCCTGGAAGAACACAGTCTGGTCCTTGCCGTACTTGGTGATGCTCCGGCCCTCGCCAACCTTGGCGAGAAAGGCTATGGGATCAAATCTGGCCTCGGGTAGCATAACCATGACGTGGCCTTTCGGAGTCGGGATAATTGCATAGCGGCACGGCAGAAAATTGACCGCCCCGAATGCCCGGCTATGAGCGATTTTGACCAGACCGCAGCAGGCTGTTCCACCATACTTTAACCAACCTCGGCCGCGAAACGATTTGCTGAATTTTACCGTGTTTCGCCTCCGGGATCAACAATATCGACAACGCCTAGGAGAATACTGTCATGGATAAGAATCGGGTCTCCGGTTCGGCGAAGCAGGTGAAGGGCGCAGTGAAGCAGGCGCTGGGAAGGGCAATCGGCGATGCCAAGCTGCAATCGGAGGGCAAGGCGGAGATTGCTGAAGGCAAAATTCGGAATGTCGTCGGTGGCATCAAAGACACGCTTAAGGAGCGGTGAGTTCTGCAACTGGGACCAGTGTCCGGTTTTGCTGCACCATGGCCGCGAATGTGTCATAGTTTGGCATGACCATCGAGTTTCCCAATCCCAGCCGCAGATATGATGCAACCAGACATTGTGTCCGTTTTTCGGGCTATGACGGTGCCCTCGAACGGCCATTCTTCGTGGAAGAGGATGTAATCCGGCGCTTGGCTGGGAGCGCGCTGGCCGGCGAGTCGGGTCTGCTTGAGGCTTTCGATCGTCATCGGGACCGCATCTGCAAGGTCGCCGAGATGGTCTATGGCAGGCGGCGCGAAGGATCCTATACCTTGACACACACGGACTTCGCATAGCGCGGTGTTGACAGTCGGCTAAAAAATCGCCTTGTAAAGCCAGCATTCGTTCCCATATGAGCCAAACTCGGTTCATGGCATTCTCGAAGTGGCGCGACGGCAGATCGGGGTGTCCGGTTCCGTGAACGGTTGCGCTATCTTTGTGCACGATCTTTGGTCCGCTCGGGCCAGGGCAGCGTCGGACTCAATGGAAACCGCGATGGGTATATTGCTTGCAGTTCCGAAGGTCGCAAAACTCCGCCTGGTACCGAAATCCGCCGATTGCAAGCCGCGCTGGGACGGCAATGATAACGTTGCCCCTGCACCTGAGTGTTCGGCGCCGGTCGCAGCGGCGTAGTTTTCGGCCCGCCGGGCTGGGACCATAAGCGGCAGCGCGCATCGGTCCTCGATGTCAAGTCCGACCGTACCCCATTCCGATCGAGCGTATCTGTGTGCCGTCGCCATTGGCGCCGGCTGGAAAGCGCTCTCTTGAAAGGAGAGTATCGATGAGATTACTGGCCACCTTCGCCCTGACGATGATCTTCCTCTCCGCTGGCGGCTTTGTCAGACCCAGTTACAACTTGACTCCGGCTGGACTTTCGGCGGCCGCCAACATCACGATCATCGGCAAAAACCAGACCGATCCGATAGTCGGGCAAACCGCGCTTTTGCCTGGCCCTGCATGACGGGCCGCTGTTTCGACAGCTGAATGGCTCGGTTCATCCTTGCAGAATATCAATTAGCGCAAATCCAGGCAGAGGAGAATTCGTATGTCTAAAGGTCACCAAAGAAGCAATCGTGAAGCGAAGAAGCCGAAGCAGCAAAAAGCCAAGCCGATAATCACAGCTACTTCATTTGGAGTGATGCAGCCGAAGCCTACGGCAGGCTCTTCGGCGGGCAAGAAGAAATAGAAAACCGAGATGGATGCGAAGCGGCGCCGGCCGATCTGATTGTTTCTGCACGGATTTTAGAATCCGCCGGATCGTGTCCCCGGCAGTGGTGTAGCTCTGCCAGAAGCCCCGATCCTCAATTGCCGGATTGCGCGACGGTTTTATCTATGGCCGTCCGACACCGGGGCCGCGAATGTGCCAGATCCAAGGCTGTCCGGAGGCGATGAGGACAAAACCGATCGCTTCACGCGGCTACTATTGCTGAGCCAGCATCGACCGGCGAAACTTCAACACCTCTTTGCCCCCGGCGCTCGCCACAAACCAGCCGCCCTGCTGGGAGATCAAACCGCATTTCGCCTGACCCTTGGTCCACTGCTTCCAGGAGACGCAAAGACTGTTGCCCTTCACAAACCAGCGGCCCTGATCCTGGCGTCCATAGGCAATGCCCTGCAGGGTGCCATTGCCGGAGCCAGTGAATTCCACCCGATAGCCTTGCACTTGGGCTTCGAAGTAGCCGGGAAACAGCTGCTTGATCGACCTCCCGTCGAGACCGGCGCCGCCAGCATATCCTACCGTGCCAAGGAGCCCCAAACCCGCGACCATTGCACCGATAAACGCGACCAGACGCATGTTTCTCTCCCTTTGGTGTTTACCGGCAGCGCGAGGTCGGGCCACAGAGTGTCGTGACTGGTACCAATCGTGTCCGGCAAGTATGGTTGGTTGCAGCCGGGAACCGATTATTCCCGGCTGCGGTTTTCATAAGTCAATAAGTCGGCGTTACGATGTGCCACATACCGCCGGCGCCGTAGCAGCTTGAGCAGCAGCAGCCGAGAGCACAAGCGCGCCGATGACCAGCGCTGAGCGCGTCATGGTAGACTTCATTGGGGATTCTCCTTGCGTTTATATCCCGAACGCGAGGTGCGGGGACGGCATCAACCCGAACCAATAGCTCTGGCCCTACGAGTCTATGCGTCCGATATGGGGAACCCATCGGCCTTGTTCCATGTTTATTTGACTGCGCCCGCGAGTTAGAGGCTACACGGCGGGGCCACCCTGTGCCGGGTAGCTGGTCTGGGCGGGGAAGCAGTTATCGGTCTAGGCCAGCATGGGCATTGCGGGGAGACTGATACGCCAGCCTTCTATCCCATTCGATCGCCTTCACCACATCTTTGTGAGTAAGTTCAGGACAGTCGGCACGGACTGCTGATGCCAGGCGGTAGACGTCAACCACGCAACCCGATGTCAGCTCTTCTCCGACGCGATCTTGAATCAGTGAAATTGAGGACTGGTACATGAAACTCTCCCAATGTTCGAGCGGGAGTGCAAATCATGTCTCTCAGCTGCCGCGGCCCAGATGATGCACGAATCGGCAATGAATAAACTAGACCCCATTCTTTCAGCACCGGCTGTGCAATCGGATACAGTATTCATGGGCATTGCCGCCCAGGATAGCAACAGTGAGGGGCTTCATTCCCCCTGCTAAGGACGCGACCCTCCACTTCCCCCCCACCCCCCCCGGAGCGGCCCGTTCTGCGAGCACCTCGCCGATATGGCCCCGCAAGCAATTGTGGGGCCATTTTTGCTCGCGGCCTATGACGCTGCCCAGCTACATGCATGACGACACCCACTCAAAGATGGTGGAATGACGCATAACTGCTGCTCTCTCATCGATACGTGGGCGCGACATAGTTATGCGGACATTCTGGGCCAGAAGACTATCGAGATGGCCCGCCACTACTCACGTCGGGCAGACCGCACCCGGAAGCTCATGGCAGTTGTCACGAATCGCGAAGCCGAAGTGAACAGACGGCGCACAAGAGTTGTCAAACTATCTAAAAAAAGTATCAAACCGGAAAGGACAATCGAATGAGCAGGAGCGGAAATACCAATCACTTCAATGGAAGGGATTGGCTGGGGCGGGAGGGATCGAACCTCCGAATGGCGGAATCAAAATCCGCTGCCTTACCGCTTGGCTACGCCCCAGCAGTGGGCTCGCATGATAGCGGTCCCCGAAGGGATGGTCGGAGTGAGAGGATTCGAACCTCCGACCCCCTGCTCCCGAAGCAGGTGCGCTACCAGACTGCGCTACACTCCGTCATCAGTTCGGCGGCGCTTATACCGGCGCCAATCGGACTATGCAAGCGGCGGCGGGCCCGGTCGCAGTTGTCCTTACTTCTTGTCCAAGAGCGAATGGGCGGCCGGGAAGGCAACCGCGGCCAGCACCGCCTTGACGATGTCGCCGGGAATGAAGGGAATGAGACCGAACTGCAATACCTGGCCCATGCCGGTGAACTTCGCCAGCCACAGGAGCCCCGGCACGTAGAGGACGGCAGCCCCCAGCAGCATGGCGGTCGTGAGTTTCACCCCGTTGATGCCCCAGCCCTTCTCCACCAGATAGCCAACCAGTGCTGCGGCCAGAATGAAGCCCACGATATAGCCGCCGGTCGGTCCGAGGATCACCGAATAGCCGCCGGAGAAATTGGCGAAGACCGGCAAGCCAACGGCCCCTTCGATGGCATAGAGTGCGAGCGTTGCAGCCCCCAGGCGTATGCCATAGGCGCCGCCCACCGCCAGCACGGCGAGTGTCTGCAAGGTCATCGGCACCGGGATCATCGGCACGCTCACCTGGGCGGCGAGGGCTACAAAGATCGAGCCCAGCACCGCCAAGACCGCCTGCCGGGCGAGCCCCGAACTGCCGGTTTCCGGCCACAGGCGGCTTGCCAGGAGATTTGCATTTGTGGTCATCGGTTCCCAATCCTCCATGCTAAGAATGTCGGCCAAAAGGTATAGATGGCATACGGCACTCTGACAACCGGCCATGATCGCACCTGACTTCGACCGCCGTTTCGAAGCGAAGCCGGGCAAGACCGAACAGGTCTCGCCGCTAGTCCGGCGGGTCCTGTGCGGCAACGCCGGCCCTTTCACCTTCACCGGCACCTCGACCTTCATCGTCGGGCGGAAAACGGTGGCGGTGATCGATCCCGGCCCCGACGATGCCGCCCATCTCGAAGCCCTGCTCGTGGCCCTTGGCGGCGAGACCGTGAGCCATATCCTGGTCACCCACTCCCATGCCGACCATTCGGCGCTCGCCGGAAAACTTGCTGCGGCGACGGGGGCGAAAACACTGGCGGAAGGCCCGGTGGCCCAAACTGGCGGAACCCATGCAAGGTTCGACGCCGGCGTCGACCACGCCTTCACGCCCGATCTTCGCCTCGCTCATGGCGACGTGGTAACCGGCCCCGGCTGGAGCCTCGAAGCCCTGTTCACCCCTGGCCACATGTCGAACCACATGTGCTTTGCGCTGAAGGAGGAGCGGGCGCTGTTCACCGGCGATCATGTGATGTCGTGGTCGACCAGCGTCGTGGCACCCCCCGACGGCGACATGGCGCGCTATATGCAATCACTCGACCTGCTGTTCCATCGCGACGACCGCGTCTACCTGCCGGCCCATGGTCCGGAGCGGCGCGATCCCCTGCCCTACGTGCGCTCGCTCATTGCCCACCGCCTGGCCCGCGAGGCGGCCATCCTCGCCTGTCTCGGCGGCGGCCTGCGCAGCATTCCCGAAATCGTGTCGCGACTCTATGCCGATATCGATCCCCGCCTTCATGGTGCTGCGGCGCTGTCGGTCCGGGCCCATCTCGAAAAGCTCGTGGACGAGGGAAAAATCCGCGTCAGCGACGGCGTCTACGAGCTCGCCGGCTGATCGTCGCCCGCGATCCTTCGCGCCATGCACATGACCGGGTTCACCTCGTAGCCGAGCCGTTCGTAGAAGGCCATTACGGCGGCGTTCTCAGGCCGCACCAGAAGATTGACCTTCCACACGCCCCGCGAGGCCAGCCAGGCTTCGGCGGCACGCACCGCCGCGCGGCCGAGGCCGCGGCGCTGTCTTGCCGGATCGACCGCCAAGTAATAGAGCATGCCGCGGTGGCCGTCGTGGCCCACCATGATGGTTGCAGCGATCTCGCCACCGACCTCCGTCACCAGCACGGTGGAAGCGGGTCCGCCCCGCGCAAAGGCAATGTCCTGCACGGGATCGTTCCACGGCCTGGTGAGGCCGCAAGTCCGCCACAGGGCCACCACACCCGGCACATCTCGATTTTCGATGTCGCGGAAGGCGGTCAATCGGGTAATACCTTGCCGGGGTTCATGATGCCCTTGGGATCGAGCAGGCGTTTCACGCCCTTCATCATCTCCAGTTCCACCGCCTGTTTGATGCGCGGCATGTGGGCCCGCTTCAACTGCCCGATGCCGTGTTCGGCGCTGATCGACCCACCAAGGCGCAGCACCACATCGAAGACCACGGCATTCATCGCGTCCCAGCCGGCGAGATAGGCCTGCTTCTCCATGCCGATGGGCTGCGACACATTGTAGTGGATGTTGCCGTCGCCCAAGTGCCCGAAGGCGACGATGCGCAGACCCGCCATGAAGTGCTTGAGTGCCGCTTCGGTCTCGGCCAGGAACTGCGGCACCTTGGAGACCGGCACGGCGATGTCGTGCTTGATCGAGCCGCCCTCGAATTTCTGCGACTCCGACAGCTTCTCGCGCAGGGCCCAGAGCGCCTCGCGCTGGCTCCCCGACTGGGCGACGACGGCATCGGTGGCAATCCCGCGCTCCAACGCCAGCCCGAGAATTTCCGTGAAGGTTCCCTCGGGCGCATCGGCCAACTCGGCCAGAATGTACCAAGGCGAAGGTGCCGGCAAAGGATCGCGGGCGCCCATGTGGCGGACGGTGAACTCCACGCCGAGGCGGGGAATGAGTTCGAAGGCCACGACCCGGTTGCCGCTCAGCCCCCGCGCCAGGGCCAAAAGTTCGACCGCTGCCTGGGGCCTGGGCACGGCGATGAAGCCGGTCTCATAGCGCTCGGGCCTGGGGGAAAGCTTGAGCACGGCACCGGTGATGACGCCAAGCGTCCCCTCGGCGCCAATGAACAGGTTCTTCAGGTCGTAGCCGGAATTGTCCTTGCGCAGGCGCTTCATGCCGTCCCACACCCGGCCGCCCGCCAGCACCACCTCGATCCCCAGACACAGGTCGCGGGCGTTGCCGTAGGCCAGCATATTGACGCCGCCGGCATTGCTGGAAAGATTGCCGCCGATGCGGCAGGAGCCTTCCGAGGCGAGACTCAGGGGAAAGAGCCTTGCCGCGGCTTCCGCTGCATCCTGCACCGACTTGAGGGTGGCGCCGGCTTCCACAATCATGGTGTTGTCGGCCGCATCTACGTCAACGATGCGGGTCATCCGGTCGAGCGACAGCAGCACCTCGGTATTGCCGGGATGAGGAACCTGGCCGCCAACCAGGCCGGTGTTGCCGGACTGGGGCACGATCGCCGTCAGCGTCTCGTCGGCGATGGCGAGAAGGCGCGACACTTCACCGGTATTGGCCGGCCGCAGCACCATGGGCGACGTGCCATGCCACAGGTCGCGCCATTCGCGCAGATATCCGTCCATCGCGGCTGGATCGCGAATCGCATAAGCCTCGCCCACCACGGCGGCAAGGCGGTCGAGCGTCGTCTGGCTGGGTCTGACGGTCATGGCGCGGGCCTCGGTGCCGCAGCCCGCGTCAGCCGGTCGTTGATCGCCTCGCCCAGCCCGTGGTGAGGTATGGGGGCAACCGCAATCGCTGCAACCCCGGTGGCGTCGATGTCGTGCAAGAGCCGAAACAAATTGGCGGCGGCCTCGACCAGGTCGCCGGCCGGCGACAGCGAACAGGCGCCATGGGTGTGGAACGGCCCGAAACCAAGATAGGCCTCGCCGGGCCGCGGGCCATCGGCATTGAGACGCAGCTCGGCGCGCGGCGCATAATGGCTGTCGATCTGGCCTGGGGCATGGGGTCGGGATGCGCGGGTCTCGATTGTGAGCGCAGCACCCAGCAGCCTCTCGATGTCGGCCCGCGGCAGGCCGCCATGGCGCAAGAGCTTGGGGTGGTCGTCCAGAAAACTCACCACGGTCGATTCCACCCCCACCCGGCAACGCCCGCCGTCGAGGATGACGGCGACCTTGTTGCCCAGATGCTTGCGCACGTGCTCTGCCGTGGTCGGACTGACCCGGCCGGAGGGATTGGCGCTGGGCCCCACCATGGGGCGGCCGAAGGCCTTGAGCAGGTCCAGTGCCACCGGGTGATTGGGAACCCGGAGGGCGAGCGAGGAGAGACCGGCCGAGGCGAGCAGCGAAACCGGGCAATCGACCCTGCGGTTGACCACGATGGTCAGGGGCCCGGGCCAGAAGGCCAGCGCCAGTTGCCGTGCGGCTTTGGGAAACTCGCCCAATCCGAAGGCCTGATCGGCCGACGCCACATGGACGATCAGCGGGTTGAAGGCAGGCCTGCCCTTCGCCCCATAGACCCGGGCCACCGCCCTGTCGTTGCCGGCGTCGGCACCGAGGCCATAGACGGTCTCGGTGGGAAAGGCGACGAGGTCTCCCCGCTCCAGCGCCTCGACCGCGCCGGCAATGTCATTCACGACAGGCATGTTGGCGCCGTCTATAGCAGTCCGCCGCGCCTCCAGCTACAAGCCGGACATGGTTACGGCACTCTTCACCCATCCCGCCTCGCTTTCCCACGTCACACCCGAGGGCCACCCCGAGCGGGTCGACCGGATCAGGGCCGTTACCCGCATCCTCGAGTCCAACTTGTTCGACGGGATCCTGCGCCGCGAGGCGCCGCTCGGACGCGACGAGGATATCCTGCGCGCCCATGCGCCCGAGCACCTGGAGCGCATCCGCGCCATGGCCCCAGACGAGGGCTTCGAATATCTCGATCCCGACACGGTCATGTCTCCCGGCAGCCTGGAAGCGGCACTGCGCTGCGTGGGGGCGGCCACCGCCGCCGTCGATCTGGTCATGGGCGGCGGCGCCGACAATGCCTTCTGCGCCTTGAGACCCCCCGGACACCACGCCGAGGCAAGGCGCGCCATGGGCTTCTGCCTGTTCAACCAGGCGGCAATCGCCGCCCACTACGCCCGGGCCCGGCACGGGGCCGAGCGGGTGGCGGTGGTCGATTTCGATGTGCACCACGGCAATGGCACCCAGGACATATTCTGGTCCGACCCCGACCTGTTCTATGGCTCCTCCCACCAGATGCCGCTCTATCCCGGTACCGGCTCGGTGCGCGAGACGGGCGTCGGCAACATCGTCAATGTCCCCTTGCGGGCGGGCGACGGCAGTACCGAGTTTCGCCAGGCCTGGGCCTCGGCGATCCTTCCGGCCCTCGATGCCTTCGCCCCCGATTTCCTCATCGTCTCGGCTGGCTTCGACGCCCACGCCCGCGATCCCTTGGGCAGTCTGCAATTGCGCGAAGCCGATTTCGCCTGGGTGACGCTGGCGCTCATGGAGGCTGCCGAAATCCACTGCGGCGGGCGAATTGTGTCGATTCTCGAAGGCGGCTATGATCTGCAGGCGCTGGCCGCCTCGGCCGGCATCCATGTGCAGGCGCTGATGCGCGGCAATGCCGAGCTCGGGGACGACGACGCGGGAGACGACATCTGATGGCCGCCGAAACCAAGGATATCGCCAGCCTCCCCTTCGAGAAGGCCCTGGCCCAGCTCGAGGAGATCGTCAACCGGCTGGAATCCGGCAAGGTCGATCTCGAACAGTCGATTACCATCTATGAGCGCGGCGAGGCGCTGCGCAAGCACTGCGAAGCCCTCCTCAAGGACGCCGAGGCGCGGATCGAAAAGATCACGCTGAAGGCCGACGGGACACCTGCCGGCACCGAACCCCTGGATGCCGGATAGGCTCCGCCTCGACGAGTTGCTGGTCATCCGCGGACTCTATGCTTCACGGGCCCGGGCCCGGGATGCAGTGCGGCGCGGCGCCATCAAAGTGGCAGGGGCGGTCGAGACCAGGCCCGCCCGGCTGCTGGCGGCGGACGCCGGGATCGAAGCCGACGATGCGGCCAGCCCCTATGTGTCGCGCGCCGCCCTCAAGCTCATTCATGGCCTCGATCACTTCGGAATAGCCGTCGCCAGCCGCTCCTGTCTTGACCTTGGCGCTTCGACCGGCGGCTTCACCCAGGTGCTGCTGGAGCGGGGTGCAGCCCAGGTGACGGCGATTGACGTGGGCCACGGCCAGCTTGCCGCCGAAATTGCCGCCAACCCGAGGGTAACCAGCATCGAAGGCCTCAACGCCCGCGATCTTGCGGCCATGCATCTCTCCCGGCCCGTCGATCTTGTTGTCTGTGATGTGAGCTTCATCTCGCTCAAGCTGGCGCTGCCCCCGGCGCTTGCTCTCGCCCGGGCCGGTGCACACCTCGTGGCCCTCATCAAGCCGCAGTTCGAAGCGGGCCGCGAGGTCCTTGGCAAAGGCGGCATCGTCAGCGATCCCGCCATTCACGACAGGGTCTGCCGCGAGGTTGCGGCGTTTCTCGAAGCCTCGGACTGGACCGTGCTGGGACTTGCCCCCTCGCCCATCGCCGGCGGCGACGGCAACCGCGAGTTCCTCATCGCAGCGACGAAAGCTTAGGGCTCACCGATTGAAATTGAATCACCACGCCAAGCCCCCTCGCCCCGGCACTAGCCGCGGCCCATGGGCTACACCTCTCCTCGAGGGAGAATGAAGGGATCGGACGCCGATCGCCTCGCTCCGACCCCCTCATCTTCCCCCGCCTCCGGCGCGAGCCCCTGCTTCACCCAAGGGAGAAGAGGAAAGTGAGCCCCCAATCGGCATCGCCTCGCCCCACCCTCATCCGCCCAGTCGTCCAGTCGTCCAGTGCCTTCTCCGGTGCGGAACATGGGAGAAGGTGGCGCGCATGCGCCGGATGAGGGCCGGTCGGCGGCCGTCAGGAAAATATTTCAGAAATCGTGCGAACTCTCTTGACACTGTTTTCCTATGATGTATATTCGATCCTGTCTCCTTCCCATGGAGGGGCGGTTCGCGAGCCGTCGAAGACCGGGGAAGAAGATGCGGGGCCTGAAGTGGAGAGCGACGGACGCTTTCCTAACCAGGGACCGCT
>JACPNZ010000034.1 GCA_016185245.1 Hyphomicrobiales bacterium | reverse complement strand
CGAACAGCGCATCGTCGGCGCCGCCCGACAGCGACCAGGAGACCGGGCCGAGCAGGTCGGCATCGGTGGCGGTGGCGGTATAGACGGCGGTGGTGGTGGCGACGTTCTCCGGGGCGCTCGCCGTGCCGCCCGAGGTGATCACCGGGGCCAGGTCGTTGACGTCGGTCACATCAATGGTCAGGACTTCGTCGTAGGTCGCGCCATGGGCATCGGTCACGCGCACGGTGATGTTGTGCGAGACACTGCTCTCGTGGTCGAGGAGCGTGCCGTCGGCCACCACAATGTCGGTTCCGGAAATAACGAAGCGGCCACCGGCGTTATCGATCAGGGTGAAGCTCGCCGTATCGCCCAGCGCCGCATCGGCGTCGGTTGCCGAAAGAGTACCCACCACCGTGCCGTTGATGGCGTTTTCGTTGACGGCACTTGCCGAAATCGCAATGTCGGTCGGGGCATCGTTGAGAATGGAGGCTGCCGAAAAAGTGCCGTCGGAAAACTGGAAGTTCTCGATATTCCGCACCGTGTCGGTGCCATCGGGAGACCCGACCCGGTTATCGGCAACGGTCAGCGAGCCGTCGCCATTGTCGGCGATGGTGTAGTCCTTCCAGGCGCCGCCATAGGTGGCCGTGTCGGTGCCCGCGCCGCCATCGAGCGTATCGGCACCGGCGCCACCGGTCATCGTATCGCCGCCGCCGCCGCCGGTGATCGTATCGCTGCCAGCGCCGCCGGTGACCGTGTCGTTGCCGGAACCGCCGGTGAAATCCAATATTTCGACGTTGGCGATGCTGGTGCCGTCGCCGATATCGGCGCCGCCGCCACCGGCGCTAATGTCGACGATGAGATCGATGCCGGAGGAATCGCGCGCCAGGTGCAGGGTGTCGGTATCGTCGCCACCGTCGATCACGTCGGGACCCTGGCCGTCGAGACTGTAGATCGTGTCGTTGCCGGCTCCGCCATGCATGAAGTCGGCCCCGCCGCCGCCATTCAGAATGTCGCTGCCGCCGTTGCCGACAATGACGTCGGCCAGGGCCCCGCCGGTGACCGTGTCACCACCCGAGCCGCCGTCAAAAACCAACTGCTCGACACTCGAGATGGTGGTGCCGTCGCCGATATCGGCGCCGCCGCCACCGGCGCTGATGTCGACGGTGAGACCACTCACATCGCTGCTGCGCAGGAGCGACAGGCTGTCATTACCGGCGCCGCCATCGATCAGATCTGGACCCTGCCCGTCGGAGCTGATGATGGTGTCGGCGCCGTTTCCGCCGTTGAGGGTATCGGTGCCGAAACCGCCGTCGAGCACATCGGCGCCATCGCCGCCGTTAAGGGTGTCGTTGCCGGCGCCACCGGACAGATTGTCGTCGAGGACGCCACCGGTCACTGTGTCGTTGCCGGAGCCGCCGGTGAAGTTAAGAATCTCGATGTTGGCGATCGTCGTGCCGTCGCCGATTCCGGTGCCGCCGCCGCCGGCGCTAATGTCAACGGTCAAGCCGGCAATCGAGCTGTCGCGAGACAGATTCAGGGTGTCGGTTCCGATTCCTCCATCGATGGCGTCCGGACCCTGGCCGTCAAGACTGTAAATCGTGTCGTCGCCGGCGCCACCGTCCAGTGTGTCGACTCCGGCACCACCATCCAGGGTGTCGTTGCCGGCGCCGCCATGCAGGACGTCGGCGAGGCTGCCACCGGTAACCGTGTCGTTGCCGGAGCCGCCGGTGAAGTTAAGAATCTCGATGTTGGCGATCGTCGTGCCGTCGCCGATGTCGGCACTGCCGCCGCCGGCGCTGATGTCGACCGTGAGGTCGAGAATCGAGCTGTCGCGGGAAAGTGTCAGAGTGTCGGTGTCATTGCCGCCGTCGATGGCATCTGGCCCCTCGCCGTCGGCGCTGATGATGGTATCGTTGCCATCGCCGCCGTTGATGACATCGGCGCCGACCCCGCCATTGAGGGTATCGGCGAGGCTGCCGCCGGTCACCGTGTCGATACCCGAGCCGCCGTGGAAGTTCAGCACCTCGATGTTGGCAATGGTCGTCCCGTCGCCAATGTCGGTGCCGCCGCCGCCGGCGCTGATGTCGACGGTGAGGCCAATGCCCGAGCTGTTGCGAGACAGAACCAGGGTGTCGGTGTCGGCGCCGCCGTCGATGGTGTCGGGCCCGGTGTTGTCGTTGCTGGTGATCAGGTCGTTGCCGGCGCCACCGTCGATGGAATCGGTCCCCGCACCGCCCGAAAGAACGTCATCATGCACACTGCCGGTGAGAGCGAAGCCTTCCGACTGATTGGCCAGATTGATGGTGACTCCGGCCGCCGCTCCGGCCGCGGAAATCGCCTCGACCCCGGTAAGATTGCCGTCACCCAGGGCATTGAGGCCGGTGGAGGTCGACAGCAGATTGAGCGTGTCGCTGCCGCCGTCCAGTTCGATCAGACTGAAGATCGATGCCTGGGCACCGGTCAGGGTCACCGTATCGTCGGCGCCGGCGCCCTGGAGAGTGATCGACTCAACGCCAGTGAGTGTGGGCAGGGTTGCGACACTGAGATCGAGCGCGCCGTCAACCTTGATGACCAGGCTGTCATTGCTTCCAGCCCCCATGTCGATCGACGACAGGGAGAGGAATTGGGCCGCTGTCAGCGTCAACGTCTCATTGCCAGAGGCACCGAGAATGTTCTCGACACCCGTCACCGTGCCGGCGGAAAGGTCATAGGAAGCGCCGGCCGAAGTCAGGGCAATGGTGTCGGTGCCACTGCCGCCGGCGATCGATTCGCCCGCGGCGAAATCACCTGTGGCGAGATTGAAAGTATCGGCGCCCGAACCGCCGGTCAGCGTGTCGGCATGGGCGCTGCCAATAATGGTGAGGCCTTCGCTCTGATTGGTCAGATCGATGGTAACGCTCGCCGCCGCGCCGGCGGCGGAGATTGTCTCGACATTGACCAGATTGGCGTCGGAGAGGGCGTTGAGTCCGGTGGAGGTGGAAGTCAGCACCAGCGTGTCGGCGTCGCCGTCGAGGTCGATCTTGCTGAAGAGGTCGGCTTCGACACCACTGAGGGTTATCGTATCGGCTCCAGCCGAACCCTGCAGGACGATGGACTCGGTGTTGGAAACGGTCGGGAAGGTTGCCGCACTCAGGTCCTGGGCGCCGGAGACGGTCACGGTCAGGCTGTCGCTAGCACCGCCAAGATCGATGGCGGTGAAGCCGGTGAACTGC
The DNA here is from genome assembly GCA_016185245.1 of Hyphomicrobiales bacterium. Lineage (GTDB taxonomy): Bacteria > Pseudomonadota > Alphaproteobacteria > Rhizobiales > Aestuariivirgaceae > Aestuariivirga. The sequence continues at coordinate 52,385 of JACPNZ010000034.1, read as the reverse complement.
GCAGCGGTCATGGTTGCCACGTCAGCGCCGCTCGATCCGGCCAGGGTCTCGACACCGGACAGAGTCCCAGCGGTGAAGTCATAGGTGCCGGCTCCCTGCAGCACGATGGCATCGCTGCCCGCACCACCGGTGATCGATTCGCCCGCGGCGAAATCGCCGGCGGCGAGATTGAAGGTGTCGGCTCCGCCGCCGCCATCGAGCGTGTCGGCACCGGCGCCGCCGGTGATCGTGTCGGCGCCGCCCCCACCGGTGAGCGTGTCATTGTGCGAGCTGCCGATAACGGTAAAGTTCTCGCTCTGGTTGGCAAGGCTGATGGTGACGCCCGCCGCCGCGCCGGCGGCGGAGATCGTCTCGACATTGAGCAGGTTGGCGTCGGAAAGGGCGTTGAGCCCGGTCGAGGTGGACTTGAGAACCAGCGTATCGCTGCTGGCGCCGAGGTCGATCCGGGTGAAGGCCGAAGCCTGCGCACCGGTCAGCGTAACCGTGTCGACGCCCGCCGAGCCCTGCAGAATCGACGATTCGACGTTGGCGACGGTGGGCGAGCTGGCGGAGCTCAGGTCCTGGGTACCGGAAACGGTGACAGTCAAACTGTCCGTGCCACCGTCGAGATCGATCGAGGAGAAGCCGGCAAACTGCGCCGCGGTCATGGTTACCGTATCGGCGCCGCCCGAGCCGGTCAGGTTCTCGACGGAGGCCAGCGTACCGGTGGTGAAATTGGCCGTGCCGGTCACCGACACGGTATCGGTGCCGCCGCCGCCGGTGATCGATTCGGCGCCAGTGAAGGCGCCGCTGGCGACGACGAAGGTGTCGTTGCCGGAGCCGCCGGTCAGGGTATCGGCTTGGGCGCTGCCGGTAATGATGAAGCCTTCGGCCTGATTGGCGAGATTGATGGTGACGGCCGCCACCGCGGTGGCGGCGGAGATGTTCTCCACGCCGGTCAGGTTAGCGTCGCTGAGGCCGTTGAGGCCGGTCGAAGTGGAGGTGAGATTGATCGTATCGGTGCCGCTGCCGAGGTCGACGGCGGTGAACTGGTTGAACTGGGTTCCGGTAAAGGTTGCGGTGTCGTCACCGGCCGAACCGTTCAGGGTTTCGAGGTTGGTGAGTGTGCCGGTAGAGAAATTGTTGGTCCCGGCGATCGACAGGATGTCGGTGGCCGCGCCGCCGTCGATCGATTCCGCACCGGTGAAATCACCGTTGTTGACAATGAAGGTGTCGGCCCCGTTGCCGCCCGAGAGCGTATCGGCGCCGGCGCCACCGGTAATGGTATCGGTTCCGCTGCTGCCGGTAATGGTATCGGCCTGGGCGCTGCCAGTGATGGTGAAGCCTTCGGTCTGATTGGTAAGGGTGATGGTTACGCCGGCTGCCGCTCCCGATGCGGAGATCGCCTCGACGCCCTGAATGGAGGCATCGGTGGCGCCAAGGGTATTGAGGTCGGCCGAGGTCGAGGTGAGATTGATGGTGTCGCCGGTGCCGGCGCCGAGATTGATGGTGCCGGTGCCGGCGATGATGGCGTCGAGCTGGCCGCCGGTCAGGGTCACCGTGTCGGTGCCCGATGTGCCGGTCAGGCTGCTGTTATTGACGCTAGTTAGCGTCGGCGTACCGAGGGCTGCAATGTTGCCGCTGGCCACCACATTCAGGTTGTCGGTGCCGCTGCCGAGGTCGATGGTGGTAAAACCGGCCCATTGAGTAGCGGTCATGGTGACGGTGTCGGCGCTACCGCTACCGGTGAGTGTTTCGACGCCGGTGACGGTTCCGACCGAGAAATCGACGGTCGCCCCGCTCGTCGTCAGTACGATGCTGTCAACTGTGGTATTGGCGCCGCCGTCGATCGATTCGCCTGCGGCGAAATCGCCATTGGCGATGTTGATGGTGTCGTTGCCGCTGCCGGCGCTGATGGTATCGGCACCGGCGCCGCCGGTGATCGTATCGGCACCGCTGCCGCCGGTCAGGGTGTCGGCATTGGCGCTGCCGGTGATGGTGAAGCTTTCGGTCTGATTGGAAAGCGTGATGGTTACGCCGGCTGCCGCTCCCGATGCGGAAATCGCCTCGACGCCCTGAATCGAGGCATCGGTGGCGCCGAGTGTGTTGAGGTCGGCGGAGGTCGATGTGAGATTGATCGTGTCGGTGCCGCCGCCGAGATTGATGGTACCGGACCCGATAATGATGGCGTCGAGCTGGGCGCCCGAGAGTGTCACCGTGTCGGTGCCGCCAGTTCCGGTGAGGTTGCCGGTCTCGACATTGGAAACCGTCGGCGTTGCCAGCGCCGAGATGTTGCCGCTGGCCACCACGTTGAGCGTGTCGATGCCGCCCGCCAGGTCGATCGAGTTGAACGCCGCCCACTGAGCCGCCGTCAGAGTGACGGTGTCGGCGCCGGCCGAGCCCTGCAGGGTCAACGATTCGGTATTGGAAACCGTCAGGGAAGCCGCAGCACTCATGTCCTGGGTGCCGGATGCCGTCACAGTAACGCTGTCGGTGCCGCCGCCGAGGTCGATCGACGTCAGGTTGGCGAACTGGGCCGCGGTCATTGTCACCGTTTCGTCGCCCGTCGAGCCGTTCAGGGTTTCAACCGACGCCAGAGTTCCGGCGGAGAAATTGGCTGTACCGGTAACCGAGACGATATCGGTTCCGCCATTGCCGGTGATCGACTCGCCCGCGGCAAAATCGCCGTTGGCGAGCACAAACGTGTCGGCGCCGGAACCGCCGGTCAGAGTATCGGCATTGGCGCTGCCGGTAATGGTAAAGCCTTCGGTCTGATTGGTAAGGGTGATGGTTACGCCGGCTGCCGCTCCCGATGCGGAGATCGCCTCGACGCCCTGAATGGAGGCATCGGTGGCGCCGAGAGTGTTGAGGTCGGCCGAGGTCGAGGTGAGATTGATGGTGTCGCCGGTGCCGTTACCGAGATTAATGGTGCCGGTGCCGGCGATGATGGCGTCGAGCTGGGCGCCGGTCAGGGTCACCGTGTCGGTGCCCGATGTGCCGGTCAGGCTGCTGTTGTTGACGCTGGAGAGGGTTGGCGTTGTCAGGGCCGAAATGTTGCCGCTTGCCACCACGTTCAGGTTGTCGATGCCGCCGCCGAGATCGATGGTGGTGAAACCGGCCCATTGAGTGGCGGTCATGGTGACGGTGTCGGCGCCGCCACTACCGGCGAGAGTCTCGACGCCTGTAACGGTTCCAACAGAGAAATCGACCGTCGCCGGACTATCCGTGAGGACGATGCTATCGGTCCCCGCGCCGCCGTCGATCGATTCGCCCGCGACAAACTCGCCGTTGGCGATGTTGATCGTGTCGGTGCCGCCGCCGGCGCTGATGGTGTCGGCACCGGTACCGCCTTCGATAGTGTCGGCGCTGCCGCTGCCGGTGATGGTAAAAGCTTCCGTCTGGCCGCTCAGATTGATCGAAACACCCGAGCCAGACGTGGCGAATGAAATCGCTTCGACGCCCTGGATGGAAGCATTGGTCGCGCCGAGAGTGTTGAGGTCGGCCGAGGTCGAGGTGAGATTGATGGTGTCGCCGGTGCCGGTGCCGAGATTGATGGTGCCAGAGCCGGCGATGATGGCATCGAGCTGGGCGCCGGTAAGGGTGACGGTATCGGTGCCCGTCGTACCGGTCAGGCTGCTGTTGTTGACGCTGGAGAGGGTTGGCGTTGTCAGGGCCGAAATGTTGCCGCTTGCCACCACGTTCAGGTTGTCGGTGCCGCCGCCGAGGTCGATGGTGGTGAAACCGGACCACTGGGTGGCGGTCATGGTGACGGTGTCGGCGCTGCCGCTGCCGGTGAGAGTTTCGACGCCGGTCACGGTTCCGGCCGAGAAATCGACGGTCGCCCCACTCGTCGTCAGGACGATGTTGTCGGTCCCCGTACCTCCGTCGATCGATTCGCCCGCGACAAACTCGCCGTTGGCGATGTTGATCGTGTCGTTGCCGCCGCCGGCGCTGATGGTGTCGGCACCGGTGCCGCCTTCAATGGTGTCGGTGCTGCCGCTGCCGGTGATGGCGAAAGCTTCCGACTGGCCGCTCAGGTTGATCGCGATACCCGAGCCAGCCGTGGCGAATGAAATCGCTTCGACGCCCTGGATGGAAGCATTGGTCGCGCCGAGAGTGTTGAGGTCGGCCGAGGTCGAGGTGAGATTGATGGTGTCGCCGGTGCCATTGCCGAGATTGATGGTGCCGGTGCCGATGATGATGGTATCGAGTTGACCACCAGTGAGAGTGATTGTGTCATCTCCGGTTGTGCCAATGAGATTTCCGACTTCGACGCTGGTAAGAGTGGGAATCGTGCTTGCCGAGATGTTGCCGCTCGCCACGATGTTGAGAGTATCCGTGCCACCGCCGAGGTTGACGCCGGAGGTAAACCCCGTGAGTTGCGTGGCGGTCATGGTGACCGTGTCGGCATTGCCGGTGCCGGTCATCGCTTCGATGCTGGTCACCGTCATCACCGACAGGTCGAGCGTCGTGCCGGCAGCGGTGCTCAGAACTATGGTGTCAGTGCCAGTGCCACCGTTCCAGACGTCGCCGACATTGGCGGTGTTGCTGGCGGCATTGATGGTGTCGGCACCGCTTGATGTATCGCCTGCTGCACCCGTACCTGCATAGGTCTCGACGCCTGAAGTTGGGGTTACGGTTGCCATGGGAAGCTCCTCATTCGGAATGACGCAAGATTGCAACGATCAAGCAACAGCCGGGCCAGACGGCCGCCGGACAGCGATGTGCCGTGACTAATGGTGAATGGGTTCTTGGCTGGCCTAGCGACTGTATCGGGCTTGGCCTGATTTGACCGCCCAAAATCCAAGCTTTGACAACGCGAGAATACTACCATGTCAACCGGAACGCGACACGCCACATACTGTTACAATTCAAAACAACTTATACGCGTGGCGAGCAAAAAATCAATGTCGATTCACCGCCATCGGGCAATATCTGAACTAATGTTTAACTGCGATGGACTGTTGTTAATTAAGGTTAACGGAGCCACTGGTCATTAACCTCAAACTAACCATCGGATCGGCGCCCAGGCGGTACGGTACTGTCCCTCCCCCGACCCATGCACCCTTCTTCTTCATGACAGCCATATCGCTACACCGCCACACCTTCGTCATGGCTGACTTGACGCCGAGAAAGCGGCAGCGGTGTCCGATTCTGGATTCCTATCGGTTGAGGAGGGGGCAGTACCTCACTCGCCATCAACTTCATAGTATTTTCCTGGCCGGCGCGGTTTTGTTCCCAGTCGGCCATGGCCAGCTTGGCGCCGTTCTCGACCGGTACCGAAATGGCCTAAGCCCAGATGTCGACGATCTTCCCGCCGCCGCCCCACGCTATTGGCCGGCGGAGCGGCCATGCCAGCATCGGTCAATCAAGTCGGTCCGCCCAATTCGACGGCGCACGCAATCGTAAGCGCTGGTCGAGTCAAGCTGTCGGTCGATGGCAGAGGACGTCGGCCGCGCTCGTTTGCAAGAGCCTGTGGGACCATTGGGATACCGCTGCAGCCGCCTGCAGGCTGCGCCGGTGGGCTGGTAGCATCATTTGTGCTTGAGGGACCGATGAACGGCGAGGCCGGCAACTCCCTGACTGCCGCACGCCCGCAGACTTCGCCAGCTATCTTGCCCGCTGCGGACCAGGGTTACTCGAGCCGAGGCCAGAGGCTTAAGGAACTCTCAGCTCTTGAGGTATTTGACGAGAGCTGCCACCCCGAGAACGAGCAGGACGAGAACAAGCAGGCTCCCCAGTCCCAAGCCCCACCCCATGCCGCCAAATCCTTGCATCATGATGTATCCTCCGATCAGTGGCTGGCATAGACGGCAAGTGCGGCATTCGCCTTGAGCATCAACACGTCGTAAGGACCGCCACTTCCTTCCGGGCCCATGCCCGGCGATCCCGCCGGCATTCCGGGAACCACGAGACCGATGGCGTCCGATGGCCGCTCATTGAGGAACCTTACGATGTCGGCAGGGGGAACATGGCCCTCGAAGGCATAACCTTCCGCAAGTGCGATGTGACAGCTGGCGAGTTCGGCCGGAATCTTTAAGCTCTCGCGGCGGGCGTCAAGATTGGGGTCATCCGCAATCGAAACCTCGAAGCCGGCCGAGGACATGTGCTTCACCCAGCCTTCACAGCAACTGCAGCCGGGATTGCGGTAGACGGCAACCTTGGGGAATGCAGCTGCCCTACCGCCTCGGGAGGTAGCGAAAATCGAGGTTGCCGCAAGGAAAGCAACGAAGATAGCGCGACGGTTCATGGCTCACTTCTCGATGAGGCGATTGTAAATGGTTACCAGGACTGCCGCCGTGATCCAGCCGAAGATCACGCTGAAAACGATCCCGTCAACAAGATTGCGGATGCTGCCTGTCGGTGCCGCCGAAAACAGCGAGAGCCAGCCATGGGCGAGCTGCCATTCCGGGAACACCAAGGCGGCAAGCGCACAAAGCACGAACAGTACGACAAGCGTGCCCGACAGAGCCCACCCGAACGCCATGAGACTAAGTTTCATTGTCGCCAATTCAACCTCCATTGCCGGATGATGGGAGCTTGGCTCCGAGAGACGGAGCTGGTTCGTCGCATTCCACACCATAGCTGCAGCTGCCATGATGAGCCCCGCGCCAGAATGCCAGATGGCCGCCGGCCGACTCGGCGACGCCGCGCATGAGCGAAGCACGGTAAGTGGCGAAACAGCTGAACATGACTCATGCTTTACTCATGCTTTCGTAAATTTCATCGCATCCTTGCCGCCGAAAATCATTGATCGGGGTCAATTCTCGAATTGTACCGCCTCCTAACTGCCGCCCAGTGCCGACGAAGCTTGCCGAGCCAAGCGCCATCGCAATGGCTGCGAACACCGGCGACTGAAGGAGGCCGAAATCCCGATGCGGAGGACTCGCTCCACTGGACACGACAGCCACACCGTAGATGAAGCGAAAAATTAGAACCGGGAGGACAAGCTGACGAGAGTTCGCGTCTCGATGGGTGGTCAGAAGGTCGTGTGCCAGTGGCGGGCGATGTCGATACGGCGGGGCATCCAGACCCGGTCGTGGGAGGCGACGTAATCGAGGAAGCGGGCGAGTGCTACGGCGCGGCCGGGCCGGCCTACCAGGCGACAGTGCAGCCCCACCGACAACATCTTGGGCGCGCCCCGCCTTCCCTCCTCATAGAGGCAGTCAAAGCTGTCCTTGAGATACTGGTAGAACTGCTCGCCGCTGTTAAAGCCCTGCGGCGTGGCAAAGCGCATGTCATTGGTATCGAGGGTATAGGGGATGATCAGGTGGCGGCCGCCGCCCGGCTTCGCCAGCCAATAGGGCAGATCGTCGGAATAATCGTCGGAGGAATAGAGGAAGCCCCCCTCCTCCATCACCAGTCTCGTGGTGTTCATCGAACAGCGTCCGGTGTACCAGCCGAGCGGCCGCTCGCCGGTCGTCTCGGTGTGGATGCGGATCGCCTCGCGGATCGCCTGGCGTTCCACATCTTCCGGCATGTCCTTGTGTTCGACCCATTTGAGGCCGTGGCTGGCGATCTCCCATCCGGCCTCGCGCATGGCCGTAACCTGGTCGGGCGAGCGCATCATGGCGGTCGCAACACCGTATATCGTGAGCATGATCCGGCGCTCGGTGAACATCCGCCACAGGCGCCAGAAGCCGGCCCGGGCGCCATATTCGTAGATCGATTCCATGTTCCAGTGGCGCTGGCCCGGCCAGGCCTGGGCTCCGACGATTTCAGAGAGAAAAGCTTCCGACGCGGCGTCGCCGTGGAGAATGTTGTTTTCGCCACCCTCCTCGTAGTTGAGAACGAACTGCACCGCTACGTGGGCGCCGCCCGGCCATTTCGGATCGGGAATGGCGCGGCCGTAGCCCTTCATGTCGCGTGGGTAGGGAGCACCGGGACTGGTCATGTTGCGGATCCGCCAAGGATTGAATGAGACCTCGGCATCTTACCCCGCGCGGCCATCAACGAAAGTCCCCGCCGTCAACCATGCCAGCCTGTGGAATGATACCCACCCCCCTCATCGGATCGGCGGAGCGGGCAGTCAGGGCTGTGAGCGGGGAGGTCCAAGGAAAGGGGGGAACGAAGCGACAGCTGGCTTTCTCAAGTCCCTCACCCGCCCGCACGGTCGCTAGAGCAACCGTGCTTGCTATGCTTAGGGACCGCGGAAGAGAGTTCCCTTGATCTGAGTCAAGTCGACCCGCTTTGACATTCCGCCGAGGCCGTGACATTCAGCCCCATGCGGAATTCGATCGATCTTCTGGGCGATCTCGTCGCCTTCCCGACGGTTAGCCGGGACGGCAACCTGGACCTCATCGATTATGTCCGCAACGTCTTGACGGGATTGGAAATTCCCACAACCTTGGTGCACAGTGAAGATGGCCGCAAGGCCAATCTGTGGGCCACCATCGGCCCCGCCGACCGCCCCGGCATCGTGCTTTCCGGACACACGGACGTTGTGCCCGTGGACGGTCAGGCCTGGAGCTCCGATCCCTTCAAACTCGACCGGCGCGACGGCAATCTTTATGGCCGCGGCAGCGCCGACATGAAGGGCTTCATTGCCTGCTGTCTCGCCATGGCCCCCCGGGCGGTCAGGGCGTCCCTACACACGCCGATCAACTTCGCCTTCTCCTATGACGAGGAGATCGGCTGTGTCGGCGTGTGCCGGCTGCTCGATCTTCTCAAGGACGCACCGGTGCGGCCGAGGCTGTGCATTGTCGGCGAACCGACGCTGATGCAGGCGGTGACCGCTCACAAAGGCAAGCTCGGCTTCCGGGTCACGGCCCATGGGCTCGAGGCCCATTCGAGCCTTGCCCCTATTGGCGTCAATGCCATCTATATGGCCGCCGATCTGATCGGCGAAATCCGCGTCATCCAGAAGCAGATCACCGAGACCGGCGCGCGCGACGGCGACTATGAAGTTGCCTACACCACGCTGCATGTCGGCAAGGTTCAGGGCGGCGAGGTGATGAATATCGTTCCTAACCGCTGCACCTTCGATTTCGAGATCCGCTATCTGCCGGAAGACAATGCCAACGGCATTGTCGTGAAAATCAAGGCGGCGGCCGAGCGAGTGGCGGCGACTTATCGCGCCGTCTATGCCGAGGCGCGCTTCAACTTTGCCGAGCTGCAGAGCTATCCGGCGATGAACACGCCGGTCGACGGCGAGGCGGTGAAGTTCGTGCATTCGCTGACCGGCGGCAATTCCACCGGCAAGATCACCTTCGGCACCGAGGGCGGACTGTTCCAGAAGGTGCTGGGAATCCCTGCAGTCGTGTGCGGTCCCGGCAACATCGCGGTCGCCCACAAGCCCGACGAATATGTGAGTGTCGCGCAGATGGCGGCCTGTGACCGCATGCTGGAGCGGCTGGTGGAGAAGCTGTCGAGTTAAGGATCGCCCGGCACGCCGTAACTCGGCGCCTTGGTGGGGTCGATGGCGCGCTGCAGATAGGCGCCCATCTGGGGCCGGTAGTCTTCCCATAGCTTGCGCAACACGCGAATCGGATCGTCATCGTCCCAGTCGACCCGGAGATTGACCAGTGGAAAGGCCTGCTCGTGGTGGACGATGAGAGCAGCCGAATGCACCGGCCCCTCCTCGCCGCCCGAGGCGAGACCTGCTTCAAGCGACCGCAATAGGCGCTCGGCCAGATGCCGATCGGCATTGGCGGCGAAGGTGTCGGTCATTGCCTTGGGAAGTGCCGCCGACTTGAGGAGATTTCCGGCCGCCACACAGTCGCGCTGTTCCGATACGCCGTGGGTGCCGAGAATTTGCGATCCGGACCAGCTCGCCGAATTGCCGCTGCGATCCACCGCCGTGAGTTGGCGGTAATCGATGAATGGCCGATCCCGGGTGACCGAATCTATTGCATCCCTTGCGCTCGATCCCTGGGCCATCAGATCAAGCAGCATCGGCCCCAGGTTCGGATCGGTCACGTTCTGCGTCGAGACCGCTCCCACGCCGGCGCGGGCATGCGGGCAGCGGGCACCGACGGCAATCGACGACGTGGTGATTGCAACGCCGAATGCGCCCGACCTGGCACAGCGCCCAGCGATGGAGAATGTCATTCGGCGGCAATCCTGGCTTCGGCCTTCGCTTCGCTATTGAGGCGCCGGTCGAGATAGCGGGCAAAGTCGTGAATTTCGCGCTCGAGCCAGCTGAAGGGGCCCGGCCTTGCCAACGGCGAATTGGACCCGCGATGGATGCCCTCGACGACAAACTTGTCCTCGGCATTGACCTTGTCGAAAAATTTGAGCGTTGCTTCAAGCCACTCTTGGCGCTTGTCGCCCAGGCCCTCATAGGCTTCGGGTGCCACCGCCAGACCGAAACGCACATGCACGTGATCGACGTCCTTGGGTCTGAGCGACAGGTACCACATGTGGTCCGGTGCCAGAACGTACATGTGGGTGGGGAATACCGTCGGCATCACTGTGGTGTAGCGCCACTTGCCCTCGAGGTGCTTGTTGTCGGGATGCGCGCGGCCATATTTCGCCGTTTCGTCCTTCTCGAAGGTTTGCCAGGTGAAGGCTTCATAGACCTTCTCCGGGAACTTGACGGAATCGACCGGCATCCAGGCGCCGACCGTCTCGCGGTGAGCCACCGGCAGGTGATAGCCCTCCATGAAATTCTCGGTCAGGAGCTTCCAATTGGTGTTCCACAGATGGTCCTGCAGGGCGACGGACACATATCTGTCGAGCCGGTAGCGCCCCACCTCGGGCTCAAGCTCGGCCAGAAGCAAAGCAACCGGGGGCGCCTTGGCGTTCAGCGTCACATAGATCCAGCCCTGCCAGATCTCGGTTCGGATTTGCGGCAGGCGATAGCCCTTCTTGTCGAATTCCGGATCGCGGCCCCCCATGTGGCCGGCGCCGATCACCTTGCCCTCGGTGTCATAGGTCCAGCCGTGATAGGGACAGATGATGCGCTTGCAGTTGCCGCGATCCCGGAGAAGCGTCATCATGCGGTGCAGGCAAACATTGGCGTAGGAGTGGATCGCCCCGTCCTGCCCCCGGATCACATAGATCGGCTGGCCGGCAATTTCCCAAGTGATGTAGTCGCCGGGGTTTGGAATATCGGCAGCAAGCCCGGGGCACAGCCATTCGGTCCTGAAGATGCGCTCGGTTTCAAGCTGGGCGATTTCCGGATCGCCATAGATCGCCGGCGGTACGGTGAACGCCTCATCCAGGGCCGACCCGGCGACCTGGTGCAGGCCTTTCAGGATTTCCTCGGCATGGGCACTCAGGATCATGGGCTTGCCTCAATCGGGAATGACGGCGGTCACCTCAATTTCGACGATCCATTCGGGCCGCGCAAGGGCGGTGATGACCAGCCCGGTCGAGCACGGGAACACCCCCTTCAGCCACTTGCCCATCTCGCGATAGACGTCCTGGCGGTAGCGGATGTCGGTCAAATAGACGACGATCCGGCAGATGTGATCCATATGCCCGCCGGATTCCTCCATCAGCATCTTGATGTTGGCCATGGTCTTGGCGGTCTGGGCGGCGGCGTCGCCGACATGGAGCGACTCGCGGCTGTCGAGATCCTGGGCGACCTGGCCGCGCAGGAACACCATGGCGCCCCTGGCCACCACGCCCTGGCAGAGATCGTTGTCGAGTTTCTGCTCGGGATAGGTGTCCTTGGTGTTGAACGGACGGATGCGCTTGTGTGCGGTCATTTTCTGTTAGGTCCTTCGAAGTTGAGGCTGGTTATCTGGCTGCTCGCATGGGCTGGTTGGGTGCTGTGTACGCCATATAGCCGCGTTGCGTGGCAATATGGTCCGCCAGATATTTGGCGTCGTGCCAGACTCCCCATATGAAGGATGATCCCCTTCGCGACAGCCAGGGCAAGCCGAGAAAATAGATCCCGGGCTCGATTGAAACGCCCCGCTGGTGCTTCGGCCTGCCTCTTGCGTCGAATGTATCAACCTGTAGCCAGCTGTAGTCGACGGAAAAGCCGGTGGCCCAGATGATCGAACTTATTCCGGCCTGCGCCAGGTCCAATTCGAGAACGGGATTGGTCATGCACTGCGGGGCCGGCCCGATCAGGTGGGCCTCGGGTTCTGCCGGCAGGTCGAGGCCATTGCGAGCAATGAATGCGTCGGCCTCATTCAACACCGACAAATAGTTTGCGTCCCCCTGCTCGATATTGCGCGCAAGATCCGGCGCAAAGTACATCACGCCGTCCTTGAACCGTTCCGTCCTGCCAACCAGCATCATTCCCCGTCCGGCGAGCTTCCGGAAGTCGACCGTCAGGCCGCCATCGGCTCCGCTCACCGCAATCGTGACATGTTCCTTTCCTTCCGCTGGCGCCGCAGCATCCCATTTGCCCAGAACTCCCAGCCACCAGCAGAAGTCACGCCCGCGATACCTGCGCGGCGGGCGGTCATGCGGTCCAACCGAGAGATAGACAGGCCTGCCCGCCTGCAGAAGCTCATCGGCGATCTGCACCCCCGAAGACCCAGCCCCGACCACCAGCACCGCTCCCTCCGGCAATTGCGCCGGATTGCGATAGCTACTGGAATGAATCTGCATGATCCCCGCGGTTTCGGGAACAACCGCCGGGATAATGGGGTGCTGAAACGGCCCGGTGGCGGCAACCACATAGTTGGCTTCGATCAGGCCTTGCGAAGTTTCGACGCGGAAACCGGACCGGCCGGCATTCTTTCGCACCGACTTCACCTCGACGCCGCAGCGGATGGGAGCCCCTATTTTTTCGGCAAAGGCCACGAAAGCGTCCGCGATCTTTTCCTTGGGGACGAATTCGTTAGAATTGTAACCGGGGAACTCCAGGCCCGCATAGCGGTCATGCCAGGCTGGACCGTTGGCAACCAGCGAATCCCAGCGTCCCGAGCGCCAGCGTTCGGCAATTCGATTCCGCTCAAGGACGAGGTGAGGCACACCGCTCTTGCCCAAATGGTCGCTCATCGCCAGACCGGCTTGGCCGCCGCCCACGACGAGTACTTCAATCTTCTCAACCGGCATATGCAGATCTTCCTCTGGGGTATTTGGGGCTCTAACGGATACGCTGGTGTGCAGTCATTATTCGGCAGCCTGCTTCTTGACGCCCCAGATGCGGTCCGACATTCCACCCGCCTTCTGGGCGAAACGCAAGGTCGAGTCCCAGTCGAAGCAGCGATAGACGGCGGCCGACTGGGCGAAGGGCGGCGACTGGGCGAAGAGCTGGAAAGTCAGCCGGTGGCCGGCGTAATCGGAGTTCAGGAGATCGCGGGCTAGCGCCAGGAGCTTGCGCCGGTCGTCCGCCTGCCACTCGTCGTCGATGGTGTAGTATTTGTCCATCCACTTGGCGGTGTCGGGATGCTCGAACACTGCCGCATCGGGGGTGACGCAAATCTGTCCGCCGCACAGCTCGCGGGCGATGTGCATCATCTTCGGCAGATTGTTGAGGGCATGGCAGCGCCCGGTCATCAGCAGCGACTGGTTCGGCATGAGCAGTCCGTTGGGGCTCTTCTCGCCGGCGGCAATCGAGGCAGTCAGGTGGGCGTTGATGCCCTCGCGCCAGATGACCAGATCGGCAAGCTTTTCCTGCACTGCCTGCTGTTTGTCGAGGCCGGTCTGCCGGACGTTCCACAAAGCGGCGCCGATAAGAAGGTCGGCATAGGAGAGGGTGCGCTGCACGAAGGGAAAGGCCGAATAGCGGTGGAGCGTCTGGCGGATGAAGGCTGCCGCCCTGGTGTGCTGATAGAACAGCACATCCTCCCAGGGGATCAGCACATCGTCGAGGATGACGATGGTATCGACCTCGTCGAACTTGTTGGAGAGGGGATAATCGCGTTCCGGCGCGCGGCCGGTGAAGCCGGTGCGGCAGATGTGCTTCACACCCGGCGCATTCATTCGAACGATGCAGCCCAGGGCATATTCGGAGAGTTTGGCATCGCCCCAGTTGGCGATGGTCGGCTTGAGGAAGGCCTGGTTGGCATAGGCCGCCGCGGTTTCGTATTTGGCGCCGCGAATGACGATGCCGGCGTCGGTTTCCTTCACCACATGGACCAGCATGTCGGGGTCCTGGTCCTGGGGCCGTTTGGAGCGGTCGCCCTTGGGGTCGGTGTTGGCCGAGACATGGAAGGGATCGTGCTTGATCGCCTCGTGGATGTGGCGCTCGATGTTACGGGCAAAGCGCGGGTCGATCTCGTTGAGAATGTCCTTGCCGTCCCACAGGGACCACATCTCGCCGATGGTTTCGTCGCCGACGCGGGTGACGACCCCGCCGATGTCGTTCATCACCAGGTCGACGGCCTTGCGTTTGTCGGTCCAGTCCCTTTGTTCATGGGGCAGTTTGAGTCCGATGGCGAAGCGCTCGCCATGCTCCTCGTAGGTCATGGCGTCGCGAGTCGCGGCCTCGTGCTGCATGTCGTAGACGCGGGCACGGATGTCGACCAGGGGTTTGAATTGCGGATGCCGGGTCACATCCTTCACTCGCTCGCCGTTGACATAGACTTCGCGGCCATCGCGGATTGACTCGCGGTATTGCTCGCCGGTTCTGATCATGGACGTCTCCTCAGTGGTTGGTGATGCGCCGGAAAGCGCGACTGCAATAGACCAGCCGCTCAGCCGAGCCCCTGTGGGCGGCCAGCACGCGGCCGATGAAGATGCGATGCGAACCGGCGTCGTAGCTGGCCTCGAGGGTGCATTCGAACACGGCGGTGGCATCGGTGACAATGGGAAGGCCGGTCCTGCCCGTCTCCCAATCATGGTTGGCGAAGTCGAAGGGCGTGCCTTCGCGCGGCTTGCCCGAGAAGGTTTCGGCGTAGGGCTGATTATGCGCCGATAGCAGGTTCACGGCGAAGACGCCGTTGGCGTCGGGGGCGGCGACCGCCGGGCTCTTGCGATTGACGCAGGCCAGAATGAGGGGTGGATCGGCCGAGACCGAAGATATGGCGCTGACCGTGCGGCCAAGGCGGCCAGCCTCGCCCTCGGTTGTTATGACCGACACACCGGTTGCAGCCAAGCCCATGGCAGCAATGAAGTTTTCGGCCGATTCGCCCGGCCTGACGATCCCTTCCATGGCACGTTCCCTCGTGTCCAGCAGTGGTCGCAACATGTCAGTTGACCGAGTTTAGGAAAAATAGATTATATTGCGGTTTTGTATTGGATTATTCTATGCTCCGCTACACTCTCCGCCAGCTCGAATATGCCCTTGCCGTGCAGGAACGGGGCTCGGTTGCCCGCGCCGCGGCGGCCTTCGGCGTCGCCCAGCCGTCGGTTTCGGCGGCGATCGCCAAGCTGGAAGAACAAGTCGGCCTGCAGCTCTTCATCCGCCACCACGCCCAGGGCGTCACCGCCGCGCCGCAGGGTGTCCGCTTCCTGGCGGAAGCCCGCAATCTCGTCGCCCTGGCCCAGGACCTGCAGCGTGAGACCGACGCGGCGGGAACGGCAATCGAAGGTACGCTCGCCATCGGCAGCTTCATGACGCTGGCGCCCGCCTTCGCGCCGCAGATCATCGCCGGCTTCCGCGCCCAGTATCCCAATGTGAAATTCCGCTTCGAGGAGGGCACCCAGGAACATCTGTTCGACGGGTTGCGCAATGGCCGCCATGACCTCGCCCTCCTCTACAGCGTCGATCTTCCGGCCGACCTCGACGCCGTATCGCTGGCCCATTTTTCCCCTCATATCTTACTCCCCGCCCACCATCCCCTTTGCAAGCGGCGCAAGATCGCGCTCGGCGAATTGGCGGGCGAGCCCCTGGTGCTGCTCGATGTGATGCCGAGCCGCACCTATTTCCTCCGGGTCCTGGCAGCAGCAGGTGTGACACCCGAGATCGCCTTCTCCTCGCCGTCGCTGGAAGTGGTGCGCGGCCTCGTCGGCCAGGGTCTGGGTTATTCGATCCTGATTACCCGTCCCCATGGCGACCATGCCTATGACGGCGAAGCGCTCGCCATCCGCGACATCGCCGATGAGACGGAAGACGGCGTGATCGTCCTTGCAAGCCTCAGGCAGATGCGCAAGACACGTCTCGCCATCGTCTTCGAGGACTATTGCGTGCGCCATTTCGAAAAGCTCAAGGGCAGGTCATGACTTCCCCCCACGCCACCATCATCGGCGCCGGCATTGTCGGCATTTCGACGGCCGCCTTCCTGCAGCGGGCGGGGTTTGCCGTGACGGTGATCGATCGGGTGCCGCCGGGCGAGGGCTGTTCCTTCGGCAACGCCGGCGGCATTGCCTTCGCCGAAGTCGTGCCGACGGTCCACCCGCGCATCCTGCTCAAGATTCCGGGCTGGCTCATGGACCCGCTCGGACCCCTTACCATCCGCTGGTCCTATCTCCCCAAGGCACTGCCTTGGTTTCTGGCAGCGGGACGTAACGCCATGCCCGACAGGGTCAAGGCAATCACCGCGGCACGGGCCAGTCTGGGCCTGCGGGTTGTCGCCGATTTCGAAACGCTGCTCAAGTCCGCCAACGCCCACGACCTGATGGTCTATCAGGACACGCTGCGCCTCTTTGACAACGAGAAACAGTTCGCCGCCGAAGCGGGCGAGCGGGCGATCAAGAAGCTCTATGGCTACGACACGAAGCGCCTTTCGGCCGGCGAAGTGCGCGAGATCGAGCCGGCCGTCTCGCCCGGCGTCCATTGCGGCGCCTTCCATGGCGGCTGGTACTTTGTGAGTGACCCGGAGCGGGTGGTGAAATCGATCGCCGCCGACGTCACCCGCAATGGCGGGACCATTCTCGCCGATGATGTCTCGGAAATCGTGACCGCGGATGGCAGGGCGACGCAGCTGCGCCTGAAGTCCGGCGCACTGCACTCGCTCGACCGGCTGGTCGTCTGCGCCGGGGCCTACTCGCATCTTCTTGCCCGGCGGCTCGGCGACCGGGTGCTGCTCGAAGCCGAGCGGGGTTATCACATGGTGCTGCCCAATTCCGGCGTCTCGCTCTCACGCTCGATCACCTATGCCCGCACCCCGGCGGCGGCAACACCCATGAAGATGGGACTGCGTCTTGCCGGCAGCGACGAGTTCGCCGGCCTTGACGCCGAACCGAATTACGCCCGCGCCGATGCCCTGTGGAAGAATTTCAAACGGATTTTACCGGGCTTGCGCGAACCCGACTCGGCCACCACACGATGGATGGGGCGGCGGCCCGGTACGCCCGATTCGCTCCCCGTTATCGGCCCGTCGAAATACGTCTCTAACGTCTGGTATGGCTTCGGCCACAGCCATATGGGGCTGACATGGGGACCGACGACCGGCCGTCTCCTCGGCGAACTGATGACCGGCGCCAAGAGCAACATCGATCTTTCAGCCTTCCGGGTCGACCGCTTCTAGGGCAATGATTTCAACCTCGCCGCCGGGCGCCTCGGCAAACTCTCCCACTGCCTTGCCGAGCAGGGCCCGCGCCATGGGCGAGGCATAGGCAATGCGCCCCTGGGCCGGATCGGCCTCGTCCTCGCCGACGATGGCAAAGCGCAGCTTGCGGCCATCATCGCGTTCGATGGTCACGCGGGTCGCGAAGGCCACCGCTTTCGGTCCCGGCGGCGGCTCGACCAGCTGGGCCGAGGTCCGGCGCTGCAGCCAGTAGCGCAGGTCGCGCGAGACCCGTGCCACGGCTGCCCGGTCGCCATCGTGTTGGGCCGCGGCGAGACTCTTCCGCAGACCGTCGAGCGTTTCGTCGATCAGCCGCATCCCGCGCGCCGTGACGAAATTGGGATTGGGGCTGACCGGACGCGTGGTCAGCTCTTCCGGAACCTCATCCTGCTCCTTGATAAAGGCACGGCTCATTGCGTCTCCATCTTGCCCAGCACGCAAAGGTTTAGCACTTTGTTGCCGGTTGCGCTAAGCAGCGCCAAAAGGATCAAGCGACAGCGCCTCATGCAAGACCTGAAACCGCAGTCCACCTACCTCAAGGATTACCGGCCGGTTCCCTATCTCATCGACCGGATCGAACTCAGCTTCCGGCTCGACCCCGACGCAACCGAGGTCGCCGCCAAGTTATCGCTCCGATCCAACCCGGCGAGTACCGAGGCCGAAGCGCCTCTCGTTCTTGATGGCGAGAAGATCATGCTGCGGCACCTCGCCCTCGATGGCCGGGCGCTGGAGCCTTCTGCCTATTCGGTCGGCGAAACGACACTGACCATCGCCAGAGTTCCGCAACGCCCCTTCACGCTGGAAATCGTCACCCACTGCAACCCGCGTTCCAATACGGCACTCTCCGGCCTCTACATGTCGAACGGCATGTATTGCAGCCAATGCGAAGCCGAAGGATTCCGCCGCATCACCTACTTCTGTGACCGGCCCGACGTCATGGCGCGGTTCCAGGTTCGCATCGAAGCGCCGGAAACCGAGATGCCGGTTCTGCTCTCCAACGGCAATCGCATCGCCTCGGGCAGTGTCCCCGGCACCGGGCGCCACTTCGCGGTGTGGGACGATCCCTTTCCCAAGCCCAGCTATCTCTTCGCCCTGGTGGCGGGAGACCTCGCCGGGGTGAAGGACAGTTTCACCACCTTGTCGGGTCGCAGCGTCGAACTCGGCATCTATGTCGAGAAGGGCAAGGAAGATCGCTGCGCCTGGGCGATGCAGTCGCTCAAGGCTTCCATGGGCTGGGACGAGACGGTATTCGGCCGCGAGTACGATCTCGATGTCTTCAACATCGTTGCCGTCTCCAACTTCAACATGGGTGCCATGGAGAACAAAGGCCTCAACATCTTCAACGACAAATACATCCTCGCCCTCCCCGGCACCGCCACCGACAGCGACTTCGTCAACATCGAGGCGATTATCGCGCATGAATACTTCCACAACTGGACCGGCAACCGCATCACCTGCCGCGACTGGTTCCAGCTCTGCCTCAAGGAAGGCCTGACGGTATTTCGCGACCAGGAAT
Source organism: Hyphomicrobiales bacterium (assembly GCA_016185245.1). GTDB lineage: Bacteria > Pseudomonadota > Alphaproteobacteria > Rhizobiales > Aestuariivirgaceae > Aestuariivirga. The sequence goes on along the minus strand of JACPNZ010000034.1, from coordinate 33,593 downwards.
TCACCGCTGACCTGCGCTCACGGGCGGTGAAGTGCATCGCCGATGTAAAGACGCTCCGGGCCCGGCAATTCCCGGAAGACGGCGGCCCCTTGGCCCATCCGGTTCGGCCAGCCTCCTACATCGAGATCAACAACTTCTACACCCCGACCGTCTACGAGAAGGGGGCGGAAATCTGCCGCATGATGAAGACGCTCATCGGCGAGGCTGCCTTCCGCAAGGCGATGGATCTCTACTTTTCCCGCCATGACGGTCGGGCGGCAACCGTCGAGGACTTCGTAGGCTGCATGGCCGATGCTTCGGGCCGTGACCTCGGCCAGTTCTTCGCCTGGTATGAACAGGCGGGCACGCCGCAGCTCGTGGCCGAGGGAAAATATGATGCGCGGCAACAGACATTCGATCTCAAGCTCGAACAGAACACTCCCGCTACCCCCGGCCAGCCGGACAAGAAGCCACTGCACATTCCGCTTGCCCTTGGCCTGGTTGGACCCGATGGCGAGGATATGCCGCTCGACCTCGAGGGCATCGGGTTTCTCAACACCCCGATCATCGAATTGACCGAAGCGCAACAGACGTTCCGCTTTCGCAACGTGACCCGTGCGCCTGTCGTCTCCCTCAACAGGGGCTTTTCCGCGCCGGTACATCTTACTGTCAACGCTTCCGCCGCCGACCAGTTGTTCCTCATGGGCCACGACCGCGACAGCTTCAACCGCTGGGAGGCGGGCCAGGTGCGCGGCCGCGAACTGGTGCTGGCCTCGCTCGGCGGGACCGTCCCGGCGGCCGATCTCGAGGCCTATGCCGCGGCCCTCGAACTCCTTCTCGCCGACGGGAAACTCGACAGTGCCTTCAAGGCCCTGATGCTCGGGCTTCCGACCGAAGCGGAAATCGCCGCGGCCATCGGAACAAATGTTGATACCGACGCCGTTCTGGCGGCCCGCGACGGCGTGCGCCGGGCCCTGGCGATCAGGCTGCAACCGGTTCTTGGGCGCGTATGGGAGGAGACGGTCGAAACCGGAGACTATCGGCCGGCGCCACCCGATACGGCCCGTCGCGCCCTGCGCTACGCCGCGCTGCAACTCATGATTCTCGGCGATCCGGCCCATGGCATCGCCATGGCCAGGGCCGAAATCGCAGCCAATCGCAATATGACCGCCGAAATCGGGGCGCTTGCCGCCCTTAACCAGATTCCCTCGGCCGAGCGCGAGGCTGCTCTCGATGCCTTTCATGCGCGCCACGCAGCCGATCATCTGCTGGTCGACAAATGGTTCATGCTGCAAGCCCAGGCGGTCGACCGGTCGGCAGCCTCACGCATCGAACGCCTGATGCAGCACCCCGACTTCACGCTCGAAACGCCCAACCGCGTCTATGCCCTGATCGGCGGGTTCACCTCCGGCAACATGTCGGGCTTCAACGCCGCCGATGGCGAGGGTTATCGCGTCGTGGCCGACGCGGCCATTGCGCTTGACCGGATCAATCCCCAGGTCGCGGCCAGGGTGGCGACCGGCTTTCGCAGCTGCCGGATCCTCGATGATGTGCGGCGCCAGGCGGCCGAGGCCCAACTGCGGCGCATCCTCGCGGTAAGCAATCTCTCGCCCGACTGCTTCGAGATCGTCTCGCGCATCGTCCGAGCTTGAGCCGCGGAGACCGGTAGTGTCCCGGCCCGGATCCGGGCGCAATCGGTGTTGATAATTTGCCAATTCGCGATTCAAGTCCGGCCGAGTTTTGCTCAAATCCTTTCGGAGGAAATCTTCAGTGGCAGGTCATTGGACCGACCGCGACTACAATGACATCCACATCGTCATCGGCTGCCCGAGCTGGAGCAAACCGGCGCCAAGTCGGTGCGGTTGATCAAGTAGGACAGCGGTTCAAGCGGCAATTTCGTCAGCGGCCCCGGCTCGGCATCGCTGCTTCCACAGCACCAGAAACCGTGGGCGGGCGCCTTCCTTTCATAGGAATCTCATTGCCGGCCGCCGCCCGCGCAAATCGACTGGACAAACCGTTCCACTTGCGAATCAATAGCCCCTGATTCGGGTCAGCGTGTCTCGGTCATGTGGGGTTTCTCTTGGCCCGCCGGTCGCGGGTAGGGAGATGGGGATTGTCGTGGGTAAGACGCACATCGGGGAACTGTTTTTCAGGGAAAGATTGCTTCGGCTTCCCGCACCGCTGCCGCGCCGCCTTCGCATCACCATCTCGGAAAAATCCCTGCGGCTGCTGATCACCGCTCTCATTGCCGCTTTCCTGCTGTCGCTTGGCGCTTCCCTGTTGCTGCAGCTCATGCAGAGCCGCGCCTCCCACCTCGGCAGCCAAAACCGCATTACCTCACTGCACGCGCGTATCGTGGCGCAAACCATCCGCATCACCTATATGAAAGCCCAGGCAGCCGGCAACACGGCTCCGCCGATGACGGCTGGGCTGCTGCAAAATGCGATGCCGCCCGATGCTCTGGTCGAGGCGCGAATCTTCGCCGTCGCCAACGCTACCGGAACAATCGTGGCCAGCCAGCCACCGTCTGCCAATTTGACCGGCAGGTCCTTGACGGGACTTCTATCGCCTCGTTTCGTCACCGAAACGGAGATCGGTGACGACAGCCTCTCGCCGCTGATACTGGCGAATGGCGAAAAGGCCTATGTGGCGATGCTCGACCTCGCACCCTATCCCGGCAGCCTCATCGTCATGCAGACCAAACCCGACATCCTGGCCGGGTGGCGGGACAGCGTGGCCAGGCTGGCAACGCTGTTCGTCGTTACCATGCTGGTCCTTATGATGCTGGGCGGCGCCTTCCACTGGCAGGCGGCAAAGGCGGCGGAGGCTGACGCGGTGCTCGCCGCCGCCACCCAGCGCCTCGACAAGGCATTGGATCGCGGCCAGTGCGGCATGTGGGACTGGGACGTGGCGAAGGGCGTTATCTTCTGGTCGAAGTCGATGTTCGAGATCCTGGGGATGCCGGTCAAGGGCGACTTCCTCAATTTCGGCGAGGTCGCCGGCCGGCTCCATCCCGACGACGCCCAGCTCGAGCAGGTGGTGGAGAGCCTGCTGCGCGGCGAACTTTCGGTTTTCGACCGCGAGTTCCGCATGCGCCATGAGGATGGCCACTGGGTCTGGCTCAGGGCGCGCGCCGCCCTTGCCGCCGGCGAAACCGGCGATCAGCAGCACCTCATCGGCATCGTCTTCGACATCAGCCAGCAGAAGATCACCGACCGCCTCAACATGGAAGCCGAACTCCGTCTCAAGGACGCGATCGAAAACATTTCCGAAGCCTTTGTGCTGTGGAACGCTGACAACCGCATGGTGCTGTGCAATTCCAAGTATCAACAATTCCATTCGCTGCCGGCCTCGGCCTGTGTGCCCGGAACGCCATATGAGGACGTAACCCGTGCCGCCAAGGAGCCGGCGGTGCGCCAGAGGGTGAGCCTCGCCACGGGCGAAAAGTCCGACGGCAAGTCCTTCGAGGTGCAGTTGGGCGACCGGCGCTGGCTACAGATCAACGAGCGCCGCACCAAGGACGGCGGATTTGTGTCGGTCGGCACCGACATCACCGCGCTCAAGAAGCAGGAGGAGCGCCTGCTCCTCTCCGAGCGCGAATTGATGATGACGGTGCGCGACCTGCAGAAGGAGCGGCTGCTGGCCGATCAGCAGGCGCAGCGGCTGGCCGACCTCGCCGACAAGTATGCCCGCGAAAAAACCAGGGCCGAGGCGGCCAATCGCTCCAAGTCGGAATTCCTCGCCAACATGAGCCACGAACTGCGCACTCCCCTCAATGCCATCATCGGCTTCAGCGAGGTGATGCAGGGCCAGATGTTCGGGCCCATCGGATCGGCCAAATATGTCGAATATTCCCGCGACATTCACCGGAGCGGCCAGTTCCTGCTCGACGTCATCAACGACATTCTCGACATGTCGAAGATCGAGGCGGGCCGCATGCCGCTGGAGATCGAGGATATCGACGTGGGCGCGGTGTTCGACGAAGTGCTGCGCCTGGTTTCGCCACGCGCCATCGACAGCAATGTTGTGATCGAACTCGAGATTCCCACCTTGCTGGCGGTGGCCGCCGACCGCCGCGCCGTGAAGCAGGTTTTCATCAATCTCCTGTCGAACGCGGTGAAGTTCACGCCGGAGGGTGGCCGGGTAAAAATCACGGCGGCCGCCGAGGACGGTTTCGTGGCGATCGGTATCGCCGACACCGGCATCGGCATCCCGGCCCGCGATATCGAAAAGCTCGGCCGACCCTTCGAGCAGGTCGAGAACCAGTTGACCAAGAGCAAGGGCGGATCGGGCCTCGGCCTCGCCATCTCGAAATCGCTGGTGGAGCTGCATGGCGGCAGCTTGCAGATTCAAAGCACGGTCGGCGCGGGCACCGCAGTGACCGTCCTCCTGCCGCTGGCCGGAGCGGCAGCGGCCGCCTGATCTCATTTGCGGCCGGCGGGGCCGGCCCGTTCGCGGATGCGCCGCGCGAGATCGGCGCGTTCCTCGGGCGTGAGTTTGGCAATGAACTCCATCGCCGCCTGCGAGCCAAGCGCCAGGAGATCGGTGCCGTTCCTGACGAAGCCATCGACCACGGCGCGGACCTTCGTTTCATCGTAGGGCTGGGCCTCGAGGGCGTCGGCCAGGCTTGCGGCTGCGGCACGAGAGGACTGCTGCCCAGCCCGGAAGCGGTCGCGATAGTCGCGCAGCAGCGCCAGAAGCGTCTCCCGCCGCTGCCTGTCGACGTCGAGCATGAAGCGCCGCGGAATGAGCTGCAGATAGCTGAGGCTCGCCATCCTCTCGGGCGACGGCGGAAAATAGAAGCGGGCGACGGCGGCACCAGCGACTAGAAGATTGAGCGCCAGCGAGACGACCAGCAGCAGGTTCCACCACGACCAGCGGCGGCCGGAAGGCGGCTTCTTTCCGCTCGATTCCGCAGGCGATACGGTCTCGCTCATGAGACATGCTCCTCCGAATAGTCGGTCACATTCGTCACACCTGTCAGGTCATCGTCATCGACGGCAGCGACCGAATTGGTGACGGCAGCGGGCAGAAGGGAATCGATCACGCCTCTGGCCCCCAGATAGATGCCGAGCGCCAGCGAAGCTGCGAGCGGCAACACCGCCCAGCCGATCTTCATCCTCGCCGCCGCCGGCCTGGGCCGCAGCGGTGGTAAGGTGGTGACTTGTGCGGTTCGGGCAAGGCGCGCCATGAGACGCGCTTCAAATCCGCTCGCCGCATCGGGGCGGGAAGCAAACTGCAGCAGCCGGTCGGTTGCCGCCGCCTCGGCAAGCGCCTCGCCCGCCACGCCAAGTTCGCCCGAAAGCTCGGCGCGGTCGGCGGCTGGCCAGCGCGCCGGGTCGGCACCGTAGCTCGTCAGCACTTCTTCCAGGCGTTTCCTCTTCACTGCATCCATGTCACGTCCTCATGCGCCTCGCGCATTGAGCCCCTCCAACAAGTCCTGCCAGTCCGCCGACAGGCTCTGGCGCAGACTGCGCCGGGCCCGGGCCAGGAGCGATTCAACCGCCTCGATGCTGACCTCCATCACGACCGCCGCCTCGATATTCGTCAAGTCCTCGAAATGGACCAGAGTCAGTGCCAGCTTCTGGCGCTCCGGCAAGGCAGCAATCCGCCGGTCGATTTCGCCAGCTGCCTCCGTCCGATCGAGCGTCTCGTCCGGCCGCTCGCGGCCATCTGCCACCTCGGGAACCTCGCCAATGTCGGCAAGGGGCCGGCGGCGGGCCCGGTCGATCACCGCGTTCGACGCCACCCGCATCAGCCAGCCCTTCAGCGCCCCGGCATCGCGCACCTGCTGCGGGTTCTGCCACAGCTTGAGGAAGGCCTCCTGGGCGATATCCTCGCTGTCGGCATGGCCGCCGGTCAGCCGCCAAGCCAGGCGATAGACCGGCTGATAATGACGCCGCGCCAGTTCGACAAGAGCGCCGGCATCGCCCCGGGCCGCGGCAGACAGGAGAACGGCATCGTCCGCGGACCGAAAATCCGCGGCCGGAACCTCCGTGCTGCCCGCCTGCCCCGCCACTGTGGCAATGCTTTCCGCCTGTCAGTTTGCTGCCTGTCCGAGGAAGCGCTTGCGCCATTGGACCACCTTGAAGTCACGGGCCTCCTGGAGCGTCACGCCGCCGTCGCCATTGGCATCGGCGCCATTGAACATGGCGTCGATGAACTTGTCGAGTTCCACCTTGGTGATCGAGCCGCTCTTGTCGGTATCCATGGCGGCAAGCAGGCGGGCTCGCCGCTGCTCGATCGCTTTCTGCAGATAGGCGTCGATCTCGGCACCCGAGACCTCGCCGTTGCCGTCGGTATCGAGCTTCATCAGTCCGGTTTCGGCTTTGGGCTTGATTTCCGCCAGAGTGATCTTGCCGTTGCCATCGGCGTCGATCCGCTCGAAGACGCGTGGGGTGCGCGGCAGATAGGGTTCGAGCGCCAGGGCCTCCGCCCCGAGCAGGGTCATGCCAGCCAGGGCCGAGACGGCGAACAGAGCACGTTTCATGGGGTATCCTCCATTGTTGCAAACCCTGGACGGAGAACGGGAGGTGAATCCGTCGCTGGGTCTCAAGCCACGACCCCGAAGAGCCGGTCGAAGATGTCGGCCACTTTCGCTTGGGTGTCGGCCAGTAGCGCCTCGGTCGTTGCAATGTCGGGACAGCCGGCGGCACTCGCTACCATGCGGTTGAGGCCTGCCGGCGCCGCCGAAGGTGAGTACAGGCCACTGACGCACAGCCGCAGCACCTGGGTCAGCCGCTGGTAGAGGGTCCCGGCCTGGCGCAGTATCTCGCCGTCCGCAGCATCTAGGGCACCCGCCGCCATCAGCCCGGCAATCGCCTGCAAGGTGTTGGTGTCGAGCACCGCCGCGTCATGCGAGGCGTTGAGCAATTGCAGGGTCTGGGCGAGGAACTCGACCTCGACCAGTCCGCCGCGGGTCCGCTTGATGTCCCAGACGCCGGCCTGTCCTTGCTCCTTCAGCATCAGCCGCCGCATGTCGAGGACGTCGGCGAGGGTCGTCTGGCGATCCTGCGGCTGGCACAGGGCGGCGGCGATTTTGCGGGTGAGTTCGGCGCAGAGGCTCGCATCGCCGCAAACGGCCCGCGCCCGGGTCAGCGCCAACTTCTCCCAGGTCCAGGCCGATTCCCGATGATAGGCGTGGAACGAGGCCAGGCTGGTCGCCACCGGGCCCTTGCTGCCCGAGGGCCTGAGCCGCATGTCGACGTCGTAGAGTACGCCCTCGGCGGTGGGCGAGGTAATCGAAGCAATCAGGCGCTGGGTGAGCCGCGCGTAGTATTGATTGACGCTCAAGGGCCTCGAACCCGTCGACATTTCAGCTCCTGGGCCGGCGTCATAGACGACGATCAGATCGAGGTCGGAGCCCGCGGTCATTTCCTCGCCGCCGAGCTTGCCCATGGCGATGACGGCGCTGCGCCCGCCCGGGACGTCGCCGTAGCGGTGCAACGCCTCCTCGGTCACCGCCGCATGCAGACGCCCGAGCAGCAGCTCCGCCAGATTGGAATAGGCCTGGCCGGCGGCGGTGGCCCCCACGGTATCCGACAAGACGCGTACGCCGATGCGGAAGGATTGTTCCTTGCCGAAAATGCGAGCCCGGTCGATCACTTCTTCGAGGGCAAGCGGTTCCGGTATGATGGCGGAAAGGCCCGCTTGTATCTGCGCCCGCGTCGGCAGCGGCCCGAAGAAGCCGTGGTCGAGGACCGCGTCGAGGACCTTGGGCCGCCGGCTCAGCTCCTCTGCCAGCCGGGGGGCCGTGCCAAGGACGTTCGCCAGAAGATCCAGCAGATTGGGATTGGCCTTAAGGAGCGAGAACAGCTGCACCCCGGCCGGCAGCCCGCCCAAAAACCGGTCGAAGGCGAGGAAGGCCTGATCGGCGTCGCCGCTGCGGGCAAGTGCGGCGAGGAGGGCCGGCATCAGCTCGGTCAGCAGTTCCTTGGCGCGGCTGCTCCGGGTGGCGGCATAGCGGCCGAAGTGCCAGCCGCGGATTGTCGCCGAAACTTCGCTGGCCGAATGGAATCCCATGCGCGACAAGGTCTCGATGGTCTCGGGATCGTCCTCGCCGCCGGTGAAAACCAGGCTTCCGGCTTCGCCGGCTAGCTGCGAGGCATCTTCGAACAATGCCGCGTAGTGGCCCTGCACGCATTCGAAAGTCGCCCGCAGTTTCGCGGCAAACTCCTTGCCGCCGGCGAAACCCGAAAACCGCGCCAGGCGCTCGAATTCGACACCCTCCTCCGGCAGCACATGGGTCTGCTCGTCGTTCACCATCTGTATGCGATGCTCGATCTTGCGCAGGAATCGGTAGGCATCTTTCAATTCGGCGGCGGCGGCGGACGAGATCCAATCCGCCCCGGCAAGAGCATCGAGCATCGCCAGGGTGCCGCGGCCGCGCAGTGCGGCATTGCGGCCGCCGGCAATCAGCTGCTGGGTCTGGACGAAGAACTCGATCTCGCGGATGCCGCCACGGCCGAGCTTGAGGTTGTGGCCGAAGATGGCGATCTCGCCGTGGCCCTTCACGGCATGGATCTGGCGCTTCAGCGACTGGACATCGGCGATCGCCGCAAAGTCGAGATGCCGGCGCCAGATATAGGGCCTGAGGCGATCGAGGAATTCGGCGCCAAGCGCCAAATCGCCGGCGGCGGGCCGCGCCTTGATCATCGCCGCCCGCTCCCAGTTCTGACCCATATTCTCGTAGTAGATGGCGGCGGCTTCGAGCGAGATGGCAACCTGGGTGGCGCGCGGATCGGGCCTCAGTCTGAGATCGACGCGGAACACGTAGCCGTCGGCGGTGATATCCTGCAGAAGGCCAACCAGCCGCTTGGTCAGGCGCACGAAATAGACTGCCGGTTCGACATCGGCGGCCAGCACATTGCGGTCCCGCTCGTAGAGGACGATGAGGTCGATATCGCTCGAATAGTTGAGTTCGAAGGCCCCGTGCTTGCCCATGGCCAGCACCGTGTAACCGCATCCCCGGGACGGTGCGGTTTCATCGAGGAGGGTCGCCTTGCCGGCGCGGGCCGCCTCGCGCAGCAACCAGTCGACAGCGGCGGTAAGGCAGGTATCGGCGAAGCGAGTGAGGGCGGCGATCACCGTTTCCACCTCCCAGGCGCCGCCAATGTCGGCGACGGCGACGACAAGCGCCGCTCTGGCCTTGGCGATTCGCAGCGCCCGCATCAATTCCACCTGATCCCGTGCCATAGCGGCGGCGGCCGCCTCGGCAAGCACGGTCTCGAACAGGGTTCCGGGCGCGGTGGTGAAGGCGTGCGCCGCGAACTGCGGCTCGCGCTGCATCAGGTGGCGGAGAAAGGGCGAGCCCGTGACAATGACATCGGCAAGCTGCCGGTCGGCCAGCCGAAAGCCCGCCCCCTCCCAGAAACGTGCAATGGTCGCGCTGTCGGTGGGGGGTGGAGGTACTAGCCTCCCCCCGTTGTCAGGGCCCGGCATGGCGCCGTTCTAGCTTGCCGCGCGATGCAGCGGAAGCACCAGCTTGGCGAGGAGTCCCGGGTGATTGTCGCCCAGTTGCAGGCTGCCGCCGTGCAATTTCATCACGCCGGAGACAAGGCTCAGGCCCAGGCCGTTGCCGGGCCGCGACCGGCTCGAATCGAGTCGCACGAAGCGTTCGACCACGTGCTCGCGGTCCTGTTCGGAGATACCGTCACCGCGATCGCCTACCGCAATGACGACCTTGTCGCCGTCGACCCGCCCGGAAACCGTGATCTGCGGCGCCTCGCCCTCCTTGGCGCCATACTTGAGGGCGTTGTCGATGAGGTTGTTGAGCGCCTGCGCCAGCAGCTGCCGGTCGGCCATGACCGGCAATTCGCCGTCGGCTTCGACGACCAGCCCACCACCCAACTCCTCGGCCATCGGCTCATAAAGTTCGGCCACATCGTCGAGGATGGCGCGGGCATCCAATGGTTCGAGGCCGGAACGTGACTGGCCCGATTCGGCCCGGGTGATCGACAGCAGCGCATTGAACGTCTGAAGCAGGCGATCGGACTCTTCGACGGTCTTTTCCAGGGCTTCTCGGTATTCTTCGTCGTTTCCCGAGCGAAGCGCCGATTCAACATTCGCCTTAATTCGGGTCAGCGGCGTCTTGAGATCGTGGGCGACGTTGCTTGATACCTCTTTCATGCCCGCCATCAGCCTTTCGATCTGCTCGAGCATGGCATTGAGCGCTAGGGCAAGGCGGTCGAGTTCGTCGCCGGAGCCCGAGACCGGCATGCGGCCCGCCATGTTACCGTCCATGATCGAACGGCTGGCCTCGGTTATGGCATCGACCCGGCGTAGGAAGTTGCGGCTCATCAGCAGGCCGCCACCGAGGCCAAGCACCAGGGCGATGCCGAGGGCCCAGTACACCGTGCCGCGGATGATGCCGGCAAACTGGCGAAGCGGCTCGACGTCGCGGCCGACGACCAATTCATAGTTGCCCGTGAGGTCGGCATGGAAGGCGCGAGCCTCATGCTGTTCGACCAGGCCGCCGTGTTTGACGTCGAGGGCGAATTCGATCCATTCGCTATCGGTGGTGGCCTGGTTGGGAAGAGTATCGAGGTTGCCGGCGACCGCCTTGTTGTTGGGATCGGCCAGCAGGTAGATGGAACCGGTGTCTTCGCGGCTGCGGCGTTGTATGGTTTCGATGATGCCGGCGAGGCCGCGCAGCCGATATTGGTCGGCCAGCCCCTGCACTTCCGCTCGAATGGTGTCGTCGGTCTGGCGTTCGAGCAGAACTGTGGTGTTCAGATAGATGTAGCCGAGAAGGGCTGCCACCGAGATGGCGAAGAGCAGGAGATAGAGCGCCGACAGGCGAAAGGTCGAAGTCTGGAGGATCTTGTAGTTAAGTTGCACGTATCATGTATCCGGCGCCGCGCACCGTCTGCAGGATAGGCTCCTCGAATCCCTTATCGATCTTCGAGCGAAGCCTGGAGATGTGCACGTCAATGACATTGGTCTGGGGGTCGAAATGATAGTCCCAAACGTTTTCCAATAACATGGTGCGGGTAACGATGTGGCCGGCATTGCGCACCAGATATTCGAGCAGCTTGAATTCGCGCGGCTGTAGCACGATCGGCCGGCCGAGTCGCGTCACGTTGCGAGTCAGGAGATCGATCTCGAGATCGGCGGCCCGCAGCCTGGTTTCCTGGGGCTGGTCGGCCTTGCGGCGGCCGAGGCCTTCGACGCGGGCCAGAAGCTCGGCGAACGCATAGGGCTTGCCGAGATAGTCGTCGCCGCCGGCGCGCAGTCCCTTGACCCGCTCGTCGACGTCGCCGAGGGCGCTGAGGATCAGCGCTGGGGTCTTGATGCCGGCTTCGCGCAGCGACCGGACGATCGACAGGCCGTCGAGCTTCGGCAGCATGCGATCGACGATCAGAACGTCGTGCACACCCTCCATCGCCAGGTTAAGCCCCTCCTCGCCGTCGGCGGCATGATCGGCCACATGGCCGCTTTCGGCCAGTCCGCGGATCAGCCAGGACGCAGCCTCGCGGTCGTCTTCGATGACAAGAATGCGCATGGAACGACGAGTCGTTTCCGGTTTGGTTTCGGTGGTCTCTTCCTGTGCCATAGCTTGCATGATCCGTCACTCCTGAAAAGAGGAGCGCGGAGACCGGTAATTGCTCATGGAACCAGATGAGCAGCCGGTCTCCGCGCCGAGAAGGGCAGGCGGCTTGCGAGCGGGGGGTGCCGCTTGCCCCATTCTAATCGCCTTAACCCTTGCCGATCGGCAGGGTCAGGAAGCGTTGTGTATCGCCGGAACGGACGAGCATCAGAACGCGATTGTTTCCGGCGGTCTTGAGTGCATCGCGGACGTCGGAGGGCGCATGTACCTCCTTGCCCGCCACCTCAAGGATGATGTCGCCTTCCTTGAGGCCGCTGTCCGACGCCGGGCCGTTGGGATCGACACCCGTCACCGTGACGCCGGCGCCATCCTGGGCGGGAGCGATTCGGATGCCCAGGCCGGCGAGACTGTTGTCGGCACTCGGAGTTTCCTGGCCGCCGGCGCTCGCCACCTTGGGTTCGGCCGGCATGGTGCCGATCTTGACGGTCACATCCATGGTCTTGCCGCCGCGAACGATGGTCACCGGCACCGAGGCACCGGGCTTGATTTCGGCTACCTTGCGTGCGAGATCGCGGGCATCCGCAACATTCTTGCCGTCGATCTTGAGAATCGTGTCGCCGGTCTTCAGGCCGGCAACCAGGGCCGGGGAACCTTCGGTGACATCGGCAACGATGGCGCCCTGGTTGGAGGCGAGGCCCAGGCTACCGGCGATGTCCGATGTTACCGGCTGTATCTGCACCCCCAGCCAGCCGCGGGTGACACGGCCGCTGCTCTTGAGGCTCTCGATAACGGTCTCGGCGGTCGAGGCCGGAATGGCGAAGCCAATGCCGACCGACCCGCCCGACGGCGAATAGATCGCCGAATTCACGCCAATTACGTCGCCCTCCAGATTGAATGACGGACCGCCCGAGTTGCCCTTGTTGATCGAGGCGTCGATCTGCAGGAAGTCGTCATAGGGGCCGGCGCCGATGTCGCGGCCGCGGGCCGAAATGATGCCGGTGGTCACCGTACCACCAAGGCCGAAAGGATTGCCGACTGCTACCACCCAGTCGCCGACGCGCGGCTCCTTGTTGGAGAATTTCACGAAGCTGAAGGTCTTATCGGACTTGATCTTGAGCAGCGCCAGGTCGGTCTTGGGATCGGTGCCGATGACCTTGGCTTGGTACTCGGTGCCGTCCTTGGTCTTGACCGTCACCTCCTCGGCATTCTGGACCACATGGTTGTTGGTAACGGCATAGCCGTCGGCCGAGATGATGAAGCCGGAGCCCAAGGCCGTGCCGTGCGGCTGCGGTGCCTCGAACGGCTGACCGTTGCGGAACTGCGGGAATTGCTTGAAGAAGTCGCGGAACGGGCTGTCCGGCGGCAAATCGGGCATCGGCTGGGCGCTACCGTCGGTTCCGGTCGCGGCGACATTGGCAAACTTCACTTGAACGCTAATCACTGCCGGCATCACCTGGTCGACGAGGTCGGCAAAACCGCGGCTCGGATCGATGGCTGCATGGGTTGAGGCATGGACCGGTGTCACGGGCAGCGAAACCGCAATACCGGTCAGCGCCGTCGCGGCAAGCAGTCCGGCCGCGAGTAAGCTCAGCATGCGCGGACTGGCCTTCGAATAGAGAGTGGACATGGGGAACGACCTCCGTGTTGTTATTATTGGACCTGGGCTTAGATATAGCGGCCCACGGCTTACGACCACCTTTCGGTGGCGTGAAACTTTCGTAAGGTAGGACGGCTATTTAAGGGCTTTTTCGAGGTCTGATTTTTCCGCCTCGGAGAGCGGCCGCTCGGCCTCGCTGGCAAGTGGCCGGCGGCGGAAAAGGCCGATGGCGCCGAGCAGCAGTACTGCGAAGGGTGTCAGCCACAATATCCAGGTCCGCTCGGTGAAGCGGGGTTTCAACAACACGAAATCGCCATAGCGTTCGACCACGAAGTCCATCACTTGGGCATCCGACTCGCCCTTCACCAAATGCTCGCGGATCAGGAGCCGGAGATCGCGGGCAAGCGGTGCCTCCGAATCGTCGATCGACTGGTTCTGGCAGACAAGACAGCGCAGCTCGGCCGAAAGCGCCCTGGCGCGGGCCTCGAGCGCCGGGTCCTTGAGGATTTCGTCGGGCTGGACCGCGAATGCCGGTCCCGCCATGAGAAAACATAAGACCATGGCAAGGCGCTTCATTCGGCTGGCACCGTCCCAAGGGCCGGGGCGCGGCGTGGAGCACCAACCCGGAACCGCCGGTCGGCGAGCGAAAAGGCGCCGCCCAGGAACATCGAAAACGCCCCAAGCCAGATGAAGTTGACCAGCGGATTGAAATACATGCGGATTGCCCGGCCGCCATCGGCGGTGGAATCCCCCATGACCACGTAAAGATCGCCGGCGAGCGTTTGATTCAGGCCGACCTGGGTAATGGTCCTGCGGCTGGGCCGGTATTCGCGTTTCTCCGAGACGAGCGTCACAACGGTCTCGCCGCCGCGGGTGACGAGAAAGCTTCCAGCCCGCCCGGTGTAGTTGGCCCCGGTCAATGGCGCTTCGCCCTGGAAGGTTACGGTGTAGGCTCCGACCTGCCGCGTCTCGCCGGGCTTCATGGCGGCGATCACCTCCACTTTCCATAGCGACATGGCGATGATGCCGACGACCACGATGCCCAATCCACCATGGGCCAGCGCCATGCCGAAGGAGGCGCCGGGAAGTCCGGCCAGCCGGGACAGGCTGGTACCGAGCGGCACCCGGAACAGGCCGATCTTCTGGGCGAGTTCCAGGGCTGCACCAACGATCAGCCAGGCGCCGAGCGCCAATCCCACCGGGGCGAGCCAGGGGCCGCGGACATCGATAACGAGGACGATCAGCGCCACCGCCGCCGCCGCCGCCAGGCCGAGCCACAGCCGCCGCAGGCTCAATCCGAGATCGCCGCGCTTCCACGCCAGGAAGGGACCGATGGGCACCAGGATGAGCAGCGCCAGGACGATCGGACCGAAGGTGATATTGAAGTAGGGTGGTCCTACCGAAATCTTGTCCTCGGTCAGGATTTGCAGCGCCAGCGGGTAGAGCGTGCCGATAAATACGGTCAGGGCCGCCACGCACAAGAGCAGGTTGTTGGCGACGAGGCCGCCTTCCCGGCTTACCGGCGCGAACAGGCCGCCGGCCTTCAGGCCGGGTGCGCGCCAGGCGAAGAGAGCGAGCGAGCCGCCGATGAACACGCCGAGGATGCCGAGCACGAAAATACCGCGCAAGGGGCTGACGGCAAAAGCGTGGACCGACGTCAGTACGCCCGAACGTACGAGGAAGGTGCCGAGGAGCGAAAGGGAAAACGCCAGGATCGAGAGAAACACCGTCCAGATCTTCAGCGCATTGCGCTTCTCGACGACAATGGCCGAATGCAGCAGCGCGGTCGCCACCAGCCACGGCATGAAGCTCGAGTTCTCGACCGGATCCCAGAACCAGAAGCCGCCCCAGCCCAAGGTGTAATAGGCCCACCATGAGCCCATGGCGACGCCGATGGTCAGGAATATCCAGGCGGCCAGCGTCCACGGCCTCACCCAGCGGGCCCAGGCGGCATCGACCTTGCCGTCGATCAAGGCCGCCACCGCGAAGGCGAAGGCGATCGACAGTCCGACATAGCCCGCATAGAGAAACGGCGGGTGGAAGGCCAGCGCCGGATCCTGGAGGAGCGGATTGAGGCCATTGCCCTCGATCGGCGGCGGGTCGAGCCTGGTGAAGGGATCGGAGGTGAAAACCGAGAAGGCCAGGAAGGCAACACCGATCGAACCCTGCACCGCTAGCACGCGGGCCTTGAGTTCCAGCGGCAGGTTATTGCCGAAAACGGCAACGGCAGCGCCGAACAGGGCGAGGATTAGAACCCAGAGTATGAGGGAACCCTCGTGATTCGACCACACGCCCGAGATCTTGTAGATCAGCGGCTTCTCGGAATGGGAATTCTCGAACACGTTCTGAACCGAGAAATCGGAAATCACGTAGGCGTGCATCAGGGCGGCGAAGGCGGCGGCAATCAGAAGGAATTGGATCAGCGCTGCCGGGATCGCGGCCCGCATCAGCGCAGGATCGCCGCGCTGGGCGCCGACCAGCGGCACGACGAACTGGAAGAGCGCCACGCCGAGCGCCAGGATGAGGGCGAAATGGCCCAGTTCGGCAATCATGACCCCTGCCCATCCTTCCACACGCCCTTCTCCTTGAGCTTATCGGCGAGATCCTTGGGCATGTATTTCTCGTCGTGCTTGGCGAGCACCGTGTCGGCGACGAAGGTGCCGCTGGCGTCGAGCACGCCCTCCACCACCGCGCCCTGGCCTTCGCGGAAGAGATCGGGCAACTGGCCGTTGTAGGTCACGGTGACGGACTTTATCGTATCGGTAACGACGAAGCTACTCACCGTCCCCTCGCCCTTCTTCCAGCTTCCCTTTTCGACCAAACCACCTACGCGCAGGCGCTGGCCCGGCGCCACATTCTTCTCGGCCATTTCGCTCGGGGTGTAGAAGAACACGATCGAATCGCGCAGCGCATAGAGCACCAGCCCCAAGGCGATGCCGAGCACCGCCAGTTCGCCAAGGATTACCGCAATGCGCTTCTGTCTACGGGTCATGGGCGTCAGCTACGGCATACCGATGTCTTTGGCCAGACCGTCGAGAGTGGCAAGGGCGGCGGGCCTATCCTTGAACTGGGCGCGCGCCGTGGCGAGTGCCTCCATCGTCTTGTCCATTTCGTTAAGCACCATACGGGCCCGGATCAGGCGTTGCCAGCCTTCGAGATCGTCGCCGTTGGCCCTGAGTTTCGCTTCGAGCCCGTCGACCATCGAACGGACCGTCTTGTCACGGTCGGCGGCGCTCATGTTGGCGCCGGCCGAAAGTTGATCCTGGCTCAAGGGCGGGGGCCTGGAATCGAGGTCCTTCAGCTCCGCTTCGAGCATGGCCCGCCAGGGAGCACCGGCCGGCGTCTCGGCGAGAAAGGCGGCAAGCGCGGCGCGCGCCTCCTAGGTCTTGCCTTCCTGCTTCAGCGCCACGGCTGCGAAAAATCGAGCTGTGGGAAGCTTTGGCTCGATCTTCAGAGCATCGGCGAAGGCCTTGGCCGCCTCGGCTGCCACCATGCCCTGATTGGCGAAAACCAGCATCTCGCCATAGTCCGAGAAGGTTCCGGCATCCGGCCGGCTCAACTCGATAATCCGTTTGAAGGCACGGGCCGCGTCATCCCAGCGCTGGGCCTGGCGATAGGCGGGCGCCAGCACCTTCCAGCCGGCGATGTCGTCGGGCTGTTTGACAAGATGGGCTTCGACTTTGGCGACGAGCGCGTCGAAATCCCGATTGGCGACGGCATTAGCCAGCCTTTCGGCGTACGGCACGTCGGGAAGGGCCGGCCTTCCCCGGCTCAGGTAAAGCGGCAACGCAATCACAGGAATGAGCAGCGCCCCGGCGAGCGCGACAATAGGGGCGGCGCGGCGAGAAGGAGTGGCGGCCGCCGGAGCCGAGGCTGCGATCAGCCGGCGGGCAATCTCGTTGCCGGCGGCTTGCGCTTCGGCGGGCGCTATGGCGCCGCGGGCTGCGTCACGCTCCAGTTCGGCAAGCTGATCGCGAAACACCGCCAGATCGTAGTCGGCACGTGCCGCCGCCGGCCCTTCCCGGCGCCGCAGTACCGGCAGCAGCAGACCGGCCATCACGGTCGCCGTCAGAAAGGCAAAGATCACCCAGATCGTCATCGCGGTATGAGATATTCCCTTACCCGGCAGGAATGCAATTCATCCGGGCAATTCATTTCGGGTCGCATTGTCGCATGGCAGCATTGGGGCGTCGGAAATCCCTTGGTCGGCACTCCCCCCATTTGTTAGATAGCCGCAGCCCGAGGGACCCGATCCATGAAACCGCGCTATTCCGTCTTCTCGCTCGCGCGCAACGCCATGAACTACCACAAGGACTGGGAACGGGCCTGGCGGTCGCCCAATCCCAAGCCGGAATACGATGCGGTGATCGTAGGGGCCGGCGGCCATGGGCTCGCCACCGCCTACTATCTCGCCAAGAACCACCAGATGACCAACATAGCGGTGGTCGAGAAGGGCTGGCTCGGCGGTGGCAATACCGGACGCAATACCACCATCATCCGTTCCAACTACCTACAGGATGCCTCGATCGCCATCTACGAGCTTGCCCGCTCCCTCTACGAAAACCTCTCCCAGGAACTCAATTTCAACGTGATGTTCAGCCCGCGCGGCGTCGTCATGCTATGCCAGACCGAGCATGAGTTCCGCGCCTTCAAGCGCACCGCCCACGCCAACCGGCTGGCCGGCCTCGATTGTCGCATGATCACCCCCGCCGAGGTGAAGGAGATCGTGCCGATCATCAACGACGATTCCAACTGCCGCTATCCGATCCTCGGCGCCTATTACCAGCCGCGCGGCGGCACCGGCCGCCACGACGCGGTCGCCTGGGGCTATGCCCGCGGTGCCGACGGCCTGGGCGTCGACATCATCCAGAACTGCGAAGTGATCGGTATCCAGCGCGACGGCAACCGCGTCACCGGACTCGAAACCACCAGGGGGACCATCCGCACCAGGAAGATCGGCGTGGTCACCGCCGGCCATGTCTCGACCATCATGGACATGGCGGGCCAGCGCATGCCGATCGAGAGCCAGTGCCTGCAGGCGCTGGTGTCGGAGCCGATCAAGCCGGTCATTGACTGCGTGGTGATGGCCAATACGGTGCACGGCTACATCAGCCAGTCCGACAAGGGTGAGCTGGTGATCGGCGGCGGCACCGACTCCTACAACAATTATTCGCAGCGCGGTTCCTTCCCGGCGCTCGAGCACACCATCACGGCGCTGGTCGAGACTTTTCCGATCATTTCACGGCTTCGGATGTTGCGCATGTGGGGCGGCATCGTCGACATGACCGGCGACCGTTCGCCGATCATCGGCAAGACCGACATCGACGGCCTCTATGTCAATTGCGGCTGGGGCACGGGCGGTTTCAAGTCGATCCCCGGCTCGGGCTTCGTGTTCGCCGATACCATCGCCAACGACCGGCCGCACCCGATCGCCGAGCCCTTCGGCCTCAACCGCTTTGCCGAGGGGCGCCTCATCGACGAAAGCGTCGCCGCCGCGGTGGCGCACTAGGAGGACGCGACATGCTTGTGGTGAAATGCCCGGTGTGCGGTGCGGAAGGCGACGAAACCGATTTCCATGCCGGCGGCCAGGCCCATGTGCGCCGCCCCGCCAGCCATGATCCGGCCAACATCAGCGACGCGGAGCAGCGCGACTATCTGTTCATCCGCCACAATCCCAAGGGCCTGCATTTCGAGCGCTGGCGCTGCGACCGCGGCTGCGGCAAGTGGTTTCACGCGGCGCGCGACACGCTGACCCTCGAGTTCAAGGCGTTCTATGGCATCGCCGAACTGCCGCCACGCGAACTGATGGAGCAGGCCAACGGTCCATGGGCGGAGTATTTCCGCCAAAGACTCGCGGCAGGGACCAAGCCATGAGCAACAAGCCCTATCGCCTGGCTCACGGCGGCAGCCGTATCGACCGCGCCCGCAAAGTGAGTTTCACCTTCGACGGCAAGCATCTCACAGGTTTCGCCGGAGATACGGTGGCCGCGGCCGTGATGGCCACCGGCCAGCGCGTTTTGGGACGCAGCTTCAAGTATCACCGGCCACGCGGCGTGGTGGGCCTCGGTTCGGAGGAAATGAATGCCCTCGTCGGCGTTGGCGACGGCGCCCGGCACGAGCCCAATCTGCGGGCGACCCAGGTCGAGCTCTACGACGGCCTCACGGCGGTGAGCCAGAACCGCTGGCCGTCGCTCGATTTCGACGTGAGCGCCATCAACAACAAGTTCTCGCGGCTTTTCCCCAGCGGCTTCTACTACAAGACCTTCATGTGGCCGAAGCGCTTCTGGAAGCATGTCTACGAGCCCTTCATCCGCCGTGCCGCCGGTCTCGGCAAGGCGCCGGTCGGCCGCGATCCCGATACCTACGAGCAAATCCACGTGCATTGCGACGTGCTGGTGGTGGGGGCCGGCGTTGCCGGGCTCGCCGCAGCGGAAGCCGCCACCGCAGCGGGCGCGCGCGTCATCATCGCCGATGAAAATCCGCTTTTCGGCGGCCTTGCCGACATCGCCGGCGGCACGATCGACGGCAGGCCGCAGACCGAATGGGTGAAAGAGAAGACCCAAGCCCTCGCCGAGGCCGAGAATGTGCATGTGCTTTCGCGCACCACCGTGGTCGGGCACTGGCACCACAATCATCTCATGCTGTTCGAGCGCGTTGCCGACCATGACCCAGCCCTCCTGGCCGCGGGAACGCCGCGCCACCGGTTGTGGAAGGTGCGGGCTGCCTACGTGATCCTGGCAAGCGGCGCCATCGAGCGGCCCATCGCTTTCGCCAACAACGACCGGCCAGGCGTGATGCTCGCTTCTGCCGCCCGCGCCATGGTCGAGCGCTACGGGGTGGCGCCTGGCGCCCAGGGCGTGGTGTTCACCAACAATGACGACGCCTATCTGACCGCACTCACCTTGCACATGGCAGGCGTCGGCATCCGCGTCGTCGACTCGCGGGCCCGCGCCGAGGGCGAACTGCCCAATGCCGCGCGCGCCGCCGGCATCGATATTGCCACGAGTTCGATCATTTCCGCGGTGCATACGAGCCTCGGTGGCCTCGGCATCGGCGACGTGAAGGTCGCTGCCTACCGGAGGGGCCAGGGCCGGGTCATTTCTGAGCGCAAGGTCGAGTGCGATTTCATCGCCATGTCGGGCGGCTGGAATCCGGCCCTGCACCTGTGGTGCCACAATGGCGGCAAGATCCGCTTCGACGATGCGCTGCAGGCCTTCCGCCCCGACCGGCACGCCGATGCCATTGCCGCCGTGGGTGCGGCCAACGGTACTTTCGAACTGTCCAACATGCTCGCCGAGGCCCATGCGGCAGGCGAGAAAGCCGCCGGCAAGCCATCCGGCCGCGTTGCGCCAATAGCCGAACAGCCGAAGCAGAAGCGGCTCGAAGCTTTGTGGTTCGCCCCCGCCACCGGCAAGTACAACGAAGGCAACAAGCACTTCATCGATTTCCAGAACGATGTCACCGCCGCCGACCTGGAACTGGCCCAACGCGAGGGCTACGAATCGGTCGAGCATACCAAGCGCTATACGACCTTCGGCATGGCGACCGACCAGGGCAAGACGTCGAATATCAATGGCCTCGGCGTCTTGGCGGAAGCCACCGGCAAGACGATCCCGGAAATCGGCGTCACCACCTTCCGGCCACCCTATACGCCCTTTTCCTTTGGCGCGATTGCGGGCACGCTGACCAAGAAGCTATTTCTGCCGATCCGCCGCACCGCCGTCTACCAATGGCATGTGGACCGGGGTGCGGTGGTGGAGCCGGTCGGCCAGTGGCGCCGCGCCTATACTTATCCGCGCACGGCTGAGGACAAGCATGCCGCGATCAATCGCGAAATCCTCTGTGTGCGGAACAAGGTGGGCCTGCTCGATGCCTCGACGCTGGGCAAGATCGAGATCAAGGGGCCCGACGCCGCCGAGTTCCTCGACCGCATGTATACCAATACCTTCTCGACGCTCAAGGTCGGGCGCTGCCGCTACGGCCTGATGCTGAACGAGCTCGGCTTCCTCACCGACGACGGCGTCACCGTGCGTCTGGCCGACGACCATTTCCTCATGCACACGACTTCGGGCGGGGCCGACCGCATCGCCGCCTGGCTCGAGGAATGGCTGCAGACCGAATGGCCCCACTACCGGGTGTTTGTCACTCCGGTCACCGAGCAATGGTCGCAGTTCGCCATCGCCGGCCCCCGGGCCCGCGAGGTGCTGGCGAAACTCGCGCCCGACTTCGAGCTTTCGAATGAGGCCCTGCCGCATATGACGTTCCGCGAAGGCCGGCTTGGCCCCTATCCGGTGCGCGTCTATCGCATCAGCTTCTCGGGGGAACTCTCCTACGAGGTGGCCACTCCCGCCAATCTGGGGCGTGGCTTGTGGGATGAGATCGTCGAGGCGGGCCGCGAGTTCGGCCTCGAGCCCTATGGCACCGAGGCGCTGCATGTGCTGCGCGCCGAGAAGGGTTATATCGTCGTTGGCGACGAGACCGACGGCACCACCACACCCTATGACGTGGGGCTCGATGGCCTCGTCTCCAAGAAGAAGGCCGACTTCCTCGGCAAGCGCTCGCTGCAGCAGCCGCATCTGAAGAGCACGGACCGCAAGCAGCTGGTGGGCCTACTGACCGAAGACCCGAACGAGGTGCTGCCCGACGGCGCCTATGCGGTGAAGGAAGTCAAGGACAAGCCGCCGATGGAGATGATCGGCCAGGTGACATCCACCTACATGTCGCCGACGCTCGGACGTTCCATCGCCATGGCCTTGATCCAGAACGGCCGGGCCCGCATGGGCGAAACCCTCTCCTTCCCGCTGGAAGGCAAGGTGGTCCGTGCCAAGATCGTCGAACCGGTCTTCTATGACAAGGAAGGAGCGAAGCTGAATGTCTGAGCTTCATGTCGAAAGCCCGCTTAGCCATGTGGCAGCACCCCAGGGACTTGCCATCGGTCTTCGCGAAATGACCGGCCGCGGCATGATCGATTTGCGCGGGGGCGCGGGCGATGCCGCGTTCATGGCGGCGGCGAAGGACGTGCTCGGCGCGGCGCTACCTACTCAGCCGCGCACCAGCGTATCCTGGGGCGATATCAAAGCGCTGTGGCTCTCCATCGACCAGTGGCTGATCCTCTGCCCGGGTGGAAGGACCGCCGAACTCCTCGCAGCTCTCAGGACGGCGCTGGCCGGCATTCACTCGCTCGCCGTCGATGTCTCCGACATGCGCGCCGTCATTCGCCTCGAGGGCGAAGGCTCGCGCGAAATCCTGATGAAGGGGTCCTCGCTCGATCTCATCGATGGTTCCTACGGGCCGGGGGCGGTGCGCCGCATGCGCTTTGCCGAGATCGCCGCCCTCCTTCACGTCGTCGATGACAACATCTTCGACGTCTACGTCTTCCGCTCCTATGCCGACTATGCCTGGGAGTTCCTGCTGGCGACGGCGCGGGAACCGGCCAAGATCAGGCTGTTCGGCAGGCAGGCAGCACCGGTTTAACATAGCAACACCGGCAGCTGACTGGTGTCATCGCGTTTGTTTTTCGATTAGAAAGACATTGTGACCGGCCGGTCTGGCGCTGCAGCCTTCAAAGCGATTGAGCGCAATTTTGAATCGCGCGATCCGTTCGTTCACGACATCCGCCGATATGTCCGGAAACTTGCGCGCATCATACTGCCTCTTGACGGGCCTGATAAGACTCTTGAGGCGGCGCCAGCCATATCGCGCACCCGCCAAGACAAATTCGGTTTGCGAAGCCCGTTGGGGGCGCCGTCGCAGCTCCGTCAGCGCGTCCAATATGCGTTCACAAGAATAGGCTCCGTCCAGACTTGCAATGTGCTCATTGAGAATGTCGAGGTTCTGCGCCGGTGCCGCAGCGGATGTCCCGCGGCCGTAAACAACAGCCTTGATGCAGGATATCAGCGCAGTTTCGCCGTCGACGTTTGTGCTGACGGCGTTGGGAAGTTCCAGATCGTAGTCGGGCGAGCGGACGGGCCTGTAGGCAAAGGTCGGTGTTCCGAGGACGGCCGATTCGACGGCCGTGGTGCATCCATTGTGCAACAGACAGGCGGCAGCCAGCAGCCAGGGAATCACCTCCCCGGTGTCGGTGACCGTTATGTTGCCAATTCCCTTTGCCGTTTCGTGCCAAAAGCGCGGATCTTCCGACGGATGCGGCCGGACAATGATCTTGTGGGGTGCCACTGCGGCGGCTAGTTTCGGAATTGCGTCGCGGAAATGATCAAGCAGCTGCCGCTTATGATTCTCGATCCCGGTCATTGCCGCCGAGAAGGCTTCGGTCGAACTACCCTCTGCCGCCTTGAGACGCGAATGGCCTTTGATAAAGTGGTTGACGATGGCGAAGTTCGTATTGAACAGCACAAAGCGGCCGTGCTGCTCCCGCAAGCGTTGCGCCGCCGGTTGATGAAACGACCGGAGTTCGGCACGCAGAAGATCGATTCTGGGATTGCCGGCCTCGCAAATGGGCGTGCCGCGATAGTGAACATGGCGCCGCCAGTCATCGGCGTTGCTGCGGCCCCAGGCGACAAGAATCTCCGGCAAATTGAGGGCGTCCGCATCGAGCCGGAGCGCGAAGCCCTGTCCCCGAAACCGGACTAGGCCTTCCTCGTCGAGAGCTGCAATCCGGTGCCCGAAACCTTTCATCATTCTCAGGGTCGAGCCGCGGCGGACGCTCTTGGATATGTAAAATGACGGCGGGAAGCCGGGCGCGTCGATGTTGCCCTTGAAGCCGAGAAAAGTACGAAATCCTCTTTCCGCGGCGAACAATGAAAGCAGAATCTTGCCATCGAGTTCGCGGTGAATGGTTTCAACCGGAAGCAGCAGGCAATTCGCGAAATGTTGATCTGAACGAGGCAACTGCGGCGAACACCCTTTGCGGATCGTTGACCGGGACTGGTCGGCGATCACACACCCACTCCCCCGAACGTCCGGCGCAAATTGCTGCCACCAGGCCGTTGCTGCAATCCGTCTTAACGCCGCAGTCGCTAAAGTCTCATCTTCGGCGACAGCCAGTCGAACAGCTTGTCGAAACCGCCGAAAGGATAAAAATGCGCGCCGGCGATGCGCAGGTCGGGCCGGTTGAAATGCAGTTCCGCCAGTCCGGCCACGAAATCGTCGGGGGTGTTGACAGTGAGCAGCCTGGTGATGTTCATCGCCTGCTTGCGGATGAAGCGGGCGGATTGGCCCACCCCGCACATGGCGGCATATTTGACCAGCGTCTTGATGGTCGCCGGTCCCGGCACGCCGACATGGATGGGAAGGTCGATGCCATCGGCCCGCAGGGCCTTGGCCCAGTCGGCCACCGGGCCTGCTTCAAAGAGAAACTGGGTGGCGATGAAACCGTCGATGCCGGCGGATTTGAGCCAGGCCTGCTTCTGCTTCAATGCCGTCAGCAGCATGGCCTCGCCGTGAACTTTGGTAATATCGGAATTGCCCTCGGGATGGCCGGCGATGCCGATGCGTGTGACCCCGTTGGCCGCGAACACGCCGGTTTCGAGAATCTGGATCGCCGCGTCATAGGCGCCGACGGGCTGGGGAGCGCCGCCGCCCAGCACCAGCATTTCGCTTACCCCGGCGTCTTGAACCAAGGCGCCGATGCGCGACTTGAGATCGTCGAGGTCGCGCACGAAACGCGCCGGAACATGGGGAACGGCGGTGAAGCCCGCCTGGGTCAGCGCTCTCGCTGCCGCAAGCTGGCCGGCCACGTCGGCCGGGTCGATCAGCGCGATGAACACCCTGGTGCCGGGCGGCAGTCGGTCGTGCAGCACGGGCAGCTTGTCGATCTGCCTGGCGGTGATTTCGATGGAGAGATGCCTGAGAAAGTCGGCAACGGGGTCGAGCGTCGAGACGGCGGCGGTCATATTCTGCATGAAGGGTGCGTTCACAGGCTGTGGCTCCGGGGATAGGTGCCCACACCATGCCCGGAGCCCCGGTCCTTCGCCCTGATGTTTACGACAGGGCCATAACGAAAGCGACCGCCTTGTCGTTTTTGGCCTGCTCCATGGCGCTGGTGGACAAACCCGCCAAACTGGTCCAAAAACCCGGCAGAGGTTCGTTCTCCCGCATGTTCGGCGACAAGCCCAAGCAGCTTCCCCAGCACTTCGCCCTCGTCATGGTGCCGGAGTTCACCATGATGCCCGTCACCTCGGCGATCGAGCCGCTGCGTATCGCCAACCGGCTGTCGGAAAAGACCTTCTACAAATGGACCATGCACTCGGCGGACGGCAAGCCGGTCGCCGCCTCGAACGGCATTCTCGCCATGGTCGACGGCGATCTCTCGGCGGTTCCCGAAGGCGCCAGCGTCATCGTCTGCGCCGGGCTCAACGTGCAACGCCATTCCGACAAGCGGCTGACCGCCTGGCTCCGCAAGATAGCGCGCCGCGGCGTCGACATCGGTGCGGTGTGCACCGGGGCCCATCTGCTCGCCGAGGCCGGGCTACTCGATGGCTACCGCTGCACCATCCACTGGGAGAACCTGCCGGGATTTTCCGAAGCCTTTCCCGAAATCGATGCAACCGGCGGGTTGTTCGAGATCGACCGCGACCGCTTCACCAGCGCCGGCGGCACCACGGCCCTCGACATGATGCTCACCCTGATCGCCAGCCAGCACGGGCCGGATCTCGCCTCGGCGGTTGCCGAGGCCGTGCTGCATTCGCCGATCCGCCATCACAGCGAGCATCAGCGCATGTCGCTGCCGGCCCGCATCGGGGCCAGGCACCCGAAGCTCGTCGGCATCATCGAGGAGATGGAGGAAAATCTCGAAGAACCGCTCTCGCCCAGCATTCTCGCTAAGCAGGCCGGGCTGTCGACGCGCCAGCTCGAGCGCCTGTTCCGGCGCTATCTCGACAGGAGCCCCAAGCGCTACTATCTCGAGCTCCGCCTCAAGAAGGCCCGCTCGCTGCTGTTGCAGACCGACATGTCGGTCATTAACGTGGCGCTGGCCTGCGGCTTCTCCTCGCCGTCGCACTTCTCCAAGTGCTACCGCGCCTTCTATGGTCGCACCCCCTATCGCGAGCGCGGCATTCCGGTCATTCAGGCGGCGGCAAGTTGAGGTTCGCCATGGACAAGTTTCGGGTCGCCGTTCCGGTCATGCTGATGGGCTTGGCGTGGGGTGGATGGGCCCGTGCCCAACAGGCCTGTGTCGATGTAATGAAATTGCCTGAGGGCCCGGAGGTCGCCGCCTTCGTCGCCCAGCAGGATCTGTGCAAGGGCTTCAAGCGCAAGCTCAAGGTGGCTGGCATCAAGATCAACATCGCCATGGACCGGACCGCCGATGTCAGGCTCGAGGCGCTGCGCATCTGCCTCGGTCAATCGGTCCAGACGCTCACCGCGACGATCGAACTCACCTGCAGCTCGTCCGAGGGCTCGGACCTTCAGGGCAATCTGACCGAGACCTTCGACATCACGGCCGCGGTCCAGGCCTCGACCTGCACCATCGAGGAGCTGCAGGTGAACCCGCGCGGCGATCTCGGCAAGTTCATCGGCAAGATGGTCGACCTCTCCGACCGCCTGCGCCCAAAACTGCAAGAGCCGGTGACGAAGTATTGCAGGAAGTAGCGCCCCTCACCCCGCCGCCGGCAGCCTGAGCAGTACCCGCAAGCCACCCAGTTCCGCGTCGGCCAGTTCGATCTTGCCGCCGTACATGCCGGCGGTTTCGGCGACGATATTGAGGCCGAGGCCGGAGCCGGGCTTCGACTCGTCGATCCTTCGGCCGCGCTTCAGGGCTTCGGCGCGCTTGTCGGCGGGAAGGCCCGGGCCGTCGTCGTCGACGCGCACGTCGAGCCACGGGCGGGCGGCGGCGGCCTGGCCCTTGACCGTCTCGGCCACCACCTCGACGTGGGCCTTCGACCATTTGCAGGCATTGTCCATGAGATTGCCGGCCATCTCCTCGAGATCCTGCTTCTCGCCGCGGAACTTCAGCCCGTCATCGCAGACGACGGCAATCGTAATGCCGCGGTCCTGGTTGATGCGTTGGAGCGTGCGGGCGAGCGCTTCGAGCACCGGCTTGACCTCGGTCACGGCACCGAGGCCCTGGGCCCTGGCGGCGCGCCGCGCCCGGTCGAGATAGAGGCTCACCTGGTCGCGCATCACCTGGGTCTGCTCGGTCACCTTGTCGGCCAGCGGGCTGTGGTGGATGGTGGCCTCGTTGGTGAGGACGCTGAGCGGGGTCTTGAGCGCGTGGGCGAGATTGCCCACCTGGGTCCGGGCCCGGTTGATGATCTCGGTGTTGGACTGGATGAGCAGGTTAAGCTCTTCGGCGATCGGCTGGATTTCCGACGGATAGACGCCCTCCATGCGGTCGGACTTGCCTTCGCGGATGGCGGAAAGGCGCTGCTGCATGAGCTTAAGCGGCCGCAGGCCAAAGGTCACCTGCAGCATGGTGGCGGCGAGCAGCCCGGCTCCCAAGAGCGCCAGCACGGTGAACAGCGTGTGGCGGAAGGCCTGCACCTCGTCGCGCAGCTCGTCGAAATTTCCGGCCACCAGGAAAGAGAACCGGGTGCTGCTGCCGGCCAACTTGAAATCCTGCTCGATGACCCGGAGCTTGGTCTGCCTGGAATCCCACATGTAGAAGGTGGCGATGCCGTTCTTGTCGCGGCTGGCGAGCAGCGAGGGCTCGGGCTTCAGCCGCTGTTCGAGCAGCGACTCGGAGGCGAGGTCCTTCAGTTTCGAGTTGGGCGGGGGCTCGACCTGCCAGTACCAGCCCGATTGCGGCAGGCTGAAACGGGTGTCGGCGAGTTGCTGGGAAAGCACCGGAGAGCCATCGCTGCCGACATCGACATTGGCCAGGAGGCCGTCGAGGACGGCGCGCAGGCGGGCGTCGAAATTCCGCTCAAGCGCTGTGGAAAACAGGCCAGCCAGCAGGAACGCGGCGGCGACCAGCAGCACGATGCTGACGATTGCCGAAGACAGAACCAGCCGAAGGGAAAGCGAATTAGCCCGCATTTTCCGGCTCGGAGATACAATAGCCCATGCCGCGGATGGTGTGCAGCACGTCCACTCCGAGTTTCTTGCGCAGGCGGCCGACGAACACTTCGATGGTGTTGGAATCGCGGTCGAAGTCCTGGTCGTAAAGATGCTCTACCAGTTCGGTGCGCGACACCACCTTGCCCTTGTGGTGCATGAGATAGGAGAGCAGGCGGAATTCGAGCGAGGTGAGCTTGACCGCGGTGCCGTCGACGGTCACCCGCGCGCTCTTGGTGTCGAGCGCCAGGGGGCCGCAGGTGAGCTCGCTGGTGGCATGGCCGGCGCTACGCCGCAAAAGGGCGCGCACCCGGGCGAGAACCTCTTCCATGTGGAAGGGCTTGGCGACATAGTCGTCGGCGCCGGCATCGAAGCCCGCCACCTTGTCGCTCCAGCGGTCGCGCGCCGTCAGTATCAGCACCGGCATCTTGCGCCCGGCGCGGCGCCATTTCTCCAGCACGCTGACGCCGTCGAGCACCGGCAGGCCGAGATCGAGGATCACCCCGTCATAGGGTTCGGTGTCGCCGAGAAAGTGGCCCTCTTCGCCGTCGGTCGCCTTGTCGACCACATAGCCGGCGTCCCGCAGGGCCTGGACCAGCTGCCGGTTCAGATCGGGATCGTCTTCGACCACAAGCAATCGCATGCCGTGAGACCCTGGTTCAGGATGACTGGCGCCGGCTATGGCAACAGCGCCCCGGTGGCGGCGTCGACATGCACCTGCAGCACCTGATTACCCTGTTTCAGCTTGACGATATAGAGGGGCCCCTTGAGTTTTACTCCCAATGCCGTGGCCTGGGGCGCTATCGTCATGGCCCGGCTCAGAGCCACCGAGGGCGGGATGAAATTGATGATCGGCAGCCGCGGCTGCTGAATCTTCTGCAGTGTCACCGGAGGCAGGTAGATCATCGGCTTGGTCTGCGCCGACGCCGTTCCGCTCGCCGACGAGATGGTGAACAGAGCGGCGGCAATGATCAGCAACCTGCGCATGGACAAACCTTTCTGGCTGCCCTTCTAGTCCCCCCTAGCTGAACCGGGGATGAACGTTTTTGTGATATCCGTCACAAGCTGGCGCGAGATCGAGCCGATTGGCCTATATTGATGGAAAACCAGCCATTTTCAATGGCTTTCGCCACCATGGCCATGGGCCTTGGTGGCAATGTCCTGACCCTGGCGGATGCGCTCGCGCTCTTCCTCGGTCAGGTCGCGGGGCGCCAGGGCCCGGGCCAGCTGGGGCAGGAAGGCCCGGGCCACGATCATCGCCAGCCCGGCATAGAAGCCGGGGCTGCGGAAGGCGAGGAAGGCCCCCGCCCCCGCGCAGACCACCAGGAAGCCGGCGATTGCCGCCAGCCACGCCATCACTTGGCCACGGTCGGGCCCGCCGCCACGGCGTGGCGGACGAAGGCGCCCATGAGGGCCGTGATGACAAGCTGCACTGTGGTGTTGAGGTCGGCGTCGCCGACAAGATAATTGGCGGCGGCGCCGATCACGGTTAGCCCGGCGAGAATATAGGTCTTGTATCCTGAAAGCATGATTCACCCTTGAGGTTCTGAGCCCGGAGCCGCCGGGCGCGGTACTGCAACTGACGCTGGCCTTGGCGGCCGGCCGTTCAGGGTTTGGGATAGAGAAAGATCGGCAGCAGCTTGCCGATGATGGCGCCCAGCGAAACCGAGAGCCCGATTACCAGCGTCAGCATCTTCCAGCCGCCCCGGGCCGTCACTAGGGCATCGCGGATCTCGCGCACGTCGGTGCGGATCACGTGGATTTCGCTTTCGACCATTTCCATGCGCGCCTCGAGGGCGCCGACATCACGGTCAATCGACATGCCGCTCACCATGAAACGATAGCGCACAACCCGCCGCCGCCGGCCCCGCCGGCGCCGCCGGTAACGCCACCGCCACCGCCGCCACCGCCCGAGCCGAAGCCGCCACGGCCGCCGGCCCCCGCAGTGCCAGCGGCGCCCGCCGTGCCGCCGCCCGCGCCGCCCGATGAGGCAAGAGCGCCGACCAGCTGGTTGATGTAGAACTCGACCCCGGCCTGGCCGGCGCCGGCCGCCGCGGCGCCTCCGGCGATGGTCGGAAACCAGCCGGCGCCGGTGATGGCGCCGCCGGCGAAATCGGTGTTGGCGGTTCCAACCCCGCCACCGCCGGCGCCGCCGGCGACGACGATCCCGGCATTGCCCCAGGTGACGTTGGTGCCGGCCGCCCCCGTCTGGGCGCCGCCGGCGCCGCCGGCCTGGCCCTGCTGGGAAACCCATTCGCCCATGCCCTGGAAGGGCCCGCCCGACGACGAACCGATGGTCGAGGCGGTCCCGCCGGCGCCGCCGGCTGCGCCCGTACCGGCGCCGCCGCCGCCCGCCGCCGCCGCGCCCGACTGAAGCAGTTTATCCTGAGCGGTGTTGGTCGGCCGCATCGCCACGATGGAGACCCCGCCCGACGATCCGGCCGCTCCCGCCGCCCCGCCGGCGGCGCCGGGCCAGGGCTGCACATACAGGAGATCGGGCAGAAACATCAGCGGAATGGCAAGCCTTGAGATGGCGCCCGAGCCGCCGCCGCCGCCGCCGATCAGGACGATATTGGCGTGGGCTTTCCCGCGCGGCTTGCGCCAGACCTGATAGTCGGCGGTGCCCAGGGCATAGAACACCTGCAGGTCGGCGGCGCCATAGATGCCGGGGATGTGGCTCCAGTCGAACATCAGTATTTGCCCCCGACGACCGATAGCATATAGCCCGCCGCCACCGCGGTGCCGATGGTGCAGTTCAACTTGTAGCCGGCGGGCAGCGCCAGATTGAGCGGCAGTTCATAGGGCGGCTGGGCCGCCACTTCCGAGAGCGTGGTGGCGGGGAGCGTCATTTCGGCGAAGAGAATGTTGTTTCCCGCCGTGGCATTGGTCGCGCCGTTGTTGATGAAGAGGCGCAGGACGGTCGCCACATTGGTGCCGATGGCGCGGGCAACGAGCTTCGCCACATAGCCGCCATTGGTGGCATCCGCCGTGAACACGGTGGCAACCGTGCCGGTGCCGTCCTTGGCGGTGTTGGCGGCGGTGAGCGCGGCGGTGGCCCATTGCACATCGGGGGTGGCGGTGAAGATCGGATTGTTGTTGGCGGGCATGGGTCGTTCTCCTCAAACCAGAATGAGCGGGGTGGCCAGGTGCTGGCCCCAGATGTTCAGAAGGGTGCGGACCTGATTGACGGTGAGATCGAGCGAATTGGCGGTGGCGGCGGTATTGTTGCCCTTGAGCGTATTGGCCGGCATCTGGGCGGCCTTGGCGTTGCTCACGACATTGGCGTCGATGGTCCAGGTGGCACCGCCGCCGGAGACCGTGATGTCGCCCTTGTCGCCGTCGCTGACGCCGCCGCCGCCAGGAGCAGCCCAGGTGCCGTCGGCGCGGAGGAAATTCGTCGTGCCGCCGCCCGAGCTGGGCGCAAGACCTTTCAGCGTCGAGGTGAAGGTGTCGAGGAGGGCGGTGGCTTGTGTGCCGGTGAGGTCTTCCGGATCGCCGGTCCCCGCCGTGGCGCGGCCCTTGAAGGTGGCGGTGGCCACGTCCGCCAGCTTGGCGTTGGTCACCGCGTTGTTGGCGATCGTCGCGGCGAAGGAGCCGGTGCCCGAGCCGGTGACATCGCCGGTCAAGGCGATCGTCTGGTCGCCCGAGTTGACCCCGGCGAGGCTGGCGGTCGCGCCATTGATGCGGGCGAAGAAGCCGGCCGTGGTGGTCCACAGATCGCCGTTGACCGGCGTGGTGGGGGCGCTGCCGTGGGCGGCGTTGAAGCTGGCCCGCGCCGCGGTCGCCGCCCCGGCCTTGATCAGCGCCGCCGTGGTAACGACGCCGGCGCCCTTGGGGTTGATCTGGAAATCGATGTCGGTGTCGCTGCCGAAGGCGAAGAACTTGACCGGCTGGCCGGTGGCCGACGGCCTGGCCGAAATGTAGTTGACAGCACTCGCCACATATTCGACGGCGAACATGTTGGTGGTGCCGGAGATGATCTTGACCGAGCCGGCCCCCTTGGGCGCCAGCCTGATCGAGATGTCGGTGTCCGTCCCTTGCGCCGAGAGAATGGGCTCGGTGCCGGCGGCCAGGCCGTTCTTGAGGTCGAGATAGTTGACGGCGCTGGCCTGGTTGGTGAAGGTGGCGATGGTCGTTGCTTCGCCCGAGCCCTTCAGCGTCAGCACATTGTTGCCGAAGAGCAGCGACTGGCCCTGGCCGGCGGTGGTGGTATCGCTCCTGATCTGCGAGCCGATGACGCCCGATCCTTGCATCCAATGCAGCGCATGTTTCTGGCCCATCGACAGGGCGACGGCATTGCCGGAACCATCCGTGGTCAGAGCATTGCTGGCGAACCTTATCCCCAGGTTCCAGGTGCCGAACGCCGAGCCGGTGCCATGGGCGACGTCGATGGCGGCGGTCGAAGGATTGGTCGGCGCCCCGCCATAGGCGGCATCGCCGCCGGCCACGATATGAAGACCGATGGCGCCGCCGGTCAGGCTGTAGCTGTCGCCGGTGACATTGCTGCCCTGGTTCTTGACCGCGAGTTCGAGACCGAAGGTGGCGGCGGCGTTCGGCCCCCGCCGCACATCGGAATAGAGGCCCCAGGCCGGGGTGCCGGTGCCGTCGTTCTCGCCCACGCCGGCCACGCCGATGGCATCGCCGCCGCCGTCGGAAGCCCGCGCCGCGCCCAGGACCGCGATGCGGCCCTCGGTCGATTGCACCGCGAACTGCGAATTGCCCATCAGCCACGGGGCATATTGAACCGTCAGCCAATCGGTTCCGGTATTGGGTCCGGTGTCGCCGTTGTTGCCGGTGGCGGCGCCGACGAACACCCGATCCCGGAGCCGCCAGATGCGCGGGGTCGGGCCGGAATTGGTGAAGAAGCCGAGCTGGCTTTGGGCGAGATTGTCCGGGTCGACCGCGAAGTTGTCGATCGACCACACGGCTCCACCGCCCGACACGGTGATGTCGCCCTTGTCGCCATCGCTCAGACCGGGCGAGGACGTGTTGGGCAGACTGACAGCGCCGGTCGTCCGATCGATCTGGATGGCGTCGAGCCAGGTCGAGCCGTTGGCGCTCACCTTGATGCGGAAATCGTCGTCGCCCGCCAGCCCCATTTCGGCCCGGCCGGAATAGTTGGTCTGGTAGAGCAGCGAAGCCGTGTCGGCGGCGGCATTCTTGTTGATCTTCACCTGCATACCGCTGCCGGCATTGTCGAGCAGCACGGCGGTCGACTTGACCGACAGGCGGTTGGTGGTGTCGGCGGTGGCGTTGACCCCGAGCAGCGCCATGTTCTGCAACGTGTCGATGGCGGTGATGTCGTGCCAGATTGTGCCGGTGTAGACGAGCAGCACTTGCTCGTCCTCGACCCACAGGCGCCAGCCCTTGCGCGCACTAGGGTCTGGACTCACAGTTTTGCCCAATAGAGTGCTCCGACCATAAGATTGGCAGCGAGGAAGTTGCGGGCGAGCTTATCGTAGCGGGTGGCGATGCGTCGCCAGTCCTTGATCCGGCAGAAGTAATTCTCGATCTTGT
>JACPNZ010000021.1 GCA_016185245.1 Hyphomicrobiales bacterium | reverse complement strand
TGACGGATGATCGCCCTCGTGATCCAAAACCATCCGCACCGCCCGGGCCCGGACTTCAGTTGAAAACTTGTTCGTTGTCTTGCTCATCGTAGCTCCACCTTCTCAGGAGTTGGAGCCTCCGGCAATCCCGGGGCGGTTCAACATTAGGATTTCCCCCAGTGGCGTCGAAGATGGCCTCGCTGGAAGCACTAATGCGCTTCTTAATGACCTCGAACAAATTCGCAGCGTTCTGGTCATCGTTTCTCCCAACTATGGTCAGATACAGCGGATATTTCTTCTCAAGTTTAGCGATCACCTTTTCATACTTTGGCTTCACTGTCTTCCAGGGTAATCCAAGGAAAATTTGATTGTTGATTACTGTTTTTGATTTGCTTGCCATGAATTCCACCTTGACATGTTGTTGGCCATCTAAATATCCAACCCCTCCTCCTCCACAAACTCCGCCCGTTCGGAGATAAACAGGAACCGCTCTTCCGGCCTATTCCCCATCAGTTGCTCAACGATCCTGGCGGTGTCGGGGCGGGCGGCGTCATCCAACGACACCCGCAATAGGGTGCGCTTGGCGGGGTCCATGGTGGTTTCCTTGAGCTGGGCCGGCATCATTTCGCCGAGGCCTTTGAAGCGCGAGATTTCGACCTTGGCCCGGCCCGCGAGCTCGGTCTTGAGCAACTCCTCCTTGTGGGCGTCATCCCGGGCATAGGCGATCTTCGCCCCCTGGCTTAGCTTGTAGAGCGGCGGCACCGCGAGATAGAGGTGGCCCTGGTCGATCAGCAAGGGCATTTGCCGGTAGAAGAAAGTAATCAGCAGGCTGGCGATATGGGCGCCGTCGACGTCGGCGTCGGTCATGATGATGACCTTGTCATAGCGCAGATCCTCCTCGCGATAAGACGCCCCCGTCCCCGCCCCCAGCGCCTGAATGAGATCGCCGATCTGCTGGTTGGCCGACATCTTGTCCTTGCCGGCGCTCGCCACATTGAGGATTTTTCCCCGCAACGGCAGCACCGCTTGCGTCGCCCGGTTCCGCGCCTGCTTGGCCGAGCCTCCGGCCGAATCGCCCTCGACGATGAAAAGCTCCGAGCCTTCGGCCTGCGTTGCCGAACAGTCGGCGAGCTTGCCGGGAAGCCGGAGCTTCCTGACCGCCGTCTTGCGCCCCACTTCCTTGTCCTGGCGGCGCTTGATGCGTTCCTCGGCCTGGTTGATGATCCAGTCGAGGAGCCGGTCGGCTTGCGCGGGATGGCCGGCGAGCCAATGGTCGAAATGATCGCGCACCGCCGTCTCGACGATGCGGGCGGCTTCGAGGGTGGCGAGTTTGTCCTTGGTCTGGCCCTGGAATTCGGGGTCGCGAATAAAGACCGACAGCATCGCCCCGGCCTGGCCCATCACATCCTCGGCGGTGACCACGCCGGCCCGCTTGTTACCGGCAAGCTCGGCATAGTTCCTGAGCGATTTGGCGAGTGCCGCCCGAAAGCCCTGCTCATGGGTGCCGCCCTCGGGAGTGGGGATCGTATTGCAATAGGACGACATGAAGCCATCCTCGCCGGCAAACCAGGCGACTGCCCATTCGACCGAGCCGTGGCCCCCTTCTTTCTCGACCTTGCCGGTGAAACTTTCATCGACCACGCGCGCCAGCCCGTCGAGGCGCTCCTCGAGAAAATCGCGCAAGCCGCCGGGAAAATGCAGCACCGCCTTTTCCGGCGTGTCCTTGTCCTTGATCAGCGAGGGATCGCAGGCCCAGCGGATCTCGACCCCGCCAAACAGATAGGACTTGGAGCGGGCCATGCGATAGAGTCTCGCCGCCGAGAAGCCCGTGTTCCCTTTGCCGAAGATCTGCGGATCGGGATGAAAGCGCACCAGGGTGCCGCGCCGGCCCGATACCTTGCCGAGGGCTTCCAGCGGGCCCTTGGGTTTCCCCCTTGAATATTCCTGGCGGTAAAGCTGGGAGCCCCGCGCCACCTCCACCACCACATGGTCGGAGAGCGCATTCACCACCGAGACGCCGACCCCGTGCAATCCGCCGCTCGTCTCATAGGCGCCCGAATCGAACTTGCCGCCCGAATGCAGCGTCGTCATAATGACTTCGAGGGCCGACTTGTTGCGAAACTTGGGATGGGGATCGACCGGAACCCCGCGGCCGTTGTCGGTGACCGTCAGATAGCCGTCGGCCTCGTATGACACATCGATCCACGAGGCATGCCCCGCCACCGCCTCGTCCATGGCATTGTCGAGCACCTCGGCGAAGAGATGGTGCAGCGCCTTCTCGTCGGTGCCGCCGATATACATGCCGGGCCGGCGGCGCACCGGCTCCAGTCCTTCCAGGACCTCGATGTCGGCGGCGGTATAGCTGTCCTCGCCGCGCGACCTGGCCGGGGCACGCGAAGGCTTCGCCGCCGCCGGCAGATCGTCGAACAGGTCCTTGGTCTTGGCGGGTTTGGCCATTTATCCGTTCCCGAATCGTTTCGGGGCGCAGTATGGCGGCAGTTCCCGAAAGCTCAAATACGGTCGGGGTTTTTCACGGTAATTCCGGCCAAAAGACGGCTGGCCATGCCACCCGACTGGGGAACCCGGCGCGGATCGAAGGGCTCGTGACCCGGCTGCGGCACCGACACGGCGGTCTCGCCCGCCGGGAAATCATTGAGGGCCTCGGCCCAGATTTTCTCGGAACGCGCCAGCCCGAGACCCAGGGCGACGACGAGCCCCAGGCCGATGCGGAGCGAACGAATCTGGTTCAGATGGCGGGTCATGGGAGCTTCCTCTCGAAGGCACGGGCGTTGAACTTGGCCGCGAAGCTAGCTCCTGCCGCCTGTATCCATGCTGAGGGCCGCCTTCATCGGCCGTTCATCGGCTGGAAGCCGCCTTACCGGAGGTCACCGATAATTCGGGCGAGATTTCCCAAGCAAAACTTGACATTCGGCAATTGTGGCTGTTTCCTGTCAGAAAAATAATTTGCCCTGCAAGTAACAAAGAATCGGGGGGCGGGCGCGCTGCGGGGCAGTGCCGCGCTCTTGGAGGGAACCATATGTCCGACCTCAATCAGCGGATCGAGGCCATGTACCAAAGCGACAAGCGCGGTGCCTGGCTCCTCGTGATCCTGCTCTGGATTGCCATCCTGTTCGTGCTGGTGATGACCTGGCCCTACATCCCCGACACCGGGGTGAGGATCGTGGTGCTGATCGGTGCGGCGGCGGTGCTGATCTTCAACACCGCCTCGATCGCCGCCATGCTCAGCCACTATGCCGAGGATAAGGAATTCATCTACGGCCTCGATATCAAGCATCTCGACGCCGCCAAAGAGCGGAAATAGGAGACGACAATGGCCAAGTATACTCCTCCCGAACAATCCAAGGCGATGCAATTCGTCGACATCGCCTTTCTCCTGATCGCCATCTTCGCCGCCCTGTGGCTGCCGCTGAAGGCGGGCTATGTCGGCGTTTCAAAGGTCGAGGAGAAAATCGACAACCCGACGTGGGAAAGTCTGAAGCAGACGCCTGGCCAGGTGGCCCAGTGGGAAAAGCTCGGCTACGATCCCGCCAAGGCCTATGGCGAAATCCAGAACCGGTATGACTACACCATCAGCTGGGGCAATCTGGGGCTAATGATCGTCGTCATCGGCGGGTATTTCGTCTTCCTGTTCCGCGCCTCCGACAAGGAGTACCGCGAAGTCATCGCCGAAAAATTCGGCGACGGAAAATAGGGGCGCAAAATGATCTGGAACCTGGTGAACTACGGGTCGTGGATCGTGTCCGCCGCCCTCGTGTTGTGGATGCTGCGGGACTGGTACCAGACCGACACCACACACTCGGAAGCGCAGCTGACATCCTCGCGTGAAGGCGAGATCGAAGCCATGTCCGAAAAACATAAGATCTGAGGGGGAGCAAGACAATGGCTACTGCGGCTGAAACTTCTCCCTCGACTGTCCAGAAAATCTCGCTGCTGCGGGTACTCGGTCCCGCCCACGTGTGGGCGCTGGGCGTCGGCATCGTGCTGGTCGGCGAATTCACCGGCTGGAACTTCTCCGCCGACAAGGGCGGCGCCCTTGCCGCGCTCATCGTCTGCTGGCTGGTCGGGCTGCTCTACACCTCGGTCGCCATGATCGACTCGGAGGTGACCTCGACGGTCGCCGCCGCCGGCGGTCAATATGCCCAGGCCAAGCACATCGTAGGTCCCTTGATGGCCTTCAACGTGGCGCTCTACCTGGTCTTCGCCTACACCATGCTGGAAGTTTCCGACGCCATTCTGGCGGGCGATCTGATCACCCAGGTGGCGACCGAAAACGGGGCCGTGGGGCTGAACCACAATCCATTCCTGGTGCTCAGCATCGTGGTGCTGGCGTGGCTCAACTATCGCGGCATCCTGATGACGCTGAATATCAATTTCATCATCACGGCACTCGCCTATGCCTCGATCGTCATCCTGTTCTTCTCGGTGCAGCCGTGGAGCCAGGGCGTGGTGCTCAAGCTAGGTGAGATGGTGACGCCCGAAAACGCCCTTCCCTACGGCTGGATCGGCGTGGTCGCCGCCTTCCAGTTCGGCATCTGGTACTATCTGGGCATCGAGGGAACCACACAGGCGGCGGAGGAAGTCCGTTCGCCGGCGCGTTCGCTTCCCTATGGCACCATGTCGGGCATGATCACCCTGCTGATCGCCGCCGCCCTCACCTGGTATGTTGCCGCCTCACTGCTCCCCTGGCAGCATTTGGGCGTGACCTTCTTCCCGCTCTATGATGCGGCGGTGGCAACTGGCAGCCCGATCCTCAAGTTCCTCATGTTCTGGGGAACCGTGCTCTCGGCACTTGCCTCCGCCAACGGCTGCATCAACGATGCCGGTCGCGCCTGGTTCTCGCTCGGCCGCGACCGCTACCTGCCGACCTGGTTCTCGGCCGTGCATCCCAAGTATCGCACACCCTACCGGTCGATCCTGTTCCTGATGCCAATCGCGCTGGCCTTCGCCTTCATCTCGGACTTGAACCAGGCGATTACCTTCTCGATCCTGTCGGGCCTGTTGCAGTACACTTTCATGAGCATCAACATCATCATGTTCAGGAACAAGTGGCCGCTGGGCTCGATCCGGCGCGGCTATACGCATCCGTTCCATCCGTTGCCAGCGGTGGTGCTGCTGGTGCTGTGCGTGGTGACCTACTTCGCGGTGTTCCTGGGGTTTGGCGCCCAGCTCACGGCGATGGTGATCTTCTACATCATCGTGTCGCTGTGGTTCCATTTCTACCGCTACCAGTATGTGCGGCGCGGCGACCAGTTCACCATGCCCTGGCCCAAGCCGCGCGGCTATTGAACCTCACCGGCTGACCTGAAGGCGGTAGCCCGCCCCCCTGGGGCGGGCTATCTTTTGCAATCATGTGGCAATCCCTGCTCGGCATCGCTGTCGTCATCGCCCTGGCCGCCCTGCTGGCACGCCGATATCTGGCGCGCCAGCGGATATTGGCAGACGCCCCGCTGCGGTTTTTCGCCGGAGCGGCCGAGGTGGTCGACAATGCCCAGTCGTCGCCCGGCGATACCATAGGCTCGGCCCGGCTTGCCGGCGACTACCATGGTCTGCCGGTCCGGGTTCAGAAGATCGTCGACACCCTCAATGTGCGAAAACTGCCGAGCCTGTGGCTGATGGTCACCGTCGCCGCGCCGCTCCCGGTCGCCGCCACCCTCGACCTGATGATGCGGCCGTCCGGCCCCACCACCTTCTCCAACTTCGATCACCTACCCCACGCGGTGCCAACGCCTGCGG
Source organism: Hyphomicrobiales bacterium (assembly GCA_016185245.1). GTDB lineage: Bacteria > Pseudomonadota > Alphaproteobacteria > Rhizobiales > Aestuariivirgaceae > Aestuariivirga. Next base: position 19,960 of record JACPNZ010000021.1, on the reverse strand, counting down.
GCTTTCCCGAACTGGCGGTGATCCGCAGCGACAATCCCCTGCACATGCTGCCCGCCCATGTCATCGCCGATCACCTCGAGCCGTTCTTCCGGCCGCACGGCAAGGAACTGCTGATTGCGCCCAAGGGCCTCAGGATGGTGATCCAGCTGGCCGAGGCCGACCGGGTGCGCTATGGCGTCTTCCGCCAGGCTGAATTCGGCGTTGAGACCCTCGATCCCGACCTGCTTCGTGATATTCTCGACCGGTTGCTGGCGCTGCGCCGCGCCATTCTCGACTGGCACAGGAGCCAAGTATGACCGAGGTTCCGCGCAATCCTCATCTGGTTCTCGCCGCCGCCCTGCTGCTGCCGGGCTCGGGCCACGTTCTCCTCGGGCTTCCAACCCGCGGCCTGATTTTCCTGTTCTTCATGGTGGTGCTTGGCGTGGCCTCGCTGAATCTGATGCCGGCTGACTCCAATTTCATCGTCCGCCATATCGGCGGCATATTCGTCTACGGCCTGTCGGTCATCGACGCCTACAAGATCGCTCGCATCCGCTTCGAGACCTGGCGGCACGGCGCGACGGCGAACAAAGATTCTTCTGTAAAGTGACGGAAGTTTCCTCTATGAGCGCTCGCTCTTTTCGCCGCCCAACCACAGGAGTTCCGATGACATGACCGCCTGGCCCGTGCACGCCGCCTGGAACGGCCCCATCGTGATGATCGGCTTCGGCTCGATCGGGCGGGGCAGCCTGCCGCTCATCCTGCGCCACATCGATTGCGAACGCAGCAGGTTCACCATCATCGATCCGGACGCGTCATGGAGCCATCTGGCCGAGAAGCAGGGCATCACCTTCATCAAGGAGGCGGTGACCCGCCAGAACTACCGCAAACTCCTCACGCCACTTCTGACCGCCGGCCCCGGTCCCGCCTTCATCGTCAACATGTCGGTCGATGTCGGCAGCGCCGACATCGTGCGGCTGGCCCGCGAGACCGGTTCCCTCTACATCGACACGGTGGTCGAGCCGTGGACCGGCTTCTACGACAATCCCAGGCTCGATAACGCGGCGCGCTCCAACTACGTCATGCGCGAAGACATCATGGCTTTGAAGCGCAAGCTTGGCGCCGGGCCTACGGCGATTTCCTGCTGCGGCGCCAACCCCGGCATGGTGTCGTGGCTGGTGAAGCAGGCCCTCCTCAATCTCGCTCGCGACCTGAAGCTCAAGGCGGCCGAGCCTGCAACCCGCGAAGGCTGGGCCCGCCTCATGCGGCAGGTGGGGGTCAAAGGCATCCATGTGGCCGAGCGCGATACCCAGCGCGCCAAGACGCCGAAGCCCCTCGACTGCTTCGTCAACACCTGGTCGGTCGACGGCTTCATTTCCGAAGGCCTGCAGCCGGCCGAACTGGGCTGGGGCACCCACGAAAGAAAGCTTCCCTTCGACGGCCGGCGCCACAGAAGTGGCTGCGGCGCCGCCATCTATCTGACGAGGCCCGGTGCCGACACAAGGGTCCGCTCCTGGGTGCCGACCGCCGGCCCCCAGTTCGGCTTCCTCATCACCCACAACGAGGCGATCTCGATTGCCGACTATTTCACCCTGCGCCAGGGCCGCAAGGTGGTCTACCGGCCGACATGCCACTACGCCTATCACCCGTCGAACGATGCGGTGCTGTCGCTGCACGAGATGTTCGGCGCCGGCGGCAAGCGCCAGTCGGCCGCGCACATTCTCGAGGAAAACGAGATCGTCGACGGCGCCGACGAGCTTGGCGTGCTTCTCTACGGCCACCGCAGGAACGCCTACTGGTACGGTTCGCGGCTGTCGATCGGCGAGGCGCGCAAGCTCGCCCCCTATCAGAACGCCACCGGCCTGCAGGTCACTTCGGCGGTGCTCGCCGGCATGGTCTGGGCGATCGATAATCCGGCCGCCGGCATCGTCGAGACCGACGAGATGGATTTTCGCCGCTGCCTCGCCATCCAGACGCCATATTTGGGCAGCGTCATCGGCGTCTACAGCGATTGGACGCCGCTTGACGGCCGCGGAAAATTATTTGCCGAAACCCTCGACAAGCGCAATCCCTGGGCTTTCTCGAACATCATCGTGCGGTAGGTCGCACGACCCCGCCAAGGGAGTAACATCCGGCCTATGATGACGATTCGCTCCACCTGCATGGTCGCGGCAGGCCTCGCACTCGCCACACTCCACTTCGCTCCGGCTAGGGCCGAGCCGCGCCCCGGCATCGCCATGCAGGGCGAGCCCGCCCTCTCCGCCGATTTCACCAACCTGCCCTATGCCAATCCGGAAGCCCCCCAGGGCGGCGAGCTGCGCCAGGCGATAACCGGCAGCTTCGACAGCCTCAGTCCCTTCATCGTCAAGGGCAATGCCGCGACCGGCATCCGCACCTATGTGTTCGAAAGCCTGATGGGCCGCAACTGGGACGAGCCCTTCTCGCTCTATGGGCTGCTGGCCCAGTCGATCGACGTTTCCGCCGACCGCCAGACCTTCACCTTCAAGCTCCGGCCCGAGGCCAGGTTCTCCGACGGCGTGCCGGTCACCGCCGCCGACATCGTCTTTTCCATGGAGACGCTACGCGACAAGGGCCGGCCCAATTTCAAGAACTCCTATTCCAAGGTGACCCGGGTCGAGACCCCCGACGCGCAAACGGTGATCTTCCACCAGGAGGCAGGCGACCGCGAGCTGCCGCTGATTATCGGCGTCATGCCGGTGATCCCTAAGCACCTCTGGGAGGGTAAGGCCTTCGATGCCACGACGCTTGATCCGCTGGTCGGTTCCGGGCCCTATGTGATCGCCGAGGTCAAGCCCGGCGAGAGCATCACCTATCGCAAGAACAAGAACTACTGGGGCAAGAACCTGCCCCTCAACAGGGGCGTGTGGAATTTCGACACGGTGCGCATCGACTATTACCGCGATGCCAATGCCACCTTCGAAGCCTTCAAGACCGGGCTCGCCGACGTGCGCATCGAGAGCGATCCCACCCGCTGGGCCACGGCCTATGATTTTCCGGCGGTGAAGGACGGTAAGGTGACACTCGAAAAGATCGTGCAGCGCTCGCCCGCCCCTGCCTCGGGGTTCGCCTTCAACACCCGGCGCAAGCTCTTCTCCGATGTGCGGGTGCGCGAGGCCCTCACCATGGTCTTCGACTTCGAATGGGCCAACGCCAACCTGTTCTCCGGCGCCTACAAGCGCACTTATGGCTATTACGCGGGCTCGGAACTCTCCTCGCAAGGCCGCCCGGCCGACGAGCGCGAGGGCGCCATACTGGGCGATGCGGTCGCGAAACTTCGCCCGGAATTCCTCGATGGCAGCTACAAACTGCCGGTCAGCGACGGCTCGGGCCGCGATCGTAAGCTTTTGCGCCAGGCGGTTGCACTCCTCGCCGAGGCCGGCTGGAAGATCGCCGACAAGGGCCTCACCAATGCGGCCGGCGAGGTCTTCGCCTTCACTATCGCGGTGCAGAACAGGGACCAGGAGAAGATCGGCCTGCACTTCCAGCGCAGCCTGCAGCAGATCGGCATCGCCGCCACCGTGCGGATCGTCGACAGCGCCCAGTTCAGTTCGCTGCAATCGACCTACGACTTCGACATGATCCCAGCGACCTGGTTCAATTCGCTCTCGCCCGGCAACGAGCAGAAATTCTATTTCGGCTCGGACGGCCGCGACACCCAGGGCACTAGGAATTATCCCGGCATCGCCGACCCGGCGATCGACCGGTCGATCGCCGCACTTCTGACTGCCACGACGCGCCAGGATTTCGTCGCTGCGGTGCGGGCCGAGGACCGGCTGCTGGTTGCCGGCTTCTATGTGGTGCCCTTCTATGACGTCGGCGGGCAATGGGTGGCCCGCTGGAACCACATCGGCCGGCCGGAACAACAACCGCTGCCCGGCTTCGAGACAACGACCCTCTGGCGCAATCCTTGATCTACAGCGGCGTGGCGCCGCCCGAGCGCTTCAATCTGGCGCGCTACTGCCTAGCGGAGAAACCCACCGCCAGGACGGCGCTGATCTTTGCCGACTCACAGACCAGGCAATGGACCTACGGCGAGCTCGAAGACGTGGTGCTGCGTATGGCCGAGGGCTTGCGCCGTCGCGGCCTTGGCGATCGCCAGCGCATCCTCCTGCGGCTGCCGAACGGCCCCGATTTTGCGCTCCTCTTTCTCGCCGCCACGGCGGCGGGAGCGGTGCCGGTTCCCGCCTCACCCATGTTGACGGCGCCAGAAGTGGCGGTGCTCATTGCGGCAGTGCGGCCCGCCGCCATGGCCATCGATGGCCTCCTGCCACTGCCGGAGACAGGCGAAACAATCCTCCTCGGCCCCGATGCAATTGCCGCACTCAAACAGGCACCGGGCGGCGATTACGCGCCGACTATGGCCAACGATCCGGCCTACATCATCTTCACCTCGGGCACCGGGGGAACCCCGCGTGGCGTGATCCACGGCCATCGCACCGTCTGGGGCCGCCGTCCCATGTATCGGGGCTGGTACGGCATCGGCGAGACGGATGTGATGCTGCACACCGGCACCCTCAACTGGACCTACACCATGGGTACCGGGCTCATCGATCCGCTCGCCAATGGCGCCACCGCCGTGCTCTATGACGGCCCCCGCGACAATCGTGTCTGGCAGCGCCTCATCGCCACCCATGGCGTTACCATTTTCGCTTCCGTTCCAGGGCTTTACCGTCAAATTCTACGAGGAGACTTCAAGCCGCTTGAAAGCCTCCGACACGGCCTCACGGCGGGCGAGGCCCTGGCCGTCTCGCTCCATGACCGATGGCGCGAGGCGACCGGGCTACCCCTCTACGAAGCCCTCGGCATGAGCGAAATCTCGACCTATGTCTCCTCGGGTCCCGATGTGCCGACGAAACCCGGCTCTCCCGGCAAGCCGCAGCCGGGGCGAAGCGTCACAATTCTTGCCGATGGCCAGATCGGCGTCCACACCAGCGATCCGGGGCTCCTGCTTTCCTATCTCGACGGCGAAGTTCCGACGGGCGAGTGGTTCGCCACCGGCGATGCCGGCCGTTTCGATCAAGACGGCTATCTCTGGCACGAAGGCCGCATCGATGACGTGATGAACGCCTCGGGCTACCGGGTCTCGCCGATCGAGGTCGAAACCGCCCTGCTCCAGCATCCGGTGATCGAGGACGCCGGCGTCCGCGAGGTCCGCATCTCGGATTCGCTCTCGATCATCGGCGCCTTCGTCGTGCCGAAACCCGGCACCGCGCCGGAGGATACGGAAATTCTAGCCTTCGCCCGCGAGCGCCTTGCCCACTACAAATGCCCCAAGCAGGTGTGGTTCCTCGCCCGCCTGCCCCGCAACGCCAACGGCAAGCTGCTGCGCAAGGCACTCACTGCGGGACAATAACTACCCCGCCAGCTTCACCAGGGTCTGCATCAGTTGCCGTGTCCCCTTCAAGCGTTCCTCCGGCGTGGCCCAGCTCCGCATGATGACGAGCTTCATGTCGGCGGGGCGGAGCTTGGCCAGCGTCCCCTGGCCGGTGATCCATTGCACCAGGGCTGCCGGATCGGCGAAACTGCCATTACGAAAGGCGATGACCGCGCCCTTGGGCCCCGAATCGACGCTCGCCACATTGGCCGCCCGGCACAGGAGCTTGATCGACACCACATCGAGCAGATGGTGCACCTCTTCTGGCACCCGACCGAAGCGGTCGTGCAGTTCGGCGGCAAAGCCGTCGACCGCCTGCTGGTCGTGAATGTCGGCCAGCCGGCGGTAGAGACCGAGCCGCACTTGTAAATCCTCCACATAGGTCTCGGGGATCAGGACCGATGTGCCGATATTGATCTGCGGCGACCATGAGCCGGCAACTTCCAGCGCCTCCTCGCTGGTGCGGAGCTTGGCCACCGCCTCTTCAAGCATGGTCTGGTAAAGTTCATAGCCCACCTCCTTGATTTGGCCCGACTGCTCCTCGCCCAGGAGATTGCCGGAGCCGCGCAGATCAAGATCGTGGCTTGCGAGGGTAAAGCCGGCGCCCAAGGAATCGAGCGACTGCAGGACCTTGAGGCGCTTCTCCGCCCCGGCGGTGAGCGTCCGGTTGGCGGGTGTGGTCAAGAGCGCATAGGCCCGTTGCTTGGAGCGCCCGACGCGCCCCCTCAGCTGATAGAGCTGGGCCAGTCCGAACATGTCGGCGCGATGCACGATCAGCGTATTGGCGGTCGGAATGTCGAGGCCGGACTCGACGATGGTGGTCGACAACAGCACGTCGAAGCTCCGGTCGTAGAACCCCGCCATGATGTCCTCGAGCTCGGTCGGCGCCAGGCGGCCGTGGGCGGTGCGGAATTTCACTTCCGGCACGTTCTCGCGCAAAAACCCCGCCACCTCGTCGAGATCGGCGATACGTGGGGCCACATAGAAACTCTGACCGCCGCGGAAATGCTCGCGCAACAGCGACTCGCGGATGATGACGGGATCGAAGGGCGAGATATAGGTCCTGACCGCCAGGCGGTCGAGCGGCGGTGTCGTTATAAGTGACAGCTCGCGCACGCCGGAGAGTGCGAGCTGGAGCGTGCGCGGGATCGGTGTCGCGGTCAGCGTCAGCACATGGATGCCGGCCCGCATCTCCTTCAGCCGCTCCTTGTGCTTGACGCCGAAGTGCTGTTCCTCATCGATGATCAGGAGCCCCAGGTCGCGGAACTTGATGCTCTCGGCCAAAAGCGCATGGGTGCCGATGACGATATCGATGTCGCCCTTGGCCAGTCCGTCCCTCGTCGCCTCGATTTCCTTGCGACCGACCAGCCGCGAAGCCTGGGCGAGATTGAGCGGCAGGCCTTTGAAGCGCTCGCTGAAGGTGGCGAAGTGCTGGCGCGACAGCAGCGTCGTCGGCACCACCACGGCCACCTGCCGGCCGTTCATGGCGGCGACAAAGGCGGCCCTGAGCGCCACTTCGGTCTTGCCGAAGCCGACGTCGCCGCAGACCAGCCGGTCCATCGGCCGGCCCTTCTGGAAATCCTCGAGCACCGCGGCGATGGCGGTGAGCTGGTCCTCGGTCTCCTCATAGGGAAAGCGGGCGCAGAACTCGTCATAAGCGCCTTCCGGGGCGGGCAGCAGATCGCCGGGAAGGAGTTCGCGCGCCGCCGCCGTCTTGATCAGGCCCTCGGCCATCTCGCGGATACGCTCCTTGAGGCGGGCCTTCTTGGCCTGCCAGGCGCCGCCCCCCAGCCGGTCGAGCTGCACGCCCTCCTCGCCGGAGCCATAGCGGCTGAGGAGCTCGATGTTCTCCACCGGCAGGAACAGCCGGTCGTTGCCGGCATACATGATGAACAGGCAGTCGTGCGGAGCGCCCTGCACCTCGATGGTCTTCAGCCCCTCGAAGCGGCCGATGCCGTGATCGACATGGACCACGAGATCGCCCGGCGCCAGCGCCGATAACTCCGAGATGAAATCCGTGGCCGTGCGGCTCTTGCGTCCCCGCCGCACCAGCCGGTCGCCGAGAATGTCCTGTTCGGAGACAAGGGCAAGCCCATCGCTCTCGAAACCTTCCTCGAGCCCCAGCACGACGAGGCTGACGATTGCCGGGTCGCGGCCCGCGACCTCGGCCCAGCTATCGGCGGCGGCGAGCGGTGCCACGCCATGATCGCGCAGGATGGTTTCGAGGCGTTCGCGCGATCCCTCGCTCCAGCTGGCAATGGCAACGCGGGTTCCCGCCTTGCGCAAGGTCTCGCTATGGGCCTTGACTGCCTCATAGACATTGCCTTGCGCCTCGGCCCGCTCGACGGCAAAGCTTCGCCCGCGCTTCCCTCGGAAGGAAATGGCGGAGGCCTCGGGGCTTTCGAATGGCGAAAGCGCCAGAGTGCAGCGGTCGGCCAGGGCCTCGGTCCATTCGGCCTCCGTGAGATAGAGGGTCGCCGGATCGATCGGCTTATAGGGTGCCGCCCCGAAGCTCTGCTTGCCGATCGCCTCGCGCCTGGCGTTGTAGAATTCGGCGATCTGCTCGCGCCTTGCGGCGGCAGCCTCATTGGCTTCGTGGTCAAGACTCAAAACCGCATCGGGCAGATAATCGAACAGTGTCTCGAGGCGCTCATGGAACAAGGGCAGCCAGTGTTCCTGGCCCTGGTAGCGGCGGCCCGAGGTGATGCTCTCATAAAGCGGATCGGCAATGTCGAGGCCGCCGAAGCTCTGCGTATAGGCCTTGCGGAAGCGGCCGATCGTTGCGGGATTGAGCAGCACCTCATTGGCCGGCGTTAGCGTCAGTCGCTTCAGCGTCGCCAGCGAGCGCTGCGATTCGAGATCGAAGCTCCTCACCGATTCTAGCGTGTCACCGAAGAAATCGAGGCGCACCGGGGTCTCGGCGCCGGGCGGAAAAATGTCGATGATGCCGCCCCTGACCGCGAAGTCGCCGGGATCGACCACCGTGCCCACCCGGGAAAATCCGTTCTCGGCCAGAAACGCGATAAGCGTCTCGCTCGCCACCCGCTGGCCTCGAACGGCGGCAAAACTCGCGCCGGCAATCATGTCGCGAGCCATCACCCGCTGCAGCACGGCATTGATGGTGGTGAGCACGAGGCGGGGGCCGGTGGCCGGCACGATCAGCTGCGACAGCGTCGCCAATCGCCGCGCCAGCACTTCGGCGGCGGGCGAGACCCGGTCATAGGGCAGGCAGTCCCAGGCGGGAAAGCGCAGCACCTCGAGGCCTGGGGCAAAGAATGCGAGCTGGTCGGCGAGGTTTGCCAGACGCTGATCGTCGAGCGCCACATGGAGGAGCGTGCGGTTGCCCAGCACCCTGGCGATCTCCGGCAGCAGCATGGCATCGAAGCCTTGCGGCACGCCGGAGAGCGTGATGCGGCCCGTCAGGTCAAGCCGGGGCTTCAGGCGGGAAAGATCGATCATGGCCGCCGATCGAGAATCTCAAGCAGCAAGGGCGAAGCATGATCCGCCGGAACGGTCACGAGCTTTGTCGCCCAGCTCAGGAGCTCCTGATCGGGAATGGCGATGATCGCCTCAAGTTGATCGAGCCGTGCCGCATCGAGCCCGCCGATATGGGCCCTGGCAAAGCCGCCGAGGATCAGGTCCATCTCTTTAATGCCGCGATGGCTGGCGCGCCACAGCAGCCGCTTGCGGCGGGTTTCGATATCTTCGGCGGCCTCGGTCATCGTCGGCCTCCTTAGAACGAACGCCCACGCACTGCAATGTGCCTCGGTGCTGGCTTTTCATCCTGGTGAATTTGGCGCAAACTGCCCCGGCTGACAGCATCTGGGGTGGCCGCCATGATCATCTATCCCGATCTCGAACTCCGCCAAGGCCGACTGGTCAATCTCGTCCGCAACCGGATCGACAGCCCGATCGTCTATGACCTCGATCCCATAGAAGTCGCCCGCGACCTCGCCCGCCAGGGGGCCGAATGGCTCCATGTCGTCGATCTCGACGCCGTGTTCAATGCCGGAGAGAATACCGCCATCATCAAGGAGATCATCCGCAGCGCCGGCTGTTCGGTGCAGGTGGGCGGCGCCATCCGGGCGATGGAGAAGGTGCACAGCTGGATGGATGCCGGCGCCAGCCGAGTGGTCATCGCCACGGCGGCGGTCAAGTATCCGCATTTTGTCAAGGCGGCGGCCACCGCCTATCCCGATTCGATTGTCGTCAGCATCGATGTGCGCGGTGGCCTTGTGGTGATCGAAGGCTGGACCGAAACCACCACCTTTACGCCCGCCGAGTTTGCCCATCAGTTCGACAATGTCGGCCTCTCTTCCATCATCTATACCGACATCGACCGCGACGAGGATCACCCGGAAAGCAGCATGGCCCATATCGCCGACCTCGCGGCCAAGGTGCGTACCCCGGTCATCGGCTCGGGCGTGGTCAAGACCCTCGACGATATTTCGACGCTTTCCTATTTGCCCAATATCGCCGGCGTCATCACCAGCCGCGCCCTCTTCGGCGGAGCCTTCAGCTTCCCCGAAGCCAAGGCCATCGCCACGACCCGGCACGATCCACCGGCACCGTTCCTGTGACCGCCTGCAACGGCGCACAACCGGCCTTTATCGGCTGGACCGCGCCCACACCCAGCCTAGCGATAGTCGGTAATTCCACAGGAACACCGCCGGAATGGCAAGTGCTTTGGCCAGCAGTGGGCCAAACTGCGTTGGCGAAGCATGGATGATGGCGGCGGACAACACTATGGCGCTGGCGGTGACACCCGCATGCCTCGTTGCCTGCTGCAGGAATGGCGTCAACCCCTTCGAATCGGCGAAGGTGAAGTGGCGATTGGCGATGAACGAGAATGTGGCCGCCAAAAAGATGCTGACGACATTGGCCACCTGCGGCGGGCTTCCCAGCATAACCAGCGACCAATAGACCGAATAGTCCGTAAGGGTGTTTGCGATACCAACGAGCCCAAAGCGAACGATCTTCATTTAGCCAAGGCTCGCCTGCATCAGCTCGCCGCTCGTTCGTAAGGTTTGGCGGGCGCGTTTCGTCTTTGAACCGTCTCGATCTTCTTTGCCGCCACGGTCTCGATACGATCGATCAGATAGTGTGGGCGCTGCTTCGACTCGATGAATATCCGTCCGACATATTCGCCCAGGATTCCCATAAAGACCAACTGCAGCCCGGCAAAGAAGATAAGCGCAGTCATCAGCGACGGGTAGCCGGGCTGATCGGTTCCGTAAAGCAGAGTGCCTATGACGAGGCGCGCGCCGTAAACCCCCGAGGCGAGTGCCGCCGCCATGCCGACGAAGCCGGCGAGCCTGAGCGGCAGGATCGAAAAACTGGTGACCGCCTGCAACGACAGGCCGAGCAATCCGGGGAAATTCCATTTCGTTTGGCCCGCCAGCCGGGCCGGCCGGTCAAAGTAAACCGGTTCGGTTCTGAAACCGACCCAGGCGAAAATTCCTTTGGAAAATCGCGTCCGCTCAGGAAGGCTCAATACCGCCTGTACCGCGCGCCGGCTCAACAGCCTGAAATCGCCCGCATTGTGTGGAACATCGCACTCGGATAGCTTGTCAAAGAGGCGATAGAAAAGCGAAGCGGCGCCGCGCTTGAACAAGCCGTCCTGTTTGCGCGAACGCCGCACCGCATAGACGACATCGACACCGTCCACCGACCATTTGCGATGCATCTCCGCTATCAATTCGGGAGGATCCTGGAGATCGGCGTCGATAATGACGCTGGCCTGTCCCAATGCCAGTTCGAGCCCGGCAAGCATGGCGCTTTCTTTGCCAAAATTGCGGCTGAGTCTGATCGCCTTGACCGAGTGGGCGCTGCCGCAGAGCCCAAGTATTGTCGCATATGTTGCGTCGCTGCTGCCGTCATCGACATAGATGATTTCGCAAGGTCTGCCGATCGCCGAGAGCACTTCCGCCAGTCGGGCGTGGAAGATCGGTACGCTCTCGACTTCGTTGAAGCAGGGAACGATGACGGAAAGAACGGGGGCAGCCGGTGGATGCCTAGAATGCGAAGCCATTCGCACCTCCGCGGCTGGGCGCAACGATGAGATAGTCGAGCGTGACCGGCCAAGCCCTGGTTGAGTCAGACCATGGCAGTGTCAGCGTTTCGGTTGCGTAGCGTGTAAGATATTTGCCGAAGCGTTGCACCGATGGATCGCCGGGCCGCCAGACGATCAGCATGCCGTCGCGAGCGATCCGTTCTTCGGTGATCCACGGGCTGAGGCTGGGGTCGAGATTTTCGAAGAACGAGGGTTCGCCGGATGACCAGAATGCGACGGCGCCGGCGAGGTGGGTGGCTCCCGCCACTATCCGCAATGGCGCTCCCACCCGTTCGGCCCACCGGCGGTCAAGTTCGGCGGCGATCCGCTGTTGCGGCCAATCTTCCCATCGCGGCGGAGTTGTGGCCAGATAGATTTGAGCGGAAGCGAAAGTTCCATAGCCGGCGATCGCTAAAAAATTGACGGCGATGGCAACGACAGTGATTCTGTTGACTTGCTGGCTGGTCAGGCTCCTGCCGAGGTTGCCGATAAGATAGATTCCCCACAGGCTGAACATCGGAGTGAGCCAGAGGATGCGGATGCTGGCGAAGAAGCTGGCAAATACGCAAAACGCGATCGGCAGCAGACCGAGCATGACGACGAAACGCAGATTCCGGCTGAGAGTCTTGGGCCAGAACAGGCGCGGTATTTCCCGGAGTTTCACCGTGCCGGCAAGCCACAGTATTATGGCCGGAAAGATCAGGATGGCGGCGACGGCCGCGATGAGCTGTGCCGGATCGGTGTTCGCCTTTTCGCCGCGGGCCGCGGCGTAGGCGATCGGCTGCAATCCGGACACCCACAGCGCGTAGGCAAGCGGAACCAGGGAAACGGTGAAAGCAAGAGCCGCAATGTAAGGCGGGGTTGTCCGGAGCGCCGCCCGGCCGCGCGGATCGATCGCCAGCCAAACGACCGCAAGTGCGATGATCAGCCCACTGGAGAGTTTAGCGTACATGGAAAGTGCCGCAGTCAACGCTGTCAGCAGCCAGTAGATAGCCCCTCCGCTGGTCAGCGAGCGATTGAACAGCCACAAGAAGGCAACCCAAAACGGCATCTGCGCGATATTGTGATTGAAGACGATCGATGGCACCGAAAAATAGAAGACGCCGAGCAGGAGTGCCGTCGCCGCCAGCGCCTGGAACCGGTCGCGCAGTATGTCGGCCGCCAGCAGATAGACAAAGATCAGGGTAGCGATGACGAAAGTCTGCGACAGCGCATAGGCCATGACCGTAGTATAGCCAAACAATCCCTCGGCTATCTCAAAGACCCATCCCGGCAGATTGGGATGCTTGTAGCTGACCAGCAGCCACTCCCGGCCCCACAGCGCCACCGACAGGATGTTGACGTGAAGACCCTGGGTCATGATCAGCGGCGCAACTGTCCAGACGGCAAACTGGTAGGTGCAAATCAGCAGCAGAAGACTGAGAGGTCTTTGCCAAAAGTCATTGAGCCCGGCAGGCGCGCCGATCCGATAAGCGATAGTCTGCAAGAACTTTCCCGTGACTCAAATTGCGAATGTGGCAAGCGCTACGGAGCTAGCCGCGGATAATGGCAAGAATGGCACTTGGGCTACAGTTAATTAAAGTTATATTGGGCTTGCAAGGGCCATGGCCACCGGCAAAGCGTTGCAAGAATTCGCAGAGTGGTCACTTGACCTAACCAGAATTGTCCAAAGCCGGCTTGACTGGCATAGCGACTTTGACCACAAGCGTTCGAACTTTGCTTATTCGTAAGAATAGGAGTCCGCCCCATGGATGGACGCTTGTAGCCTGCTGCCGGTTGCTCGGACACTGAGTTAAAGTGTTTCGATGGACATGGAGGTATCCAATGCGGAGACGAAGGTTCGGCCGCGAGTTTCAGCAGCGATCCGAAGCATGCCTTTCCCGGCCTCGGCCAGTTGAAGCCCGTCCCGCTGGAGGTCGACCGGCTGCGCGAGGAAGTGACGAGGTTGAAGGCCGAGAGGGACATCCTGGAAAAGACCTCAGCCTGCTTTGTGAAGGAAGCAACACAAGGGTTGACTTCATTGCGAAGCACCGTTCGCTCTCGCCGGGGACTGGCTTGACCCGCCATGAGATGATTTCCCGGCGCCACGAAGCGCGCTAATCAGGGTCATGCGTCCCGCCATCCTCAACCCCCTGTTCGCCGGTGCCGCAGGCCTCAAAGGCATCGGCCAGAAGCTCGGCAAGACCCTGGCGAATTTCCTCCGGCCGGCCGAGGCGGCAGGTGAAGCCCACATCGTCGATCTTCTGTTCCATCTGCCCTCGGGTCTGGTCGACCGGCGTTTTCGACCGCGCATTGCCGATTTGCCGCGGGAAGGAATCGTCACCGTCGAGGTGACGGTCGGCCGCCATCGTCCCCCGCCGCCTCATAACAAGCGCGTCCCCTACCGGGTCGAGGTCTTCGACGACAGCGGGCGGCTGACGCTGGTTTTCTTCCACGCCTTCGCCGATCATCTGCATCGCAGCCTGCCCGAGGGCGAGCCCCGCTTCATCTCCGGCAGCATCGACTGGTATGGCGGCGAGCCGCAGATCGCCCATCCCGATCATATTGTCTCGCCCGAGGAATTCGCCGCACTCCCCCTCATCGAACCCATCTATCCGCTGACCGAAGGGCTTTCCGGCAAGCTTCTGGCCCGCGCCATCCGCCAGGCGCTCGACCGGCTCCCGGCCTTGCCCGAATGGCAGGACGAAGCTTTCCGCCAGCGCCACGGCTGGCCCGACTTCGCCACCGCCCTGAGGAGCCTGCATCACCCGGAAACCCCGGCAGCACTAGGGCCCGATGCGCCGGCCCGCCGCCGCCTTGCCTATGACGAGCTTCTCGCCAATCAGCTGGCGCTCAGTCTCGTCCGGGCCCACATGAAGCGCGCCGCCGGCAGAAGCCACCGCGGCACCGGCGAGTTGCGGGCCAAGATCGTCGCCGCTCTGCCCTACAGCCTCACCGGCGCCCAGCGCTCGGCCATCGATGAAATCCTCCGCGACATGGCCGCAGCGACCCGCATGCTGCGCCTCCTGCAGGGCGACGTCGGTTCCGGCAAGACGGTGGTAGCGTTACTGGCCCTTGCGACAGCCATCGAAAGCGGCGCCCAGGGAGCCTTCATGGTGCCCACCGAAATACTGGCGCGCCAGCATTTCGCCAATCTCTCGCCCCTTTGTGCGGCGGCCGGGATCAGCCTCGCACTCCTCACCGGCCGCGAGAAGGGCAAATCCCGCGACGAAGCCCTGGCCAGGCTCGCTTCCGGCGGCGTCTCGCTGCTCATCGGCACCCATGCCCTGTTCCAGGAGGGCGTCGAGTTTCGCGACCTCGGGCTTGTGGTGATCGACGAGCAGCACCGTTTCGGCGTGCACCAGCGCCTGGCGCTGCAAGCCAAGGCCGGCAGCGCCGCCGATCTCCTGGTGATGACCGCCACCCCCATTCCACGCACCCTGGCGCTTACCGTCTATGGCGACATGGATGTCTCGAAACTCACCGAGAAACCGGCGGGCCGGTTGCCCATCGACACCCGTGTCCTGCCGCTCGCCCGGCTTGACGAGGTGGTGGAAGGGTTGGGCCGCAGCCTGGCCCAGGGCCACCGCGCCTATTGGGTGTGCCCGCTGGTCGCCGAAAGCGAGGCGGTCGATCTCGCCGCCGCCGAGGATCGCTGCAAGGCCCTGGCGGCGCGCTTTCCCGGCAAGGTTGGGCTGGTCCATGGCCGCCTGAAGGGCGCGGAGAAGGACCGGGCCATGGCCGATTTCAAGACGGGTGCGATCTCCCTCCTTGTCTCCACCACGGTCATTGAAGTTGGCGTCGATGTGCCGGAAGCAAATGTCATGGTGATCGAGAATGCCGAGCGCTTCGGCCTTGCCCAGTTGCACCAACTGCGCGGCCGGGTCGGGCGCGGCGCCGAAAAGTCCGTCTGCCTCCTTCTCTACCAGGAGCCCCTGGGCGAGACCGCCAGGGCGAGGCTCCACATCATGCGCGACACCGAGGACGGCTTCCGCATCGCCGAGGAAGACCTGCGGCTCCGCGGGGCGGGCGAGCTTCTCGGCACCCGGCAGTCGGGCCTGCCCTTGTTCCGCATGGCCGATCTTTCAGCCGACGGCGACCTTCTGGTGGCGGCGCGCGACGATGCCGGCCTCATCCTGGCCCGCGACCCGCGTCTAGCCACCCCACGCGGCGAGGCGTTGCGCACGCTCCTCTATCTCTTCGAACGTGACGAGGTGGTCAGGCTAATCTCTTCCGGTTAGCGATCGGGGCTGCCGCCGTCTCGGCCGCCGGCGGCAGCGGCCGTTCGGGGAAGACGAGCCCCATGGAGATCACCAGCTTCAGCCCGTCCTCGACACTCATGTCGAGAATCTTGGCTTCCGCCACATCGACGAAAAAGACGTAGCCGGATGTCGGGTTGGGGGTCGTCGACACATAGATCGCATACATGGGCCGGCCGGCTTCGAGGCCGACCTGGGAGCCGTCGATCTCGCGCGATACGAAGGCCAGCGACCAGGCCCCCTGGCGCGGCCACTCGACCAGACAGACATAGCGGAAGGAGGCGCCCTTCTGCGAGAAGATGGTCTGGAAGATCTGCTTCGATCCCTTGTAGATCGAGCGCACGATCGGCATGCGATCGAGCAGATTGTCCCACCAGCTGATGAGGGTGCGGCCCACCAGATTGGCGGCGAGAGCCCCGATCAGCGTGATCGTTACGAGCGCGAAGACCAGGCCGAAGCCCGGCAGCTTGAAGGGCAAATAGGTGTCGGGGCTGTAGGCCGCCGGAATGTAGGGTTTGATCCAGGTGTCGAATAGCGAGACGAACCAGTAGGTGGCCCACACCGTAATGGCGATCGGTGCGGTAATCACCAGGCCAGTGAAGAAATAGGCGCGCAGCCGCCCGAAGATCGACGACTGCGTCCTCGGGTCAAGATCGGCCGGCTTGCCTTCCGGATTGGGATCGCTGCTTGCCATCGCTCTCCGTTGATTGCATGAACGCTCGGAGATTGGCAAGACTCGACAGCATGAGGCAACGGTGAGGATACTTGCGCGATCGCTCTATCTGGGCCTCGGCTGGCTGGGCCTCGGTCTCGGCATTCTCGGCATCGTGTTTCCGCTGTTCCCATCGGCCCCCTTCCTGCTGGTGGCGGTGTGGGCCTTCTCGCGCTCTTCGCCGGAATTGGCCGAGAGAATCAGGAACCACCGCCTCGCCGGCCCCTTCATCCGCGACTGGCAGGACGAAGGGGTGATTTCGCCCGGGGTGAAACTCACCGCCATGGCCATGATGGCGGCCATGTTTGCCTATGTGCATCTGGCCGCTGGGCTTGGCCCTTGGGAGGAAGCCGCGGTTGCGGCGGTTCTGCTGGCGGTGGCCGGCTTCATCCTGTCCCGGCCGAGCCGGCGGACGGCGGAATGACGGCCGGCTACTGCTCGGCCGCACTGAGGCGGCGTTCACCGGGATACTGTTCGTCCCACACCCGGGCCCGGGCAGCGGCCTCGAGGCGTTCGTCCTCGGTCACTGCCGCTTCCAGCGTCTGGGCCCGGCCGAGGATCTCCGGGTTCTCGTCGGGGCGGGCCGTCTGGCTGGCCAAGATATACCACATGACCGCCCGGGTCCGGTCCTGGCGCACCAGATCGCCCGACCAGTAGAGTTCGCCCAGATAGGCCTCCGATAGGGGATAACGCTTGCGGGCCGCGGCGATCAGCCATTTCAGGCCCTGTTGCGGATTGGCATTCATGCCCTGGCCCTTGATGTTCATGATTCCCAGCGCATACTGCGCCGCCGGGTGGCCGTAGGTAGTGGCGATCTTCAGATAGGTGCGGGCGGCGGCGGGAGCATTTTGCGGAATACCCGCCGCAGCGGCGCCGGTGCGCTGATAGTCGGCAATTCGGATCATCGAGTCGACGATCACCCGAAGCCGATTCTGGTCGGGCTCGTCGGGATCGTAGAGATCGGCCACCCGGGAGTAATAGGAATAAGCCATTGCGTCGTCGCGCGGCACCCCCCGGCCCATCCGGTACATGTGACCGAGATACCAGTCGGCGATCGCGTTGCCATCGTCGGAAGCGCGACGAAAATACTTTAGCGCACGGTCGTAATTAGTGTTCTTGTAAGCTTTTTTTGCCTTTTTGAGGTCATCGGTCCAAAATGGGATGTTGATTTCCGGAAGGCGCAGATCGGGCGCCGCCGGAAGGTAGGAGTAGAATTGCCCAATGATGCCGGTATCCTCGGCTTGGGCGCCACGGCCGGCCTGGGCAGCGAGAATGAGGCCAAGCATGAGCAAAATCGGGGCAAGCCCGCTGCTGCGGCTCCGCCCGATCCCTCCAGCTTCGACCCGCAAGCGCGGCATGACAAACACGTGAACCAGTTCCCTCTCGGCGCTCAACGCCTCCGCTCCGGCCTATCGCTGATCGCCGCAGCCTGCTACCCGGGCGAAACTTCGCCGGCTTCAAGGATGACCACCGGCCGAAACGCACCCTGTTCCATGGCCCGCAGCGTCCTTGAAGTTTTGAAGGCTATTGGCTGATTTGGGCGGATGAAAGGTTCAAAAAAGGGTGGAATTGGGCTGTTGTCACAAATCCTCGCAATGTGTATATTCGATCCTGTCTCCTTCCCATGGAGGGGCGGTTCGCGAGCCGTCAAAGACCGGGGAAGAAGATGCGGGGCCTGAAGTGGAAAGCGACGGACGCTTTCCTAACCAGGGACCGCTCACACTCCCCGGATTGCCCGCCGGGCAATCCCTCCTTCGGTGGATAAAGGGGTAAAGCGATATCCCCGCGACTTTACACTTCATGACCACAAAACTGGAATGTGCCCGGCGAATCAACATGATCGTCGGGATGGGTTCGGCTGGGCGGGCGGTTGGGGATGAGGCTGATGTCAGGTCACGGGAGATGGGGCTGGGGGGTGAAATGTTGCTTCGGTTTGGGAGCTTGAATCGCGGTTGGATCACCGTCATCAATGGTAAGTAATCATCTTGGGGATGGCCCACGGATCGGACATGTCAATGACGTGGCAAATCCGATGAGATTGACCCCAAACGGACCTCGTCAGGCTCATAACCTGAAGGTCGTTGGTTCAAATCCAGCTCCCGCAACCAAAATCTCAAACAATATCAATTGTTTATGCCAACACCCCGGACACCATTCCGGGGTGTTGCGTTTTTGAGTCGCCATAGAGTTGCCAAAACGGTTGTTCCAGCGACATGGGGGGCTTGGAGGTCAGTCAGTTCGTACAAGAGTGGGACCCTCGGTTTGGGTTGAAGCAGAGTTCCCAGCTACACTTCAGCCTACCCCTTCAGGCGACCTAGAATCTCCAAGAGGGCCGATATGATTGTGTCTTCGTCTGCATCCTCTTTGCCCAGACGCGCGAAGGGTCTCTTGATGCCTTTTTCGTTTGGAAAGTATCTGTCGAAATCGTCATTGACGCGCAGCCAAAGGCTTCGGGCGGCGTAACCTGTGACCCCAACGGGAATTACTTTCAGCCCATTCTCGACGGCAATGTTGAACTCTTCTTCCACACCGGGCGCCTCAACAACCTGTCCCCCCTTGAGCCGGTTGCCGAACAGGAATATCGCCGTGCCGGCGAGAGACGCCAAGTCCTGCCGATACCGCGTATAGAGTTGGGCGCGCCTTTCGCCCCGACGAGCCGTTTGCGGGAACGGCCTGAGGATGAGCTTCTCGCCGACACTTACATCCGTTTCGGCGTAGATTTTTTCTAACGCCCCGCTGATGATGGCGCTGCCAATACCCAGACCAAAGCCCGAAACAACTCTGTAACCGTTCCTTATCAGCTCCCCGCTGATCCGGCGGACGAGCGCTTCTGCCGAATCGCGATCCCATCGCCCATAGTCATGGGCTGAACCCGAGATCAGTATCGAACGCCCGCGATGAAGCTCGTAAAGACGAGCGAGAATGCGCGTAATGTCAGCATAATCGTCTATCAGAAGAGTCTGGATTCCGAACCGCTTCAAGTCATTGATAAATAGGTACTGTCGCTGCGCCTCGTATTCGTATGCTCCCTTCCCCCTGACATCCTTCTTCTGTATCCGCCGCAGGATGGCGTAGTGTTGACGGACATTCTTTCCCAGCCAAATCCGCACTCGGCTGAGGATGTAGTCGAGATTGGGATCAGAAAAACTTAACCCAAGGAACAGGAACGTCATCGATACGAGGTCGCCGCTCAGAGCCGTCAGGAAGAGCTGCCTGTCTTGATGATACCGCTCGTAATCATCCTTCGTGAGAACTGCATCGGCGGGATGATCGGCGTCGCCGTGCATCTTGTAAACCACGGCGTCACGGCCAGGCTTCGTCAATTGAAGCTGCTTGACCTCATGCTTCACATCTGGTCGCTTGCCTTCCTGCTCAAGCGCGCGCTCGATCAGATTGTCGTAGTTGGTCGTCCAAAAGACGGAGATCGGCAGCCGGGCGAGCAGGTGAACCGCCCCGGGATTGCCGGAGGCTCCAACTCCTGAGAAGGTGGAGCTACGATGAGCAAGACAACGAACAAGTTTTCAACTGAAGTCCGGGCCCGGGCGGTGCGGATGGTTTTGGATCACGAGGGCGATCATCCGTCA
>JACPNZ010000039.1 GCA_016185245.1 Hyphomicrobiales bacterium | reverse complement strand
CCACTTCAGGCCCCGCATCTTCTTCCCCGGTCTTTGACGGCTCGCGAACCGCCCCTCCATGGGAAGGAGACAGGATCGAATATACACCATAGGAAAACAGTGTCAAGAGAGTTTCGCACGATTTCTGAAATATTTTCCTGAGCCCGCCGCCCGGAACTGAACCGAGAGGGTTCACCCCCGGATGTTGGCTCGGATGATGGGTGAGAGCCAAGCGGGGAGGTTGGAGCGCCTGCTCCAACCTCCCTTGTTCGTGCTGTTATGCCGGCAGCTGGAAGAACCAGTTTGCCCAGAGGACAACCGCCGCGCCGGCGATGAGCGTCAGGTAGGGCAGCAGCCCCGCCTTCCTTTCGCCCAGGCCCTCGCCGACGATGCCGAGATCGTCAAGGGCCTCCTTGGGGAACTTGCCGCCGTCCTGCAGATAGTGCCGGTACCAGAACACCGGCAGGATCAGGGCGGCGAAGATCAGGCCGACCCACAGGGCGCTGGAATAACCCCAGACCTTGGCGCCGGCGCCCAGGAACAGGGCGTTGACGAAGGCCAGGATGGTGTTGAGCCCGATGAGCCAGGTGGGCGCCTTCCACGGGCGCTCGACGTGGCCCGAGTCCATGCGATGAATCCATCCCGAGTTGAGGTTGAGGAAGTTGAAGATGATGTAGCCGACGTTGGAGATCGCCAGCACGTAGAAGTAGCCGGCGAGGTCCGAAGCCAGAGCCAGGAGGAACAGGTTGAAGCAGAAATCCGTCCACATGGCCCGGGTGGGCGCGCCATGCGGATTCACATGGCTCAGGTAGCGCGGCAGCCAGCCGTCCTTCGAGCCCTGATAGAGGGTACGCGAGGAACCGGCCATCGCCGTCATGATCGCCAGGAAGAGCGCGAGGATCATCAGGATCACGAAGATCTGGGTGATCACCTTGTTGCCGCCCACCATGTTGCCGAGGGCTTCGGCGATGCCGGTACCGTCGACGATGCCCGGCGCCAGCATGCCCGCTTGCCCGAGAACGCCCTGGAAGGCAAAGGGAACGAGGAAGAAGAAGACGCTGCACAGAAGGCCCGAATAGAAGATGGCCTTGAAGGTGTCGGTCTTCGGGTTCTTCAGTTCGCGGGTGTAGCACACGGCGGTCTCGAAGCCGTAAGTCGACCAGGCGGCGATGTAGAGGCCGCCGAGGAACAGCGTCCAGCCGCCGAGACTCCAGGTTCCGTCGACGCCCGAGTAGCCGGCGGTCGGCGGCACGAGACCGGTGACGTTGGCGCCGTCGATGGCGCCGGTCAGGATCGGCACGAGGCCGACCAGAAGCAGCGGCACCAGCACGACGATCGCCAGCACCTTCTGGGCATTGGCCGTCGAGGCGATGCCGCGATGCTGAATGGCGAACATGATCAGCATCAGAATGGCGCCGATGACGAAGGTCGAGTTGAAATGCAGGGCGCCAAGGCCGGGAATTTTCAAGGAAAAGGCCTCCCAGGCGCGCAAGGCAGGCGTCAGTGCTGCAACCCCGTCGCCCGGCAGAAGGGTGGCAATGGCGTCCTGCGCAGTCTTGCCGGCATTTGCCGCGAGCCATTCGACAACCCGCGGATCGTCCGGCTTCAGCGCGTCGGCGTGCGCCGCGACCCAGGCCAGGACGGCCTGCGAGTCGGCGGCGGGGATCGGGAACAGCGCATTGAGAATGTAGCCCGCCGCGATGGCACAGCCGAGCGACAGCACCGGGCTCCAGGCAAACCAATTGCACCACACCGAGAGCGGTGCGATCAACTTGGAATAGCGCAGCCATGCCGTTGCTCCGTACACGGAAGCACCGCCCGACTTGTTGCCGAACATGCCGGCGATTTCCGCATAGGTGAAAGACTGCAGGAAGCCCATGATCATGGAGATGATCCACACCAGGAAGGCCAGCTTGCCGGTCGTGCCGGCGATGCCGCCTATCGAAAACAGCACCAGGGGCGGCACGCCGGCCGCGACCCAGAAGGCGCCTCGCCAATCCAATGCCCGGACCAGTTCGCCTGAACCACTCTGAGTAGACATGAGTATTTCCTCCGTTGAGCCAAATCGCGTCTCTCCACGGCGTTCCCCTCTTCTTGGGGGCTTCCGTGTTACATCGGCAAAGATGACGAGAAATACGATCGGCCCTCCGGCACGACCGTTCGCTCCCCTATCCCAACCCCAGGAAAGAATTTTTACTGACATTATATCGACGGTCAACAAGAACTATGCGATAGTCCCCGCTCATCCCGCAGGCACAGAGCGCTAGAAGAACAGGGGCGAAATGCTGAACACATTGCAGCGCAGCATCGCTCCCGCACCCAGCCGCATCTTGCGGCCGGGCCTCACGGCGCTTGCCGCAGGTGTTGAACGTCACAAGGTTCCAGGCACCGGTTCCTTGGTGATCGACGTCAAGGCTGGCGATGGGCTGGTGTTCAGAGATGTCGAAGGTGGCCAGTGGTGCGAAGTGGCGTTCTGCGACAGCCACGGGCGCTTCGACGCTGCAGCGCTTGACGCAAAGGCAGACGGACCAGCGGATGGCCTGTTGTCAATGCTCGCACTCAACCGGGAAGGTGCGGCCCGGACGCTCGCAGGGCTTCGGCGCCGCAACATAGACTTGCGGCAGGCCCGGGCCATCCGCCTGTTTGGCCCCTCAAGCCGGGCGGGCGGCACGGCAAGCTTCAAGGTCAGCGAGGATGGTATCCTCATCGTCGCGGCGCCGGGCGCCGACATGGCTCCCGACTCCCAGGAGACGGCAACCGAGATCGAACTGCGCCTGACGCGCGCCGCGCCCCGGCTCAAGGCCGTCGGCGGCGACCTGCCCGAACCTCTGGCCGATCCCGTGCAGGATATCCGGATCGCCGCGGCCACGGCGCGCGCTTATCTCGTCGAAGCCGGCGAATACATCCAGATCATCGATGTCGCCGGCCGTCAGATGACCGACTTCCAGTGCTTTTCGGCTCGCAAGCTCGACCAGGGCGTCGAGAACGCGCTTGATGCCACGGTGACCCGCACCTTGACCGGGCGCGCCCTGCCGGTCCCCGGCCTGCCATCCAAGGCATTCGGTTTCGATTTCGAGCCGATGGTGGAAGTGATCCAGGATACGGTCGGCCGTCACGATGCCTTCGCCACCGCCTGCAACGCCCGTTACTACGACGACGTCGGCTATCCTGGACACGTGAATTGCACCGACAATTTCAATCGCGCGCTCGTTCCCTATGGCGTCGCCAGGCGCAAGGGCTGGGAGGCGCTCAATTTCTTCTACAACACCCGCATGGATGCCCATGATGTCATCGTCGCCGACGAGGCCTGGTCGCGGGCCGGCGACTTCGTCATGCTGCGGGCCCTCACCGATCTCGTCTGCGTGAGTTCGGCCTGCCCCGATGATATCGATCCCGGCAATGGCTGGGAGCCGACCGACATTCACGTCCGCACCTATGCGGCCGAACGGAAATTCTCCAGAGCAGTGGCCTATCGCATGACCCCCGATGCCGACCCGCAAATGACCCGTGAAACCGCCTTTCATCCGCGTTTCGCGGCACTCACCCGGAACCACACCGAGTACCGCGGCTACTGGCTGCCGCAGCGCTTCAACAACCGAGGCCCGGTCGAGGAATATTGGGCCTGTCGCGAGAAATGCGTCGTTCTCGACCTGTCGGCCTTGCGCAAGTTCGAGGTGACCGGGCCCGATGCCGAGGCGCTCCTGCACTATTGCCTGACGCGCGATATCCGGAAACTCGCGACCGGGCAGGTGGTCTATTCCGCCATGTGCTACGAAAACGGCGGCATGATCGACGACGGCACGCTGTTCCGTCTCGGCCACAACAACTTCCGCTGGATCGGCGGCGACGACTACAGCGGCCTGTGGCTGCGCCAGCAGGCCGAGAAGATGGGCTACCAGGCCTGGGTGCGGTCATCCACCGATCAGCTGCATAATATTGCCGTCCAGGGCCCGAATAGCCGCGACCTGTTGAAGGAGATCGTCTGGACAGCACCGGCCCAGCCGGCGATCGGCGAGCTCGAATGGTTCCGCTTCGCAGTGGGCCGTATCGGGCATTTCGAAGGCACCCCCCTGGTGGTCTCGCGCACCGGCTATACGGGCGAACTGGGTTACGAGATATTCTGTCATCCCAAGGATGCCCTGACCGTGTTCGACGCCGTGTGGGAGGCTGGACAGAAGCACGGCATCAAGCCCATGGGGCTCGAAGCCCTGGATATGGTGCGCATCGAGGCGGGACTGATCTTCGCCAACTACGAGTTCACTTCCGAAACCGACCCGTTCGAAGCCGGCATCGGCTTTGCCGTGCCGCTCAAGTCGAAGACCGACGATTTCATCGGCAAGGAGGCGCTCATTCAGCGCAAGGCGCACCCGCGGCGCAGGCTGGTCGGCCTCGACATCGAAGCCAACGAAGCGGTGGGCCACGGTGACAGCGTGCATCTTGGACGGGCTCAGATCGGCGTCGTCACCAGCGCCATGCGTTCGCCCATCCTGGGCAAGACCATCGCGCTGGCCCGGGTGGACGCGCTCGACGGCGAGATCGGCGCAGAAGTCGAGATCGGCAAGCTCGACGGCCAGCAGAAGCGGCTTCCGGCCCGCATCGTGAAATTCCCCCACTACGATCCGGAGAAGACCAGGCCGCGCTCGTAGCTTTCCGTAATCCGAGTGGGCCGACGCCGCTCAGCTGCTCTTGAGATAGGCGTCCATCGAATCGTCGAGGGCATCCTTCCATGCCGTGTGGTGCTTGGGCGACATGGTGCCGGTCATCAGCGAGCGGTAGGCATTGTTGCGGAAGCTCATGATGTCGTCCATCTTGTGATGCTCCCACTCCATGAAGGTCCGGTTGACGCCCTCGATGTCGAATTTGGGATAGTCGGTGGCGGCGATCAGGTCCTTGACGTAGTCGCCCTGGAACCAGATCATCTGTTCGGCGTTCTCGAGCTTCTCCTCGCGCCTGCGCCACTTCCTGGAGTCCTTGCGCATGGCGTCGGCCTTCGGCAGCCTGATGCGGCCGAGGATGACATCGCGTGCATACCAGGCCTGGGCATCGAACATGTTGAAGGTGTAGAATTGATCCTGCATGCCGATATAGAAGAACCGCGGGTTCGGTTCCCACACCACGCCCTTGTAGAGGTCCAAGGGCCACAGGCGGTTGGCGGTCTTCAGGCGCAGATCCTCCGGCAAATAGGGGAAATGGTGCTGGTAGCCGGTGCACAGGATGATGGCATCGACCTCCTTGGTGGAGCCGTCCTTGAAGTGGGCGGTCTTGCCGGTGACCTTCTGAAGCAGCGGGCGTTCTTCGAAGTTCTTCGGCCATTTGAAGCCCATAGGCTTGGAGCGGTAGGTCGAGGTGACCGATCTCGCGCCATATTTCCAGCACTGCGAGCCGATGTCCTCGGCCGAATAGCTGCGGCCGACGATCAGTATGTCCTTGTCCTTGAACTCCAGGGCATCGCGGAAGTCATGGGCATGGAGCACGCGCCCGTTGAAGCGGTCGAGGCCCTCGAAGAACGGCGCATTGGGGGTCGAGTAGTGGCCGCCGGCGCAGATCACATAGTCGAAGTCCTCGGTCGTCATGCGGTCCTTGACCCGGTCATGGACGGTGACATGGAAGGTCTTCTTCTTCTTGTCCCAGTTGACCATGCGGACCGGCGTGTTGAAGCGGATCCACTTGCGCACCCCGGCCTTCTTCACCCGCCCGACGATATAGTCCCATAAGACGGCGCGCGGCGGATAGGAGGCGATCGGCTTGCCGAAATGTTCCTCGAAGCTGTAGTCGGCGAATTCGAGGCATTCCTTTGGCCCGTTTGACCACAGATAGCGGTACATCGAGCAGTGGACGGGCTCGCCATATTCGTCGAGGCCAGTGCGCCAGGTGTAATTCCACAAGCCGCCCCAGTCGTCCTGCTTTTCGAAACAGACGATTTCCGGGATTTTGGCGCCTTTCTTCCTGGCGGACTGGAAGGCGCGAAGCGCGGCGAGGCCGGATGGGCCAGCACCTATGACGGCGACACGTGTCATGAGAACTCCCTGGTTGGATGCTTGTTGCCCGGCGCTCAGTCGGGGAAGATGCCGGGGCTGGTCGGCGCGCCATCGTCGAACTTCGACAGCCATTCGACGGTTACCGGCCGGTAGCGGGTGAGGCCCTTGTAATCGATGAGTTCGGGCGGCAGGTCGCGCAGCACCCGGTGGAAGCGCCTGGCCCATTTGGAGATGGTGACCAGTTCTTCCATCTTGATCAGATAGCAGCGGATGACGAAGAGAATGGCGTTGGAGCGCGGCAGCCGCCACAGGCTCTGCAGCTCGCAGCGTAGATGCACCTTGTCGCCGACATTTTCGGGCGTGACGGTGGCGCGATCCGGGCCCCATTTGTGATAGTTCTCGGGGCTGGTGTCGAGGCGCGGATTGATGGTCATGGTCCAGTTGAGGCGGCGCACCGGCTTGCTCTGCTGCAGATTGAGCAGGAATTTCAGGGCGCGCTCGAACACGCCGAGCTGGTGGGCCAGCGGCACCGGCCCGTGCCATTCCATGAAGTTCATGCCGACGTCGAAGTCGAGCGACCAATCGGCCTGGGTCGTCACCATTCCGGCATCCATCCACAGATTGCCGTCGCGCTGGTCGACGATGCAGAAGTCGCCCTGGGCCTGGCGGGTGATGAATTCGAACGGCTCGCAGGGCAATGTCGTCGCATCGCCGAACACGAAGTGACGATCGATGCCCATCGGGCGGTTGATCCAGTGCCAGCGATCGCCGTCCCGGTCGAGCGAGAAATGCTCGGGAAAGCCCTGCGCCTGCTGCTCCATCAGCAGTTCGAGGGTGTCCCACTGGGCCGTCATCATGTGGGGCAGGGCCTGGTAGCGCAGCGGATCTTCCTTCAGGACTTTCGCCCGGTCTTCCATCTCGGCGACGAAGTGCTCGTCGACGTCGATGAGCTTGTTATAGCTATGGTTTGGCGGGCCCGCCGGCACATGCGGCTCCATGTTCACCGCATACATGTACTTGTCTTCGTTGAACGGGAAGGGAAACCGCCGGATCGAAGCGGGGCTGTTGCGGAAGCTAAAGTCGTCGCGGAAGGTTTCTTTCTTGAAGGTGAGGCTCATGGCGGCGATCCCTCCTCAGAGATCAAGGGTGATTTGCGAACCGTCGATGCGCGAAACGCAGATCATGATCTTGCGCCCCGACGCCTTGTCTTGGGGTTCCAGAAAGTGGTCATTGTGCTCGATCGTCCCCGTGCAGGCGGTCACATTGGTCTCGCATTGCCCGCACGCTCCGCCGCGGCACAAGTAAGGAGCATCGATGCCGGCCGCTTCCGCCGCCTCGAGGATACTTTGATGCGCGGCGACCTCGATGGTCTTGCCGGACTTCGCCAGCACCGCCTTGAAGGGCTTGCCCAGCGGCGGGGCCAGGAACTCCTCGGCGTGAAGGTTCTGCGCGGGCCAGCCGAGCCCCCGGGCCTGGCCCAGCACGCCGTTGATCATCCCCGCCGGCCCGCATACATAAAGATGCGTGCCGAGCGGCTGGTTGGCGAGGATGGCTTGGGTCGGAATGAACAGGTTTTCCTCGTCGCAGTAGACTTTGACGCGCTGCTCGCCATAGCGCCCCTGAAGCTCCCGCCAATAGGCGCCGTGGCCGCGGGTGCGCACGGCATAATGCAGTTCGAAGGCCCGGTTGTTGCGATCGAGCTGATCCATCATGGCCATGAAGGGCGTGATGCCGATGCCGCCGGCCATCAGCAGGTGCTTCCTACCGCGCTGGTCGACCGGAAACAGGTTGAGCGGCTGGCTGACGGTCAGCCTGTCGCCCGGCTTGACCTTTTCGTGGAGAAAGGCCGATCCGCCGCGCGATTTCTCCACCCGCAGGACGCTGATCTCGAAGCCGGACGTATCGCCCGGCGCCGACATCAGCGAGTAGGGATTGCGCCGCAGCACCGCGCCCTCACGCATTCCGACGACGATGTGGGAGCCGCCCGAGAACACCGGCATCGGCTGGCCATCCTCGCGCACCAGGCGGAAGCGCTTGACCTTGTCGGCCACCTGCGTGATGGCGGCGACGCGGACGCTCATGTCGGTGTTGACGGTCACGGGAACAGTTCCTCGGGCGGCGGTGCTGTGCCGGGCGCTTCGGCGTCGACGTTGACCCCCTGAAACGCCCCGATGCGGTGCGAGTAGTGATCGCGCACCAGAAGCGGCAGGCCGCAGTGGCTGCAGGTGAAGGGCGACGTCCTCACATTGTCGGTGATGCCCTTGCAGTGCACGCATTGCACGCGGCGGGCCTCGGAGCCGCGGTGCTCGGTCATGAGCGAGTTATGGTCGATGCCGTGGTCGATCGCCATTTGTACCGCCTGGCCAATGAAGCCTTCGGTTCCCGAGATATAGATGCGGATGCCCATTTTCGCGGTTCCGAGCATCACGCCGAAGCGGTTGAGCAACACCGCGACGCTTGGCGCTTCCCAGTAATCGTGGAAGTCGAGGGCGGCAAGCTTCTGGCCATGCTCGCGAGGCTTCGATCCGGTGGACGCATAGAGCACCTCGGTTTTCGACCGGATGTCTTGGCCGAGTGTCGCGGCCTGGTCGAGGAGGGCCAGCGCCCCTTCGCCCTCGAGGACGAAGAGGTGCCGCACCGCGTTGGGATCGGCCTTGATGCCGGAATAGACCGGGCGGCTCTTGATACCTTGAACGAGCATCGCCGGGCCGCGCTAGCCGACCGCCATGCGCTTGCTCTTCTTGGGGTCGTCAAAGCTGATGGTGTGAGCAATGGCACTGGCTTTCACATTCTTGCCGCGGACTTCGAGCTTGGCGCCCTGCCTGGCATAGGGAACATCGACCCGCATGATGCCCATGGATTTCTTGGTGAGCTTCGAATAGCTCGGGCAGGTGATGACGCCTACTTTCTTGCCGTCGGCCCAGACCTCGTCGCCGAGGTCGGTGGGGCGGTCGGCATCGACCAGGATGCCGAAGATCTTGAAGCGCTCCTTGCCCTTGAGCCGGACATGTTCCTCGGCCCCGCGGAAGCCGGTCTTGCCGGGGCTCACCGTGAAATCGAGGCCCAATTCCCACAGCGTATCGCCGGGCGGTTGATCGGCGAAAGGGTACATCTGCGAATTGTCGTAAGGGTAGAACAGCAGGTAGCTTTCGACCCGCAGCATGTCGAGCACGCTGAAGCAGACGGGCACGATGCCCATGCTCTTGCCGTCCTTCAGGACCGTATCCCAGATCATGCCGGCATCCTGGCCGCGGCAGAAGATTTCATAGCCGCGCTCGCCGGTGTAGCCGGTGCGCGAGATCATGACGGGCGCGCCGAACAGCGTCGTCTGCATGTGGTGGAAGTATCTGAGATCGCGAATGCCGGGGACGTGCCTGGCGAGATAGTCGACGGCCACCGGTCCCTGCAGCGAGAGATCGTGGATGTCGTCGTCGAAGAGGACGGCACAGTTGCGTCCCATGGCTTGCTTGACCACCTCCTCGTGGGCCGAGCCCGAACCGTGGACCAGCATCCAGGAATTGGGCCCGGTGCGGTAGACGATGCAGTCGTCGGTGAACATGCCGCGGTCATTGAGCAGGCAGGCGTAGACCGAGCGGCCCGGATAGATTTTCGTCATGTCGCGGGTGGTGATGTATTCCAGCACGTTGATGGCGTGCGGGCCGACCAGGTGCATCTTCTTCAGGCCCGACACATCCATCAGGCCGGCCCTGGTGCGGACCGCGATATGTTCTTCGTAGATGTCCTTGTCATAGGTCCAGGCGGTACCCATGCCGCTCCAATCCTCGAGCTTCGAGCCGAGCGCGCGGTGGCGGTCGGCGAGGACTGAAAATCTCCAGGACAAGGGCATCGATACCTCCGTTCTTAATTTCACTATTGGAAACTATTGTTCCTGACTGTAATCAGAATTCTGGAGCTTGCAAGGTCCCAGGGCCAGGCTTTTGCACAACAAGAACTCCTCGATGCAGCGCCCCGGCACAGGATATACGGGTCAATACATGTCAAGAATCAAAGAGATAGGCGCAAGCGACCGCAAGGTCATCAATATCCGCTCGGCCACCTTCAAAAAATACCTGGCCGATGGCCGGGAAGTTCCCGGGCAGTCCTATTTGCAGCTCGACGAAACCTTCCCCGAAGGTGCCGGTTTCACGATTTACCGCATGGAGCCGGAATCTTCCAGCCAGCCCCACGAGCACACCTGTCACGAGCAGTTCTATGTCATCGATGGCGAAGTGACCGACAATGATGGCTACGTCTACCGGGCCGGGGACTTCGTGCTGCTAACCATCGGCACCCAGCATTTTTCGACCACGAAGACCGGGGCCACCCTGGTGGTATTCGTTCGCGAGGTTGAGAGGAACCTGTGACCGGGCTCGAACCTAAATTTCTGTTCTTGAAGGTTCAAATGGTGGTGGAGCCAGTCGTGAGCGAACCCGTCTCAGCGGCCCAATACCCTGGTAACAGCGATTTTGCAGGGTATTGGGCGAATTTGGGGCTTTTTCGGCGTATGGGCGAGAACGATATCCCCTGAAATCAGTCAGATAGGTGGAGAAATTCCTACGAAAATTTGCAGGGAATTCCAAACCGACTTGCAGGGAACACGATTCGCCGAGCTGGGAATACATAAGCGTCCACTGCTCGCACACTTGTTTTGTTGACCGCAGTCGCGATTTGTTCTCGCCGGCAGTTTTGCTGGTGAGGAGGTCACGATGGCAGACGATATTGGATGCAGAGTGCGATACGGCGAGGCATTCTGGCGGGCGAGGTTCAAGGCCGAGCCGCAGCCGCTAGCCCCCAAGTTGCTGTATCGGCGTGGCGGCCCAAGTCATAGCCTTGGTCATATGACTTACGGGCCTGCGTCATTGGGTCCGATCGTGCCGCCGCCGCGTGACGGGCACCGGCGGAAGTTCATGACCGAGGACAAACGCCGGATCCTCGCCGAGACCGAGCGGCGAAGTGTCAGCGCCTCAGCGTCGGAGGCGATACCGAAGAAGTCGCATCACCGGCTGGCGCTACGAAGCTTGCAACAACCCGCACACCGCTGGCGAAGGACCGCTACCATGCACGCCGCCGAAATGGCAGCAAGCCGCCATGCAGCCCCGCCTTGCCGCTCTGTCGTCTTGGACATGCTGCGATTGTCGTTCATGTGGGGCCCGTCAAGATCAGGACGGGTGCCTCCGGTTCTCTGAACTTGCTCAGTGCAGTCATTCGGGTTTGTAGTCTACAAGCGACGGAGGAAGAACTCGGATGTGGTTTTTGACCCCGCGTACGCCCTCGGTGTTCTCGGCCACGACCCGGATGGCCTCACGCTCGGATTCGGAAGCCACATTGCCCCAAAGGTGAACGACGCCGCCGGCGACCGTCGCATCGACCAACTGCGCCCGCACCGCTGCATCCGTACTTACATTCCGCATGATGCTAGACCTGATCCCATCGTCGCTCGGCGCCCGGTTGCCCGATGTGCTGGCGGCCATGGCACGAAGAAGGTTGGCGCGGCTGACAATTCCGACAAGCTTGCCACTTTTCGTCACCGGCACCCGCTTGATCCCCCGCGCTTCGAGCAACATGGCGATACGGTCAAGGGGTTCATCCTCGTCGATCGTCACCACATCTCTTGTCATGACGTCCTGAACCTTCATGCCGTGTGCCTTGACATAGGCTGCCGCGATCTGTTCCGGGGATGAAGCAGATGCAAGCCACCAAGGCCGCCGATCGGCCATTAGTTCGGCGCGGCGCATCAGGTCGCCTTCGGTGAGGATTCCAGCGAGTTGGCCCGACCGATCAATTACAGGTAGTCCGCTGATGTGGTGGTCGAGCAAGGTCTTCACCGCTTCGGCGATCGTCGCGTCAGGCGGCACGCTCACAACAACCGTGGTCATAATGTCCTTGGCTCTCATTGCTCGTCTCCTGAGTGATGGACAGTGGAACGCCTATTCCACCGACCCTGACCTACGCCAGCAATACCCAACGACCGGCTGGCAGGTTTGCGGTTCGTCGGCCGGCAGTCCAGCCGACATCACTTTGCCTCGAGCAAATTACTCCCCGATTGTCATAATTGGTTGATTGAAATCAATGTTCCCAGTGGTTTTCTGTCGCAAGCATGCTCGACAATTCGCGCTTATAGAGGTCAAACGACAGGTGAAAGCAAAGGATCTCATGAGCAGCCGGGTGGTGACGGTAAGGCCTGGGAACAGCATCCGGCATGCTGCTCAGTTAATGCTGGATCACGCCATCAGTGGACTGCCGGTTGTCGACGACGATGGCAAACTCGTTGGAATGATTACGGAAGGAGACCTTCTCCGTCGCAACGAATTGGGCCAGGAACATCCTGCTGGCGCGCGCTTCGCTGCTGGGCAGGCCGAACATTCCTCCGGCAGTTATCTCAAGACTCATGGTTGGAGCGTTGGCGATGTGATGACATCAGATGTGATAACGGTGCAGGAGGAAGCGACGGCTGCCGACGTTGCCCAGCTGATGAAACGACATGGTATCAAACGCCTTCCGGTGATGCGGGAGGGAAGGCTTGCCGGCATCGTGAGCCGCGCCGATTTGCTAGTCGTCATCACGCTGGCGAAGCCTGACGACACGGCTCCCGGCGATGCTGCGATCAGACGGAGCATCTTGGCGAGACTTGGTGAGAGCGCCGGCCTCGAAAGCAGCCACATCGCCGTGGCCGTCACAAACGGCGCCGTGCATCTTTCCGGCAGCGTAAATTCGGCGATCGAACGGGATGTGGCGCGCGCCGTCGCCGAGAATGTCCACGGAGTTGCAAATGTTTATAATCACTTGCAGATTGCGACACAGCCGGTCGGGATATCGGCGGGAAACGGTTCGCCGCGTTCAACCCGGTCTTGAAGGTGAGCCGTGGCTGAAATACTGACCGTCACACTCAACCCCACCATCGATATTTCGAGCGAGGCGGAAGTCGTTCGTCCGACGCGCAAGACCAGAACCGTCGACACGCGACAAAGCCCCGGGGGCGGCGGCATCAACGTCGCCCGTGTGATTGCCGCGTTGGGGGGACAAGCCGATGCTGTCTATCTGGCTGGCGGCGAAATTGGTGCGCTGCTCGATCGCCTGCTCACCAGTGAGGGCATTCACCACCAACACATTGCCATCGCCGGCCAGACGCGGATTGGCTACATGGTGCGCGAAAGAAGCACGGGTCTCGAGTACCGCTTCGTTCCCGCCGGGCCAACGGTCGACAGTCACGAGCTGCAGCCGTGCTTTCAGGCGGTTGAATCGCATCGCGGGCGCTATGTTGTGGCGAGCGGAAGCCTGCCGCAGGGTGTTCCGGCCGATGCCTACGCCCGCATTGCCCATATAGCGACGGCAAGAGCAGCCAGATTTGTTCTCGATAGTTCAGGAATTGGCCTGCAAGCGACCCTTGAGAAATCGAAAGCCTTTCTGGTGAAGCCGAGTTTCGGCGAGCTGGAACATCTGGTGGGCAGGACGCTTTCGCAAGCCGATGCCAGTGAGGCGGCCGCCGGCATCGTGGCGCGCGGCGCGGCCGAATATGTCGCCGTTACCATGGGGGCGGACGGGGCGTTGCTTGCCAGCTCCGCCGGCGTCATCCATTTGCCCGCCATTCATGTCAGAGTGCGATCAACCGTCGGCACCGGAGACAGTTTTCTCGGGGCAATGATCTGGGCGCTGTCCGAGAATAAGACTCCAGAAGCAGCCTTCCGGCTGGGGCTTGCCGCCGGAGCCGCGGCGGCAATGACGCCGGGGAACCGGCTTTGTCAGCGCGACGACGTCTTCGAGCTTTATCGACGGGCGGGCGGAACGTGAACAGAATGGCAGGCTGGATTGCCGGCAGGCCAAAAGCGGATTGAGAGGGAGAGTACCGTGGCCGACAACAAGGACCGCGGAGTGAATCCAGCCTCCGGCAGCCAAGACGTCGGCCGCCTTGCGGCAGGTGCCGCGCCGCCCAAAGGAGCAGTCGCAATCCAGGCCGAACCGCAGATTGTGTGGTTCGATGAGATCGGGCGGGGCGATGTCAGCCGGGTCGGTGGCAAAAACGCCTCGCTCGGCGAAATGATCGTCAAGCTCAGCGCCGTTGGCATCCGCGTGCCGCCGGGCTTTGCGACGACTTCGGCTGTCTATTGGCATTTTCTGGCTGCAAATGATCTCAAAGCCAGAATCGAGAACCTCCTCGACCGCTTGGCGGCGGGCAAATCGACACTTGCCGATACCGGCCAGGCGGTTCGATCCCTGCTGCTCGACAGCGACTGGCCAGATGACGCCGTTGTCGCAATAACGGCGGCCTATCGCGATCTCTGCTTGCGGACCGGGAAGGTGGACGTCGATGTCGCGGTACGGTCGAGCGCCACCGCCGAAGACCTTCCCGATGCGAGCTTTGCCGGACAGCAGGAGACCTTTCTCAATATTCGTGGTACGGCGGCGCTGCTCGAGGCCTGCCGGCGCTGTTTTGCCTCTTTGTTCACCGACCGGGCCATCACCTACCGGCAGGCCAAGGGCTTCGATCACATGGCGGTGGCGCTATCGATCGGCGTTCAGCAGATGGTGCGCTCCGACCTCGGCGGCTCCGGCGTCATGTTTTCAATCGATACCGAAACCGGCTTCAAGAACGCCGTGGTGATCGATGCCGCCTGGGGATTGGGCGAGAATGTCGTGCAGGGAGCCGTCGATCCCGACGAATATCAGGTGTTCAAGCCCTTGCTCGGCAATCCGGTGTTGATCCCGATCATCGGCAAGAAGCTCGGCGAAAAGGCCCAGAAGATGATCTGTGTGGCGGGCAGCAAGCCGACCCGCAATGTTCCGACCTCGAAAGTCGAGCGTGCCGCTTTCGTCCTGCAGGATGCGGAAATTCTGACCCTGGCGCGCTGGGGCACGATCATCGAGACGCACTATGGCTGCCCAATGGACATGGAATGGGCCCGGGATGGCGAAACCGGCGAGATGTACATCGTCCAGGCCCGCCCGGAGACGGTGCAGTCGCATCGCGACACCATGGCGTTCAAGTCCTATGCGATCACCCGCAAGGGAAAACAACTGACGGCCGGCATAGCCATCGGTGACGCAATCGTAGCCGGCCGGGTCTGCCTCATCGAGAGCGCCCGTGATATCGCCGAGTTCGTCGACGGCGCGATCCTCGTCACCGGCACGACCGACCCCGACTGGGTGCCGATCATGAAACGGGCCGCAGCGATCATCACCGACCATGGCGGGCGGACCTCGCACGCCGCCATCGTCAGCCGCGAACTCGGCCTGCCGGCCATCGTCGGCACCGGCAACGCCACCCATGTCCTGCACAGCGAGCAGGCGATCACCGTTTCCTGCGCCGAAGGCGACCAGGGATTCATCTATGACGGGACCGCCGAGTTCGACGTGAAGATGATCGATGTGGGCGGCCTGCCGGAGACGCGCACCAAGATCATGCTCAACCTGGCCAACCCGGCTGCGGCTTTCCGCTGGTGGCGCATTCCCGCCGACGGGGTTGGCCTGGCGCGCATGGAATTCGTGGTGAGCAACCATATCCGCATCCACCCGATGGCGCTGGTGCGTTTCGACCAGCTCAAGGACCA
The DNA here is from genome assembly GCA_016185245.1 of Hyphomicrobiales bacterium. Taxonomy (GTDB): domain Bacteria; phylum Pseudomonadota; class Alphaproteobacteria; order Rhizobiales; family Aestuariivirgaceae; genus Aestuariivirga. The sequence continues at coordinate 283,422 of JACPNZ010000039.1, read as the reverse complement.
GGAGGCGAAGCGCAGGATCGCCGAGTTGACAGCGGCCTATCCCGACAAGACCGAGTATTTCGTGGAACGGCTCTCCCGCGGACTGGCGCGGATCGCGGCGCTCGTGCATCCGAAGCCAGTCATCGTGCGCATGAGCGATTTCAAGACCAATGAATATGCCGGGCTGCTGGGTGGTGCCGAGTTCGAGCCGCACGAAGAAAACCCGATGATCGGCTTCCGCGGTGCGGCGCGCTATTATTCGCCGCGCTACCGCGAGGGATTCGCACTGGAATGCCGGGCGATCGCCAGGTTGCGGAATGAGATGGGTTTTGCCAATGTCGTGGTGATGATCCCGTTCTGCCGCTCGCTCCATGAGGCCGACCGGGTGCTGGAGGTGATGGCGGAGAATGGGCTGAGACGCGGTGAGCAGGGGCTGCGGGTCTTCGTCATGTGCGAAATCCCCTCCAATGTCGTGCTGGCGGCGGAATTCGCCAAACGGTTCGATGGCTTCTCCATCGGCTCGAACGATCTGACGCAGCTGACCCTCGGTGTCGACCGCGATTCCAGCGAGCTTGCCGGACTGTTTGACGAGCAGGACGCCGCGGTAAAATGGATGATCTCCAATGTCATTAGGGAAGCGCGGCGGGCCGGCGCCAAGATCGGGTTGTGCGGCCAGGCGCCGAGCGATCATCCCGAGTTTGCGGCCTTCCTGGTCGAATGCGGCATCGATTCAATCTCGGTCAGCCCCGACAGCTTCATCGCGGTGAAACAAACCGTCGCGGCGGCGGAGGCGGCGCAACGCAAATCGTGAGAGGCGGCATCTTGGGGGTTACGGCCAGGTTGCCCGAAATGGAGTGACCGGCATGCAGGCTATGGTCCTACATCGCGCTGGTGAGCAGTTGCGCCTTGAGGTACGTCCTGATCCACAACCGGCGCCGGGCCAGATTCTCATTCGCGTCGAAGCGTGCGGCGTTTGCCGGACCGACCTTCACATTGTCGATGGCGAACTGCGGCACCCGAAACTGCCACTCATTCCCGGCCATGAAATCGTTGGCCGGGTAGCCCAGATCGGTGCTGGCGTCATTGGGCTCAGAGCTGGGATGCGGGTGGGTATCCCGTGGCTTGGGACAACCTGTGGTGTTTGCGGCTATTGCGCCGAAGGGCGGGAAAACCTGTGCGACGAAGCGCGATTCACCGGTTACGATCTCGATGGTGGCTATGCCGAGCTTTGCGTTGCCGATGCCCGCTTTTGCTTTCCGCTGGATGAATCCGCCAATGCCGCCGGCCTAGCGCCGTTGCTGTGCGCCGGCTTGATTGGGTACCGGTCCCTGCGCATGGCCGGAGACGCCGGGCGCATCGGCATCTTTGGTTTTGGCGCCGCCGCCCATCTCGTCACCCAGGTCGCGATCTTCGAGGAACGCGAGGTCTACGCCTTTACCCGGCCGGGCGACCTCGCGGCACAGACCATGGCCCGCGATCTCGGTTGCGTATGGGCGGGAGGATCCGACGAGCCGCCGCCCGAGCCGCTTGACGCGGCGATCATCTTCGCGCCGGTGGGAGCCCTGGTGCCCTTGGCCTTGAAGGCGGCGCGCAAGGGCGGCACCGTCGTTTGCGGTGGCATCTACATGAGCCGCATTCCGGCCTTCGATTACGATCTGTTGTGGGGCGAGCGCTCGATCTGCTCGGTGGCCAATCTGGTGCGCCAGGACGCGATCGAGTTTCTTGAGCTTGCCAGGCGGGTGCCGGTTGTGGCCCGGACAACGGTCTTCCCCTTGCGGCATGCCAATGAGGCGCTGGATCGCCTGCGCGCCGGATCGATTAGCGGAGCCGCCGTTCTGGTTCCGTGAGCCGGCCGGCGACAAGCACGACCATGGCGCCGGTGCCCGTCAGCCTGTTCAGGAATTCATCTTCCCCCATCCGTTCCACCGTCTTGAGCGACGTCACTACGGTGGCGATGGGCCGGTGAAAGAGCTCGAATTCCGGCGCACTGACAACTTCAACCCTAACCCCCATGCGCGTGCCGATCTCCTCGGCGATGGCGATTGCCACTGCGGCTGCGGGCCCGTCGCCGATGGCGACGACCGCCCCCGCCGACCGCTTGGCGGATGGTACAAGAACGACGGCGGTAGCCACCGAAAGGAGACGCCGCACCGCGCCGAACACCGCGTGGCCGCCGCCCCGGAGCTCGCGCAAATTGAGGACTGCCGCATCGCCTTGCTCGAGGGACGCGGTGATTTGGTGGAGGGTTTCGCCCTGCGGCCGGCGGGCCTGCCAATTTACATTGGTCCGCGCACAGGCTTCGGCCAATGCCCGTTCGGCGACCTTGAACATTCGATCGAAATGGGCCTCGAGACCGCGGGCGGTGATGGTCGAGACCGCGCCGCCGGGACCATAGGCCTGAGCAAAGGGAAGTCCCGCCAAGTTGATCAGATCCTCCTGTTCGACCATCAGACAGAGAAGTTCGGTGCCGATGGTCGCGGCCAAGGCGGTCGCAGCCTCGATCGCCAGCACCATGTCGCCGCCAGCCCCCAGGCCGAGAATGACGCGGCGCGGCCTGCTGTAGTCGGCGGGCATCATACTTGCTCCTTCGATTCGAGTGATGCCTCTGCTCCACTTCGGCCAAAGGACCTCCGCATTTCGGCAAACTGCATCAGTTTGGCCTCCACCCGGGCATTGACCGAGCCATCGGCGAAGCGGCCGTCGGGGCCGCGGTTTCCGGCCGGCAGCCCGGTCAGCAACTCGATTCCCTCATCAATCGTGCTGACGGCATAAATCCTGAACTGATCTTGGCTGGCGGCCGCTACGATATCCTGGCGCAGCATCAGGTGTTTGCAGTTGGCCCGCGGAATGACCACCCCCTGGCGGCCGGTCAGGCCACGCGCCTTGCAGATATCGAAGAAGCCCTCGATCTTTTCGTTCACTCCGCCAATTGCCTGAATCTGGCCAAGCTGGTTGACCGAACCGGTGACCGCCAGCGATTGGTTGATGGGAGCATCGGCGAGGGCCGAGAGAAGCGCATAGAGCTCGGCGGAAGAGGCGCTGTCACCCTCCACGCCACCATAGGACTGTTCGAACACCAGCGAAGCCCAGAGCGACATGGGAACGGGTAGGGCATAACGTGTTGCAAGAAAACTAGACAGGATCAGCACGCCCTTCGAATGCAGCGGGCCGCCGAGCTCGACCTCGCGCTCGATGTCAACAACCTTGCCGGAGCCCATGCGCACCCGGGCGGTAATGCGGGTGGGCCGGCCAAAGGACAGGTTGCCGATGCGCAGAACGGAAAGGCCATTGATCTGCCCGACCTCCACGCCATCGGTATCGACCAGGGTGATGTTACGGGTGATCGTCTCAAGCGAACGGTCCCGGATGCGTTCGCTGCGGTAGCGGCGTTCGTCGAGAGCCCGGTCGACGTCCTCGACGTCGATCCGATCACGTTTTCCAGCGGTAGCCCAGTAGTGCGACTCGCGTATGATGTCGGCGAGAATGCCGACGCGGAGCGTCAGCCGTTCGGCATCTTCGGCTTCCCGTGCCGCCTGTTCGATGAGGCGCGCCACCGCCGCGGCGGAAAGCGGCAGCAGGCTTTCCTGCCTGGCGATTGAGCCCATCAGCCGGGCAAACAGTGCAACTGAATCGGCCGACCGCTCGGTGACGTCTTCAAAATCAGCCTGGACCTTGAACAGATTGTCGAACTCCGGATCGAGTGAGGCGAGCAAATAGTAGAGCAGTCGTTCGCCGACGAGGATCACTTTCACCGACAGAGGAATCGAGTCGGGCGTGAGCGAGACGGTAGAGACCAGACTCAGCTCGTCGGCGACCGAGGAGAACTCGATCTTCTTGTTGCGCAAGCAGCGCTTGAGAGCCTCCCACACAAAGGGTTCGGTGAGCACGCGCCTGGCGTCAAGGACGAGGTAACCGCCGTTGGCACGGTGCAGGGCACCCGCCTTGATCATGGTGAAATCGGTGACCAGCGCCCCCATCAGCGAGCGGTGATCGATGTGACCCAGGACCTTGCCGAGTGTCGGATGCTCCTCGCTGATCACCGGCGCGCCGCGGGCCGCCGCCTCGGCCTTCTCCGCGCAGTGCGATACCAGTACATTTACCGCATAACGGGCAAAGGCCGGATGCCGGAGGCCATTCTGCCGGAACGCATCGAAGGGTCCGGCTTCCTCCTCTTGATGCGGCCGCAGAAACAACTCGGCATTGTCAATGAGGTCGCTGCGCACGTCCGACAGGTAGGACTTGATGTCATCATTCCCGGCAAAGCGGGCGGCGATCTCGCTGATCGACAGGCCGACCACCATCTCGGCTATTTCGGCATTGAGACTCCGAATCTTTCGGCGGCGTTCCCGCTCGAGTACTGGTAGGTTCTTCAGGATCCGTTCGAGGTCCTCCTGCAGGGCCATGATCTTGGATTCGATGGCTTTGCGCTCGGCCTCCAGCAGGGCGTTGAACACTTCGGGTTTCACCACCTGGCCGCCGCTCAGCGGCGCCAAAGCGAATCCCATGGGAGTTCGCAGAATGCCGATGTTCTGCTTCTGGCCCTTCGCTCGCAACTCGTCGAAGGCCTTTTCCTGTGTCGCCTCGAAGTCGTCGTCGATAGCCTTGCGCCGATTGCGATAGTCCTCCGATTCGAAAGTAGCGGGTAAGGCGGCGCTCAGATCGTCGATAAGTTCCTGCATGCTGGCCTTGAGCCTAAGTCCGATGCCGGACGGAAGTCGGATGGCCTTCGGACGGTCGGGCGCGGCGAAGTTGTTGACGTAGATCCAGTCGTCGGGCACGGGCTCGGTGGCAGCCTTGTGCTCCAGAAACTTGTGAATTGCGCCGTGGCGGCCGGAACGCGTCGGGCCCAGGGCAAAAATATTGAATCCGTCGTGATCGATGCGCGTTCCGAAATCGATGGCGGAGAGCGCGCGCTTCTGGCCGACCAACTCATCGACTATCTCGATTTCCGCGGTTGACGTGAAATTCAGCGCCGCCGGGTCGCAGACTTGCCGCAGTTCGCTTGCCGGCAAGGCAAGATCTCGTCCTACCGGGTTTTGCGGATTGGATGCCGGCATCGTTAAGTCCTCCCGATAACAGTATGGCTGACCAGCGCTGGATCAGAAGCGACCAATGCGGTGCACTCCTTCTCGCGGCCCCGCACCACGCGATGGCCCTTCATCGGCCCGGCGGTCTCGCTGACAACGGTACACTGGCCCTCCGGCTGATGGTCGGCCGAGTAGAAGATGACCACCCAATCGTTGGTCTTGTGAAGCTCGTGGGCTCTGGCGGTGTTGGAGTAGAGTACCGTGAAGTGCCAGCGCTCCCGTTCGGTATGAAGAATGGGAAGCCAGGCTTTGTCTTCGGGGTTGAAACGTTTGGGGGCAATCAGCCGCAACTGTCCGGCCCTCGACTTTTCCCGGTATTCGCGGTCGACATCGAGGAGGACGTCGACAGCAGGAGCAGTCGCCTGCTTGCCGGCGGCCAGCATCGGCCGGCGGCGGGCCAGCATTGCTGCCAAGGTGGAGCGGATGATGGCGGCACGGCGCGGACCCACCCCCGGCACCCTGGCGAGACGCCCGTCATGGGCAGCGGCCTCCAGCGCCTGCAGGGTATCGACATTGAGATGGTCGTGAATGCGGCGGGCCAATGCCGGGCCAATGCCTGGAATGGTCTGGAAAGCGGCCTCGGGCTCAAGGGCGCCGCGAAGCCGCTCAAGCTGAGACCACCTGCCGGTGGTGACAAGCTCATGAATGGCTGCGGCCAGGTTAGGCCCGATATGCGGCAGCGCTTCGAGGGCGCCGGTCCCCCGAGCGGCGATTTCGCCGATATCGTCATCATACTGCTCCACGGCGTCTGCGGCCTTGAGATAGGCCAGGATACGGAACTGGCTGGCAGTCTGCTGTTCGAGCAGGCTTGCCGCCTCGCGCAGTGCCGCCGCCACCGCCCGGTTGGTTTCGTGGTAGGCTACAACATTCCCGCTCATGACCCCGCGCTCTCCGGCTCCAATGGCCAAACTATTATGCGGCCCGACGTGGCAGGACCATGTCCAAAATCAAATCTTGATCTAGATCAGCGCGAAAAATCGGCATTGGCACCAGATTTAGAGCCTGTTGTTTAGGCGAGGAGATACCCGATGGCCCATAAACAGGTGATGTTCCGCTCCGAGGCCCGTGCCAAGGTCCTGCGTGGAGCCAGTCAATTGGTCGATGCCATCCGCGTTACCCTCGGCCCCAAGTCGAAGTCGGTCCTCATCCAGAGGAAATGGGGGCCGCCGCTTGTGTGCAACGACGGCGTCACCATCGCCAAGGAGTTCGACTTGAAGGACCCGGAAGAAAACCTCGGTGCCCAGATGCTGCGCCAGGCTTCCGAGAAGACTGGCGAGGCGGTCGGCGACGGAACCAGTACCGCCGCCATTCTCGCCCACGCGATATTTGCCGACGGGCTGCGCAATGTGGTGGCAGGGGCCAGCGCCATCGATGTCAAGCGCGGGCTCGAGCGCGCCGCGCAGGCCGCGGTGGCGGCGCTGAAAGCCCAGTCCCGGCCAGTTGCCACCCGTAAGGAGAAGGCCCAGGTTGCGACGATTTCGGCGCATAACGACCAGGTCATCGGCGAGCTCGTCGCCGACGCTATGGAACGCGTCGGCAACGAAGGTGTCATCACCGTTGAGGAATCGAAAACAACCGAGACCGTGCTGGAAGTCGTCGAGGGCATGCAGTTCGATCGCGGTTTTATCTCGCCCTATTTCATCTCCAATGCGGAAAAAATGGAGGCGATACTGGAGGACTGCCTCATTCTCATCTGCGACAAGAAGATCGCCAGCCTCAACGATCTCATTCCCCTGTTAGAGCAAGTGGCGAAGTCGGCGAAGCCGATGCTGGTGGTCGCCGAGGATATTGAGGGCGAGGCCCTGGCGACGCTGATCGTCAATAACTTGCGGGGAACCCTGAAAAGCTGCGCGGTCAAGGCGCCGGGTTTCGGCGACCGTCGCAAGGCCATGCTTCAGGACGTCGCCATCCTCACCGGCGGGCAGTTGATCGCCGAGGAACTGGGGATCAAGCTGGAGACCGTCACCATCGAGCAGCTGGGCCGGGCAAAACGGGTGGTCTCGAACAAGGACAACACCACCATCATCGGCGGTGGCGGCGAGCGCCGCGCCATCGACGACAGGATTCAGCAGATCAAGACTGAAATCAGCAAGACCACCAGCGACTATGACAAGGAGAAGCTGCAGGAGCGCTTGGCCAAGCTGGCGGGTGGTGTCGCCGTCATCCGCGCCGGAGCGCCGGTCGAGTCGGAGATGAAGGCGCGGAAAGAAGCTCTTGACGACGCCATCAGTTCTACCAAGGCAGCGGTGAGCGAAGGCGTGGTGCCGGGAGGCGGACTGGCGTTGCTGCGCTGCAATGATGCCGTGGCGAAGCTGGAGGAAACCATGCAAGGCGACGAGCGGACCGGCGTACAGGTCCTCAGGCGGGCGCTTACCGCACCCGCCCGCCAGATCGCCGAGAATTCGGCGGTCGACGGCGGCGTGGTCATTGCTCGCATGCTTGAGAGCACGGGGAACGTCGGCTTCGATGCTGCCCGCAACGAATATATCGACCTGATCGAGGCCGGTATCATCGACCCGACCAAAGTAGTGCGAACCGCGCTCGAAAATGCCGTTTCAGTTGCCAGCGTATTGCTGCTGACCGAGGCAACCATGACCGAGATCGAGGAACCGGAGAAGAACCGCCCGCCCCAGATGGAGACAGGAATGTGAGGCGCTTCAGTCTCTCTTTACCCACATATCGCCTACTTTCTCATACTGGCGCTTGACCGCAGCCCAGGCGATTCTGTGAGCGATTTCTTCCTGGCGCTGGTCGCCTTGGTAGCTCATGAATGCATGATTGAAAGCCGCCCGGAAGATATCCTGGGCGTGTTCCGGCAGATGTGAACGAATAGCCGGCGGCAAGTCGCTGTTGGAGGCGTAGGGCATGGCTTAAACGCTCGAATTGCTCAATTCTGCGGCGACCGGCAGCATCTTGATCACCTCGCTGTCGCCGACCTGATAAAAGTCACGGTGGTATTCACTTATGGCATAGAATGATTCTTGCCGCTGAAGGCAGATGACTTGGTCAGTTAGAGCATCGGACCCAAAGCCGCCTTGGCCGTGGTCCCGATGCCGTCGTCTACGAAAATTACGCTGCAGCCATCGACTGAGATAGGTTGGCGATCCCTCGGACAAAGTGCGCTGCGTCGGCCAATTTCGGCCAATGCCTTGGCTGCAGCTAGGTCGATTTATTCCCCGTGCTAAGGCGACCATCGACATGACATCTTGATGGTCAACAAGCCTTGACTCTCCCGGTCGACAACCACGACCGCGGCAAATTCCGCTTCCCCCAGAGCCCCAACCCTTCGCCCCTCCTACTGGCCTAAAGATAGGACCAGCATTGACCAGGATCAAGGACACTTGGTGCAATGCGCCTATCAAGGAACGAATTTGGCGGATATTGGCCAACGCCTTCTTCTCTAAAAGCTGTTGGCAGCGCGTTAGGCAGGCACAGCGAGAGCGTGCTTATGAAAGTTAGCCTTTAGCTCACAAGGAGATCTGCAATGTCTATCCTCAACAGACTTCTGGCAGCAACTGCACTTGCTGCAATGATCGTTCCCGGTACCGCCTATGCGGGCGGCACCGTTGAAGTGCTTCACTGGTGGACATCCGGCGGCGAAGCGAAGGCCGTTGGCGAACTGAAGAAGGCGTTCGAAGCGCAAGGCGGCAAGTGGATCGACTCGCCAATCGCCGGCGGCGGCGGCGATGCGGCCATGACTGCCCTGCGGGCGCGCGTGATGGCCGGCAATCCGCCGGCCGCAGTGCAACTCAAGGGCCCCGGCATACAGGAGTGGGCGAAACAAGGCGCCCTCAATGACGTGCAGGACGTTGCCAGCAAAGAGAATTGGGATAGCGTGCTGCCGCCCGTTCTCGCTGCCATCATGAAATATGAGGGGAAGTACGTCGCCGCACCGGTCAATATCCACCGCGTCGACTGGATATGGGCCAATCCGCAAGTGCTCGCCAAGGTCGGCATCACCGAGATGCCGAAAACCTGGGATGAGTTCAATGCCGATGCCGAAAAGCTGAAGGCAGCGGGGATTACGCCGCTTGCCCATGGCGGCCAGCCTTGGCAGGATGCCACCATTTTCGAGGATGTGGTCCTTGGTGTCGGTGGCGCGGCCTTCTACCGGAAGGCGATTGTCGAACTCGATCAGGGCGCCTTGACCAGCGACACCATGATCAGGTCATTTGATCAGCTTCGCAAACTGCGTGGCGACGTCGATCCGAACTTTTCCGGCCGCGACTGGAATCTCGCGACCGCCATGGTGATGAAGGGCGAAGCCGCATTTCAGATCATGGGGGACTGGGCCAAAGGCGAATTCCTGGCGGCAGGCAAGAAGCCGGGCGTCGATTTTCTTTGCTCGCCCACGCCTGGCGGCGCTTTCAATCTGAACTCGGACAGCTTCACTTTCTTCAAGGTTAAAGGTGCAGATCGCCTGGAGGGCCAGAAGGTTCTTGCCAGCCTGATAATGTCACCCGGCTTCCAGGAAACCTTCAACCTGGCCAAGGGCTCGATCCCGGCGCGAACCGATGTCAAGCTCGACAAGTTCGATTCCTGTGCGCTGAAATCGCAGGCAGACCTGGTCGCCGCCATCAAGAGCGACAGCCTCGTGCCATCGATGGCCCATGAAATGGCGGTACCCCGTACGGTTCGCGGCGAATTCCTCGATCTGGTAACTAATTTCTTCAATTCGGACATGACGTCGGCGGAGGCGGTCAAGCAATTGGCGGCGGGTGTGAAGCGCGCGCAGATGCAATAGCGTTGCGGTCCGGGACGGCGATTTCCGCCCCGGACCTTTCGTCCGGCGGGCGGGTTGAAGGACGTTCTTGTAGGCAGATGGAGAAAGCCTCATCCAGCGGACCGCAGGCAATGCTCTCGGGGCGTAAGCGCTCGTCGACTGTCTGGGTTCTCTTCGAACGCTGGCTGCCGAAAATCGTCGTCTCGCCGTTGTTTGCGGCCAGCCTGTTCTTTGTCTACGGGTTCATTGCCTGGACCGTCTACATTTCCTTCACACGCTCCGGCGTCATGCCGAATTACGAGCTCGCCGGCCTCAGCCAGTACGTACGGCTGTGGTCGACTCCACGCTGGTACGTGGCGCTGACCAATCTCTTCATATTCACAAGTCTATTTATCGTATTTTGCACAGGCATTGGCATAATGCTGGCCATTCTGCTTGACCAGCGCATCCGCATCGAGGGGGCCATCCGAACGATCTATCTCTACCCGATGGCACTCTCCTTCATCGTCACCGGCACGGCATGGAAGTGGATCCTCAATCCCGGGCTGGGCATTGAACGTCTGGCCCACACTCTGGGATTCATGAATTTTCATTTCGACTGGCTGGTCAATCCGGACATGGCGATCTACACGGTGGTGATCGCCGGCGTGTGGCAGTCGTCCGGCTATGTGATGGCGCTGTTTCTGGCGGGGCTTCGTTCGGTCGACGATGAAATCATCCGGGCGGCGGCAATCGACGGCGCCGGACCGCTACGAACCTATGCGGGTATCATCCTGCCCATTGTCCGGCCGATGTTCCTCTCCTCTTTCATCATTCTTGCCCATCTCGCGATCAAGAGCTTCGATCTGGTGATCGCGCTGACCGGGGGCGGCCCCGGTTATGCCACGGACATGCCGGCAACCTTCATGTATTCCTTCGCCTTCCAGCGCAGCGAACTGGGCACCGCCGCCGCCAGCGCGGTGATGATGCTGGTCACCATCCTGGCCATCATCGTCCCCTACCTTTATTCGGAACTGCGCGAGGCGAAGCGGTGAGCCGGCAGGCCGCCAGCGGCATCGTCCGGCCGAGGGGGCTCCGCCACCTCGCACTGCGTTGGCTTCTTTTCGTTCTGCTCGGCTTGTTTTGTCTCTATTTTCTGCTGCCGCTTTTCATCATGATTGCGACTTCGCTCAAGTCTCTTGATGAAATCCGCACCGGTACGCTGGTGAGTCCGCCGCAGCAGGTTACCTTCGATGCATGGACCAAGGCGTGGAGCGAAGCCTGCGTCGGGGTACGCTGCAATGGGCTTGCGCCTTACATGTGGAATTCCGTTGCCATGGTGGTTCCGGCGGTGGCGATTTCCACCCTGCTTGGCGCGATCAACGGTTACGCCCTCACCAAGTGGCCCTTTCGCGGCGCCAACACGATCTTCTCGCTGATGCTGTTTGGCGCTTTCATCCCGTTCCAGGTCATCCTCTTGCCAATGGCCCGGGTTCTCGGCCTGCTTGGCCTTGCCGGCACGGTCACTGGCCTGATACTGGTGCACACTGTTTACGGTCTCGCCTTCACCACGCTGTTCTTCCGCAATTTCTTCATCGGGGTATCGGACGGCATCGTCAATGCGGCCAAGATCGATGGCGCCGGCTTCTTCGGCATATTCTACCGGGTGCTGCTGCCGATGGCGCTGCCAGCCATCGTCGTCACCGTCATCTGGCAGTTTACCCAGATCTGGAACGACTTCCTGTTCGGCGTGGCATTCACGGTGGGCGATAGCAATCCGGTGACAGTCGCCCTTAACAACGTCGTCAACACCTCGACCGGCGTCAAGGAATACAACGTCGACATGGCCGCCGCCATAATCGCCGCTTTGCCGACCCTTTTCGTCTACATCGTTGCCGGCAAGTATTTCGTCCGCGGCCTAGCCGCCGGGGCGGTCAAGGGCTAGGGCAGGGACCATGACAAGCATCCGCCTCGACAAGGTGTGGAAGCGCTTCGGCGCCACCGAGGTCATCAAGGGTATCGATCTTGCCATCGACGAGGGGGAATTCGTGGTCCTCGTCGGTCCCTCCGGTTGCGGGAAGTCAACCTTGCTTAACCTGATTGCCGGGCTCGAGACCCTGAGCGGCGGCAACATCTTCATCGGTGATGAGATAATAAACGATATCCCGCCAAAGGACCGCGACATCGCCATGGTCTTTCAGTCCTATGCACTCTATCCGACGAAAACGGTGCGCGATAACCTGACCTTCGGCATGGTGACGCGTCGCGTGGCGCGCCAAGAGCAGGATGCTGCCTTGGAGGAAGTGAGCGGGCTTCTGCACATCGATACACTGCTTGACCGCAAGCCCGGCCAGCTGTCGGGCGGGCAGCGGCAAAGGGTTGCCATGGGCCGGGCACTGGTGCGCAAGCCGATGGTCTTCCTGTTCGACGAGCCGTTGTCGAATCTCGATGCCAAGTTACGTATCGAAATGCGCACCGAGATCAAGAAGTTGCACCAGAAGCTCGGCAAGACCACGGTCTACGTCACCCATGACCAGGTGGAAGCAATGACGCTCGCCTCGCGCATCGCCGTGATGGACAATGGCCACATCCGCCAGTTCGCCGATCCCAATACGGTCTATGAGGAGCCGGTTGATCTGTTTGTGGCGGGATTCATGGGTTCGCCGCCGATGAACATGATCCCTGGGAGGCTGCGGCGCGACGGCAGTCTGTTCGTCGAAATGGAAGGCGGAAAGCCGGGGCAGGTGTGCTTTCCGCTGCCCGGTAGCCTGGCAAACAGGTTGGCGCTCGCCGACGGCTATGAGGTGGTGTTGGGGTTGCGGCCCGAGACGATATTCGGTGCGGGCACCGAGCTTCCCGGCAAGGACCGCTTCATTTTCGAGAGATTGATCGATGTGGTCGAGCCGACCGGACCCGACACCATGCTGGTCTTTGATATTGGGGGCAGCGAGTTGATTGCGCGGGTGCGGCCGGAAGATGCTCCGCGCGCTGGGGAAATGTTCCGGTTCGAGACCGAGATGGCCAAGGCAAAGCTGTTTGATCGCAAGACCGGAAAGCGGCTTTGAACGCTGGCGGCGGCATTATCCGGGCAAACTCAACTTGCTTGAGGTGAATCAAGGTCCAACCGCCGAAAATCGTCAAGGAATTGCGGTGTCTTCGACGAGCGCCGGAGGAATATTGGAGGCGGCATGCTTGACACCGGTGTTTTCTGGCAAGAAGCGGCCCGCGATCTGGCCGGTCTTCCGAACGACCGCGGACTCAACATCGCACATGAGGCCTGCGACCGCCATGTCGGCGATGGCCACGGCCGACGCATCGCCATTCGCTGGCTGGGAGCGGGTGGCGAACAGCGCGACATGAGTTACGAGGAATTGAGCAAGGCGAGCAATCGCTTCGCCAATGCCCTGGGTAGTTTGGGAATTGCTGCGGGTGACCGCGTGTTCACGCTGCTCGGGCGAGTGCCGGAACTCCATGTCGCCGCACTTGGCACATGGAAGGCTGGCGCGGTATTTTGCCCGCTGTTCTCGGCCTTCGGGCCGGAGCCGGTGAAATCGCGGATGCTGATAGCCAAGCCCGGCGTGTGGTCACCAATTCCCGCAACTTCAGCCGAAAGATTGCCCCGATCCTGGCCGACCTGCCGTTTCTCAGGCACATCATTCTCACCGATGGCGGTGAAGGCGGGCATGATTTCGCAAGTCTCCTTGAGGGTGCTTCCGATCGATTCGACATTCCGAAAACCCAGCCGGAAGATCTCGCCATTCTGCATTTCACCAGCGGCACGACCGGCAAACCCAAGGGTGCCATGCATGTGCACGCCGCCATTGCGGCGCACAAGGCGACGGCGCGCCATGCGCTCGACCTGAGGCCCGGCGATATCTACTGGTGCACCGCCGATCCCGGCTGGGTGACGGGCACCTCCTACGGCATCATCGCGCCCCTGGCGGTCGGCGCCACGCTCATTCTCGACGAGGCGGAATTCGATGCCGAGCGCTGGTATGCCAATCTCGAGAAGCACCGGGTCAATGTGTGGTATACGGCACCGACCGCCATCCGCATGCTGATCAAGGCCGGAGACGAATTGCCGAGGCGTTTCGATCTTTCGGCGCTGCGCTTCATAGCCAGCGTCGGCGAACCGCTTCATCCCGAAGCTGTGATCTGGGGAGAGAGAGTGCTGGGCCGCCCCGTTCACGACAATTGGTGGCAGACCGAAACCGGCGGCATCATGATCGCCAACACCGCCGCGATGACGATCAAACCCGGTTCAATGGGACGCGCTTTGCCCGGCATCGAGGCCGCCATCGTTCGTCGGGGCGAAACTGGAATGGAGGTCGTAAGCGATGCCAATGCCGAGGGAGAATTGGCGCTGCGGCCGGGATGGCCGTCGATGTTCCGCGGCTACCTCAATGAGGACGAGCGCTACCGGAAGTGCTTTGCCGACGGCTGGTACCTGACGGGTGACATGGCGAAGCGCGATGCCGACGGCTACTTCTGGTTCGTCGGCCGGGCCGATGATGTGATCAAGTCGTCGGGCCATCTGATCGGCCCCTTCGAGGTGGAAAGCGCTCTGCTGTCCCATCCCGCGGTGGCGGAAGCCGCCGCAATCGGCATTCCCGATCCGGTCGCCGGCGAAGCCGTCAAGGCTTTTGTCAGCTTGCGTCCGGGCCACGCGCCTGACGATGCTCTGTTGCGTGAGCTCTTGGCCCTGGCGCGTAAGCAGCTGGGGCCGGCCGTGGCGCCCCGACAGATCGCATTCGCCGAGAATCTGCCGCGGACGAGGTCGGGCAAGATCATGCGGCGGTTGCTCAAGGCGCGAGAGCTTGGCCTGCCGGAAGGCGACACCTCGACATTGGAGGCCTCGCCATGAGCGCGCCGCCCGACCCCCGGGTCCATCTGGACCGCGAGCATTGCCTCAAGCTGCTGCGCACCATGATGCTGATCCGGCGGTTCGAGGAGCGTTGCGCCGAACTTTATGGCGAACAGAAGATCCGCGGCTTCCTGCATCTCTATATCGGCGAGGAAGCCAATGCCGTGGGCGTGATGCAGGCGCTGACGCCCGAGGACGCCATCGTTGCCACCTATCGCGAGCACGGCCATGCCCTGGCGCGCGGCCTGCCAGCCACCGAGGTGATGGCGGAGATGTACGGGAAGGCCACCGGTTCGAGCCGCGGACGCGGTGGCTCGATGCACATCTTCGACGCCACCCGGCGCTTCTATGGCGGCAACGCCATCGTCGGCGGCGGCTTGCCGCTCGCCGTTGGTCTGGCGCTCGCCGACAAGCTCAGGGAGAAGACCCCGGTGACCTGTTGCTTCTTCGGCGAAGGTGCCGCCGCCGAGGGCGAATTTCACGAGAGCCTCAATCTTGCAGCCCTGTGGAAACTACCGGTGCTGTTCGTTTGCGAGAACAATCGCTATGCCATGGGCACGGCGCTGGAGCGTTCCGAGTCGGAACCGGACTTCTGCCGCCATGCCGCCAGCTACCGCATTCCCGCCGAAGCCGTCGACGGCATGGACGTGGTGGCGGTCGAATTCGCTGCCCGCCGCGCCGCCCAGGCCATCCGCGATGGCGCCGGGCCGCAGTTCCTGGAGAACCGCACCTATCGCTTTCGCGCCCATTCGATGTTCGATGCCGAACTCTATCGCGACAAGGCGGAAGTGGAGGCCTGGAAGCAGCGCTGCCCGATCAAGCGTTTCCGGTCATGGCTGATCGAGACGGGAGTGGTGCATGACAACGACGTCGCGGCGCTTGAACGCGACGTCGAGGCGGAAGTGGAGGCGGCCGTAGCCTTCGCCGAGCAGGCATCATGGGAGCCGGAAGCCGATCTCACCCGCGACGTTCTGACCACGCTTACGCCGGGGGGTAGACGATGACGGGCAGCCGCCGGATCACCTATCGCGATGCGGTGAGAGAGGCGCTTCAGGAGGCCTTGCGGCGCGACCCGCGGGTCTTTCTGATGGGCGAGGATGTCGGCCGCTATGGCGGCTCCTATGGCTGTTCCAAGGGCCTGCTGGCCGAGTTCGGCGAGGCCCGCATCCGCGATACGCCCCTGTCGGAATCCGCTTTCACCGGCGCCGGCATCGGCGCCGCCCTGGGCGGCATGCGGCCGATCGTCGAGATCATGACGGTGAACTTCAGCCTTTTGGCACTCGACCAAATCGTCAACTCCGCTGCCACACTCCGTCACATGTCGGGGGGCCAGTTCTCGGTGCCGCTGGTGATCCGCATGGCGACCGGGGCTGGCCGTCAGCTCGCGGCGCAGCACTCGCACAGTCTCGAGAACTGGTATGCCCATGTGCCGGGGATCAAAGTGGTAGCGCCGGCAACCGTCGCCGATGCGCGCGGCATGTTGTGGACAGCGCTTGAAGATCCAGATCCGGTCATCATCTTCGAGCATGCGATGCTCTATAATGAAGAAGGCGACGTGCCGGGCGGCGATAGTCTTACTGTCCCAATCGACGGCGCCGCCATCCGCCGGGACGGCACCGACGTCAGTTTGATCACCTATGGCGGCAGCCTGAAAAAGGTTCTTGCGGCGGCCGACGAACTGGCCAAGGAAGGCATTTCCGGGGAGGTGATCGACCTCCGCTCGTTGCGGCCCCTTGATGAGCGGACAATACTCAATTCGGTCGAGAAGACCCATCGCGCGGTCATCGTCGATGAAGGCTGGCGCAGCGGCAGTCTTGCCGGCGAAATTTCCGCGCGGATCATGGAGGGCGCATTCTTCGCGCTCGACTGGCCGGTCGAACGCGTGTGCAGTGCCGAGGTTCCCATACCCTATGCGCGGCACCTGGAGATCGCCGCGACTCCGCAGGTGCCTGGCATCGTGTCGGCGGTGCGGCGGGCGATGCGGCGATGACCGACTTCCGCATGCCATCTCTCGGCGCCGACATGGAGGAAGGCACGCTGGTCGAATGGCTGAAGCAACCGGGCGATCAGTTGCACCGCGGCGATATCATCGCGGTGGTCGAAACCCAGAAGGGTGCGATCGAAATCGAGGTGTTTCACGATGGCGTGCTGGAAAAGACCCATGCCAATCCCGGAACGCGCCTGCCGGTCGGGACATTGCTTGCCACCATCCGCGGCGAAGGCGAAGCGCCCGGGCCGCCATTGCCCTCTGCCGCGCCGGCCGAACTGCCGCGGGCGCCGTCTCCGCCGCCACCCCGGGCGATAGCGCCGCAGCCATCGGCGCGTCGGAAGATAACACCGGCCGCGCTCCGTCGTGCCATTGGGGACGGATTGGACATTGCAACGCTCACACCGGGCCCCGACGGCATCATTGGCCTGCGAGAGCTGGCGCAGGCGCCTGCACCGCCGAAAAGGCGAACCGGCGGCATCAACCTTGACGAAATGCGTAAGGCAATTGCCGCCGCCATGGCCCGCAGCAAGCGGGAGATTCCCCACTACTACGTGAGTTCCACGATCGATATGACGCCCATGGTGGACTGGCTCTCGGCAGAAAATGCCAGGCGCCCCGCGCCGGACCGCATCCTCTCGGCGGTTCCGGTGATCAAGGCCTGTGCCCTGGCCCTGCGAAAGGTGCCCGGGCTCAATGGCCACTTCATCGATGGCCGCTATGTGGCAGACGACAGCGTCAAGATGGGTGTCGGCATTGCGCTCCACGGTGGCGGCCTGATTGCCCCGGCCCTCGATGGGTCCGATACGATGAGTCTCGGAGACATCATGCAGCGGCTGAGTGATCTCGTGGCCCGCGTTCGCGGCGGCCGGTTGCGAAGTTCGGAACTCACCGATGCGACGGTCACGCTCTCCAATCTCGGCGATGAGTCCGCCGATACCGTGTTGCCGGTAATCTATCCGCCGCAAGTCGCCATCATCGGCGTTGGGCAGATTGTCGAACGGCCATGGGTGGTGAACGGCGCGCTTACAGCACGCAAACTCGCGACCTTCACCGTGGCCGGCGATCACCGTGCTAACGACGGGCGTATCGCCGCGCGCTTCCTCAAGGTTCTTGGGCAGGTCTTGCAGACGCCGGAGGCTCTATGACACCCGATCAATGGTCGGAACTGGTGAAACGCACGCTCTACCAGGTTGCGCCAGACCTTGAGGGTCAGCCGATCCAGCCCATGGTTCGCTTCAATGAGCAGTTTGAATTCGATTCGATGGACTTCCTCAGTTTTATCGCCGGCCTTCATCGCGCCACCGGTCTTGAACTGCCGGAAAAGGACTACCCGCGGCTGACCACACTGGAATCGGCGGTTGCTTATCTCACGGAGAAGCGGCCGGCCTAGGGAAGACCGATGAAGAGTGGGCAGGACATCCGCCAGCGGATATTACGGTGGCAAGCGCTGCCGAAGACATCGTCGTATTTGTCCATGGCAGCGGATCGAGCCGCTCGAGCTCGCGCAATCGCGGCTTGGCTGCTGCGGTGAATCGGGCAGGTATCGCCACCGGGCCATTCAACCTGCCGACGGAACACCAAGCTGCTGCCGGTTCTGCATGACGGGCTTGCGCAAGCCATTGCAGTCATGGTCGTGCATACCAAAGCACGGCAGCCCGATTGATCATTGGGTTACTGATCCAGATCAAAGCGCAAATGGCTTATTGGGTCTAACCTTTTAAGTTTCTTGAGAGGAGGATTTTACCATGGTCGAAACCGCAACGAAACTTCCCGTGAAGGCCGAAAAATCTGAGGGCGGCCGGGAGTCTGCTCCGCAGTCGTGGCGGCCGCTGGAAACCCTCCACCGACAAGTTGATCAGATCTTCGACGCATTCCAGCGGGACTTCCGGCCGGCTTCCTTCCATCAACCCTTCTTCGGCCTTGGGCCACTCTTGGGGCGCGACATGGGCTGGGGTGCCGAACCGGCTGTCGACATCATCGAGAGCGACAAGGCCTACCAGGTGACTGCCGACCTGCCGGGCATGGATGAAAAGAACATCGAGGTCAAGCTTGCCAATGGCGCCCTCATGATCAAGGGCGAGAAGCAGGAGGAAAGGGAGGAGAAGAAGAAAAACCACTACCTGCAGGAACGCCGCTTTGGCTCCTTCGAGCGTCGCTTCCGCTTGCCCGATGGCATCGATGCCGAGAAAATCGAGGCCAGCTTCAAGAAGGGAGTACTGACAGTGACTCTGCCGAAAACCCCGGAGGCCCAAAAAGCGGTGAAGAAGATCGCAGTGAAAGCCGGCTGATCACCTGAGAGATTGGCGGAACGGCGAATGACGCCGTTCTCCACTGTCTGGCGCCACGGCAACCCTCGACAATTGGCGGAACCAGTGGGCGATTGTTCGGTCTTCAACGGCTCGCGCCGGAGCGTCACAGGCGGAATCCATTGCATGGGAGAAACCCAATGACTCAACCGACTGTACTGCAAGCCATCTACGGGCGCCGGGCGGTGAGGAATTATGCCGAAGACCGGGTCGGAGCAGACGCCGTGAAGACGTTGCTGCGGGCTGCGGTTCAAGCGCCAACCGCAATGCATCTGGAGCCATGGGCCTTCGTGGTCGTTCAGGACGTTGGAGTTCTCAAACGTCTCTCCGACAAGGCGAAGTCGCTGATGCTGGCGCAAGCGGCCGGTGATGAGTATCGGCTTGCGGCGGGGCACTCTCCAGTAGCGCGCGGCGCATCGGCACTGCTCGGCGATCCAGCATTCAACATCTTCTACGACGCATCGACACTCATTGTCATTCTTGGAAAGCCGCTTGGCCGATTCGTGGTTGCCGATTGCTGGCTGGCGGCGCAGAACTTGATGTTAGCGGCGCATGCGTCGGGCCTCGCAACATGTCCTATCGGGTTCGCGGTATCCGTATTGAACGATCCCGAGGTGAAGGCGGAACTCAAAATACCGGCGGACATCACGGCAATCGCGCCGATCATCCTTGGCGTGGCCCGGGGTGCAGCACCGCCGGTTACCCGCAAGGAACCCGAGATTCTCAACTGGCTCTAGGCGGTGCAGACGTGGCTGATTTGCCGACTGCAGGGAACTCCTCGGCAGTCGGGGTCTCCAGTCGCTCGCGGCCAGAAGGAAGCAATCCTCGGTCGGCCGCTGCATCGTGTAGCCAAGGGCGCCAACGTCAGGCGGAATGATCGAGACTTTCTGAATGGGGTCGACGCTGGGCAGACTTGCAGCCACCAGCGCGTGACCCATCTTGCATCGGCAGCAATTCGTTCGGCTAACAACGCAATATGCGTGCCCGTGCCCGCCGGGGCTAGGGCGAATGTAGGCTTCTTGATCTGTCTCAATGCCAAGAACTCCGATAGATGTTTTCGTAGCAGCTAAGTTGGGCTTTCCGTTTGGTCACCAGGGAGGTGAGGATTTGTCTTCATGGCAGACCGGCTGGGATCAACGCTCAAAGCCGTAGTCACTAGCAACAGCGGCGGGCAAAGTAGATGAGGGCGAAATGACGAGAACACCTGGAATTGCCGGCGTTGAAGAGGTCGTTGCCGGACACGATGATTTGCTGCGAATTCTCGGGGACATCGAGGAGAGCAAGATTCTTGATATCCTCGCACTCAGACCCTCCGTCGCCGATTTAGAGAGCGTCGCGTTATGGGCTGTTGGCGAAGGCGAGAGCATCGCAAGGGCTGGCCATCCCCTGACGGGTGTCATTGCCGAAATCTACGAGATTCTGACGGCCGATGAGGAAGACCCGCAGCGGCCAAGCTGAGGGGGCGGTTGAAAACATGGTTCCAGCGGAAGTCCGCGGAGGAAAATGATGCGACATTTCATGTTAGCCACGGATGGTTCGGAAAGTGCAGATCGTGCCTTGAAGGTCGCGGCAGAACTTGCCAAGGGCAGTGGAAAGGAACTGATGATCGTCACGGTCGCGCGGACGATGGTTGACGAGGCGACAAGCGAGCTCGTTCGAATTGAAGGTTCCGTGGGAGATCTGATTGAAGCTCACGCCAACCAGATTCTCGCGGCTGCCAGAGACTCGGCGAGGCGTCTTGGCGCGTCATCCGTGAGAGTCGCAACGCTGTGGGGCGATGCCAGCGAGGCCATCATCGAGACTGCAGGCAAGGAGGGTGCCGATATGATCGTTGTCGGCCGCCGTGGCCGTGGGCGGCTGGCGGGACTATTGCTTGGCAGCGTATCGCAAAAGCTCGTGGCGCTCGCGCCGTGTAGCGTGGTGGTAGTCCCCTGATCGGATCGCCGGCCGGACAACTGCGGGTCGGACATTCACAAATCCGGCCGGTCTACGCGCACGCGGGTGGCTCCAAAAGCCTTCGTAAGGCGCTGAGGCGGCATAGAGCCGAGATCTTTGCAGAGACTTATCCGAATGCCAGTCTCGCCGGGTCGCCTTAGTCGCGCTTGACGCTCACGATCCGCCCGGTCACGGAATCGAGCCCAACAATATACCACCGGCCAGCCTTGCTCGCTCGATAGTAATAGTAGCGCGGCCGGCAATCGATCGCACGGACCCGGTCATAGTCGCGACGGTCGACGATCCGCCGGCCTTCGGCGCAGGTGAGACGCCAGCGGTAATGAGGGCCGTAATAGCCGGGACCGTACCAGTGGGGGAAGCCGGGCAGGCCGATGAAGATGTGAATCTGAGTCTTGGCTTCCGCCGCCGGCGATCCGAACACCAGCATGCCGGTCAGCGCAGCGAGTATTGCGCTCCGGGAAAACAATTTGCTCAACATTGTCATCACTCCTTCGCTCTCGTGCAGCCACCCATTTGAGAAGATTGTACAACTTAACAGTGGTTATGAATTGACTTCGGTCAATTTGCCTCTCCGGCGCCCTGCCGGGAAATGAACCTACCCCTTCACGCAAATGAGCGGCCGCATACGCGCCACGCGCTTGGCGAGCCCCGCCTGTTCGCTGGCTAGCACCACGGCGCCGACGTCCTTGTAGGCGCCCGGCGCCTCCTCGGCGACGCCGCGGGTCGAGGGACTGCGGATCAGAATGCCGCTGGCCGCCAGATCGTCGACGATTTTGCGGCCGCTCCACTGCTTCAATGCCGCATGCCTTGACATGGCCAGGCCGGCGCCGTGGCAGGCGGAGGCAAAGGATTTCTCCTCGCTCGATGCGAGACCCGCAAGAATGTAAGAACCGGTACCCATGCTGCCGCCGATCAGCACCGGCTGGCCGGTGGTGCGCAGCGCTTCTGGCAGTTGCTGATGGCCGGGCCCGAAGGCCCGGGTGGCGCCCTTGCGGTGCACGTAGAGTTCGCGCTTCTTGCCGTCCACCAAGTGGGTTTCGACTTTGCATGTATTGTGCGAAACGTCAAACAGGAGCTCGAGTTTCGCCGCCGGAAAGTAGTGGCCGAAGACGCGGCGGGCGAAATGGCCGAGAATTTCCCGGTTGGCCAGGGCGCAATTGACGGCGGCGCGCATGGCGCCGAAATAGCGCTCGCCGATTTCCGACTTGATCGGCGCGCAGGCTAGTTCACGGTCGGGGAGAGCGATGCCGGCGTCCTTCGCCGCTACCGCCATGTCGCGCAGATAATCGGTGCCGATCTGATGGCCGAGCCCGCGCGAGCCGCAATGGATGGTCACCACGACGGCGTCGCGCGTCAGACCGAAGGCGGCCGCCGCCTCGTCGTCAAGAATTTCGGCAACCGCCTGGACTTCGAGATAATGATTGCCCGATCCCAGCGTGCCCATCTCGCGGCGTTGGCGCTGCTTGGCGTGATCGGAGACGCAGTCGGGCCGCGCTTGCGACATGGTTCCCTTTTCCTCGATGCGTTCGAGGTCGCCTTCCTCGCCCCAGCCTTGCGTTATCGCCCAGGCGGCACCACCGCGCAGCATTGCATCCATGCCCGGCGGATCGAGCGTAATGGCACCTTCGCTGCCGACGCCGGCTGGAATTTGGCGCGAGAGCGAATCGGCGATGGCCTTTTGGACCGGCAGCACGTCCTTGACCGTCAGCCCGGTCAGCATCGTTCTCACGCCGCAGGAAATATCGAAGCCGACGCCGCCGGCCGACACCACGCCTCTTGCCTCGGCATCGAAGGCCGCCACCCCGCCGATCGGAAAGCCATAGCCCCAATGGGCATCGGGCATGGCATAGGAGGCCTTGACAATGCCCGGCAACGTGGCGACGTTGGCGGCCTGTTCATAGACCTTGTCGTCCATGCCGCGCAGCAACTCTTCGTCGGCATAAATGATGGCGGGCACGCGCATGGCACCGGTCGGATCGATCTGCCAGCTGGTTGCGTCGAGACGGGTGAAGCGGGCGGGATCCATGGTCAATTCTCCTGCTCCAATAACTCAATCTGGCGCGATTTCTTTTCGGCGAAGTGATTCCACCTCGCCGGAAAGCCGCTAGACATCGACGATGCAGCCGGCCGACCAGGTGCCGTCAGGCAGCTTTTCGACACGCAAGGCGGTATAGGTGGCGCCCTTCGGCTCGCAGGCCGGTGCGTGGCGCGCCCGGTCGACCGGCTCGCCCCACAGCGAGGCGGTGAGCGCGTCACCGTCGATCTTGACCGCGAAGCGGCCGAACAGCATGCGGCGCACCGCCATTTCGTAGATGACGGCATTCAACCAGTCGACGAACAGCACTTCGAGGTCCGGCGCTTTGCACGTCACATCCACACGAGTCTCGGGCCGCACTGCGGCGGCGGTCATCACAGCGGTCAGCGCCAGGGCCGCCTGCTCGAAGGCCGTGGCCGATGTGGGGCCAAATCCGCGGATGCCCACATCGGCGTCATGCGGGAAGTGTTCCCAGTGTGCCGCGGACTTGCTTTCCGGCATCGGCCATCACCGCATCCCGTGTTTTTCCATGAGCTTCACGGTACTCGCCTGCAGGCCCTTCTCGCCTTGCTCCGCCACATAGGAGACGAAGCTACCCGGCTTCAATTTGGCGAAGCCGCCGTCGAGCACGCTGTTCATGTGAAAATAAATTTCGCCCTGCTCGCCGCCATCGAGAAATCCGTGATCCTCGAACAGACTGGCCACGGTCGCCATGGGCTGTGGCGCATGCAGCTTGGTCTGCCCCCTTAAGCGTCTCACCCGATCCTGAAGCTGGCGCCGCGCCCGCTTGAATGCGTCGGCGAGCGCGAATTCGATCTGCGAGTGGCGCTCGTCGTCCTGCGAGGTGCGGGCGACATTGACCTCCTTGCCGTCCGGCAGTTTCAGCCGGATATTGATATCATAAAGACCGCCGGTGCGATGGTGCTCGCCGGGTCCCTTGATGACGATGCGGCCCGCCGTGATGCGGCCGAACTTGTCCTCGAGGTCCGCCAGCTGCCGGTCGACGGCCTGTTTAAGCTGCGCCGTGGCTTCCATTCCCTGGAAATCGACTTGCACGGGAGTTTCCATCCTCGCCTCCGGATTCAATAGGTTCATGGCTTCTCATCCTCATCACCCAGCAGCCGGGCGATCGACCTGCCGCCATGCAGGCAATCGATGCAGCCGCCGAACAGCGGCGCGGCAGTGACGATCTTCACATGCGAGGCGGCAAAGGCCTTGTCCAGCCGGAAGGCTGGAACCGTGTCGGTAACAATCGTCCGCGACAATGGCGCCGTAGCCAACGTCTTCTGGGCGTCGCCGGTGAACAGTCCGTGGGCCGCCATGGCAATCACCGCCCTGGCGCCGTTGTCCAGCGCGGCAACCGCCGCCCGCGCCACAGTGCCGCCGGAAGATATGAGATCGTCGATCACCAGAACCGTTGAGCCTCGTACCTCGCCCACCAGCAGCTCGCCGCTCACCACGCCGGCGCTGCGCCGCTTGTCGATGAAGGCCTGGCCGATGGGACGGCGCAGAACCTTCTCCAGCATTTCGCGAAACAGCTGAGCGCGCTTGACGCCGCCGGGATCGGGGGAGGCTACGGTCAGGGGGCCATCGGAAACGACATCCGGAACCAGCCCGGCAAACAGGCGCCGCGTATCGAGGTGCACGGTGCGACAGCGGAAGGCGTTCTGGAAGGCGGCGATGTTATGGACATCGAGCGTCACCACGCAGTCGGCGCCCGACGCCTCGAATAGCCGCGCCACATATTGCGTGGTCACCGGATCGCGCGTCTTGGTCTGGCGGTCCTTGCGGGAATAAGCCAGATAGGGCACCAGCGCGGTCAGCCGGGCGGCACCGTTGTCGCGCAGCGCCCCGAGAAAGAACAGCAATTCGCACAGCTTGTCGTTGGCGCTCTCGGCCGGTCCGCCATGCAGGCTGTGAATGACATAGACATCCTTGCCCCGCACACTGACCAGCGGCCTGACCTTGTGCTCGCCGTCTTCGAAACGGCGCTCCTCATGGGCGGCCAGCGGCAGGCCAAGAAATTCGGCAACGCGCGCGCCGAACTCATGCGATCCCTTACAGGCAAACAACAGCATGCTGCAAATTGAGCCCACTCCGGCGAGCTCAGCCTTGACGTGGGTCAACCCCGGGGCGATCGGCCTCCGGGAGATGCGGCGGCGGCCAGCATCGCCACCACCTCCTCGTCTTCCACCTGATGGAAATCCCGGTAAAACGCGCCGATGGCGTAGAAGGGCGTCGGCTGCTCGAGGCAGACGATTTCGTCGACATGGGGCCGGAGCTCTTCGATGGTATCGGGCGGCGCCACCGGAACCGCCAGAACCAGGCGTTTCGGGCCGCGCTTGCGCAGGGCCTGCAGCGCCGCCTTGGCGGTCGTGCCGGTGGCGATGCCGTCGTCGATCACGATGGCCGTCTTGCCCGCCATCGCGACGGGTTGCCGGTCTTTGAGATAGAGGGCGCGGCGGCGCTCGATCTCGGCAATCTGTTTTTCGGCCAGCCGTTCGATTTCCTCCTTGTGGACGCCGGTCAGAGCCATGACCTCCTCATTGAAAACGAGTTCGCGCCGCTCGCCGTCGACGATTGCCGCAGCGGCGAGTTCGGGCTGCCAGGGAACCCCAATCTTGCGCACCAGGATCAGGTCGAGCGGTGCCTTCAAGGCCCGCGCCACCTCCAGTGCCACCGGAACCCCGCCGCGCGGCAGGGCCAGCACCACCGGCTCTTCAAAATGCCGCATTTCAAGGCGTTCGGCCAGCAGCTTTCCGGCCTCCATCCTCGATGCAAAACCGAAAAAGCCCATCATTCCAGCTCCGCGCCAAGGTGGCGGGCGAACCAACCGGTTGCCAGCGCCACGACCCGGTCGAGTTTGCCCGGCTCCTCGAAGAGATGCGTCGCTCCGGGCACGATTTCCAGGCACTTTTCGCAGCGCAAGGCGGCCAGTGCCGTGCGGTTCATGTCGATCACCGGCCCATCCAATCCCCCGACAATCAGCAAGGTCGGGGCGCGCACCTCACCGAGATGATCGAGCGCCAGATCGGGGCGCCCGCCGCGCGAGACGATGGCCGCCACGTCGCTGCCGTGCCGGGCGGCGGCCAGCAGTGCCGCCGCCGCGCCGGTACTGGCGCCGAAAAATCCAACCGGAAACTGCTGCAATTGTGGATGGCTTCGGGCAAAGGCGAGCGCTTCCACCATGCGCCCACCCAGCAGGGGTATGTCGAACACATTGGCCCGGTCGGCGGCTTCGTCATCGGTCAACAGGTCGAACAGAAGGGTGGCAAAGCCTGCCCCATTGAGGCGTTCCGCCACATGGATGTTGCGCGGGCTCAAGCGGCTCGAGCCGCTGCCATGGGCAAAGATCACCACGCCCGCGGCTCCATCCGGAATGGCCAGATTGGCCGGCAGCCGCAAGGGGCCGATCTCGGGGGCAAACTTTTTTGCCATGGGTTAACTTAGATCAAAGACCGGGCAACAGTTGTTTGAGCTAGGTCAACAACAATGAAATTGGCTGGAGCGCGATCCATGGAGGGCACGGCGGGAGAGATCGCCGAAAAGGTCGCATTGCTCTCGTCGACGTCAGCCTATCCGCATGCACCGCCGCAGGTCGACATCGTCGAGACCCATATGGCCTATGTGTTTCTCGCCGGGGAATTCGCCTTCAAGATGAAAAAGCCGGTGCACTACGAGTTTCTCGACTTCACCTCGCTTGCCGCCCGCGAATTCACCTGCCGCGAGGAATTGCGGCTCAACCAAAGGCTGGCTCCCGGCATCTATCTCGATGTGATGCCGCTCACCCGCGATGCGGCCGGGCGCCTCAATTTGCAAGGGGCGGGGACCATTGTCGAGTGGCTGGTCAAGATGAAACGACTGCCGGCACGCCGCATGCTCGACGCAGCGATTGCCGCCAAGACCGTCAAAGAAGGCGACATCACCCGCGTAGGGCGAATTCTGGTCGATTTCTACCGCGCCACTACGCCGGTCTGGCAGTCGGCCGAAACCGTCATCAGCCGCTTTGCCGCCGAACACCACCGGAACGCCGACTTGCTGTCGAGCCGGCAATTCGATCTCGATCGCGGACTGACGGGCAAGGTCTTGCGGCGGATGTCGCGGGCTCTGGAGGCGGTGCGGCCGCTCCTCGCCAGCCGCATCGCGAATGGAGCCATTGTCGAAGGGCACGGCGACCTGCGGCCCGAGCATATTTGCCTGGTGACGCCGCCCGTCATCATCGACTGCCTCGAATTCAACCGCGATCTCCGTCTCGTCGACCCCTTCGATGAAATCGCCTTTCTCGACCTCGAATGCCAGCGGCTCGGCGCGGCATGGATCGGCAAGAAATTGCTGGAATCGCTGATGCGGGAGTTGCCGCCGGCACCGCCCCCCAAACTCATGGCCTTCTATCGCGGCAGCCGGGCTCTGCTGCGGGCGCGGCTGGCACTCGCCCATCTGACCGAACCCGATCCGCGCACCCCGGCCAAGTGGGAGCCGCAGGCGCGGGCCTATATCGAACTGGCCGACGCGGCGCTCGGCCAATTCGAAAGCATCATCCGGCCATGAGATGGTTCAGCGCCGGAAAGTTCCGACAAGTTCGGCCGAAGCCAGGACATGCGGCCGCAGGGCCGCAAACAGTTCCTTGCAGCCGGCCGAAGCAAGCACGGTCAGGTGCGGCACCGACAAGGCAAAAAGCCGGAAATGGTAATGGTGGATGCCGTGGCCCTTGGGCGGGCAGGGCCCGCGATAGCCGGCCGAGCCGAAATCATTGCGCGCCGCCTTGGCGCCTGTGGGGATCGATGCGCCCTCTCCCAGCGAGGCGAGAGTCGTGGGCAGGTCGTAAAGCCCCCAATGATAGAATGTGCCGACCGGCGCATCGGGGTCTTCGCAAATGAAGGCCAGGCTCTTGGCCGCCGCCGGGACACCGCTCCAGCTTAGTGGCGGCGACAGGTCCGGGCCGTTGCAGGTGTGGCGCACCGGAATTGGCGCATCGGCCCGGAAGGCCGAACTGGTCAGCTGCAAAGTCATGAAGACACCACCCTTTCCACCGGTAACGCGCCCGCCATGATCAAGCTGGCGCTCGCCGGCGATGTCATGCTGGGCCGCGGCATCGATCAGATCCTGCCCTCGCCCGGTAATCCTCAACTCTACGAGGATTACCTGCAATCGGCGCAAGATTATGTCCAACTGGCCGAGCGCGCCAACGGTCCCATCCCGCGCGCTGCCGGTTTCGATCATGTCTGGGGTGATGCGGTGGAGGTGCTGCGGCAGGAGCGAACCGATGTCACGATCGTCAATCTCGAAACGGCAGTTACCGATAGGGGTACTCCCGAGCCCAAGGGCATCAACTACCGCATGAATCCGGCAAATGCCAGGGTCTTGCGGCATCTCCCGGCGGATTGCTGCGTTCTCGCCAATAATCATGTGCTCGATTGGGGCGAGGAAGGCCTGCTGCAAACCCTCGATACCCTGCAGGGATTGCACATCCCGGTGACCGGGGCGGGACGCGATGCCGCCCAGGCCGGGGCTCCGGCCGTGTTGCACGGGCCGGGCGGCCGCGTTTTGGTCTTCGCATTTGCCACGGGAGACAGCGGCGTTCCGCGCCGCTGGGCGGCCGGCTCCAACACACCAGGTGTCGAGCGCCTGGATCGACTCGATGCCGCGAGGCTCGACGCCATCGCGTCTCAGGTCGCGGCGGTCAAGGTGGCGGGCGATATCGCCATTGCGTCAATCCACTGGGGCGGCAATTGGGGCTACGAGATTCCGGTGCAGCATACATCTTTCGCCCACGCACTCGTCGATCATGCCGGCATTGATATCGTGCATGGCCATTCTTCCCATCATGCCAAGGGCCTTGAGATCCGTCATGGCAAACTCATCCTCTACGGCTGCGGCGACTTCCTCAACGATTATGAGGGCATCCGCGGCTATGAGGAATTCCGTGCCGACCTCGCGCCCCTCTACCTGCCGGTGCTGGACAATAGGGCTAACGGGATTCTTGCTTCGCTGAAAATCGTGCCGTTCCAGATCCGCAACTTCCGCCTCAACCGGGCGTACGATGCAGATGCGAATTGGCTTGCCGAGACGCTCACCCGCCATTGCCTCAGTCCCGGCATGCGCCTCGTGATGGAGCCGGACGCCGCGTTGCGCCTGCAATTCGGCTGACGGCCGCTTCTCAGCGCTACGCTTCCATGCGGCTGTTCACCGTGCCGAAGACGGCATGGGTGTTGCTCTCCGCTCCGGTGACCGGTGCGACAAAGATTTCGACGAGTTGCCGCTTCTTGCCCGCGCCTGCGAGTTCGAACATGGCCGAGATGGGTTCAGACTTGTCGGCCACCATGTCAAAGAGCTTGCGCAGGCGCACGGCGATGCGCCGGTTGCCGATGCCGACCTCATCCTTGATCTGCAGGATCGCCGCGGCGTCCCGTCCGGCATTGGTGAGTATCCACTGGCGGCTGCCATTGGTCGTCGACCGGCCGGTGAAGGTATGCGGGGCAATGGCGCCGGGCAATTGCGCCATCTCGCTTTCCAGCGGCATGATGCGGCCACGCCGCTGCTTGTGCCAGAAATCGCTGGCGGCGCGCAGCACTTCGTCGCTCGGCTGGGCCGCGTCGATGCGCAGGAACAGCCGCACCAGCGGGCCGGTCAGACCGGCAAGCGTGGTCATACCACTCCTCCATGACTTGCCCTTTTTTTCATTAGCACGGCGTGGCATCCGGGCATTGATCTTCATCAACCGCTGCCGGGCCGGCTTCGGCTATGTATGAGCGCACTCAATTTTGCCGGAAGGGCACGCAGCAGTGGAGGTTTTTGCCGGACGCATTACGGGCCGCGATGGCGCCGCCGCGCCAAGTGCCTTGTTTGCCGATCTCTATGAACTGACCATGATGCAAGCTTACCTGAGCGAGGGCCTGACCGGCGAAGCCGTCTTCAGCCTGTTCGTGCGCCGCCTGCCGGGTGCGCGCAATTATCTCATCGCCTGTGGCCTCGACACGCTTCTCGATTTTCTCGCGGCCGCGCGCTTTTCGCCGGACGACATTTCCTATCTGGCCTCGCTCAGCCTGTTCGCGCCGGATTTTCTCGACTGGCTGCGCGGCTTTCGTTTCACCGGCACTGTCTACGCCGTGGCGGAGGGAACACTGGTTTTTGCCAATGAGCCGATCGTCGAAATCGTGGCGCCGCTGCCGCAGGCCCAGCTCTTCGAGACGATCGTGATGAACCAGATTCATCTGCAGACCCTGCTCGCCTCCAAGGCGGCGCGCATGGTGAGTGCTGCACAAGGACGGCGCGTCGTCGATTTCGGCGCCCGGCGCATGCATGGCACCGATGCCGGCATCAAGGCGGCGCGGGCCTTCCACATTGCCGGTATCGCCGCCACCTCCAATCTTGCCGCCGGCCACAGCTACGGCATTCCGGTCGCCGGCACGATGGGCCACAGCTATATTCAGGCCCATGAAAGCGAAGCGGCGGCCTTCCGGGCCTTCGCCCGCATCTATCCGGATACGGTGCTGCTCATCGACACCTATGACACGCTTGCGGCGGCCAGGACGGTCATCGACCTTGCCAAGCGGCATGTGGACGAATTCCGCATTTCCGCCGTCCGCTTGGATTCCGGAGATCTCGGCATCCTCGCCCGCGAAGTGCGAAGCCTCCTCGATGCGGCCGGTCTACAGCGCGTTCAAATCATGGCGAGCGGCGGCCTCGACGAGGCGGCCATCGAACGGCTGGTGGGCGGCGGCGCGCCGATCGACAGTTTCGGCATCGGTACCAGCATGGGCGTTTCCGCCGACATGCCCGGTCTCGACATTGCCTACAAGCTCACCGAATATGGCGGCAAGGGACGGCTGAAACTCTCTACGGGGAAGGCGATTCTGCCCGGCCGCAAGCAGGTGTTCCGGCGCGAGGAAGGCGGGCGGCTGGCGGGCGATGAGATCGCGCGTTTCACCGAGCAGCGCCCGGGTGTGCCGCTTCTCGCCTGCGTGATGCGGAACGGCCGAAAGCTGGCCCATCCCGCCGAGCCGCTATCGGCAATGCGCGAACGGGCGAGAGACGGAATGGCGCGGCTACCTGAGTCCATTCTTTCCTTGGCACCCGCCGACCCGTCCTACCCGGTGGCGATCAGCGCGGCACTTTCCTCCTACGGTCTCCGAGTCCGGCGCGAGATCGCCCGCAAGCAACAAACGGAAGCCGGGTGACACAGCGGAGTTGCGCCATGGCGAAGCTCATTCACAACACCGAGATCGCGGCCATGTTCGACCAGCTCGCCGATCTCCTTGAAATCGAAGGCGCCAACCGGTTCCGGGTGCGCGCCTACCGCAACGCCGCCCGCGAGATCGCCAATCTGCCGCGCCAGGCGGCCGATATGGCGGCGGCCGGCGAAGACCTGGCCGCCCTGCCGGCGATCGGCGACGACCTGGCCGGCAAGATTGCGGAAATCGCCGCCTCGGGACGCCTCAAGCTGCTCGACGAAGTCACCCGCCGCACGCCGGCCGGACTTTCCGAGATTGTCGCTCTGCCCGGCATCGGCCCGAAGCGCGCCAAGATCCTGCACGACAAGCTCGGCGTCAAGAGCATCGCCGACCTCGCCGCCAGGATCAAGGCGGGATCATTGCAGGGACTGGCGGGATTTGGCGCCAGGACGGTGGCGAAAATGCTGCAGGAAATCGAAGCCCGCAGCAGCACGGCCAGGCGTTTCAAGCTCCACGACGCGGAAAGCCAGGCCGAGCCGCTGTGCGCCCATTTGGCCAGCCTGCCGGGGGTCGAGCGCGCCATCATCGCCGGCAGCTACCGCCGCCGCAAGGAGACGGTCGGCGACATCGATATCCTGGTGACCTGCGCGGCAAAGCACGCCGCCGAGGTGACGCGGAGCTTCACGTCCTATCTCGAGGTCGAGCGCGTCGCCGCCAGCGGGCCGACCCGCTCGACCGTTATCCTGCGCGGCGGCCTGCAGGCCGATCTGCGCGTGGTGCCGCCGGCCAGCCATGGCGCCGCCCTGCATTATTTCACCGGCTCCAAGGACCACAACATCGCCATCCGCGCCATGGCCGTCAAAGATGGGCTGAAGGTCAACGAATACGGCGCGTTCCTCGGCGCCAAGCAGATCGCCGGGCGCCGCGAGGAAGACATCTACCGGCTGTTCGGCATGGACTATATCGAGCCGGAACTGCGCGAGAACGGCGGTGAGATCGAGGCCGCCAAATCCGGCCGCCTGCCGAAGCTGGTCACCGTGGCCGACATCCGCGGCGATCTTCACGCCCATACTTCGGCTTCGGATGGAACGCTCACCATCGCCGAAATGGCCGAAGTCGCCAGGCGAAAAGGCTATGATTACCTGGCCATCACCGACCACTCGAAGCGGGTCAGCGTCGCCCACGGCCTCGACGAGAAGCGCCTCAACGCCCAGATCGACGAGATCGACAAGCTGCAGGAGCGTTTCGGCCGCTTCCGCATCCTCAAGTCCTGCGAGGTCGATATCCTGAGCGACGGCAAGCTCGATATCACCGACGACACGCTGAAGCGGCTCGATTTCGTCTATGGCGCCGTCCACTACAATTTCGAGCTGCCACGTGAGAAACAGACCGAGCGGATCATCCGCGCCATGGACAATCGCCATTTCTCCATTCTCGCCCACCCGACCGGGCGGATCATCAACCGCCGCCCGCCCTATGACATCGACATGGAACGAATCGTCGCGGCGGCCCGCCAGCGCGGCTGCGCCATCGAGATCAACGCCCATCCCGACCGCCTCGACATGAACGACGTGCACGCCCGCATGGCCAAGGAGGCCGGCGTCAAGATCGCCATCGGCACCGATGCCCATTCCGCCGAAGGGCTGGAGATGATGCGCTACGGCATCGATCAGGCGCGCCGCGGCTGGCTCGAGGCCAAGGATGTCATCAACACCCGCGCCTGGCCGGAGCTCAGGAAGCTGCTCAAGCGCACACCATGACGTTTGGCGCCCTTGCACGTCCGAAGGAGCAAAACGGTTCGAGTTTTCTTCGGCCGCCCGCTGCAGTGCTTACCCATCGTGTTTCGCGAAGTGGAAGGGAATTCGGAACGCCTTAGAGTCCGTTTCGAAAGTCATGTCGATCGCGCCAAGCGGCGGATGAGGATCATGACGGAGGCGGCATAGAGGAAGGCGTGGGCCGAGGCGATGGTAGCCTCGAAGTCCTTTGCCAGACGCCGGTTGCGATTGATCCAGGCGGAGAAACGCTCGACCACCCAACGCCTCGGCTGAATCGTGAACCCAATCTGGTCCGGCTCGGCCTTGACGATTTCGACGGCGATGCAGGTGGCTTTGGCAACTTTTTCTCCGCATAACCGGCACCGGCTAAGACCCGTTTGATGAACGGGAATGATCGTCGCGAACTTTCGAGAACCAGCCCGGCTCCATCGTGATCCTGAATACTGGTGCAATGGGGCCTGAGAATGAGCCCACGGCCATATCGCCTCTGGGGTCGCCACTTTCCGTGGTTTTGACGCTTTGACTGTCGATGATTGTCGCCGATGGCGAGGCTTGCCGGCCAACTCTCTCCCGGGCGGCCATCACCAGCCCATGATTGATACGCCCAAATCGGTCATTATCGTAAAACGCCGCAAACCAGCGTTAGACCATCCGCCATGGCGGAAAATCCTCCGGCAAGAACCGCCACGGGCAACCGGCGCGCAGTGTGTAGAAGATCGCATTCACGATTTCGCGCCGGCTCCACGCCAGAGGGCGGCCATCCCGGTTCTACCGCGGCGTCCATGCTGAAATCAGCTGCCATTCCTCATTCGGCAAATCACTGTCGTAACGCAGCTCACCGCGACCATATTGCCGCTGGGTGGTCGGGGTCCACATGGCTCCATCCAAGATGGTTCAACAACCCCTTGGAATCACCCCAGCCTCAACCATTCAACCCTTTTTCGAAACGGGCTCTGAGACTGGGTGGTGGGCGATACTGGACTCGAACCAGTGACCCCTGCGATGTGAACACAGTGCTCTACCAACTGAGCTAATCGCCCGCTTGAGGGGTGGGAGCCGTATAGGCGGCGGCGGGAGGCAAAGTCAACAATCGAGGAGGTCGGCGATCGCCGGCCAGGCTTCGTCGAAATGGGAGATGACGCGATCGGGCCCATAGTCGGCGACGGGCCGCGGCGTGTAGCCGAAGGGAACGGCGATTACCGGCACGCCAGCCGCCCGCGCCGTCAGGATATCGGTTTCGCTGTCGCCCACCATGAGGACCCGCGGGCTGGCAAGGCCGAGGCGGGCGACCGATTCATGGAAGGGCCGCGGATCGGGCTTGGCGATGCCGAGCGTGTCGGGCCCCACCACCGATCCGAAATAGTGGCGAAGCCCCAGGGCCTCGAGCAGTTGCACCGAGAGGCCTTCGAGCTTGTTGGTGCACACGCCGAGCCCGAAATCAGCTTCGGTGAGCCGGTCGAGCAGCGGCACCAGGCCCGGATAGATCAGACTGCCGCCACAGATGTTGCCGGCATAGTAGTCGACGAAGGCGCGATAGTGCGGCTCGACGTCGAAGCCCTCGGGCAGGCCGCCGGTTGCCGCCAGTCCCCGGGTAATCAGGGCGCGGGCTCCGTGGCCGACGAAAACTCGCACCTCGTCGATGCCGACGGGCCGGCGGCCGAGGCCTTGCAAGATGTGGTTGGTGGCCAGCATCAGATCGGGCGCGGTATCGACCAGCGTCCCGTCGAGATCGAAAATCACCGCGAAATCCGGCATTCAGTCCTCACTAGGCCTGCGGTTTGTTCCGCCGCCGGACCCGTGCTAGAAGCCCGCCACCAAAAGACGGGAGACGATCATGGACATCCGCAAGAGCCAAGCATTGCGCGACATACTGAAGGACAAGTCGCTGCTCAAGGACAAATGTTTCATCGACGGAAAATGGCTCGGCGGTGCGGCCACCATCGACGTCACCAACCCGGTCGACGACAGCTTGATCATCGCCGTACCCAGGCTCGGCGTGGCCGAAACCAGGGCGGCGATCGCCGCCGCCGAGCGGGCCCAGATGCCGTGGGCCAGGAAGACCGCCAAGGAGCGCGCCGCGATCCTGCGGAAGTGGTTCAATCTGATGATGGAAAACCAGGAGGATCTGGCCCAGATCATGACCGCAGAGCAGGGCAAGCCGCTCGCCGAATCGCGCGGCGAAGTGGCCTATGGCGCCTCGTTCATCGAGTTCTTCGCCGAGGAGGCCAAACGCATCTATGGCGAGACGATCCCGTCGCCCTGGCCCCAGGCCCGCATGGTGGTGATCAAGCAGCCGGTCGGTGTGGTTGCCGCCATCACGCCGTGGAATTTCCCCAATGCCATGATCACCCGCAAGGCCGGACCCGCCCTTGCCGCCGGCTGCACCTTCGTCTGCAAACCGGCCAGCGAGACGCCGCTGTCGGCACTGGCGCTTGCCGAATTGGCCGAGCGCGCCGGTATCCCCGCCGGCGTCTTTTCGGTGATCACCGGCTCGGCCCGCGACATCGGCGGCGAGATGACTGCCAACCCCCTGGTGCGAGCGCTCACGTTCACCGGTTCGACCGAGATCGGCCGGCTGCTCATGGCCCAGTGCGCCCCTACCATCAAGAAGGTGGGACTGGAGCTCGGCGGCAACGCCCCGTTCATCGTCTTCGATGATGCCGATCTCGATGCCGCGGTGCAGGGCGCCATGGCGTCTAAATACCGCAACGCCGGCCAGACCTGCGTTTGCGCCAATAGGCTGCTGGTGCAGGAGGGCGTCTATGACGCCTTTGCCGAAAAACTCGCCGAGGCAGTGAAGAAGCTCAAGGTGGGCGACGGCAGCGAAACGGGTGTCACCACCGGACCGCTGATCAACCGGGCCGCCGTCGCCAAGGTACAGGAGCACATCGACGATGCGGTGAAGAAGGGCGCCAAGGTGATGATGGGCGGCAAGTCGCTCGGCGGCAATTTCTTCGAGCCCACCCTGATCCGCGACGTCACACCGGAGATGGCGGTAGCGCGCGAGGAAACCTTCGGTCCGGTGGCGCCGCTATTCCGCTTCACGACCGAGGAAGACGCGATCGCTATGGCCAACAATACCGAATTCGGTCTGGCCTGCTATTTCTACGCCCGCGACATCGGCCGCATCTGGCGGGTGGGCGAGGCCCTCGAATATGGCATGGTCGGCATCAACGAAGGCATCATCTCGACCGCCGAAGCACCCTTCGGCGGCGTCAAGGAATCAGGCCTGGGCCGCGAGGGCTCGCATCACGGCGTCGAGGAATATCTGGAGATGAAGTACATGCTGATGGGCGGGCTTGCCAAGTGACCGCCGATCAAAAGAAACACGCCGCCGCCGAGGCGGCGCTTACCTATGTGAAGCCCGGCATGAAGCTTGGCCTCGGAACCGGCTCGACTGCGGCCCATTTCATCGATCTCGTCGGTGCCAGGGTGAGGGCGGGCCTTGATGTCGCCTGCGTTCCGACGTCGGAAACGACCCGCCATCAGGCCGAACGGGCGGGCATTCCGCTCACCACGCTCGACCAGCACCCGTTCCTCGATCTGGCCGTCGACGGCGCCGACGAGTTCGACGATAAGTTCAATCTGATCAAGGGCGGCGGCGGGGCTCTCTTGGCTGAAAAGATCGTCGCCTCCTCGTCGCGCTACATGATCGTCATCGCCGATGACTCGAAGAAGGTTGATACGCTGGGTAGGTTTCCGCTGCCGGTCGAGGTCGTGCCCTTCGGCGTCAAGGCGACCGCCTGGAAGATCGAGCGGGCTCTCAAGATCTGCGGACTTACGGGCAAGCTGGTCCTGCGGACGAAGGCCGGCCAACCGTTCCGCACCGACGGAGGCCATGCCATCGTCGATGTTTCCATCGGCCGCATAGCGGACCCGGCGCGGCTTTCGGACCTCTTGTCGGTGATCCCCGGCGTCGTCGACCACGGTCTGTTCATCGGCATCTGCGGCATCGTCCTGATGGGCACCGACGCAGGCGTCAAGACCTTCCGCAAGTCCTGAGCGGCAATGGCGGGTTTCGACTGCGATCTCTTCGTGATCGGCGCGGGCTCGGGCGGCGTCAGGGCCGGGCGGATTGCGGCCAAGCACGGCGCCAAGGTGCTGGTGGCCGAGGAGGACCGGGTCGGCGGCACTTGCGTCATTCGCGGCTGCGTCCCCAAGAAACTCTTCGTCTATGCCTCGAAGTTCGCCGAGAGCTTCGAGGACGCGGTGGGCTTCGGCTGGACCTCGGAGAAAGTCTCCTTCGACTGGCAGACCCTGCTTGCCGGCAAGGACAAGGAGGTCGACCGGCTCAACAAGGCCTATATCCGCAATCTCGAAAGTGCCGGCGCCGAGCTGGTGATGGAACGGGCCGAACTCGAGAATGCGACCACCGTGAGGCTGGGTTCGGGCCGCAGGGTTACGGCGCGCCATATTCTGATCGCCACCGGGGCCGCGCCCTTCGTGCCGCGCCATCTGCCGGGCCATGAGCTTGCCATCACCTCGAACGAGATGTTTCATCTGGAGCGGCTGCCATCGCGCATGGTGATCGTCGGCGGCGGCTATATCGCGGTGGAATTCGCCGGCATCCTGTCGGGGCTGGGCGTCGAGACGGTGCTCGTTCATCGCGGCGAACAGATCCTGC
The DNA here is from genome assembly GCA_016185245.1 of Hyphomicrobiales bacterium. Taxonomy (GTDB): domain Bacteria; phylum Pseudomonadota; class Alphaproteobacteria; order Rhizobiales; family Aestuariivirgaceae; genus Aestuariivirga. The sequence continues at coordinate 245,933 of JACPNZ010000039.1, read as the reverse complement.
GCGGCTTCGACGACGACCTCCGCCATCACCTCGCCGGCGAGATGAAGAAAAAGGGTATCGAAATCCGCACCCACGCCGATGTGGCCAAGATCGAGCGTTCGGGCGATGGCGTGCGCGTCACCCTCGAGGACGGTACGGGCTTCGGCGCCGGTCAGATTATGTTCGCAACCGGACGCATCCCCAATGTCATGGGGCTGGGGCTCGAGCGGGCAGGGGTCGAACTCACGCCCCACTATGCCGTCAAGGTCGGTCCCTATTCGCAGTCGACCGCTGCCAATATCTACGCCATTGGCGACGTCACCAACCGGGTGAACCTAACGCCGGCGGCAGTGCGCGACGGCCACGCCTTCGCCGACACGGTCTTTGGCGGCAAGCCGACTGCTGTCGACCACACGATGGTTCCAACTGCAGTGTTCTCCCAGCCGGAGATCGGCACGGTCGGCCTGACCGAGAGCAAGGCGCGGGCGACGGGCGCCGCAATCGACATCTACAAATCGAGCTTCAAGCCTTTGAAGCACACGGTTTCGGGCCGCGACGAGCGGATGCTGATGAAGCTGGTAGTCGATGCCGCCTCGGACCGGGTTCTGGGCTGCCATGTTTGCGGACCCGATGCTGGCGAAATGGCCCAGCTCCTCGGCATTGCCCTCAAGGCCGGCGCCCGGAAGGCCGATTTCGATGCCACCATGGCGGTTCACCCTACGGCGGCGGAGGAACTGGTGACCCTCCGGGATAGATGGCAGGAATAGCCCTAAGGGAATAAACGCCGCCAAGTACCCGTAAGTGTGGGAAAAGGGCTGAGATGGACTTCAAACAGCAACTTGCAGGCGAGCTACCCCACCTGCGACGCTTTGCCTGGGCGTTGATAGGCGATGCAGCGCTGGCCGACGATGTGGTCCAGGACTGCATCGAGCGGGCCCTGGTCAAGAGTCATCTCTATGACCCGGACCGGCCGCTCCGGGCCTGGCTGTTTGCTATCCTGCGCAACGTGTTCATCAGCAGCCTGCGCCGCAGCGGCCGTTCGGCCGTGGTCAAGACCGTCGACGAACTGGTCGGCGGCGAAGGCAGCGTAGCCCCCGCCCAGGAGGATCGTTTGTCGGCCGCCCAGGTGGCCGAAGCCCTCAACCGGTTGCCCCACCAGCACCGCGAGGTCATCGTCCTGGTCGGCATCGAGGAGATGAGTTACCGGGATGTCGCCGAAATCACCGGGGTGCCGATCGGCACGGTCATGTCACGACTTTCGCGGGCGCGCAGCGCCCTCAGGGATATTCTTGAAGAGCGGGGCCATACGGTCCTCAGGCGGGTGAAATGACGAGCATGAAGACAATCGAGAACTGGGCCCTCCACGCCTATGTCGACGGCGAGCTCGATGCTGCCGACCGCGAGGCGATCGAGAAACTTCTGGCGAGCGATGCCGCGGCGCGGTCCGCCGTCGACGCTTACAAGCGTCAGAACGATGCCTTGAAACAGGCTTTCACGGATGTGCTGTCCGAGCCGGTGCCGGCTTCTCTGGTGGCGGTTCTCAAGGCACCCACGCGGCTTCGCCAGAGGCCATGGGTCAGCATCGCCGCGGCCTTGGCGCTGGTTGTGCTGGGCGGTCTCGGCGGCTGGTTTACCGGTCGCGACCCCGGCGGCGTCCGGGCTGAAGTTATCGCCGACAACGCCATCGCCGCCCATGAAATCTTCACTGCCGAGGTCAGGCACCCGGTGGAGGTGACCGCCAGCGAGCGCGACCACCTCCAGGCGTGGCTATCGAAGCGGGTGGGCGTTTCCTTCAAGGTGCCCGACCTTACGGCCGAAGGCTATACGCTGCTCGGCGGGCGCCTGCTCGCCTCTTCGGACCAGCCTGCCGCCCAGCTCATGTATGAGGACGCCAACAAGCGGCGCATCACCATTTTCCTGACCGCCAACCCCGGCAAGTCGGAAACGGCCTTGCGGGTCGAGGAGAGGGGCCCGCTCATCGCCTGCTATTGGCTGGACGGGCCCCTGGGCCTGGTGGTTGCAGGCGAGATGGACCGCGACCGCATGATGAAGCTCGCCCGTATCATTTACGACAAGTTCCAGGCCTGATCAGTTGAGGCCGAAACGGCCCTCCTGATCGGTTACGTCCAGGATGGCGGCCATCAAGCGCTTCAGTTCGCTAAGCCCCTTGGCGTCGATGATCGTCGCGTATTCGGCTTCGATTTCAATCATCACTTCGATGGCGCAGGCCAACCCGGCGCGGCCCTTCTTGGTGAAGCGCACAATGACGCCGCGGCCATCTTCGGGGTCGGGGACGCGCTCGACAAAGCCGGCCCGCTCGATTTCGGCCGCCAGCTGGGCGACCGCCTGGCGCGTTGTGCCCATCTTGCGCGCCAGCGCCCCGATGCGCGTTCCCCCGGTGTCGAGGTTGCCGAGCAGCCTCGGATAGGCCGGCATCATACCGGCGATGCCGCGCTTGCGCATGCGCAGCACGGTTTCGTCGCTCATCCTGCGGAACAGGCGGACCAAGAGGCGCAGCAGCATTTGCTCGCGCTTGGCCCTGAAGGCGACGGTCTCGTCGGTCATTTAGGCAAGCACCTTGACAAAATAGGAAATCTGGTTGACAATCTTCGTATCAACAGGAGGAAGCCATGTCCAGTGATCTCATCTCCGAAATCGTCATCGCCGGATTTCCCGCCCACCTGACCGAAGTTCGCAAGGGCCGTCCGCCGCTCGTTTACATCCATGGCGCCTTTGTCGATCACCAACCCTTCGACGGCTGGCTGGGCGAGCTTGCGCGGCTTGGCTGGGGCGGCGTTTCGGCGTCCCGCAGCGGCCGTCTCGGCATCGGTCCGGCGAGCGCGCAAGGGCTGACCATCAACGACTATGTGGCCGATACGCTAAAGGTGATCGACACGCTGGATGAGGCCCCGGTGCTGGTGGGCCATAGTCTCGGTGGGCTCATTGCCCAGAAGCTGGCCGAACGGGGCAAGTGCCGGGCCGCCATTTTGCTGGCTCCCGCCCCTGCCGGCATGCTGACCGCCCAGCCCGTGGCGCTGCCCTCCTATCTGCCGATGCTGCCCAGCATCATGGCCGGAAGGCCCTTCCTGCCGCCTCCCGGCACCTGCTCGCGCATCGTGCTCAACCGGGTACCAAAGGACTATCACGCGGCGATCCACGGCGGCCTCGTGCATGAGTCGGGCAAGGTTTACCGCGAAATGATGTTCGGCGCCGTCAAGGTCGATCCCGCCAAGGTCAAATGCCCGATGCTGGTGATCGGCGGCGAGGACGATCGCATCGTTTCACCGGCGCTCGTCCGCTGGACCGCGAGACGCTACGGCGCCGATCTCCGCCTCTATGCCGGCCACGCCCATCTTTTGATCGGCGAACCCGGCTGGGAGAAGATCGCCACCGGTGCGGTGGCCTGGCTCGAGGCACAGGTGGCGGGGAATGTGACTAAGCTCCGGGCGGCCTAATCCATCACTTCGAAATGGGCGTCGGTGGTGATGCCGTTGTTGATCGGCAGCATGTCCTGCGGGCAGGCGGAGAACACCACGATCGCATCCATTTCGGCGCGGAACACCACATAGTCGCCCTTGCGGCACAGGCAATTGCCCCATTCGAGCGCGCCGTCCTGGCGCCACGGGATGTTCATGAAGGTGTTGAGCGACGGCGGGCAGTAGGGAACCATCAGACCAAGCTCGGCCAGCCCTGCATGCATATTGTCGCGGCAGTTGTCGTGATAGTGGGTGCAGCCCAGAAGCCCGTAGCGCTCGTTATCGCAAGGAGCAATCAGCGTATCGTGGCGGCCGGGCGAAATATCCTCGGTAAGGGTGAGGATGGGGCGCCGGCGGTTGGTCACCATCTTGTCGCCGACGACCGGATAGAGCCTGGTCCAGAAGGCCCGGCAGTGCTCCATGCCCATGTATTCGCGCAAATCCCCGGCATTGAAGGCCCAGGTATCGACCACCTGGTTGCCGTGGGTATTGACGATCTTGACCGACTGGCCCGTGGCGAGGCGGGTTGCCTTGCCGCGCCGGGCCGGAATGGTGTGTTGGGTGGCCATGTGAATCTCCCGCGAAAACCAAAGGCTAGCCGATAAGGCGAGTGCCTGCTAGAAGCCGCCGAAACGAGATTTGGACGCTCCGCCCGCCATGGAAGACAAGGCCCCGAAAACCGATCGCTATCGCGACACCGTGTTCCTGCCCAGGACCTCGTTTGCCATGAAGGCCGGCCTGCCGCAGAAGGAGCCGGAGATTCTCAAGCGCTGGGAGGAGATGGGGCTCTACCGGCGGCTCCGCCAAGAGAGCCGAGGCCGGCCCAAATATGTGCTGCACGACGGCCCCCCTTACGCCAACGGCCACCTGCATATCGGCCATGCGCTTAACAAGATCCTCAAGGACATGGTGACCCGCTCGCGCCAGATGGCGGGTTTCGATTCCAACTATGTTCCTGGCTGGGACTGCCATGGGCTTCCGATCGAATGGAAGATCGAGGAGGAATATCGCGCCAAGGGCAAGAACAAGGATGCGGTCCCGATCAACGAGTTTCGCCAGGAATGTCGCGCCTTCGCCAGCCACTGGATCGATGTGCAGCGCCAGGAGTTCAAGCGCCTGGGGGTGACCGGCGACTGGGACAATCCCTACCTCACCATGGATTTCCGCGCCGAGGCGCTGATCGCCAAGGAGCTGCTGAAATTTGCCGAGTCGGGACAGCTCTATCGTGGCTCCAAACCAGTCATGTGGTCGGTGGTCGAAAGGACGGCCTTGGCCGAGGCCGAGATCGAGTATCAGGACTACACGAGCGACACGATCTACGTGAAGTTTCCGGTGAAGGGGCAGGGTGCCTTTGTTATCATCTGGACGACGACTCCCTGGACCATCCCCGGCAACCGCGCCATCAGCTATTCGACCAAGATCAAATACGGACTCTACGAGGTCACCGCCGCTCCCTCAGGCAACTGGGCGAAGGTGGGCGACACCTATGTCCTCGCCGACCGCCTAGCCGAAGAGGTGATGAAGGTGGCGAAAGTTGAATCCTACACGCGGAACGGCGACATCGATCCAGCACTTCTGACCTGCAGCCATCCATTGCACGGCAAGGGCTATGATTTCTCCGTCCCCCTTCTCGAAGGCGACCACGTCACCGACGATACCGGCACCGGCTTCGTTCACACCGCTCCCGGCCACGGCGCCGACGACTACAATATCTGGATGGAGAAGGTCGCAGGTCCCATCCCCTTCACCGTCGATGCCGATGGCTTCTTCACCAAGGATGCGCCGGGCTTCGAGGGCAGGCGCGTCATCACCGGCACGGGCGAGAAGGGCGATGCCAACGAGGCGGTGATCAGCGCACTCAAAGACGCCGGCGCCCTCATCGCCAGGGGCCGACTTAAGCACCAGTATCCACATTCCTGGCGGTCCAAGAAGCCAATCATTTTTCGCAACACGCCGCAGTGGTTCATTTCCATGGCCGACGGAAAGCCGGGAGGCTTGCGCGATGTGGCGCTGAGGGCGATCGACAGTACCAAGTTCTTCCCGGCCGCCGGGCAAAATCGCCTGCGCGCCATGATCGAGCAACGGCCCGACTGGGTGATCTCGCGGCAGCGCGCCTGGGGCGTGCCGATCTGTGTTTTCGTCAACAAGACGACGGGTGAAATTCTAAACGATATCAAGGTGAACAAGAGGATTGAGGACTCATTTTCTGAACAAGGGGCCGATGCCTGGTTTGCCGATGGGGCGGCCCAGAGATTTCTCGGCTCGGCCTACAATTCGCAAGACTGGGAGCAGGTCCGCGACATTCTCGATGTGTGGTTTGACTCAGGGTCCACCCATGCCTTCTGCCTTGAGCAGCGGCCCGATCTCAAATGGCCGGCGGATATCTATCTCGAAGGCTCCGACCAGCATCGCGGCTGGTTCCACTCCTCGCTGCTGGAAGCCTGCGGCACGCGCGGGCGCGCTCCCTACGACGCGGTCTTGACCCACGGCTTCGTCGTCGCCGAGGACGGCCGCAAGATGTCGAAGTCGCTCGGCAACATCGTCACCCCCCAGGACGTGATCAAGCAGTCGGGCGCCGACATTCTCCGCCTGTGGGTTGCTTCCGCCGATTATGCCGAGGATTTGCGGCTCGGCCCCGAAATCCTCAAGACCAACATCGAGGCCTACCGCAAGCTGCGCAACACCATGCGCTATATCCTGGGCTCGCTCGACGGCCTCAAGGATTGGGAGACCGTCTACCATAAGGATATGCCCGAGCTTGAGCGCTACATCCTGCACCGGCTGCACGCGATCGGCGGTGAGGTGCGGGACGCCTACGAGGTCTTCGACTACAAGCGGCTGTTCGCCGTGCTCAACCATTTCATGACCGTCGACCTCTCGGCCTTCTATTTCGACATCCGCAAGGACGCGCTCTATTGCGACGCCTGGTCGAGCTTCAGGCGCAGGTCGTGCCGCACGGTGCTGGATCAGCTTTTCCATTGCCTGACCACCTGGTGGGCGCCGGTTCTCGCCTTCACCATGGAGGAGGTGTGGCTCGCCCGCTTTGCCGGCGAAGGTTCCTCGATACACGTCATGCAATTTGCAACACCACCCGGCGAATGGGCCGATCCACAACTGGCGGTCAAATGGGAGAGGGTGCGGGCGGTGCGCTCGGTCGTAACGGGCGCGCTCGAGATCGAACGTCAGGTCAAGAAGACCATCGGCTCGGCCCTTGAGGCCGCCCCCGAAATCCATGTCGCCGACCCGGAGCTGCTCGCCGCCCTCGATGGCGTCGATCTCGCCGAAATCTCCATTACCTCGGCTGCGACGCTTGTTCGGGGCGATGGCCCGGCGGAGGCCTTCCGGCTCGACAGCGTGAAGGGTGTGGCGGTGGTGTTCAAACCGGCCCAGGGACGGAAATGCGCCAGGTCGTGGAAGATCACGTCGGAAGTCGGTAGCGATCCCGACTTCCCAGATGTCACCCCCCGCGATGCCGAGGCGGTGCGCGAATGGCAGACCCGTTTTGGGAAGACCGTATGAAAGGCTTGAGGCTTTGGAGCCCTCGGGCGCCGCTGGTGGCGACGCTGGCAATCCTCGTCTTCGCCATCGATCAGTCCTACAAGTGGTGGATGCTCAACGCTTTCGCCATCGCCGAGCGCCAGCCGGTGCCGGTTACTTCGTTCTTCGATCTGGTGCTCGTCTGGAACACCGGCGTTTCCTACGGCTTGTTCCGCACCCATTCCCAGGCACCACTAATCCTGGTGAGTCTGGCGGTTTCTCTTGCCCTCTGGTTATGGGCCTGCCGGGCCAAGGAGATGCTAGCGACGGCCGCCTTGGCGATCATCATCGGCGGGGCCCTGTCCAACGCCCTGGACCGGGCACATTACGGAGCGGTAGCCGATTTCTTTCTGTTCCATTTGGGTTCCCTCAGCTGGTATGTGTTCAATTTTGCCGACGTGGCGATTGTTGCCGGGGTGCTGCTTCTGCTGTATGAATCCATTTTCGACCGGGCCCCGGCCAAGGGCCACGGAAATGCCTGAATTTCGGGTCAACCGATGCGGGTGACATGGGAAGGGCCATAGTGATGAAGTCGTTTCTGCCCTCCGCCGGACTGCTGATCGCGGCGGTGGTCATTACCGGCTGCGCCCAGAACGGTACCTCGGACCTCCTCGGGGGCAATACGACCTCGGTCCAGCAGGCCCAGACCTACCAGGACTTGTCGATGCCGCCCGACCTGCAACTGCGTCCGCCCGGCACGGCGGCCGCCTATACCCAACCGGCCGATGTGGCGCCGCCGGTGAAATCGGCGGCGGCGACGGCTCCGGCCAATCTCAGCGCGTCACCAACCCAGGGCGGTCTCGCCAGCCCGGCCCAGCCCCAGGGCGATGTCTATGAGAGGAACGGCATCTCCAAGTACAACGCCGATGGAACGCCCAAGACCCAGCTAGAACTGCAAGCCGAGTTGAAGAAGATCTACTACGCCAAGCAGCGTCAGCAGAATCCCAACTACGGCACGGTGTTCAACATTGGCAACGCATGGGGCGGCGGCTGATCGCCGCCTCGACAGTTCCGTCAATCCGCTGAACTCCCCGGTTCTCCTGCCCTGGAAAGGACCTCATGTACGCCCGCATCCTTGGCCCCCTGTTTGCCTGCCTTGTTTTTACTCTCGCGGCCCGACCTGCCGTGGCGCTCGACCTCGACGTCAGCGAATTCAAATTGGCCAACGGCCTCGACGTCGTGGTGATCCCCGACCATCGTTCGGCCGTGGTGACCCATATGATGTGGTATCGCGTCGGCGCCGCCGACGAGGATCGCGGCAAGTCGGGCATCGCCCATTTCCTCGAACACCTGATGTTCAAGGGGACGCCCAAGCACCCGCCGGGCGACTTCAGCCGCCTGGTCAGGATCAACGGCGGCGTCGAGAACGCCTTCACCACCCAGGACTACACCGCCTATTTCCAGCGCATTGCCAAGGAGCGGCTTCCCCTGGTGATGGAGCTCGAAGCCGACCGCATGCAGAACCTGGTGCTGACCAACGAAAACGTGCTGCCCGAATTGCAGGTGGTAATGGAGGAGCGTCGCGAGCGCACCGACAACAGCCCCTCGGCGCTGCTCGGCGAACAGATCGATTCCGTCCTCTATGCGGCCCATCCCTATGGCAAGCCGGTCATCGGCTGGATGTCGGAAGTGGCTAAGCTCACCCGCGACGATGCGGTGAACTTCTACCGGGCGCATTACGAGCCCGCCAACGCCATACTGGTGGTTGCCGGCGATGTGACACCGGACGAAGTGCGGGCGCTTGCGGAGAAATATTACGGCGGCATTCCCAACCCGTTCCCGGTGCCGGCGCGCGTTCGCACACCCGAGCCCGTGCCCATCGCCGAGCGGCGTGTCACCCTGCGTGACGACCGCGCCGCAACACCCTATTGGCAGCGAAGCTATCTCGCCCCCGCCGAAGCCAAGGCACCGGGCCGCGAGGCCCTGGCGCTCGACCTTCTGGCCGATATCATCGGCGGCGGCACCCAGAGCATCCTCTACCAGAAGCTGGTCGTCGAGCAGCAGATCGCCGCCTATGCCGCGGCCTGGTATTCCGGCGATTCTCTCGATTACGGCAGCTTTGGTTTCTATGCCTCGCCAACCCCCGGGGTTGATCCGCAAAAACTCGAAGCGGCGGTCGATGCGATCATCGCCGACGTGCTGACCAAGGGCGTCACCCAGGACCAACTCGATACGGCCCGCACCCGGGCGCTGGCCGACTCGGCCTATGTCCTTGACCGTCAGGAATCGCTGGCCCGCATGTTCGGCGTGGCACTCGCCACCGGTCAGACGGTGCGCCAGGTACTCGACTGGGACAAGGATATCCTGCAAGTAACCCCGAGGGACCTGCAGGATGCGGCCCGCGACGTGCTCGAGCTCCGGGCCTCGGTGACCGGTCTTCTCCTGCCCGCCAGCAAGGGCCAGGTGGCGGGCCTTCCGGGGGGCCAGCCCGTCGCGCCCGATACGACTCAGAACTGAGGTTTTTCCCCGATGCTCCGCAAGCTCTTGCTGAAGGTCTTGGCATTCGTTGCCCTTTCTCTGGCGGCCGCCCTGCCGTCGCAGGCGTTTCAAATCGAAGCGGTGATGAGCCCCGGCGGCATCAAGGCCTGGCTCGTCCACGACGACGAGATTCCGCTGATCGCCATGAACTTCTCTTTCCGCGGCGGTAGCGCCTTCGATCCCGCCGGCAAGGAAGGAACCGTCAACTTCATCACCGGCATGATGGATGAAGGCGCCGACGATCTCGATTCCGCCGCCTTCCAGAAGCTGCGAGACCGGCTGTCCTTCAAGATGTCGTTTGAGGCCGGCCCCGACGATTTCGAGGGAAGTTTCCAGACTCTGTCGAAGAACCGCGAGCAGTCCTTCGATCTCCTGCGCAAGGTCTTGACCAAACCGCGCTTCGATGCCGATCCCCAGGAGCGGGTACGCCGCCAGTTCCTGCTGTCGGTTAGGGACAAGGACCAGGATCCCGAGCATATCGCCGGTGCCGCCTGGATGAAGCTGGCGCTTCCCGGCGATCCCTATTCGCGCGAGACCGATGGCACCGAGGCCAGTGTCGCGGCGATCACCGCCGGCGATTTGCGCGGCGCCCACCAGCGGATTTTCAATCGCAAGACGCTGCAGGTCGCCGTCGTAGGCGACATCGATGCGAAGGAGCTGGCTCTGCTGCTCGACCGTCTATTTGGCGATCTTCCCGAGGGCAGCGAGCCGCCGGCCCAGTCTGCATCCGGTTTTGCCAACGGCCCCATCCTCAAGACCATCGACCGTGATATTCCCCAGAGCATCATCGTGTTCGGCGGTCCCGGCATCCGCCGCGACGATCCGGACTTCATTCCCGCCTACATCATGATGGAAATTCTCGGCGGTAGCGGCCTGAGCTCGCGGCTTACCAACGAGATTCGCGAAAAGCGCGGCCTCACCTATGGCGTCGGCGCAAACCTCATGGCCCTCGACCGGCTTGGCCTGGTGATGGGCTCGCTCGGCACCCGCAACGAGAAGGCGGCCGAGGCTCTGGCGGTGGTCAAGAGCGAACTCGACCGCATGGCCAAGGACGGGCCCACGGCCCAGGAACTCGCCGACGCCAAGACCTATCTGACCGGTTCCTATGCGCTGCGATTCGACAGCAACGCGGCGATCGCCAGCCAGCTTCTCGGCATCCAGCAGCAGAACCTCGGCATCGACTATGTGGCGACCCGCAACGCCAGGGTCGACGCCGTGACCATCGATCAGGTGCGGCAACAGGCGCGCCGGCTGCTCCATGCCGACGCGCTGATCGTCACGGTGGTGGGAAGGCCCACTGGGCTCACCAACTGATTTCGTTCAGCCGATACGGTTCAGGCGCCAATCCAGCGCCCGCTTGAGCTGTTCCTTGGCCGGCTTGGCGCCGTCGAACACCTCTTGCAACCGGAAGAAGTCGCCACCCCTGATGCTGTCGGTATTGGGCTCGATGTAGATGTCGGGCGGATTGGCGGCGCGGCGCAATTCGGCCACCTGATGGAACATGATGAGCAGCGAGCCGATGGCCACCTCCATGTTGGAGTGGTGCGCACGCACGGGGGGCCGGGGCCGGCCGGTGACGTCGATCGCCACGATCAGGTCGGTGCCTTCGCGCACGTGATCGAAGGGCACCGGATTGGTGACGCCGCCGTCGACATAGACGCGCCCGTCAATCACCGGGCCGGCGATGACGCCGGGAATGGCGATCGAAGCGGCGACCGCGGTAACGAGCCTGCCGCGGTCGAAGACTTTCTCCACCCGTGCTTCGAAATCGGTGGCCACCACCTTGAAGGGGATCTGGGTATCCTCCAGCATTTCCGGCACGTCGTCGGGCAGGGCGAGGCCGGCGAGCTTTTCGCCCTTGATGTGGAGCGAGCCGAGACCGCGCAGCGACAGGATATCGCGCAGCCTGGTGCGCTTGTGGCCGAAGACATAGCGCATCGCCTCGAAGCGGGTCGCCAGCAGCCGTTCGGCGCGCTCGCGAATGTCGCGTGCCGACATGCCGGAAGCATAGCCCGCCCCCACCAACGCGCCGATCGAACAGCCGCAGATGATCGAGGGCCTAAGCCCCAGTTCGTCGAAGACTTCGAGCATCGGGATGTGGGCGAGACCGCGGGCGCTGCCGCCGCCGAGCGCCAGCCCGATCTTGGGCCCGCTCATGCCCCGGCCTTCCGCGCAAAGACCCATGCGGTAGCGGCGAGTGGCCGCACCTGGCGGGCCATTGCGGCGGCATGGGTATTGGCGGCGGTGCCGTCGCGCACCCGCCCCAATATACCCTGCAGGATGGCGGCCAGCCGGAAAAAATTATAGGCCATGTAGACGTTGAGATCGGGGATCGCGGCGCGGCCGGTGGCCCGGGCATAGACGGCGACATAGTCGTCCAGCGCCGGAACGCCGGGGTCGGCTTCATGGCCGATCAGCGAACCGACGCCTGAGCCCGTCTCCGAGACCGGCATGAACCATTGCATCAGGTGGTAGGTGAAATCGGCGAGGGGATCGCCGATGGTGGAGAGTTCCCAGTCGAGCACCGCGACGATGCGGTGGCCGGCCTGATCGACGATGCAGTTGTCGAGGCGGAAATCGCCGTGCACGATGGCAGCACCGGTTGCCTTCGGACACGCACCCGGCAGCCAGGCGATGAGCCGGTCCATGTCGTCGATCCTTTCAGATTCAGAGGCGCGGTACTGCTCGCTCCAGCGCCCGATCTGGCGCGCCACATAGCCTTCCGGCCTACCGAAATCGGCCAGCCCCAGGGATGCGTAGTCAAGCGAATGGAGGCGGGCGAGGGTGGCATTGAGCGCGGCGAAGATTGCGGCGCGGTCGGCGGCCGAAAGGCCCGGCGCGCAGGGTTCCCAGAAGATCCGGCCGGCCACGTGATCCATGACATAGAAGGGCGCGCCGACGATGCTTTCATCGGTACACAGAAGATGTGGCCGCGCCACCGGAAAGCCCGCGCCCGACAGCGCCAAGGTTATCCGGTACTCGCGTTCGATGGCGTGCGCCGATGGCAGAAGCCTGCCGAATGGCTTGCGGCGGAGGACATAGCGGCGCTCCGGCGTCGACAGCAGGTAGGAGGGATTCGACTGGCCGCCCTTGAAGCGCTCGACGGTCAGCGGGCCGGCAAAGCCATCGATGCGGGCCGCGAGATACTCCGCGAGAGGGGCCGCAGAGATATCGGCGGCGACGGTGCCGGAGAAAGCTTGCTGGCGGTCAATGTGCATGGGTTGCGAGGAAGGGCAGCAAATGATCGAGCAGGCCTTGCGGATTTTCCTCGGCCACGAAATGCCCGGACGCAATGGCGGCCCCCGAGCAGCTCTCGCACCATTCGTGCCAGGTGGCCAGCGGTGCTTCGGTCTCGCTCGGTATGCCGGTATCGCCCCAGACCACCAGCGTCGGGCAGGCGATCTTGCGTTCGGCGGCCCGGTCGGCAACATCGGCGGCGAGATCGAAGGTGGCGCCGGCGCGGTAATCGTTGCAGGTGGCATGGATGTGTTCGGGTGTAGCATAGTGCAGCCGGTATTCCGCGAGTGCTTCTTCGGCGAAGGCGGAGAGGTTCTTGGACTTGGTCCAGCTCGCCATCGTATAGTCGAGATAAGAGATAGGCGCCTGTTCGATCAGCATTTCGGGCAGAGGATTGGGCTGGGCGAGGAACAGCCAGTGATAGGTCTTCATCGCCAGATGGACGGTGAATTTGTGCCACATGGCATAGGTCGGCACGATATCGAGTACGCCGAGTGCGGCAATCGCCTCTGGCTGGTCGAGCGCCATGCGGTAGGCGACACGGCCCCCGCGGTCGTGGCCCACCACGGCAAAGCGGGGGTGACCCAGTTCCTGCATCAGCACCAGCATGTCCTGGCCCATGGCGCGTTTCGAATAGGCGAAGTTCCGCTCGTCGTTCGCCGGACACGCCGAAAAGCCGTAGCCGCGCAGGTCCGGCAGTACGCAGGTGTATTGTTGCATGAGCCTCGGCGCCACCCGGTGCCACATGGCATGGGTCTGCGGAAACCCGTGCAGCAGCAGAAGCGGCGGCCCCGATCCGCCGACGCGGGCGAAGATCTCGACGCCGTTGTTACTGGCGCGGTGTTCGCGGGTGCCGGGAAAAAGCGACGACATGGCACCTGACCTTAACGCCACTTCATGCGGCGCGCCAGCCGATGTCGCGGCGGCAGAAGCCGTCGGGCCAGTCGATGCGGTCAACCGCCGCATAGGCCCGCGCCTGGGCCTCCTTCACGGTCTTGCCAAGCGCCGTCACGTTGAGCACCCGGCCGCCGGCAGCGACCAGGCGCCCGTTCTCGAGCGCCGTTCCCGCATGAAATATCTCGACACCCTCGCCAGCGCCGGCCGCGTCGAGCCCGCGGATTTCGGTGCCTTTGACCGTCTCGCCCGGATATCCTTTGGCGAACATGACCACGGTAAGGGCAACCTCGTCGAGCCAGCGCACCGACATCTTGTCGAGGGTTCCATCGACGCAGGCGAGCAGCAGCGGCACGATGTCGTCCTTCAGCCGCAGCATCAGCACCTGGCATTCGGGATCGCCGAAGCGAGCATTGTATTCGATGAGCTTCGGCCCGTCCCGGGTGAGCATGAGCCCGGCATAGAGCACGCCGACGTAAGGGTGGCCCATGTCGGCGAGAGCCCGGATGGTCGGCTTGACGATTGTTTCCAGCGCTTCCGTGCACAGTGCCTCGGTCATGCAGGGGGCCGGCGAGTAGGCTCCCATGCCGCCGGTGTTGGGGCCAACGTCACCGTCGCCCAGGCGCTTGTGGTCCTGGGCGGTGGCCAGCGGCAGGGCATGGGTGCCGTCGGTCAGCACGAAGAAACTCGCCTCCTCGCCCTCGAGATATTCCTCGATGACGCATTCGGCATCGCCAAATCGCCCGGTGAAGATATCGTTCACGGCGGCTTGCGCTTCGGCCGGAGTCATGGCGACGGTCACACCCTTGCCGGCGGCGAGCCCATCGGCCTTGACGACGATGGGAGCGCCATGCCTTGCCAGATAGGCGAGTGCTGCGCTCCGCTCGCGGAACCGGCCATAGGCGGCGGTTGGAATATCGTACTTGGCGCAGATGTCCTTGGTGAAACCCTTGGAGCCTTCAAGCTGGGCGGCGAATTTCGACGGGCCGAAGACCTTGATCCCGGCCGCCCGGAGATCGTCGGCAAGCCCTGCAACCAGCGGTGCCTCGGGCCCGATGACCACCAGTCCGATGGCCCAGGTCTTGCAGAAGGCGATGACGGCCGCATGGTCGGCGTCCTTGAGATCGACCGCATGGCAGATGGCGGCGATGCCGGGATTGCCCGGCGCGCAATAGAGCCGGTCGCACAGCGAGCTTGCGCCGATAGCCCAGGCCAGCGCATGTTCGCGGCCGCCGGAACCGATGAGCAAGATGTTCATCTATCGTGTCCTTGCCTTTCGCCGCCTTCTCGCATTTGATGGAGGGGAATCAAAGAGAAACCGAGGCGATGTCCACCGTCGAGGATCACGATCCCGAAACCGGCGAAATCCGCGACACCGGCAAGCCCAATGTCGGCGAATATTCGGTCAGCGAACTGTCCCATGCCCTGAAGCGCACGCTGGAGGAAAATTTCGGCCATGTGCGGGTGAGGGGCGAGATTTCCGGCTACCGGGGCCCGCACACATCGGGCCACTGCTATTTCTCGATCAAAGATGAGGGCGCCAGGCTCGATGCGGTCATATGGCGCGGCAGCTTCGGCAGGCTCAAGTCGAAACTGCAGGAAGGTTTGGAGGTGATCGCCACCGGCAGGATCACGTCTTACCCCGGCAAGTCGTCCTATCAGATCATCATCGAGAATGTGGAGCCGGCGGGTGTGGGCGCGTTGATGGCGCTGCTCGAAGAACGCAAGAAGAAACTCGCCGCCGAGGGCCTGTTCGATTCTTCCCGCAAGAAGCCCATTCCTTATCTTCCGCGCCTGATCGGTGTCGTCACCTCGCCCACCGGAGCGGTGATCCGCGACATTCTGCACCGTCTCAACGACCGGTTTCCGCGCCATGTGCTGGTCTGGCCGGTCAGGGTCCAGGGCGAGACCAGTGCCGCGGAAGTGGCCGCGGCAATCGCCGGGTTTAACCGCATGGAGCCCCGGCCCGACGTCATCATCGTGGCCCGTGGCGGCGGTTCGCTGGAAGACCTTTGGAGCTTCAACGAGGAGATCGTGGTCAGGGCGGCGGCGGCGAGCGATATACCGCTCATCGCCGCGGTGGGTCACGAGACCGATACTACGCTGATCGATTTTGCCGCCGATCACCGTGCGCCAACGCCAACGGCGGCGGCCGAACAGGCCGTGCCGGTCAGGAGCCAGCTGATCGACAAGGTGGCGGGTCTTTCCGGCCGGCTCAAAGGTGGGGTCTGGCGCTCGCAAGAGGAACGGCGGACCAGACTGCGCTCCGCCGCGCGAGCGTTGCCTAAGCCCGACGACATTCTCGCACTCGCCCGCCAGCGTCACGATGCGGCGGCAGGCCGGCTCACCCAGGCGCTGCGAGCCAATACCCAAATCCATCGCTCGCGGCTGGAGCGGCTGGCGGGCAGACTCACGTTGAGACCGATGCGGCAGCAGGTGGTCCGCGAGCGCGAAAGGCTGGACCGGCTGGGGCAGGGCGCAGCCCGCGCCATGGCCCTGGCGCTCGACCGGCGGCGGCACGCACTGGTCACCCAGACCAAGCTCTTCGCTTCGCTCTCCTACCGATCGGTGCTGCAGCGCGGCTTCGCTCTGGTGCGCGATGCCGGGGGCCAGCCGGTACGGGCGGCAGCGGAGGTGAAGCCCGCCCAGGAACTTGCCATCGAATTCGCCGATGGAAGAATCAAAGTGCGCGAAAACGGCGGCCCCAAGCAGGGAAGTTTGTTCTGAACAAGGGAGGAAGTCCAACCATGCTGCGATCCATAGCCACGACGGTTCTCGCAATCGCCACAATGTCTCTTCCGGCGCTGGCGGAAGAGGCGACGGTAACCGGCTGCGTCATGCCGGGCGTCGAGGCTAACTGTCTCATCATCAAGACCGCAACCGAAACCTATGACGTCACGTCCGCCACGCCCGAGCCGAAGCCCGGGCAGTTCGGCACCGTTACCGGCACGCTGTTCGATGGTGCCAGCGTTTGCCAGCAGGGCAGGATACTGAAGCCCGCCCATTGGGAGCCCGCACCGGCCAAGGCCTGCCCCTCGCAATAGGGCGATCAGGCCGCCCACTCGCCCTGGCGCATGAGGGGTTCGGCCGTGCCGTCGGCCGTAACGCCGTCGATGTCGATCTGGCCCGAGCCGATCATCCAGTCGACGTGGATGAGGCTCGAATTCGCCCCCGCCGCCTGCTTCTGCTCCTTGCTCATCTCGTGGGCGTTGCGCAGGTTCTGGCTATAGGCCTGGCCGACGGCGATGTGGCTTGCGGCATTCTCGTCGAACAGCGTCTCGTTGAAGATGATGCCTGAGGCGGCGATCGGCGAGGAATGCGGCACCAGCGCCACCTCGCCGAGGCGGGCGGCACCCTCGTCGGTCTCGATCATCTTGCGGAAGACATCGAGCCCCTTGTCGGCGTGGGCTTCGACAATACGGCCATTCTCGAAGCGCACCCTGATCCCTTCGATGAAGCTGCCCTGATAGGAGAGCGGCTTGGTGGCCGAAACCGTGCCGTCGACCCGCTCGCGGTGCGGCATGGTGAAGACTTCCTCGGAGGGAATGTTGGGATTGCACACGATGCCGTTGCGCGCCGTGGACGCCCCACCGCACCAGATATGGTTGTCGACCAGGCCGATGGTCAGATCGGTGCCGGGGCCGCGATATTTGAGGGCCTTGTAGCGCCTGGCATTGAGCCTGTCGGTGCGGGCCCGCAGCGCCTTGCTGTGGGCTTCCCAGGCGCCGACCGGATCGGCGAGATCGGCACGGGTGCATTTGAAGATCGCCCGCCACAGAGCGGCGAGCCCCTCTGCCGGCGGAAGTTCGGGGAACACCGATTTGGCCCAGGCCGGCGTGGCGCAGGAGATGATGCACCAGTTGATGGCAAAGCCGGTGATCAGTTCGAGCGCCGGGCGATAGGCCGTGGAGCGGGCCCGGTTGGCGCGCGCCACCTTCTCAGTATCCTGGCCCGAGAGCAACGCGGGGTCTTCGCCGATGATGCCGAGCCTGGCAGCTCCGCCACGGAAGGCCTCGGCCATGCCGTTGAACAGCCAGGCAGGTGCAGTATCGAAGCTCGCGTCGGCGCCGTGAACATAGCGGGCCAGCGTGTTCTGCTCGTCATTGTAGAGAGTGGTCACCAGCGTGGCGCCGGCCTTGTAGGCATGCACGGTGATGCGCCGCACCAAGGGAACGGCCTCGATCGGCGCGGTGATCAGCACTTCCTGACCCTTGGCGACGTTCAATCCGGCGCGGACGGTGAGTTCGGCATAGCGGTCGAGGAGTTCATCATGGGTCATGGGCGCCCTATAACCGATCGCCGGGAGAGCTTCAAATATCCAGTGGGACTTGCTATCTGTTCCCCATGAACTTCCTTGATCCCATGCTACCGCAGGCCCGCGAAGCCAAGCTCCGTTACCTTGACGCCGATTTCCAGGTGTTGAAGGAAGGCGATTTCGTGCGCTGCGCGGTGACCGGCGATCCGATCCGGCTCGACCAATTGCGCTACTGGGATGTCGATCGCCAGGTTGCCTATCGCTCGGCCGAGGTGGCCTTCGCCGAATATCTGAAGGGTCTCAAATAAACCGGCCGAGGACTTGTTGGACTTCCGACTGGAACAGGATCAGCATGTTCGAGACGACCAGAAGGGCCTGAACCTTGATCGCCGTGCTCTGGCGCATGGCGCGAACCCCGCGGGCCCGGCGGACCACGAACAAAATGAAGAACAAGGTGTTGACCAGCAGGATGCGCAGGATCATCGGCGGCTGGCCGTCGGCCATAACGTCATAGAACTGGCTCCAGGGGGCATTGAGGATCGTGTGAATCATGGCTGCCGCGGAATTCCACCCGTTTCCTGCGAAATGGCGCATAGTTTGGCGGCAGCGGGTTAACTTTCGGTTGCAACGGAGCGTTTCCCGGCGAAGTGGAATCGTTTCGCCGACAAGGAAACGCTCCAGATTCATTGACTCTGGGCATATCCTTGTCGTCAAGGTGCACACACTTTGGCGGGATATGCCCTAGAGGAGTGGACTGGAATCGCGGCAGGCGGGCGTGTATAAGCCGCCACCCCGTGATATTAGCCGTGGGTAATTTCGGTCCGCGGGCGTTGGAGTAAGCGAGATGACGACGAGTTGGACACCTGACAGCTGGCGCGGCTTCCCGATTGTCCAGGTGCCGGACTATGCCGACAAGGTGAAGCTCGCCGCCGTCGAGAAGCAGCTTGCCGGCTATCCGCCGCTGGTTTTTGCCGGTGAGGCAAGGAAGCTCAAGCGCAAGCTTGCCAAGGTGGCCGAGGGCAAGGGTTTCCTGCTCCAGGGCGGCGACTGTGCCGAAAGCTTCGCCGAGCATTCGGCCGACAATATCCGGGATTTCTTCCGGATTTTCCTGCAGATGTCGGTGGTTCTGACCTTCGCCGGCGGCCAGCCGGTAGTGAAGGTGGGCCGCATTGCCGGCCAGTTCGCCAAGCCGCGCTCCTCGCCAACCGAGACGATCGACGGGGTGGAGTATCCGATCTATCGCGGCGATATCATTAATGACGCTGAGGCAACGGTTGAAGGCCGCAAGCCCGATCCCGAGCGCCAGATCATGGCCTACCGGCAGTCGGCGGCGACCCTCAACCTGCTGCGCGCTTTCGCCCAAGGGGGCTATGCCAATCTCGAGCACGTCCACAAGTGGACCCTCGGGTTCCTCAAGGATTCGCCGGCCTTCGAACGCTATCAGGAGTTGTCGAGCCGCATTACCGAAGCCTTGGGTTTCATGCGGGCCTGCGGCATCAACGCCGACACGGCCCCGCAGCTCAGGCAAACCGACTTCTTCACCAGCCACGAGGCCCTGCTGCTCGGCTTCGAACAGGCGCTCACCCGCATCGATTCGACGAGCGGAGACTGGTACGCCACCTCCGGCCACATGCTGTGGATCGGCGACCGCACCCGTCAGGCCGATCACGCCCATGTCGAATTCTGCCGCGGCATCCGTAACCCGATCGGGCTCAAATGCGGGCCAACCTTGAAGGCCGACGATCTGATCCGGCTGATCGACACGCTCAACCCGGGTAACGAGCCGGGACGTCTGACGCTGATTGCCCGCTTCGGCGCCGACAAGGTGGAAAAGCACCTGCCCGAGCTGATCCGGGCGGTGAAGCGCGAAGGCCGCCTCGTGGTGTGGTCGAGCGATCCGATGCACGGCAACACCATCAAGGCGACGAGCGGCTACAAGACCCGGCCCTTCGACGCGATCCTCGCCGAGGTACGCCGCTTCATGGGCGTGCACCAGGCCGAGGGCACCCATGCCGGCGGCATCCATGTGGAGATGACCGGCAAGGATGTGACCGAATGCACCGGCGGCGTCAGGGCGCTCCGCGATGAGGACCTGAACGACCGCTACCATACCTTCTGCGATCCGCGCCTCAACGCCGCCCAGGCGCTTGAGCTCTCCTTTCTGGTGGCCGAGGAGATCAAGAAAGAAATGGCTTCGCGTCCGAAGGTCGACGACGACGAGGCTGCCGAAGCGGCGGAATAGGCGGAATTCGACGGCCCTTCAGGCGTAACTGTTCCAGGCAGTCATCGGCCGGGGCTTGCGCATTTTGGTCACATTCGCTTCCCATCTGAACGACCGATCGGGCCACTCGATCTTGGTTTGGGACAAGAGGAGGAGCCAATGAACATCAGATCGACGCTTTACGGTGGGACCGCCGCCGCAGTTCTGTTGGTTTCTTCCGTGGCGCTATTGCCGGCCTCCTGGAATCCGCTGCCGGCGGCGCACGCTAGCGTCGACGTCGCGATCGGTTTCGGCACCTTCTATGACCGGCTTGCGGATTACGGCGACTGGGTGAGTTTCCGCGGCCAGTATGTCTGGGTTCCGGTGAACATCGGCCCACACTGGCGGCCCTATGTCATCGGCCACTGGGTATGGACCCGCCGTTACGGCTGGCTGTGGGTATCGAACGAGCCCTTCGGCTGGGCCACCTATCACTATGGAAGGTGGGGCTTCAGCTACGATATTGGCTGGTACTGGGTGCCCGGCAGTATCTGGGCTCCGGCCTGGGTCAGCTGGCGGCGCAGCGACAACGACATCATCTGGGCGCCGCTTCCTCCGGGGCGTGACGATTTCGATGTCGGCGTATCGATCGATGCCATTCCCGAATATTACTGGAATTGCGTTTCGGCCCGGCAGTTCCTCGAGCCGAACCTGTCGCTCATCATCGTCTTCGATGCGAATGAACGCCGTCGCATTCTTCGCCGGGCGCCGGCGGCCGGCCACGTCATCATCGAGAACAACATCGTTGTCAACAACGGCATCAACGTGAATTACGTTGAGCAGCGCACCGGCAAGAAGGTGAAAGTCGTCGAGGTGGACAACAGCGACAAGCCCGGCAGCGCGGTGCAATCGGGCGACCGGCTGACGGTCTTCACCGGCAAGATTGCGCCGGATGGCGAACGCAAGCCGCCAAGGCTCACCGATTTCGCAACCGTAAAGACCATCCATGAAAAACATCCGGGCCGCATCACCAGGAACAGCGGCGAGCCGGAAATGATCGGCCCGGTATTGGGCGCCGGCCAGGCGACGAGGGCCAAGCCGGGTTCGGACAATGCTCAGGGTAACAATGTCACCGTGTCGAAAGACAAGAACAGCAAGCGCAACATTCGGGATACTGGTGGCCAGCTACCGCAAGTCGTCACTGGCACCGGCAATGTCGGCAAAGGCCAATCGAATGCCGACCTGCTCCGCAACAAGAAGTTCAAGCGGCTTCGGGAACTTCAGATGCAGCAGGACCAAACTGGCGGCGACTTCTCCGTGCAGCAAGTTCGTCGAAAGCACAAGCTGCAACAGCAAAACGGACTGGGCGGCGAGTCATTCGACGGAAACGGGCCGGTGGTGCCGGGCCACCGGAACAAGAAATTTCAGGAGCGTCAACTCCAGCAGATGAACCAGTCATCACAGGGCCAAGGCGATCAACAACCGGTCCGCCGGAAGAGGCTGAAGTGCGATCCCAATACGGATGCCAACTGCTAGACCCAGGCACAGTAGGACCGTAACGGTCGTTCACGGCCCGGCCTGAAAGGGCTCCGGATCGGCCAGGGAGTTGCCGCGGAATTCGAGCGCGATATGGCCGAAGAGCGCGGCGAGCACCACCGCCCCGCCGATCAGCGTCTGGGCTGGCGGGACGAGAAAGACTTAGCCGGTGTCGGCGGCGGGCGTCGACCGTCATCATGGCAATTGTGCCATCCCCGTTTCCCTCGTCGCAAAGGCCAATGGCGGAGGCACGCTGCAGCTGGCCTGGAAACCGCATATCAACCCTGTGGCCGACGCCGCTCTTGACGGTGAAAGCCCGTTGCCCCATGGTGCGCGGCCATGAACACCGCCCGCCACCATGCCGCTTGCGGCAGCATTATTTGCAGCTAGCCGAAAACCGCTGGCAGGGCGCCGCTTGACTTGACTCACAGATGAAGCGATCCCGGGCCGGCAGCCCCCGGGGAATCCATGACGCTTCGCCTTTACAATACGCTCACCCGCCGCAAAGAGGAGTTTTCGCCGATCGATCCGGCGAATGTGCGCATGTATGTCTGCGGGCCGACGGTCTACGACTATGCCCATATCGGCAATGCCCGGCCGGTCATCGTCTTCGATGTGCTGTTCCGCCTGCTGCGCCATCTCTATGGGCCGGAACATGTGACCTATGTGCGCAACATCACCGATGTCGACGACAAGATCAATGCCCGGGCCAAGGAAGAGGGCGTATCGATCCGTGAACTGACGGAACGGACGGCCAAGCAATTCCATGCCGACATCGCTGCCCTCGGCGTGCTGACGCCGACCCATGAACCGCGGGCCACCGAATTCATCGGGCCGATGATCGAGATGATCGAAATATTGATCGCCAAGGGTAACGCCTATGTGGCCGATGGCCATGTGCTGTTCGATGTTACTTCGACGAAGGATTACGGGCAGTTGTCGAAGCGCTCGCTCGACGAGATGGTGGCGGGTGCCCGCGTCGATGTCGCTCCCTACAAGCGCGGCGACATGGATTTTGTGCTGTGGAAGCCGTCGGACGCCGAAACCCCCGGCTGGGACAGTCCCTGGGGGTGCGGCCGGCCCGGCTGGCACATCGAATGCTCGGCGATGAGCTGGAAGCATCTCGGCGAGGTGTTCGACATTCATGCCGGCGGCATCGATCTCGTCTTCCCCCATCACGAAAACGAAGTGGCCCAAACCCGCTGCGCCTTCGGCCATAAGGTCATGGCCAACATCTGGATGCACAACGGCTTCCTCCAGGTCGAAGGCCAGAAAATGTCGAAGAGTTTGGGGAATTTCGTGACGATCAATGAGTTGCTAGAGGCCCGGAAGTTTGGGTCGAACATGTGGCATGGGAAAGTCTTGCGCCTTGCAATGCTGCTGACGCACTATCGGCAGCCCATAGATTGGACAGTGGATCGCCTTGTTGAGACGAGAAGCTTGCTGGCCGATTGGATCGCCAGTGCAAAGAACCAAGGCGATCCAAACAGAGTACCCTCTAAATTGGTTGAGGCCTTATCGGATGATCTCAATACACCGTCCGCTATCAGCATTCTGCACGGATTGGGCAAGTCGGCGAGATCGGAACCTAGTGTCGAGAACTTTGATGCCTTGGGATCAGCTCTCAAATTCCTGGGCCTTTGGGAAAGCGAGAAATCCGATAAGATCATGGGATATGGCGTCGAGTCCGGTACTGACCAAGTTGATCCAGTTCTGGTCGACTCCCTCGTTGCCTCCCGCCTTGAAGCCCGCAAGGCCAAGGACTGGAAGGAGAGCGACCGCATCCGTGACGAGCTCGCCACCATGGGCATCGCCATCAGGGACAACAAGGACGGCACCACCACCTGGGAGGTGAAGCTATGAGACAAGGTCCCCCTCATCCGGCGCTTCGGTTCGCAAGCTCACCCTTCTCCCGCGAGGGGAGAAGGGAAGAGGGATTGTTGACATGACCGCGCCCGACAAGAAATCCTGGCATGACAGCCTGCCGTTTCCCAAACACTGGCTGGGCTATGTGGCGTTGAAGGTGATCGTGATCCTCGCCGCCGTCTATGTGGTGCTCAAGTGGAACGGTTTAATCTGATGACCCGCAGCCCCTCATCCGGCGCTTCGCGCCACCTTCTCCCGCGAGGGGAGAAGCGAAGGATTGACCCATGACCTGCGAACGCCTCTATCTCTTCGATACCACGCTACGCGATGGGCAGCAGACGCCGGGGGTCGATTTCTCGGTCGACGACAAGCTGGTGGTCATGGGGCTGCTCGATCAGCTCGGTATCGACTATATCGAAGGCGGCTATCCCGGCGGCAATCCCACCGATACGGCCCTTTTCGGCGAGGAGCGGACGACGCGCGCCACCTTCACCGCCTTCGGCATGGTCAAGCGGCCGGGCCGTTCGGTCTCCAACGATGCCGGCCTGCAGCAGCTTCTCAGGGCCAGGGCCAAAGCCATCTGCTTTGTTGCCAAGTCCTGGGACTATCACGTGCGCGTTGCGCTCGGCTGCACTAACGAGGAGAACATCGAGTCGATCGAGCAATCGGTCGCGGCGGCGAAAGCTGCCGGCCGCGAGGTGCTGGTCGACTGCGAACACTTCTTCGATGGCTTCAAGGCCAACCCGGACTATGCCGTGGCCTGTGCCAGCGCCGCTTACGATGCCGGGGCGCGCTGGGTCGTCCTCTGCGACACCAATGGCGGAACGCTGCCCTCGGAAATCTTCGATATCGTCCGTACCGTGACCAAATCGGTGCCGGGCAATCACCTCGGCATCCACGCCCACAACGATACCGAGCAGGCCGTCGCCAACTCGCTGGCCGCTGTCGATGCCGGCGTCCGCCACATCCAGGGCACCCTCAACGGCATCGGCGAGCGCTGCGGCAATGCCAATCTGGTGTCGATCATTCCCACTCTGGTGTTGAAGCCCGCCTATCGTCAGCGCTTCGAGACCGGGGTCAGTGAAAAGTCGCTCGCCGAGCTCACCCATGTGGCGCGGACTTTCGACGAGCTCTTGAACCGCTCGCCCAATGCTCAAGCACCCTATGTGGGAAAGAGCGCCTTTGCCACCAAGGCCGGCATTCACGCTTCGGCCATCGTCAAGGAGCCCGAGACCTACGAGCACGTGCCGCCCGAGACGGTGGGTAATCGCCGCCGCATGCTGGTTTCCGACCAGGCGGGAAAATCCAATCTCATCGCCGAACTCGGCCGCATCGGCATCGCCATGGCGAAAGACGACTCGCGGCTCGATGCGCTGCTCCGCGATGTGAAGGAGCGCGAGGCCCAGGGCTATGCCTATGACGGGGCGGATGCTTCCTTCGAACTTCTGGCGCGCCGGGCGCTGGGCACCGTGCCGCATTACTTCGACGTGCTGTCCTACCGCGTCATCGTCGAGGAGCGCGACAAGGAGATGGTTTCGGAAGCGGTGGTCAAGGTGCGGATCGACGGCGAGACCTATCTCAATGCCGGCGAAGGCAACGGCCCGGTCAATGCCCTCGACCTGGCGCTGCGGAAGGACCTCGGCAAATATCAGCAGTTCATCGACGACATGGAGCTGGTAGATTTCAAGGTGCGTATCCTCAACGGCGGCACCGGCGCTACAACGAGGGTGCTGATCGAGAGCCGTGACGGCAAAGGCAACCGCTGGTTCACCGTCGGCGTTTCGCCCAACATCGTCGAGGCCTCGTTCCAGGCCCTGTCGGACTCGATCATCTACAAGCTCATTCAGGCGGGCGTTGCCGCCTGACATGCGGGTCGCTCATGGAAGACATGACGAGGCGCCGTTTGCGCAAGCCAGGGTGGGCGGCTAGACGCCGCCTATGACCGTTGCTGAACCAACCCTCTCAGCCCGCCGCATGAGCGAATCGGAAAAGGGTGTTGCCCTTGCCGTGATGGCCCATCTCGTGTGGGGCGGCATGGCGGTCTATTTCGGCCTGATCCGCCATATCTCGCCCGTCGAGATCGCCGCCAGCCGTGGGCTGTGGGCGCTGCCCATCGCCCTCGCCATCGTCTGGTATCTCGGCCAGTTTTCCGAGGTGCGCAAGGCGCTCGCCAACCCGCGCATGGTGGCCACACTGGCGCTGACCTCTTGCCTCATCGTCTTCAACTGGGGCTTTTACATCTGGTCGATCGAGGTGGGGCGCACTCTCGAATCGAGCATGGGGTATTTCATCAATCCGCTGCTCAACGTGGTGGTGGGTTATCTGTTCCTGGGCGAGCGCTTCACGAGGCCGCAGATGGTGGCGCTGGCCTTGGCTGTGGTGGCGGTGCTGATCCAGACGATCTCGGCCGGGGTCTTTCCCTGGCTCGGCCTGATGCTGGCCACGACCTTCTGTCTCTATGGCTTCCTGCGCAAGACCATTGCGGTTGGACCCACCGAAGGCTTCCTGATCGAGACCGCGATCATCGCCCTGCCGCTGCTGGGAGCCGAGCTTTGGCTGGCAAGCCGCGGCGCCACTCACTTCGGCGACAACGCCTTCGATACGCTGATGCTGGCGGGCAGCGGCGTGCTGACCGCTGCCTCGCTGATGCTCTATGCCGCTTCGATCCGCCGCCTCCGCTATTCGACCGCGGGGCTCCTGCAATATCTGTCGCCGTCACTCGTCTTCCTCACCGCCGTGTTCATCTTCCGGGAACCGATTGGCGGCGCAAAACTCGCCTCCTTCGCCATCATCTGGCTGGCCTTGGCGATTTTCTCCTGGTCGGCATTGCGCGGCGAGCGCAACCGCCGCAGCACCGCCGAGCCGGTTTAAAGCCTGCCCAGCAGGTGTTCGGCCGTCACCTTGCCGTGGCTGGTGCGCAGCCGGTATTCGAAGGACGGGATCACGTCTTCGGCGCGGGCCACCACATCGAGCTTGAATTCCAGGCCGGCGCGGATGAAGTTTTCCTGGCGCATGTGGTCGAGCAGTGTCACCAGCGGATTCCAGTAGCCTTCGACATTGCACAGGATGATCGGCTTGGCGTGCTGGCCGAGCTGGGCCCAGGTCGATATCTCGGCGAGCTCCTCCAGCGTGCCGAGGCCGCCGGGGAGCGCGACGAAGCCCGAGGACCTGGCGAACATGGTCATTTTCCGCTCATGCATGTCGGCGGTGACCACCAGTTCGTTGGCTTCGGTCAGCATGCGTTCCTTGTTGGCGAGGAAGCCCGGAATGATGCCGGTCACATGGCCACCCTCGGCCAGAACGGTTTTCGCCACCTCGCCCATCAGGCCGAGGCCGCCGCCGCCATAAACGAGACCGATATCGGCCGCCGCCATGGCCTTGCCGAGAGTGCGGGCAGCCTCCACATAGGCAGGATTGCGGCCCGATCCGGAGCCGCAATAGACGCAGAGTTTCTTGGCTGGAAGCATATTACAACCTTGAGATGTAGCACAGTGATAACGGCCGATCCCGCCCGCATCAACAATGAATCAAGCGAATCTTTGCAGAAACGCGACCGGAGCCCTATTAAGGCCCCAACCGGGCCCTAGCGAAGGGTCCATTCGCCACAGGGCGATGAGCGAGATGAGAACGACGGCGACGAGATGAGCGAAGATACAAGCCAAAGGAAGAGCAACCCCATCCTGATCCTGATCGGCCTGGCCATCGCCGTGATCGCCGTAGTCGCCGGGATCACCCGCGACCGCTGGCTGCCGGCGGCGCCGCAGAAAACCGTCACCGCCGAACAAAAACCGGCGACAAGCGGCCAGTCCACGGTTACCGAAAAATCGACGGCCGCCAAAACGGCGGAAGTCCAACCGGCAGAGACCCAGGCTTCGAGCGAGCCTGCCAAGACCACCGATGCCGCAACACCTCCGGCAGAGACCCAGGCTTCGGCCAAACCCGCCCAGACAGCGGCGGCGCAGCCCGCCCAGGAACCGGCCAAGTCCGATAAAACCGCTCCGGCCGTGACCGTTCCCACCTTCGATACGGTGCGGGTGGAGAAATCCGGCGAGGCGGTGATTGCCGGCCGCGCCGCCGCCGGTTCGCAAGTGACCGTCATGCTCGACGGCAAGGCGGTCGGTTCCGCCGTCACCAACAGCGAAGGCTCCTTCGTCGTCGTTCCCGATGCGCCGCTACCCCGGGGCAGCGGGGCTCTCACCATCGAGTCCAAGGGCAAGAACGAGACCGTGGCGACCAAGTCGGAACAGACGGTGGCGGTCATTGTCCCCGAGCAGCAAAAACAGGATGCACTCGTCGCCGTGGTCAGCCCCGATCAGCCGACCAAGGTGCTGCAGGCCCCGGCGACCGATGGCCAGGCGGCCGTACCCGCCGCCAAATCGGCGGCCTCCCTGCCGGCCAGCCTCGATGCGGTGGATTACGACGGGTCCGGCAATATCGTCTTTTCCGGCCGTGGCCAGCCCGGAACCATCGCACGCCTTTATGTCGACAACGGATTGGCGGGCGAAGCCAAGGCCGGCGACGACAGCCGCTGGAGCTTTGCCGGTGCAGCACCCATCAAGCCCGGCGTCCACTCGCTTCGGGTCGATGCACTCGATGCCGCCGGTGCGGTCGTTACCCGCATCGAAATCCCCTTCTTCCGCGAGGAGACGACGAAACTTGCCGCCGCCACGACCTCGACCGAGGCAAGTGCGGCGGCTCAAACCGAGACCGCCGCCGAGCCGCCCAAGCCCAAGATTGGCCGCATCGTCATCCAGCCCGGCAACAATCTGTGGCGCATTTCCTCGGTGATCTATGGTTCGGGCGTCAAATACACGATTCTGTTTGCCGCCAACAAGGACCAGATCCGCAATCCCGACCTGATCTATCCGGGTCAGATCTTCACTACCCCAGATGTCGTGCCGCCGGAGAAGATCGATCCGGCGCGGAGCGATCCTCTGAAGCCCGAAGAAGGCGGCAGCAGTGGCCAATAGGGCGCGGGACACGCGAGCGGTGCCATGACCCGCAATACGCCGCCGAGCCCCGCGGGCGCGGGCGACGGCAATCACTGGGCGATCCTCAGGGACCTGTTGCCCTATCTGTGGCCCGATGGCCGTGGCGATCTCAAGGGGCGCGTAGTCATCGCCATGGTGGCGCTGATCCTCTCCAAGATCGTCACCGTCTGGACGCCCTATGCCTTCAAATACGCAACCGATGCGCTGACCGCCGGGAGCGGCACCGCCGCCGTTGCCGCCATCGCCGTGAGCGTGCCGCTGGTCATGGTGGTGGCCTATGGTTTCGGCCGCATCATGATGGTGGCGCTGGCCCAGTTCCGCGACGCGATCTTCGCCAAGGTCGGCCAGCGGGCGGTGCGCGAACTGTCGATCCGCACTTTCCGCCATCTTCATATTCTATCGCTCAAGTTCCATCTTGAGCGCCGCACCGGCGGGCTGTCGCGTATCGTCGCGCGCGGCACCGCCGGCATCGACACGGTTTTGCGCTTCTCGCTGTTCAATACGTTTCCGACACTCCTCGAAATCGCCCTGGTGGCGGGCGTACTCGCCTGGTCCTTCGGCTGGGCCTATGCGGCGGTCGTCCTGGCGACCGTCGTCATCTATGTGTGGTACACCTATGCCGCCACCGAGTGGCGCATCGGCATTCGCCGCGCCATGAACGAGGCCGACAACGATGCGTCCACCAAGGCGATCGACAGCCTGCTCAATTTCGAAACCGTCAAATATTTCGGCAACGAAGACCACGAAGCCAGGCGCTACGACAAGTCGATGGCGCGCTACGAGACGGCGGCGGTCAAGACCTGGGTGTCGCTGGCGGTGCTCAACGCCGGCCAGGCCGTGATCTACGCCATAGGCCTCACCATCGTCATGGCGATGTCGGCCTATGCCATCGCCGGCGGCCGCGCCACGGTCGGCGATCTCGTCATGATCAACGCCCTGATGGTGCAGCTCTACATGCCGCTCAATTTCATCGGCTCGTCCTATCGCGAGATCAAGCAGGGACTGATCGACGTCGAGCAGATGTTCAACCTGCTCAAGGTGAATGTCGAAGTGGCCGATGCGCCGGATGCGCGCGCATTGATCGTCGACCAGGCCGAGGTGGTGTTCGAGGCCGTATCCTTTGCCTATGACAGCGAGCGGCCGATCATCCGCAACCTCTCGTTCCGCGTGCCGCCCGGCCACACCGTGGCGATCGTCGGTCCCTCGGGGGCCGGCAAGTCGACGATCTCGCGGCTGCTCTACCGTTTCTATGACGTGAGCCGCGGCCGCATCCTGATCGACGGCCAGGACATCGCCAAGGCGACCCAGAAGTCGCTGCGCGCCGCCATCGGCATGGTGCCGCAGGATACGGTGCTGTTCAACGACACGATCCGCTACAACATCCGCTACGGCCGGCCCGAGGCATCCAACACCGAGGTGGAGGATGCCGCCAAGCTTGCGCAAATCCATAGTTTCGTGATGTCGCTGCCCAAGGGCTACGATGCGCTGGTCGGCGAGCGTGGGCTCAAGCTGTCGGGCGGCGAGAAGCAGCGCGTGTCGATCGCCCGCACCATCCTGAAGGGCCCGCCCATCCTCATTCTCGACGAGGCGACATCGGCGCTCGACAGCCACACCGAGCAGGACATCCAGGATGCGCTGCGCAAGGTATCGAGCAATCGCACCACCCTGGTGATCGCCCACCGGCTTTCGACCGTGGTCGATGCCGACGAGATCATCGTTCTCGACAAGGGCCAGGTGGCCGAGCGCGGCACCCATGCGGCGCTGCTCAGGAAGAACGGACTTTACGCCAGCATGTGGAACCGCCAGCGCGAGGCCGACGAAGCGCGCAACATTCTGGCCCAGGCCGAAGCCGAAGATAGCGAAGAATTGCTCGAAGCGGCGATCGGAAAGGAACTCGAAACCACAAGGCGGGTAACAAGTTACACACCCTGATCTCTGACCGGGCATTAAGGCTGCCGGTAAAATTTGCCGCTTATTCCTTGAAAATTCGAGGCAAATTGGCGGCTGATTCCCCTTTGTTTACGTCTGTCGGCCAGGGTGAGGTCATCCACGGGGAAACTTGTGGAACCGGTGACATCCAAAATGGTGGGGATCGGAACAAGGGACAGGGGCGAACCGGCGGTGGAAAAGAGCCGGACGTCCCGGTGAATTCGGGGAGAGTCAAATGATTGTCACGACAACCGACGGCATTGCCGGCCGGGTTACGGAAGAGGCCCTCGGAGTGGTGCGCGGCACGGCGGTGTGGACCCGTCGCGTCATCAAGAACTCGGCCGGCGGCATCCGCCAGTTCCAGGTCACCACGCTCGCCGATCTGGATCGGGGGCTGAACGAGGCCAAGGAGGCCGCCAGCAGGACGCTGGTGGCCCAGGCCGAGAAGCTCGGCGCCGACGCGGTCGTCGGCCTCAGGCTCGATGTGGTCGAGATGAGCAACGGGGTGTTCTGCGTCAATGCGGCGGGAACGGCGGTCAAGACCGTAAAGCTGCCGCAGTTCGTCCCGGTGATGCCGGCAAGCCCGGCTCCTGACATGGAAGCCGACATGGACTTCGACATGTCGTTTCTGGCGGCCCGGCCCGCCTATGCCGGATCGCTGCTGCGGCACTAACATTTCCTGACGGTGGTTGACGACGGGCGTGCCCGCGATGGGGATCGTGGGCGCGCCCGAATTGCCTTGCAAAGCTGGCAAGCCGCGCTACATGAAGCCCCATGTCGATTGCCAACAGCATCCGCCAGGCGCTGGTTCCCGTGCACCGGGAAGGCTGGCGTTTCGTGGCGATTTTCGCCGCGGCAACACTGGTGCTGTTCTGGCTCGACCTCTCCTTCCTCGGCTGGATCGGCGTCGTGGCAACCGGCTGGTGCGCCTATTTCTTCCGCGATCCCGAACGGGTGACACCGCTCCGCGAAGGGCTGGTGATCTCACCCGCCGACGGCCGCATCAGCGCTGTCGAGGAGGTGATGCCGCCGCCCGAGCTCGACCTTGAGCGCAGCCCCGTCACCCGCATCTCGGTGTTCATGAATGTCTTCGACGTCCATGTGAACCGCAGCCCCGTCGATGCCGCGATCCGCCGCATCGCCTATGTTCCCGGCGCCTTCATCAATGCCGAACTCGACAAGGCGAGCCTCGACAACGAGCGCCAGGCCTTCACCCTCGATCTCCCCGACGGCCGCCGCCTCGGCGTGGTGCAGATCGCCGGGCTCGTCGCCAGGCGGATCGTCAAGTTCGTCAATGAGGGCGAACATCTGATGGCGGGCCAGCGCTTCGGCCTGATCCGCTTCGGCAGCCGGGTCGATGTCTATCTGCCGGCCGGATGCCAGGCCCTGGCGAGCGTCGGGCAACGGGCATTGGCCGGCGAAACCGTACTCGCCGATCTGGCATCGGGTGAAGGCGAGCGGGCGGCCAGGCGGAGCTGACGGTGGATCAGGACGCCCGTGGCGAGATTGCCGAAGCCCGGCCCGACGAGGCCCGGCGCCAACACCGTTTCAAGAAGGTGCCGCTCCGCTTCCTGTTGCCCAATCTGATCACGCTGCTCGCCCTGAGCAGCGGCATCACCGCCATAAGGCTCGGCGTCCAGGGCCGCTTCGAACTTGCGGTCGGTGCGGTCATCATCGCCATCCTGCTCGATGCCATCGACGGACGGCTGGCCCGCCTGCTCAAGGGCACCTCGCGCTTCGGCGCCGAACTCGACTCGCTCGCCGATTTCGTCAACTTCGGCGTGGCGCCCGCCATGCTCGTTTATTTCTGGACCCTCAACCAGCTGCAAACGGCGGGCTGGATCATCTCACTGGTGCTGGCGATCTGTTGTGCCCTTAGGCTCGCCCGATTCAATGTCGCCCTCGACGATCCCGACAAGCCGGCCTGGACCGTCGGCTTTTTTACCGGCGCGCCGGCACCCGCCGGCGCCGGACTTGCCATGCTGCCGCTCTATCTGGGCTTCCTCGACATCATCGAGCCCGGCCGCCTCGCTGCCCTGATTTTCGCGCCCTATATCGTCGCCGTCGCTGTCCTCATGGTGAGCCGGGTGCCGACCTTCTCGGGCAAGAATCTCGGCCGCTGGATACCGCGCGACATGGTGCTGCCCATCCTCGGGCTGGTGGTCTTCGCCATGATCCTGCTGGTCTCCTATCCGTGGGAGTTCCTCAGCCTCCTGGCGCTGGTCTATATCGGGCTCCTGCCACTTGGCATCCGCTCCTACCGCCGCCACCAGCAGGCCGATGCGGCGGCGGAAGCAGCCAAATCACAACCCTAAACCAGTGGACGGGGACCGAAACCCAGAAGAGTGTTGGCAAGATCGTCTCACTCCCAACCGCGCGATGTTGGCTTCCCCACGGATTGCACGCCATATACGAAGCGGTGAAATCAGTCGCAATGGGCCAGCAGCGGACGTACCTGGAGGCTCGCTCCACCCCATGAGCGATCAATGCATTCACCCCGGTTCATCCCAACCAAGATACCCGAGCCTGGGCAGTCTCGCCCTCAGCTGCGCTCCTCGTGCACGAAATATCTGCTCCCACTTGCGGCCTTAAGGCGGTCTTGGACGCTCACTTGAACAAATCGGGGACCAACTCTGTCAATGTCGGATCCGCTTCGGTGTTCCATTGCGCCTGCAGGCGCCGGACTTCGTCCTGCTGGTCGGTTGTCAACTGACTGGCAAGGTCGTCGCGCTTGCCAGAGGCTTCGCGACGACCATGCTTAACGGCAACATCAAAGAGAACGAAGGCCCTGGCATTGCTCTGACGAACCCCGTCACCCTTAAGATATATTTCGCCAAGCCGAAGCTCCACGCTTGCATCCGGAGGAAAAGGGGTGGCTAGCGATAAGCGATACCACTTCGCCGCCTCAGCGTGATCTTGCGGAACCCCTTGGCCCTTCTCGTACATCCTTGCCACCTGCGCTTGGTCGCGGGAGGAGCCTTCTATGGCCGCTTGTAGATACCACCTGGCTGCCTCCCGATCGTCCTGAGGGACGCCTTGCCCCCTCTCATACATCTCACCGAGCCTATGATAATTTGAGAGCCCTTTGGTCGCGGCAACGATGTACCAGCGAGCAGCTTCCGCGTAGTCGACGGACACTCCTTTGCCGTAGTAATAGCGGTCGGCAAGCTGTTCCGGCAGCAGGAAGAAGTCTCCGTCTTCAGCGGCGCGACGATACCATGCAAGCGCCCTCGAGAAATCTGCCGGAACTCCGGTACCGGCCTCGTACATTCCGCCGAGCCGCCACGCGGCAAGGTCATGGCCTTGATCAGCGGCCTTGGTGAGCCATTCCAGGGCGGTCAGCCCATCCTGTTCAGCAATCTTGCCATCAAGGTATGCGATACCGACTTCATATTCGGCGGATGGATTGCCCAGTCTTGCGGCCCTTTCATACCATTTCAGCGCCTCTGCCTCGTCCTTAGCGACACCCCTGCCGATCTCATACATTAGTCCAATTTGAACCATGGCGGCCGTGTCTGCGTGTTCTACCGCCTTTCTGGTCCACTGAGCGATCGCCTTTCGATACCAAATCTGCGACTGCTGCTCATCCTTGGGAACACCTTGTCCAAGTTGATAGGCCAGCCCCATTTCGTACTGCGCCTCGGGCAAGCCCTGGTTCGCCGCTTTCAAAAACCATCTCGCTCCCTCCGTCGGGTTCCCCTTGCAGCAGGAGAACGCCGTCAGCATTGTTTTCAGGGCGTGGAGATCGCCGACCCGGTAGAGAGTTCCCAGACGGTATTGCACGTTAGCATCGCCACCCTCCGCAAGCGGTTTGAGTAGGCTGATCGCTGCTTCGAAGTTGCCTAACCTGCGGGCGACCTCTGCGTCTTC
Source organism: Hyphomicrobiales bacterium (assembly GCA_016185245.1). Taxonomy (GTDB): domain Bacteria; phylum Pseudomonadota; class Alphaproteobacteria; order Rhizobiales; family Aestuariivirgaceae; genus Aestuariivirga. The sequence continues at coordinate 211,685 of JACPNZ010000039.1, read as the reverse complement.
GATTGGTCCCCCACGCACAGCGGTTATCAAGATCAGCGAGAACAGAATTGCGAGCTTGATTTTCATGGAACAGCTTCCATTCGGCAGCGAAACGTTGCTCTTTGACTTCGCCGGCGGCATTGACATGCCTCAATAAGAGAGGCGTCGTACATGTCCTCGTTGCATTCCGCAACTGCCCAGCTGCCGCCCGTGACTGCAACGGATAGGAAAGACTTGGCCAGTGAGTTTGCGCCGATTGCTCAGCCTTTTATCTCAGCGGACCGCGTGCCTCAGACAGAGCCGTGCGGTAAGGGCGTAGGCCGTCGACCGAACCAGAACTCAGTGTATATGAGGGAAAATCCCAAGGGCCGCTTGGGGTCAAAGAGAGAAGTCTTGCGACAACGATGCGATGTCTGCTGCGCGTCAGGCAGCGGATAAGGAGTTGGGTGCCCTCCGTTAGATTCTCTCCACTACCCCAGCACCCGGTCGAGGTCGGCGCAGAGGTCGTCGCCGTTTTCAATGCCGACCGACAGGCGGAACACGCCATCGCCGGCATAGTCGCGGTAGCGCCTGAGAAGTTCCGGCGGATGGCGGAAGGTCGAGGCCTGGATGTCGTCGGTGCCGATCCAGCAGATCAGGCTGCGATGGTGGCCGAGCGAGACGGCATGATGGATCACCTGCAGGTCGCTCACCATGCGGCGCGCCACTTCCACTCCCGGCGCATGGATCTGGAATGAGATCATGCCGGAGAAATTGCGCATCTGGCGGCAGGCCAGATCATACTGGGGATGGGAGGGAAGCCCCGGATAGAGCACCCGCTTCACCGCCTTGTGGGTTTCGAGATGGCGGGCGACCTGGAGGGCCGCCGCCTCATGGGCCTTCATCCTGAGCGGCAGGGTGGCCGAACCCCGCAGGATCAGCCAGGCATTGAAGGGCGAAAGCACGCCGCCGAAATGCACCGTCGCTTCGAGATTGAGGAGATCGAGATCGCGCTTGCGGCCGACGACCGCGCCGCCCATGGCATCGCCATGGCCGCCGATGTATTTGGTCAGGGAATGGACGACGAAATCGGCTCCGAGGTCCAGGGGCCTGGTCGAAATCGGCGAGGCGAAAGTCGAATCGACACAGACGTCGCGCACGCCCTTTTGGTGTGCAAGTTCGGCGAGAAGGGCCACGTCGCACAGCCGCATGATCGGATTGGCCGGGGTTTCGAGCCACAGCATGCGAGTATTGGGACGGATCGCCGCCGCGACCTCGTCGGGCCGCGATGTGTCGGCGAAGGACACCTCGACGCCGAAGCGGGGCAGGCTGTCGCGGGCCAATTCCGCTGCCCCCACATAGCTCGTGTCGGCCATCAGCAGATGATCGCCCTGGCTGAGCCGGCCGAGGATCAAAGCATGAATGGCGCCAATGCCCGAGGCATAGCACAGCACCGCCTCGCCCGCCTCCAGGAGGGCGAGCTTGGTTTCCAGTTGCTTGACCGTCGGACTGTCGACGCGGGCGTAGGTGAAGCCCTCGTAGCCCTTGTCGTCGCGGGCCGAGAAACCGATGAGCTCTTGCGGCACATAGGTGACCGACATCACCAGATTGGGCGAGGAGGCGCGGGTTGTGGGATCGACGAATTCGCCGCCGTGGACGGCGAGGGTTTCGATGTTCCAGGGATGATTGCGACCGTCTTCCGGCACGTTGAACCTCCGCGCTTTCCTTCATGGGATAGTTGCCTATGATGCGGGCGAGCGCGCGAATCTGCAACCGGGTTGAGCCGGTTTCCGAAGGGACGGCCGAGGCGATGCAGGACTGGGATCAGCCCCATTGGAGCGGCAAGCCGCAGCCCAGACCCGACACGCGCCCGAAGCTCCGTCCCAACCTTTTCGCGCGACTGGTCCGTGCCTGTCTCCGGCAACCGAATGTCGTCACGGTTATCGTCGCCACTTTGACTGTCCTGGCCTCGGCCTATGCCGCCTTGACGCTGACGATCGATCCGAACCTGGCGCCGCGCATCGGCCTCGACGCCCAGACGCTCGCCGCCCAGGCGAGACTCGACGAGAAGTTTCCCGGAATCGGCAAGACGCTGGTGGCGCGGATCGCCAATGACGATCCCGCAACCGCCCGCGCCACGGCCCTTGCCGTGGCCACTGCACTTGCCAAGCGCCCGGACCTTTTCGCCCAGGCCTTCGTTCCCGGAACCGGGATCTACTATGACAAATACGGGTTCCTGTTCAAAAGCCTTGACGACGTCAATGCCCGGGTGACCCAGGCGATGCGGATGCAGCCCTTGTTCCGCGCTCTCACGGCGGCCCCGAGCATGGCCGGACTTTCCGCCCTGGTTCAGCAGATCGGCAATGTGCTTGCTGAGGGACGCTCGCCGTCCGGCCTGGCGAGTGTGCTTGCCGCCGCCTCGGCGACCGTCGAAAGCGAGTTGGCGGGCCATTCGCAACGGCTGAGCTGGGTGGAGATCGCCGGCCTCACGGCCGACAGTGAAAGCAAGCTGTGGTTTGTGATCGTCACGCCGGCGCCGGGTGTCGAGCGTTCGGCGGCTAGCTATGCGGTTACCGCCACCGCCAGCCTGCCGGGGCTTTCCTGGTATCTGCCTGCCGGACTTCGCAGTGGCGGCGGCAGCCCGGTTCGCGACCTGGTGGTGCCGGCAATTGTCGCCCTGTTGGCGGTTCTGACCGTCCTGCTGATCGGGCTTGGCGATGTCAGATACCTGCTGCCCGTTGCCATGACCGCGGGCGTGGCGCTGACCCTGAGCCTGGGGGCTGCCGCCGCCATCGATCCCGTGCTCGATGCCGCCAGCTGGTCGATCCTAGCGGTGGCGACGGGCCCCGCCTTTCTGTTCGCTTCGGTCGTGGTGCTTGCCCATGTCGAGGCCCGGCGCCGCGGCAGCGACACCGACGTGGCGATCATGCTGGCCGCCCAGCGCCGGGGCCTCCTCGTCGTCATGCTGGCGCTGGTCTGGGCGATTTTCTGGGTGACATGGCTTCCCCGCAGTCTGCCGTCGCTGGCGGAACTGGCGATGATGGCGCTGGCCTCGATCGTCATCTCCGCCGGCCTCGCCTTCACCCTTGTGCCGGTGCTGCTTCAGGCCTTCGACCGGAGGCCGGCGCCCCAGCCCCACTGGCTCGACGAGGCGGTGGCCGCGCCGCCCGGTCCCAATGCCCGCAATGCGCTCCAGGTGCTGGTCCTCGTGCTGGTCGCGGCCTCGGCCTTCTGCGGGGTCTTCGTGCCGGCCCTGCGTTTCGGCGATGTGGCGGCCCTCAGCCGGCAAGCGGCTCCCCTCGACACGCCGGCGGCGATCGATGCGGTTCACTTGTTGACACCCCCGGGCGCTCCGGCGCTGGCGCTCGCGAGGTCGCTTGCCGCCCTTCCCGAGACCGGCTCGATCCGCTGGATCGAGCAATTCCTGCCGGAGGACACCGGGCGCAAGCTCGCCCTGCTGCGCCAGCTTGACGGCTTCCTGCCGGGGGGCCCGGCGGCGTCCGATGTGCCCGATGCGCCGGCGCTCGACCGGACCTTTGCCGATCTCGCGACGGGGCTCAGACAAATTTCAGATTCACCCGCCGCCAGCCCTGAGCTCCGCGATGCCGCCCAACGCCTGCGCCGCGCCGTCGCTCTCTATGCCGGTCCGGTCACGCCCGATGCCAACCGCACGGCGGGGCTCGAGGATGCGCTGTTCTCCGGTCTCGGAGATCTCGCCGCCGCCGCCGACCGGCTGGCGCGCCTCGATGATCCGCGGCCTGCCGACCTCGATCGGGACCTGCAGCGCCGCTTCGTCGCCGCCGACGGCACCTGGCGCATGGAGGCCGTACCCGCCGCCGGCGTCAGCCGTCTAAGCTTTGCCGCCGCCATCCGCCGGCTCGACCCGGCCGCCGCCGGCGACCCGATCGCCGAACTGGCGCGCAACGAGATCATGCATCACGAGGCGGGCCTGGCGGCGGCCTTCGCCGGCGCCGCGGCGGTGCTGCTGCTGCTTGCCTATCTGCGGCGCATTTTCGACTGGCTCCTGGCTCTCTTGCCGGCAGCCGCGACGGCGGCCCTGTCTGCCGCATTGGTGGTGGGCAGCGGCGGCCTGCTCGATTCCGCCAGCCTGGCGGCGGTCATGGCAGCACTTGCCATGGCGCTCTCGGTTACCCTGATATTGCTGATCGGGATTCGCGAGGAGGAAGGGAGAGCCGGCCGCAGCCCCGGCACCGCCTTCCGCTCCGCTCTGTTGCCGCCGCTCGCCATGATCGCCGCCATGGCGCCGCTCGCCATTTCGTCGGATGCGCAAATCGGCAACTATGGCCTGCTCGCCAGCCTGTTCGTGGCCATCGCGGTCCTGACCAGCCTTATCCTGGTGCCACAGCTATCGTCGTGGCTGGCCAGCTTGCGCCGCTCAGGCGAGTGACCGGAAATCGAGTTCGCGGGCATCGCGGTCGAGCGCCGACAGAACCTCGGCGGCGATGTGCCGGGCGGTGAGGCCTGCCTGCTCGTATTGCTCCTTCGGCGTTCCGTGGCCGATGAACACGTCGGGCAAGTTCATAGAGCGCACCCGGCAGCCGCGGCCGAGAAGATTGCTGCCGGCGAGATGGTGCAGAACGTGCGATCCGAAGCCGCCGACCGCCCCATCCTCGACGGTCACCAGGATTTCGTGATGCTGCACCAGCCGGTTGACCAAGGCGTGATCGAGCGGCTTGGCGAAGCGGGCGTCCGCCACCGTGGCCGAGAGGCCGAGGCTGGCCAGATGCTCGGCCGCCTTCAGGCACTCGCCGAGCCTGGCTCCGAGCGACAGGATTGCCACCTTCGTGCCCTCGCGGATAATCCGTCCACGGCCGATTTCGAGCGGCACGCCATGCTCTGGCAGATCGACGCCCTGGGCTTCGCCGCGCGGATAGCGGAAAGCCGAGGGGCGGTCGTCGATCGCCGCCGCGGTCGCCACCATGTGCACGAGTTCGGCCTCATCCGCCGCCGCCATCACCACCATCGAGGGAAGTGCCGCCAGATAGGCGATATCGTAGCTGCCGGCATGGGTGGCGCCGTCCTGGCCGACCAGACCCGCCCGGTCGATGGCGAAACGCACCGGCAGCTTCTGCAGGGCGACGTCATGGATGATCTGATCGTAGGCCCGTTGCAGGAACGACGAGTAGATGGCGCAGAACGGCTTGAACCCTTCCACCGCCAGGCCGGCCGCGAAAGTGACGGCGTGCTGCTCGGCGATGCCGACATCGAACATCCTGGTAGGAAACACCGCAGCGAAACGATCGAGCCCGGTGCCCGACGGCATCGCCGCGGTGATCGCCACGACGCGCTCGTCGGCGCGCGCCGCCTCGATCAGGGCATTGGCGAAGACCGAGGTATAGGTCGGCGCATTGCCGGAGCTCTTGCGGATCTCCCGAGTAGTCGGATCGAAACCCGAGATGGCGTGGTATTTCTCGAGGTCGGGCTTGGCGAAGGGGTGGCCCTTGCCCTTCTCGGTGATGACGTGAACCAAGACCGGCCCGAGGCTCTTGGCCTCGCGCACGTTCTGCAAGACCGACACCAGCGTATCGATGTTGTGACCGTCGACCGGGCCCACATAGTAAAAGCCCAGCTCCTCGAACAGTGTGCCGCCGGTCAGCATGCCGCGGGCATATTCCTCGGCCCGCCCGGCGACGGCCCGAAGCCCGCGCGGGAACCGGCGGGCGAGTTGCTTGGCGATATCGCGAAGCCCGAGAAATGGCCGCGACGAAACCAGCCAAGAGAGATAGTTGGTGAGCGCCCCCACGGCGGGGGCGATCGACATGCCGTTGTCGTTGAGGATGACGATCAGGCGGGTATCCATGGCGCCGGCGTTGTTCATCGCCTCATAGGCCATGCCGGCGCTCATGGCGCCATCGCCGATGACGCAGACGACCTGATTGTCCTGGTGCCGGAGGTCGCGCGCCACCGCCATGCCGAGGCCGGCCGAAATCGAGGTCGAACTGTGGGCCGCGCCGAAGGGATCGTACTCGCTCTCGCTGCGCTGGGTGAAGCCGTAGAGCCCGTCGCTCCGTCTGATCGAACGGATGCGTCCGCGCCGGCCGGTCAGGATCTTGTGGGGATAGGTCTGGTGGCCCACATCCCAGATCAGCCGGTCGCGCGGCGTATCGAAAACATAATGCAGGGCGACCGTCAGTTCGATCACGCCAAGGCCGGCGCCGAAATGGCCGCCGCTGACGGCAGCGGCATCGATCGTCTCGGCGCGAAGTTCGCTCGCCACCTGGGCCAACGATGAAACCGGCATCGCCCGCAGATCGGCCGGCGTCCGGATGGTATCGAGCAGGGGGGTGGGCTGGGCCATGCTTATTCTTAAAACTGTCTTTGCAGGATAGATAGTTGCGTTGCCTCCGCGGCGCAACGGCAATCGTCTTGCCGCTGTGGCAGGGGCCGTTCAGCTGCAATACTTACCCAAAACGGGACAAAGGTAAATCGATCTGCTAAATGTCCAGCTGTCGAAGCGCCGGATCGGAGGCCGGTCGGCCCATCAACGGCCGGCGCCCAACAGGGAGAAAGCAAGAATGAAATTAACCATCAAATCATTGCTCGTCGGCACAACCATGCTGTTAATGACGACGGGTGGGGCGATGGCGGAATCGGTCTGGAACCGGGGTGCCAATAGCGATGTCCAATCGCTCGATCCGCACAAGACCTCGACCGTCGAGGAAGCCAATATTCTGCGCGACCTGTTTGTCGGCCTGGTGACCGAGGATAGCGCCGGTAATACCATCCCAGGAGCCGCCGAAAGCTGGACCGTTTCGGCCGATGGCAAGGTCTACACTTTCAAGCTTCGCAAGGACGATGTCTGGTCCGACGGCACAGCCGTAACCGCCGCCGATTTCGTCTTTGCCTGGCGCCGCCTGCTCGATCCCAAGACCGGTTCCGAATATGCCTCGATGGGCTTCCCGGTGCTCAACGCCGAAGAGATCAACGGCAGCAAGGCCAAGGCCGAAGATCTCGGGGCCAAGGCGATCGACGCCAATATGCTGGAAGTGACCCTCAAAGGCCCAACGCCCTATTTCCTCGAGATGCTGACCCACCAGGCCATGTATCCGGTGAGCAAGGCCAATATCGAGAAATTCGGCGACGATTTCGTCAAGGCCGGCAACCTGGTGTCCAATGGCGCCTTCACGCTGGTTGAGAACGTGCCCAACGACCACATCAAGATCGTCAAGAACCCGAAGTTCTTCGACGCCGGCAACGTCAAGCTCGACGCGGTGAACTATATACCCGTCGAAGACCGCGCCGCCGGCATCAAGCGCTACCAGGCTGGCGAAATCGACTCGATGAATGACATGCCGACCGAACAGCTCGCCGACCTCAAGGCAAAGTTCGGCGACCAGATTCATCTGACCCCCGAACTCGGCACCTATTACTACATCTTCAAGGCCCAGAAGGCGCCGTGGAACAATGCCGAGCTGCGCAACGCCATTTCGATGGTGATCGATCGCGACCAGCTGGCTTCCAAGGTCTGGCAGAATTCGATGATCCCCGCCTATTCGCTGGTGCCGCCAGGCGTCAAGGGCTACGAGACCCGCACCACCGACTATGCCGAGATGCCGCAGCTCGACCGCGAGGACGCGGCCAAGAAGGTGTTCGACAAGCTCGGCATCTCGCCGGAGCATCCGCAGAAGCTGGAACTCCGCTACAACACCTCGGAGAACCACAAGAACACCGCGGTAGCGATCCAGGAAATGCTGAAGCCCTTCGGCTTCGACGTGACCCTGGTCAATACCGACGGCAAGACCCACTACAGCTATCTCGAGCAGCACGGCGATTTCGACGTGGCGCGGGCCGGCTGGATCGCCGACTTCAAGGATCCGGTGACCTTCCTCAACCTCGGCCATACCGGCGACGGCAACAACTACGGCGAATACTCCAACAAGGACTACGATGCGCTGCTCGACGCCGCGGCCAGGGAATCCGATCCCGGCAAGAGGATGAAGGAGCTTTCCGACGCCGAAGCGATCCTGATGAAGGATCTGCCGGTGATGCCGCTGCTCTATTACGGCAACCACAATGTGGTGTCGCCCAAGCTGCACGGCTTCGTCGACAATGTGATGGACAAGCATCCGTCGCGCTTCGTCAGCAAAGACTGATCGCGGATCGGAGGACCGTCCGGCGCTCGCCGCCGGATGGTCCTCGCATCGGCATCACCATGCTGCGTTATGTCATTCGGCGGTTGCTCACCGCCATTCCGACGCTCTTCCTGATCGTCACCATCTCGTTTTTCCTGATGCATGTGGCGCCGGGCGGCCCGTTCAACATGGAAAAGGGCATCCCGCCCGAGATCAAGGCCAATATCGAGCGGGTCTTCCATCTCGACGAGCCGGTGTGGATGCAGTACCTGCGGTACCTCAATAACCTCATCCATGGCGATCTGGGACCGAGTTACATCCTGCTCAATTTCTCGGTGGCGGAACTGTTCCGCGTCGGTCTATGGGTATCGGCCCAGATCGGCGCCGCCGCACTCGCCTTGTCGCTGGTGGTCGGGTCGGCGCTCGGAGTCATTGCAGCGCTCCGCCAGAACCGCGTACTCGATTATGTGGTGGTCGCCACCGCCACGGCGGGGTCCACCATACCGACCTTCGTCATCGCGCCGATTATCCAGCTGCTGTTCGGCCTGACCTGGCACATGCTGCCGATCGGCGGCTGGAACGACGGGGCGTTTCTCAACAAGGTCGGCCCGGTGATCACCCTATCGCTGCCGCAGCTCGCCACCGTGGCCCGCCTGATGCGCGGCTCGATGATCGAGTCGCTGCATTCCGATCACATCAACACCGCCCGTTCGTTGGGCCTCTCCGATTATGCGGTGGTGGTCCGCCATGCCATGCGCGGCGCGCTTCTGCCGATCATCTCCTATGCCGGCCCCGCCGCCGCCGGACTTATCACCGGTTCGATTATCGTCGAGACCATCTTCCAGATCCCGGGGGTGGGCCGCTACTTCATCGATGCGGCACTGAACCGCGACTATACGCTGGTGATGGGCACCGTGGTGATGATCGCCGTGTTCACCATCGTCTTCAACCTCGTCGTCGACCTCCTTTATGCCGTCGCCGACCCGCGGGTGCGCTATGACTGACGCCGTCAGCAAGGGCCGCTCGCTGTGGGCCGATGCCTGGGGGAGACTTAAGGCCAATCGCGCCGCCGTGTGGAGCGGCGTCTATCTCGCGGTGATCGTCGCCCTCTGCCTGGTTGGACCCAATCTCACCGGTCACCAGTTCTCGACCATCTACCAGAGTTATGTGCGGGTGCCGCCCAGTCTTTCCGCTTATCCCAAGCCCCAGTCGCTCGATGCCGAGATCAAGGAGGTGGCAAAGCGGGCCCATCTCGACCTCAAGGAGTGGGGGGCGAAGGGCGATCGCATCTTCGTCACCGTGACTTCGGCCAAACCTATCGATCCGCGGGTAACTCGCTATCTCGATCGCTCCGACAGCTTCGAGGACAGCAAGGTCGAGAACCGGTCCGACGACGGGCTCTCCATGACGATTAGCACCGCCGTCAAGTACATTCATTTCTATTTCGGCACCGACACCAGCGGCCGCGATCTCCTGACCCGCACGCTGATCGCCGGTCGCGTGTCGCTGGCGGTGGGGCTGCTGGCCGGCGTGGTGGCGGTGCTGATCGGCGTTCTCTATGGCGCTATTTCGGGCTTTGCCGGCGGCAAGACCGACGAGGTGATGATGCGTATCGTCGACATTCTCTATTCGCTGCCCTTCACCTTCTTCGTCATCATGCTGGTGGTGTTCTTCGGCCGCAACTTCATGCTGATGTTCATAGCGATCGGCGCGGTCTTGTGGCTCGACATGTCGCGCATCGTGCGCGGGCAAACCCTCTCCATCAAGCGCCAGGAATTCGTCCTGGCGGCGGAGGCCCTGGGCGTCGGCTCGACCGGCGTCCTGTTGCGCCACATCGTGCCCAACATGCTGGGCCCCATCATCATCTATGTGACGCTGCTCATTCCGCAGGTGATCATCCTCGAGAGTTTCCTGTCCTATCTGGGGCTCGGCGTGCAGGAACCGATGTCGAGCTGGGGCGTGCAGATCAGCCAGGGCTCGCGCAATATGGAAGGCGCGGCTTGGCTCTTGATCTTTCCGTCGTTCTTCCTCACCTCGACGCTGTTCGCGCTCAACTTCATTGGTGACGGCTTGCGCGATACCCTCGATCCCAAGGACCGCTGAGATGGCCGACCGCATCCTGTCGCTCGAGGATGTCAAGGTGCGCTTCCGTACTCTCGATGGCGTGGTCGAGGCGGTCAAGGGCGTCAGCCTCCATGTCGAGGCCGGCGAGACACTGGCGATCGTCGGCGAATCGGGCTCGGGCAAGAGCCAGCTGATGATGGCGGTCATGGGCCTGCTCGCCGGCAACGGCGAGGCCGAGGGTGTTGCCGACTATCGCGGCACCAACCTGATCGGCCTCTCCAAGACCAAGCTCAACACCATCCGCGGCCGCAAGATCACCATGATCTTCCAGGAGCCGATGACCTCGCTCGACCCCCTGTTCACCGTGGGTAGCCAGATCGTCGAGCCGATCATCCGCCACCAGAAGGTGGGTGCTGCCGTAGCCAAGGACCGCGCCATCGAGATGCTCAGATTGGTGCGCATCCCCGATCCGGAGCGGCGCATGGCGTCCTATCCGCATGAGCTCTCGGGCGGTGAGCGCCAGCGCGTGATGATCGCCATGGCGCTGGCCAACGATCCCGACCTCTTAATCGCCGACGAACCGACGACCGCCCTCGATGTCACCATCCAGGCGGAAATTCTCGAGCTCATGGCCGGGCTGCAGCGCCGCCTCGGCATGGGCATGGTGTTCATCACCCACGACCTCAACATCATCAAGCGCATCGCCGGCCGGGTTTGCGTCATGCGCCGTGGCGAGATCGTCGAGGAGGGGGAGATGGCCGACATTTTTGCCCGTCCGCGGCACCCCTATACCAAGGCGCTGCTCGAGGCCGAGCCCACCGGCCGCAAGGCGCCGCCACCAGCCAATGCGCCAAAGATCCTCGACGGCACCGACATGCGCGTCACCTTCAAGATCGGCGGCGGCTTTCTTGCCGGCCCGCCCATTCTGCTGAAGGCCGTCGACCGCGTGTCTCTGACGCTCCGCCGCGGCCAGACCATCGGCATCGTCGGCGAGTCGGGGTCCGGTAAGTCGACCCTGGCGCGGGCGCTGCTGCGGCTCATACCCAGCGAGGGCGCCATCACTTTCGATGGTCGCAACATCGCCGGCCTTGGTCGGAATGCCATGCGGCCGCTGCGCCGCCAATTGCAGATCGTGCTGCAGGACCCCTTCGGCTCGCTGAGCCCGCGCATGACCGCCGGCCACATCGTCACCGAGGGTCTCCTGGTGCACGAGCCCTCGATCACCTCGCGACAGCGCGACGCCCGCGCCGCCCAGGCCCTGGAAGAGGTGCAACTCGATGCCGCACTCCGCAACCGCTACCCGCATGAATTCTCCGGCGGTCAGCGCCAGCGCATCGCCATCGCCAGGGCCATCATCCTCAAGCCCAAGGTGGTGGTTCTGGACGAGCCGACCTCGGCGCTCGATCGCCAGGTGCAGAAGCAGATCGTCGAATTGCTGCGCGGCCTGCAGGCCCACAATGACCTGTCCTATCTGTTCATCAGCCACGACCTGGCGGTGGTCCGCGCCATGGCCGACCACATCCTGGTGATGAAGGACGGGCGGTTGGTGGAGCAGGGCTCGCCCGACGAGGTCATGGACCATCCGCGCGAGGACTATACGCGGCGGCTGATGGCGGCAGCCTTCGCAGCGTAGGGGCGAATGATGAGTGACGAATGGCAAATGGGGAAGAACCGGCTATCCTTCGCCATTCGCTCGCATGTCGAACGCCTCGCTGCTCTGGAAAGCCGCGCGCCGCGCTGCCCCCACCCGTCATCTCGTTGAAGATTTCGCCCATCTCCGGTCTTATGTTGCATTGCAGTATGACGATAGATCCATTGAGCTGGCAAGAAAAACCTGCTGGGCGCGACGGCGGAGCGAAATAGCGGCTCGCCGTGTTGACCAGCGGTGAAGCGGACCCTACTCTCCTGCGCCGTCAACCGTGGGGGGAGTCGCAATGAAACTGGGTCGCTGCCCAAAATGCATGAGGACATCCTTCCTCTTCGCCGCCGGTTCGTGGATCGTTGTGCTTGCCGTTTCACGTGTTCCGATTTTTCCGCCGATTGCCGCACTGATTTGGATTGTACCGATATGTTTCACGCTGCTTTGGATCGGCCATCTCGCGGCTTTCGCCAAGCGGTCCGCGCAAGGCGCCCTCCATCGGGGACGGGACGAAGCGCGAGGCCGCGGCCACGTGGCAGCCGCCGCCGCGAACTGGCCGCGCCGCCGTTTCCTGTTCTTCTTTGTCAAGGCGTTCGTCTTCGCGGCGGTCGCGACCGCATTCCCGGTCAACGCCATGGCGCAAAGTTGCAGTTGCTCCGACCCGAATTGCACCTGTCCGCCGAACCAGCCGAACTGCTTTATCAACCCGGCGCGGCAGGAATCGTTTTGCTGTAGTTCCGGCGACACCGGCTGCGGCAGTCCATTGTTGAGCTGGTGCTGCCCCAATGGAACCAATTGCTACGGCGACAATGGCAATTGCTACTGAGCAGGCCTCTGCTTTCCTGTTTGTACCGCAATGCGGCATGTTTGCGTAATGAAAGGCATGGCAAGCAATATCACTGCGACCAGGCGTTTCTTGCGCTTTTGGCCAAAAGCTGGCATGAAGAGCCAATGTGTTTCCACATGACGACATCCGGACTTCTCGTCCCCCTCTGGTCGCGCACCGCCTATGACGAGGTCATGCTGCATTGCGCCCGGATCGGCTTCAAGCCCTAGTTTCTTCCTCTCGTCCTTGAGATTCCCCAGGCCTTGCAAGGCCTTGCACAATCGTATCCGGTTCGGAGAACATCATGACCGCGCATGCCAAGAACATCGACGTCGCCGAGGTCGTAGCGCACGATATCGCCCATCATTTTCATCCGTTTACGGATCATAAGACCTTCCACGCCGAGGGTGGTCCGCGGGTGATGACCCAGGCCGATGGCGTGTGGATCTGGGATGCCAAGGGCAACAAGCTCCTCGACGGCATGGCCGGCCTGTGGTGCGTCAACGTCGGTTACGGCCGCAAGGAGCTGGCCGAAGTCGCCTACCGGCAGATGCTCGATCTTCCCTATTACAATACCTTCTTCAAGACCACGACGGTGCCGGCGACCGAACTCGCCGCCAAGATTTCGTCGGTAATGCCGAAGCGCTTCAAGCAAATCTTCTTCACCAACTCGGGCTCGGAAGCCAACGACACGGTGGTGCGTTTCGTCCGCCACTACTGGAAGCTCAAGGGCAAGCCCTATCGTCAGCATTTCATCGCCCGGCGCCGCGGCTATCACGGGTCGACCATGGTGGCGGCCAATCTCGGCGGCATGCAGGGCATGCACGAACAGGTCGGCACCGAGTTCCCGGGCTTCCACCATGTGCAGCAGCCCTATTGGTACGATTTCGGCGGCGACAAGACGCCCGAGGACTTCGGTCTGGATGCCGCCGCCGATCTCGAGAAGAAGATCCTCGAGGTGGGGCCGGAGAATGTCGCAGCCTTCGTCGGCGAGCCGATCCAGGGGGCCGGCGGCGTGTTGATCCCGCCCTCGACCTACTGGCCGGAGGTGCAGCGCATCTGCCGCAAGTACGGCGTCCTGATCGTCTCCGACGAGGTGATCTGCGGCTTTGGCCGGACCGGCAACTGGTGGGGCTTCGAGACCTTCGGCTTCGAACCCGACATCGTGCCGATGGCCAAGGGCCTGTCGTCGGGCTACCAGCCGATCGGGGCGGTGGCCTTCGCCGATCACCTGGTCAAGGACTTCTTTGCATTGGGCGGCGAATTCTATCACGGCATGACCTATGCCGGCCATCCGGTCGCCTGTGCCGTGGCGCTGAAGAACATCGAGATCATCGAGAGCGAGAGCCTGGTGAAGAAGACCCGCGAAATCGGGCCCTATTTCGCCAAGGCGCTGGCCAGCTTGCGCGATCACCCGATCGTCGGCGAGACCCGTTCGGTGGGTTTGATCGGCGCCATCGAGCTTTCCAGCAACAAGGCCAAGCGCAGCCGCTTCAAGGACCCGGGCCGGGTCGGCACGATATGCCGCGACCACTGCTTCAAGAACGGTCTGATCATGCGGGCCTGCTGGGATAGCATGGTGCTGTCGCCGCCGCTGGTCATTTCCACCAAGGAGATCGACGAACTGGTGCGGCTGGCGCGCCTGGCGCTCGATGCCACCTATGCCGACGTCAAGGCCGAGATGGCCTGACAGACGTGACTTGCCTGGAATGCCCGCCGTGGCATTCTGGGCGCCACAAACCGATGCCGGCCATCAGAGCCGCGCACCGGAAAACCCGAGGGAGCAAACCATGTCGACCTACCGTCCGAAATTCCGGCCCAGCCGCCGCGCCCTGCTGCAAGGCACCGGCGCCTTCGCCGTGGGCCTCACCTTCCTGCCGCGATTCTCGCTGGCCGAGGAGGAAAAGAAGCTGAACTTCTACAACTGGGACACCTATATCGGCGAACGCACGCTCGAGGATTTCCAGAAGGCCACCGGCATCGAGACCAAGCTCGATCTCTACGCCGATAACGCCGAACTCTTCGCCAAGCTCAAGTCGGGCAATCCCGGCTACGACGTGATCGTGCCATCGGATAGCTGGATCGAACGCCTGGTCGGCGCCAACATGCTGATGCCGCTCGACCAAGCGAAGATTCCCAACATGGCCAACATCGACCCGCGCTTTGCTGACGCCGTGTTCGACAAGGGCCGCAAGTACACTATTCCCTACATGTGGGGAACGCTCGGCATCGGCTATAATAAGAAAGTGACCAATGGCGTGCCCGACAGCTGGAAGGTCTGCTACGACAGCGACCAGTACAAGGGCCGCGTGTCGCTGCTCGGCGATGCCCGCACCGTTATCGGTCTTGCCCTCAAATATCTCGGCAAGTCGCTGAACTCGACCGATCCCAAGGACCTCAAGCAGGCCGAGGACCTGATCATCGCCAACAAGAAGAACCTCAAAGTCTTCGCTCCCGACAACGGCCAGGACCTGCTGGCTTCGGGCGAGGTCGACATCGCCCAGGAGTGGAACGGCGATATCCTGCAAGTGATGGGCGAGAACGCCGATCTCGACTATGTGGTGCCGACCGAGGGCACCCAGGTGTGGCAGGATACCATGGCGATCGCCGCCGGAGCGCCGCATCCCGACAACGCCCACAAGTTCCTGAACTTCATTCTCGACGCTCAAGCCGGTGCCGACATCGCCAAGTTCATCAACTACGCAACCGCCAATCTGGCGGCGCGCAAGCTGCTGGACGACAGCTACAACAAAAACACCAGCATTTTCCCGCCGGAAGAGATACTCGTCAAGTCCGAGGCCCAGATCTATCTCGGCGAGGACGGGCAGAAGCTTTTCGAGGACAGCTGGACGCGCATCCAGGCGGCGTGATGGCGCAAACCACCCTCTCCCTTCGCGGGAGAGGGTGGTTTCGGGGGGACGAGGAACCATCTTGGAAAGCTGGCGTGACAATCGCTTCGTGTTCTGGCTTCTGTCGCTGCCGGGGACGTTCTGGATTTCCCTGTTCTTCATCGTGCCGCTCAGTGTGCTGTGGATTTACAGCTTCGGCGAGAAGACCGGCATCACCGATGTCGCCATCACCTGGACCGGCCAGAACTACGGCCGGGTGATCGAGCCGGTCTATCTGCAGATCATGTGGAAATCCCTGTGGGTGAGCGCGGTCTCGACCCTCATCTGCCTGCTGCTCGCCTATCCGATCGCCTTCGCCATCTGCTTTGCGCCCGACCGCTGGAAGCCGATCCTGCTGCTGATCACCATCCTGCCGTTCTGGATCAATCTGCTGATCCGCACCTATGCGCTGCTGGCGGTGTTCCGCACCAACGGCTATGTCAACAAGGCGATCGGCTGGCTGTGGAACGGGATCGACTGGCTGTTCGGCGGGCAACACCCCTTCCAGCCGCTGGAGCTCCTCTACAACAACGGCTCGGTCATCGCCGGCCTGGTCTATGTCTATCTGCCCTTCATGGTGCTGCCGCTCTACGCCACCGTCGAACGCCTCGACAAATCCTACCTCGAGGCGAGCCTCGATCTCGGCGCCTCGCAGCTCCGTACGCTCCTGTCGGTCACCGTGCCGCTCACCATGCCGGGCATAGTCTCCGGCGTCATCCTGGTGTTCATTCCCAGCCTTGGCGCCTTCCTGACGCCGGCGCTGCTTGGCGGCGCCAACGCCATCATGATCGGCAATGTTATCGAGACCCAGTTCAAGTCGGCCAACGACTGGCCATTTGGCGCCGCGCTTTCGTTCGTGCTGATCTACGCCACCTTCGGCATATTGGCGCTACGCTGGGCGATCACGGCGCGCAGCAAGGGCGTGGAGTTCTGAGCATGGCAGCAGTACTCTGGAACCGTACCCCGCAAGGCCCGCTCGAATACAGCCGCCGGCTCTGGCTCAAGCTGCTTCTGTTCGCCACCTTCTTCTTTCTCTATTCGCCGATCGCCGTGCTGATCGCCTTCAGCTTCAACACCTCGAAGCGCAACATCACCTGGCAGGGCTTCACCCTCAACAATTACGTCGTCGCCTGGAACAATCCCGATCTGCTCGACGCCTTCACCAATTCCCTGATCATCGCCTTTTGCTCGACCCTGGTGTCGACCCTGATCGGCGGAATGGTGGGCCTGCAATTGTGGCGCTTCCGCTTTCCCGGCAAGACCGCCTACGAAGCCTTCATGGCGCTGCCCATCGTCATTCCCGAAATCAGCATGGGCGTGGCGCTGATGGCCTTCTTCATCCGCATCGGCTGGCTCACTTCCGATGTCGGCTGGCCGCTCAACCTGGGGCCGATCATCGTCGCCCACATCGCCTTCTCGTTTCCCTTCGTCTCGATCGTAGTGCGCTCGCGCATGGTGGGGTTCAACGTGCAGCTCGAGGAAGCCTCGCGCGATTTGGGCGCCAACCAGTGGCAGACCTTCCGCTATGTGCTCGTGCCCTTCATGAAGCCGGGGCTCGTCGCTGGGGCGCTGCTGGCCTTCACCCTGTCGCTCGACGATTTTGTCATCACCTATTTCACTTCGGGGCCGGGCTCGGTTACCTTCCCGGTCAAGGTCTATTCGCTGGTCCGCCGCGGTGTCACCCCCGACATCAACGCAGCCTCGACGGTCTTGATCGCCATCACCGTGATCGCCACCGTTCTTGCCATGAAACTGCAGGCCCCAACCAAAGCCGCCAAGGGTTGACAAGATGTCCGAACCGATCGTTTCCATCCGCAATGTCAGCAAGAAGTTTCCCGGCGGCGTCGTAGCCGTCGACCAGGTTTCCTTCGACATTGGCCAGAACGAGTTCTTTGCACTGCTCGGCCCCTCGGGCTGCGGCAAAACCACGCTGCTCCGCATGATCTCCGGGCTTGAGCCCATGTCGGGCGGGCAGATCCTGATCGGCGGCGAGGACATGGCCAATACGCCTCCCAACAAGCGCCCGACCAACATGGTGTTCCAGTCCTATGCGGTCTTTCCCCACATGACGGTCGAGCAGAACGTCGCCTATGGGCTGAAGGTGACCGGCGTTGCCGCCGACGAGACCAAAAGGCGCGTGGCCGAAGCCCTCGACATGGTGAAACTGACCGAGCTCGCAGCCCGCAAGCCAGACCAGATGTCGGGCGGCCAGCGCCAACGGGTGGCGCTGGCCCGCGCCTTGGTCAAGCGGCCCAAGGTGCTGCTCCTCGACGAGCCCCTGTCGGCGCTCGATGCCAAGCTGCGCGAGGACATGCGGCTGGAACTAACCAGGTTGCAGGAAACCGTCGGCATCACCTTCATCATCGTCACCCACGATCAGGACGAGGCCCTCTCCATGGCGAGCCGCATCGCGGTGATGGAGAAAGGCGCGGTTCAGCAGATCGCCACCCCGGCCGAACTCTACGAGCATCCGGTCAACCGCTTCGTCGCCGATTTCATCGGCAAGGTCAATCTGATCGATGCCCGGGTAACCTCGCAAAGCGCCACCGCCGTGCACTGTGAGGCCAAGGGCCTGGGCCGTATCGACCTCCCGGCCAACAAGCCCTGCGGCGCTACCGTCTGCATCGCAACCCGGCCGGAAAAGCTGAAGATCACCCGCCAGGAGCCGCAGGAACCGGGGCTCGTCAAGGTGCAGGGCCTGGTGCGAGATGTCGCCTATTATGGCGACACCAGCCACGTGGTGGTCGAGGCGGCCGACGGGCTCAATCTCGCCATCAACATGCAGAACGACTCGCGCGGCGGCGGCGCCGGGGTGGCGCGTGGCCAAAAGGTCTGGGTGCACTGGCTGCCGGCCGAATCGATCATTCTCACGGAGTAGCAGATGTCACTCGAAATGAAGGACATGAAGCAGGCGCCGGGCGATTCCGCCTTCCGCCGCGACGAGACCAAAGGTACGCGCTGGGAGCCCACCTATGCCGGCGCCCTCTCCTTCATGCGCCGCAAATATAGCCGCGATCTCACGGGCGTCGATTTCGCCGTGACCGGCATTCCCTTCGACCAGGCGACCTCGCACCGCTCCGGCACTCGCATGGGGCCGGAGGCCATTCGCCGGGCGTCCGCCGAGAACGCCTGGGGCCCGATCTGGCCGTGGAACTTCGATCCCTTCGACACCCTTGCCGTCATCGATTATGGCGACTGCTTCTTCGACTGGGGGGCCAAGGAAAAATTCCCCGAAACGCTGGAGCGCCACGCCACGGAGATTTTGAGCGCCGGCGCCGAGATGGTGTCACTGGGCGGCGATCATTACATCACCTATCCGCTGCTCAGGGCCCACGCCAGGAAGCACGGCCCCCTGTCGCTCATTCATTTCGACGCCCACCGCGACGTCGAGCCCGACGACGGCGGCCGTATCGACCACGGCACCATGTTCAACTATGCGGTGAAGGAGGGTCTGATCGATCCCCGGCGCTCGGTGCAGATCGGCATCCGCACGGTGTTCGCCGGCGAACACACCTATGGCTTCCGCATCGTCTATGCCGACGAGGTCCATGACAGCACGGCGGGTGCGCTCGCCGACATCATCAAGAAGACGGTCGGCGCCAGCAAGGCCTATCTCACTTTCGACATCGACTGCCTCGATCCCTCCGCCGCCCCCGGCACCGGCACGCCCATTCCCGGCGGGCTCACCTATCACCAAGCCGCCTCGATCATCCGTAGGCTGACCGATATCCATTTCATCGGCATGGATGTGGTGGAAGTCTCGCCGCCCTATGACCATGCCGAGATCACCGCCAGTGCCGCCTCGGCCCTCGTCATGGAGTACCTGTGTCTCCGCGCCTGGCAGCGGGGCGCGCGGGCGGTGACGAACAGGGAGTTATGAGGAGCGAGTAGGGAAGGGGCCTTAGCTCAGGGCATCGCGCAGGCGGTAGTAGAGCATGGCGGCGACCAGCACAGGCGTGCGCAAAGGCCCGCCAGGGAAGGGCAGGTGCCTGATCTTCGCTAAGAGGTCGAAGCGTTCGGCGACTCCACGCACGGCTTCCGCCATCAGCTTGCCGTAGAGGCCGGCCAGCGCCACCCCCTGGCCGGAATAGCCATGGGCATAGTAGACGTGCGGCGCCAGCCTTCCCATGTCCGGAATGCGGTTCGAGGTGATGGCGATGTAGCCGCCCCAGGCATAGTCGATCTTCACATCGCGCAGTTGCGGAAACACCGCCGTCATGCGCGGCCGCATATAGGTGGCGAGGCTGGGCGGCTCGAGCGTCGAATAGCTGGCCCGGCCGCCGAACAGGAGCCGCGTATCCTTGGTCAGGCGATAGTAGTCGACGATGAACTTGGTGTTGGCGACCGCCTCGCCGTCGCGAATGAGCGCCCTGGCGCGGTTCTCTCCGAACGGCTCGGTGGCGATGATGTAGCTGGCGACCGGCATCACCCGGCCGGCGAGCTTAGGGACAGTGCGGCCCAGATAGGCGTTGCCGGCGATCACCAGAAATTTCGCGGTGATCGATCCCGCCCCGGTGCGGACAACCGCCGGCGGTCCCATCTCGACCGAGAGGGCGCGGGATTGTTCGTGGATGATGGCCCCCGCCGCAACCGCGGCGCGGGCAAGGCCCAAGCAGTAGTTGAGCGGGTGGAAGTGGCCCGCCCCCGGGTCGCGCAGCGCCCCGTGATAGATGCGGGTTGCCAGCTTCTCCTCGAGCTCCGCCTTTCCGAGGATGGTCGTGCCGTCATAGCCCAGCTCGTCATATTCGTCCTTCCAGGCCTTGAGCTCGTCCATCTGGTGCGGCTTGACGATGGTATGCAGATAGCCCCAGGCGAGATCGCAATCGATCGAATGGCGGACCAGACGCTGCTTGAGCAGCGTCTTCGATTCCTCGGCCAGCGCAAAGCAGCGCCGGGCATCGTCACGGCCCAACTGGGCCTCGATCTTGCCCTGGCCCGAGGAAAAGCCGGTGCACACCTGGCCGCCGTTCCGGCCCGAGGCGCCGTAGCCCACGGTTTCCTGTTCGAGCACCACCACCCGGTAGCCCGCCTCGGCCAGTTCAAGCGCCGCCGATAATCCGGTATAGCCGGCCCCGATGACGCAGACATCGGCGGAAGCTTCGCCGGCAAGGCCCGGGTGGCGGGGGGAGGGGGTGGCGGTGGCCGTGTAATAGGACGGGGCGTCGATCGATTTAGCCATGATCCCATCGGTTTAGCGGCCCCCCTTTTGTTCGGTCAAGCGGCCGGGCTAGAGTGCCTCCGGACAACGACCAACAGGGTATCATGTCGCAAGCACGTTTCGAGGAATGGATCGGCGAAAACAAGATCAGCGAAGTCGAGTGCCTGGTCGCCGACATGTCGGGCACGGCCCGCGGCAAGATTCTGCCGCCCAAGAAATTCCTCAAGGGCATCCGCTCGCGTGGCCTGCGCATTCCCGAGGAAGTCTTTACCCTGACAATCAGCGGCCGCTTCGTCTCGGAAACCCGGGCGGTGAGCGATTCGGCCATCGACATCTACATGCATCCCGACGTCGATACCATCCGCTTCGTGCCGTGGTATGCCGAGCCCACCGCCCAGGTAATCTGCGATGCTTTCCACTTGAACGACGAGCCGGTCGACATTTCGCCGCGCCATGTGCTGCGGCGCGTGCTGCAGCTCTATCGCGACAAGGGCTGGAAACCGGTCATCGCGCCGGAGCTGGAATTCTATCTGGTCAAGAAAAACATCGATCCCGACTATCCCCTCGATGCCGCCGTCGGCCGTTCGGGGCGCAAGGAGCCCGGCGGCCAGGCCTATGGCATCGACGCCGCCAACGACTTCGATCCGATCGTCGAGGATATCTACGACTATTGCGAGGCCCAGGAGCTCGACGTCGACACCCTGAGCCACGAGAGCGGCCCGGCCCAGCTCGAGATCAATTTCAATCACGGCGATCCGCTGGAGCTTGCCGACCAGGTGTTCCTGTTCAAGCGCACGGTCAGGCAGGCGGCGCTGAAGCACGACATGTATGCGACCTTCATGGCCAAGCCGCACGAGAACGAGCCGGGCTCGTCGATGCACATTCACCAGTCGGTGCTCGATTTGAAGAGCGGCAAGAATGTCTTTGCCGGCCGTGACGGCAAGCCCTCCAAGTTGTTTCTCAACCATATCGGCGGGCTGCAGCGCTACCTCGCCGCGGCGCTTCCGCTCTTCGCTCCGAACGTGAATTCCTACCGGCGCCTGGTGCCCGATTCCGATGCGCCGACCAATGTTCACTGGGCCATCGACAATCGCACCGTGTCGCTTAGGGTTCCCTCCTCCGATCCGGCCAACCTCAGGCTCGAGAACCGGGTGCCGGGAGCCGACGCCAATCCCTATCTGGCCTTCGCCGCCTCGCTGGCCTGCGGCTATCTCGGCATGATCGAACGCATCAAGCCCTCGGATCCGGTCGAGGGCTCGGCCTATCGCTATGCCCACACCCTGCCGATCAGCCTCGATGAGGCGATCGACAAGCTCAACTACACCAAGCCCCTCAAGACCGCTCTCGGCGACAAGTTCGTCGAGGCCTATAGCGATGTCAAATTCCAGGAGATGCAGCATTTCCGGAGGGTGATCAGTTCCTGGGAGCGCGAATATCTGCTGCTCAATGTCTGATTGCCGGAAGGCGCTTTCACCCTGTCATCGCGCCAGGCTCTACTGGATCGGAACGGGCCGCACGGCGGCTTCGGTCCCGCCGGCTATCCGGTCGATTCGCCTGTCGACCTGCGCTACTTCGTCAGCGCATTGAGGGTGGTGAAGGCGGAGAGCGCCTCGCGGCTCGACTTGACATGAATGACCGCCGCCCCGTCGTGGACCAGCGCCTCGGCGATCTTGGCGTCGATATCGTCGCCCGGCGCAATAGTCACCGCAAGGGCGCCGAAGGACCTGGCCCACAGGGTAAAATCGGGATTGACCAGATCGGTGCCGGAAACCCGGTGCGGATAGTGCTTCTCCTGATGGGTGCGGATGGTGCCATAGGAGCCATTGTCGGAAATGACGATTTTCGGCTTGGCGCCATACTGGAGAGCGGTGGCGAGCTCCTGGCCGGTCATCAGGATGCCGCCGTCGCCGACCAAGACGATGGCCATGCGCTGGGGCTCGACGAGGCCGGCGGCCACCGCGGCCGGCACGCCGATCCCCATGGAGCCGGCGACCGCGCCGAGCAGCACATTGCTGGGGGTCATGCACCAGTGGCGGTGCACCCAGGTCGAGATGTTGCCGGCATCGGTGACGATGGTGGCATTGGCGGGCGCCAGCCTGGCGACGGCCATGACGACGGCGCCGAAATCGACGCCGTCGGCAGGATCGGCGGAGCGGAATTTCTGAAACTCGCCGATGAAGCCGCCGATCGAACTGATCCAGGCCTCGCGCCCCGAGGAGACGACGCGGGGGTGGGTGCCGAGCTCCTCGAAGAGAGTCACGGCGTCGGCAATCACTCCGCAGTCGGTGCGAAACACCCGGCCGATGGGGGCACCGTCGTGATAGATGTGGACGAGAGTTTGGGCGGGCTCCGGCGCTGACGGCAGAGTGTAGTTGAGGCTTGCCACATCGCCGAGCCTGGTTCCGGCGGCGATGATCAAATCGGCCTCGCCCAGGATTTCACGGTGCCTGGCCGGGCTGCCGAAGCCAATGTGGCCGGCGTAGAGGGGCGAGCCATTGTCGAAGACATCCTGGGCTTTCCAGGCGGCCCCCACCGGTATGCGCTGGGCCTCGGCGAAGCGGGCGAGAGCGGCTGCCCCCTTCCTGCCGCGAAAACCTGAGCCGGCGATCACCAGGGGCCGCTCGGATTTGTCGATGAGGGTCTGGATGCGCGTGACATCATTGGCCCCATGGTGCGGCCGGACGACCGGGAAAGCGCCGGCAACGAAATCTCCCACCTCGTCGCTCAGCATGTCCTCGGGAAGCGAGATGACGACCGGGCCGGCTGTCCCTTCGGCGGCAAGATGGAAGGCGCGGGCACAGGTCTCGGCCATCTTGGCGCCGTCGCTCACCTCGAACACACCCTTGGCGATCGAACCGAAGAAATGGCCGTAATCGACCTCCTGGAAGGCGCCGCGGCCGCGTTCGGCACGGGACACCTGGCCGATCAGGGCGATGACCGGAACCGCATCCTGCTCGGCCACGTGGACGGCGATCGAGCCGTTGGTGGCACCGGGCCCCCGGCTTACCATGAAGACGGCGGGCTTGCCGGTGAGCTTGGCTTCCGCCACCGCCATGAAGCCCGCGCCTGATTCGTGCCGGCAGACGATCACTTCGACGGTTGAGCCATAAAGCGCGTCGAGCAGCGCCAGATAGCTTTCGCCCGGCACGCAATAGACGCGGCTCACCCCATGGGCTTCCAGCGATTTGACGATCACGTCGGCGGCGCGCATGGCTCCCTCCAAATATGCGGTGGCGCCATACATGCCCGTGCCCGGTGGCATTGTCGAGACCGCCGCGGCACGATGGATTAGGGCAGGTTTTAGGGCGCTGCCTGCTTGACGGCGGCGATGGCGGCGTCGGCTTCGGCAGCGCCGGCGGATTTGGCCCGCTCATACCAGACGAGCGCCTGGGCGGCATCGGGTTGGAGGCCCTGGACCTTGAGAAGGTCATAGACCACCGGGTCATAGGTCCGGGCGACACCGATCGCCGCGACCGCCGAGCCCTGGGCGAAGGCCCGCTCGTAAAACTGCCGGGCCATGGCGAGATCACCGGCCTTGAGCAGGATGTCGCCCTTGGTCACCAGATTCTGGGTGGCATCGGCCGGATCGGCGGCGGCCGGTTGTGCCTTGACGGCGTCGATGGCAGCCGTTGTCGTTCCGTCGGCGGGCTTGAGCACCACCGTTTCCGGCAGACTGGCGGCGGGAGTGATTTCGACGGGCGTGTCGGTGATTGCAACCGTCATCTCCTTGACCGGCGCGGCAAGCTCGCCGGTTTTGGCCTCGAAGGCCGCCACCGCCACGTCGAAGACCGGGGCATCGGTCTTCTTGACCACCAGCTTGACGTTCTTCGCTTCTCCGGCCGGCAGCTGCCAATCGTTGTCGGCGAGCCTGGTTCCGGCCGTCAGGTAGGAAGATGCGGGAAGGCCCGAAAGCTTCAGGATCAGGTCCTGCTGGCCGCCGCCTTCGGCCTGCAGCATCAGCGGGATCATGCTGTTGAGGGCACCTGCCGCATCCTCGACCTTCAAGGTGGCGGTGACGATCGGCTTCTTCGAGATGACCGTGCTGTTGGCGCTGGCCGATGCTGAAGTCGCTGTCTGGTTTGCCTTGCCGGGCTGCGCCGGTGCGGTCAATCGGTCCGAGTGCGAAATCAGGTACCCCAGGGCGCCGCCCACCGCGATGGCGGCGAGGAGAGCCAAGGCATAGACCATCGGCTTTCCGCCCTGACTGGCTTCCTCGCGCGGCGCTTCAGTCTCGAAACGCGGTCGGCCGCGATAATCGAAATAGTCGTCGCGCTCGACCTCCCGGCGGAGCATTGGCCGGCGCGGCGGAACCCGGCGCACCGGCGGGATCGCCGCCTCATGGGGATTGTGGCGGGCGCGGTAATGTTCGGCGAGCGAATCCGGCGTCCTCGACTTGAGCGATTGCAGGAACCAGGTCGGCACCGGCTTCTCGGACGTGTCCCGGCTGTCGCCTTCGACCTCGGGGGCGGCAGTAACGCCGGCGGCGCGCGGTTGGGTACTTGACATGTCAGTTCTCCGCTGCTGGGGCCGCCGCTTTGGATTTGGCGGCTATGTCGGCAAGGGCGGCCGTTGCCGCGCCATGGCGGGTCCAGCCTGGCACGGTGGCGGCCAGATTGAGCCCGGCATCGGTGCCCGGGTCCGGCTGGATCGCGGCAAACAGGGTATCGGTGAATTTTCGCGTCCGCTCATAGGCGGGGCTGCCCGGGGAGCTGTCGCGCACCGCGATAACCAGCGACGTGGCGAGTGTCTCGACCGGCCGGTCGGCGGCGACTAGGCCGGGATAGTCTTCATTGGAAATGAGGGCCGGCGAATAGGCCGCCTGCAGGGCCTCCACGGCAGGAACGTCGATCAAATGCAGGCCCTTGACCAGTTCCGCCGATTGTAGAACCGGCAGCGGCCGCCGGCCGACCAGAATGGCGGCATCGGCCCGGCCCTCTGCAATGGCCCGAAGGGCTGCCTGGCCGTCGCCGATCAGCGGCTTGACCGGGGTTGCGAGATCGCCGAGCAGGAATTGCCCGGCCACGAAGCTGGCGCTGGCCGTGGGGCCGGTCACCACCGTCTTTCCAGCGAGGTCCGAAAGCCTGGTGATCCCATCGCGGGCGATCACATAGACGTCGAGGCCTGCGAGCCGCAGCACGAAGGCATATTTGCCGGCGATGCCTTCGGCAAGGCCGTTCTGGTTCATGTAGGCGAGCGCGTCGGAGGAGGTGATGGTGGCATCGATGCCCTCGAGGGTGGCGAGGTCGGTCAAGCTCTGCACCGGGCCCTTGCCGGCAACGGCCAGGATGCGCAGGCCCCCCTCATGGTCGATGGCACGGGCGATGTTCTCCGCGACGACCATCGATTGCGGCGTGTCGCCGATGATCTCCAGCGTCGTGCCGGCGGGTGCGGCCAAAGCGATAGCGAGCCCGAGACTGGTCCCGGCAAGCGCCCCCATCAGCACCGCTCCCACTCGCCTCATACCCGGCAACTCCCGTTACGCCTACGCCTGACCCCAAGAGAGGGCCGTTTTACACAGGTTCCCATGGTAAATGAAAGCCCAATAGTGGCGCCGGATTATGGCAAAGTCCGGGGCGGCCGCTGGCCAATCGGCACATAGGGCCGGAGCGCTGGCCCGTCATAGAGGGTCAAGGGCCGGATCAGGATGTTGTTTTGCAGCTGCTCCAGGCATTGGACGGTCCAGCCCGCCACCCGGCCCACGGCGAAAATCGGCACAAACAGTTCGGGCGCGATGCCATTCAGGTAGTAAATGACGCCGGAATAGAAATCGACGTTTACGTTAACGCCAAATCTTGCATAGGGCTTCATGGCCTCCACCACGGCCTGCAGGATGGCAAACCACTGGGGCTGCCCCATCTCGCGCGACAGCTTTTCGACCCCGTCCCGCATGTGCCGGGCCCGCGGGTCCTCGGTCCGGTAGACCCGGTGACCGAAGCCAGTGACCGCCTCGCCGGCAGCGCGCTTGGCTTTCACATAGGCGGCGGCTTTGCTCGGATCGCCGATTTCCTGGGCCATTCGCATCACGTCCTCGGCGGCTCCGCCATGGGCAGGACCGGAAAGAGCCGCGACCGCAGCGGTGACGGCGGCATGGAGATTGGCCTCGGTGCCGATCACCACCCGGGCGGCGAAGGAGGAGGCATTGCTGCCGTGTTCGGCATGGAGGATGAGATCGCGGTCCATGAGCTGGGCGGCGTCCGCCGAAGGCTTCCGGCCGGTGATCATCCACAGGAAATTGGCGGCGTGGGAAAGGGCCGGATCGGGCGCGGGGATAGGCTGGTCCTCGCGGATCGCCCGATGGGCGGCGACGATCATCGGCACCTGGGCGGTCAAGCGGATGCCCTTGGCCCGTGTCGCATCGATGGAATTGTCGGAGACATCCGGATCGAAGGCGGCAAGGGCCGAGACAGCGGTGCGCAGCACTTCCATCGGATGGGCCAACTTGATGGTCTCGATGATCGTCAGTATCGGCGATGGCAGATGGCGGGCGGCCTTGAGTGCGGCATCGAATTGGGCGAGTTCGGTTTCGGTCGGCAATTCGCCATGAAGCAGCAAGAAGGCGGTCTCCTCGAAGCTCGAAAATTGCGCCAGATCATGGATCGAATAGCCGCGGTAGCGTAGCTCTCCCAACTTGCCGTCGATGAAGGTGGTTGCCGAGCGCTCGAAATAGACGCCCTTCAATCCGCGGTGGATTTCGTGTTTTTCTTCGCTAGACATGGGTGTGGGTTCCGGAGGGTTGCAATGACGGTGATCGGCGAGGCCAGAGCCAAAATCAAGGGCCGAAAGCTGAAGCTCGTCATGCCCGAGGGTGGCGACGAGCGGATCGTCGCCGCCGCGGCCCGCTTGGCGCGCGACGATTTGGCCCTGCCTATCGTCTTCGGCGATAGGCTACCGGACCCCCAGCCGCAGCATGTCCGCCTGGTGATGGCCAGGCGCGAGAAGATGTCCGAGGCGATGGCAATGCGGCTCCTGCACAAGCCGCTCTATCGCGGGGGCGCCATGGTGGCGGCAGGCGAGGCCTCCGCCATGCTGGCGGGAGCCGCCAATCCGACCGCCCGGGTGATCGAAGCGGGGCTGATAACCGTCGGGCTGGCCCAAGGCATTACCACTCCCTCAAGCTTCTTTCTGATGCAGTGGCCGGAGCGCTCTCTGGTCTTCGCCGACTGTGCCGTCAATGTGCAACCGAACAGTGAAGAGCTTGCCGACATCGCCATTGCAGCGGCAGCGAGCGCGGCGAAATTTCTCGCCGAGGAGCCGCGGGTGGCGCTCCTTTCCTTCTCGACCAAGGGCAGCGGCCATCATCCCGACGCGGATAAGGTGATTGCGGCAGTAGCGCTGGCCCGGGCTCGCGCTCCGCAACTCAAGATCGACGGGGAATTGCAGGGGGATGCCGCACTCTCACCCGCCGTGGCGGCGCGCAAGGTGAAGGAAGCAAGCGAGGTTGCGGGCTGCGCCAATGTGCTGATCTTTCCCGATCTCGATGCCGGCAACATCGCCTACAAGCTCACGCAATATCTGGGTGGCGCCCAGGCCATCGGCCCGATCCTGCAGGGCTTCGCCAAACCGGTGTCGGATTTGTCGCGGGGCGCGAGCGTCGACGATATCGTCGACACGGCGACGCTGCTGCTCGCCATGGCGCTGTGACCTATCCCCAGCGCCGGCGGACGTAAGCTTCGACGATCTCCTTGAACTGCTCGGCGATGTTGTCGCCCCTGAGCGTCGTTACCTTGCGGCCATCGATAAAGACCGGAGCCGAGGGAAGCTCGCCGGTGCCGGGGAGCGAAATGCCGATGTCGGCGTGTTTCGACTCGCCCGGGCCGTTGACGATGCAGCCCATGACCGCGAGTTGCAGAGTCTCGAAACCGGGATAGTCGCGACGCCAGTCGGTTATGCGGGCGCGTACGTAGGTCTGGATGTCCTGGGCCAGTTCCTGGAATACCGTCGAGGTGGTCCGCCCGCAGCCTGGACAGGCGATGACCATGGGGGCGAAGCTGCGGAGACCCATCGTCTGCAGGATTTCCTGGGCCACCGTCACCTCGCGGCTGCGATCGCCACCGGGTTCGGGGGTCAGTGAAATGCGGATGGTATCGCCGATCCCTTCCTGGAGCAGGACGCCGAGCGCAGCGGTCGAGGCGACGATGCCTTTGGATCCCATGCCGGCCTCGGTCAACCCCAGATGCAGTGCGTAGTCGCTGCGGGCAGCAAGCGAGCGATAGACGGCGATCAGGTCCTGCACCTCGGAGCATTTGGCCGAGATGACGATCTTGTCGCGAGGAAGCCCCAGCTCCTCGGCGCGGGCCGCCGATAGGAGCCCCGACTGCACCACCGCCTCGTGCATCACCTGGCGCGTCGTGGTTGGCGAGAGCGATTTCGAGTTCAGGTCCATGAGGTGGGTCAACAGCGCCTGGTCGAGCGAGCCCCAGTTGACGCCGATGCGGACGGGCCTGGCAAAGCGGAGCGCCGTCTCGATCATCATCGAGAAGTTGCGGTCCTTCTTTTCCTTAAAGCCGACATTGCCGGGATTAATGCGGTATTTCGCCAGCGCCTCGGCACAGGCCGGATGATCGGCAAGGAGCGTGTGGCCGTTGTAGTGGAAATCGCCGATGAGCGGCACGGCGACGCCCAGACGGTCGAGCGCCTCGCGGATGTGGGGAACGGCTTTGGCGGAGTCGTCACGGTCGACGGTGACGCGCACCAGTTCCGATCCGGCCTGGGCCAGCTCCGCCACCTGGCGGGCGGTCGCGGCCACATCGGCCGTATCGGTATTGGTCATCGACTGGACGACGACCGGAGCCCTGCCGCCCACGGTAACGGCGCCCACGTTCACCGGGATAGAGACCCGTCGCGAGGTGATGGCGGAATAACTCATGGCGGCTAATTGGTCTGCCGCTTGGCGAGCGTCAAGACAAAGAGCAGGCCCGCCGCCAGCACGACCGACGGCCCGGAAATGGTATTGGCGGTGGCCGACAGAGCGAGGCCTCCCAGCACCGCAAGGCCGGCGATCATCGCTGCCACCACCGCCATGCGTTCAGGCGTTGCGGCGAGCCTACGGGCCGCGGCGGCGGGGATGACCAGAAGGGCGGTGATGAGGAGGAGGCCGACGATCTTCATGGAAATCGCCGTCATCAACGCGATGAGGAGAATGAATCCCAGCTCGACGCGCTCGACTTGAACGCCCTCGGCCCGGGCCAGTTCCTCATGGACCGAAATGGCGATCAAATCGCGCCACAGGAAGGTCAGCATGGCGAGGACCAGTATGGCGCCGCCCCAGACGATCATCACGTCGGTCGTCGTCACCGTGAGGATGTCGCCGAACAGGAGCTCCATGTTGTTGGAGGCGGCCCCGGTAACGAGACCCACGGTGATGAGGCCGAGCGCCAGGGCGGTATGAGACAGGATGCCGAGGAGAGTGTCGGTGGCGAGGGCCCGCTGCTTCCTGAGGACCAGCAGCAGGAGCGCGGTCGCCACGGCGACAACGACGGCGCCGAGTGTCAGGCTGACGCCGAGGATCAGGCCCAGCCCGACGCCGAAGAGGCCGGAATTCGCCAGGGTCTCGCCGAAATAGGCCATGCGCCGCCAGACGATGAAGCAGCCAACTGGTCCCGCCACCAGGGCAATGCCGAGGCCTGCCAGAATGGCGCGCTGGAAGAAGGGTTCGGCGAGAATATCAAGCACGGGCCCCACCCGGCTTCGCTTCGCTCAGCCACCCTCCCCGCTTCGCGGAGAAGGAGGGTTCAGTGCTTGTGATCTTGGTGGTGAAGGTGATGGTCATGGCTCTCATGGTCATGGTCGTGGTGATGGGTGTAGGCGGCGATCATGCGCGCCGCCGACGGTCCGAACAGCTTGGCGAATTCCGGGTCCTGCTGCACCTTGATCGGGCCGCCTTCGCAGCACACGTGGCCGTTGAGGCAGACGACATGGTCGCTCTCGGCCATCACCATGTGAAGATCGTGGCTGACCATCAGGATGCCGCAGCCATGGTGCTTGCGAATGGCCGAGATCAGTTCGTACATCCGGGTTTCGCCGAGGAAGTCGACGGCCTGCACCGGCTCGTCGAGGACCAGGATTTCCGGCTTGCGTAAAAGCGCCCGGGCCAGCAGCGCCCGCTGCAATTCGCCGCCCGAGAGCGATGAAACGCTCGCCCCCTTGAGATGACCAATGCCGGTCTCCGCCAGCGCCTGGTCGATCTCGGTTTCGGAGGGTTTCAAGGTGAGCGACAAAAGCCGCCGGAGATCGAGCGGCACGTTGGGGGTCAAGGGAAAGCGCTGCGGCACATAGCCGACGCGCAGCTTGGCCCGACGCACGATCTTGCCGGAGGTCAAGGGTTGCAGCCCCAGCATACAGCGCACCAGCGTCGACTTGCCTGCTCCGTTGGGTCCGATGACGGTGACGATCTCGCCCGAGCGCACGTCGATGTTGACCTGATCGAGGATGGTTCTCCCGCCGATCACCAGCGTTGCATCGCGCGAACTGAGCAGCGCACCTTGGGCCTTCAGCATGTCAGGCACCCCCCGCGCAGGCACCACAGGTGCCGGCCATCTCAATGACTGTATGGGCGGCTCGGAACCCTTGCGCCGCGGCGGCGAGCGACAGTTGGGCGGTGACGGCACCGGCGTCGAGTTCGGCCACGGTGCCGCAGATCTCGCAGATGAGGAGTGCTGCCGGCAGCCCGTCATGGGAGTGCGAGCAGGCAACGAAGGCATTGCGGCTTTCGATCTTATGGATGAGGCCGTGGGCCTCGAGGAATTCCAGCGCCCGGTAGACGGTGATGGGTGCGGGTCTGGTGCCGTGCTCGGCCATGCGGTCGATGATGTCATAGGCGCCGACGGCGGCGTGGCTCCGGGCCACGCAGGCCAGCACGTCGCGGCGCTGATGGGTTAGCTTGGAGCCCCGCCTCGCACAGGTGAACTCGGCCCGGGCGATCAGGTCGGCGGTGCAGTGGGCGTGATCGTGCTGGGGATTGGGGAAGAGCATGATGTTATAATATAACATGCTTGCACGAATTGCCAGTTTTCCCGCAAGTTCCTGTCAGCGAAAGGAAACTGCCAATGTCCGGAACCGCCAGGGCCACCGTCTTCATCGACAACGACCGGGTGATCGTCACCGAATACCGCTTCGCGCCCGGCGCCAATACCGGCTGGCACCGGCATGGGCATGATTATGTGGTGGTGCCCTTGATGGACGGCAAAGTGAAGCTCGAGACCAAGCAAGGCATTAGTTTCGCCGAGATGAAGAAGGGGGTTCCCTACTTCCGC
This sequence comes from Hyphomicrobiales bacterium, assembly GCA_016185245.1. Lineage (GTDB taxonomy): Bacteria > Pseudomonadota > Alphaproteobacteria > Rhizobiales > Aestuariivirgaceae > Aestuariivirga. Next base: position 179,807 of record JACPNZ010000039.1, on the reverse strand, counting down.
AATGAGGGCGTGGAGCACGACGTCATAAACGCCAATGACACGGAATATGCCTTCATCGAGATCGAGGTAAAGCGCTAGGTGCTGCCCCGGCTTGGCTTGCTGCGGCAACCAAAACGGGATCAGACAGGCTGGCGGGGTCGGTCGGGCGGAACTGGCGCTGCCATGGAACCAGGTGCTAGCGTAGTGAGGCAGCATCCACAGCCTTTGCCGAAGGACACGCCCATGAAAATGACGACCGAGGAAGCCTTTGTGAAGGTCCTGCAGATGCACGGGATCGAACATGCCTTCGGCATCATTGGATCGGCCTTCATGCCGATCTCGGATCTGTTCCCCAAGGCGGGGATCACCTTCTGGGACTGCGCCCATGAGGGCTCGGGCGGCATGATGGCCGACGGTTTCACCCGCGCCAGCGGAAAGATGAGCATGATGATCGCCCAGAACGGACCGGGCATCACCAATTTCGTAACCGCGGTCAAGACCGCCTACTGGAACCATACCCCGCTCCTGCTGGTGACGCCGCAGGCCGCCAACCGCACCATCGGCCAGGGCGGCTTCCAGGAAGTCGAACAGATGGCCCTGTTCAGGGACATGGTGGGCTATCAGGAAGAGGTGCGCGATGCCTCGCGCGTGGCGGAAGTCTTGAACCGCGTCATCATGAATGCCAGGCGGCTTTCGGCTCCGGCGCAGATCAACATGCCGCGCGACTACTTTACCCAGGTGATCGACATCGAGCTTCCAGCGATCATCGAGTTCGAGCGGCCGGCTGGCGGCGAGGATGCGATCGCGGCGGCGGCCAAGCTTCTCTCCGAGGCAAAATTCCCGGTGATCCTCAATGGCGCGGGCGTAGTGATCGGCGGGGCGATCTCCGCTTCCCGGAAGCTCGCCGAACGCCTCGATGCGGCCGTCTGCGTCGGTTACCAGCACAACGATGCCTTCCCCGGCTCGCATCCGCTGTTTGCCGGGCCTTTGGGCTACAACGGTTCCAAGGCGGCGATGGAGCTCATCAAGCAGGCCGACGTGGTTCTGGCGCTGGGCACGCGCCTCAATCCCTTTTCGACGCTGCCGGGCTATGGCCTCGACTATTGGCCGAAGGACGCCAAGGTCATCCAGGTCGACATCAATCCCAACCGCATCGGCCTCACCAAGAAGGTGGCCGTCGGTATCGTGGGAGATGCGAAGAAGGTGGCCGAGGGGCTTCTCGCCAAGCTCTCGCCAGCCGCCGGCGATGGGGCCCGCGCCGACCGCAAGGCGCTGATCGCCACGACGAAGTCGCGCTGGGCCCAGCAGCTTTCCAGCATGGACCATGAGCAGGACGATCCCGGCACCACCTGGAACGAGCGCGCCCGCAAGGCCAAGCCCGACTGGATGAGCCCGCGCATGGCCTGGCGCGCCATCGAGGCGGCATTGCCGAGAGAGGCCATCATCTCTTCCGACATCGGCAACAATTGCGCCATCGGCAATGCCTACCCGACCTTCGAGGCGGGCCGGAAATATCTGGCGCCCGGCCTGTTCGGCCCCTGTGGCTATGGGCTGCCGTCGATTGTCGGCGCCAAGATCGGCTGCCCCGATGTGCCGGTCGTCGGCTTTGCCGGCGATGGCGCCTTCGGCATCGCGGTGACCGAATTGACCGCCATCGGGCGGTCCGAATGGCCGGCGATCACCATGGTGGTGTTCCGCAACTATCAGTGGGGTGCGGAAAAGCGCAACTCGACGCTATGGTATGACGACAATTTCGTCGGCACCGAACTCGATACTGACGTCTCCTATGCCGGCATCGCCCGGGCCTGCGGGCTCCAGGGCGTGGTGGCGCGCACCATGGACGAGCTTCGCGATGGGCTTGCCAAAGCCATCGACGACCAGATGAAGCACAAGAAGACCACACTCATCGAGGCGATGATCAACCAGGAACTGGGCGAGCCCTTCCGCCGCGACGCCATGAAGAAACCCGTCGCCATCGCCGGCATCGACGCCAAGGATATGCACCCCCAGAAGAGTGCCTGATGCCTTCGATCCTCGTTCTCAATGCCGGGTCGTCGTCGCTGAAATTTGCGGTGTTCGATGGGACATCGCAGGTGCTGAAGGGCCAGGTCGCCGGTATTGGGACGGCGACGAGGTTTGAGGTGGGCGGGGAGGAAACGAGGACGCTGCCCGACATCGGCACCCTGTGGGATGCGCAGAACTATGTGGCCGAGTGGCTGACCGACAAGGCTCATGAGCCTGCACTCTTCGCCGGCATCGGCCACCGCATCGTCCACGGTGGCACCAAATATGTGAGCCCCATTCGCGTCGACGACCGCATTCAGCACGAGCTCGATGAGCTGAGGGCGCTGGCGCCGCTGCATTTGCCCTTCGGCCTCGGCGCTCTCCGCCAGATGCGGCGGATCGCACCGGATGTTCCGCATATCGCCTGCTTCGATACGGCCTTCCATGCGACCCAGCCGGAACTGGCGACCAGGCTGCCGATCCCGCGAGAGTATTTCGACCGGGGCTACCGGCGCTACGGCTTCCACGGGCTCAACTATCAGCATGTGGTCGAGGCCCTGCCGCAAGTAACGGGCAAATCCCTGCCGCGGCAGCTGCTCGCGGCGCATCTCGGATCGGGGGCCTCGATGTGCGCCATCCTCGACGGCCGGAGTGTTGCCACCACCATGGGGTTTTCGACCGCCGACGGGCTGGTGATGGGGACCCGCACCGGATCGATCGATCCGGGCGTGCTGGTGGCGCTGATGCGCGACGATCATCTGTCGCTCGACCAGTTGGAAGACCTGCTCTACCGGAGAAGCGGGCTTCTCGGTCTCTCCGGCATCTCGGCCGACATGCGCGTCCTGCTGGCCAGTGACCGGCCCGAAGCGGCCGAGGCGGTCGACTACTATTGCTATTCGGCGGCCCGCCACGCCGCATCGCTCATTCCGGCGCTTGGTGGGCTCGATGCCATCGTCTTCACCGGTGGCGTCGGCGAAAATGCCGGCGAGGTGCGGGCCCGCATCCTCTCCCATCTCAAATGGTTGAACGTGGCTGACGACCGGGTGCATGTGGTGCCGGCCAACGAGGAGCTAACGATCGCCCGGAACGTCATGGCGCTGTTGGCGGGAGCTAGCGGCGGCGTGCTACCATGAAGCGGGCCGCCTCGCGCAAGGGTTCGGCCAGGGAGCCATAGCCGGAAAGTGCCACGATGGCGGCGTCGGCGAGGCTCGCGGCGCGGGCCTTGGCGCCGGCAAGCCCGAGGAGATCGACGAAGGTCGCCTTGCCCCTGGCCTGGTCCTTCTGGGTCGCCTTGCCGAGATCGGCAGGGGTTGATTCGACATCGAGCACGTCGTCGGCGATCTGGAAGGCAAGCCCGATATTCTCCGCATACTGACGAAGGGGTCCGGGGTCGGCCCGGCCGAGGATGGCTCCCGCTTCGCAGGCAAAGCCGAACAGGGCGCCGGTCTTGAGCGACTGGGTGCGGATAATGTCGGCGAGCTCCGGCATTTCTGCCGCCATGTCGAGCATCTGGCCGCCGACCATGCCGTCGCTGCCGGAAGCCTTGGCGAGGTGAGACACCAGATCGAGGCGCACCGTGGGATCGGCATGGGTTTCGGGGCGGGCGAGGATTTCGAAGGCGAAGGTCAGAAGCGCGTCACCCGCCAAGATGGCAGTCGCCTCGTCGAAGGCCCGGTGCAGCGTCGGCCGCCCGCGCCGCAGATCGTCGTCGTCCATGGCCGGCAGATCGTCGTGGACGAGGGAATAGCAGTGGACGCATTCGAGTGCGGCAGCAGTCATGAGCGCCTGGGCCTCGGCCACGTCGAAAAGGGCGGCCGAACGGGTGACGAGAAAGGGCCGGAGCCGCTTGCCGGTCCCCAGGGCGGCATAGCGCATGGCCTCGACGAGGCGGCGCGATGCGGCCCCCTCGGCCGGCAGGAGCCGGTCAAGGAGCGCCTCGGTGGCGCTTCCGCAGGCCGCAAGGTTGTCCAGGAAGGACAAGACTTTCTCCATGTGCTACAGGCGCTTCATTAGACCATGACCACGGAAACTCAACCAGTAGCGGAGGACGTTCCGCTGGCAGCACCGGTCCGGACCAGTGAGCGCAATTGGCGGAAATGGTTGCGCCGCCTGATCTGGCTGGTGGCGATCCTCGTCGCCTGGCCGCTGGTGATGACGTTGATCTACGCTTTCGTGGCCCCGCCTTTCTCCAACGTGATGCTGCTCCGCGCCCTTTCCGGCAACGGCATCGACAAGACCTGGGTCAGTCTCGACCAAATGTCGCCGTGGCTTGCCAAGGCGGTCATTACCTCGGAGGACGCTCGCTTCTGCGAACACCATGGGGTGGACTGGATCGAGGTGCAGGGGGTGGTGGACGATGCCCTCGACGCCAGCGAAGCCCCGATCCGCGGCGCCAGCACCATCCCGATGCAGACCGCCAAGAACCTGTTCCTGTGGGACGGGCGCTTCTTCATCCGCAAGGGGCTGGAGATTCCGCTGGCGCTCTGGATGGACCTCGTCTGGTCGAAGCGGCGCATGGCCGAAATCTATCTCAACATCGTCGAATGGGCGCCGGGCGTCTATGGCGCCGAGGCCGCCGCCCGCTACCATTTCAACAAGCCGGCGGCGAAGCTCACCCGGCGCGAGGCAGCTCTTCTGGCGGCGGTGCTGCCCAACCCGATCAAGCGCAATGCCGGTAAACCGTCGCGCGGCGTCGCAGCGATCGCCAACCGCATCCTGATCCGCATGAACGGCATGGGTCCCTATCTCGCTTGTCTTGACCGCTGAGCTTGGCTATAAGCCGCGCCAACCGAAATGGGGCCGCCAAGCCCCGTTCCCCATGGAGTTTCGTCAAATGGCCGTTCCCCGCAAGAAAATGACTAGAAGCCGCATCGGCATGCGCCGTTCCGGCCACAAGATGGCGACCGTCACCTGGGTCGAGGACAAGAAGTCGGGCGAACTGCATCGCCCCCACCATGTCGATCTCAAGACCGGCATGTATCGCGGTCGGCAGGTGCTGGCAGCCAAGTCCGACACCTGAAACAGACGTTAATTCATTGAAAAAGCCGGGCTTTTGTCCGGCTTTTTGCATTTGTCGCGAGTTTGGCACCGGGCTTGCAGCGATGCGCCCATGCTCAAGGCACATTGGCAATTTCTTGAGGCTCGACTCACAGCCGATCCGCAGCGATCTGGCGAGGCCTGGACCGCGCTGGCGGGCCGGGCCCTGGTTCCGGCGGGGCTCAACCGGCCGGACATCATGCTGCCGCTCATGGCCCATACGGGTGAGGCGGAACTGGCAAGTGTCGAGTGCGATGGCGAATTGCTGCTGGCGCTTCCGGTCAGGCGCCGCCGGGGGTTCCCCAGGCTGCTTGAAAGCTGGGTCACGCCGATCAGCATTTCGGGGCTCGCCCATATCGATCGCGACCGGGCACCCGAGGCGATCGGTGCCTTACTGCGCCGGGAGCGGGCCCCCTTGCTGTTGCGCGGTATTCCCATCCATGGCCCGTTCCGGGACGCTCTCGAAACAGCCGCCGGCCACCTAGCCATTGTGGATCGCTGGGAGCGGGCGGCTCTCCGGCCCGCCGGGACGTTTGACGGTTGGTTTCTAGCCAATTTCGATGCCCGGCGCCGCAAGTATCTGACCAGGCACCAGAAGCGGCTCGCCAAGACGGGGGTGCTGCGGTTCGAGGCCATCGCGACGGGCGACGATCCAGCGGCCTGGGCCGCTGACTTCCTTGACCTTGAAGCTTCCGGCTGGAAAGGCCGGCGCGGCACGGCTCTCAAGTGCCGGGCGGAGGTCGTGGCGGCTTTTACCGAACTTTGTTGCAATCTGCACCGCTCCGGGGCCTTGCGCTTCTGGGCCCTGCGCTTCGACGCCCACATGATCGCCGGGCTCTTCGGCGTGGCGGAACGAGGCGAGATCTGGCTCGGCAAGATCGCCTATGACGAGGCCTTCTCCAGATATTCGCCGGGCGTGCAGCTGATGCTCGAGGCGACCCGGGCAATCTTCGCCGAGACAGGCATCACCCAGGTCGATTCCTGCGCCATTCCCGGTCATCCGATGATCGATCATCTGTGGCGCGACCGCATTGCCGTGGCCGATGTGCTGGTGGCGGGACCCGATCTTCCGGCCTGGCGTTTTGCAGTGATCGTCGCCGCCGAAAGGGTTCGACGGGCGGCCCGCGAATTCGCCCGCTCGATCTACTACCGGGTCACCCGCCGCCGCCGCATATAAAAATGCCCGGGCTTGCACCCGGGCATCGAGTCTTGGGAGGAAACGGGATCGATCAGGCGGCGAGCGCCTTGTCGGCGGCGTAGTAGTCGTAGCCGAGATCCTGGGCAACGGCCCGATAGGTGACCTTGCCGCCGGCGACGTTGAGGCCATTGCGCAAATGCGGATCGTCGGCCAGCGCCTTCTTCCAGCCCTTGTTGGCGATGGCTAGCGCGAAGGGCAGGGTGACGTTGTTGAGCGCAAACGTCGAGGTGCGGGCGACACCACCCGGCATGTTGGCGACGCAATAATGGATAACGCCGTCGACCACGTAGGTCGGATCGGAGTGGGTTGTTGCCTTCGAGGTCTCGGCGCAGCCGCCCTGATCGATGGCAACATCGACCAGCACTGAACCGGGCTTCCAGTCCTTGAGCATGGCGCGGGTGACGAGCTTGGGGGCGGCAGCCCCTGGGATCAAGACTCCGCCAATCACCAGATCGGCCAAGGCGCATTCGTCTTCCACCGCCCCCAGCGTCGAATAAAGCGTCTTGAGCTGGGTGCCAAAGCGGCCGACCAGCTCTTCCATGCGATCGGTCGACTTCTCGATCACCGTCACATCGGCGCCGAGGCCCAGCGCCATCGCCGCGGCATTGGTGCCGACCACGCCGCCGCCGAGGATCACGACCTTGGCGGGGGCAACACCGGGAACGCCGCCGAGCAATACGCCACGGCCGCCTTGGGCCTTCTCCAGGCAATGGGCACCCGACTGCACCGACATGCGCCCCGCCACCTGCGACATGGGGGCAAGCAGCGGCAACCCGCCGCGGGCCGAGGTGACGGTCTCATAGGCGATGCACACGGCACCCGACTTGATCAGGTCCCTGGTCTGTTCCGGATCGGGAGCGAGGTGGAGATAGGTATAGAGGATCTGACCCTCGCGCAGCATCTTGCGCTCGACCGCCTGGGGTTCCTTCACCTTGACGATCATCTCGGCCTTGGCGAAGATTTCCTCGGCGCTCGCAATGATGGTGGCGCCGGCCTGGGCGTAGTCGGCATCGGCAGCACCTATGCCAGCACCGGCATTGGCCTCGACCCAGACCTTGTGGCCGTGACGCACGGCCTCGCGCACCGAGATGGGCGTCATACCGACCCGGTACTCGTGATTCTTGATTTCCTTCGGAACGCCGATGAGCATGGAAGTCTCTCCCTTGATGGCGGGAGAATAGCGCAACCGGCTTCGAATGAATTTCCGAAGCGGTAGCCAGAGCACTGCAGCATTGATATTTTATTCGATTTCTGGCAGGAATTAACGAATGAACGCGCTAAATCTCGACAAGATCGATAAGTTAATTCTGTCCGAGCTGCAGAAGAACGCCCAGCAGGGGGTAGCCGAGCTCGCCGCCAAGGCCGGCCTTTCGGCCTCCTCCTGCCACCGCCGGGTGAAGCTTCTGGAGGAGGCTGGCACGATCACCGGCTATGCCGCCAATCTCGATCGCACCGCGCTCGGCCTGGCCAACGAGTTCTTCGTCGAGGTGTCGCTTCAGGCCCAGACCGAGGAAGCCTTCGAGCGCTTCGAGAAGGCGGTGCAGCGGGTGCCGGAAATTCTCGAATGCCATTTGATGAGCGGCCAGTTCGACTATCTCTTGCGGGTCGTGGCGGTGGACGCCGCCGACTACGAGCGCATCCACCGCTCGCGCATCTCCAGGCTACCCGGGGTGCAGCGCATCCAGTCGTCGCTGGCACTCCGCACCGTCAAGGCCTGGGCCGGCTATCCGGTCTGAGAGTGTCAGGCGGCGATGGCGCGGTCCAATTGGCGGTCGCGCCAGACCATCAGGATGCCGGCGGCGACCACCACCGCCGCACCGGCCAACATGTAGCGGTCTGGTCGGTCGCCGAATACCAGGAAGCCGTAGGACATGGCCCAGATCATCGCCGAATATTCCAAAGGTGCCACGAAATTCGTTTCGCCGTACTTGTAGGCGAAGATGAACAGCACCATGCCGACGGCGGCCAAGAGACCGTTCGTCAGCATGACCAGCAGGTCGGCGAAGCCGGGGCTGACCCAGGGCCTCGACAGGAACACCAGGCTCTTGTGGGTGAGGAAACCGAAGTCGAAGCTGTTGAACAGAATCGCCAGGAGGAGCGCCACCGAGAAATAGACGGTGTTCTGCCACATGGCGATGATCGTCGGCGAAATCTGCTGGGCCAAAGGCCGGCCGTACATCTGGCCGACCGCATAGAGAAAGGCCGAGAGGAGGGCGAAGAGTGCCGCCGGCTCGAACACCCCGGCCCCCGGCCTGACGATCACCAGGACGCCGAGGAAGGCTGCGACGATGGCCAGCCAGCGGTGCAGCCGCACATGCTCGCCGAGCATCGGACCGGCAAGCCCCGCCACGAAGAACGGCATGGTGAAATAGATGGCAACGCCATTGGCGATCGGCATGGCGGCGATCGCCAGCACGAAGGAAAAGTAGCCGCCGCACAGGATGAGCGAACGCAGCAGCACGCGGGCAAGCAGCGGCGTCGCCAGGGACCGGAAGCCGACAGTCCGGGCCAACAGCACGATCAGCACCGGCAGCGAGCCGAGGCAGCGGAAAATGACCGTCTCGTAGGCGGCGAATTGCCCCGACAGCGACTTGGTGATGGCGTCCTGGGTCGAGGAAAATCCCACCGCCCCGAGAATGCAGAGAATGGCCAATAGCCGGTTGTCGCGATGCGCCCCGCCCATGAGCGAGCCATAGAACGTCGGCGCTCCGGCGGGAAGGGGTAAGCCGAGTGCCACGCGCCGAGTTGGGCTGTTGCTTGCGCATGTCAGGCGTCCCACCCAGCGTCACGACGACTTTGTCGTCAGCACTCCGGCAACCCGGGAAAAATGTGACATGAGGAGCCGGTGCATCGCCTCCGGGACAGGGAGGGCTGCGAGTGCCTTGTCCATGCAGTTCAGCCAGGCATCGCGCTCGACTGGGACGATCTCCAGATGTTCGTGCATCTTGCGGACATTGGAATGGCCGTGATGCTCAACGTAGAGCTGGGGGCCGCCAAGAAAACCCGACAGAAATTCGAACTGGGCCTGGCGCGCATGGGCCAGCCCGTGGCCACGATTGTGCATGGTGACGAGCGGAGCACCAATGGGATCGCTTTCGACGATGTCGTAAAACGTCTTCACCAGAAGCAGAACGCCTTCCTCGCCACCGATCACGTGGTAAGGCGAGTCTTGTTCGACCACAGCCATTCGATCTACATCCCTCGCTGCCCATTGCTTACTGACAGACACAACAATCCTATTGCGGCCTATGTCGGCCCGCCAATGTCGCCGATGTCGCAGTCGGCGTCGAAAGCGCTGGCATGACCGCAGGGCACCCGGAAGCCGAGGGTAGAGTTCGATTGAATGGCGCGCCAAATTCCTTGACCTGCCGCTGCCGGGGCAGCCAAATGCCCTTGCCAACAGCATGGAGAAGCCTGTGTCAGCGGGAGAGACCAAGACTGCCGGAGCCTCAGAAGCAGCAATCCAGGCGCATTACGATGTCGGCAATGAATTCTACAAGTTGTGGCTCGACGAGAGCCTGACCTATTCAGCCGCCCTGTGGGATGGTCCGGATGATCCGTGCGATCTTGGTGCCGCACAGAAGGCGAAGATTGCCTGGCACTTGCAATCGGCCGAGGTCGCCAAGGCGCGTTCGGTATTGGACGTGGGTTGCGGCTGGGGAGCCACACTCGAGGCCTGCGCAGCACTGGCCCAGGTCGAGCGTGGCGTCGGCCTGACGCTGTCCAAGGCCCAGGCTGACCTTGTTACTGCCGAAGGCAATCCTCGGCTGGAGATCCGCGTCGAGAATTGGCAGCAGCACCAGCCCGCCGCGCTCTATGATTCGATTATCTCGATCGGTGCCTTTGAGCATTTCACCAAGCCCGCCGACGATGCCGCCGCCAAGATCGCCATCTACCGCGATTTTTTCAGCCATTGCCGCCGCTGGCTCAACCCGCAAGGTGCGATGTCGCTGCAGACCATTGCCTATGGCAGCCTGCGCCGCGACGATCCCAATGTGGCGTTGATGAGCCAGATCTTTCCCGAATCGGACCTGCCGCGGCTCGAAGAGATCGTGATTGCCTGCGACGGACTGTTCGAGATCGTCATGGTCCGCAACGACCGCATGGATTATTCGCGCACCTGTGAAATCTGGGCGCGCAACCTGCGGGCCCGCCGGGCCGAGGCCGTAGCCCTCGTCGGCCCCGATCAGGTTCAGCGTTACGAGCGCTATCTCAAGCTCTCAGCCATGGGCTTTCTCACCGGAAAAATCTGGTTGCTGCGCTTCAAGCTCAAGCCGGTCTGATCACTTAATCGCGCCGGCCCGCGATAAGGCGGGAAAGTTCGCCGATGCCGGGCTCGATCTTGTTCTCGTCGATCGAGGAGAAGTCCAGGCGGAAGTAATTGCGCGGTGGATTGGGGTTGCCGAAATTGATTCGCCCCGGCTCGATCAGTATGCCCTTGGCGGCTGCCGCCTTGCCCAGCTCCTCGCTGTCGAGGCGGGCGGGACCCTTCACCCAGAAACTGGTGCCGCCGAAGGTCGGCATGCGGCTGGCCTTCGGTAGGTGCTTCTGCAGGGCGGCCCCCATTACCTCCCAGCGGCTGCGGTAGGCCCGGTGCAGGCGGCGGATCAGCGTGTCGTGGTGGCCGAGCGACAAGAACAAGGCGGCGGTGCGCTGGTTGTTGTTAGGAGCGTGCCGCACCATCAGGCGGCGCAGCGCCCGCGCCTCGGCGATGAGCTTTTTCGGCCCCACCATGAAGCCGAGGCGCAAGCCCGGAAACAGCGTCTTGGAGAGCGACCCCACATAGATGACGCGGCCCTCGTCATCGAGCGATTTCAAGGCCGGGCAGGGCTCGTTCACATAGTTGGTCTCGAATTCGTAGTCGTCCTCGATGATGATGAAGTCGCGCTGCGAGGCGAGCTTCAAGAGCTCCATGCGGCGCTCGAGCGGCATGGTGGCGGTGGTCGGGAACTGGTGGCTCGGTGTGACGAAGACGATCTGGGCGGTATCGAGCTCGGCTCCCAGAGTGAGGCCGTGTTCGTCGACCGGCACCAGCGCCACGCTCCGGCTGCGCAGCCGGAAGATGTTGCGCATGTCGGGATAGCCCGGTTCCTCCATGGCGATCCGCGTGTCGGGACCGGCGAGCAGGCTGGTGAGCAGATAGAGCGCGTTCTGGGCGCCAAGGGTGACCAGGATCTCCTCGTCGCTCGCCATGATGCCGCGGCGCGGCAGGATGCGGCGCCTGATCTGCTCGACCAGGAGCGGATCGTCGGAAGCCCAGGTGTCGTTGGTCCAGGAGCCGAGCCACTTCTTGCCCAGCGCCTGCCTAGAGCAGTCGCGCCATTCGGCCAGCGGGAACAGGTTGTGATCGACCTGGCCGTAGATGAAGGGATAGGCGTAGCTCTGCCAGTCGAGGGGTTTCGAAATGTTTTCCTGGGCAGCCGGGTCCTTGACAAGGCGGGCCTGCCAGTCGAGGCCGGCGCGCGGCTCGCGCGGTTTCGCCGCTGATTTCTGGGGGGTGGTGGCACCTTCGAGCGCCTTGTCGGCAACATAATAGCCCGAGCGCTGGCGGGCCACCAGGTAGCCGTCGTCGAGCAGCCCCTGATAGGCGAGCACCACGGTGTTGCGGGAGACCCCAAGGCTCTTCGCCATTCTTCGGGTCGACGGGATCGCCTCGTCGCGGCCGATCTGGCGGTCGAGGATCGCCGAGACCAGCGCCTCCCTGATCTGCGTCTGCAGGCTTGCGTATTCGCTCCGCCTTATGTGAACGAGCCAGTCGCGCAATTTGGTCCCTGTGAATAAGCGCTCTGGACCTATGATAGGACCAACCGGCCCTGTAAGGTAAGTCGCAATCGACACGCCACAGGCCGCCATGTCCGAACCCGCCGTCGCCACTTCGCCCAAGACCTGGGACGAGATCAAGACCACCACCTGCTACATGTGCGCCTGCCGCTGCGGGATCAAAGTCTATCTGAAGGACGGCACCGTAAGATATATCGAGGGCAACCGCGACCATCCGGTGAACAAAGGCGTGATTTGCGGCAAGGGTGCCTCGGGCATCATGCAGCACTATTCGCCGGCAAGGCTCACCAAGCCCTTGATCCGGGTGGGCGAGCGCGGCGCTGGCGAATTCCGCGAGATCGAATGGGAAGAGGCCCTGCGCACCGCCACCCTGTGGCTCTCCGAGGTGCGCAATTCCGATCCCAGGAAGTTGGCTTTCTTTACCGGGCGCGACCAGAGCCAGGGGCTCACCGGCTGGTGGGCGGCGCAGTTCGGCACCCCCAACTATGCCGCCCACGGCGGCTTTTGCTCGGTCAACATGGCCGCCGCCGGACTTTACACTTTCGGCGGCTCGTTCTGGGAATTCGGCGAGCCCGACTGGAAGCACACCAAGTATTTCCTGCTGTTCGGCGTGGCCGAAGACCATGCCTCGAACCCGATCAAGGCGGGGCTGGGGAAACTGAAGGAACGCGGCGCCAAGATCGTGTCGCTCAATCCGATCCGCACCGGCTATTCGGCGATTGCCGACGAGTGGATCGGAATCCGGCCCGGCACCGATGGGCTGTTCGTTGGCGCGCTGATCCACGAGCTGCTGGCGGCCCAGAAGATCGATGGCGACTATCTCGCCCGCTACACCAATTCGCCGTGGCTGGTGGTGGAGAACGATGGGTGCGCCGACGACGGTCTGTTCGCCCGCAACGAGCAGGGTGCGGCACTGGTCTGGGACCGCCATTCGGGCTCGCCCATGCCGGCCCTGTCGCCCGACGCGGAACCCAAGCTGATGGGCAGGTTCAAGCTCGCCGACGGGCGCCGGGTGGTGACCAGCTTCCAGCTGATCGCCGAGCGCTATCTGGCACCCGAGTGGACGCCCGAGAAGGTTTCCGAGCGCTGCGGTGTGCCGGCCAGCACCATCAAGCGGATCGCCGCGGAACTGGCGCACGTCGCCTTCGAGGAAGCAATCGAACTTGATGTTCCGTGGACGGATCATCTCGGCCGGCATCACGCCAAGATGCTGGGCCGGCCGGTTTCCATGCATGCCATGCGCGGCATCTCGGCCCATGCCAACGGCTTCCACACCTGCCGGGCCATTCACCTGTTGCAGATCGTTCTCGGGACGATCGACGTGCCGGGCGGCTTTCGCTACAAGCCGCCGTTCCCCAAGCCTGCGCCGCCGGGGGTGAAGCCGGCGGGGAAGCCCGGGCAAGTGAGGCCCAATACGCCGTTGCCCGGCCCACCCTTGGGCTTCGTTTCTTCGCCCGACGATCTGCTCGTGGATGCCGAAGGCAGGCCCCAGCGCATCGACAAGGCCTATAGCTGGGATGCGCCCTTGGCCGCCCATGGGCTGATGCACATGGTCATCACCAATGCGGCCAAGAAGGACCCCTACGGCATCGAGGTTCTGTTCATGTACATGGCCAACATGAGCTGGAATTCGGCGATGAACGTGCCGGACACGCTCAAGTATCTGACGGCGAAGGACGACAAGACCGGCGACTATGTCATCCCCAAGATCATCTATTCCGATGCCTATGCCTCGGAGATGGTGCATTACGCCGACCTGATCCTGCCGGATACCACTTACCTCGAGCGCTGGGATTGCATTTCGCTCCTCGACCGGCCGATCTCCGAGGCCGACGGCCCGGCCGATTCGATCCGCCAGCCGGTGGTCGAGCCCGACCGCGATGTGAGACCTTTCCAGACCGTGCTGCTCGATCTGGGGGCGCGCCTCGGCCTCCCCGGCATGACCCGCACCGACGGCTCGCCCCGCTATCCCGGCGGCTATCGCGATTATATCGTCAACCACGAGCGCGCCCCCGGCATCGGCCCATTGGCGGGCTTCCGCGGGCCCAGCGGCAAAGCCATGGGCCGCGGCACGCCCAACCCCGAGCAATTGCAGCACTATATCGACAATGACTGCCACTGGTTCTACGAGCTGCCCGACCACATGAAGTACTATCGCCATGTCAACTGGGCCTATCTTGACTGGGCCACGCTGATGGGCTTCATCGCCCGACCCGAGCCGGTGATCCACCAGCTCTATTGCGAGCCCTTGCAGAAGTTTCGGCTGGCGGCCCGAGGCTTCGGCAAAATTGTTCCGCCGGCGGAGCATCGCGCCCGCATCGAAGCTCACTTCGATCCCATTCCCTTCTGGTATCCGCCCTTCGAGGGAGAAAGGGTGAGCGAAAAGGATTTCCCCATGCATGCGCTGACCCAGCGGCCGATGGCCATGTATCATTCCTGGGGCTCGCAGAACGCTTGGCTCCGCCAGATTGTCGGGCGCAACTGGCTCTATATGGCGCGTGAGCGGGCCGCCAAGCTTGCCATCGACGATGGCGACTGGGTGAAAGTCACCTCGCATCAGGGGGCGATCAAGGCGCAAATAAAGCTGATGGACGGGGTCAACCCCGATACGGTGTGGACCTGGAATGCCATCGGCAAAAGGTCCAATGCCTGGGGCCTGGCGGCGGCGGCACCCGAGTCGAAGAAGGGCTTTCTGCTCAATCATCTGATCTCCGAGCTCTTGCCCGAGCGCGATGGCGGCTACCGCTACTCCAACAGCGATCCGGTGACCGGCCAGGCCGCCTGGTACGATCTCCGCGTCAGGGTCGAGAAGGCGGCGGACCAGTCGGAGGAAAGCGCCCCGCAGTTTCCGGTCCTGAAGAAGTTGCGGAGGGCGATATGAACAAGATTGACCTCTCCCACAGGGAGAGGAAGGGACCCATTGCGCAGCAATGGGAAGGTGAGGGGGTGCGGTGCCGCGATCCCCTGCATTTAATCCCCTCATCCTCCCATGCCTTGTGGCATGGGCCCCTCCTTCTCCCCATGGGAGAAGTGAGGAAGCCATGACCTCGCTGCCGCCGCCGTCCGCCAAGAAGCTTGGCCTGGTGATCGATCTCGACACCTGTGTCGGCTGCCAGGCCTGTGCCACCTCGTGCAAGGAGTGGAACACGCAAGGCTACTCGGCCCCGCTCACCGACAAAAATCCCTATGGCGCCGATCCTTCCGGCGTGTGGCTCAATAGGGTCCATGGCTACGAGGTGACGGAGGAGGGCCAGGCCCAGTCGCGCATCGTGCATTTTCCGCGCTCGTGTCTGCACTGCGAGGAACCGGCCTGCGTCACCGTCTGTCCGACGGGGGCCTCCTACAAGCGCGCCGAGGACGGCATCGTGCTGGTCAATCCCGACACCTGCATCGGCTGCAAGCTGTGTTCCTGGGCCTGCCCCTATGGCGCGCGCGAATATGACACAAGCCACGGCGTGATGAAGAAATGCACCCTGTGCGTCGACCGCATCTACAATGAGAATTTTGCCGAGGACGACCGCGTTCCGGCCTGCGTCAAGGCCTGTCCGACGGGCGCGCGCCACTTCGGCGATCTGGGCGATAGTTCCTCGGCCGTGTCGAAGCTGGTGGCCGAGCGTGGCGGCTACGATCTGTTGCCCGAGATGGGGATGAGGCCGGTCAACAAGTACTTGCCGCCGCGGGCCCGCAGGGACGGGCGTTCGGCGCAGGTAGCGGCGCTGCCCGAGGGCGACGGCTCGGCCTTCGACCGGCTGTTCGCCTGGGCCGACAAGATGCTGTCGGGCAAGGCCGCGGCACCTCGCGTCGATACCACCGACCATTCCGGCAAGCTCGAAGGGTAGAATGCATCCCGCCTATTCGGTCATCCTGTTCACCACAGCCTCGGGGGCCGGCTATGGGCTCCTGGCACTCCTGGGGCTTGTGGGTTTCAACCACGGGCCGGCCTCGACCATGGCTTTCGCGCTGACGGCGATCGCCGTGGCGCTGGCGCTGGCTACCATGGGGCTGTTGTCCTCAACTTTTCACCTCGGCCATCCGGAAAGGGCCTGGCGGGCCTTTTCCCAATGGCGCTCGTCGTGGCTGTCGCGCGAGGGGGTTGCCGCAGTTGCGACCTACGTGCCGGCGCTGGCCTTCGCTGCCGTGTGGTCGGGACTTGCCGACGCGCCGGGATTGATCGGACCGCTGGGGCTTCTGACTTTCGCAATGTGCGCGGTCACCGTGTTCTGCACGGCCAAAATATATTCGACACTGACGACCATCCGCGCCTGGAACCAGCCGCTGACCGTGCCGGTCTATCTCGGCTTCGCCCTGGCGACGGGATCGGCGCTGCTCGCGGCGATCGCCAGCCTGTTCGGACGCCTCCAGTATTTCCAGGTAGTGGTGACGGTAGTGGCGCTGGCGCTCGTGGCGCTCCTGAAATTTTTCTACTGGCAGGCAATCGACGCGGCCGGGAAAGCCCACACCATCGAGGCCGCCACCGGCCTTGGCCGCATCGGCAAGGTGAGCCAGTGGGAAGTGCCGCACACGGCGACGAACTACATCCAGACCGAGATGGGCTATGCGATGGCCCGCAAGCATGCAGCGAAGCTTCGCCGCCTGGTGCTGATCCTGCTGGCCCTGGCGGTGCTGGCAGCGTGGCTGGCGCTGCCCGTGCCCCTGTTGTCGATTGTTGCGGCCCTGCTGGCACTGGCGGCGGCGGCGGTCGAGCGCTGGCTGTTCTTCGCCGAAGCCCAGCATGTGGTGACGCTGTTCTACGGCGCGGCGAAAGCCTGATGCTGGCCGAGGGCGTGCGCTGGTTCGCCATCTAACAACTGGCGCCGGGGGTCGACTGGGCCGGCGAGCTTCGCCCGCCTTAAGGCCCTGGGAAAGTAGCCGAAATCCTGGCTGGTGAACCCCCGGATGACGCTTCTGACGGCCGAACCGGCGTTTGCCGCTTGGCAAACCCCATGAAAATCATATAAAGACTTCTTTATATTCTTTTCCGGAGCTCCGAGGCCGCCATGAACCGTCCGTCCTTCACCGAAGCGCTTGCCACCCGTCCCTGGCTTCTGGCCGATGGGGCCACCGGCACCAATTACTTCCAGATGGGGCTCGAGTCGGGCGATGCCCCGGAAATGTGGAATTTCGAGCACCCAGAACGGGTGCGGGAACTGCACCGCGAATTCATTGCCGCCGGGGCCGACATCGTGCTGACCAACAGTTTTGGCGGCAACCGCCACCGGTTGAAACTGCACAATGCCCAAGACCGGGTGCGCGAGCTCAATATGGCCGCGGCGAAGAATGCCCGCCGTGAAGCCGATAGCGCCGGACGGCCCGTCTATGTCGGCGGCTCCATGGGCCCGACCGGGGAAATCTTCGAGCCGGTCGGCACCCTGTCGCATGACGAGGGCGTTGCTGCCTTCGCCGAACAGGCCGCGGCCCTGAAGGAGGGCGGCGTCGACGTTCTCTGGATCGAGACCATGTCGTCGGAGGAGGAACTGCGCGCCGCCGTCGAGGGAGCTTCCAAAGCCGGGCTTCCCATCGTCACCACTATGAGTTTCGACACCAACGGCCGCACCATGATGGGCATCACCCCTAAGGCCTTTGGGGCGCTGACCGCCAGCCTTGCCACCCAGCCGGTGGCCATCGGCGCCAATTGCGGGGTGGGCGCTTCGGAACTGGTGGCAACCGTGCTCGGCATCACCGAGGCGCGGCCCGACGCCGCAGTGGTGGCCAAGGGCAATTGCGGCATCCCGCAATATGTCGACGGCCACATCCACTATACCGGCACGCCCGATCTGATGGCCGACTATGCGCGGATTGCCCTTGATGCCGGTGCCAGGATCATCGGCGGCTGCTGCGGCACCAGCCCCGAGCATCTGGTCGCCATGCGCCAGTCGCTTGAAGGCTATTCGCGGGGCGACCGTCCTTCGGTGGCACTGATCGAACAGCGCCTGGGACCGGTGTCGGAACTGGCCAAGGGCATCGACACGGCGGCGGCCGGTGCCGCAAGGCGCGAGCGCCGCCGCGCCAATTGATCGCCGTCAAGGCTTTCTCAGCGACGGCGGCTTAGCCTCGCCGGCATGAATGAGAGCTTTCTCAGGGGTGCTACCTGGGGTTTTCCCGGCGCACCGGTGGGACATATCGAAACCCACGCTGCCCACGTGTTTCTGGTGGCAAACCGTGCCTTCAAAATCAAGAAGGACGTGCTGCTGCCCTATCTCGACTTCTCGAACTTGGAAAAGCGCCGCGCGGTGATCGCCCGCGAATTCGAGGTGAACCGCGCTTACGCCCCGCAGATCTATGTGGGTGTCAGCGAAGTCGAGGGCGAGCCGGTTCTGGTGATGAACCGTTTCGCCGGCCGCGATGTGCTCGCTGCCGTGGTTGATCGCGGTCATATGAGCGATGATCTAGCCGTGGCCCTAGCCGAGATGGCGGCTCGGGCGCACGCCTTGGCACCCCGTGCCAAAACCCCGGGGGCAGGCATCATGGACCGGCTCGGGGCGCAATTGTCGAAAGCCTTTACCGCATCGCCCGACATCTTCCGTGCCGCCGAGACTCTGGAGTTTCATGCCCTTTACGAGGATGCGCTGCAGCGTCTGACGCCGCTCCTCAACCGGCGGACCGAGCAGGGTCTGGTGCGTCGCTGCCATGGCGACATGCACTGCGCCAACATCGTGGTGATCGACGGCAAGCCGGTCTTGTTCGATGCCATCGAGTTCAGCGAGAAGATCGCCACCATCGACGTGCTCTACGATCTCGCCTTCCTGCTCATGGACCTGCTGCGCCATGAAAGGCGCCGCGCCGCCAACCTCGTGCTCAATCACTATCTGAACCGGCGCCGCGAGGCCGAGGACCTGTCGGGGCTGGCGGCCCTGCCGCTGTTCCTGGCGACCCGCGCCGGGGTCAGGGCGCTGGTCACCGCCGACTTGATTCATGAATTGCCGGTCGGCAGGTCGCTGCATGAGCGCGGCGCTGCGCTTGACTATTTCCGCGCCAGCATCGCCTATCTCAAGCCGCCCAGGGCTTCGCTCATCTGCATCGGCGGGCTGTCCGGGACGGGCAAGTCGACGCTTGCCGCCGATCTAGCACCCGATGTGGGGAGCGCTGGCGGTGCCATCCACATCCGCAGCGATGTCGAGCGCAAGGTGCTGGCCGGGGTCGCCGAAACCGAGCGGCTTGCGCCCGAACATTACTCGAAGACCTCGTCCTTGCAAGTCTATGACGCCATGTTCGCCAGAGCGGAGAAGGCCCTAGCGGCGGGTTGCAGCGTCGTTCTCGATGCCGTCTTCGCCGATCTGGCCGAGCGCAATGCGGCGGCTGAACTGGCGCGGCGACAGGGTGCGGGCTTCCATGGCTTGTGGCTTGAGGCGCCGCCGGCGGTGCTCAAGACCCGGGTCGCGGCGCGGAGCAGGGATGCTTCCGACGCCACCCCGGCCATCGTCGATCGCCAACTCGGTTACGCGCTGGGGGCCATGTACTGGTCGCGCATCGATGCCGCGGGTACCGTGGGCGAAGCGGTGGCTGAAATCAGACAAAAGTTGCGCCTGCCACCTGGCGGCCGAGCATGAGGCAGTCGGAGACGAGCTGCAGGGGTGCCGGATCGATGTGACTTCGACCAGTTTTCAGGAGTTCGGCGAAATGGGCGTAGATCGCCTCATACTCCTGCGACGGGGCCGCCAGTTTGAGCGCGCCATCCAGATAAAGCTCGGTGCCACCCTTGCGTAAGGCGAGCCTGAGGTCGTCCTCGGTTTCGACATCGATGTTCCAGCTTTGCTCGCCGGTCTGCCGCCAATCGAGCTCGGCGGTCATGAGGGCTGGACCGCCCTGCGACGGCTTGAAACGGATCCTCGCAGCAATGGGAGTTGCGCGATTTGACGGCACTTCGAGGACAGAGGCGGCAACGAAGATCGGCTGCGGCATGATTTTGGTGACGATGGAAAAGGCATTGATGCCGGGATCGAAAACGCCGAAGCCGCCGGGCTCCCAGATCCACTCCTGGCCCGGATGCCAGTGGCGGACGTCCTCCTTCCAGCTGACATGCAGTTTCGCGACGGTCTTGCCGGCGAGGAGGCGCTTGGCCTCGTTGACCGCGGCGTTGTATTGCGAGTGCCAGGTGGTGAACAGGATGCGCTTGCGGGTAGCGGCGTAGTCGATGAGCGCCACCAGCTCGCCCATGGTCGGGGTCGGCGGTTTTTCGAGGAGAAGGTGGAGACCGGCATCGAGGGCCTGGCGGGCGATGGCAAAGCGAGGGCCCGGCGGCATGCACAGTGACACCGCATCGAGCCTGATGCCGCTGGCGAACAGCTCCTCCGGCGTCTTGAAGCTCGGCACGTTCATGTGGGGCCGACGCGAACTCACCACCGCGGCGAGTTCGAAGTCGCGGTTCTTCGCCACGCAGGGAAGATGCTGGTCCTGGGCGATCTTGCCGAGGCCGATGATGCCGAGCTTGAAGGACATGGCCTACCCTCAGTTCCTGACGATGCGAGTGAGCGCGGAGAGAAGCGCATCGACTTCGCTTTCGCTGTTGTAGTGGGCAAGGCCGACGCGCAGCACGCCGCCCTTGTCCATGAGGCCCATGCGGTTGACCGGCTCGATGGCGTAGTTGTGGCCGGACCAAACGAAGATGTTGTCGCGGGCGAAGGCCTTGGCGAGCCCCTCGGGATGATGGCCGTCGAGGGTGAAGGACACAGTGGGGACGCGCCGGTGCATGGCATTGGCCGAGGTGATGCCGCGGATGGTCAGGCCCTTGAAGGTTCGAAGGCCCTCGATCAGCCGTAACGCGATCTTCTGCTCATGCCGAGCGAGGACATTCCAGGCTGACTTGAGCCGGGCCGGGCGGTCCGCACCTGTGCCGAACTGCTCGAGATAGGCAATGGCGCCGAGCGAGCCGGCCATACCTTCGTGGCTGAGGGTGCCGGTCTCGAACTTGTGCGGCGGCTCGCTGCCGGCGGGGCGCAGCTTGTAGGCGAAGGTTTCACGCAACAACTCTTCGCGGCCCCACAGAATGCCCTGGTGCGGGCCAAACCACTTGTAGGCCGAGGAAACGAGGATATCGGCGCCGAGGTCCTCGACGTCGATTGCATAGTGCGGCGCGAACTGCACCGCATCGACATAGACCAGCGCGCCTGCGGCCTTGGCCTCGCGGGCGAAATGCTTGACGTCGTTCACCGTGCCGGTGCAGTTGGAGGCAAGTCCCAGGGCGACGAGGCGGGTTCGGTCGCTGAGCACCCGGCGCAGGGCATCTTCCAGAAACTCGTAGGTCTCGGGATCGAAATCCATCCAGCGCACCGTGAGGCCAAGATCGTCAGCAAGAAGCAGCCAGGGCGAGACATTGGCATCGTGGTCCATGCGGGAGAGCACGATCTCGTCACCCGTCCGGAAGCGCCTGCCGAGGCAGCGCGACATGTGGAAGGTGAGCGTCGTCATGTTCTGGCCGAAGACGATCTCGGCGGGCGCGCCCGCATTGTAAAAATCGGCGAGTGCTGTGTGCGCTTCGGCGACCAGTGCGTCCGCTGCGAGCGTGGTGGCGAAATAGCCGCCGAGATTGGCATTGCGGGCAATGAGGCAATCGACGGTCCGGTCGATCACCTGCCGGGGCACCTGGGTTCCCGCCGGATTGTCGAAATAGATGCGGCGGACGCCCTGGTCGGCAAGGGCAAGGGCGGGGAACTGGGCGCGCACGGCGTCCAGGTCGAAAGCTTCGGTCATCCTGGGCAATCCCTGGGGTGGTGAGAATGCGTCACTCTTAGCCCGCCCGGCCCCTTGCCTCAATCGTCGCTTTCCGGCAAGTGAAGGTCGCCCGAGGGCAGGGCGGATCGGCGGCTTGCCACTATCTTGCCCGGAAGCGCAGATCCGGCCGGAGATTTCCCATGAGCGATGAAGGCGAACTCGATCTCAATTCCCTCAACGACGAGGACCTGGTGCAGCAGGTTCACGACGACCTCTATGACGGGCTGAAAGAAGAGGTGGAGGCCGCCGTCCACATTCTACTGGGCCGGGGTTGGGCTCCTTACAAGGTGCTGACCGAAGCGCTCGTCGAAGGCATGCGCATCGTCGGCGTCGACTTCCGCGATGGCATCCTGTTCGTTCCCGAGGTGCTGCTCGCCGCCAACTCGATGAAGGCCGGCATGGCCATCCTGCGTCCGCTGCTCATCGCCACCGGCGCGCCGCGTCAGGGCAAGATGGTGATCGGCACGGTCAAGGGCGACATCCACGACATCGGCAAGAACCTCGTCGGCATGATGATGGAGGGTGCCGGCTTCGAGGTGATCAATCTCGGCATCAACAACCCGGTGGAGAAATATCTCGCCGCCATCGCCGAGCACCAGCCGGACATTGTCGGCATGTCGGCGTTGCTCACCACCACGATGCCCTACATGAAGGTGGTGATCGACACGCTGAAAGAGAAGGGCATGCGCGACGACTACATCGTGCTGGTGGGTGGTGCGCCGCTCAACGAGGAATTCGCCAAGGCGATCGGCGCCGACGCCTATTGCCGCGATGCGGCGGTGGCGGTCGAAACCGCCAAGATGTACATGGCCAGGAAGCACAACCAGCTGGCGGCGTCGTAAGCGCGCCAGCATTCCCAGTTCTCGTCATGGCCAGCTTGTCATCGGCGGTCAGCGGCCATCACAGCAATGTCCCCTGCTTCCCGTCCCGTTCCTTCCCCGCCTTTGGCCGATACGATACAATGTCCCGCTCCGTCGCCTTGCCGGCGAAGGGCCGCCGCGTCAAGCCTCGCGCACGCCGAGACCTTCCACCTGGCGGAATTCGGTGCCATCGAGGGTCAGCACGTCCCAGCCGAGGCTCATGGCAGTGGCCGCGATGATCAGGTCATGGGCGCCGATCATCTTGCCCTTTTTCCGCTGGGCGGCGCGCAGGCGGGCGTGAAGGAGGGCGGCATTCATGGTGAAATCGAATACGGGCAGGGCAAACGCGAACTGCTCGATGAATTCCCGGCGGCTGGCCGCGCGCTCCGCGTTGTTAGCCAGATGCACACCCTCGTAGAGTTCAGAAACGGTAATGGTGCAAAGCCCGACATCTTCCCCGGCCGGATACAGGCGCGCCAAATCGTTCCGTGCCTCTCGCTCCGCCTTGATGAAAACGCCCGTATCGATGATCAGTCCCATTTATAGGGTGCCGCGGGAGCGCTGGCCCTGATCTCGGCAAAGTCCTTTTCGAATTGTATTGCGTCTTCCGGGTCGAGGCGTTTGCGACCGGCCCAAAGTTCGCGGAACTCTCCCACCGTAACTCGCTTCCGTTGGGCTGGAACGATGCGTGCAAGGACTTCACCGCCCCGCACCACCTCGAAGCTTTCGCCCCGATACTGGGCGCGGTTGAGAATGTCGGAAAAATTGCGTGCGGCTTCCGTTGCCGTAATTCGCGTCATGGGCGTTACTCTGATTATCGAAAAATCATACTATCAGAAAATCAGATGCCTTGCAAATTACATTTGGCGCGGAACGAATTGGCAAAGGCGTGTACAGGTTGGCCCGGACGCCGTCCTTGACCGGCGGGCCGCCGTAATTCTTCGCGCGGCGGCGGGCCACAAGCCGGAAGATCGCCTTAGGATGGAAATCGAATGACCCTCGTCAACCTTAAACCCTCCGACGAATTCGCCTTCACGGCGGGCAAGGGCGAGGTGCTGCTGATAGCCTGCGGGGCGCTGGCCCGCGAGATCGTCGACTTGATCGAGAAGAACCGCTGGACCGCCTTCGACCTGCAATGCCTGCCGGCCAAATGGCACAACACCCCCGGCAAGATCGTGCCCGGGGTGCGGGAGAAAATCCGGGAGGCCAGGGGCCAGTACCGTTCGATCTTCGTGCTCTATGGCGATTGCGGGACCGGCGGATTGCTCGATGCCATGCTGGCGGACGAGCAGGTGGAGCGGATCGCCGGGCCCCACTGCTATGCCTTCTTCTCCGGCAATCCGGCTTTTGCCGCGAAGGCCGATGACGACATCACCTCGTTCTTCCTGACCGACTATCTGGCCCGGCATTTCGACAAGCTGATCTGGGCGGGCCTCGGGATTGACCGCCATCCCGAACTGCTGCCGCTCTATTTCAGCAACTACACGAAGATTGTCTATCTAGCCCAGACCCATGACGAGGATCTGGCCAAGAAGGCGATGGCGGCGGCCAAGAAACTGGGCCTTGCCTATGAGTACCGCTTCGTGGGCTATGGCGAACTGGCCAGCGACCTCGAGCGGATCGGGGCCGGCGGCCCGGCTTAATCCTCCCACTGGGACTTGCGGTAGGAGCCGCCGGCGATTTCGTAATAGTCGCCGGCGTCGGCGCAATAGATGTGGCCCTCGAGCGCCAATCCGGTGCGGCCGTCAAGCGAGCCGGCGGTGATTGACGTGTTGTCGAGACCGTCGCCCTTCCAGAACAGCACCGAACCGCATTCGCCGCAGAAGCCGCGCTTGGCCGAAGGGCTCGACCGGTACCAGCGCAAGCCCCGCGCCTCGGTCAGGCGGAAATCGCCGTCCTCGGCGGCGGTTGCCGACATATAAGTGCCGGTCTGCTTGCGGCACTGGCTGCAGTGGCAGGCGATCACCGGGCGCAGGGGCCCATGTACTTCGTACTTCACCGCGCCGCACAGGCAGGAACCGGTTTTCATCGTGACCACTCCGTTTTCAGCGCGGCGATGTGATCGGGACCGACGCCGCAGCAGCCGCCGAAAATCGTCACGCCCTGGCGCTGCCAGCCGCACGACTTCGCCACCAGGTCGGCCGGCGAAATGATGTCGATGAACTGCCAGTCCGGCATCCTGAAATAGCCGCTTTCCGGATAGGCGCCGAGCGGCCCGCTCCACGATCTGCGCACGATCTCCAGAGCCTCGTCGGTGTCGTTGGGCGAAGTGTGCATGATCGAGATGACGGCGGGTTTGGTTGCCGCCAGCACCGGAGCGACGTCGTCGAGCAGCTGGTCTTCGCGGCCGAAGCCCGCGATCTTGCCGTCGGCCCGGCGTTCGACCGAAATGCCGACCCAGACGGGAAGGTCGGTGGCAAGTGCCGCTTCCGTCGCCCACAGCGAATAGTCGCAATCGCGCATCATCTCCAGCATGATGAGATCGACGCCACAGGTGGCAAGGTTCTCGGCCTTGCGCCGGAACAGGGCGCGGGCCGCCGCTTCCGGCCACTGCCGCTGCTTGGCGGTGCGGTCGCTGCCGGCGATGACCGGCCGCATGGTCGACAGCGAGCCGGCAACCGCGACAGGCGTTCCGTGCGTTGCCCGGCGAGCGATGGCGACGGCCGCCCGGTCGATGGTCACCAGATCGTCGTTGCGTCCTAGCGCATCGAACAGGAGCGCGCTGGTGGCGAAGGTGTTGGCGGTGACGATCTCGGCGCCGGCGCCGATGTAGTCCTCATGCACTGCCTGGACGATTTCCGGGCGCGTGTGGTTCACTTCGGCGCACCAGGTTTCGCCGCTCATCGGCGCGCCGCGCCGCTGGATGTCGGTGCCGGTGCCGCCGTCGAGGATAATGATGTCGCCGGAGGCGAGCTTGCGGGCAATGTGATCGTACATTCAGTCGCCTGCCTGTTGTCGCGCCGCCAGGAAGGCGC
This sequence comes from Hyphomicrobiales bacterium, assembly GCA_016185245.1. Taxonomy (GTDB): domain Bacteria; phylum Pseudomonadota; class Alphaproteobacteria; order Rhizobiales; family Aestuariivirgaceae; genus Aestuariivirga. The sequence continues at coordinate 154,266 of JACPNZ010000039.1, read as the reverse complement.
GCATGTGGAACCGCGCCTGGGCTGGCGCATAGGCAAAACCTTGTCCCACGGGGCAGGCATGGCGGGCAAGGCAGCCTGCGGCCATGCACGGCTCGCCGGCGACCGACCTTAGATGACCGGCACAGGCTTTGGTGTCGTAACTCCCGGTGGTGAAGGCCCCGACCGGGCAGGCGGTGAGGCAGGGTTTTTCGGCGCAACTCTCGCACGGATGCGCACCGGCCGAGGCGGGCGGCAGGTCGAAGGCCACCGGAAAGAGAAGGGCGGCGCGATAGGCATGCCACAGCCCATAGGTCGGGTGGATGTTGAGGCCGAGCGGCGAGACATGGCCGCCGCCGGCGCGCCGTGCCCAGGTGAGGATCGGCGGATAGGGCTTATCGAAGGGGAAGATGGGGCGAGCTCCGAGGTCGGCGGCGAGGGCGTTCACCACGTCCCTGGTCCAAGCGTCGAGCGCATCGGTGGAAGGATGGCGCTCGCGGGCAAAGCGCCGGAACATCTGGGGCCCGGCATTGCCGATGAGGATGACAAAGCGGGTATCCTCCGGCAACCCGTCGCCGGGGCGGGGTGCGAACCAGCCGAACGCGGTGAAGCCCTCCCGCCCGATCGTCGCCAGGATCGGGTGCTCCATTATTTGGCCCAGCGCGGATCGCCCGGTTCCATCGCCTGACGCAACAGCTTGATGTCGTGCTTCGCCCGGATCGCCTTGTCCATCTCGAAGGGCAGATAGTCGGGATAATAGGTCGACAGGATCTCGCGCTTCTTCGCCGTGGCGCGCTCGATGAGATCGGGCTTGCCGGCCTCGATCCATTCTTTGGGGCTCATGCGGTTGGCAACATGGGGATAGACGTATTCCTTCTGCATGAGGCTGAGCGTCTGCTCGCTGCCGAGATAGTGGCCGGGGCCTTCCAGACAGACTTCGGCGATCACCTCGAGCGACAGGGTCTCGTCGGTGACTTCGATGCCGCGGACATTGCGGTTGATCGAGCCCAGCATGTCGTTGTCGATCAACAGGCTCTCGAGGCAGAAGCCGAGGAGCGAGGCATGCATGCCGGCGGTTTCGTACATCAGGTTGATGCCGGTCATCGCCGAGATGCCGGCGGTGACACCCTTTTCGTAGCCCGCCTGCATGTCGGGCATCTTCGAGTCGCACATGCCGGCGGCGGAACCGACGGTCAGATTATAGAAATGCCCCATCTGCGCACAGCCCGAGGTAATCAACGCCTGTTCGCCGGAGCCTCCCGACATGGCCCCGGTGCGCAAGTCCGAAACGAAGGGCCAGGGGCCCCAGATCGCCACCGCACCGGGCACGATGCAATTGATGTAGACGAGACCGGCGAGGCATTCGGCCACCGCCTGGACGACGGTTCCGGCAAGGGCGGCGGGCGAGGTGGCACCGGCTTGCGCGGCGGACAGGAGCAGCACCGGCATGCCACCGCGAGCCGCCACTTCGAGGCAGCGGCAGGCATCCTCGGCGAACTTCATCGGCGGCACGACGAAGCAGTTCGACTGCGACACGAAGGGCCGCTCGCGCCACTGGGCTTCGCCACCGGCGACGAAGTGCAGCATTTGCAGGCACTCGTCCACATGCTCGGGCGCCACCATGCTGGTGCCGACATGTTTCTGGGTACCGGCCAGACAGGCATACATGGTGTTGATGTCGAGGTCGTGGCCGGTGATCATGTCGCGGGCGGTGAGCGAGCGCTGGAAGAAGTGGATGTGCTCGCAGGTATCGACGATGCGGGCGGCATCGTAGAGATCGACCAGCAGCGATTCACGATAGGTTCGGGTTTCCGGCTCGACGATGTGGACGGCGGCCCCGGCGGTGCCGAAGTAGACGCGGTTGCCGGAAGGCTCCATGTCGTGCTTGGCATCGCGGCCGTGCAGTACGAAGTTGCGGGCACAATTCGCCAGCGTGTCCTCGACTAGAGCGCGCGGGATGCAGAGTCGGTCGTTGGCGTTGAGCCAGCAGCCTTTCGCCGTCATCGCCTCGACGCAGCTGGGGATCGCCTGGGCGAAGCCCACGGTTTCCAGGAGCTTCAGCGCCGTCTCGTGGATGCGGCTCATGTCATGATCGGTGAGCGGCTTGTACTGGCCACCCGCCATGCCGGGGCGCACGGCGGCCTCGGCCATCGGTATGGCGCGCGACCGCAGCGCCTTGCGGGCTTCGCGTCCGCCGCGGCGGCGTGACAGGTCCTCGACGGCAGTCATGGAAATTCTCCTCGATTTGAGGGCAGTATCTGCCTTTTCGGCGACCCGGTGCAAAGGCCCAGTTTTCGGTGTATTAGGTGAAAATATTTCACCCATTACTCCCCTTATGTCGGTCAATTGGCCAGTGTTAATAACGCACAGCGCCAAACCGATGGTGAAGAATTTTGCCCAGACGTGACCTGCCGCCCTTACGCGCGCTTACCGCCTTCGAAGCTGCGGCCCGGTGCGGCAGCTTTCGCTTGGCCGCCGGCGAACTGGGCATCACCCGCTCGGCGGTGAGCCACCAGGTGAAGGCGCTGGAACAGCGCCTTGGCGTGCAGCTCTTCCGCCGCGATGCCAGGCGCGCTGAGCTCACCCAATTGGGGCACACTTACTATCCGGCGATCCGCGAAGCCTTCGACCAGATCGAGGCCCAGACAAGGGCGCTCCGCCCGCCCGCTGCCGACAATGAGCTGACCGTGCAGGTCTATGTGACCGTGGCGCTCAAATGGCTGATCCCGCGGCTCCATGATTTCGAGAAACGCTATCCCGACATGAAGGTCAGGCTGTCGACCTCCTATTTCGACTGGGATTTCGACGAGGCCCATGTCGATGCCGGATTCATTCTCGCCCGCAACCGTTCGCCCGATCATTATTACCGCACGCTGTTCCGCTCGCTGCTGACGCCGGTATGCTCGCCTGAGCTGCTCAAGGGCCCGAATGCCCTCAAGTCGCCCCAGGATCTGAAAAAGCACAAGCTCCTCTATGTCTATACCGCCGAGGAGGACTGGCACATCTGGCTTGAGGCGGCCGGCGTCAAGGGCATCAAGCTCTCCGACCGGCTGGCCTTCGACAGTTACATCCTGGCCCAGGAGGCGGCGATCGAGGGCCGCGGCGTCGCCATGACCATCGGGCCCTTCGCCACCGAGGAAATCAAATCGGGCCGCCTGGTGCAGCCCTTCCCGTTGCGCGTTGCCCATCGCCACAACTGGCTTTTTGCCTGCAATGCCGAACACCGCATGAAACCCAAGATCAAGCGCTTCGAGGACTGGTTGGTGAAACAGGTTGCCGCCGACCCGGGCCTTGATGCCTATCGCGACAAAGGAAAATGACCGTGAACGAAACCGATACCGTCACCTCGAGTCCCGAAACCTCGCGCCGCGGCGGACGCAGTGCTGCACGCCGGGGCGGCGGCAAGCCCACCATTCCACAGCTTTCCCGGCGCAAGGTGGCACGCGCTTTCCCGCCGATGGCAATTTTGTCGGCCGACGAGATCGAAGCGATCCACCACGCCTCGCTCAAGGTGCTCTCTGAGATCGGCATGGATTTCATGCTGCCCGAGGCCCGCGACATTCTGAAGCGCGCCGGTGCAGCAATCGACGGCGAACGGGTGCGCTTCGATCCGGCGATGATCGAAGAGGCGATGGCCTTGGCGCCTTCGCACTTCACGCTGCACGCGCGCAATCCCGACAATACCGTGGAGATCGGCGGCCCCAACATCCTCTTCGGCACCGTCGGCAGCCCGCCCAACTGCCACGACATGGAAGGCGGCCGCCGCACCGGTAACCAGGCGGATTTCCGCAACTTTCTCAAGCTTGGGCAATATTTCAACTGCGTCGGCTTCTGCGCCGGCTATCCGGTCGAGCCCGTCGATGTGCACGCCTCGATCCGCCATCTCGAAGCGCTGCGCGATGTGGTGCGGCTGATGGACAAGCCCTTCGTCGCCTATTCGCTTGGCCGCGAGCGCATCCTCGATGCCATCGAGATCGCCCGCATCGCCAGAGGGTTGACGCCTGAGCAGATGGAGCGCGAGCCGTCGCTGACGACCATCGTCAACACCAACTCGCCCCTGAAGCTCGACGGCAACATGCTGACCGGCATGATCGAGATGGCCGCGCGCAATCAGGTGGTGTGCGTCACTCCCTTCACGCTTGCCGGCGCCATGGCGCCGGTCACCGTGGCTGGGGCGCTGGTCGAACAGAATGCCGAAGCACTCGCCGGCCTCGCCTTCACCCAGCTCGTCCGCAAGGGCGCGCCGGTCATTTATGGAGGTTTCACCTCCAACGTCGACATGAAGTCGGGCGCACCCGCCTTCGGCACGCCCGAATACATGAAGGCCTGCATCGTCGGAGGCCAGCTGGCCAGGCGCTACAACCTACCCTACCGCACCTCGAATACCTGTGCCGCCAATACGGTCGATGCCCAGGCGGCCTATGAGAGCGTGTTCTCCCTGTGGGGTGTAACCATGGGCGGGGGAAATTTCGTCATGCATGGGGCCGGCTGGCTGGAAGGCGGCCTCGTCGCCAGCTTCGAGAAATTCGTGCTCGACTGCGATCTCATTCAGATGGTGATGGAATTCCTGAAACCCCTCGAAATGAGCGAGGATGCGTTGGGTCTCGACGCCATCCGCGAAGTGGGCCCCGGCGGCCATTTCTTCGGCGCCCAGCATACGCTCGCCCGCTATACCGATGCCTTCTACACCCCGATCGTTTCCGACTGGCGCAACAACCAGCAATGGCTCGCCGCCGGTAAGCCCGAGGCCTGGCAGAAGGCCAACGCGGTCTACAAGCAGGCGCTCGCCGACTATCAGGAGCCCGCCCTCGATCCGGCGATCGCCGAGGAGCTCGATGCCTTCGTCGAGCGCCGCAAGCGCGAGGGCGGGGCGCCGACGGATTTCTGATGGCGGGCGTTGTCGTCATCGGCGGAGCCAATGTCGACGTGAAGGGGCGAAGCCATGGAGGCTTCGTGACCGGTACGTCGAACCCGGGAAGCGTGAGTGTCGTGGCGGGAGGCGTTGCCCGCAACATCGCCCACAATCTGGCGCTGCTCGGGGTGCCGGTAAGGCTTTTCGCCCGCATTGGCAGCGACGCCAACGGCCGGCTGATCCGCCAGACAACTGAGGCGGCCGGCGTCGACTGCACACTGATGCGCGAGGCGGGACCCGTTTCCGACACCTATCTTGCCATCATGGATGGCAAGGGCGAGTTGGTGGCGGCGATCAATGACATGCCCTGCGTTGCAAGCCTTGCGCCGGTCGATCTTGCGGCTGAAGCCGACGGCCTGGTTGCCGCCGACATGCTGATTGCCGATTGCAACCTGTCGGTCGACTGTCTCGCCTGGCTGGTCGATTTCGCAGCGCGCCGGAGTATCAGACTGGTGATCGAACCCATTTCGGTGGCCAAGGCCCTGAAGCTCATTGACCTGCCAACTCTCGCCGGGATTTACGCCGCAACCCCCAACTTGTCGCAACTCCGCGCCGCCACCGGCCTCGACGACGTGCCGGCAGCGATTGCCGCCCTGCACGGCCGCGGCATCGCCAATGTTATCGTCCACTGCGGGCGCGACGGCGCCATGGTGTCCGATGGCAAATCGCCTCCGGTGGCGATCGGGGCCAGGGAGGTTGCGACGGTGGCCGATGTGACGGGGGCAGGGGACGCGGCCGTGGCGGGACTGGTGTTCGGGCTGTTGGCGGGGGACGATCTCGCCGCCGCGGCGCGGCTGGGCCAGGCGGCGGCGGCGATCAAGCTGCAGTCGCATTCCTCGGTGGCGAGCCGCCTCGACCGTGATAGTCTCTTGCGTCTTGCAGGACTGACATGACGGCCAAGCACCCCTATCTGCGTTTCACTCCCGAGGTCGCGGCCGCCTTGCACGACGGCCATGCCGTGGTGGCGCTCGAATCGACCATCATCGCCCATGGCATGCCCTATCCGCGGAATGTCGAGACGGCCGGCGCGCTGGAACGGATCGTGCGCGACGGCGGTGCCGTGCCGGCCACCATCGCCATTCTCGACGGTGCGATCAGGATCGGCCTTGCCGCCGACGAGCTTGAATTCCTCGGTCGCGAGGGAAGCCACATTCGCAAGGTCTCGACCCGCGACTTGCCTTACGTGGTCGCCCGCATGCAGCATGGCGCCACCACCGTGGCCTCGACCATGCGCCTCGCGGCACGGGCGGGCATTGCCGTCTTTGCCACCGGCGGCATTGGCGGGGTGCATCGCGGCGCCGAGACGAGTTTCGATATCTCGGCCGACCTGACCGAGTTTTCGCAGTCGAATGTCGCCGTGGTGACGGCCGGAGCCAAGGCCATCCTCGATCTGGCACTCACTCTCGAAGCGCTCGAGACCTTGGGCGTGCCGGTCGTCGGCTTTGGCACCGATGAGTTTCCCGCCTTCTATTCGCGGGCGAGCGGCCATGGGGTGCCGATGCGATGCGATACGGCCGCCGAGGTGGCCAGCCTGATGCGGGCCAAATGGCAGCTCGGACTTGCGGGCGGCATCGTCGTCGCCAACGCCATTCCGGCGGCGGCCGAAATCCCGGCCGACGAAATGGCTCCGGTCATCGCCGCCGCGGTGGCGAAGGCCGCGCAGAACGGCGTGCGCGGCAAGGCGGTGACGCCGTTTCTTCTTGCCGAGATCGCCGCCGTCACCGCCGGCCGGTCGCTGGCCGCCAATATCGCGCTGGCCGCCAACAACGCCCGGCTGGCGGCCGAAATCGCCGTCAGCTATGCGAGGAAGACAGCATGACCGCCGAACGCCACGGCCGCCGGTCGCGACCCGCCGACCTGCCGATCGCCCAGCTGCCCTTTGCCCAGCCGCGCCTGACGCTCGAACCCGCCCGCATTCTTTCCGACGACCAGATCGAGACGATCCACCGCCAGTCGCTCCGTGTGCTGAAGGAAATCGGCATGGACGTGCTGCTGCCCGAGGCCCGCGACATTCTGGCCAAGGCCGGGGCGAGTGTCTCGGGCGAGCGCGTCAGGCTGGGTGCCGAGATCGTCGAGGCGGCGCTCAAGACGCCGCCAGCCGAGTTCACCTTCCATGCGAGAAATCCCGCCCACCATATCCGCATCGGCGGCAACTGGATCGCTTTCGCGCCGGTGGGGGGACCGCCCAACTGTTCCGATCTCGACCGCGGGCGCCGGCCCGGCAGCCTCGAGGACAACGCCAACTTCGTCAGGCTTTCGCAGTTCTTCAATTGCGTCCACACGGCGGGTGGCGGGTCGGTCGATGCCCTCGATGTCCATGCCTCGATCCGCCATCTGCACATCATGCGCAACAAGGTGCGGCTCTCGGATAAGGTGCCCTTCGTCGTTTCGACCGGCCGGGCCCGGCTGTTCGACAGCCTCGAGATCGCCCGCCTGGCGCGCGGCATTTCCCGCGAGCGGTTCCTGAAGGAACCCTCGGCCTATACGGTGATCAACACCAATTCGCCCCTGAAGCTCGACAATCCCATGGCCATGGGGGTGATCGAGATGGCAAGGCTCAACCAGATCTGCGTGCTGACGCCCTTTACCCTCGCTGGCGCCATGGCGCCGGTCACCCTTGCCGGGGCGCTCGTCGAGCAGAATGCCGAGGCCTTGTTCGGGCTGGCACTGTCGCAGCACACCAATCCGGGCGCCCCCTTCGTCTATGGCGGCTTCACCTCCAATGTCGACATGAAGTCGGGAGCCCCGGCCTTCGGCACGCCCGAATACATGAAGGCCTGCATCGCCGGCGGGCAACTGGCCAGGCGCTACAAGCTGCCCTATCGCACCTCGAGCACCAATGCCGCCAACAGTGTCGATGCCCAGGCGGCCTACGAGACGGTATTCTCGCTATGGGGCGCCATCATGGGCGGCGGCAATGTGATCCAGCATGCGGCCGGCTGGATGGAGGGGGGCCTGGTTGCGTCTTACGAGAAGTTCGCCCTCGACGCCGATCTCCTGCAGATGCTCGAGGTGTTTTTGGCGCCGCTGGTCGTCGACGACGACAGCATGGGCTTCGACGCCATGCTCGAGGTCGGCCCCGGCGGGCATTTCTTCGGCGCCAAGCATACGCTCGAACGCTACGCCACGGCCTTCTACCAGCCGCTCATTTCCGACTGGCGCAATTTCCAGAGCTGGCAGCAGGCGGGCTCGCCCCAAGCCGTCGAGAAGGCCAATGCCCTGTGGAAGCAGGCTCTGGCACAGTATCGGGAGCCGCCGATGGATGCGGCCATCGCCGAGGAAATCGACGCTTTCGTCGCCCGGCGCATCGCCGAGGGCGGCGAGCCTACGGATTTCTAATCCTTGGAATAGACCAGACGGATCGGCGGTGGGGCCGGAGCTTCGCCGTCAAGGGCCAGCTCATAGGCGCGGCACAGCGCCAGGCCCTGGTCCTCGCGCGGCAGGCCGATGAGGAGCTCGGCCAGAGATTTTTCCAGAGATAACGCGAAAGCCGGAAGGCCCAGATGCTTGGCATCTTCAGCAAGGACGGCGACCAGGCCATAAAGATCGACGGGCCCCATCCCGCTCATGCGGGCGGCCCAATTTGGTTCCCAGCCCTTCACGCACCCCCCTTGGTGCGGCGGCCGGTTGGGGCCACATGGCCACCCTCCGCCGAACCTTACTACTGACGCCCGACCGGACCCCGCGCCCGATCGGCCAGCTGCTCGGTCACAACTGTCTGAGGAATTTGCTTATGCAGCAATATGTAAGTTATGCCATATCAGTTTGCCTAGCGTCAGCTCGAATTTGCCCTACGGCAACACTGCTATTGCGTGGGTCGGGCGTTCCGCCAGGCATCCATCCCGAGGAAATAATTCACGATAGCATCCTCATAGCGCTTTTCATTGGCGGCAGCGCCCGCCCGGTCGATCTTGCCGCGCTCATAGTCGCGGAACGAGATGCGGCGGTCGTTCTCAGCACCGCGCCGCGCCGCCTCGAGCAGCCGGCGCAGCAGTTCCGACTGCACCTTGTCCGGGGTTCCCACCACCAGATTGCGCAGCGACACGCCATAGAGCGGATTGACGCCCGGTGAAATCTCGGCGGTGCCGGCATAATCGACAACGACGGTACACTGGCCTTGGGGCGGCTTCGCCGTCTCGCAGGTTTTGGCGCAGGAGGCGGCCGTTCCCTCGCCGCAGCAGTTGCACAGGCTGGCGGCCCCGGCCGCCGGGCTCAACAGCAGCAGGGCAACGCCTGCGGATAAGGCCCAGACTCTCATTGTTTCAGCTCCCTCGTCGCGGCCCACACTCTATCCGGTAGCACCGCCTGTGCAAGTCCCCGGACGGCTTGACCGGAGGGGGGTCGGCGGTTTCTATGGGCCATGACCGAAGTGCGCTTCTATCACCTTGAACGCCGGCCCCTCGACAGTGTGCTGCCGAGGATGCTGCAGGTGACGCTGGAGCGCGGCGGCCGGGCCGTGGTGGTGACGGGCTCCGAGGAGCGGGCCGAACAGCTCGCCGGTCTCCTGTGGACCTTTGACGACGAGGCCTTTCTGCCCCATGGCACCAGGGCCGACGGGGCGCCCGACCTGCAGCCCATCTGGCTCACGGCGGTCGATGAAAATCCCAATGGCGCCACCGCCAAATTCTATGTCGATGGCGCCCGGCCAGGTTCGAGCGACGGGCTCGATCGGCAGGTGGTCATCTTCGACGGCAACGACGAGGCGGCGGTGGCGGCGGCCCGCGACGACTGGAAACGGCTGAAGGCCACGGCTGGCGCCGAAATGAGCTACTGGCAACAGGACGAGACGGGCCGCTGGGTGAACCGGGCTTAGGCTGAAGCGGGCCTTGCGACCAGTATGGCGACACCGATCAGCGTTGCCAGCACCGAACCCGCCACCACGCCGATGCGCACCGCCGCGATGGCATCGGGATCAGCGAAGGCGAGCGTGCCGATGAACAGGCTCATGGTGAAGCCGATGCCGGCGAGAAACCCCACCCCCGCCATGTCGCGAAAAGTGCACGCTTTGGGCAGCCGGGCCAGTCCCAGCGCGGTGGCGATCCGCACCGAGCCGACGATCCCCAAAGGCTTGCCGAGGAGGAGGCCGAGTGCCGTTCCCGCCGGAATGCCCGAGGCGAGATTGGCGAGCGCAAAGCCGTCCAGCGGGATGCCGGCATTGGCGAAAGCAAAGAGCGGCAGGATGAGGAATTTCACGTAAGGGTGGAGCGCTTCCTCGAGGGCGGCGAGATGGGCGGTGCCATCCTGCCGGCGCATCGGGATGGTGAGCGCCAGGGCCACCCCGGAGAGTGTCGCATGGACTCCCGACTTGAGCACGAACACCCACAAGGCGATGCCGATGACGATAAAGAGCCCGGTTTGCTCGACCCGGAACCGGTTGAGAAGTAAGAGTACGGCAAGGGCACCTCCCGCCAGAGCGAGCGATAGGAACGACAGGCCGGAGGTGTAAAAGAGGGCGATAATGACGATGGCGCCGAGATCGTCGAGGGTGGCGAGCGTCAGCAGGAACACCTTGAGGGCGGGCGGCGCCCGGCGGCCGACCAGCGACAGGGCGCCGAGCGCGAAGGCAATGTCGGTGGCCGATGGAATGGCCCAGCCCTTGAGGGCCGCCGGGTTGTAGAAGTTGAACCCTACATAGATGAGGGCCGGCACCGCCATGCCGCCGACCGCGGCAAGGGCCGGCAGCACAAGCTGGTCACGCGAGGCGAGATTGCCCTCCCGCACCTCGCGCTTCAGTTCGAGGCCGACGAGAAAGAAGAACACCGCCATCAGTCCGTCGTTGATCCACAGCAGCAGCGGCTTGGCCAGCCCGAAGTCCCCGGCCTTGATGCTCACCGGCATCTCTAGGAAGCTATCGTAGAGCGGGCGGAGCGAGCCCACATTGTAGGCAACGATCGCGACGATCGCCGCGACAACCAGCACCAGACCGCCGGTTGCCTCGTGATGGATGAAGGCCGCCAGCCGCCTCTCGGGCCCCTGATCGCGGTCGGCGACAGTCATATCAGCACCGCATGGGCCTCGAGCCACAGGGTTTCGCGCTCGTCCAGTTCGGCGGCGAGCCGGGTGCGGAGCCTGGCGAAATCGGCGGCCTTGCGCGGGTCCTCGGCGTAGATGGTGGCGTCCGCCAGGGCCCGGTCGAGAACGGCGATCTTCTCTTTCAGCGTGTCGATGGCCGTTTCGAGGTCGGAGAGGTTCTTGCGCCGGGCGGCGGCGTTGGCTGAGCCCGCGCGCGCCGGCACCGCTTGCGATCTCGTCTGCCGCTCCGACCGGGCGCGGCCGAGCACCAGATCGGTGTAATCGTCGAGATCGCCATCATAGGGTGTCACCGTGCCGTCATGGACCAGCCACAGGCGGTCGGCACAGGTCTCGATGATGTGGCGGTCGTGGCTGATCAGGATGACGGCTCCCTCGTAGTCGTTAATCGCCAGGATCAGCGCCTCGCGGCTGTCGACGTCGAGGTGGTTGGTGGGCTCGTCGAGGATCAGCACATGGGGGCCGTGGAAGGTGGCAAGCGCGAAGAGCAGCCTCGCCTTCTCGCCGCCCGACAGGGTGTCGCAACGCGAGTCGGCAAGCGCCGCGCCAAAACCGTAGGCGCCGAGCCTCGCCCGGCGCTGGGCCTGAGTCGCCGCCGGCAGCAGGGTGCAGAAATAGTCGTACGGGGTGCGCGTGGCATCGAGTTCGTCAAGCTGGTGCTGGGCGAAATAGCCGACCGTCAGGCGTGGCGGGCGCTGCATCGCTCCGGAAGATGCCGCAAGTTTGCCCGACAATAGCTTGGCGAAGGTCGATTTGCCGTTGCCGTTGGCGCCGAGGAGCGCGATGCGGTCGTCGGGATCGAGGCGGAGCGTGATGTTGCGCAGTATCGCCGGGCCGCCATAGCCCACCGAGGCCTTGTCCCAAGTGACGGCGGGAGGTGCTACCGGCCGTTCCGGATTGGAGAAATGGAAGCCCGCCACCCGGTCTTCGACCACGTCGGCGATGGGTTGCAGTTTCGCAAGCGCCTTGAGCCGGCTCTGGGCCTGCCTGGCCTTGGAGGCCTTGTAGCGGAAGCGCTCGACGAAGGCTTCCATATGGGCACGCTGCTCGTCCTGCTTCTTCTTGAGCTTGACGTTGAGAGCCTGCTTTTCGCGGCGCTGGCGCTCGAAACTGTCGTAATTGCCGGCGTAATAGACGAGCTTGCCGCGGTCGAGATGGAGGATCGCTTCGACCGCGTCGTTGAGGAGATCGCGGTCATGGCTGATCATCAGCACCGTGTGCGGGTAGGCGCGGATGAAGCCCTTGAGCCAGATGGTGCCCTCGAGGTCGAGATAGTTGGTGGGCTCGTCGAGGAGCAGGAGATCGGGGGCGCCGAACAGCGCCGCGGCGAGTGCGACGCGCATGCGCCAGCCGCCGGAAAGGGCCGAACAAGGCAGCGACTGGCGCTCTTCGGAAAAACCCAGGCCGACCAGGATGCGCGCCGCCCGCGAGGGCGCCGAATGGGCGTCGATATCGGCGAGCCGCGTCTGGATTTCGGCGATGCGGTGGGGATCATGCGCGGTAGCCGCTTCGGCGACGAGGGCGGCCCGCTCGGCATCGCCATCCAGCACCGTGTCGAGGAGTGAACGCTCGCCTCCTGGCGCTTCCTGGGCGACCGTGCCGATCCGGGCATTGCGCGGCAGGTCGATCGCCCCGGCCTCGCTCGAGAGCTCCCCGAGGATCAGCTTGAACAGGGTGGATTTGCCGGTGCCGTTGCGCCCGACAAGGCCGATACGGTGCCCCTCAGGCAGCCCTGCAGAAGCACCGTCGAGCAGCAGTCTTCCGCCGATGCGGTAGGTCAGTCCCCGGATGGTCAACATGGGGCGCTTCCTAGCTGCCCGTGACCCGGCTGGCAAATCCGACGCCAAGGCGCCGCTTTTGTCATTGACAGGTTTGATGCTGCACTGCACAAATCGTTGCATGTGAGGGGCGCCCATCATGCGACGGGAACCGACGGCCAAGGTGCTGCATACGCCGGTGACGGACACCGTCTATCTCGACGAAGTCACCATGACGCTGCGCGACCTGTTGCGCCAGATCGTCAAGGTGCGCGAGCCGCGGGTTCTGGTGGTGCTCGACAGCCCAGCCGAAGCTTCGGCTATACCGGTCGATCTGATCGAGCACGCCTTGCAGGTGATCGGCATTTGGCTGCAGCTCCTTAATATCGCCGAGGAAAACGCCGCGATGCGGACGAGGCGCCAGCTCGAGGCCCGCAGCGGTCCCGATCAGGTCGTGGGCTCCTTTTCAAATGCCTTCTCGGTGGTGGCCGCGGCGGATGTATCTCCGGAAGCCGTACAGAAGGCCCTCGATACGATCGACGTGCAGCCCACCATCACCGCGCATCCAACCGAAGCCAAGCGGGTGACGGTGCTGGAAATCCACCGCCGCATCTATCTAAAGCTTTATGAGCTCGAAAGCCCGCGCTGGACGCCGCGCGAACGCCAGGGACTGATCAAGGCGCTGCGCAACGAGATCGACCTCCTGTGGATGACCGGCGAAATCCGCCTCGAGAAGCCCACCGTCGAGCAGGAAATCCACTGGGGTCTGCACTTCTTCCGCGAGACCCTGTTCGACCGCACCGCCTCGCTCTGCGAATTGGTGGAAGCGGCCCTGCAGCGCCATTATCCCGAGCTGCCGGCGCGGGTGCGACCGCCCTTGCGCTTTTCCTCGTGGATCGGCGGCGATCGCGATGGCAATCCCTTTGTGACCGTCGAAGTAACCCGCGCCGCGCTGGCCGAGAATCGCCGCGCCGCGACCGAGCGGCTGGGCAAGCGCCTTCTCGATCTGGCGCAGCTGGTCTCGGTGAGCGCCAATGAGGTGGCGATCCCGGCCGATTTTCAGCGCTGCCTCGCTGCCGAACTCGAAGCCTCGGGCCATGCCGCCGAACTCAGCGCCCGTAACGCCATGGAGCCGTTCCGCCAGTATTTCTCGGCACTGCGCTATCGGCTGCTGGCGACGGTGGGCGATGATACGAAGGCCAGGCCCTTCGCCCATGTGAGCGAACTCTCGGACGGCCTGCTTGCCGCCGAGCACGGCCTTGCCGAACTGCGGGCCATCGCACTCGCCGCCTCCCTGGTGCGGCCGCTGCGCTGGGAAGTGGAAATTTTTGGATTCCGCACCGTGAGCCTCGACATCCGCCAGAACACCACGGTGGTGAACCGGGTGCTCGGCGAAATCTGGGGCAAGATGAACCCGGTGGCCGAGGCCGCAGCACCCGCCGCCGGAAGTCGCGCCTGGCTCGACTGGATCATGGCCGAACTGGAAAAGCCCTTAGGGTTTCTGCCGCAGTTCCGCGGTGTGTCGGCGGAAACCCGCGAGCTCCTCGATCTTCTCGAATTGATCCGCGCTACCCTCGACGGGCCCGATCCGCAGGCGATCGGCTGCTTCATCCTGTCGATGACCCAGAACGCCGGCGACGTCCTGGGGCTCTATCTCCTCGCCAAGTACTGCGGCCTCTACAGCGATGCCACGGCGCGCGAAGCCTGCCGCATTCGCATCGTGCCGCTCTTTGAAACCATCGACGATCTGCGCCGGGCGCCTGCCATTCTGGCCGACTTGCTGGCAACTCCGGTGGTGCAAGGCTCGATCAAGGCTAGTGGAGGACGCCAGGAACTGATGCTCGGCTATTCCGACTCCAACAAGGATGGCGGCTTCTTCTGCGCCAGCTTCGAGCTCTTCGAGGCCCAGCGCCGGTTGATCCGCATCGGCCGCGAGGCGGGCGTCGAGGTGAGCTTCTTCCACGGCCGCGGTGGTTCGGTGAGCCGGGGCGGCGCACCGACGGGCCGCGCCATTGCCGCCCAGCCCGCTGGCACCATCGCCGGTCGCATGCGGGTAACCGAGCAGGGCGAAGTGGTCTCGTCGAAATTCGCCAACCGCGGCACGGCGCTTTACAATCTCGAAGTGCTGGCGGCGAGCGTCCTGGTTCATACGCTGAAGTCGCTCGACGAGCCGGAACTGAAGATTGTCGGCGAGCATCAACAGGCGGTCGAGGCGATCGCCGGCAGTTCGTTCCGCCACTACCGCAAGCTCGCCGAGGACCCGGCCCTGATGAGCTATTTTCAGTTGGCCTCGCCGGTCGAGGAACTGGCCAATCTCAAGCTCGGCTCGCGACCCGCCCGGCGCTTCGGCGCCACCGGCATCGGCGATCTCCGCGCCATCCCGTGGGTCTTCGCCTGGAGTCAAAACCGGCATTTGCTCACCGGCTGGTATGGGCTCGGCTATGCCTTCGACGATTTCCTGGTGCCGCGCGGCGGCGAAGGCCTCAAGCTGTTGCGCGATATGTACAACCGGTCACGCGGCTTCCGCCTGGCGGTCGACGAGGTGGAGAAATCGCTCTACCTTGCCGACATGGAGGTGGCCGAGCAATACGCCACACTCGTTCCCGACCGCAACAACGGCGAGCGGCTGTTTGCGCTGATCCGCCACGAACATCGGCGCACCGCCCGGGCGATCCTGGAACTGACCGGCGAGCAGAGCCTGTGCGAGCGCTTCGAGGGCTTGCGGCGGCGCTTCGAACGGGTGCGGCCGATGGTCGACCAGGCCAATCGCTGGCAGGTCGACCTGTTGCGCCAGACCCGCGCCGACCCGGGCCGAGAGGCATTGATGATGCCGCTGCTCATGACCATGAACTGTGTGGCCAACGGGCTGGGCTGGACTGGGTAGGAATGATCGTGCTGCCGCAGCGAAAGCCGTGCGGGCACTCCCCCATGGTAAACAGATCGTTAGAATTGCGCAGGCATCCTTAGGGCTGGCCTTACTATCGGCTTCCATAGACCTTGAGCTTCCTGTATGGCGGGCTCAGGATGGTGGTGAATCGCCGGTTAATCCCAGGCGAGGGAGAACACATAATGCGCAAGCGAATTCGCAACGCCGGCCTGATTGCGGCGGTCTCGGCCTTTGCCCTTCTGTCGGGACTTGCCGGCGGCCATGGGCTCATCGGCCACGACATGGCGGCCGCTGCCGGCAATGGCAATGGCAATGCCGGGGGCAACGGCAAGAGCAACGGCGCGGGGAATTCCGCCAGCCACGGCAATTCAGCCAACGCCCATGCCAGCAATGGTTCGACGCCGAGCGACCTCGGCGCCCTCAATGCCGCCCACGCTTCGTCCAAGGCCTTTGCCAATGCCTCGCCCAATTCGCGGGTTGGCAAGATCAAGGCCTACTATGAGGCCAACAAGGCGGCGACTGAGGCGCAGCAGGATGCCGCGAACGCCCAAGCAAGTGCCGACGCGTTGAAGCAGGCGGCGGCGGACGCGGAGCAGGCTGTCACCGATGCCGAGGCCAAGCTTGCCGCCGCTGAGGCCGCGGCGGCGGCCGACCCCACGAACACCGCCTTGGCCGATGCCGTGACGGCCGCCCAAACCGATTTGACCAATGCTCAAGCCGCGGCTGCGCAAGCCACGGCAGCCGCCGACGCGGCCCAGGCTACGGCCGACGCGGCAGCGGCAGCGGCTGCGACCGCCGGCCAGGCGGCAACCGATGCTCTGAACAATGCCGCTAACAAGAAGCCGGTAAGTGCCGAAACCAGGGCGGCACTCGACGCCATGCTGGCCGGCAAGATTTCCAACCAGTAACAATTTCGAAATACCGAGACTGCGACGGCTGCTTCGGCAGCCGTTTGCGTTTCGAACCGCCCCTTGCCCGGCCTCCGACTTTCGGCTGTAATTGCCGCCAATCAAATCAGACCAGGGAGAAACACCATCATGAACTTTGCCAGACGCCTCCTGCTGACGGCTATTGCCGCTGCGGCATTGACAGCACCTGCCTTCGCCGCGGGCAAGATCGGCAACTGCGAATTGACCGGGGCCAAGGGCTCGATTCCCATTGCCTCGCCCGCCAAGGCCGGCCAGCTCACTGTCGAAGTGTCGCTGCCTGCGCCCATCTGGTGGAATGGCGACACGCCGGAATCGATTAAGGACGGCATGGAGTATTGTATCGCCGCCGAAATCGCCTGGCGCACCGGTTACGACAAGGTGGAAGTGGTGAACGTCGGTTGGGATCCGCTGATCGCCGGCCAGACTCATGATTTCGACCTCGCCATGTCGGAAATCTCGATCACCGACGAGCGCAAGAAGGTCCATGACTTCTCGGTGCCCTATTTCTACTCCGACATCGGCGTGCTGACCCGCACCGATGCGCCGGTCGACGAGAAGTCGATCAAGAAGGCCAAGGTCGGCGTGCAGCAGGCAACCACCGGTGCCGCCTTCGCCATCGACAAGCTCGGCATCACCGACGTGCAGGTCTATCCCGAGCAGGGCGACATGTTCGCCGCGCTGCGCGCCGGCCAGATCGATGCGGCGATGACCGATACCTCGATCGTCCTCGCCGAAGTGGTAGCCAATCCAGGCAAGGTCGAAGTGGTCGGCCAGTACAAGACCGGCGAGACCTATGGCGCCATCTATCAGAAGGGCAACCCGAACAACGCCACCATCGACAAGATCTTCCAGGCGATGATCGACGACGGCACCATAAAGAAGCTCGCCGCCAAGTATCTGGCGGCGGCCTGGGGCAAGGATCCGGCCACCGTTCCCTACTTCAATCCGTAAGCCGCCGATCTCTCCCGGTCGTTGATGGCCGGGAGGGACTTCCGCTTCGTGACAGCTCCTCGTCCATCCTCGCAGCCCCGGCGCCCCGATGGCCTCGCCCTCGGGGCGTTGCTGTTTGCCGTTCTCTGCGTGCTCGCTGCCTATGGCACGGTCGGACTGGTGCGCAGCGCTTTGGCAACGCTCGGTACCTATTCGGTGGCCTGGGAAATCGTCTTCATCGCGGCGATCGCCGCCACTGCCGTATTGTTTTGGCCGGCGATCCGCGGCGTCATGTTCGCAACCCGTGTCCGCGCCGCGCTGGCGCGGGGCGACATCGTCGAAGCTCGCATCGACGCCGCCGCCGCCCGCGATTTCGCTTGGCTGACCTTTGGCTGGGGGGCCTTCGCCTTGATCGCGCTGGGTTTCATCGACTTCGTGCTGATGAACGACGCGGCGGTGGGCAAGACCTTCTTCCTGCTGCCGCTGATGCGGGAGAAGTGGTGGCTGGTCACCAGGCAGTTCCTGACCAACAACATCTTCATCTTCATCGCCGCCGAAATCCTGGTGCTGGTCTGGGGCCTGGTCGTCGCACTCGCCCGCTTGATACCGGGGCCGGCTGGCCGGCCGATCCGGGCGCTCGCCATCCTCTATTGCGATATCTTCCGTGGACTCCCGGCGATCGTCACCCTCTATCTCATCGGTTTCGGCATTCCGACCTCGGGGCTTTCGGATCTCATCGTGCCCCCTATCGTTGGCTGGTTCGTCGATCTTTCGGCGCTGTCGCCGGCCGAACTGCGCAGCGCCACCCGCGTACCGGTCTCCTGGTGGTGCGTGCTGGCGCTCACCCTCACTTACGGCGCCTATGTGGCGGAGGTCTATCGCGCCGGCATCGAGAGCATTCACTGGAGCCAGGTGTCGGCGGCGCGCTCGCTCGGCCTCTCCTACATGCAGACCATGCGCTATGTGGTGGTGCCCCAGGCGGTAAGGCGGATCATAGCGCCGCTCCTCAACGACTTCATCGGCCTGCAGAAGGATACCGCCCTCGTCCAGGTTGTCGGCGTCGTCGATGCCTTCAACCAGTCGCGCATCATCGCCGCCAATGCCTTCAATCTTTCGGCCGTCACCGTGGTGGCAATCCTGTTCGTTGTCATCACCATTCCCCAGGCACGTTTCGTCGACCGGCTGATCGAGCGCGACAATGCCCGCATGCGGGCAGGGGGCTGACATGGCCTTTCTCGAAATCCGTGAGGTGACCAAGGAGTTCGGCCCGATCAAGGTGCTGCGCGGGCTCAGCATGGCGGTCAACGAGCATCAGGTGGTCTGCCTGATCGGCCCTTCGGGCTGCGGGAAGTCGACGCTGCTCCGCTGCATCAACGGGCTCGAAAAGATCCAGGGCGGCGAAATCCGCCTGGAAGACGACCGCGTCTCGGGCCCCGGCGTCGACGTCAACACGCTCAGGCAGAACGTCGGCATCGTGTTTCAGAGCTTCAACCTGTTTCCGCACATGAGTGTGATCGAGAACGTAACGCTGGCGCCCACCAGGGTGCTGAAGATGCCGCGGGACGAGGCCGAGGACCGGGCCATGACGCTGCTGAAGCGCATCGGGCTCGAGGCCAAGGCGCGGGAATATCCCGATAGGCTTAGCGGCGGCCAGCAGCAACGCGTGGCGATCGTGCGCGCCCTCGCCATGGAGCCCAAGCTGATGCTCCTCGACGAGATCACCTCGGCGCTCGATCCCGAACTGGTGTCGGAAGTGCTCAACATCGTGCGCGATCTGGCCAGGCAGGGCATGACCATGCTGCTCGCCACCCACGAGATGGGTTTTGCCCGGGAAGTCGCCTCGAAGGTGTGCTTCCTCTACGACGGCGTGGTCCACGAGGAAGGCCCGCCGCAGAAGATCTTCGGCGATCCAAAAGAAGAGCGCACCCGCGCCTTTCTCAAGCGCATCATCGAGGCGGGAAGGTTATAGGGCTACTTCTTTTCCTCTTCTTCGGAGCTTTCGCCGCCGCCAGCGCCACGGCATGGGCCCGGCAGCACCAGGCGCTCATCTCGTCGGCATCGTCGAGGCAGCGCGACGGGGCTCGCCAGTAGGAGGCGAGCACCCGCTCGCCCTGTTTGGTGCCATAGGTGAAGGGGCCGAGGCCTTCGCTCTCGAAGGCGGCGCGGCCCGGTTCATCGGTCTTGAAATAGAGAACCTCGTCCACCACCAGGGCGAACATCAGCCCCTCACGGAAAAGTCCGGTGCCGCCGAACATGCAGCGCGCCGTGACCGGGCCGAAGCCCGCCATCTGCTCGGTAAGGAATTCAGTGAATTCCGAGCTTGCCGCCATCGGCTCAGGCGGCGGGCCGGAGCTTTGCCTGCTCGCGGGCCCGGAGCATTGCCCACACGATTAGCACGCCGGCGGCCTTGCTTAGAACCTGCATGGAGAAGGTGGCAGGCGAAAGGAAGTTCGCCAAATACAGAAAGGCGAAGGAATCGAGTGGCACCGACACCAGGCTGGAGATCAGGATGCGGCTCTGCAATGGCCGCCGGGTAAAGGAGAAGATCGCCCAGTCGGCCATTTCCGAGATGTAGAAGGCGGTGATGCTGGCCAGCGCCAGGAACGGATTGGTCATGTACCAGGTGAGGATGCCGGCGAGCAGTGTGGCCACCAGGATCCTGTGGCCCACCTCGCGCTGGGCATAGTCACGCAGCACCAGCACCACGCCGACCACGACCGCGGCAAGGCGGAAATCGCCGAGGGGAGTGGCGATCGGCGGCACCGTATCGAACAGCCAGTTCACCAGGACGATAGCAAGCACGTAAACGGCGGTCCACATCGGAAGCTTCCTTTCAAGTCGCGAAATCACCCGACGATTTCCGACGGCTTGAACACCATGGCGATTTCCATGGCGGCGTTCTCCGGGCTGTCGGAGCCGTGCACCGAATTGGCCTCGATCGATTCGGCGAAGTCCTTGCGGATGGTGCCGGGTGCGGCATTGGCCGGATTGGTGGCGCCCATCACCTCGCGATAGCGGGCAACCGCGTTGTCGCCCTCCAGCACCTGCACCACGATCGGACCCGACATCATGAACTTGACGAGGTCCTTGTAGAACGGGCGCTCCTTGTGCACGGCATAGAAGGCGCCGGCTTCCACCTCGCTCCACTTGACCCGCTTCTGGCCGATGATGCGCAATCCCGCAGCCTCGATCTTGGCGTTGATGGCGCCGGTCAAGTTGCGCCGGGTCGCATCCGGCTTGATGATCGAGAAGGTCCGTTCGGTGGCCATTTTATCCTCTGTCTCCAAAAGCGGTCGGGCCGCCATATACCGGCGGCCCGACGGGGTTGCAAGGGTGCCGAAGGGCCTGCTACTGGCCGAGCTCGCCGACCAGTGGCGTGGCGCGAACCACCGAAACGCGGCGATTTTCGGCTTCCGGCTCCCGCGTCGGAATCTTGAGGTAGCGTTCGCCGTAGCCGACGGTTGCGAGATTGTCCGGCGGGATGACATAGTAGGTGGTGAGCGCTTGCTTCACCGCCTCGGCCCTGAGCCGCGACAGACGGAGATTGGATTCATCCGAGCCCACCGCGTCGGTATGGCCCTCGATGATGAACACTTCGCGCGGACGCACGGCGAGGACTTTCTCCATGATCCCGGCGATGCGGTCGAGATTGTCGACCTCCTCCTCGCGCACGAAGCTCTCGCCGAAGCCGAAATGGATGGTGTCGATCTCGATGCGCGGCATCACGTCGCGCAGATCGGGATTGGATTCCACTTCCTGCAGCGAGTAGCGGCGGGCGATCGCCCGCCGCGGCGGGGCGATCAGCACGTCCTCGAGCTGCCGGTCGTCGACCTCGGCGGCGAAAACGTCGGGCGGCGGCCGGCGCGACGGGTTGAAGGTGAGACCGATGTCGATGTTGATCTGGCCCCTGTTCTTTTCCAGCACCAGATCGCCGGCCCGGCGATTGCGGGCGTCGACCAGACGCCCGCGCAGATAGCGCCGGTCGCTGTCGAGTATACCGCGCCACATGAGGCGATCCTGCTCGGCGTACTTGGCATCGAGAACGGCGTCGCGATAGATATCGATGCGGCGGCGAAGTTCGATGTCGCTGAGCTGCGGTGACGGCCGGCGGTCGGCCAGCACCACGGTCACCGGCGCGTTGATGTAGGCGCTGATGGTGACGTCGGTGCCGCCGCCCTTCGCCGGCTTGCCGCCGCCGCCGGAACCGCCGCCGCCGGAACCGCCGCCCACCTGCATATCCTCGGCCTTGGCCACTCTGCCGCGCAGGAGATCGCGCTCGCTGCGCAACATGCGGCGCAGCGTCAGTTCGGTGGCCGGCGAGAGCTGATTGATGGCAAGCAGATCGCGGATCGAGCGCAGTCGGGTGCGCAACTCCACATCCGACATCTGGTTGACGGTGGCGCCGGAGGCAAGGAAGGCCTTGGCTTTCGCCTCGGCCTGGGGATCGCCGGTTCCGGTGTTCGGTTGCTGGCCGCCCGTTCCGGTCTGGGTACCGCCGCCGGCCTGCTGGCCGGTGCCCTGCTGACCGGCGGACTGGTCCTGAGTGCCGGCCTGGTCGCGTGCGGCTAGCTCGAGCCGCACCTCGCGGGCGATGGTCCTGAGCTGCATGACGACTTCGGCCGGCAGATTGCCGGCGCCGATCAATTCGCGGGCCCGGCTGAAGCGTTGCTGGAGTTCGGGGATGGTCATCGCCTTCGTCTGTTTGTTATCCCGGATGAAGGCGAGAACGTCGTCGGGCACCTTGGTGGCAACCGGCAAAACTTCTTTCTGTGCGCCCGTTCCCGGTTGCGCCGTGTCACCGCCGCCGGCCTGGCCGGCGCCCTGCTGCTGACCGGCGGACTGGTTTTGGGTACCGGCCTGGTCGCGCACGGCAAGCTCGAGCCGCGCTTCGCGGGCGATGGTCTTGAGCTGCATGACGACTTCGGCCGGCAGATTGCCGGCGCCGATCAGTTCGCGAGCCCGGCGGAAGCGTTGCTGGAGTTCGGGGACGGTCATCGCTTTCGTCTGTCTGTTATCCCGGATGAAGGCCAGAACGTCGTCCGGCACCTTGGCAGCGGTCGGTGCAATGTCCTTCTGAGTGCCCGTGGCCGGCTGGGTTGTGTCGCTACCGGCGGTCTGGCCGGTCTGCTGGCTCTTACCCTTGCTGTTGCTACGGTTGCCGAGCTCGCTGCGCGCCTCGCGGGCGATCTTCTGCAGCTCCTGGCGAACCTCGGGCGAAAGCCCCGGCAACTGCATGGCGCCGCGAGCGGCGTTAAAGCGCTTCTTCAACTCGTCGTCGCTCAGTGCGGAGGCTGGTCGATTGTCGGCGATGAGCGCCGCCACGTCGGCGGGAACGGCGGCGGTTGTGGCCGCCACCTGCGGCTGGCCGCCCGCCTGATTGGGAGAAACGCCAGCGTCCTGGCTGGCCGCCTGAGACTGGTTCTTGCCACTCTCGCGGCCCTGCCTTTCGGTCTTGAGGGCCTGCAGGATGTCGCGGACCTGGCGCACCTGATCTTTGCTCAAGTTGCCGTCCTCCATGAGTTGGCGGGCAAGCTTGAGCCGCTGCTGCAACTCGGCGTCGGTGAGGGCCGCCGGCGACCTTGTGTCGGCGAGAAAGCTCTGTAGGTCGGAGCTCGTCAGTGCGGCAAGGCGGACCGCCGGACCGCTTGCGTCCTGCTGGGCGAGCGCCGGGACAGCAAACAGCGCTAAAACCACAAGGCTGCAGGTGAGGCGGGAAATCGTCATCGATGAACTCCGATCGCTACCCTGGCACCGTGCCCGGGAATCCGTCTACCAGCCTATGCCGATACTCCGTGGCGGAAGTAAGGGAAATGAGCGGCGGCAATCGCCTCAAGCCTGAACGGAAGCTGACAGGAATCTCAGGGAGCTGGATCAGACAGCCTTGACCGGGCGGGTGAGGAAGGCCGGCATGTTGTCGGCATGGAAGCCGCGATGGTCAGGGGCATCATCGAGGCTGCGCGGCGGCCGCTGGCGCTCGCGCGGCTGCGGCTCGGGCTTGGGGGCCGCATGTGCCCTGGCCGTGGCGGCCGGCCGCGGCTCGGCCCGGTGCGATTCGCTGCGTGGCGGGCCGGAGCGCTCGCCGGCGGGCCGGTCCGAGCGCCGCGGTCGCCTTTCGCGCTTTTCGTGGTGGGAGTCTTCGGCTTCCGATGCAGCGACCGTGCCGATGTCGAACCAGCCGATCTCCTTCTTGATCAACTGCTCGATGGCCTTGACGTATTTGGCATCCTCGCGCGCCGCCATGGTGAAGGCGTGGCCCTCGCGTCCGGCCCGGCCGGTGCGGCCGATGCGGTGAACATAGTCTTCGGCGTGGATCGGCACGTCATAGTTGAAGACGTGACTGACCTCGGGGATGTCGAGGCCGCGGGCGGCGACGTCGGAGGCCACCAGGTAGGTGATCTCGTTGTCACGGAAGGACTGCAACATCCGGGTACGGGCCGACTGGTCCATGTCGCCGTGCAAGGCGCCGGCATTGAAGCCGTGGGTCTTGAGCGACTTCTCGAGGAGCGCCACGGTGGTCTTGCGGTTGGCGAAGACGATGGCGTTCTTCACATTCGTCTGGGTCCGCAGCAGCGTGCGCAACGCCTCGCGCTTCTTCGGCGCATCGTGCGGCACGGCAACCAGATGCTGCTCGGTGGTCGCCACCGTGCTCGAGGTGCGTTCGGCCTCGATGCGCTCGGGATTATGCAAGAACTGGGTGGTGAGGCGCTGGATTTCCGCCGGCATGGTGGCGGAAAAGAACAGCGTCTGGCGGGTGAAGGGCAGGAGCTTGCAGACGCGCTCGATGTCGGGGATGAAGCCCATGTCGAGCATGCGGTCGGCCTCGTCGATGACCAGCATTTCGATGCCGGTGAGCAGGAGCCGGCCGCGCTCGAAGTGATCGAGCAAGCGGCCCGGCGTGGCGATCACCACATCCGCACCCCGATCGATCTTGAGGGCCTGGGGCTCGAAGGCAACCCCGCCGATCAACAGGGCGACGCTCAGATTGTGCAGTTTGCCGAGCGTCTCGAAGGCTTCCTGCACCTGGGCGGCAAGCTCGCGGGTGGGCTCGAGGATCAGGGTGCGCGGCATGCGGGCCCGGGCCCGGCCCTTTTCGAGGAGCGTCAGCATGGGCAGCACGAAGGCGGCGGTCTTGCCGGACCCGGTCTGGGCGAGGCCCAGAACGTCTTTGCGCTCGAGGGCGGGGGGGATGGCCTGGGCCTGGATGGCGGTGGGCGTCGAGTATCCCGCGGCGGCGACCGCCTCGAGGACCTTGGGGCTCAAACCGAGCTCTGAGAAGTTCATGTAGTGTTGAAAAACCGTTCTGGCGATTGGACAAAAGTGGGGCGCCCGGGGCCGTATCGCCACATCCGGGGGCGCCAATTGAGTGGGCAGATAGGAGCTTTCGCCCGGAAAGTCAATTCGCACGCGGATTAAGCTTACGAAATGAAAGGGGCGGACCTTTCGGCCCGCCCCAGTTTGGTACGCCTGGGAGGTTATGGTTGGCGCTGATTCGATTTCGGCAATCCTACTCCGCTGCGTCGCAGGCCGCCAGCGCGGCAGGGATCACACGAGGTCGAACCGATCGGCGCACATCACCTTGTCCCAGGCCGCCACGAAGTCCTTCACGAACTTCTTCTGCGAGTCGTCCTGGGCATAGACCTCGGCCAGCGCGCGGAGCTGCGAGTTCGACCCGAAGACGAGATCGACGCGAGTGCCGGTCCACCTCACTTCGCCGGTCTTGCGGTCGCGGCCCTCGAATATCTCCTCGTCCTTGGAGGCCGCTTTCCACGCTGTGCCCATGTCGAGCAGGTTGACGACGAAGTCAGTCGTCAGCGCTCCCGGCCGCCTGGTGAAGACGCCATGCTTGGACCCTCCGTGGTTGGCGCCCAGCACACGCAGGCCGCCGATGAGAACCGTCATCTCGGGCGCGGTCAGCGTCAGCAACTGGGCCCCGTCGACCAGCAGTTCTTCCGCCGACATGGAGAACTTCTGCTTCTGGTAGTTGCGGAAACCGTCGGCGACCGGCTCCAGGACGGCGAACGACCCGGCATCAGTCTGCTTCTGCGACGCATCGGTACGGCCAGGCGTGAACGGCACCTCCACGTCATGGCCGGCGGCCTTCGCGGCCTGTTCGACGGCGGCGCCGCCGCCGAGCACGATCAGGTCGGCGAGGGAGACCTTCTTGCCGCCCTTGGCCGAAGCGTTGAACGACTTTTGGATGCTTTCGAGAGTCTTGAGAACCTTCGCGAGCCTGGCAGGCTCGTTGACCTCCCAGTCCTTCTGGGGCGCGAGGCGGATGCGCGCCCCGTTCGCGCCGCCGCGCTTGTCGGAACCGCGGAAGGTAGCCGCCGAGGCCCAGGCGGTGGAAACGAGGTCCGCGATGGACAGTCCCGAAGCGAGGATCTTGGCCTTGAGGCTTGCGATGTCCTTCGCGCCGATCGGCTTGTAATCGGCGGCGGGTACGGGGTCCTGCCAGATCAGGTCTTGCACCGGCACCTCCGGACCCAGGTAGCGAGCCTTGGGACCCATGTCGCGGTGCGTGAGCTTGAACCACGCCCGGGCGAAGGCATCGGCGAACTGGCGCGGATTCTTGTGAAAGCGCCGCGAAATCTTTTCGTAAGCGGGATCGAAGCGGAGCGCGAGATCGGTCGTCAGCATGGACGGCGTGTGACGCTTCGACGGGTCTTGGGCATCCGGCACCGTGCCGGCGCCGGCGCTATTCTTCGGCCGCCACTGGTGCGCGCCGGCCGGGCTCCGGGTCAGCTCCCACTCATAGTCGAAAAGGTTCGCGAAGAAATTGTTGCTCCACTTGGTCGGCGTCGTGGTCCAGGTGACCTCAAGGCCGCTGGTGATCGCGTCACCGCCTTTGCCGCTGCCGTAGCTGCTGAGCCAGCCAAGGCCCTGCGCTTCGATGGGCGCGGCTTCGGGCTCGGGCCCCACATGTGCGGCGGGGCCCGCGCCATGGGTCTTGCCGAATGTGTGGCCGCCGGCGATCAGCGCGACGGTCTCCTCATCGTCCATCGCCATGCGCGCGAAGGTTTCGCGAATGTCGCGGGCAGCTGCCACGGGATCTGGCTTGCCATTCGGCCCTTCCGGGTTCACGTAGATCAACCCCATCTGCACGGCGGCGAGGGGGTTTTCGAGTTCCCGGTCACCGGAATAGCGCTTGTCTTCGAGCCATTTGCCCTCGCTACCCCAGTAGACGTCCTCCGCCGGCTCCCAGACGTCGGCACGGCCGCCGCCAAAGCCGAAAGTCTTGAAGCCCATCGACTCGAGGGCGCAGTTGCCGGCGAGGATCATGAGGTCGGCCCAGGAGATCCTGTTGCCGTACTTCTGCTTGATCGGCCAGAGCAGTCGACGCGCCTTGTCGAGGTTGGCGTTGTCGGGCCAGCTGTTGAGCGGCGCGAAGCGCTGCTGGCCGGTGCCGCCGCCGCCGCGGCCGTCGCCAGTGCGGTAGGTTCCGGCGCTGTGCCAGGCCATGCGGATGAACAGCGGCCCGTAGTGGCCGAAGTCCGCCGGCCACCAGTCCTGCGAGTCGGTCATCAGCGCGTAGAGGTCCTTCTTCAGGGCCTTGAGATTGAGCTTCCGGAACTCCTTGGCATAGTTGAAGCCCTTGCCCATCGGACTGGACAGTGCGGAGTTCTGGTGCAGGATGTTGAGGTTCAGCTGGTTCGGCCACCAGTCGCGGACGGATTGCACGCCGAAGGATGTGTGCACGATCGGGCACTTGACCGCGCTCTTGTCGACTTTCGTGTTCATGATGTCTCTCTCCACTGCCTTTGTCGTATGAAGTTAGAAGTATTCTAAACTGGCTTGCGATGCCAATTCAACGGGGATCTGTCGGGCGACACATGAAGTCAAAGCATATGTCTTTCAAGAAGGTCTCGGGTGTTTGCTTCAGCGGCGCTGTCCCAAATGGTGATTTGACGAATGCGGCCGGTGATCGCAGGACAACTGGCGCAGCCATGCAGAGGTTTCAAAAACTGATGCCGCCGACCCGACGCAGAGCCATCCGGCGGTAAGCCAGCGCCCCGCAGGGATCAGGGATGGCGTCATGGACATGTTGAGCAGACGGGCCGCTTCCGGCGGCCAATGGAGTTGAGGGTCCGCCAGACGGATCGCATACAGGATGCACGGAAAGGCCCGCGACGATGACACCTCCGGGGCCGATTGTTTCCGGCGGCAAACCCCTATTCGAGACGAGCCGGGAAGCCCGGAGCGCGCAAATCCGTGTGCAGAAGGTCTTCCAGCAGCCTGGCGATCTCGGTCGACTGCGCTCCGCCGCCATAGGCGGCTTTGCCCTTGATGAAGGTCTGGTTGGTCATCGCGGCGAGATCGAGCGGCACGCCGAACTCCTTGCCGAAGTTCATGGCAAAGCCCAGGTCCTTCAGCGCCAGGTCCATGGTGAAGGCGATGTCGTAGCTGCCGTTGAGGATGAGCTGGCCTTCGGTCTCGTGCACGAAGCTCGAGCCCGACGAGGCAGTGATGGCAGCCCACGCCTGGGCCAGATCGAGGCCACCGCGTCTGGCCAGCATCAGCGCCTCGGCATCGGCGACGAGATGGATGAAGGCCAACATGTTGGTGATGACCTTGATCACCGCCGCCGAGCCCAGGGGGCCCATGTGGAAGATCTTCTTGCCGATCGCCTGCAGCGCCTTGTGGTGCAGTTCAAACAAATCCTTGTCGCCGCCCGCCAGGACGGTGATCTCGCCGCGAGCGGCGAGGTGCACACCCCCGGTCACTGGCGCTTCCAGGGTGCGTATGCCCCTTGCCGCCGCCATGGTGGCAAGGCGTTTCATCTCGTCGCGGCCATTGGTGGAATTCTCGATCCAGGTGCCGCTGGGCTTCAATCCGTCGAGAATTTGGCCAAGCACGGTCTCGGAGATGACGGGCGAGGGCAGGCAGGTGAAGACGTGGTCGACCTTGTGGGCCAGTTCCGTGGGCGTATTGGCCCATTTGGCGCCGGCCTTCAGGTGGCGCTCGGCCAGCGACTTGTCGATGTCATGGACGGTGACGTCGAAGCCGTGGCGTACGAGGCTCGCCGCCAGATGCCCGCCGAGATTGCCGAGGCCAATGTAGCCGTAGCGCATGTTAGCGCACCACCGCGTTGGTCATTTCGAGATGCAGCCCGGTGCCGGTGTAGGGGTGCGCCAATGCCACCTCCTCGTTGAGCTCGATGCCGAGACCCGGCTCGGTCGGCGGGATGACGTAGCCTTGCTCCCAGCGGATCGGCGTCTTGACGATCTGCGAATGGAAGCCGCCCCATTGCTCGATCGATTCGAGGATGAGGAAATTGGGCAGCGATGCGGCGAAGTGGATGTTGGCCGCACCTTCGACCGGCCCGGCATAGAGATGGGGCGCGATCTGGGCATAGTAGGTTTCGGCCATGCCGGCGATCTTCTTGGCCTCCCAGATGCCGCCGACACGCCCCAGCGCCATCTGCAGGATGGACGCCGCCCGGCATTCCAGCACCCGGGCAAACTCGTATTTGGTAGTAAGCCGCTCGCCGGTGGCCACGGGGATCGAGGTGCCGCGCGCCACCAGCGCCATCTCTTCCGGCTTCTCGGGTGGCGTGGGCTCTTCGAACCACAGGGGATCGAAGGGCTCGATCTTCCGGGCAAAGCGGATGGCGCCGGCGGTGGTGAACTGGCCGTGGGTGCCGAACAGGAGATCGGCCTTCGAGCCCACCGCCTCGCGGATGAGCCTGCAGAACTTGACACAGAGATCGATCGATTCGAGCGACGGCTGCCGGGGATCGAAGGGCGAATAGGGTGCCGCCGGATCGAACTTCACCGCGGTGAAGCCCTGCCTGACGTATTCGGCGGCGCGTTCGGCCGATTGCTCGGCGTTCCAGAAGATCGAGGAGTCCTGGCCCTTGGCGGCGTCGGGATAGATGTAGGTGTAGGAACGGAGCTTCTCATGCACGCGGCCGCCGAGGAGCTCGTAGACGGGTTTCCCGAGCGCCTTGCCGATAATGTCCCACAGCGCGATCTCGATTCCCGACAGCACCCCCATCAGCGATACGTCGGGCCGCAGCGTGTAGCCCGAGCCATAGACCTTGCGCCACAGCTCCTCGATGCGGAACGGGTCCATGCCATCGACATAGCGGCCGAAGGTGTCCTCGATCATCGCCGTCATGGCCCTGGGGCCGAAGGTGGCGCAATAGCACTCGCCGACGCCGGTGATGCCATTGTCGGTCACGAGTTTGACGAAGGTGAAATAGCGCCCGCCCCAGGAGGGCGGCGGATTGCCGACGATGAAGACCGTGAGGTCCTTGATTTTCATGGATCGATGCCTCCCCAGAGCCGATTTCGATTTTGTCCCTAGATACCAGTTCGCGCCACCGGCGCGTGATGAAATTTTTTAACCGGGCTTGAGACAAATGGGTGGGTTTACAAGCCGCACAGGCGCGCTACAGGTGGGGAACGGAGCAGAGGAGCGGCAATGGAATTCGACTATATCGTCGTGGGAGCGGGCTCGGCCGGCTGCATCGTGGCCAACCGCCTGGCGCTCGAGGGCAAGGCCAGCGTACTGCTGCTCGAGGCAGGCCCCTCCGACCGCGATTTTCTCTTCACTCTGCCCTTGGGCTACGGCGCCACCTTCTATGATCCTAGATACAACTGGATGTATTGGTCGGAACCGGTTGCCGGCCTCGGTGGCCGGTCGGCCTATGTGCCGCGCGGCAAGGTGCTGGGCGGCTCGAGCTCGATCAACGCCATGGTTTACATGCGCGGCGCCCCCGAGGATTTCGCCGACTGGGTGACCGCCGGCAATCCCGGCTGGGGCTGGAACGATGTGGTTCCAGCCTATGAGGCGATCGAGGCGCAACTCAACATCGGTTCGACCGAGTCCGTCGCCCACCCCCTGTGCCGGCGCTATCTGGACGCCGGACTGGCGCTTGGCCTGCCGCTCAACCACCAGCCCAACAATGGGCTGCAGATGGGTGTGGGCTATCATCCGGTGACGACCCATGACGGCCGGCGCCGCTCCGCTTCGGCGGTGTTCCTCAGGCCGGCGTTGGCCAGCCGGCGCGTCAGGGTCGAGACCGGGGCCCTGGCCTCGCGCATTCTCTTCGAAGGCCGGAAAGCGGTGGGTGTTGCCTATGTGAAAGGCGGCGAGATGCGCAAGGCAACAACGCGACGCGAAGTGATCGTCTCGGCGGGAGCGATCAACAGTCCACAACTTTTGCAGCTTTCCGGCGTGGGGCCGGTGGGACTGCTCACCCGGCTCGGCGTGCCCGTCGTTGCCGCCAACGAGGCGGTGGGCCGCAATTTGCAGGACCATGCCTGCTACGACCACTATTACAAGGCGCGGGTGCCGACAACTAACCAGGAGCTGGGGCCGCTCCCCCGCCGCGCCCTGGCGGTGGCGCGCTACATGCTGTTCCGCACCGGGACGCTTTCCGGCAGCCTGAACCATGCCGGCGGCTTCATCTGCTCCAATGAAAGCCGGACCCGACCCAATTTGCAGCTTTATTTCTGCGCTTCCTCCTATGATCGGGCACCCCCCAAGACTCGCCAGATGACCGCCCCCGATCCCTTTCCCGGCCTGTCGATCAGCGTCTCCTCGTGCCGCCCGACCAGCATCGGCTGGGTCGAGGCCAAGACGCCGTCGGTGGAGGATGCCCCGGCGATCCAGCCCAATCTGCTGGCGACCGACCATGACATGCAGGAGATGCTGGAGGGTGCCAAGTTCCTGCGCAAGTTGACGGCGACGCCGCCGCTGTCGACCGCCATCGCCGAGGAGTTCAAGCCCGGGCTTCAGGTGGCAACCGATGCCGAATTGATCGCCGACATCAGGGCCCGCACCGCCACCATCTTCCACCCTTGCGGCACGCTGCGCATGGGCGAGGGCGGTGCTGTCGATTCCGAACTGCGGGTACGCGGCGTCGAGGCGCTGCGGGTGATCGATGCCTCGGTCTTTCCCAACATCATCGCCGGCAACATCAACGGTCCCGCGATGATGGTGGGCTGGAAGGGGACAGGCCTGCTGCTCAGATGACCTTGCCGGGATTGAGGATGCCCTTGGGGTCGAGGGCCGCCTTGATCTTGCGCATCAGGGCGAGCTCCTCGGGCGAGCGCGACTGGCCGAGATAGGGCCGTTTGAGTGTGCCGATGCCGTGTTCGGCCGAGATCGATCCGCCGAAGCCCTTGAGCACACCATAGACAAGTTGATCGACGCTGTGCATGTCCTCGCCCGGGCCATAGGCCGCTGAAACGCTGATGTGCAGATTGCTGTCGCCGATATGGCCGTAGAAGAAAACGTATGCCCCGGGCCAGCGCTGGCGCAGTGCCGCACGACAGATTTCGGCGAAATCGCCGATGCGGGCCGTCGGCAGGCTCACGTCGAAGACCACGACATTCGGCAGAGCTTCCGTAGAAAGCCCTTCGCGCACCGACCAGAAGTCGCGAGCCTCCTTGTGCGACTGGGCCACCAGGGCATCGGCGATAAGGCGGGTTTCGAGACAGCCGGCGAGGAAGCCCTCGACCGCCGCCCCATCGCAGGTACTTTCGAGGATGACCCAGAAACGATGATCGCCGGAGATGAGTTGCAACTTCAGCGCCTCGCAGTTGTATGCCACGTAATCGCGCCACATGGCCTCGAAGGCGACGACGCCGCCGAGGTTGCCCTGCGCCTGTCTGAGGAGGCGCACGACGTCTTCATAGGTGTCGAGGGCGCAGAGCGCGGTGGTGATCGCTCCCGGCGGCGGATGCAGCCTCAATACGGCCCGGGTGATGATGCCGAGGGTTCCTTCCGCGCCGATGAACAGCTGCTTGAGGTCATAGCCCGCATTGTTCTTCAGCATCTTGTTGAGCGAGGTGACGACCGTGCCGTCGGCCAGCACCGCCTCAAGGCCGAGAACCTGCTCGCGCGCCATGCCATAGCGGATGACCCGGATGCCGCCGGCATTGGTGGAGAGATTGCCGCCCAGCTGACAGGAGCCGCGCGCGCCTAGATCGAGGGCGAGAAAGAGACCGGCCTCGGAAGCGGCCTCCTGGGCCACCTCCAGGGGTGTTCCGGCCCAGACCGTCATGGTGGCAGCGGCGGTGTCGATCTCCTCGATGCCGCGCAGGAGTTCGAGGCTTAAGATAATGTCACCGCCCGACGGATTGCCGCCGCCGGCAAGCCCGGTCATGCCGCCCTGGGGGACCACCGCCACGCCGGCGTCGTTGCACAGGCGAAGGGCGGCCGAGATCTGGGCAACCGTTCGTGGACGGACAACAGCAAGGGGAACCCGCCCGCCGGTGGCGCTTCGGTCGGAGAGATGGCGGGGCGGAATGCTGTCGCCCGCCAGCACGGCGACGGAACCGAGTGTTACCCGGAGGTCGTCGAGAAGGCTCATGTGGAGCGCGTCGCGCCGCCATCGATGCGGATCATCTGGCCGGTGACATAGGAGGCAGCGGGACTGGCGAGAAAGGCGGCGACGGCGGCAAATTCCTCAGGCTTGCCATAGCGGCCGATGGGGATTGCCGCACTCGACTGCGCCACCACCTCGGCAACACTCAGGCCCCGCGCTTCGGCCTCGGCGGCATTGAGCCGGTCGATCCGTTCGGTAGCGAAGCTGCCGGGCAGAAGCGTGTTGACGGTGACCCCGTCGCGAGCCACTTCGGTCGCCAGTGTCTTCATCCAGTTGGCTAGTGCCGCACGCAGCGCATTGGAGATGGCAAGACCCTCGAAGGGCTCGACCACGCTGGTCGAGGACACCGCCAGGATGCGGCCGAACTTCGCCGCCCGCATGGCCGGCAGGGCAGCGGTCACCAGGCGCATCTGATTGAGCACCATCGCCTCGAACTGGCGCCGCCACAGATCGGCATCGACCGCCGTCACTTCGACCGGCGGCGGCCCGCCGGTGTTAGTGA
The DNA here is from genome assembly GCA_016185245.1 of Hyphomicrobiales bacterium. GTDB lineage: Bacteria > Pseudomonadota > Alphaproteobacteria > Rhizobiales > Aestuariivirgaceae > Aestuariivirga. The sequence goes on along the minus strand of JACPNZ010000039.1, from coordinate 121,006 downwards.
CGACAATCGAGGATGATCCGAATTTCGCCAATGCCGCTGAAAGCGAGCCCCAGTCGCCCATGTCGGCGGTGAGCGCAATGGCCTTCAGCCCGCGGGCTTCCAGGCGCGCCACGTTCTCGGCAAGCTTCGTACTGTTGCGGGCGAGCAGCCCGACCCGGGCTCCCGTCGCAGCGAGCGCCTCGCCGATCGCCAGCCCCAGGCCCTGGCTTGCCCCGCACACCAGGGCCGAATGCCCCGACAGGTCCATGTTCATGGCGGCGAGTTCAGCCCAAGCGGCAGAGGAACGCAAGTCGCCCGTCTATCGCTTCGTATAGACGCACGGCCGTATCTTGCCGGTGAGCGACTTGTAAGTTCCGGTCGCCGGATCGAAGGAGGCGTACTTCTTCGAGCAATAGGCGTTCCATTCGGCGCTGCCGGGTGCGGGCTCTGCGTAGCTCGGGGGCCCACCCTGGATCGGCGATACCGACCGGATTCGCGCCTGGCCGGCCTTCTTTTGCGGCGCAGGTTTGGCCTTGGCGGCGGGCTTTGCTGCCGGCGCTTTTTCGGACTCCACGGTGGGCGTGGCTCCGGTGACCGGCTGCGCTTCGCTCTGGGGTGTTGCGCCATACTGGGCGAGGCAGTCGGCGAGCGCCGCCTTGACGCGCGCCTCCCAGTCGGGACCGGAGAGGGGCCCCGTCTGCTTGCCGGAAATGATGGCGTTGCCGACGAGGGCCGCATCGCCCTCGTCGCGGGCATAGGCCTGGCAGTAGCTCGCCACATCGGCCCGCGCCGCGATCGGCACGGCGACGAGGACGGCGGCAAACAGTAGGCTGACGATCCGGCTCATCTGGCTCGCTTCTTTCATCGGAATGTGGCGGAGCCGCGGCGGCGGGTCAAAGGGTTTTGAGCAGCGAGCGGGCGGCGAGGACGGCGGTCGAAAAACAGGCCTGCAGCAGATAGCCGCCGGTCGGCGCTTCCCAGTCGAGCATCTCGCCCACGCACCAGGTGCCGGGAATTTTCTTCAGCTGGAAGGTCTCGTCGAGTTCCTCGCGCGCCAGCCCACCGGCCGAAGAGATGGCCCGCGCGATGCCGGCTGGCCGGAGGATTTGCAACTGCACCGCCTTGATGCCGGCCGCGTCGCCGGCATTGCCGGTTTCACGCAGCAGCGAAATGGCAACCGGTGTAAGCCCTGCCACCTTGCGCAGGAAGTTCGATTGCGTGTCCTTGCCGCGGCGTCGGGCCAGCCGCTGGTCGAGCGTCTCTACCGTCATGTCGGGACGGAGATCTATGACCAGCGGGTGGCCGGGCCTCTCGCGCATGCCCTTCGACACGGCATAGATGGCGCCACCCTCGATGCCCTCGCTTGAAATCATCACTTCGCCGCGCACCCGATGGCCGGCATAGGCGAGCGCCACGTTCTTCACCGGCGTTCCGGCAAAACGTTCGCGGAATACCTTCGACCAGTTGACCAGAAAACGGCTGTTGGCCGGCGTGAACGGATTGACCCCGATGCCGGCGGCGGTGAAGGCCGAAACCCAGGTGGCGTCGGAACCCAGATGCGGCCAGCTGGCACCACCCAGGGCAAGGATCGTTGGTCTATCGGTAAAGCCCGGCCAAGGCGAGCGGGTCACCAGCCGCACGCCCAGCCCGTCGAGGCGCCTGAGCCAGGCCCGCAGCAGCGGCGAGGCCTTCACTTGCTTGGGAAACACTCGGCCCGAGGTGCCGACGAAGGTCTCGATGCCGAGCCCATTGGCCCAGGCAATGAGTGCCTCGGGCGGAAAGCCGCGGATGGCGGGATCGAGAAAGCCACGGGCCTCGCCATAGCGGTCGAGGAATTGTTCGAGCGGCTCCGAATGGGTGAGGTTCAATCCGCCACGACCCGCCAGCAGGAACTTGCGGGCCGGCGCCGGCTTGTGATCGAAAATCGAAACCGAGGCCCCACCCGAAGCGAGCACCTCCGCCGCCATCAGCCCCGCAGGACCTGCGCCGTAAACTGAGACCTCAGGCTGCTTCACGGCGGAGCGGCTGGCACATGCAGTGAACGCCGCCGCCCGCCTGGACGAACATGCTCATGTCGGGATCGTAGACCTGGAAGCCGGCGGCCCGCAGCTTGCCGTTGAGGTCCTTGGCGCCCAGCGTCGACAGCACCCGGTCATTGCCCAGCGCCACCACATTGCAGCCAAGCGCCATGGTTTCCTTGAAGCCCGCCGGAATGATTTCGATCCTCTTCGATTTGAGCCAGGCGACGACGTCGTTTTCGGTGGTCTCGAGACAGACGGCGGCGCAATGCTCGTTCAGCATGCACACCATCAGATCGATGTGGACATAGAACTGGTCGATCGGCGCATATTTGATCTCCCAGCCTTCCTTCGCGAACCACTCGGCCGCCTGGCGGGCCGCCACCTCCTCGGAACGGTGATCGGTGTAGCCGACCAGCGCCACGCCGGGCCGGATGATGTTGAAATCGCCGCCCTCGAAATTGCCGGCCGAGATCATGTCGTAGATCGGTATGCCATGCTCCAGATAGAAGCGCAGCACGGCGGCGTATTCGCCGCGCCGTCGGGGATTGGCGAGCTGACAGATGACCGCGCCATAGGGCGACATGAATGAGCTATCGCGGGCATAGACCTGATAGGAATTGCTCATGTCGAGGGGCAGGAAATGGGTGGTGACGCCAGCCGAGGAATAGGCGTCGACCATCTCCCGATGTTGGCGCATGGCGAGCTGCTTGTCGAACTTGTAGCCCTTGCGCAACGTGTCGCGCACCAGCGACGACCATTGGGCATTCTCCAGCCCCATCCAGCGGAAGCTTTCGGCCGGGCCGAGCAACACATCCTTCAGCGGCCCAGTTTCCGACTTGATCTCGAAGCGGCCTGTCATCTGCGGCGTTCCGCCGCCTTCAAGTCGGGCGCGGAGGGGAACGGGTCTGGCGGCGGTCATGGCGAAGCTCCTGTGGAAGCGGTTGCGAGGGTGGATAGCACGGCGGCCGTCCAATGGAACAAGTTGCTTGAAATCAGGCCGCCTTCCACTTGATCGAGCAGCCCATCGAGGCGATCTGGTCGCGCGGGCCCCGGCCGGTGGCCGCCACCTGCTTCATTGCTTCGAAAAGGTCGCGGCGGGCATCGGGCACAAGGTCCTTGCGCGAGGCATCGAGCCTTCCGCGATACTGAAGCTCAAGGGCCGCGTTGAAGCCGAAGAAGTCGGGTGTGCACACCGCCTCATAGGCCCGCGCCACCGCTTGCGATTCATCGTGCAGATAGGGAAACGGGAACCGATGCTGACGGGCGAACCCCTGCATATGGGCAAAATCGTCTTCGGGGTAGGTGGCCGCATCGTTTGAGCAGATGGCGACGGTGTTGACACCGAGGCCCTTCAATTCGCCAGCATCGCGCACCAGCCGTCCGATCGCCGCCTTCACATAGGGGCAGTGGTTGCAGATGAAGGCAACGAGCGTGCCCTTGGATCCGCGCAACCGTTCGAGGCTGTAGGTCCGGCCGTCGACGCCGGGGAGCGTGAAAGCCGGTGCCTTCCAGCCGAAATTGCAGAGCGGCGGAACCGCGGCCATGGCATTTCCTCAATAGGGAAGGTCGAAGTATTCCGCCGCCGTCAGCGCCAGCACCTCGACGGCGGCGAACCGCCCAGCGCCCGCCGGATAGTCGGCATGGGACTGGACGTGGCGGAGCCCGATGCGCCGGGCGAGCTTTTTCGAAGCCTCGTTCTCCGCCATCACCTTGCACCAGATGCGCTCGGCCTTGAGCCGTTCGAAGGCGAGACCGAGGAGCGCCCGGCCGATCTCGGTGCCGAACCCCATGGCCCACATGGCCGGGTGCACCCCCCAGCCGATCTCGAGGAGCTTCGGCCGCTGTACGATAAGAAATCCGTCGCCCACCGCCTCGCCCGATGATTTCTCCTCGGCCGCCAGGTGGAAGACGTTGCGCCGCTCGTCGCCCTGGCGCGCCACCGAGCGCTGCACGAAGGCCTTGACCTCGGCCTCGTTGGCGAGCTTCAGCGCGATGTGACGCTGATAGGTCTCCTGGGTCATGAAGCCGGTGAAGGCCTGGCAGTCGCGCATCTCGATCTCGCGCAGCACGATATGCGGCGTTTCGACGGCGGGGAGGGTCGCAAGGGTCGTCATGGCCAAAAGGTTAACGCATTCTGCCGGTCAAAGGGAAGGCCTTTGCGCGACGGCTCCACGGGGCTTGAGCGGCGCGAGAGATGCGGCGATAAGCGGTGGCGCGAATCTTGGAGGAAGCATGAGTTCAGCCGGCGCCGCCGATCTGGTCGTGGTTAACGGTGACATCCGGACCATGGACGGGCTACGACCGCAGGCGACGGCACTTGCCGTCCGCGCCGGCCGCATCGTGGCTCTCGGCGGCGATGCCGAGATGCGGGCACTTGCCGCAGGAGGAGCGCGGATCATCGATGCCGGCGGCAGGCTGGTGCTGCCCGGATTCCAGGACACCCACATCCATCTGCAGGACGCCGGTACCCGCCATGCCTTCGACCTCGATCTGGCGGGCGTCCGCGGCATGTCGGAGTTGACCGCAAGGCTTGCGGAGTTTTCCTTGGCCCATCCGCAGCGCGCCTGGCTCAAGGGCCATGGCTGGTACTCCGGTATCTTCAGCGACCGCAACCTGACCCGCCAGATGCTCGATGCGGCGGTGGACGACCGGCCGGTGCTGCTTTTTTCCTCGGACTATCACAGTGCCGTGCTCAATTCGAAGGGCTGCGAGGCGATTGGCCTTGGCCGCCATGTGGCTGATCCGCCGAACGGTTATTTCTCCCGCGACGAACGGGGCGAGCCCACCGGCATGTTGAACGAGATGGCGATGGAATGGGCGCGGGAGCGCATGCCGCCTACGCCGGATGCCGATTTCGAGGAAGGCGTGCGCTGGGGCCAGGCCCACGCCAACCGTCAGGGGATTACCGGTATCCTCGACGCCTGCGTGACCGAACGCCATCTCCGCGTCTACGGCAATCTCGACCGGCGCGGCGAACTGACGGTCAGGGTTGCATCGACCGCGTTGGTCGAACCCGCCGACAGCGTTGCCACCGCGCTCACCCGGATCACCGGCTTCCGCCGCGACTATTGTTCCGACTACCTCAAGGTCCATTCGGCCAAGTTCTTCCTCGATGGCGTATTGGAAAACCGCACCGCGGCAATGCTCGAGGACTACCACGATAGCGCCGGCGGCAATGCCCCGGTGATGTTCGGCGACAATCACTTGCGCGAGCTGTTCACTGCCTTCGATGCGGCCCGCTTCCAGATTCATTGTCATGTGATCGGCGACAGGGCGGTGCGCACGGCCCTCGATGGGATCGAGGCAGCCCGCCAGGTGAACGGCGCCTGGCCGAGCCTGCATCAGTTGGCCCATGTCCAGGTGGTGCGACCCGCGGACATCCGGCGTTTCGCCGGTCTCGGCGTCATGGCCAACATCCAGCCCCTGTGGGCGAGAAGCGAAGCCTCGGTGACCGATGTCGCCATGCCGATGTGCGGGCCAGAGATGGCGCGATGGATCTATCCGTTCGGCTCGCTGGTCGACGCCGGGGTTTCCTGCGCCCTGTCGAGCGATTGGGGAGTTTCCACCCTCAATCCGTTCAAGATCATGCAGACCGCGATCACCCGCCAGCCGCCGGAGAGGGGCCGGGACTATCCGGTCTTTCTTCCCGAACAGCGTATGACGCTCAACCAATGCATCAAGGGCTACACGACCCTGGCGGCGGCGGCCGCCTGGCGCAGCGACGATACCGGGACGCTCGATCCCGGCAAGCAGGCCGACTTGATCGTGCTCGACCGCAATCTCTTCGCCATCGATGTCTACGACATCGCCGCGACCCAAGTGCTGCTGACCCTGGTCGGCGGCCGCGAAGTCTGGCGCGATCCGGGTTTTACCGGATGAGCAGAGGGCGCTAACCCCGGTGTTTCCGCAGGAACGCCAGCACCGGCGGGGCCACCTGACCGGCGGCTTCGAGCAGGATGGCGTGGCGCAAGCCTGGCAGGATGACCAGTTCGGAATTGGGCAATGACTGGGCGATCTGGCCATTGAGCCTGGGGTTGCAGCCGCCATCGTTCTCGCCGGTGAGAACGAGGCATGGCTGCCCGATCTCGTTGAGCCACGGCGCCATTTCGGGTTCGCCGTAGATGTCGAAGCCGAAAGAAACACTTGGGCATCGGTGTCGATCACCTGCCGCATGCAGTCGCTCGCCTCCTCGGCGAAGTGGCCGATGTTGACGTTCATGATGAAGTCGTCGACGCCGAACTCCTCATATTGCTTGAGCCGGTCGACCATCTCGGCGGCCTCGCAGATGATGATCGAGCTCTTGAACTCCTCCATTGTCTGGTTGGGCGGCAAGTGCCGGATGGCGCCGCGCTCGACGATGCCGGGGCCGGTGAAAACGTTGTGGAAGCGGCCACAGTAGTCGTAGGCGAGTTCGAGCTTGGCCCTGGCGTCGGCCTCGTTCCTGGCGACACAGCAGACCCGCGAGAGCGCCAGCCACAGATGCTTGCCGGCTTCGCCGAGGCTCGCCTTGCCGCGGGCGAAGGCGCCGAGCTCACCTTGGCCGGCTTCAAGTTCAAGCGCTATGCCGAGGTGATGGTGCAGCTGTGGCGCCAGGCGCGCTACGAGGTATCGCTACCCAAGGGCTTCGAGGGCGTGTGCAATGTCGGGCTTGAGTTCGACCTTTGGCCGGGCCTCGGCCAGCGTTTTCTGGAGCATGTGCGCCAGGCCGCACCCGGCATGGCGATCGCCGTCTGGCCCGGCGCCGGCCCCGACCTGGACCCCTCCTATATCTTCGTCGACCATGGCGAGGCATTCCGCAGGCTTCATGCCGAAGCCTTCGCCGGCGAGGCGCCGCCCGCCGTCACCATCGCCTCGTCCGACTGGGCTACCTGCCTCTTGCTGGGCCGTGGCGGATCGGACTATCTGCCGCTCCGGGTGGCGGAAGGCCTCATTGCCGAGGCGAGACTGCATGTCGCAGCGGGAGCCCCGGTCTTCGTCCGCCGCGTCTACGTCGTGGAAAACGCTCAGACGGTGAAGGCTTGGGGCTGGTATGCGGCTTGCCTTGCGGCGCTCGACCGCGGATGATGGGGCTTGCCGCCACGATACTGCCACGCTTAACATGTTTGAGGGGACATCGACTCACCTGAGCGACCGAGGAACCAAGCCATGACCAACCTGACTCGCAAGATTATTTCTGCCACTTTGGCTGCCGGCATCGCCATCACCGTCGCGGCAGCTCCGAGCCTCGCCAAGAGCCCCGCCTATTGCGACAGATATGCCCGCCAGATCGCGGACAGGAAGGCAAATGGCGGCAACATTCTGGCCGGAACCATAATCGGCGCCGGCGCCGGAGCACTTCTCGGCGCGGCCGTCGGCGGCCGCCATTCGGTCGGCACCGGCGCCATCATCGGCGGCGTCGGCGGAACCGCGGTGGGAGCCGCTTCGACCGAGAGCAAGTGGCAACGGGTCTACCGCAGGAACTATGCCGAGTGCCGCTCCTGGTAGGAGATCGCGGACCACCGTGCTGACGGCAACGCCGGGTTTCGGAAAATTCTGGTTGTAGGCAAGGTGCGGTGCTAGGCTTCTTCCCCGCGACAACCGGTCTATCGGTGTCGTTCAGGGAGGACTGCAACATGAAGACTATCGCCGGAAGAACCGGAATTGCCTTAGCCGCCGTGACCGGCGTCACACTTCTCGGCTCCGCGCCGGCAACAGCGGCCAGCACCATGGCCCTGGTCGAGCGGGCCACGACCGACGCGGTCACCGACACCGGGGCCAAAGGCGACAGCGTCGGCGATCTCCTCACCTTCGCCAACGACATCTACGACGAGGCCAACAAGACCAAGCTCGGCAGTGACAACGGCTTCTGCATTCGCACTGCGGTGGGCAAGGCCTGGGAATGCTATTTTACGACGTCGCTCGACGGCGGGCAGCTAACTGCCGAGGGGCCGTTTTACGACGGACAGGATTCGATGCTGGCGATCACCGGCGGCACCGGCAAATACACCAAAGCGCGCGGCGAGATGCTGCTGCATGCCCGCAATGCCGAGGGCAGCGAGTACGACTTTAAGTTCAATCTGGCCGACTGATCGCGGAACTCTTGTGGCAGAGCCTCCGTCGCCTTAGCCTGATGGCCAAAGCGGACGGAGGCTCCCATGATCGGACCGGCAAGCGCAGTATCAGCCGTCGCCGTCGTCGGCAACGGGCTGATGGGGCAGGGCATATCGCAGGTCTTCGCCCGGGCCGGGAAAGCCGTGCGGCTGATCGGCCGCAACCCGGCGAGCCTGGTCAAGGCCAAGGCCGCGATCGAGAACAATTTCCAGGCCTTCGTGAAACGCGGTCTGGCGAGTAGCGAAACCGTGGCGGCGGATTTGGCGCGAATCGCCACCGGCACCGATTTTGAAGCGGCAAGTGAAGCCCAATTCGTCATCGAGGCGGTGCCGGCGCAGCGCGAACTGCAACTCGAGGTGTTCGGCCGGCTCGATGCGATCTGTCCCCCCGATGTGGTGCTGGGGTCCACCAGCGGCCAGCCAATCAGCCCGATGACGGCCCGCATGAAACACCCGGCGCGCGCCGTCGCCATGCATTTCATCTATCCGGCCCAGCTCATCCCGGTGGTCGAAGTTTGCGGTGGCCCGCAGACCTCGCCCGAAGCAGTGGCCTTCGCCATGGACCTGCTCAGGTCGGCGGGCCAGACGCCGGCCCTGATGAACAAGGAGGTCGATGGCTTCATCATCAACCGCCTGCAATTCGCCGTGCTGCGCGAGGCCTGGTCCATGTGGGCCAATGGGATCGCTTCGGCCGAAGCCATCGACAATTCCTTCAAGATGTCGCTGGGCCGCCGCTATGCGGTGACCGGCCCCATCGAATCGGCGGAGCTCGGCGGCCTCGACATCATGCACAAGTTCGCCGAGTTCCTACTGCCTGACCTCGAAACATCGAAGGCCCCGCCGACGGCGGTGGGCGAGCTGGTGAAGGCCGGCCACTTCGGCCTGAAGTCGGGCCGGGGCGTCTATGACTGGTCGACGCGCGACGGCAAAGCACTCCTCGCCCAACGCGCCGACAGGCTGTTCCAACATCTGGCCGAGGGCGGCAAGAAAGTCTGAGTGCGGACGAAAAAAGCCCGGCGTTGCCGCCGAGCTCAGTTCAGGGAGACACTGCTTTTCAGCAGCTGTAGTACATGTCGTATTCGACCGGGTGCGGGGTCATGCGGTAGCGGTCCTGCTCCTCGCGCTTCAAATCGAGATAGGCGTCGATCTGGTCGTCGGAGAAGACGGCACCCTTCTTGAGGAAGTCGCGGTCGGCATCGAGGGCGGTGATCGCCTCTTCGAGCGAGCCGCACACGGTCGGAACTTTCGAGAGCTCGGCTGGCGGCAGATCGTAGAGGTTCTTGTCCATGGCGCTGCCCGGATGGATCTTGTTGGTGATGCCGTCGAGGCCCGCCATCAACAGCGAGGCAAAGCACAAATACGGATTGGCGGCGGGATCGGGGAAGCGCACTTCCACGCGCTTGGCCTTGGGATTGCTGGTGTGCGGGATGCGGCACGAGGCCGAGCGGTTGCGCGAGGAGTAAGCGAGCAGCACCGGCGCCTCGTAGCCCGGCACCAGGCGCTTGTAGGAGTTGGTGGAAGGGTTGGTGAAGGCGTTGCAGGCCTTGGCGTGCTTGATGACGCCGCCGATGAAGTAGAGGCAGAGCTCGGAGAGATCGGCATACTGGTTGCCGGCCATCTGCGGCTTGCCGTCCTTCCAGATCGAGAAGTGGCAGTGCATGCCCGACCCGTTGTCGCCGAAAATGGGCTTCGGCATGAAGGTGGCGGTCTTGCCGTAGGCGTGCGCCACATTGTGGATCACGTATTTATAGATCTGCATCTGGTCGGCCATGGTGGTGAGCGTATTGAATTTCATGCCGAGTTCGTGCTGGGCCGAGGCCACCTCGTGGTGGTGCTTTTCCACCGATACGCCCATCTCGCCCATCACCGACAGCATTTCCGAACGCATGTCCTGGGCCGAGTCCTGCGGGTTGACCGGGAAGTAGCCGCCCTTGATCCGCATCCGGTGGCCCATGTTGCCGGTCTCGTATTCCCGGTCGGAATTGGTCGGCAGCTCGATCGAGTCGAGCTTGAAGCCGGTGTTGTAGGGCGTCGTGGCGAAGCGCACGTCGTCGAACACGAAGAATTCGGCCTCGGGGCCGACGAAGATCGTGTCGCCCGCCTTGGTCTGCTTGAGATAGGCCTCGGCGCGCTTGGCAATCATGCGCGGATCGCGGCCATAGCCCTCGCCGGTGCCGGGCTCGAGAATGTCGCAGAACACCGCCATGGTGGTCTGGGCGTAGAACGGGTCCATATGGGCCGAGGCCGCGTCCGGCATCAGCACCATGTCGGACTCGTTGATCGCCTTCCAGCCGGCAATCGACGAGCCGTCGAACATCAGGCCCTCAGACCAGGCGTCCTCGCCCATCTGGGAAATGTCCATGGTCAGGTGCTGCAGCTTGCCGCGCGGGTCGGTGAAGCGCAGGTCGACGTACTTCACCTCCTTGTCCTTCATCATCTTCAACACGCCGGGGATGTCGAGTGGCTTGCTCATGTCGGAGTCCTTCTTGGCTTTCCTGTTAGGGTTAGAGGGCGTCCGGGCCGGACTCGCCGGTGCGGATGCGGATCGCTTGCTCGATGGTCGAGATGAAGATCTTGCCGTCGCCGATGCGGCCCGTGCGGGCGGCGTTCTGTATGGCCTCCACCGCCCGGTCGACGAGTTCGTCGGCGAGCACGATTTCGATCTTCACCTTGGGCAGGAAGTCGACCACATATTCGGCGCCGCGGTAGAGTTCGGTGTGGCCCTTCTGCCGGCCGAAGCCCTTGGCCTCGGTGACGGTGATGCCCTGGAGGCCCACCTCCTGCAGCGCTTCCTTCACTTCATCGAGCTTGAACGGCTTGATGATGGCTTCGATCTTCTTCATGACGGACTGAGCCTCACGTTAACGCACATGAGCGGTTGCAGGGCCCGTGCCAGACGAGACCCCCTTGTGAATCAAGGGCTTTAGTAAAATTCCCGATCCGCCGCGCGGCCACCGGGAACAAGATTCTGGCAGTTTGCACAAAAATTAATCAGGACTACCTTCGGGCCACCGGCATGCCCCGGATCGGCCCGGCAAAGATTTCGTGGGTGGTGACATCGACCGGGCGGTGCTTCCCCTTTGGCGACGGTGGAAAGTGGGTAGTGTCGTTGTCGCCCTTCCAGTTGCGCGCCGGGCGGATCGGCCGCGGCGAGAAGCCGCCGCCGCAGTTGGGGCAGACGTTGTGCAAGGTATCTGCCACGCAGTCGGCGCAGAAGCGCAGAAGGTGCATTCGAAGGAGCAGATCATGGCATCTTCGGCAGCCGGCGGCAGCGGCTTGTTGCAGTTCTCGCAGGATGGACGGAGTTCAAGCATGGCTTTGCTTGTCACAGCAAGCTGGTTGCAGGCAAGGCCACTTGCCGGCGCCTGACGCGTTCCACTTCACGGTTTCAGGCGCCGGATCAGTTCCGCCAGATCCTTGCTGCGCATCTCGTCGAGCTTTTCGTGCAGCGCCATGATCTCGATCTCGGCCTTGAGGTTCACCTCGTAGTCGTGGGCGGCCTGCAGCCGGTCCTTGGCTGCCAGGCGGTTCTGCGACATCATGATGACCGGCGCCTGCACGGCGGCGACCATCGACAGGAACAGGTTGAGCAGGATGTAGGGATAGGGATCGAAGACCTCGTTGGCTGTCACCAGAACGACCGAATTGAGGGCGATCCACAGGGCAATGGCGGTGCCAAACATTATGATGAAGGTCCAGGACCCGCCGAAACCCGCCACCCGGTCGGCAATGCGGTCGCCAAAACTCAGGCTCTGCTCGTGCTCGATATTGATGTTGCGCGACACCGCCAGCTTGCGGGCAACGCGCTCGATCACCTGGCGCTCGCGCGGCGGCATATCGTCGTAGCCGGTGTCGAGCAGGCGTTGGGCGAGGAGCTTGACGGCGTCGGGCGGGGCTGTGTTCATGGTCCATCCTCCGTTTTCGCACTGATATGGCTGCGGGCCTGAGGTTCGAATGCCATAGTGGCGAAAAAAACGCCAACCCCTATCATGGGCGGCGATGCACGAGCTTCTGACCCCCGCCGAAATGTCCCGCGCCGACGAACTGACTGTGGCCGGCGGGGTTGCCTCGTTTGCGCTGATGGACAATGCCGGCCGGGCCGTGGCCGAGGAAATCGTCCGGCGCTTCGGGGCAAGGCCCACGCTGGTCCTGTGCGGGCCCGGCAACAACGGCGGCGACGGCTTTGTCGCGGCGCGATATCTGAAGCAGTGGGGCTGGCCGGTGCGGGTGGCCCTGCTGGGCCAGCGTGCCGCACTCAAGGGCGATGCGGCCCTGATGGCCAATGGCTGGCAGGGCGCGGTCGAGGCGGCTATCGATCCGCGCGGCGCGGGGCTCGTCGTCGATGCCCTGTTCGGTGCCGGACTATCACGCGATTTTCCGACCGAGCTGGCAGTGGCGATCGACGGCGCCAGGGTGCCGGTGGTGGCGGTTGACGTGCCATCGGGGCTCGATGGCGTCACAGGACGCCCGCGCGGCGCCAGCGTCAGGGCCGATGTGACCGTCACCTTCTTTCGCAAGAAGCCGGGCCATGTGCTGATGCCGGGCCGCCAATTGTGCGGCGAGACGGTAGTTGCCGACATCGGCATCCCGGCGAAAGTACTGGAGAAGATCGGGCCAAGGCTTTGGGAGAATGCCAGGCCGTGCCTGCCGAGGCCTTCGCCCGGCGGCCACAAATATGGCCGGGGCCATGCCGTGATCGTTTCCGGCGGGCCGCTCAACACCGGGGCGGCAAGGCTCGCAGCGCAAGCCGCCCTGAAAATCGGGGCGGGGTTGGTGACTCTTTCGGGGACGCGCGAAGCGCTCGCCGTGCACGCCGCCCATGTCAGCGCCGTCATGCTGTCCGACCTGCCGCTCGCGGAGATATTGGCCGACTGGCGCAAGAATGCGGTCTGCATCGGGCCTGCCGTGGGCGTTGGCGAGGCGACACGCGACAAGGTGCTGGAAGCGTTGGCAAGCGGTGCTGCAACGGTGCTCGACGCCGACGCGCTGACGAGCTTTGCCGCGACACCCGATGTCCTGTTCAAGGCCATCGCGGCGAAGCCGGAACGGGCCGCGGTCATGACTCCGCACGAGGGCGAGTTCGCACGTCTTTTCAGCGATTTACCTGTGGACTCGGAATCAAAACATGAACGCGCCCGCAAAGCCGCCGCGCGCGCGAGCGCGGTGGTTGTCCTCAAAGGCCCCGACACGGTGATCGCCGAGCCCTCCGGCCGCGCCGCGATCAATAGCAATGCGCCGCCCACACTTGCCACCGCCGGATCGGGCGACGTACTGGCGGGTATCGTTACCGGCCTCCTGGCGCAGGGGATGGAGGGATATGCGGCAGCCTGCGCCGCCGTCTGGCTCCATGGCGAGACGGCCAAGCGGCATGGGCCGGCGGGACTTACGGCCGAAACACTCGTGGACCGCATCGGCCGATGAATCGGGCCTTCCTCCTGCTGCTCGGCACCGGCGCCAGTTTCGGGCTCAATTTCCCGATCGGCAAGCTGGCCATCGCGGCGGGTGTCAGTCCGGTCTTGTGGGCGGCATTGATCTGCGCCGGAGCAGGGATTTCCATGGGCGTTGTCACGGCGATTTCCGGCGCGCTGTTCGAGAAAAGTGGCCCTGTCACCCGTTATGCTTTCGTTTCGGGCTTCCTCTCCAATGTGGTGCCGCACTTCCTCACTTTTTCCGCGATCCCGAAAATCGGCTCGGGGCTCGCCTCGATCATGTTCGCCCTGTCGCCGGTAACCACGGCACTTCTGTCGCTGATCCTGCGGGTGAGGCCGCCGCGCCCACTGGGTCTCGCCGGGATCGCCGTGGGGCTGGCGGGCGCGCTGGTCATCATCATCGCCCGCAATGCCGATTTCGATGCAACCGGCTCCTTCTGGCTGATGCTGTCGGCTCTGATCCCGGTGTTTCTCGCCATGGGCAATGTCTACCGGAGCCTCGGCTGGCCAGCAGGCGCCACACCCATCCGGCTTGCCGCGCTGACCAATCTCGCCGCCGTGCCGCCGCTGCTGGTGGGGTTGTGGCTGCTGACCGGCTCGCTCGATGTCACCCCGCTTGCCGCAATCCCCGGCCTCGTCGCCATCCAACTCGTGGTTTCCACCATCATGTTCCTGATGCTGTTTCGTTTGCAGCAACTGGGTGGGCCCACCTACCTCAGCCAGATCGGCTACGTAGGAGCGGTCGTCGGCGTCGGCATTGGCGTCACCGTGCTCGGCGAAACCTATCCGCTTGCCGTCTGGGTGGGTGCGGCGATCGTCGCCGCCGGCGTGGCCCTCACCACCTGGGCGCAGATGCGGGCTGTCTGATCCGCCGGCATTTTTCTTCATTGGCATCCGGCGGACCCCTCTGCTATAGAGCCCGCCCATTACAAGGCCAGGGCGCCGGCAGCGCGCGGGCGTGGTGAAATTGGCAGACACGCAGGATTTAGGTTCCTGTGGGGAAACCCGTGGGGGTTCAAGTCCCTCCGCCCGCACCAGGCGCGCCCGCGAAGCTTCGGCCAACCGGTTGTCAAGACAGAGCGAGAGACGATGCAAGTTACCGAAACACTGAGCTCCGGCCTGAAGCGCGAATTCAAGGTCGTGGTCAACGCCGCCGAGCTCGACCATGAGCTCAATGCCCGCCTGGTGGAACTCGCAGGCCGCGCCACCATCAAGGGCTTCCGCCCTGGCAAGGTGCCGGTGCCGCACTTGAAGCGCGTCTATGGCAAGTCGGCCATGGCCGAGGTGGTGCAGAAAGCGATCGACAACCAGTCGAAGGCGATCATGGCCGAGCGTAACCTGAAGCCCGCCTACCAGCCGGAAGTAAAGCTCCCGGAGAGCGAGGCGGAAGTCAACGCCATCATGGACGGCAAGGGCGATCTGGCCTTCTCGCTGGCCTTCGAGGTGATCCCCGATTTCACCGTGCAAGACCATTCGGGCCTCGACTTGACCCGCCATGTGGTCGAGGTGACCGAGGCCCATATCGGCGAGACGATGAAGCGCCTGACCGCCCAGGCCCGCAGCTTCGAGGCAAAGCCCGAGGGGGCTGTCGCTGATAAGGGCGATCGCCTCACCATCGATTTCGCCGGGACGATCGAGGGCAAGGCCTTCGACGGCGGCACCGCCGAGGACGTGCCGATCGAGATCGGCGCCGGCCAGTTCATTCCGGGCTTCGAGGAGCAACTGATCGGCGCCAAGGCGGGCGATGCGCCGACCGTCAAGGTGACCTTCCCCGAGACCTATGGGGTCAAGGAACTCGCCGGCAAGCCGGCCGAATTCGCCGTCAAGGTGACGGCTCTCGAAGCCCCCAAGGAAACGCCGATCGACGACGATTTCGCCAAGAAGATCGGCTTCGAGGATCTGGCCAAGCTCACCGACATGGTGAAGACCCGCACCGCCACGGAATTCGCCCAGATGACGGCGATGAAGCTCAAGCGCGACGTGCTCGATGCCCTCGACAAGCTGTACTCCTTCGAGTTGCCCGAGCGCCTGGTCGAGGCCGAGTTCGGCAGCATCTGGAATGCGCTCAGCCAGGAGATGGCGAAGTCGGCCAAGAGCTTCGCCGACGAGGGCACGACCGAAGACGAGGCCCGCAAGGAGTACCGCGCCATCGCCGAGCGCCGGGTGCGCCTTGGTCTGGTGCTCGGCACCCTCGGCGAGAAGGAAGGCGTTGCCGTCAACGAGCAGGAACTGCAGCAGGCCCTGATGAACCGGGTGCGCCAATTCCCCGGCCAGGAAAAGCAGGTGTTCGAGCATTACCGCAAGAATCCGTCGGCCCTCATCGAACTGTCACCCCGCCTGCGCCGCGGATTTTGACCATTGCCCACACCCGACTTCCAGAGGCTTTCCACTCGAAACCATGGTTCGGCCTCCTTTATCCACCGAAGGAGGGATTGCCCAACGGGCAATCCGGGGAGTGTGAGCGGTCCCTGGTTAGGAAAGCGTCCGTCGCTCTCCACTTCAGGCCCCGCATCTTCTTCCCCGGTCTTTGACGGCTCGCGAACCGCCCCTCCATGGGAAGGCGACGGTGGGACTATATACCATAGGAAAACAGTGTCAAGAGAAAAACGAGGGCGCGCAGCGAATAGTGAGTAGCGAGTAGGGAAGGACCCTTTTCGGACACCGCACCCCTTAACCCTCCTGCGGAAGCCTCTTCCCTGGGGCGGGTGGCTCACCTATCTAAGGAAACAGTGCCGTCAAACTGATTCACCGGAAACCCCAGAGCCATGCGCGATCCCATCGATTTTCTCACCAAGTCCTCTTTCTGGCCCTCCGTCATCCAGCAGGAGGCGCGCGGCGAGCGCGTCTATGACCTTCCCTCACGGCTGTTGCGCGAGCGCATCATCTTCATTACCGGCGCCATCGACGACCAGGCGGCGGCCTCGGTGTGCATGCAACTCCTGTTCCTCGAGGCCGACAACCCGAAGAAGGAAATCTCCATGTATATCAACTCGCCGGGCGGCGTGGTGACGGCCGGCCTGTCGATCTACGACACCATGCAGTTTGTCCGCCCGGCAGTATCGACCACGGTAATGGGCCAGGCCGCCTCGATGGGCTCGCTTCTGCTGGCGGCCGGCAACAAGGACATGCGCTTTGCCCTTCCCAATGCCCGAATCATGGTGCACCAACCCTCCGGCGGCTACCAGGGCCAGGTGACCGACATCATGATCCACGCCAAGGAGGTCGAAAGCCTCAAGCGCCGCCTCAACGAGATCTACGTCCAGCATACCGGCAAGGATATCAAGGCGATCGAGGAGGCCCTGGAGCGCGACAATTTCCTCACCGCCGAGGCGGCCAAGGAGTTTGGCATCATCGACAAGGTGCTGGACAAGCGGCCACCCCCGACCGAGGGAAAATAGTCAATGACAAGAACGTGTTCTACCGCGAGTTGCAACCGATGATAGAACCAATCAATTCTTGATTAACCATGCCGGCCCATGCTGAACTGAGTCGAAGTGACGGGCCGGCCCCGAATAAGGATGGAAACACGGCCACCGTGGTGAAGTCCCGTTAAGCTCCGAAAGGCTATGCTGCCGGGGCCAGTCCAAGGAGAGATTATGAGTAAGTCAAGCGGGAGCGACAACAAGAACACCTTGTACTGTTCGTTCTGCGGCAAGAGCCAGCACGAAGTCCGCAAGCTGATCGCGGGTCCGACCGTCTTCATCTGTGACGAATGCGTCGAACTGTGCATGGACATCATCCGCGAGGAGAACAAGACCTCGCTTCGGACCTCCAAGGACGGGGTTCCCACGCCGCACGAAATCCGCAAGGTTCTCGACGATTATGTGATCGGCCAGGAGCACGCCAAGAAGGTGCTCTCGGTCGCCGTCCATAATCATTACAAGCGGCTGAACCACGCCGCCAAGAACGCCGATGTGGAGCTCGCCAAGTCCAACATCCTGCTGGTCGGTCCGACGGGCTCGGGCAAGACGCTGCTCGCCCAGACGCTGGCCCGCATCCTCGATGTGCCGTTCACCATGGCGGACGCCACGACGCTGACCGAGGCGGGCTATGTCGGCGAGGATGTCGAGAACATCATCCTCAAGCTCTTGCAGTCGGCCGACTACAATGTCGAGCGGGCCCAGCGCGGCATCGTCTACATCGACGAGGTCGACAAGATCAGCCGCAAGTCGGACAATCCCTCGATCACCCGCGATGTTTCGGGCGAGGGCGTGCAGCAGGCCCTGCTCAAGATCATGGAAGGTACGGTGGCCTCGGTGCCGCCCCAGGGCGGCCGCAAGCATCCGCAGCAGGAATTCCTGCAGGTCGACACCACCAACATCCTGTTCATTTGCGGCGGCGCCTTCGCCGGTCTCGAGCGCATCATCAGCCAGCGCGGCAAGGGCTCCGGCATCGGCTTCGGCGCCGAGGTGAAGTCGGTCGACGACCGCCGCACCGGAGCGGTGCTGCGCGAGCTCGAGCCCGAGGACCTGTTGCGCTTCGGCCTCATTCCGGAATTCGTCGGCCGCCTGCCGGTCATCGCCACCCTCGAGGACCTCGACGAGCCGGCGCTGATGCAGATTCTGACCGAGCCCAAGAATGCGCTGGTCAAGCAGTACCAGCGCCTGTTCGAGATGGAGGGTGTGAGACTCACCTTCCCGGAAGAGTCGCTGCATGCGATTTCCAGGCGAGCGATCGATCGCAAGACCGGGGCCCGTGGGCTTCGCTCGATCATGGAATCGATTCTGCTCGAGACCATGTTCGATCTTCCCGCCATGAACGGGGTCGAGGAGGTGGTGATCTCCAAGGACGTGGTCGAGGGCGATGCCAAGCCGCTCCTGATCTACGCCGACCGCGACAAGCACCTCGGCGTCAAGCTCGCCCCCGCCTCGGCGTGAATGCGATATTCGGCAAGGGGGATGAGGGCCCTTGCAGCTATTGAAATTCGTTAACGCCACCTCCATTTTCCACTGCGAGTCGGAGACTGTGTTAGAGTTGGATGCAACCTTGATTCACCCGGACAAAGTCTCGAGGCCAGTTCAGGGCGCCACGGGATTGCGGCAATCATGCGCAATTCTGCGTGCGGCCCGCTCGCGAAAGGACAGAGAATGACCAAACCCGCCAGGACCCAAGCCGAAGGCACCAACGAGACGATTCCGGTTCTGCCGCTCCGCGACATCGTGGTCTTCCCGCACATGATCGTGCCGCTGTTCGTCGGCCGCGAGAAGTCGATCAAGGCGCTGGAAGAGGTGATGC
The DNA here is from genome assembly GCA_016185245.1 of Hyphomicrobiales bacterium. Lineage (GTDB taxonomy): Bacteria > Pseudomonadota > Alphaproteobacteria > Rhizobiales > Aestuariivirgaceae > Aestuariivirga. The sequence continues at coordinate 102,253 of JACPNZ010000039.1, read as the reverse complement.
GCGAGGACAAGCGCATCCTGCTGGTCGCCCAGAAGAACCCGGCCGACGACGAGCCGGCGGCCGATGCCATCTATGAAGCGGGAACGCTGGCCCAGGTGCTGCAGCTCCTCAAGCTGCCCGACGGCACCGTCAAGGTGCTGGTCGAGGGCGTCGAGCGCGCCCGGCTGCACCGCTTCACGCCGCGCACCGATTTCTTCGAGGCCGAGGTCGAGGTGATGCCGAGCACCGTCGCCAACCCGGCCGAGGCCGAGGCCCTGGCCCGCACCGCCGTCACCCAGTTCGAAAGCTATGTGAAGCTCAACAAGAAGGTGCCGCAGGAGGTGCTGGCGACGATCGGCCAGATCGCCGACTTCGCCAAGCTCGCCGACACCATCGCCGCGCACCTGGCGATCAAGATCCCCGAGAAGCAGGAGCTGCTCGAGATGGCCTCGGTGCAGGAGCGCCTGGAAAAGGTCTTCGCTCTCATGGAAGGCGAGATCTCGGTCTTGCAGGTCGAGAAGCGCATCCGCTCGCGCGTCAAGCGCCAGATGGAGAAAACCCAGCGCGAATATTATCTGAACGAGCAGATGAAGGCCATCCAGAAGGAGCTGGGCGACGGCGAGGAGCGCGACGAGATCGGCGAGATCGAAGCCCGCGTCAAGAACACCAAGCTCTCCAAGGAAGCCCGCGAGCGGGCCGAGGCCGAGATCAAGAAGCTGCGCCAGATGAGCCCCATGTCGGCGGAAGCCACCGTGGTGCGCAACTATCTCGACTGGCTGCTCGGCATCCCGTGGAATCAGAAGAGCAAGGTCAAGAAGGACCTGGCCTTCGCCGAAGGCGTGCTCGAAGCCGATCACTTCGGCCTGGAGAAGGTGAAGGAGCGCATCGTCGAGTATCTCGCGGTGCAGAGCCGCACCAACAAGCTCCGGGGCCCCATCCTCTGCCTCGTCGGTCCGCCGGGCGTTGGCAAGACCTCGCTCGGCAAATCGATCGCCCGGGCGACGGGGCGCGAGTTCATCCGCATGTCATTGGGAGGGGTACGCGACGAGGCCGAAATCCGCGGCCATCGGCGCACCTATATCGGTTCCATGCCGGGCAAGATCATCCAGTCGATGAAGAAGGCCAAGAAGAGCAATCCGCTGTTTCTGTTGGACGAGATCGACAAGATGGGCATGGATTTCCGCGGCGATCCGTCGGCGGCCTTGCTTGAGGTTCTCGACCCCGAGCAGAACGCCACCTTCATGGATCACTACCTGGAAGTCGAATACGATCTGTCGAGCGTGATGTTCGTGACGACCTCGAACACCCTCAACATTCCGCCGGCCTTGCTCGACCGCATGGAAATCATCCGCATCGCCGGCTACACCGACGAGGAGAAGCTCGAGATCGCCAAGCGCCATCTGCTGCCCAAGTCGATGGAGCATCATGGGTTGCAGAAAAAGGAGTTCGAGATCACCGACGAGGCGATCTACGAGGTGCTGCGCCGCTACACCCGCGAGGCGGGCGTCCGCTCGCTCGAGCGCGAGATCAATACGCTGGCCCGCAAGGCGGTGAAGGATCTCATGGTGTCGAAGAAGAAGAAAGTGCGGGTGACGCCGGAGGTGGTCAACGAATATCTCGGCGTGCAGAAGTTCCGCTATGGCGAGGCCGAGCGCGAGGACCAGGTGGGCGTGGTGACCGGTCTCGCCTGGACCGAAGTCGGCGGCGAAATCCTGACGATCGAAGCCCTGATGATGCCCGGCAAGGGCAAGATGACGGTGACCGGCAATTTGCGCGACGTGATGAAGGAATCGATTTCGGCGGCGTCCTCCTATGTGCGCTCCAGAGCCACCTCGATCGGCGTCAAGCCGCCGGTCTTCGACCAGCGCGACATCCATGTGCACGTCCCCGAGGGCGCCACTCCCAAGGACGGCCCGTCGGCGGGCATCGCCATGGTGACGGCCATCGTTTCGGTGATGACCGGCATCCCGGTCAGGCGCGATGTCGCCATGACCGGCGAGATCACGCTGAGGGGCCGAGTGCTGCCGATCGGCGGCCTCAAGGAGAAGCTCCTGGCGGCCCTGCGCGCCGGCATCAAGATGGTGATAATCCCCGAGGAGAACGCCAAGGATCTGGCCGAGATCCCCGACAACGTGAAGTCGGGAATGGAGATCGTGCCGGTCGCCCGCATGGACGATGTGCTGAAGCTGGCGTTGACCCGCATGCCGGAACCGATCACCTGGGACGTCGAGGCCGAGGAGGCAGCCGCCGTCGCCCGCGCCGCCGCCGACAAGGCCAGCGACGCCGTGCGGCCCCACTGAGCCTGCGAGGGTTGTCCTAAACTCAGCGGGCGGAAGGATTTCCTTCCGCCCGTTGGCGTCTCCGGACCCGGCTAAATCATTGTTCCGACTCGCGGAAAAATATTGCCGCCGGCGACTCTTGCCAAATCCTTCGAATCGCCTGCTTTTTGGGGGTCAGACGGCAGTTTCCTCCAGGTGAGGGCGAGGGTCCGGCCATGAACAAGAGCGAGCTGATTGCCAGAGTCGCCAAGGATGCCAGGCTTACCCGCGGCGAGGCCGGGGTGGCGATCGAAGCGACCATCGAGAACATCATGAGGGCGCTGCGCCAGGGCGACGACGTCCGTCTGGTGGGCTTCGGCACCTTCACCGTCAGCCGCCGCAAGGCGGGCGAAGCGAGAAACCCGCAGACCGGCAAGACGATCAAGCTGCCGGCCTCGCGGCGGGCCAGGTTCAAGGCAGGGAAATTGCTCAAGGAGGCGGTGAACGGCTAGCATCTGACGGCACTTTCAAACCACAGCGGCCCCGTGTGCCCTCAGAATTCGCACGGGGTCTTTTGCTGCCGCCGGAGGGCGCTGGCCACCTTGTTCGTCGGCTACCGGGTCTGATAAACCTATCTACCGTCACAAGCGACGGAGGGGGAATGGGATCATGCAATCAATCGACCGCATTTTCGTCGCCATGGCGCTCGCCTGGCTGGTCATCGGCATGGTGTTCGGCTTCTGGATGGGAGCCAGTGGCAACACCGAGAAGTATGTGACCGCCCATGTCGCCATGCTGCTGCCGGGCTTCACGACTTTTGCCGTCTACGGCTTCATCTACCGGCTGTGGCCGGCGCTCAAACAGGCGGGGCTGGCCCGCGCCCAGCTGTGGATTGCCGCACTCGCCCAGCTCGGCATGGTGGCCGGCAGTTTTCAGTTCATCGCCAGCGGCAGTATCGCCATCATAGCGCCCGCCTCGGCCGCGGCGATCGTCGCGGCAGTGATGATGGGCTGGATGTTCTGGAAAGGCAGCGCCGAGGCCTGAGCCCGGCTTGCACTGCCCGATGCGTCTCGCTAAGAGGCACTCGCGCGGGCGATTAGCTCAGTTGGTAGAGCGCTTCGTTTACACCGAAGATGTCGGGAGTTCGAGTCTCTCATCGCCCACCACCGGCCTCACCCGGCGGGCTCGCTGGCATAGGCGGCCGGGTCGGATTCTTGATCGATCTTGGGCAGCGGCTCGCCGTGCAGCACCGCCTCGAAGGCCCGCAGGCGCTTGTAGATCGAGACGAGATCGACAATCGTCGTCCAGGAATTGACCAGAAACTGGAACGACGAGCGCACCTGATCGAAGGCACTGAGAATTTGCTGTAGGGGCCCCAGCGTGATCTTGCCCGCCACGATGGTGGGCGCCAGCACGATATAGGGGAAGATGTTGTCGGTCTGCAGATAGACGATGCGGCCCACGTTGAAATACATGTAGTGGAAATAGAGGCGGAAATAGTTCTTGCGGACTGCCCCGAACAGTTCGCCCATCGTCTGCGGCTGGGCGCGGTCGGCAAAATCCTCGCCATAGACCAGCTCCTTGCGGTAGGCCGCCTCGACCCGCTGGTTGAGAAAGGTAAGTCCCGGCAGTTTGATGCCGATCAGGGCGAGAAGGCCCGTCCCGAACAGCGACCAGAAGATCGAGGCGGTGACGAGCGGATAGGGGATAGCACCGATGACGGGCAGTTCCGACATGCTGGCTTCCAGCCGATGCAGCACCGGAAGGAAGGCGATCAGCGTCATCGCCGAGTCGATGAGATTGACGCCGAGCCCTTCCATCGTGCCGGAAAAGCGCATGGTGTCGTCCTGCACGCGCTGGGCGGCACCCTCGACGCCGCGCAGCCTGGACCAGTGTTCCGTGTAGTAGCCGTTCATGCCCGTGCGCCAGCGGAAAATGTAGTGGCTGACGAAGAAGCGGGTGAGCACGCCGACGATGACGGCGACCATGGCAATGCCGGCGAAGGTCAGGAGCTGGCCGAAGAATTCCCCGATGGTCACGGGCTTCGACTTCGACAGGGCGGCCTGCAGAAGATCGTAGAAGGGGCCATACCAGGCATTGATGGCGACACTCACCTCGACCTGGAAATAGGTGACGAAGATGATCAGCGTCGAGCCAAGGACGGACCAACGGAACCACCGATGCGGGGCAAGCCGGCTCCAGACCGCGGCGAACAGGCCGGCAATCGCGGCGTAATAGAGGTAAAACCAGATGAAGGGTTTCGACCAGAACACCGAGACGCCGATGATCGGTGGGGTACCGGGCGGCGGATTGGGCAGGCCGATGGTGTAGCCCAGATCGCGCGCCACGAAGAACCAGAAGAGAACCGCCGCGAGCGTCCAGAGTGCCGCCGACCAGAAGAAGGCCCGCGGCGCGGGGAAGAAGGAGACGAACATTGGGAACCGCACTTTCCGTGGCTTGAGGGAACCGCTAAGCACCATTAGTGAGGAAGGCGGCGGCGGGCAACGCCGCCGCCGGAGGATCGTTTTCATATTCATGGCATTGTCGGGCAATCTTGAGGCGGCGGTCGCCGCCTATCTGACGGATGTGGGCGGCGGCGGCCGCCGCGATGCGGCAGCCGAACTGAGCCGTGTCTACCGCGGCCAGGGCAGTTCGGCGGCCGTCGATCCCGCCGCCTATCTGGTGGCCCGCCTGCCGGCAACCTTCGCCGCCGTTACTACGGTTCTTGCCGAAGTGGCAAGGCTCAGGCCCGGCTTTGCGCCCACCTCGCTCATCGATGCGGGCTGCGGTCCCGGGACGGCAAGTTGGGCCGCTGCCGCCCTCTGGGACAGCCTGGGCGAGATCAGGCTTCTCGACCGGCATCGGGCGTTTCTGGCGATCGCCGCCCGTCTGGCGCCGGCTGCCGGGCACCAAGGCTTGCAGCGGGCCGAGGCGATCCATGGCGATTTCACGGTTGCCGGCGGCCTGCCGGAAAGCGACCTGGTGATTGCCGCCTATGCGCTGGCCGAAGTTCCGCTCGCCCAGGCCGCCCCGGCGGCCGAGGGCCTGTGGCAGAGGGCCCACGACATGCTGGTGCTGGTCGAGCCCGGAACGCCAGCAGGCTTTGCCCGCATCGCCGCCGCCCGCCAGCGGCTTCTGTCATTGGGGGGCCATACGGTGGGCCCCTGTCCCCATGGCGGGGACTGCCCGGTCACCGCACCGGGCTGGTGCCACTTCGCCGTGCGCCTGCCTCGCCTGCGGGCCCACATGCATGCCAAAGGCGCCAGCGTCCCCTTCGAGGACGAGACGTTTTCCTGGTTCGCCGCGGCTCGCCAGCCCGCCGCGCTGCCCAGGGCGCGGATCGTGGCGCCGCCGCGCACAAGCAAGGCGGCAGTCACCCTGCAGCTCTGCACCGCGTCCGGGCTCGCGTCCGGCTCGATTGCCCGTCGCGACGCCGCCGCCTTCAGGCAGGCCCGCAAGCTCGCCTGGGGCGATGCCTTCGAGGTCGACGCCCGATGAAGCTGGTCATCCATATGGGCCTGCACCGGACGGGCTCGACCGCACTCAAGGCCTGGCTCGAAGAGCGCCGCGCCAGCTTCACGGCGGCCCGGCGCTTCCTGTTCAGCGATCTCTCGTCGGGCAGCCAGGGTTCGCTGTTCGGCGTGCTGATCGGCAAGACGCTCCGCCTGACCGGTCCGGCGGCCGCCGCCGCCGTGGTCGAGGAAGAGCTCGCCCGGCTGGCGGGAAGTTTCGATGGCGGGCTGGTGAGCGACGAAAACCTGCTGGGCCCCATGCCCGGCAGCGAGGCCCAGGCCTTCGCCGCCCTGCCGGTCATTGCCTCGACGCTCGAACTACTGGCGGTCCGCCATACCGTCCAGCCGGTGCTGGTGCTGCGCCAGCATGGCGCCTGGCTGAACTCGCTCTACCGCATTGCCCAGTTCCGCGGCGACCCGCGCAGTTTCGTCGAATTCGCCTCCGACGTATTGCCGGACGGCCAGGGCTTCGCGCCACTCCTCGACCGGTTGGCCCTGGCCTGCGGCCGGCCGCCGCTCGTTACCACTCTTGAGGCGATCACCGCCGACCGAGGCGAGGCCTTCCTCGCCCGCCTGATGGCCGCAGGCGACGTGGCGCGCTTCGCGCCCGGACCGCTCGCCGCCAGCAATGCGGCCCCGCCGCCGATCCTCGGGTACCTGCGCCAGGAAGTGGCCCGCCGGGGCGGCTTTCTGGCCCTCGAGGCAGCCCCCGAGCTGGTCGAACTTCTGGCAAGCCTTGGTGCCGCCTCGGCCTATCGCAACTCCGCCAATCTTGCCAAGGCCCGCGACGGGATCGTCCGCCAGTCGCTGCGGCTCGATCCGGCGCTGGCCTTCGCCCAGCGTCTGGAGCGGGCTGCAAAATGTATTGAAACCGGCACGCCCGTGCCATTCCTCGGCGTTGACGAGGCCCGCAGCATCCTGGTCTCGGCCCTTGCCGCCAGCGATGACGATCATGCCGGCGTGCCCGATCTCAAACGGATCGCACCCCGCTTCGCCGCCGATGGGCAAGAACTTTCCCGCCGCTATGCCACTACATGGACCACCGCAACAGAGGAGAATGCCCGATGAGCCGCCGACTGATCTCGTCCGGATCGAAATTCGAAGCCGACATGGCCTATTCCCGCGCCGTGGTCGACGGCGAGTGGATCTTCGTCTCCGGCACAACCGGCTTCAACTACGAGTCCATGACCATCTCGGACGATGTGGCGGCCCAGGCCGAGCAGACCTTCGTCAATATCCAGACGGCGATGGAGAAGGCCGGCTTCTCGCTCGCCGATACGGTGCGGGTGCATTATATCCTGCCCAGGGCGGAGGATTTTCCCGCCTGCTTCCCGGCCATGCGCAAGTATTTCGGCGAGGTCAGGCCCGCCGCCACCATGATCGTGGCGGCCCTCGCCGACCCGCGCATGAAGGTCGAGATCGAGGTGACGGGGAAGAAGCGGGGTTAGCTTGACAGGGGGAGGGGGCTCCTCTATCACCCGCCTCACTGAATTGCGGGTGTAGCTCAGTTGGTTAGAGCGTCGGCCTGTCACGCCGAAGGTCGCGGGTTCGAGCCCCGTCACTCGCGCCAATCGTTACAAAGGGTTGGCAGTCTCCGCGGTTCAGTTTTCCAACTGCCTTAGCTGACGGTTTCCAACTTTTCGTCATGTTTCGTTCTCGCGAAGCTTGCGCCGGCCGAGCTTCCTCGCCTCGTCAACCCGTCGCACAGTGGCCGTCCTGTTGGGAAGATAAGTCTCCTGCTCGAGACGATTCTTATCGATCGTGTTGCCCATTTTGGCCGCGACTGCCGCCGGGTCGGCACCACCGGCGATGGCCTCGACGGCGCCACTGCGCCGAATGTCGAGAAGCTTGCGGCCATCGCCCGGAAATGCCGCCTCGCGAACAGCGCGGAAGTCGTCGCCCAGCGTGTCGCTACTGTATGGCTGGCCCGAGCGGTTCCGAAATATCGCGGCCTCGCCCATTGGTTCCGCCCCAAGGGTTTCGAGATAGGCGGCCATGATGCGTTGTGAGCGCTTGCTAAGGGTGCCGATGACTTCCCGGCCTGTCTTGCCGCGGCGGGTCAGGAAATAGCTTCCACGGGCGTCCTGGTTGCGCTGCGACGCCTTCAAAAGGCGGGCATCACCAGGGCTGAATTGTGTGTCCCAACAACAAGCCAGAAGCGCTGCAAGGCCGCAGTAGCCCAGCCGCCAGGCCATCTTGCCGATGCGGGCGAGCTCGCCGGGCTTCCATGTCGCATCACGGCCCTTGGGTGCTGTGTTACGGATGATCTTCGATGGGTCGGCATTCTTGTCGCAGTAGCCCATGGCGCTCATCACCTGCCACAAGGCGCGCCAAGTTTTGATCAACCGATTGGCGGTGTGGAGGCCGCGCTTCTCCAGCACAATGGCGCGGAGCTCTTCGATGTCCTCGATCTGGACAGTCGACGGAGCCACGTCGCCGAAGATCGGCTCGATGAACCGCCAGCTCCATTCCCAATCCTTCTTGCGCGTCATCGGCGCTTTGGCGGCCCACGCATCCGTCCGGCGATAGCGATCAAAAGCAAACCCGATGCTGCCGATCGGATACGCCTTCTCGCTCGACGTGGTGCCGGTAGCCTTGGCCTGGCGCCAGGCCTCATAGAGCCGAAGCGCTTCCGCCCGGGCTTCGGGGCCATCGGGCCCCAGCGCCCGGGCCTCGAAGCCCATGGCCTTCATCTTGGCGGTTGGCTCAAAATAGCGCCGACTATCGGCCTTGATGCGCGAGTAGGGGATCCTCGGGTGCTCAACCATTGCGCAGCCTTATCAGCCTATCGCCCACCACGGCGCGGGCGTCGCGGGCTTTTTCAGTCGCGGTCAGAAACAGTTCGGGATTGCGGCGCGTGCACCACTCATCGATGGCGTGGAGATCAAAATTTCCGGTCGTTTCGTCAGGCCTGGGGAAGCCCCGCTCAATGAGCTTCGGCAGCATGGCGGTGAAGTCTTCCTCGGAAACTCCCAGGCGCCGAGCCGCGGCCAGTGACGGCACGTCGCGAGGCTCAACGTGGAAACGGATGGCCATCAATCCTTTTCCATGAACAGCTTATCTATCGAGGTCACGATGTTGCACAGCGCAATGACGTTGAAACGCGATGCCGGGTTCAGCTCAGCCGGCAGAGAATTGTCCGGCGACGCGTTCTCATCGATCCACTCGCCGCTGACATCGTCTTGGTTGTCGTAAAAAAGAACGGCGAGCCGATTGAGGTTGGTGTCGTCAAGATAGATGCTATTTCCGCTTACCGGATAGTATACGAAAAACGGTTTGAGAATTCCTTTACCAGCCTCGCGAAGCCATCGGCGGACCAGCTGCGGCGCCAGCTCCAAAGGCATGCCGGCGTCGGAAATTGCCGCCAAGAATGCGAGCTCCAAAGCATTCTTGCGGGTGAATTTGCGCGCCACGCCCGCAGTCGTAGGCAAGAGTTTCGTCTTCAATAGCCCCCGCAAACTCCAGGCATTGAGCTGGTTGAGGGTACAGCCCGCGACTCCAGCAACTTGCGAAAATATGACTTCCATTATGTTCACCTATTTTTCACCAATAGGGCACTTCGCAACATGTGTCAAGAAAATAAGAAACCGACCCCGGCGCACCCTCACCCTTTCACAGTCGCCCCGCCAAGCACCCGCAGCGATCGCACCGGCGCCTTACTGTGCCGGCGCTGTACCGCCTGCAGATTGGCAATGCCGGCCTGGCAGGCCTTGGTGGTGCGCTCCTGGTGCCGGACTTCGGCCTCCCATTGCGCCCGGCTGTGAGGCTGCCACTTGATATAGGGCCCATGGTCTTCGTCGAGCTCCGCCTCATATTCAAAGGCCCCTTCGTCCTCGCACTGGGCTCCCTCGTCCTCGCAAACCTCTTCGAGCTCATCCGAACGGCCGGCGGCCCAATGGGTCTGGGCCCACCGTGTTTCGCGAGAGGCCTCAGGCGCGGCCAGCGAGGGCTCGTCGTCGCCGTCGTCAGCCTCGCGGTCGTCCTGGTAGGCCTCGGGGAAAAGGCCGCTCCACGAGCCCCGGTGGGCTTCCGGCGCGCCAAGCATGGGCTCACCGTCGCCGCCGTCCTCAAGGTCCGGGTCCGGGTCCATGTCGTCGAGCCTGGCTATCAGCCGCTCGATCTCCGCCTCGATCATCGGACGGGTGAGTTCAGGCAAAAGGGTGGTATCTTGGGAATCAGCCATGGCGGCCTCCTACGTAGGTTGCGGTGGTTAGGGCCGGGGGAAAGTTTCGACCTTTTCCCTGGCTCGCCTTTCTGGTAGACCTTATTTATGAAGCAGTCAATATCGGTCGACCGGAAAAAACGTCGAGGGCGCCCAGCAACGGGCCGAGACCCTGCCGTTTCCACTCGATTGCCGGAGTCCATGATGGAAGCTGTTGACCGCTGGGCCTCATCAAACAATGCAGCAACACGGGCCGAAGCCATCCGCCGCCTGGTCGAGCTGGGACTGAAGGCGAAACGATGACTGGGCCGCCCAATAAAACCAGCATGGAGAAGCGAGCTGAGGTCCTGGATGCCGCGGTGAAGAAGATCCTCGCTGCTGAGAAGGCCACACAAGACACGAAGATTGCGCAGCTGAAGGCCGCCAGGGAGACAAAGGAAGGCGAAGCTCCGCCAGTTCCGAAGGCCAAGCGCAAGCGGTGAAAGGCCTGCGTTGTTAGGCAGGATGAGGACATCCGATGAAGAAGCCAGTCGACCACAAGAAGCACATCGGTGGGATTTATCAACCCAGGCCCACACCCTCGGAAGAGTTGCGCCAAGTCCTTGCGGAGAGGATGAGGGAATTCAACCGCAGGACAGGCAAACTGACTGCGCTGCAGAATCGCCGTCTCAAGCGGTCAAGGCTGGCAAAACCGTAGCATGACGGGACGAGCTATTGACCGACAGACAATATGATCGCGAGCCAGCCATCCCTCATCGCCCAACTTACCGCCGACTGGTGGACAAGCCTCGCGCAATTTAAAGCCGACATTCTGGCGGCGAAAGGCAACGAGAAGGCCATCGAGGAAGCTTGCGCCGCCGAACAGGCACGCGCCGAGCTTTTGCTGAAGGCCATCGAAGGCGCCGGTCGCATGACGCCCACAGAGGCGGCCGGGCTCCTTGACCTGGTGCTGGTATTGTTCGCAGATGACGGCCGCGAAGACGATCAGGTCTATCGACTGCTCTCGGCAATCCGCGACAGCATGGCTCCGCCGTCATGATTTTTGTACTTCCTCGCGGCGGTTCCGACATCTGCAAGCAACTCAAAGCTGGCAACATTCCGAACATCATAAACTCGTGGACTGGCCTGAGTGTCATCCGTTCGGCTGATGGTGATGAGCCGCAAATCGACGATAAGCGTTGGCAGGATATTTCGTCTGACGCCAAGGTTTCGATAGGGGTTGCACTATTCTGCCGCTCTCACCCGGATAGTCAGGGGTCGACCTTCTTGACCGGCTACTACTCCGGCAAAATCATCGCCAGCGTGATCGATGGCAATTATTTCGACCAATAACATGGTCTCATCCGTCAGCCGGCCTCATGCCGGGCGGCATGCCTCTCGAATACCGCCGCGATGCGCCGCAACCGTTCGGCCACGTCGCCCAGGTCAGCCCCATGCTCGACGGTCACCAGCACCTTGGGCAGCTCACTGGCGCCGGGCAGGCTGGCAATGCGCCGGGTGACGTTTCCGGCCTGGTGCAATGAGTAGGTGTCGATATGTTTCATGGCGACAGGGCTGGAAAATAGCAGGCTGTGGCGCAGCGGGGAAGCCACATGCGGCCGAGCGGCCAATGCAAGGCGAAGCGGCGCGCCGAGGCGGCTCTCGATAAGCAGCGGAGGGCGGAGGCATGACCTTCCAACTTCTGCCCGACCTTTCAACCGACGACTTCGCCGACCACGAGGCGGCAACGCTCTTCCCGCTCATGGCTGCCGACCGTTTTGCCGAGCTGGTGTAGAGCCTGCGCGAGACTGGGCTGCTTCATGATATTGTCCTGCACGATGGCAAAATTCTCGACGGTCGCAATCGCTTCCGGGCCTGCCGCGAGGCTGAGATTTTGCCGCGTTTCCAGCATTACGAGGGCGACCCGTTTGCCTATGTCTGGACTGCCAATGGCCAGCGCCGCGACATAGGCCAGGATCAGCGTTACCTGATCTGGAAGGCCTCGGTTGAAAAGTCGGCGGCCTGGCAGGCGCAGCGGGCAGTCATGGCTGGGGCGGCGAATGCCAAGCGCACTGAAAAGGCGAAAGTGAGGTCGCGCGAGGAGTCGGGTGCCTTTGCCAGTTCCGCCACAACTAGTGGCGACATTGGTGGCGGCAGAGACCACGCAGCCGAACAAGCTGCGAAGGCTGCCACGGCCAAAGCCCTTGCCTCCTCCACCAATCGCGGCACTGTCGAGCGCATGGACAAGCTGGCGAAGCAGCCAAGGAACGCCCCCGAGAAAAGACCGGGACATTCGCCAGTGACCCCACAGATAGTGGGGCGTCTGGCCCTCACAGCAAAGCCGGTGCGGAATCTAAAGCCACCGTCTCCTCGACCAATCGTAGGACCGGCCGGACGTTTCGAACCGGGCAATTGCTCAGGACTTAGGGGTGAGCCACCCGACCGTCGCAGCCATTCGAGAAGAGCTTGTCGCTGGTGGTAAAATTTTCCACCATGAAACCGTCCGTAGCAGAGACGGCCAGCCGCAACCGGCCAAGAAGTCGCCACCGCCCACCCTCGCCTCCGCCACCTTGCCGGGCATTGAGCCGGAAGGAACGGCGGCCGACATTCTCGCTAGGGCAAAGGATATTCGAACCGAACGGGCCGACAGAAATCTCGCCACGGTGCTCGACAGGCAAGGGTGAAGGTTTCCCGCCCACGCTCACGAAACGCCTATAGACCCGGTTTCTGGCCCGGGAAACGGCATCGTGGGAGACTTGAGCCGAGCTCTTCGCGAAGCCCTCCGACAGGAAGGACAAGATATGCATGTCCAACCCCGCAGAGACTCTGCCTCAACTACCCTAACGAATGCTGACGGCCAGCGGTTTTGGGGGTGGGAGCGGGTCGGAACTGCGCGAACCGCCCGCTCCCAAGCCTGGCCAGTCACAGGAGGCAGCGGGCCAGGCCGACGACTACGATGTGGCGAATTTCATCAGGCGGATCGCATTGCTATCAGCGATTGAGCCGCCGACTCGCCGGAATACATAGAAGTTGATCCAACCGGGCGTCGTGTACGGATCGCGCACCATGCGGGTGCCGAGCCGGTCGACGACGACATAGCCGCGCTGGAAGTCACCGAAGGCGATGGAGTACGAGTTCGCCGCAATGTCCGGCATGCCCTCATCGATCGCCACGGGATAGCCGCACAACAAGTCCGGCTTGCCCTGTTGATAGGAGCGCTGCCAGATGTAGTTGTTCTGGCCGTCCTTCATCAGCATGATGGTCTTTGCTGTGTTCGAGTTCATCAGCCATTTCGCATTGGCGCGATATGCAGCCGTGAGGTCGAAGCTGAACGAGATCAGCACATCCGCCGGGGTGCTGGCCGGGAAGGCGCCGGAATTCCCCGATGGGTAGTATTTCAATATGCCGAAGGCGCGGCTTGCATCGGCGGTATTGACCGGCGTGCCGGCGAGAAGGCCTGACGGCTGGTTGATGCCGGTGCCCGAGATGAAGGCGACGCCCTCCTGATAGGCCTGTTCATCGACAATATTGCTCCGCAGCCATTCCTCCATGTTGAAGACGTTGTCGTCCAATAGCCACTGAGTCGCTTTTGCGTAGCTCATGATTTCGCCGGAGGTTGGCGTCACCATGCCGAGTGTCGGCGTGCTCGTCGCCGGCCTCGTCTGGTTCTCAGCGACCCAGGAGCTTGTCGATCCGCGGCGACCGATCGGCAGCTTGAAGTCTCCAAACCCCTGGCCGAGCGTCACGATGCGGGCGAGAGAACGCATAGGGCTGATAGTCATCAATTGGTCAGTGATGGTGGCATCGATCTGGCGGCCGACCGTGTAACCGCCGTCCGGGTCGGGAGTCGTGGCCAGGGTGAAGTCCTTCTTGCCCTGTAGAAAGGCGCGGAACATGGCAAATTCCTTCGAACGGTCCTCGCCGGCCATCATGTCGATGAAGCCTGCCGCAGTTGCATTAGCGGCCGTCTGGCGTATTTCGCGGCGGAGCTTGTCGATGTCGGCGTTGAGGATCGTTACCTGTTCATTGTAATCCTCGAAGGACTGGCGGATGTCCGCGAGCGGGTCATCGGGGTCAGTCTGCGGGGGAGAGGCGGTCTTTGCCACCTTGGTGTTGCTGTTGATGCCCATGGCAATATGTCTTCCTTGAAGTTCTAAGGTTGCGGTTTTGATGTCGGCGAGCAACTTGGATTTGTCGCCGGCGTCGATGGGTGGGGAATTGTCGAGAGCGGTCCAGCCGCCACCCGCGATCTTGCGGGCTTGGGCTCTGCCGAGGCCGGACATTCGAAGGTGTTTCTCGAGCTGGCCCCGGCTGCGTACGGAGTGGACCTGCCTGACGCGGGCTTCCGGGTTTGCCGGCCAGGTCACCACCGAAATCTCCCAAATATCGGCCTGGGTGATGATCTCGAGGCCATTCTTGCGGTCGAAGGTAGCGCCGCCCGACGGAATCAGGATGCCGATGCTGAGACCGTCGAGAGCGCCCTGCTTGAGCAGGGCATGGGCTTCGGCGCCTCGCTTGGTCTGCAAGTTCAGCTGGCCGGTGAGCCTGAGGCCGCGGGCGTCCTCGGTGAAACTGATCCAGACGCCGATTGGTTGTCCCGCATCGTGCTGCCAGAGCATTTTCGGCGCCGTCCCCGCCGCCTTGTGTGCGGCGACACTGGCGGTGAAGGCGCCGCGATCTACCATGCGGCCGTCGATGGTTGGAACGCCGAAGACGGCGCCATACCCTGCGATCGTGCCCGTCTTAGCGCCGCCATCGACAAAACTCAGCTCGAGCGGCTGATCGAAAACGAGATGTCTGATGTCAGTCACGGACGCACCTATGATGTCAGCAAAACCGATTTTGACTTCGGCCTCGTGAGCATCCTGCGGGTTTTTCCATCATCCGATGGTCCGCCGGCGTCCGGAGGTGCACCACCATCCGGCGGCGCAACAGCAATATCGCAGAATTTATTCATGGAGTCAATTCATATCACCACATTGACGCCGGACGTTGCCATCGAACGATGCAGCCAGGTAGCCGAACATGGCTTCAATGGTCGGCAATTTGGTAACCTCAAGCAGGATCGGAATTGCTGCCAGCAGCGCAGCCTCGCATACGACATGGGGCGAATTGCCAGCGTCGAGCAGGTCAAGCACGTGGTCGGAAAGCTCGTGGGCAATATCTTCGAGTCTCGGTCTTGGCTCGATGATTTGGGCACTTTCCATGGAAATTTCCTTTCTTTTCAAAGGCTTTGACCCCGGCTTCCAATTTTGCGTTATTGCGTGTGTATTTGGGATGCGGGTTCAGACGCCGCGACGAGCAAAGATTTGGCATCCCGGTCATGACTTCACCCTCAAAGCTGGGCATCCAGCCAAGAGCCACTCGCGTGTGTGTTCCAGGCCATGCCGGTTCAGGTATGCGGAGGCATTGAAGAGCCCGTTGAAGTCCAAACTGGCAAGCGTCGCTATCGCTTCCTTGTCGCCCGCGAAAGCGCTGCTCAGCGTCGGGAATGGCATTGGTGCTGGCCTATGCAAACGCAGCACCAGAGGTTGGGGGAGCAAAACTGGCTCTTCGCGTCGGAAGCTCGGGTCATTGGCATTGGCAATGATTTGCTCGGCAATGGCGCGGCGTTCTTCGAGCGAGTCACACAAGTCGCAGATGCCCTGCAGCCTGGCTCTCGCCGCTTCGCAAGCAGTGAGAAATTCAGCGATGGTCGGCAGGAACGTCTTCGTCCGCCTTAACTTGACACACCCAACCTCGACGGCGGCATCGGGCAAATTGGTGGCAATGGCATCCGCAACCATCAGGTCGATGTAGGTCTTCGGATCTGGCGGTCGGCCATTCGGGAAGGCGCCGATGAGCTGCAGAATGTGATCGCGGACTTCGGACTCGGTGCACGTCGCCAACATGCGGCTGACCGCGGCGCGAAGCTTACTGGCCTGCTGAACCGTGGGGAGGGTCGCAAGCACGGCCTCGGCCTGCTGGCTGGCCGCCTCGATGCCCGCTTGCGACTGATGGGCGAGAGCCGCCATAGGTGCGGCACATCTATGAGCTGCTCGAGCAGGGTTTGCCCCGCCTTCAGCAATGCGACGCCATTCTCAGCCATCGGTGGTCTCCGCTTCGATATCCAGGTCAAATTGCGGTGGGGTTTTCAGTTGCCGGCGCTGAGCTTCCAGTTCCGCCGCCAAACCGGAGCCATTGCCGCCGCCGTAAGGAGAGACTGGCTCGTCTTCCCAGCGCTTTTCGTTGAGCCAGCCTGCAGGGTGCTTCGTGTATTTCGGGTCCTTGCCCTGCTGCTCGGCGGCATAGCGCTTGGCGCCCGCCAGCAAGGTGGCAGCGTCGGTGGCCTTGAGCGCCTTGACATAGGCCTTCTCTGCAGCACCCTTGGCCACCTTGCGCGGGTAGTGAAACCAGAACTCGTCGAATGCCTTACCAGCCATCCCATTCGAAAGCGGTTTTTTCGGAGATATACTTTCTACGGAGTCCTCTACGGATTTACTTAACGGATTGGGTGCCACCGGCATGGCACCTTTATGGGGGTCTCCGTGGCACCTTTCTTTCAATTTCGTGGCACCTTTATTTTTGGAAAGGTGCAATGTCGGTGGTACCTTATTTTCCTCAAAGGTGCCGTCGGCGTTGCACTTTTCTGGCACCTTCATTACCCATGAATAGGTTGTCGCGTGGCCCCGGCCATTGCCGGTGACAACCATCAGGTGCCCGCGCCGAGCCAGGCTGTCGATCGCGTTGCGGGCCGCGGTGAAACTTATGCCGCAGTCCGCCGCTAAGAGCTTCTGGCTCCGCCATCCTTTTCCACCGGGCGTAATCCAGCGGGCCAGCGCATAGGCAACGTGCAACGCCAGGCGCGAGAGCTCATGATCGGCGGCAACCTGATCGAGCCAGGCGAATTTCCGCGCGCCATGGGAGTTGCCCGGGCGCTTCTTACCCATGGGCAACCACCATCAGCCAGCGGTCGAGCGTGTAGAGCTTGCGGGCTTCCAACTTCCCGCCATTTTCGCCACAAACGGCGGCCGGAAATGTCGGAATTATGCTTGAATCGTTGAAGTTTCCGTAGGGCCTGTCATGCCGAAGGTCGCGGGTTCGAGCCCCGTCACTCGCGCCAATCGTTACAAAGGGTTGGCAGTCTCCGCGGTTCGGAGCCCGAATCCTGACCGAAAAGCTCACGTACGGCCATTCCCATGTCATCGGCGGCGGCAACGGCGCAGCGCCTTCCGTCCAGGGCTGAGGGATGGCTGCCAGGCACTGATTCCATCGCTCCCCGGGGCGGGCGAAAACCCAGGAATCTTCACGTTTTGCGCATGTCCGCCGAAATGCTTGCGGAGCCCCGGAGGGTGCGCTACCAACGCGGCGGATTCTGGCCCGCACGAAGGCGGACCGAGGGCGGGACAATATGGCAAATCTTTTGTACGATTATCTGCCGATCGTCATCTTCATGGCCATCGCCGCCGCCATCGCCATGGCCCTGATGATAGCACCCATCATCATCGCGGTTCGCAATCCCGACCCCGAGAAGCTCTCGGCCTATGAGTGCGGCTTCAACGCCTTCGACGACGCCCGGATGAAATTCGACGTGCGCTTCTATCTGGTGTCGATTCTGTTCATCATCTTCGACCTCGAGGTGGCCTTCCTGTTCCCCTGGGCCGTTTCGCTGAAGGAAGTGGGGGTGGCGGGCTTCTGGTCGATGATGGTGTTTCTCGCCGTGCTCACCGTCGGCTTTATTTATGAATGGCGGAAAGGGGCGCTCGAATGGGATTGATCGAGAAGGCCACTCCTGAGCAGCGCGCCTATTTCACCGAGATCAGCGCCGAGCTCGCCGACCGGGGCTTTCTGGTCGCCGCCTCCGACGACCTGGTCAATTGGGCCCGCACCGGGTCCTTGATGTGGATGACCTTCGGGCTCGCCTGCTGTGCCGTCGAGATGATGCAGGCCTCGATGCCGCGCTATGACGTCGAGCGCTTCGGCTTTGCGCCGCGCGCCTCGCCCCGCCAGTCGGACGTGATGATCGTGGCGGTCACGCTCACCAACAAGATGGCCCCGGCGCTCCGCAAGGTCTACGACCAGATGCCGGAGCCGCGCTATGTGATCTCCATGGGTTCCTGCGCCAATGGCGGCGGCTATTATCACTATTCCTACTCGGTGGTCAGGGGCTGCGACCGCATCGTGCCCGTCGACATCTATGTTCCCGGCTGCCCGCCGACCGCCGAGGCGCTGGTCTACGGCATCCTGCAGCTGCAGAAGAAAATCCGCCGCACCGGAACGATCGAGCGCTGAACATGGCTGAGACGTTGCAAGAATTGGGTGCCCATATCGCGGCCAAGCTGGGCGCGGCGGTGACTGGCGTGAGCGTAGCCTTCGGCGAGCTGACGGTTGCGGCCCAGGCCACCGACATCGTCAGCGTACTGAGTTTCCTGCGCGACGATCCGGAATGTGGATTCGTCTGCTTCACCGACCTTTGCGGGGCCGACTACCCTTCGCGCCAGAAGCGTTTCGAGGTGGTCTATCATCTGCTCGCTCCTTACCGGAACCGGCGCATCCGGGTGAAGGTCGAGGCCGACGAGGATGTGGCCGTGCCGAGCGTCATTGCGGTCTATCCCGCCGCCAACTGGTACGAGCGCGAGGTCTTCGACCTCTATGGCGTGCTCTTCGCCGACCACCCCGATCTGCGCCGCATCCTCACCGACTACGGCTTCGCCGGCCACCCTTTGCGCAAGGATTTTCCGCTGACCGGGATGGTCGAGGTTCGCTACGACGACGAGCAGAAGCGGGTGGTTTATGAGCCGGTGAAGCTGGTCCAGGAGTTCCGTTCGTTCGATTATCTGAGTCCTTGGGAAGGCACCGACTACGTGCTCCCCGGCGATGAAAAGGCGAAGTGAGCGAATAGTGAGTAGCGAATAGCGAATAGGGAAAAATGTTTGAACGGAACCGACATAAAATCTTATCGCGACCTGCTGATCTGGCAGCAGGCGATGGATTTGACCGTGCTCCGCTATACACTGACGCGCCGTTTCCCGAAGGAAGAGATGTTCGGACTCACCAGCCAAATTCGCCGGGCCGCCGCATCGATCGCGGCCAACGTTGCGGAAGGCCACGGCCGCGAACACTCAGGGTCTTTCGTACAATTTCTCCGCATAGCTCAGGGATCGTTGAAAGAAACCGAAACGCACCTGATTCTGGCTGTGCGGGTAGGCATTGCTACCGAAGCCAAAATCAAGTCGGCGATGAAGAAATGCGAAGAGATCGGGAAGATGTTGCGGTCGCTTATTCGCGCAATTCAGGACCGAAAATGACACTATTCGCTATTCGCTATTCGCTACTCGCTTTGGACCGGAGGTCCAATGCCTGACTCCGCCACCCGCAATTTCTCGATCAATTTCGGGCCGCAACATCCCGCCGCCCATGGCGTGCTGCGCCTGGTTCTCGAGCTCGACGGCGAGGTGATCGCGCGTTGCGATCCGCATATCGGGCTTCTGCACCGCGGCACCGAGAAGCTGATCGAATACAAGACCTATCTGCAGGCGGTGCCTTATTTCGACCGCCTCGACTATGTGGCGCCGATGAACCAGGAGCACGCCTTTGCCCTGGCGGTGGAGCGGCTTCTCGGCATCACCGTGCCCAAGCGCGGGCAATTGATCCGGGTGCTCTATTCCGAGATCGGCCGGCTTCTGTCGCATCTCCTCAATGTCACGACGCAAGCCATGGACGTGGGCGCCCTCACGCCGCCCTTGTGGGGTTTCGAGGAACGCGAAAAGCTCATGGTGTTCTATGAGCGGGCTTCCGGCTCGCGCATGCATGCGGCCTACGTACGCCCCGGCGGCGTGCACCAGGACCTGCCGCAGAAGCTCGTCGACGACATCGGCCACTTCTGCACCACCCACGGCAAGGTGTTGGACGACATCGAGGGCCTGCTCACCGAAAACCGCATCTTCAAGCAGCGCAATGTCGATATCGGCGTTGTCTCGCTGAAGGAATGTTTCGAGTGGGGCTTCTCCGGCGTCATGGCGCGGGGCTCGGGTGCCGCCTGGGACCTGCGCAAGGCCCAGCCCTATGAGTGCTATTCGGAGATGGACTTCGACATTCCGGTCGGCAAGCACGGCGACTGCTACGATCGCTATCTGGTCCGCATGGAAGAAATGCGCCAGTCGCTGAAGATCATGAAGCAATGCGTCGAGCAACTGTCGGGCGCGGCGGGGCAGGGGCCGATTTCCTCGGCCGACGGCAAGGTGGTGCCGCCCAAGCGCTCCGAGATGAAGCGCTCGATGGAGGCGCTCATACATCATTTCAAGCTCTACACCGAAGGCTACAAGGTGCCGGCGGGCGAGGTCTATGCCGCCGTCGAGGCGCCCAAGGGCGAGTTCGGCGTCTATCTGGTGAGCGACGGAACCAACAAGCCCTATCGCTGCCGGATCAGGGCCCCAGGCTTCGCCCACCTGCAGGCCATGGACCATATGAGCCGCGGCCACATGCTGGCGGATTGCTCGGCGATCATCGGCTCGCTCGACATTGTATTTGGGGAGGTGGACCGCTGATGGCCACGCGTCCAAGATCAAATTTGACTGTTGAGCAATACCTTGAAGCCTATCAGGGCGCATCCGGCCGCTATGAGCTTGTCGATGGCGAAGTACTGAAAATGGCGGCCGAGACCGTCTTGCATGTCCGCCTCAAAGGCCGGATATTTGGTGCGCTGGCCACAGCGATCGATCGGAAGGGCTTGGATTGCGAGGCTTTTCAGGATGGCGTTTCGATAAAGATTTCGCCCAATACGGCGCGTGAACCGGACGTCTCGGTGCAGTGCGGGAGCCAAGCCAATGAATTGAGCATGGTTTTGGATAGGCCGCTCATCGTGGTGGAGGTAGTTTCACCCTCGTCGAATTCATCCGGCGCCAATCAAAAGCTGGCGGAGTATTTTTCAGTCCCAAGCATCATGCACTATTTGATCGTCTGGCCGAAACAGAGTTACTGCTATCACCACAAGCGCATTGACGACAACAAAGTGCTCACCACAATTGTTCGGTCAGGAACAATAGAGTTCGATCCGCCGGGAATTCAACTTTCGGTGTCCGATTTTCTGGGAAAGAAGTGATGTCCGTCCGTCGTCTCGATCCGGTTCAGCCCGACAGTTTCGTCTTCACGGCGGAAAATCTCGCTTGGGCCAAGAGTACAATCGAAAAATATCCGCCGGGCAAGCAGGCCTCGGCGGTGCTACCGATTCTATGGCGGGCCCAGGAACAGAATGATGGCTGGGTGTCGCGCAAGGCCATGGAATATGTCGGCGACATGCTGGGCATGTCCCATATCCGGGTGTTTGAGGTTGCGACCTTCTACACCATGTTCCAGCTCTCGCCGGTCGGAAAGCGCGCCCACATCCAGGTCTGCGGAACGACCCCTTGCATGCTGCGCGGGGCCGAGGAATTGAAGAAGGTCTGCCAGCGCAAGATCCACGCCGAGGCGCATCATCTCAATGCCGACGGCTCGCTCTCCTGGGAGGAGGTCGAGTGTCTCGGCGCCTGTGTCAACGCGCCGATGGTGCAGGTGTTCAAGGACACCTACGAGGACCTGACGCCGGAAGCGCTCGAGAAGATCATCGACGAGTTCTCCGCTGGCAAAACGCCAAAGCCCGGGCCGCAGACCGACCGCCAGCTCTCGGCCCCGATCGGAGGGCCCATGACGCTGACCGATCCCGCTCTCTATTCCGACACCCGCACCTTCACCCGCCTCGAGCCGCCGCCGCCGCTCGAAACGCCGAAGACTACGTGAGACCCGCCGATGCTCGCTGACAAGGACCGCATCTTCACCAATCTCTACGGCCTTCACGACTGGGGCCTCGATGGCGCCAAGAGGCGCGGCTGCTGGCTCGACACCAAGTCGTTCATCGACAAGGGCCGCGACTGGATGGTGAACGAGATGAAGGCGAGCGGGTTGCGGGGCCGCGGCGGGGCCGGCTTCCCGACCGGCCTCAAATGGTCGTTCATGCCCAAGGTGGTGGGCGAGAGGCCGCACTATCTGGTGGTCAATGCCGACGAATCCGAGCCCGGCACCTGCAAGGACCGGGAAATCCTCCGCCACGATCCCCATCTCCTGGTCGAAGGCTGCCTGCTGGCAAGTGCCGCTATGGGGGCGCACACGGCCTATGTCTATGTGCGCGGCGAATTCATCCGCGAGCGCGAGCATTTCCAGGCGGCCGTCGACCAGGCCTATGAGGCCCGCCTCATCGGCAAGAACAATATTCATGGCTGGGACTTCGACATCGTCGTCCACCATGGCGCCGGCGCCTATATCTGCGGCGAGGAAACGGCGATGCTCGAAAGCCTCGAGGGCAAGAAGGGCCTGCCGCGCATGAAGCCGCCATTCCCGGCGAACGTTGGGCTCTATGGCGCGCCGACCACCGTCAACAATGTCGAATCGATTGCGGTGGCCGGCGCCATCATGCGGCGGGGGGCGGCGTGGTTTGCGGGCTTCGGCCGGCCCAACAATGTCGGCACCAAGCTCTTCTGCATCTCGGGCCACGTCAACAAGCCGTGCAATGTCGAAGAGGAGATGGGCATCACTTTCCGTGAGCTGATCGACAGGCACGCGGGCGGGGTGCGCGGCGGCTGGGACAATCTCTTGGCGGTCATTCCCGGCGGCTCGTCGGTGCGCATGGTGCCGGCGGCCCAAATCATCGACGCGCCGATGGATTTCGATTCGCTTGCCAAGCTGCGCTCAGGATTGGGCACCGCGGCGGTCATTGTCATGGACAAGTCGACCGATTTGATCCGGGCGATTGCCAGGCTGGCCAAATTCTACATGCATGAATCATGCGGCCAGTGCACCCCGTGCCGGGAAGGAACCGGCTGGATGTGGCGGGTGCTGACCCGCATGGCCGAGGGCCGCGCCGAGACGTACGAGATCGACATGCTGCTCGATGTGACCAAACAGATCGAAGGCCATACGATCTGTGCCTTGGGCGATGCCGCCGCCTGGCCGATCCAGGGGCTCATTGCGCACTTCCGCGACGTTATCGAGGCCCGCATCGATCGCTATGCCGCCAACCCCGACCATGACGGTGCGGTCGCCCGCATCGCCGCTGAATAGGTTTCCGAGAATGCCCAAAATCAAGATCGACGGGTTGGAGATCGACGTCGAGAGCGGCATGACGCTGCTGCAGGCCTGCGAGCTGGCCGGCGCCGAAGTGCCGCGCTTCTGCTATCACGAGCGCCTGTCGATCGCCGGCAACTGCCGCATGTGCCTGGTCGAGGTGAAGGGCGGGCCGCCCAAGCCGCAAGCCTCCTGCGCCATGTCAGTGAACGATCTCCGCCCCGGTCCCAATGGCGAGCCGCCGGAAGTCTTCACCAAGACGCCGATGGTCAAAAAGGCCCGCGAGGGCGTGATGGAATTCCTGCTCATCAACCATCCGCTCGACTGCCCGATCTGCGACCAGGGTGGCGAGTGCGACCTGCAGGACCAGGCCATGGCCTATGGCATTTCCAAGAACCGCTATCACGAGAACAAGCGGGCGGTGGAAGAGAAATATCTGGGTCCGCTGGTCAAGACCGAGATGACCCGCTGCATCCAGTGCACCCGCTGCGTGCGCTTTACCACCGAAGTGGGGGGTGTGGAGGAGATGGGTGCCACCGGCCGCGGCGAGGACATGGAGATCACCACCTATCTCGACAAGGCAATCACCTCGGAACTGCAGGGCAACATCATCGATCTCTGCCCGGTGGGGGCGCTCACTTCGGCGCCATACGAATTCAAGGCAAGGCCCTGGGAACTGCGCAAGACCGAGACCATCGATGCGATGGATGCGGTGGGTTCGAATATCCGGGTCGATGCCCGGGGCCGCGAAGTGATGCGGATCTTGCCGCGCACCCATGAGGACGTGAACGAGGAGTGGATTTCCGACAAGACCCGTTTTGTCTGGGATGGGCTTCGCAGCCAGCGCCTCGATCGGCCCTATGTGCGCGAATTCGGCAAGCTCCGCGCCGCCAGCTGGTCGGAAGCCCTCATGCGCATCGCCCAGAAGTTCAAGGCGGCAAAGCCGGAACGTATCGGTATTATTCTCGGCGATCTCGTGGGCGCCGAGGAAGCCTTCTCGATCAAGCAGCTGGCGATGCAGCTGGGCATCGGCAACATCGATTGCCGCCAGGACGGAACACCCTTGGGCGAAAAGGGCGGCCGCGCCGGCTATCTGTTCAACACCGGCATTGCCGGGCTGGACGACAGCGATGCCATCATGCTGATCGGCAGCAATCCGCGGCTCGAGGCGCCGGTTCTGAACGCCCGCATCCGCAAGCGCTATCTGAAGGGCGGCTGCACCATCGGGGTGATCGGCGAGCCAGCCGACTTGACTTATCCTTACACCCATCTCGGCGCCGGCCCCGAGACACTGGCGCGTTTTGTCGACCACACGCCGGCCACCTCCAGGAAGCCGATGTTCATCGTCGGTCAAGGGGCGCTTGCCCGGCCCGATGGGGCGGCGGTGCTGGCCACCATCGTCAAGGCGGCCAAGGCAATTGGTGTTATCAAGGAAGGCTGGAACGGCCTCAATATCCTGCATGACGCGGCGGGCCGGGTCGGCGCTCTCGATGTCTGTGCGCTCCCCGCCGGTGACGGCGGCAAATCGGCCCGCCAGACACTCGAGGCGGCGAAAGCCGGCGCGCTCGATGTGCTGTTCCTCCTGGGCGCCGACGAGATCGATACCACGGCGCTGGGCTCGACTTTCGTGATCTACCAGGGAACCCATGGCGACGCCGGCGCCCACCGGGCCGACGTGATCCTGCCGGGGGCTGCCTATACCGAGAAACAGGTGACTTATGTCAACACCGAGGGCCGGGCGCAGATGACGGCGCGGGCGAGCTTCCCGCCGGGCGAGGCGAAGGAGGATTGGGCCATTCTCCGCGCCCTGTCGGAGCAATTGGGCGCAACGCTTGCCTGGAACAATCCCGACGAGTTGCGGGCCGCCATGTACAGGATCGCTCCCCAGCTCGCCCGCCTCGACCAGCTGACGCCGGCCGATGCATCGGCCCTGACCGAACTCGCTACAGTTGACGCCAAGATGTCGGCGGAGCCGTTCCGCTCGCGTGTCAAGGATTTCTACCTCACCAACCACATCGCGCGGGCTTCCAAGATCATGGCCGAGTGCTCGGTGCTCAAAACGGCACGCCAGCTCGAGGCGGCGGAGTGATCCCATGACCGAGCTGCTGTGGACCCTCTTCCTCATCGTCGTCGAAAGCCTCGCGCTGATCGTGACGTTGTTGATCGTCGTCGCCTATCTGATCCTGATGGACCGCAAGGTATGGGCGGCGGTGCAGATGCGGCGCGGCCCCAATGTCGTCGGGCCCTGGGGCCTGTTCCAGTCCTTCGCCGACTTCTTGAAATTCGTGTTCAAGGAGCAGGTCATCCCCGACGGCGCCAACAAGGGCATCTTCGTGATCGCGCCCCTGGTGACCTCGGTCCTTGCGATTGCCGCCTGGGCGGTGGTGCCGGTGGCCGATGGCTGGGCCATCGCCAAGATCAATGTCGGCATTCTCTATCTCTTCGCCATCTCGTCCTTGATGGTCTACGGCATCATCATGGGCGGCTGGGCGTCGAATTCGAAATATCCCTTCCTATCGGCGCTGCGCTCGGCGGCGCAAATGGTGTCCTACGAGGTGTCGATCGGCTTCGTCATCATCACCGTTCTCTTGTGCGCCGGCTCCCTCAACCTCAACGACATCGTCATCGCCCAGAAGTCGGGCCTCGGCTCGAGCCTTTTGCGCCTGCCACCCTCCTTCCTCGACTGGTACTTCATTCCGCTGTTCCCGATGTTCATCGTGTTCTTCGTCTCGGCCCTGGCCGAGACCAACCGCCCGCCCTTCGATCTGGTCGAGGCGGAATCGGAGCTGGTGGCGGGCTTCATGGTGGAATATTCCTCGACCGGCTATCTCTTGTTCATGCTCGGCGAATATGTGGCGATCACGCTGATGTGCGCCATGACCGCGATCCTGTTTTTGGGCGGCTGGCTGCCGATCGTCGATCTGCCGCCGTTCAACTGGGCGCCCGGCATCTTCTGGTTCCTCGGCAAGCTGCTCTTGGTCTTCTTCATGTTCGCCATGGTCAAGGCCATCGTGCCGCGCTACCGCTATGACCAGCTGATGCGGCTCGGCTGGAAGGTGTTCCTGCCCCTGTCGATCGCCTGGGTGGCGCTGACGGCGGGGGTGCTGGTAGCCTTCGGGTGGGCGCCATGAGTTCCGGTTCGGCAAGCCTGTTGAGCGGCTTCGCCTTCCTGATCCTCGGGGTGATCGAACTGGCGCTGGCCCAGCGCTATGTCTATCCTGCCCTGCGCTGGCGCCACGAGCGGGCCAAGCTGACCCAGTCGCAAGGGATGGAACCCAACCGGATCATGACGCTGCTGCGGGTTCAGAGTCTCGTGATCATGCCGGTTTTGGGCTTCCTGCTCGGCGACCGGCTGAAGGCAATGATGGGATGATGGCGTCATGAGAGTCGAACAGGCCGCACGCTCGCTTTTCCTCAAGGAGTTCGCCTCCGCCACCATGCTGGCGATGCGCTACTTCTTCGCCCCCAAGGCGACCGTCAATTATCCGCACGAGAAGGGTCCGCTATCCCCGCGCTTCCGCGGCGAACACGCGCTCAGGCGCTATCCCAACGGCGAGGAACGCTGCATCGCCTGCAAGCTGTGCGAGGCGATCTGCCCGGCCCAGGCGATCACCATCGAGGCGGGCCCCCGCCGCAACGACGGCACCCGGCGAACGACGCGCTACGACATCGACATGGTGAAATGCATCTACTGCGGCTTCTGTCAGGAAGCCTGTCCGGTCGACGCGATCGTCGAGGGACCCAATTTCGAATATGCCACCGAAACCCGCGAGGAGCTCCTGTTCGACAAGGAGAAGCTCCTGGCCAACGGCGACCGCTGGGAGCGCGAAATCGCGGCCAATATCGCCGCCGACGCGCCCTATCGGTAGAGGAACTTACATGGCCGCTGCCTTCTTCTTCTATCTGTTCTCCGCCCTGGCGACTGCCTCCGCCGTGATGGTGATCTCGTCGCGCAACCCGGTGCACTCGGTCCTGTTCCTGATCCTGTGCTTCTTCAATGCGGCGGGCCTGTTCATTCTGCTGGGGGCGGAGTTCCTGGCGATGATCCTGGTCGTTGTCTATGTCGGCGCCGTCGCCGTGCTGTTCCTGTTCGTGGTCATGATGCTCGACGTCGATTTCACCGAACTGCGCCAGGGCATGCTGAACTATATGCCGGTAGGCGGCACCATCGGCCTCATTGTACTCCTTGAACTGGCGCTCGTGGCGGGAAGCTGGATCATCGACCCGGGCAGCCTGAAATCGGCCGCTTCGCCCATGCCCACGGATGTCACCAACACCGAAGCCTTGGGCCGCATTCTCTATACCGACTACATCTATTACTTCCAGGCGGCGGGCCTGGTGCTGCTCGTCGCCATGATCGGCGCCATCGTGCTGACGCTCCGCCACAAGCAGGGCATCAAGCGCCAGGTGATCGCCGACCAGGTGGCCCGCGGCCCCGCCACGGCCATCGAAATCCGCAAGGTGAAACCGGGGCAGGGGATCTGACCATGACCATCGGCCTCTCCCACTATCTCACCGTCGCCGCCATCCTGTTCACCATCGGCATGTTCGGCATCTTCCTCAACCGCAAGAACGTCATCGTCATCCTGATGTCGATCGAGCTGATGCTGCTCGCCGTCAACGTCAACCTCGTCGCCTTTTCGGCCTTCCTGCACGATCTGGTGGGCCAGGTCTTTGCGCTCCTGGTTCTGACCGTGGCGGCGGGCGAGGCGGCGATTGGGCTTGCCATCCTCGTTACCTATTTCCGCAACCGCGGCTCGATCGCGGTTGAAGACATCAATCTTATGAAGGGCTGAGCGGCAATGTATCAGGCCATCGTCTTCCTGCCGCTGTTGGGCGCCCTGATCGCCGGGCTGGCCGGCACCAAGATGTTCCGCAACATGGGCTCGGACGCGCAAGTCTATGGCGAGCCCGCCGGCCATGGCGAGGCCCATGCCGGCGGGCCCCACGACGACCATCACGGCCATTACGACGGCCCGCCCTGGCCCATGTATCTGACGACGGCGCTGCTGTTTATCTCCTGCGTCCTGTCGTGGATCGTGTTCCTGGGCTTTCTCAAGGAGCCGCAGCTGGTCAAGATCGAGGTGCTGCGCTGGGTGAACTCCGGCGACCTCCATGCCAACTGGGCGCTGCGCATCGATACCCTGACCGCCGTCATGCTGGTGGTGGTGACCACCATCTCCTCGCTAGTCCATCTCTATTCGATCGGCTACATGGGCCACGACGAGCACCAGCCGCGCTTCTTCGCCTTTCTGTCGCTCTTCACCTTCGCCATGCTGATGCTGGTGACGTCGGACAATCTCCTGCAGCTGTTCTTCGGCTGGGAGGGGGTGGGGCTCATGTCCTACCTGCTGATCGGCTTCTGGTACACCCGCGACTCGGCCAATGCCGCGGCGATCAAGGCCTTCGTCGTCAACCGGGTCGGCGACTTCGGCTTCGCGCTCGGCATCTTCGGCACGTTCTACGTGTTCAATTCCATCGACTTCGACACGATCTTCGGAGCCGCCGCCGGCCAGACCGGCAAGACCATCCATTTCCTCTCGTGGAACTTCGACACGCTGACCACGCTCGGTCTTCTCCTGTTCATGGGGGCGATGGGTAAATCCGCCCAGTTCCTGCTGCACACCTGGCTGCCCGACGCCATGGAGGGCCCCACCCCGGTCTCGGCCTTGATCCATGCCGCCACCATGGTGACGGCCGGCGTCTTCATGGTGGCGCGCCTGTCGCCGCTCTATGAATTGGCGCCCTACGCCAAGGAAGTGATCGTCATCATCGGCGCCGTCACCGCCTTCTTCGCCGCGACGGTGGCCCTCGTGCAGAACGACATTAAGCGGGTCATCGCCTATTCGACCTGTTCGCAATTGGGCTACATGTTCGTGGCCCTGGGGGTGGGCGCCTATGGCGCCGGCATCTTCCATCTGTTCACCCATGCCTTCTTCAAGGCTCTGATGTTCCTCGGTTCGGGTTCGGTCATTCATGCCATGTCGGGCGAGCAGGACATGCGCAAGATGGGCGGGCTTGCGCCCATGATCCGCGTGACCTGGGTGCTGATGATGGTCGGCAATCTGGCGCTCACCGGATTCCCCTTCACCGCCGGCTATTATTCCAAGGACGCGATCATCGAGGCCTCCTTCGTCAGCAGCTCCTATTTCGCCTTCACGCTGCTGGTCGCCGCTGCCTTCTGCACTTCGTTCTACTCCTGGCGGCTCGCCTTCATGACCTTCCATGGCGAGTCGAGGTCCGACCATCACACCCTCGAGCATGTGCACGAGAGCCCCAGGGTCATGCTGATCCCGCTCTTTGTGCTGGCGGCCGGGGCCCTGCTGGCGGGCTACATCTTCAAGGACTATTTCATCGGCCGCCGGTTTGCCGAATTCTGGAACGGGGCGGTCGCCAACGGACCGGTCATGGCGGCGATGGAGAAGGACAGCGCCATTCCCGCCTGGGCCGGGTGGTCGCCGGTCGTGGCGATGGTTGCGGGCTTCGCCCTGGCATTCCTGTTCTATATCCGCGACACCTCGCTGCCGGTGAAGCTCGCGGCCCGGCACGAGCCCCTCTACAAGTTCCTGCTCAACAAGTGGTACTTCGACGAGCTCTACTGGAACTTCCTGACGAGGCCCGCCATGTGGCTCGGCCGCTTCCTGTGGCAGAAGGGCGACGGCAGGGTCATCGACGGGTTCGGCCCCGACGGCGTCTCGGCCCGCGTCATCGATGTGACGCGCGGCGCCGTCAGGCTGCAGACCGGCTATGTCTACCACTATGCTTTCGCCATGATGATCGGCGTCGCGGCACTTATTTCCTGGTTCATGTTCGGAGGGGCCCGCTGATGTCCTGGCCGATCCTCTCGGTTGTCACCTTCCTGCCACTGGTTGGTGTGCTGTTCATTCTGTCGGTGCGCGGCGACGATGCGGTGGCGCTGCGCAACATCCGTTGGATGGCGCTGTGGACGACGCTTGTCACCTTCCTTCTGTCGCTGCTGATCTGGGTGAATTTCGACAATTCCAATGCCGGCTTCCAGTTCCTCGAGACCCATGACTGGCTCGGCGGCTATGCCGGCTACAAGATGGGGGTCGACGGCATTTCCATGCCCTTCGTGATCCTCACCACGCTTCTGATGCCGATCTGCATCCTGGCGAGCTGGCACATAACGAGCCGGGTGCGCGAATACATGATCGCCTTCCTGGTCTTGGAGACGCTGATGGTCGGCGTGTTCACCTCGCTAGACCTGTTCCTGTTCTATGTGTTCTTCGAGGCCGGCCTCATTCCGATGTTCCTGATCATCGGCGTGTGGGGGGGGCCGCGCCGGGTCTACGCCAGCTTCAAGTTTTTCCTCTACACGCTCCTGGGCTCGGTCTTGATGCTGCTCGCCATGATCTACATGTACTGGCAGCATGGCTCGGGCGACATCGTGGCGCTTCTCGCCAAGCCCGGATTTTCGCCCGAGGCGCAGAAATGGCTGTGGCTCGCCTTTTTCGCTTCCTTTGCCGTGAAGTTGCCGATGTGGCCGGTGCACACCTGGCTGCCCGATGCCCATGTCGAGGCCCCGACGGCGGGCTCGGTCATCCTGGCGGCGATCCTATTGAAGATGGGCGGCTACGGTTTCCTGCGCTTTTCGCTGCCGATGTTCCCGGATGCCTCGCTCTATTTCCAGAACTTCGTCTATGCCCTCTCCATCGTCGCCATCGTCTACACCTCGCTCGTGGCGCTGATGCAGGAGGACATGAAGAAGCTCATCGCCTATTCCTCGGTGGCTCACATGGGCTTTGTCACCATGGGCATCTTCGCCATGACCCGGCAGGCAATCGACGGCGCCATATTCCAGATGATCAGCCACGGATTTGTGTCGGCTGCACTCTTCCTCTGCGTCGGCGTCGTCTACGACCGCATGCACACCCGCGAGATCGCCGCCTATGGGGGGCTGGTCAATCGCATGCCGCTCTATGCGGCGGTGTTCATGCTGTTCACCATGGCCAATGTCGGTCTGCCGGGCACCAGCGGCTTTGTCGGCGAGTTCCTGTCGCTTCTCGGCACCTTCAAGGCCAATAGCTGGGTTGCCTTTCTCGCCACTCTGGGCGTCATCCTGTCGGCCTGCTATGCCCTGTGGCTCTATCGCCGGGTAATCTTCGGCAAGCTGGAGAAGGCCTCGCTCGCCCACATCGTCGACATGACGCCGCGCGAACTGGCAACCCTGGGGCCGCTCGCCGTGCTCACCGTGTTCTTCGGTGTCTATCCGGGCCCCATCCTCGATATCTTCGGCACCACCGTCGCCAATCTCCTGAAATCGGTCGAGACTGCCGCCGCGACGGCCCAGCATCTCGCCATCGCTTCGCTCCAGTAGGGACCAGGCCCATGCAGTTTCTCCAGCACGCCCAGGCGATGGTAGCCCTCCCGGAAATGGTTCTGGCGGGCCTCGCCATGGCGCTCCTGATGTTCGGCGTGTTCCGCAGAGACGATGCCAATGATGCCGTCACCATCGGCGCCCTCGTGGCTCTCGCCGCCGCCGCCGTGTTGGTGATGACGGGGAGCGACGGCAAGGGCTTCGGCGAGGCTTTCATCAACGACAGCTTTGCCCGGGTGATGAAGCTCTTTACGCTGTTCGGCTCGGCGGTTGCCGTGGTGTTGTCGGTGCATTTCCTGAAGCGCGAGAAATCGGCGCGCTTCGAGTACCCGGTGCTGGTGCTGCTCGCCACCACCGGCATGATGATGATGATCTCGGCCAATTCGCTGATTGCTCTCTACATGGGCCTCGAATTGCAGTCGCTGGCGCTTTACGTGGTGGCGGCCTTCAACCGCGACAGCGCCCGCTCCTCCGAGGCCGGCCTCAAGTACTTCGTGCTGGGGGCACTCTCCTCCGGCATGCTGCTCTACGGCGCCTCGCTGATCTACGGCTTCACCGGCACGGTGAGTTTCACCGGCATCGCCCAGGCGATCGCCACCAATGGCGCCGGCATCGGCGTCATCTTCGGCATCGTCTTCGTGATCGCCGGCCTTGCCTTCAAGGTCTCGGCGGTGCCCTTCCACATGTGGACGCCCGACGTCTATGAGGGGGCGCCGACGCCGATCACCGCCTTCTTCGCCTCGGCGCCGAAGCTGGCGGCCATGGCGCTGTTCACCCGCGTCATGATGCAGCCCTTCGCCGCGGCGACCGCCGAATGGCAGCAGGTTCTGGTGTTCATCTCGATTGCCTCCATGGCGCTCGGCGCCTTCGCCGCCATCGGCCAGACCAACATCAAAAGACTGCTCGCCTATTCCTCCATCGGCCACATGGGCTATGTGCTCCTGGGGCTCGCCGCCGGCACCCTGGAGGGGGTGCGCGGCGTTGCCATCTACATGATGATCTATCTGATCACTACGCTCGGCAGTTTCGCCTGCGTCATCGCCATGCGCCGCCAGGGCCGCCAGGTGGAGGAAATCGCCGATCTGGCAGGACTGGCCCGCACCGACAGGGGGCTCGCCTTCGTCCTCGCCATGCTGATGTTCTCGCTCGCCGGCATTCCGCCGCTCGCCGGCTTCTTCGCCAAGCTGTTCATCTTCCTGGCGGCGGTGAAGACGGGCCTGTTCATACTCGCCATCATCGGTGTCGTCACCAGCGTGGTCGGTGCCTATTATTACTTGCGCATCGTCAAACTCATGTATTTCGACGAGCCGGCCGAAGCCTTCGATCCGATGGACGGCGAGGTGAAGCTCGTCGCCTATGCGGCGGGCGCCTTCACGCTCCTGTTCGTGCTGATCGCCAACCCGCTGCTCAACCTGGCGCTCACCGCGGCGCAAGCCTTCGCCGCACCTTGAACAGCGACGACCCGCACAAGCCCGTCCGCCGCTTCGCCGCAATCGATTCGACCAATTCCGAGGCGCAGCGCCTGGCCGCGGCGGGCGAGGCGGGACCCTTGTGGATCCGGGCCGATGTCCAGACGGCAGGCCGCGGGCGGCTGGGGCGGCACTGGGTATCGGAGCCCGGCAATCTCCACGCGACATTGCTGTTTCCCGTGGCCGCCGGACCGGTGGTCGCCGCCCAGGTGAGTTTCGTTGCCGCCCTTGCCGTCCACGATGTGGTCTCGAGGCTACTTCCCGCCATCAGGGTGGCGATCAAATGGCCCAATGACGTGCTGGTGGGTGGCGCCAAGGTGGCGGGGATCCTGGCCGAGGTGGTGGGCAGTGCGCCGACCCGCGTGGCCCTGGGCTGCGGCCTCAATGTCGCCCATGCGCCCGAGGGAACGCCCTATCCGGTGACGGCGCTGGCCCATCATGGAGTCTCGTTGTCGATTGACTCAATCTTTGAGGAACTTGGTTCAGCGCTCTGGCAGCGCCTGCGGATGTGGGACGAGGGCCGGGGCTTTGCGGCGATCCGCCGGGACTGGCTGGAGCGCGCCGTCGGGCTGGGTGGCCTGGCGCGGAGCGGCGAGATCGAAGGCCGCTTCGTTGGCCTTGCCGCCGACGGGGCCCTGATGCTGGAACTGCCGGGGGGTCATCGGCGTCTGGTCCATGCGGGCGACGTTCGCTTCGCCGAACTCGATGCCCTGAGGGCCGGCAGCCGATGAACGCCAAGAAGAAGTTCGATCACAGCAACGACCTAGTGCTCCTGCCCCTGGGCGGCACCGGCGAGATCGGCATGAACTGCTATTGCTATGGCGTGGGCCCCGCCGACGACCGGCAATGGCTGATGGTCGATCTCGGCGTCAAGTTCGGCGAGGCGACCGACCCCGGCATCGACGTGGTGCTGCCGGACGTTTCGTTCATCGCCGGCGACCGGCGCAATCTTGTCGGCCTGGTTCTCACCCATGCCCATGAGGATCACCTTGGTGCGGTCGCCTGGCTGTGGCCGCAACTGCGCTGCCCGGTCTATTGCACGCCCTTTGCGGCGCAAATTCTCAATCTGAAGCTCAAGGAGGCGGGCCTCGACGAGGAGGTGGAGGTGCATGTGCTGGCGCAAGGGTCGCGTTTCAGCCTCGGCCCCTTCGATCTCGAATTCGTCGCCGTCACCCATTCGATCCCCGAGCCCACGGCGCTGCTCATCGAAACCAGGCAGGGAAAGGTGCTCCATTCCGGCGACTGGAAGATCGACCGCACCCCGGTCCTGGGTGTTGGCATGGACGAGAAGCGCCTGCGAGACATCGGCGAAGCCGGGCTCGACGTGCTGGTCTGCGATTCGACCAATGTGCTGCGTGAAGGCCATTCGCCGTCCGAGGCCGATGTGGCGGCGACCATCATGGACATCGTGCGCCAGGCACCCGCCCGCGTCGCCATCACCACCTTTGCCTCGCACGTCGACCGGATTTCGAGCGCGGTCAAGGCGGCGCGTGCCACGGGGCGCGAGGTGGTGATCGCCGGCCGGGCCATGCGTAACACCATCGAGGCGGCCCGCGTGTGCGGGTACCTGCGCGAGGCGGGAGAATTCCTCGACGAGGAGGAGTTCGGCTATCTGCCGCCCGACAAGATTCTGCTTCTGTGCACCGGCAGCCAGGGCGAGCCGCGCGCCGCGATTGCCCGCATCGCCGAGGACCAGCACCCGCATATCTCGCTCGAGCCGGGCGATCTCGTCATCTTCTCCTCCAAGACCATTCCGGGCAACGAGAAGGAGGTGAGCCGCATCCACAATAATCTGGCCCGCCTCGACATCGACATCGTCACCTCGGACGAGGCGCTGGTTCATACGTCCGGCCATCCGCGCCAGGAGGAACTGCGCACCCTCTATGACTGGCTGCGCCCCCGCGTGCTGGTGCCCATGCATGGCGAGCCGCGCCACCTCAGGGCCCAGGCGAAATTCGCTGCAAGCTGTGGCATCGCCGAGACGCTGATCCCGCGCGACGGCCACATCGCCAAGCTCTGCCCCGGGCCTGCCCGCATTGTCGACGAAACCCATGCGGGAAGGCTCCACGTCGACGGAAGGCTTATCGTCCCCGCCGAGGATGGCCCGGCCAAGCAGCGCCGCAAGCTCTCCTTCGTCGGTATCGTGTTGGTGAGCATCGCCCTCGATGACAAGCAGCAGCTGGCGGGCGAAATCAAGCTCATCACCGATGGCCTGCCGGCGGGCCTCGACGACGAGTTGCTCGACGCCGCCGACCAGGCGCTCTCCTCCACGCCCAAGCCGCGCCGCAAGGACGACGAGCAGGTGGCCGAAGCCATTCGCACCGCCATCCGCCGCGCCGCCGATACGATCTGGGGCAAGAAGCCGGTGGTCAAGGTGGCGGTGCTGAGGGTGTAGAGGGGTTCGACTGCCGCCGTGCAACAGCCTGTCTTCAATGACAATTTGAATCTCAGTTGCGGTCGCAGGTTTAGATATGGCCAACGGGATTGCGCTTAGGCTCGGCTGAAATTATGCCGGAATTAACCAAGATGCAGATGCCGGGGCCTGCAAGCGAGCGGCTGGGCGGCCGCCCGCCGCCAGTCGAGCCGGACGTGAGCCGTTCGGGAAAACGCCTGGACATTCAGATTCTCCGGGGCATTGCCGTCAGCCTGGTGGTACTCGATCACGCCAATCTGGGGCCGTTCGGCAACGGCTTCCTCGGCGTCGACATGTTCTTCGTCATTTCCGGCTTTCTGATTACCGGCATCATCGCCCGCGAGCTGGACGGCGGCCACTTTTCCTTCGCTTCGTTCTACCTGAGGCGCGCCAAGCGCATCCTTCCTGCCGCTCTGACGACCATCGGGGTCACCGCCCTCGCGGCCGGCTGGCTGATCAATTCCCTCGAGCTTGCCGACCTGCGCCAGCAGATCGTCGGCGCGCTGACATTTACCACCAATGCCGTTCTGTGGACGCAGACCGGATATTTCGACCTTGAGGCCGGCAGCAAGCCCTTGCTTCACATGTGGTCGCTTGCCGTCGAGGAGCAGTTCTATCTCCTGTTTCCGCTCATTCTGGTAGGCCTCGGCAGTCGCTTCCGGCTGCCGGGGATCGCGGCAATCCTCGTGCTGAGCTTCGGATTGTGTCTCTATTATCTGGCTTACGATCCCAACTTCGCCTTTTACATGCTGCCGACTCGCGCTTGGCAACTGTCTATCGGTGCCCTGGGTGCGCTGGTGGAGGAACGGGTGCCCCGGCGCATATTTCGCTATCTCGTTCCATTCGCCGCCGGGATCATCGCGCTGTTGCCGATCTGGTCGACGGGCTATCCGCATCCCGGCCTCGATGCGCTTCTCGTCAGCCTGGCGACGCTCGCTATCATTCTGGCGCGGATCGAGTCGAGACTTGTCGCGCGTCTCGGCCGGCCGGTCGCCTGGCTTGGCGACATTTCCTATTCGCTCTACCTCGTGCATTGGCCGGTCATCGTTTTCCTGGCCAGCGCCTATGTCGGCGACGTGCCCGTGTGGTTGCGCGGCGTGGCAGTGGTGATCTGCCTGATCCTTGCCACGATCATGTATCTTACCGTCGAGCGGCGCTTCATCCGGGTAAACAGCCGGCCCTGGCGGTTTGCCGGCGCCGCGGCCGCGGTTTCCATTGTGGTCGGCAGCGCGCCGTTCGTGGCGGCGGCGGCGGCGCCTACGGGTACCGACTTCGCCGAATTGCGCCGGCCCAATGTGGGGTTCGACCGTGCCTGTGACCAGCCGGTGTTCGCGCCGCGAGCAATTTGCGGCACCGCCGGCGATACCCGGGTTCTGGTGTGGGGCGATTCCTATGCCATGCACCTGGTGCCCGGGCTGGCCAAGCGCATCGGCAAAATGGGTCAGGCGACGTTCAGTTCCTGCCTGCCTTTCCTCGACCGCGCGCCGCTGCGCAGCGATATCGCCGACCCCGAGGGTTGGGCCCGCAAGTGCATAGCCTTCAACCAAGCGGTACTGCGCTATATCGCCGAAGAACCGTCGATCGAGACGGTGATCCTGGCCGGATCCTATGCCTCGTGGGCCAAGGATAAGACCAGGATCTGGCGCATGCGGAACGGTCAGTTTGAACAAGGCGGGTCGGGAATCGAGGTAACCCATGAGGCCCTGCTCGAAACCATCACCAGGCTCGAAGCACTCGGCAAGAAGGTCGTGTTGTTCGCGCCGACCCCGGCGGTCGGAACGGAAAATGTCGGCTGTGCCGAACGGCGCCTCACAGGAAAATTCCTGATCGGGCCCAACACGCATTGCGTCCTGAAGACGCGCCTGCATGAGGCCTATGCGCGAGAGACCACGGCGGTGCTGGCAAGGCTCGCGGCCGAGAGTGGGGTTAAGATCGTCGATCCGGCCAACGCCATTTGTTTCGACAGCGTCTGTCATACGATCATCGACAATGTGCTGATCTATCGCGATTCCGGCCACCTCTCCTATCTCGGCTCGGAAAAGGTGGCGGAGCGGCTCAAGCTCGACTTCTTGGTCAAGTAGCGCCGGTTCCATGGGCGGGCAGGTGCTTGCGGCAGCACCTTAGCTGCTATACTTCGTCGAATCATGAGCAAGCATGTTGCCTCACCGCAGGGGCCCAAGGACATCCAGCGGATCGAGCTGAAGGACGCGCTCGAAGAGCGCTACCTCGCCTATGCGCTGTCGACCATCATGCACCGGGCGCTGCCCGACGTGCGCGACGGATTGAAGCCGGTGCACCGGCGGCTCCTCCATGTGATGGGCCAGCTCAGGCTCGATCCCGACGCGGCGTTCAAGAAATCCGCCAAGATCGTCGGCGACGTGATGGGCGGCTTTCATCCCCATGGCGACCAGTCGATCTACGATGCCCTCGTTCGCCTCGCCCAGGATTTCGCCTCGCGCTATCCGCTGGTCGACGGCCAGGGCAATTTCGGCAATGTCGACGGCGACAGTGCCGCCGCCTATCGCTACACCGAAGCGCGGATGACCGAGGTGGCGCGCTTGCTGCTTGAAGGGCTCGACCAGGACACCGTCGACTTCCGCCCCAACTACGATGGCTCGTTGCAGGAACCGGTGGTGCTGCCCGGCGCCTTCCCCAATTTGCTGGCCAATGGCGCCTCGGGGATCGCGGTGGGCATGGCGACCTCGATCCCGCCGCATAACGCCGCAGAGCTGTGCGATGCAGCACTCCATCTCATCAAGTTTCCCAATGCCACCCCCGACAAGCTCACCCAGTTCGTGCTCGGCCCCGATTTCCCGACCGGCGGCATTGTGATCGACGACCGCGATACGATCCTCGAAGCCTATCGCACGGGGCGCGGCTCATTCCGGGTCAGGGCACGCTGGAGCCAGGAGGAGCTTTCCCGCGGCACCTGGCAGATCGTCGTCAGCGAAATTCCCTATCAGGTGCAGAAGGGCCGGCTGATCGAGAAGGTGGCCGAGCTCCTGACCGCCAAGAAACTGCCGCTCCTCGCCGACATCCGCGATGAATCGGCCGAGGACATTCGCATCGTGCTGGAGCCCAGGAGCCGCAGCGTCGATCCCGCACTCCTCATGGAGCAGCTCTTCCGCGCAACCGAGATGGAAGCCCGCATTCCCCTCAACATGAATGTGCTCTCCGGCGGCAAAGTGCCGAAGGTAATGTCGCTCAAGGAGGTCTTGCGCGAATGGCTCGACCACCGCAAGGAAGTGCTGGTCCGCCGCTCGCGCTTCCGCCTTGCCGAGATCGCCAGGCGGCTTGAAATCCTCGCCGGCTATCTCGTCGCCTATCTCAATCTCGACGCGGTGATCCGGTTGATCCGCCAGGAGGACGAGCCCAAGCCGGCGCTGGTCAAGCGCTTCAAGCTCACCGACACCCAGGCCGAAGCCATCCTCAACATGCGGCTCCGAGCCCTTCGCAAGCTCGAGGAAATGGAAATCCGCAAGGAGCATGACGGCCTGGTGAAGGAAGAGAAGGAGCTCAACAAGCTGTTGAAGTCCGACGACGAGCAATGGGCGCAAGTTTCCGCCGAAGTGCGGGAGGTGAGGGAGAAGTTCTCCAAGAAGACGCCGCTGGGGAGGAGGCGCACCGATTTCGCCGTGGCGCCCGAGATCGATATGGAGCTCGAACAGGCGCTGATCGAGAAGGAGCCGGTGACCGTGGTCTGTTCCGACAAGGGCTGGATCAGGGCGATGAAGGGCCATCTCGAGGATGCGACGGGCCTTACTTACAAGGAGGGCGACAGCCACAAATTCATGCTGAAGGCCTCGACCACCGACAAGATCATGCTGTTCTCGTCATCGGGCAAGTTCTTCACTCTCGAAGGCGCCAGGCTGCCGGGGGGCCGCGGCCACGGCGAGCCGGTGCGGCTTCTGTGCGACATGGAGGCGTCCGACCAGGTGGTGGCGCTGTTTGTCTACGCGGCCGGGGCGAAGCGGCTCGTCGCCTCCAGCGACGGCGACGGATTTATTGTGAGTGAGGACGAATGCCTCGCCAATACGCGGAAAGGAAAACAGGTGCTGAACCTCAAGGCCCCGGCCGAGGCAGTGGTCTGCGTGGCCGTGGAGGAGGGGGCCGATCACCTAGCGGCAATCGGCGAGAACCGCAAGCTGCTGATCTTCAAGCTCGCCGAGCTTCCCGAAATGGCGCGGGGGAAAGGAGTGCGCTTGCAGAAATTCAAGGACGGCAGCCTCTCCGACGCCCGCGCCTTCAAGCTGAAAGACGGTCTCTCCTGGACCGACAGCTCAGGCCGCAATTTCGTGGTGACGGATTTGAAAGAATGGGTAGGCGATCGGGCGCAAGCCGGCCGGTTGCCGCCGAAGGGATTTCCGAAGAGCAACCGGTTTGGGTGAGGGGGCAATTGAATGCACTGTCACCGTAATTCCGTAATTCTGTCACCGTAATTCAGATCGTTCGGTCCATTGAGCCCGTGTCCGTCACAGGAAGTATAGAGCACCTCGACGCGGCCCGTCTCGATGTCGATGCGTTCGATGCGGCCGCCGCTGTAGTCGGCGGCGTCGGGCATGGGCCATAGGAGACCGTCGCGCACTGCCAGGCGAAGCCGCCGCTGTTGCAGACATAGAGATGACCATCGGGGCCAAGAGCCGCACCATTGGGGCTGCCACCCGGCTTCGCGATCACCGACTTCCGGCCATCGGCGGCGATGCGCGAGACGCAAGCCCCGGCGACTTCGACGATGATCAGCGAGCCGTCGGCAAGCCACACGGGGCCCTCGGGGAACAGAAGCCCCTCGGCGATCACCTCGAAATCCACTGCCATGGGCGCCATCCGAGCCCGAATTGCCGCAGGCTGCAACCTCCCTCTTGACAGTTACTGACCAG
The DNA here is from genome assembly GCA_016185245.1 of Hyphomicrobiales bacterium. GTDB lineage: Bacteria > Pseudomonadota > Alphaproteobacteria > Rhizobiales > Aestuariivirgaceae > Aestuariivirga. Next base: position 62,192 of record JACPNZ010000039.1, on the reverse strand, counting down.
TCAGTTAGTTATAAATTATGACTGACCAGGCAGAAACATCTCGCAAACGCCGCCCTGATGAAAGGCCGGCAGAGATCCTCACCGCTGCCCTCGATCTCTTCACCGAACGGGGCTTTTCCGCCACCAGGCTCGAGGACGTGGCCCAGCGAGCAGGCCTCAGCAAGGCCGCCATCTATCTCTATTTCAAGGATAAAACCTCGCTGCTCACGGCCCTGGTCGAAAGCGTGGCGGCACCCAACGTGGCTCTTGCTGCCGATCTGATCCGTAACCACCAGGGGCCGGTGGCGCCTCTCGTTGGCCAGATCATGATCCTTTTGGCGGGCAGGCTCACCGCCACCCGCATGCCCGATCTGGTCAAGCTCATCATCTCGGAATCGCGGGCCTATCCGGAACTTGGCCGCTTCTACCTCGACAATGTCATAGGCCGGGCCCTGCCGCTGTTCCGCGACCTTCTCGAGCGCGGCATTGCCAATGGTGAATTCCGCGCGATCGACACCGACCTCGCGGTCAAATGCATGGTCGGGCCCATGCTGCTCGGCGCCATCTGGAAGAGCGTGTTCGAGCCCATCGGCGCTGCGCCCATCGATATCGCAGCCCTCGCCCGGCTCGATGCCGATCTCATGCTGCGGGGCTTGAAGCCGTGAAGAAACTCATTCCCATCCTGATCGTGGCCCTGGCGGCGACGGCCTTCGTGCTCCGCGACCGCTGGCTGCCGGCCCCGGCGGGGCAGGCGAACTATCTTGGCTATGTCGAAGGCGAGACCGTTCTCATCGCCGCGCCCGTTGCCGGCCGCATCGCCGCAAGGCCCGCCGAGAAGGGGAAGAAGGTGAAGCAGGGCGACGTGGTTTTCAGCCTTGACACCGTCACGGCGTCGGCCGCCGTGCGGCAAGCCGAGGCGGCGGTGTCGGCGGCAAAGTCCCAGCTCGACGACCTCCTCACCGGCAAGCGCCCGCCCGAACTCGCCGTGATCGGCGCCCAGCGCGCTCAGGCGGAAGCCGGTCTGGTGCTGGCCCGCAAGGAGTTGAGCCGCTCCCAGGCCCTCGCCAGAACCGGTACCGCGACGCCCGCGAGCCTCGATCAGGCCCAGGCCGCCGTTGCCCAGTACGAGGCCCAGATCGCCCAGTTCGACGCCAGCGAGGCCGTGGCTAGGCTCGCGGGCCGCGACGCCCTGATCGCCGCTGCCCGCGCCGCTGTCGAGCAGGCCGGGGCCGGGGTCGACCAGGCCAGGCAGAGGCTCGCCGATTTGTCGCCCGCCGCACTAAAGGATGCGCTGGTGGAAAACACCTATTTCGATGTCGGCGAATGGGTGGCAGCGGGACAGCCGGTCGTCTCGCTGCTTTCTCCCGATAATGTGACGCTGCGCTTCTTCGTGCCCGAGACGGCTCTTGCCGGTGCGATACCGGGCCGCACCATCCGCTTCAAATGCGATGGCTGCGGCGAAGGGCTCTCTGCCACCATCACGCGAGTTGCTTCCGAGCCCGAATTCACTCCGCCCGTTGTCTATTCGCAGGAAGCCCGCTCCAAGCTGGTCTTTCTCGCCGAGGCAAAGCCCGATGCGGCAAGTCAGGCGTTGCGTCCCGGGCTTCCCATCGAAGTGGAGCCTCTGCAATGAGCGGGCCCGTCATCGACGTGAAGGGTCTGGTGAAGCGCTATGGCCAGCGCACCGTCGTCGATCATGTCGATCTCACCATCATGCAGGGCAGGGTGTGCGGCTTCCTCGGTCCCAACGGCTCGGGCAAGACCACGACGCTGCGCATGATGTGCGGACTGCTCACGCCCGACGGCGGCTCGGGCACCTGTCTTGGCCATGACATCATCGCCGAACGAGACGCGATCAAGCGCCAGACCGGTTACATGACCCAGAAGTTCGGTCTCTACGAGGATCTGACGATCCGCGAGAACCTGGAATTCGTGGCCCGCGTCTATCGCCTCGACCATGTGCGCAGCCGCGTCGATGCGGCTCTCGAGCGGTTGGGTCTCGCCACCCGCCAGCATCAATTGACCGGGGCTCTGTCCGGCGGCTGGAAACAGCGCCTGGCGCTGGCGGCCTGCGTGCTGCATGAGCCGAAGCTCCTGCTTCTCGACGAGCCAACGGCCGGTGTCGATCCCAAGGCGCGGCGCGCCTTCTGGGACGAGATCCACGCCCTTGCCGGCCAGGGCATCACGGTCTTGGTCTCCACCCACTACATGGACGAGGCCGAGCGCTGTCACGAGATCGCCTATATCGCCTATGGCAAGCTGATGGCGCGCGGCACCGCCGACGAGATCATCGATGGCTCGGGCCTCAAGGCCTTCGTGGCCTCGGGCCCCGGTGCCGATCGGCTGGCGCCGCTGTTGCGTGATGCGGTGGGCGTCACCGCGGCGGCGGCCTTCGGCCTCGATCTTCATGTCTGTGGCCCCGACGAGGCAGCACTGGAGAAGGCCATCGCACCCTTCCGCGCCGATCCCGCGCTCGCCTGGGAGCGCACCCGCCCGACGCTCGAGGATATCTTCATCCACCTCATGGGCGAGGCCCGCGACAATGCCGAGGCGGCCTGAGGCATCGCCATGGGATTTCTCCTGAGACTCTGGGCGATGATCGGCAAGGAAGCCCTGCAACTGCGCCGCGACCGGCTGACCTTCGCCATGATGTTCGGTCTGCCGATCATGCAGCTCGTTCTGTTCGGCTTTGCCATCAACAGCGATCCCAAGGGCTTGCCCACGGCGGTCTTGCAGTCGGACAATTCCAAGCTCACTCGCGCCCTGGTCGCGGCGGTCGGCAACACCGGATACTTCAGTTCCACCCAAGCGGTGTCGACCGAGGCTGAAGCCGACGAGCTTTTGCAGCGCGGCGCAGTACAGTTCATCATCACCATTCCCGGCGATTTCACCCGCAAACTCATCCGCCATGAGACGGCGCAAGTGGCGATCGAGGCCGATGGCACCGATCCGGCGACCGTTGGCGGGGCGCTGGCCGCCATCGGCCAGGCCGCCAGCCAGACCCTGGCGCGGGAACTTTCAGGCCCGCTTGCCAGCTACGGCACGCCGGCCGCGCCGGTCGATATCGTGCTGCACCGGCGCTACAATCCGGAAGGCATCACCCGCTTCAACATCGTCCCCGGCCTGCTCGGCGTGATCCTGACCATGACCATGGTGATGATGACGGCACTCGCGGTGACGCGCGAGCGCGAACGCGGCACCATGGAAAATCTGCTGGCCATGCCGGTGAGACCGATCGAGGTGATGGCCGGCAAGATTGCCCCCTATGTGCTGATTGGCGGGGTTCAGGTGGCGGTGGTTCTGGTGGCGGCGAAGATCCTCTTCGCCGTGCCCTTCGTCGGCAGCTTCGCACTATTCGGCGCCGCGACACTCCTGTTCATCACGGTCAGCCTGGCCATCGGTTTCACCTTTTCGACGATTGCCCAGAACCAGCTGCAGGCCATGCAGATGTCGTTCTTCTTCCTGATGCCGTCGATCCTGCTGTCGGGCTTCGCTTTCCCGTTCCGCGGCATGCCGGCCTGGGCCCAAGCCATCGGCGAAGGTCTGCCGGTCACCCATTTCCTGCGCATCGTCCGCGGGCTAATGCTGAAGGGCGCGAGCCTAGAGCAGATTTCCGGCGAGATCGCAGTCCTCGCCTTCATGCTGATCCTGGTGTCGGCGCTGGCGATCAGCCGCTACCGGGTCACGCTTGATTGACGGAAAGCGGCGGCGGCGGCGCACAATTTTGCCGCCAGCTTAATGGTCTCTTCACATCCAGTGCCAATTTAACCCAACATTAGCCACCGCGCCAAGCTTGACTCGAATTTATGCTAAGCAGCGTCATATTTTAGCTGGTGGAGGATAGTACAGAGGCAGCACCACCTGCGGCAAGGCCAAGCATGACTGCTGAAGTCAACTGGATCGACAACGGCCGGCTGGTGCGGCGCTGCCCGCTTGCGGCGGGTCCGGCCGTCGACGAAGAGACGGCTCTGCTGGGCGGCGGCATGGTGCGCGTGGTCACCGGCAAGCTTGGCACCGTAATCCGCTGGTCGGTGATGTCGCCATGCTTTTCCTCGCTGTTCTATGTGGCCGAATGGCTGATGGATCTGCCGGCACCCTACATGTTGCGCTACTTCCTGTGCGGCTGGTTCGAGGAGCGATTCGAATCGGCCGGCGCGGTCAACTGCCGCATCCTCGAAATCGTCATGCGCGGCGACGTGCATCTCATGCAGCGCGTCTTCGTCCGCGAATTTCCGCCCTCCAGCACCATGATGACGCCGTTGCTGCGGGAAGTCTGGATGGACGGTAATGCGCAGCCCGACTATTCCGTCGACTGCATCTACGAGGAAAGTTCCGGCCGTTTCCGGGTCGAACGCATCGGCCCGAAATCGACCATCGCCCGTCTGTGGGGCATGGCCCCGGTGTCCTATCCTTGCGTCAATGGCGGGTCCTACGACCGGACGGTCGGCGCCGCCTATGGCGAGGTGCTGCGCCAGGGCCGGCCCCGCTATGACCACGTCTATGCCGCGATGAAGACCACCGACGGAACCACCATGTGGATACCCTATCAGCGGGTCGTCATACCGCGCCACCGCTCCGGCGCCGGCCGCTCGGTCACCGTGGTGACCGAGATCGGCAAGGTCGATATCCAGATCGTCTGAGGCGGGAATCGCGGCGGGACTCTCTCGTGCTTAACGTCCCGTATCCGGACAGATCAAATCTTCGCGAATTTGTTTCACACTTTTTTTCCATGTTGCATGGCAAAGCTGTGGATTGGGGGATTGCGCCGCAAGTCCGCCGAAAAGGAGAACCCGCGTCGGGGTTCCGAAATGACCGAGCAACTGGAATTCTGGATTTCCAAAGGCTGCCTGGTTCCCAAGCCCGAGCTGGACGACGGGAAGTCCTTGCCGGAACGCATCTTTCTCGACCGCAACAACCTGGTCAAGGTCATCTCCGGTCCCACCGGCACGACGGTCCGGTGGCATTCCTTCGGCGCCAACTGGGCCTCGCTGTTCTTCGCCAAGGAATGGATCGGCACCTTCCCCGGCCCCTACACGCTCAACTACTACATGTCCGGCTGGCTCAGCGAGACCTACGCCGACCCGATCGATACCCGCGACCGCATCGACTATCTGATCGCCAAGAGTGACCTGCATCTGTCGTCGCGCATCTACACCCTCGTCCTCGATCCCGAATCCCGACCCTTGCCCGATCTCATCCGCAAGACGTACGAGACCGGCGAGGCGCCGCCGGAGGCCTCCGTCGACTGCTCCCTCGACGAGGAGTCGGGCCGCGTCAAGGTCGAGCGCATCGGCGCCGGCTCGGCCATCGCCAAGCTGTGGGGCCTGTCGCCGGTGTCGACCCCTTGCCTGTCGGGAACCAGCTACGACAAGGTGACGACCAAGGGCTATATCGAAGCCCTGCGCACCGGCCGCCCGCACTACGATCACATCTACGCGGCGATGATGGGCCGCGACGGCGAAGTCTCGTGGATCCCCTATCAGCGCATCGTCATGCCGCACCGCAAGCCGTTCGGCAGGCTGCGCATGGTGTCGGTGGTCAGCGAAATCACGCCTGTTGAGATTGCTGTGGTGTAGTCAGCATTTCCTCGACCAGCTGTTCGAGGCTGCGGCGTTCCGAGATCGCCACCCATTCCACCGGATCGATGCCCTCCGAGAACCATTGCCAGCGGAAGAAGCCGCGCTCCAGCGAGGCATAGCCCATGCGGGTGAGATGGCCGTGGGTGGCCATCGCCTGGCTCGACAGGGCCCACATGGCGTCGGGATTCCAGCGCACCAGGGCAAGCAGCATGCCGAGCCGGCCGAACTGCTCCATCACCCGGCGATTGCGGACGTGCTGCTCGATCCATAGCTCGCCCTGATAGGCAAGCCGGCCGCCGATCTTCTCGGCGAGACTGCCACGCGGTGGTGCGGGATGCAGCGGCACCAGAATTTCCTGGCGCCGCATATAGAGGCCGATGGTATAGGTGCCGCACCATTCGGCCAGATTGGAATCGATGCGGTCGAGCCGGAAAGCCTGGATGCCGACGGTCTTGCCGGCGCCCGAGGCAAGTTTCATCCAGAAGAAGCGGCCGGGCACGAAGTCGACGACTGCGGCGTCGAAATAAGGCGTGACCCGCTCGCCGCGCACCGCCTGCTTGGTGGCGGCGAAGCCCGCCAGATCCTCGTGCAGGGTTGCGCTGAAGCCAAGCTCGGCCAAGCGGCCATGAAGCTGGGCGATGACCAGCGACAGCCCGAGGGGATCGGCAAGACCGTCATGGACCGCAGGCATTGCCGCGATATTCATCACTTCGCTTCCGACCAGGCCGGTTGCGCCGCCCGCAACGTCGTCGCCAGGCGCCAGCAACTGTGGACGATGAGCGTGGCGATGACGATGATGCCGCCGATCAGCACCGGGCCGGTCGGGATTTCACCGAACAGCCACCACACCCAGATGGGCGTCAATACCGTTTCGAGCAGGAAGAACATGCTGACGTCGGCCGAAGGCAGGAAGCGCGGGCCGTTGGCGATCAGCGTCGAGGCCAAGGGGATTGCCACCAGGCCGTTGATCATCACCCAGACGAGGCCCGGCACGCCGAAACCGGCAGGGGCGAGGAGGCTCACCGGCGCCACCGAGAAGAAGACGATGGCGATCAGGGCCGACGACAGGCTGCCGATCGCCAGGCTGGTCGCCACGTTGCGGCCGCTGGCCCTTATGATGGTGAAGGCCGCCGCCGTGCACAGGGTCGAGACGATGGCGAGAATGTCGCCCAGCATCTTGCCGCTGCCGATGCTGTCCCCGACGATAATGCCGACGCCGAGGATCGAAACGATGGTTGCAACCCAGGTTAGCGAATGCACCCGCTCGCCGATGAAGATGCGCGACATCAGCGCCGTCATCACCGGGATGAGGGCGGTGATGAACACCACATTGGCGGCACTGGTTTCGAGGATGGCGCCGATATATGTGATGTTGGCCAGCGTATTGGTGAGGGCCACCGCGATGCCGGGAATGCCGGCGATATAGGGGCCGCGCCGCAATTGCGACTGCCGGAACAGATACCAGACGAAATTGATCGACAGGAACAGGAAAAAGCCGCGCATCGCCACCAGCGTCCACTTGTCGGAGTGCGCGAGCCGGAGCAGCGGCAGGTCGAGGGTGAACAACAGCCCGCCGATCGTGGTGATCAGCAGGCCCTTGCGGACCTTGGCTCCGCTTTCGTCGAGCGCCATGTGTATCATGCTGGCCGGTTTCCCCTGGGACTCTCAAAAAATCGTTGCGGCAGAATTGCTTGGTCGAGATTCCGGCAGGCGCTTGCGGCCGAATTTGGTAAATTCTCGCTGCGGAAGGTCAATTCATTGTTAATACCGAGCAAGAAACTTTCGAAGAGGGCCTGCGGCATCATCGCCGGTGCAGCACCCAGCCTTCGGAGGTGAGCCGCTCCTGCGGCAGGAACGTCGCCTTGTAATCCATCTTGCGCGAACCACGCACCCAGTAGCCGAGATAGAGATAGGGAAGCCCGAGCTTGCGGGCCCGGGCGATGCTGTCGAGGATCATGTAGGTGCCGAGGCTGCGCCGCACCAAGCTGGGGTCGTAGAAACTGTAGATCATCGACATACCATCGCCCAGGATGTCGATCAGCACCGCCGCGACCAGGGCCCCCTGGGTGCCATCGGCACCGCGTGGCAGGCGGTATTCCACCAGGCGATTGTCGACGAAGCTGTCGTCGACCATGGCAGAGAAGTCGAGGGCGGTCATATCGGCCATACCGCCGTCGCCGTGGCGGGCATCGATATAGGCGCGAAACAGCGAGAAGTGCTCGGTCGTCGCCTTGGGTCGAACCACCCGGGTCTCGAGATCGGCATTGCTGGCAAGAACCCGGCGGAAGCGGCGTCCGGGATCGAAGCCCTTGACCTGAACGCGCACCGAAACGCAAGCCGTACAGGCCTCGCAGGCCGGGCGGTAGGCGATGTTCTGGCTGCGCCGGAAGCCGCCCTGGGAAAGCTGGGTATTGAGGGCGCGCGCATCGAGGCCGACCAGATGGGTGAAGACCTTGCGCTCCACCCGTCCCGGCAGATAGGGACAGGGCGACGGCGCGGTAATGAAGAACTGGGGAAAGTTCCGCCGCTCGATGCTCAAGGCTGTAGGCTCCGTTCGGTCCCTTGTCGCACATAATGCGGCAGCCCGCCGGTTCCGTTCAAGAAAATTGTTGGCGGGACCCGCGACATTTGAATTGCTTCGTCATTTCGCCTATCGAGCCAGCCGGAACCGGCGGGCGGAGAGGTGAAGGCATGGAGATCAAGGCGGCATGGATCGGGCTCGGGGTCATGGGCTTCCCCATGGCGGGCCATCTGGTGACCAGGGGCAATATCGCCGTCACCGGTTACAATCGTACGACGGAGAAAGCCGAACGATGGGCGACGAAGTTCGGCGGAACCGTTGCCGCCACGCCGGGCGAGGCGGCGCGGGATGCCGATTTCGTCTTCGCCTGCGTCGGCAACGACAGTGATCTCCGCGAGGTAACACTTGGCCCCCAGGGCGTCTTCGCCGCCATGAAGCAGGGTGCCATCTTCATCGATCACACCACCGCCTCGGCCAGCATCGCCAGCGAACTCCAGGCCGAAGCCAGGGCCCGCGGCCTCGGCTTTGTCGATGCGCCCGTGTCGGGCGGCCAGGCAGGCGCGGAGAACGGCGCGCTCACCGTGATGTGCGGCGGCGAGCGGCAAGACTACGCCCGGGCCGCGCCGGTGATTGCCTACTATGCCCGCATGTGCCGGCTCCTGGGACCGCCGGGCTCGGGCCAGCTCGCCAAGATGGTGAACCAGATCGCCATCGCCGGTCTGGTGCAGGGCCTGGCCGAGGCGATCGATTTCGGCAGGCGCGCCGGCCTCGACATGGGCGAAGTGATCGAGGTGATTTCGAAGGGAGCGGCCGGCTCCTGGCAGATGGAGAACCGCTCGACGACCATGATCGCCGGCAAATTCGACTTCGGCTTCGCCGTCGACTGGATGCGCAAGGACCTGGGGATATGTCTCGACGAAGCCCGCCGCAACGGCGCCTCGCTGCCGGTGACAGCCCTCGTCGACCAGTTCTACGCCGAAGTGCAGAAGCTCGGCGGCGGAAGATGGGACACGTCGAGCTTGATTGCCAGGTTGAAAGAGTAGCGGCGGCGGCTGGGCTGGAAGGGCCCCTCATCCCCCTTGGGACCTTCTCCCATCCCCGTGTCAAGACCGGGGATGGGAGAAGGCGGATTGTGACTATTGCCTTCGCCCGTTCGCGATAGCGAATGGGAGAAGGTGGCCGAAGGCCGGATGAGCGACTTTAGCCGCGCAGTGCCCGGGCGACGTCGAGGGCGAAGTAAGTGAGGATGCCGTCGGCGCCGGCGCGCTTGAAGGCGATGAGGCTTTCGGCGATCACCTTCTGGGGATCGAGCCAGCCTCGCTCGCAGGCCGCCATGAGCATGGCGTATTCGCCGGAGACCTGGTAGGCGAACGTCGGTACACGGAAGGTTTCCTTGACCCGGCGCACCATGTCGAGATAGGGCATCCCCGGCTTCACCATCACCATGTCCGCACCCTCGCTCAAGTCGAGGGCCACCTCGCGCAGCGCCTCGTCGCCGTTGCCGGGGTCCATCTGGTAGGAGCGCTTGTCGCCGACCAGGGTGGCCGAGGACCCGACCGCATCGCGGAACGGCCCATAGAAACCGCTCGCATATTTGGCGCTGTAGGCCATGATCTGCACATGGGCGAGGCCCTTGGCCTCGAGTGCCGCACGGATGGCGCCGATGCGGCCATCCATCATGTCGGAGGGAGCGACGATATCGCAGCCGGCTTCCGCCTGAATGATCGCCTGTTGAACCAGAACCGCAAGGGTTGCGTCGTTGACGATCTCGCCTTTTTCCATCAGCCCGTCATGGCCGTGGCTGGTATAGGGATCGAGAGCCACATCGCACATCACCCCGATATCGGGCACCGCCTTCTTGATCGCCCTGACCGCCCGGCACACCAGATTGTCGGGGTTCAAGGCCTCGCGCCCGTCGGGGCTGCGCAAACCGGGATCGGTGTAGGGAAAAAGAGCGACCGCCGGAATGCCAAGCTCGGCTGCTTCCTCGACCCGTGCCACGGCGAGATCGATCGACAGGCGGAAGACGCCCGGCATCGACGGCACCGCCTCGCTTTGCCTTTCGCCTTCGATCACGAACAAGGGCCAGATCAGATCGCTGACCGTGAGGTTCGCTTCGCGCACCAGCTCGCGCGACCAGGCGGTACGGCGGTTGCGGCGCATGCGGGTTGTGGGAAAGCTGGGGCCTGACGAGTTCGTCATGGAGCGCTCCTTAACAAGTCCGGGACGCCGCGGGAATGGCCCCATGGTCGCAGCGCATTTTAAGGCAAAGGCAAGGCAAAGTTAACCAATCCTGCAACTGTCGCTTGGCATTTCAATCAAATTAAGCGGGCCCTCTTTACCATGCCGCAGCTTGCAAGGGAGCCCCGTCGTGGTGGCAAGGTACGGCAGACTGCTGGGACTGCTGGCCGTCGTTTCCGGTTTCGCCGGAACGGCGGTGCCGCAGGCTTACGCCGAAGTGGTGGCGGCCGAGCAGGCGCTGACCATACTGGCGCGGGTCGAAACCGCCGGCAGCCGCTGCAATTTCCTGTCGAATTCGCTCCGTGCCGAGCTTGCACGCTACCTGGCCCGTGCCGAGATTGCCGCCGCCGAACGGATGCCGGCTGCGACGCGGCGCAGCGCGCTTGCCGCCGGCCGGGCCGAGGGCCGGGCCCTGCCATGCGATGCCACGAGCCGCGCCGAGGTCTCGGAAACCCTGTCGGCCGCAAGGGTAGCCGTGCGCGCCGCCGATCGGGGCAGTGTGACGAAAGAGCAAGCCGTCGCCAGCTACGCCCCGCCCAGAGGAAATGTCGGCGAGCTTGGCTACTACGGCGACGCGGTCAAGGCCTATTACCTCGAGCGCAAGTGCCGCCATCTCTCAGCGAGCCAGGACCGCCGCTACTGGCAGGCGATCGGCCGCATTCATCGGAAGACCGTCGCCGGCAATGGTTCGGCTGCAGTGGCGGCCCTGATGCGGCGGGCCGAGGCGGTGGCCAACTCCATGTCTTGCGGCAGCGACAGTCTGGCGATGGTGCAGGCGGGCTTCGCTGCGGCGGCGCGTCGGTAGGACAAGAGATACCCCGGGGATGGGGTAGGGCGGGGCGCGGAAAGGCCAGCTGGGCGGTGGGACGCCCCAAGGGCCGCCGCGCCCCGTTCATTTGAGCCAAACCCTTCGGGCTCCGTTAAGATCATCCGAGAAGACTCCGTAAACTGTCATCGATACTGGCGCAAATCTTTGAAAATATAAGGACAAATTTACCCAAGCCATTGAGGCGATCTTAAATGGACAATTGCTAAGGTCCGGCTATCGGAGGAACGGACCAATCAAGAATCCGGCCTCCCCAAGGGATAGGTGGATGACATGCGTACAGAAGTGATGGGGGCGGTGCGCCCGGCGGCGGCCGAGACCGTTCGTAGTCCGATCAAGTACCGTTACATGGAAGCGCTCACCCTGATCGAGCGCCTGCACCGGCGCCTGCTCGACGTGATCAAGGACGACTTCGAGCGCTCGGGCGAGCCGGAGGTCAATCCGGTCCAGGCGCTGCTCTTGTTCAACATCGCCGACTCGGAATTGACCGCCGGCGAACTGAAAACCCGCGGCCACTACCAGGGTTCCAACGTCTCCTACAATCTGAAGAAGCTGGTCGAGGCGGGCTATGTGAACCATGAGCGCTCGAGCACCGACAAGCGCTCGGTCCGCGTCAAACTCACCCCCAAGGGCCAGGCGATCCGCGAGCGCATCGATGCCCTGTACAATCGCCAGCTCCAGGCCGTCGAACAGGTCGTCGGCCTCACCGCCGAGGAGTTCGATCGCCTCAACAAGGCGCTGACCCGGCTCGAGCGTTTCTGGACCGACCAGATTCTCTACCGGCTCTGAATCTCTTTTTTTCTCCGTCAAGGTTGACCTGCCCGCCCTGTGGCCGAAAGGCCGCAGGGTGAGGTTTTTCGCTTTTCCTGTCGCGGTTTGGCGGCAATATCCGCAATCTTGCCCCAATTGACCCGCTTTCACTTGGGCGATTGTGGCCGAGTTTTGACGAGTCGCCTTGCCGCTGGTAAGGAGGGACTGGCTAGTGTGGGCGGGATTGGGAGAGGTTCGAATGACTTACGGCGGATCGAGACTCGGCAATGTAGCGCGCTGTGCCGCTTTGGCGGCCGGACTTGCGGTATTTGCCGGCGGCATACTCCCGGCCCATGCCGAACCCGAGAATTCCGCCTGGATGATGCAGAAGCGCATGAAGGCCGGCGTCCAGGACAGCAATGGCACGGCCGCCACCAACTGGTCCAATGCCGGCGTGGCTGGCGTCGGCCGGGCCACGACCGAAACGCGCATCGTCAACGACGGCAGCCTGACGCCGTTCCTCAGCTCCGACACGAGCCAGACGATGCAGGCGGCCGAGCAGCGCTATGCTCAAATCGTCGCCGATGGCGGCTGGGGCAAACTGGCCGGCGGAAGGCTGAAGAAGGGCAGTCAGGGCAAGGACGTTGCTGCCCTCAACCGCCGCCTGTTTATCGAGGGCTATGTCCGCCAGGAGGCGACCGAAGGCCAGTACGCCGATATCTTCACCTCGGCGACTGCCGATGCGGTCAGCCGCTATCAGGCCAATCACGGCCTCGAGGTGACGGGCGCCGTCGACAACGCCACCCTCATGGAGCTCAACGTGCCGGCCGAGGCTAGGCTGGCGACAATCCGCGCCAACCTGCCGCGGGTGGCCGAATACTCCAAGAACCTCGGCAACCGCTATGTGGTGGTCAACATTCCGGCGGCCCAGATCGAGTCGGTCGAGAACGGCAAGGTGTTTTCCATTCACAACGCCATCGTCGGCCGGCCGCTGCGCCCGACGCCGGTGGTTGCGACTAATCTTGTCACCATCAAGTTCAGTCCCTACTGGAATGCGCCCGCCTCGATCGTCGAGCGCGACATCGTCCCGCGCATGCTGTCGGGCGGTCCGTCAAAGGTCATGAACGAGATGAACATGAAAATCTACAAAGGCGTCGGCGGACCCGAGGTCGATCCCGATTCGGTCGACTGGCGGCGCGCCGTGGTCGACGACTACCAGTTCCGCCAGGAGCCCGGCGGCGAAAACGCCATGAAGACCGTCAAGATCGAGTTCAACAGCCCCTTCGGCATCTATCTGCACGATACGCCGGAGCCGCGGCTGTTCGAGAGCGCGCAGCGATTCTACAGCTCGGGCTGCGTGCGCATCCAACAGGTGGCGATCCTGCTCAACTGGATCCTGCGCGGCCAGGACGGCATCACCGCCGCCCGTATCGCCGAACTCGCCGACACCAAGGAACGGCTCGATGTCACCCTCAAGGATCCCCCGCAGCTGCGGGTTGCCTATCTGACGGCGTGGCCGGGCGGCAACGGCACCATGGCCTTCCGCCCGGATGTCTATGAGGTGGACGGCTCCGGCTTCGTCATCGGCCAGCCCATGCCGGTGGGCAGCAGCGGCCCGCGTTTCGTGCTGACGGAGCCGCCGCGTTCGCCGCAGGCGGTCGACGCCGCCGAAGCCTCCGGCTTCTTCGCCAGCGTCTTCGGCCGCAATGGCAACAGCAACAGCGACAAGCAAAGCGGCTATCTTCCCAGCCGCTCCGCCACGGCCGGTAGCCAGGATACGACGGTCTCCAGCGGCGGCAACTGGACCGCCGAACAGCCGGCCGGCAAGAAGACCGCCAAGGCGACGAAGCTCGCCCAGAAGAAGAAGCTCAAGAAGGCAACCGATGTCGCCTCGGCCTCGGCCAAGCCCGGCGACAAGATGAAGCCCGGGGCCAAGCCCGCCGACAAGGCAACCGTGACGGCAAAGCCCTCCGACAAGTGCAAGCCGGGAACCGACGGCAAGCTGCCGGCCGGATGTCCGACCGCAGCGGCGAAGCCCAATCCGAAGGCCAACGAGCACACGACTGCAACAAATTGACCCAGTGCCGATTGGCGCAAGGGTTCGGGCGGGGTTTCCCGGCGTAGACCTACGCCATGACAGTGTTCAGTTATAACCAGCATTTCGATTCCGCCCTGGCGGCACTTCGCCGCGAGGGCTGCTATCGTGAATTCGCCGACATCTGCCGCCTCCGCGGCCGCTTCCCCAGGGCTCTCTACAGGGGGCCGAAGGGCGAGAAGGAAGTGACGGTGTGGTGCTCCAACGACTATCTCGGCATGGGCCAGCACCCGAAGGTCTTGGCCGCCATGCATGAGGCGATCGATGCGGTGGGGGCGGGCTCGGGCGGTACCCGCAATATTTCCGGCACCACCCATTATCATGTGGACCTCGAGCACGAGCTCGCTGACTTGCATGGCAAAGAGGCGGCACTTCTGTTCAACTCGGGCTACATGGCCAACGAGGCGACGCTGTCGACGCTCGCCAAGCTCCTGCCCGACTGCGTGATCTTCTCCGATGCCCTCAATCATGCCTCGATGATCGCCGGCATCAGGAACGGCGGCGCCGAGAAGCACGTCTGGCGCCACAACGATCTGGCCGATCTCGAAGCCAAGCTGAAGGATGTGGCGCCGGGCCGGCCGAAGATCATCGCCTTCGAGTCGGTCTATTCCATGGACGGCGACATCGCCCCCCTGGGCGCCATCTGCGATCTGGCCGAAAAATATGGGGCGCTCACCTATTTGGACGAGGTCCACGCGGTGGGCATGTATGGGGCCCGCGGCGGCGGCGTGGCCGAACGTGACGGGCTCATGGGCCGCATCGATGTGATCGAGGGAACCCTGGCCAAGGCCTTCGGGCTGATGGGCGGCTATATCGTCGCCAATGCTGCAACAATCGACGCCATCCGCTCCTTTGCCCCGGGCTTCATCTTCACGACCTCGATTGCCCCGGTCATTGCCGCCGGTGCTGTGGCCTCGATCCGCCACCTGAAGGAGAGCGACATCGAGCGCCAGCGCCAGCGCGAACGGGTGCGGAAAGTTAGGAGCGAACTCGACCGGTTCGGCATTCCCCATCTCGCCAACCCGAGCCACATCGTGCCGGTGATCGTCGGCGATGCGGCCAAGTGCAAAAGGATCGGCGATCATCTGATGGAGGCAAGCTCCATCTATATCCAGCCGATCAACTACCCGACCGTACCGCGTGGAGGAGAGCGCCTCCGCATCACGCCGTCGCCGCTCCACACCGACGCCGACATCGCCCAACTGGTGAAGGCCCTGTCGGACCTGTGGTCGCAATGCGCCCTGGCGAGAAAGGTGGCGTGAGGGTGTGGCGGGGGTCGTCATGGAGATAAGTGCACTGTCACCGTAATTCTGTGGAGATTGTCGTAATAGGCGGCGATATGCTCCGGCACATCTGGCGGCAGACCTTCCACCGCCTCTACTCTGACGCCATTGCCGAACAGTTTGGCGACCAGCGCCTTGGCCTGATCGTTCAGGACGGTTAGTTCGTCCTTGGTGTACTGAAATTTCTTGCCGAAAGTGCGGGACGCGGATGGAGGGGGTCCGAATGCGCCCTTTATTTCTGGGGGCTTGCCTTTCGGCGTGCTATTTCCGCGTCCGCTTCCTTGATTAGTTGAGGTTTCAAGTCGTCCTCCGGTATTGTTTCCAATTCCTTCCGGTAGGATTCCCATGTCGCCAATGTGTCGAACTGGCTGGGCTCGTCCACGTAACTCAAGATTTTCATTAGAGAACGAGGCCTTTATTTCTGGGGGTTTGCCTTTTGCTTCTCCGCGATTACTCGGTTCGCCTGTTCCAGCATTCCCTTGCGCCCGGCTGCTCTCGGATCTTGGCTGAGAAGGAATTTCCGGTGTTCCTTCCAAGTCTCCAATGTGTCGAGAAAGCTGGGTTCGTCCACCAGTCCCATCTGCGGGTATCTCACGACCATAGTTGTTGTCCTTATATACGTTTCTCGCAATTCTAGCGGCGATGGCGATGTGGTCAGCGTAGTCCGCCTCATTCGGCAGGGCCAATGTTGAGGTATAATTGATAAGCCCGGATTTGTGTAGGGCAAGATTCCGAAGATGAACAATGGCGCGACCACCTTCTTCGTCCGTCATCTTTCCAGATATGAGAGCGGGATCTATAACAGTTTGGTAGAGATGCCATGCCGAAGCGTCAGCAATCTTAGGCATATCGTCCCTGAATTTGCGCGGGTCTTTAATTTGGGCGCGGACTATTTCGGGTATTTCAGCCCGATAACTATTGCCATCCATGCCATGCACCCACATAACCTTTAGGCCGGGGGCGGCGAGATTGGATAAATCACCAGAGCTGAGCGATTCAGAATTTGGATGATTGTGATGAGCGATTGCATTCCCGGTATCACTCTCTGCCTCTTTGCTGAATGCCTCGCTGAATCCTACATTATGTTTTGTTCCATGGGCATCTGCAAGGACGTTCCCATTTCCATCAAATCCCAGCAATACCTCAACATTTCCCAAATTGCGACTTTGGCTAACAACATAGTCCCTTGCTGCCTCTCCCAGCCCGATCCCCTCCGGCTTTGTGAATTTCCCGAGATGCGTAAAATTCATCTTAGGATCGGCTGGTTGGTCCTCGCCTTCAAATAACGTCTTCTCAGGCGGTGGCGCAAACATGCCGCCCGCTTCCTGCTGATTGCCCTTGCGGATCATGGATTGCTTCTGGCGAACCGCAAGTTCCTTTGCGGCCCGCTCGTGAACCGCAGCGGCCTTGGCTTCCTCGGCAGTCTTGGCCTCGGCTCCAGGGACTACGGTTTGGGGTTTGCCTTCGGCTCCTGGCTCGACTGTTGCTTGGCCGCCATTCGCGCCAGCGCCTTGAGTTTCTGGGACTGGAGGTTGAGTTTGCGCTTGAGCGACAGGTTGCCCATTCGCCTCGCCATGTGCTGGAGGGCTGACGCGGTTTTCAGATACTCTTTCACGGTTAGCAACATCGGCGTCTTTCCTTGCATTATCATGGGCTAATTTGGCATCTTCGACAAGCGCTTTTTCCTTACCTCCTAGAAGTGCGGCAAACTCTGGATCGGGGATTACGGTGACAGTGCATTCAATGGATTATAGTGACAGTGCATTCAATGTTTGCTGGTCTTCCTGCGGTTCTCTGGAAATCGTTTCCCTTCCGGGCGCACCAGCTTCTTGCCTTTGTAGAGATTGGCGCCGGTGAACCAAGAGGTCGTTAGCTCCGGCGCTTCATCGGGATCGCGCTTCGACGGACGAGGCGAAGGCTTTTTGTTCTCGGTCATGTTTCGGTGCTCATGGAGGGCATTCGCCGACAGTCTACTCCATTCCGTCACCCCGGCGGAAGCCGGGGTCGAGCTTCTTGCTCTGAATTGGTGATCGCTGGCAAAGCGGGATTCCGGCTTGCGCCGGAATGACGGAAGAGGGGAGGAAGGCCGGGGAACTGCGGTGGCCGTGCATCCAATTCGACGAATTTGCATCGTCAATCAGCTGCGCCGTTCTTTGGTCCTCCGATAGCCCTTGGGAATCTCATCGCCTTCGCGCGGCGGCTGGCCGCCGGTTCGTGCCATCAGCCTTTCGAACCAAGCGAGATCGGCGCGGCTGGCGCGCGATGCAAAATAGGCACCTTCAAACCACTCCGCCGTCAGCTCCGGAACGTCATCTGGGTCACGCTTCAAAGGCTTTGGCGAATGCTTTTTGTTCTTGGTCATCTTTCGGCTCTCATCGAGGACACTCGGTCACAGTCTACCATTCCGTCACCCCGGCGGAAGCCGGGGTCCAGCTTCTCGTCGAGATTTGTTTGTTACTACCAAAGCGGGATTCCGGCTTTCGCCGGAATGACGGGAAAAGGGGCTGGTGCGATGTTGCTTTTCCCTCTCCGCGCAGTGGGCAGGGTGGCGCCCATAGGGCGACGGGTGGGGCCTGGCGGCAGCGCGGCTGGCCCCCTCCGTCACGCACCGAAGTGGGCGCGTGCCACCTCCCCCGCCCTGAGGGGCGGAGGAGGATGGGGCGGGCGGCTGTTGGTGTCGCTCGGGCTCGCACTCCGTTGCCAAAGCGGGATGCTGGCTGGCGTGAGGCCCATGACGGAAAGTGCGGGGAAATCGCCGCTCTTCATCATCCCTGCCTGTGCGCCAAGATGGTGCTGGACGGCATTTCCACAATCTGCAATGTGCGGCTAAGGATCGGGAGGGACTGTCATGGCGAAGAAGGCTCAGAAGAAGGCGAAGAAGTTGTTTCCGGGCTTCTTCCGGGAGAAGCTGGCCAAGGTGGATGCCAAGATCGCCCGGGCGATTACCGCCGAGCTGGGCCGCCAGAGCCACGAGATCGAGCTCATCGCCTCGGAGAACATCGTCTCGCGCGCTGTCCTTGAGGCGCAAGGGTCGATCATGACCAACAAATATGCCGAAGGCTATCCGGGCCGGCGCTATTATGGCGGCTGCCAGTATGTCGACGTCGCCGAAAACCTGGCGATCGAGCGGGCCAAGAAGCTGTTCGGCTGCGCCTTCGCCAATGTCCAGCCCCATTCCGGCGCCCAGGCCAACCAAGCGGTGTTCTTTGCCCTCCTGCAGCCGGGCGATACCTATCTGGGCCTCGACCTCGCCTGCGGCGGCCATCTGACCCATGGCTCGCCGGTCAACCAGTCGGGCAAGTGGTTCAAGGTCTCGCCCTACAAGGTGCGCGAGGACAATCACCTGATCGACTATGATCTCCTGGCGAGCCACGCCCTGGACATCAAGCCCAAGCTGATCATCGCCGGCGGCTCGGCCTATCCCCGCACCCTCGATTTCAAGCGCTTCCGCGAGATTGCCGATTCGGTGGGCGCCTTCCTGATGGTCGACATGGCCCATATCGCCGGGCTGGTAGCGGGAGGTGTGCATCCCTCGCCGCTGCCGCACGCCCACGTCGTGACCACCACCACCCACAAGACGCTCAGGGGTCCGCGCGGCGGCATGATCCTCTCCAACGACGAGGCGATCGGCAAGAAGATCAACTCGGCCGTGTTCCCGGGTCTGCAGGGCGGGCCGCTGGAGCATGTGATAGCGGCCAAGGCGGTGGCCTTCGGCGAGGCGCTGAAGCCCGCCTTCAGGAAATACGCCAAGGCCGTGGCAGCCAATGCCAAGGTTCTCGCCGACAGCATGATCAAGGGCGGCTGCGACCTCGTCTCCGGCGGCACCGATACCCATCTGATGCTGGTCGACCTGCGCAAGAAGGGAGTGACCGGCAAGGCCGCCGAGCAGGCTTTGGGCCGGGCGTGGATCACCTGCAACAAGAACGGCATTCCCTTCGATCCCGCACCCTTCACCATCACCTCGGGGATCAGGCTCGGCACCCCCGCTGGGACGACGCGGGGCTTTGGCACCGAGGAATTCCGGCTGGTCGGCAGTCTCATTACCGAAGTCCTCGACGGCCTTGCGAAGAACGGCGAAGCGGGCAATGGTAAGGTCGAGGCGTCGGTGAGGTCGCGCGTCAAGGCACTGACCGCGCGCTTCCCGATTTATTGATGTCTCTCCATGGCCGGGCTTGACCCGGCCATCCACTGTTCCCAGGCCGGGCTGGATCACCGGCTCAAGGCCGGTGATGGAGAGAAGAGGGAGATACCCTATTGCGCTGTCCGTTTTGTTCCAACGAGGAGACCCAGGTCAAGGACTCGCGTCCGACCGAGGATGGCACGGCGATCCGGCGGCGGCGCTATTGTCCCGACTGTTCCGGTCGTTTCACCACCTTCGAGCGGGTGCAACTGCGCGAGCTGATGGTTTTGAAGCGCTCGGGCCGGCGTGTCCCCTTCGACCGCGACAAGCTGATGCGCTCGATCCAGGTGGCCCTGAGGAAGCGTCCCGTGGACCCGGAGCGGGTCGAGCGCATGGTGTCGGGCATTGTCCGGCGGCTCGAAAGCCTGGGCGAGAACGAGATCAAGTCGGAGACCATCGGCAAGCTGGTGATGGAGGCCCTCAAGATGCTCGACGACGTGGCCTATGTACGCTTTGCCAGCGTTTACAAGAATTTCCGCGAGGCCAAGGATTTCGAGGAATTGCTGGGCGAACTCTCGGGCGATGACCGGGAAGGCCGGGGCGAAGGCGATTGAGGGGGCCAAGCCGCTGGATGGATGTGGCCCTGAGGCTCGGCCGGAGGGCGCTGGGTACCACCGCTGAAAATCCCCCCGTGGGCTGTGTGATCGTCAAGGATGACAGGCTGCTCGCCGTTGGCTGGACGCAGGCCGGCGGAAGGCCCCATGCCGAGACCGAGGCCCTTGCCATGGCAGGCGAGGCGGCCCGCGGTGCGACAGCCTTCGTGACGCTCGAACCCTGCGCCCACTATGGTCGTACGCCGCCCTGCGCCGAAGCCTTGGTTGCCGCCGGCATTGCCCGCTGCGTGGTGGCAGTGGAAGACCCAGACCCGCGCGTTGCCGGGCGCGGCCTTGCCATCCTGCGGGCGGCAGGGATCACCGTCGAACTGGCTGATGGCGCAACGGAAGCCCGGCGCGACCTCGCCGGCTTCCTGACTCGAATCGTGAGGAAGCGCCCCTATGTGATTCTGAAGCTTGCCCTTTCCGCCGACGGCAAGATCGCAAGCGAGCCCGGCCAGAGAACCCCCATCACCGGCGAGGCGGTGAGGGCGAGGGTGCATCTGACCCGGGCCCAGAGCGACGCGATCCTGGTCGGCATGGAAACGGTGGTGGTGGACGATCCGGAGCTTACCTGCCGCCTGCCGGGGCTCGAGGCCCGCTCGCCCAAGGCCTTTGTCATGAGCCGCAACCGGGAGCTTCCGGCGGGCTCGAGGCTGGCAGCGAGAGGAGCAAAGCTGCTGCGCGGCACGCCCGCCGAGGCAGTGGCCGAACTGGGGGTTGCGGGCATCAACCGGCTAATGGTCGAGGGCGGGGCGGCGATCGCCCGGGCCTTCCTCCAGGCGGGACTGGTGGACGAAATCCACCTCTACCGCTCGCCCACGGAACTGGGCCCCCAGGGGGTGGAAGGCCTGCCCGAGGGGGCATTGCAGACATTCATGCTGCAACGGGAAGAAAGGCTTGGGGCCGACACCCTCACCGTCTATGAGAAGCCCAATTCATTCGTCACCCCGGCGGAAGCCGGGGCCCATGACAGCCATGGATTCCGGCTTTCGCCGGAATGACGATGTTTCGGGAGTTTGGGAGTGTTCACCGGCATTGTTACCGACATCGGCACGGTCAGGTCGCTCGAACAGCGCGGTGATCGGCGGATCGAGATCGCCACCGGCCTCGACCTCGGCGGCATCGCCATCGGCGCCTCGATCGCCTGCGCCGGCTGTTGCCTGACCGTGGTGGCCAAGGGGCCGGGGAGCTTCTTCGTCGAGGCCTCGGCCGAGACCCTGTCGAAGACCACGCTGGGAGAGTGGCAGCCGGGGAGCCGCGTCAACCTTGAGTGCGCCCTGCGGATGGGCGACGAGCTCGGCGGCCATGTGGTGTCGGGCCATGTCGACGGGGTGGGCGAAATTGTTGCGATCCGGCCCGAGGGCGACTCGCGAAGGTTCCGCTTCCGGGTGCCGCGGGAGATTGCCAAGTTCATCGCCCCCAAGGGTTCGGTGGCGCTCGACGGCACCTCGCTCACCGTCAACGAAGTGGGGGGAATTGAATTCGGCGTCAACATCATTGCTCACACGCTGGCGGTCACCACCTGGGGCGAGGCGAAGGCAGGTGGCCGGGTCAACGTTGAAATCGACATGCTGGCGCGCTATGTGGCCCGCCTTGCCGAGTTTGGAACATCATGAAGGTCGAGAAAAAATCCGCCACCGTCGCCAAGACCAAGGCGCGGCTCCTGATCCTCGAGGCGCGCTTCTATGGCGACATCTGCGATGAGCTGGCCAGGGGAGCCATTGCGGCAATCGAGAAGGCCGGCGCCAAGTGGGAGCGCATCGCCGTTCCAGGCGCCCTTGAACTTCCCGGCGCCATTGCCATGGCCGCCCGGTCCAAGCGCTACGACGGCTTCGTGGCGCTCGGCTGCGTGCTGCGCGGCGAAACCATCCACTATGATATCGTCGCCAAAGAAAGCGCCCGCGGCCTGATGGATCTCACCATGAAGGGCGTGTGCATCGGCAATGGCGTCCTCACTTGCGAGACCGAGGCCCAGGCCTGGGCTCGCGCCCGGGTGGCCGAGATGGACAAGGGCGGCGTTGCCGCCGAAGCCGCCCTTGCCATGATCCGCTTCGCCCGTATGATGAGCCCGAAAGCCAGGCCCAAGTGAACGGCAGACAGCGAGGCAAGCCCGTCGAACGCACCGCCGCACGGCTAGGTGCCGTTCAGGCGCTTTATCAGATGGACATCGCCGGCACCGACGTGGGCGAGACGCTGGCCCAGTTTTCCTCGCGCGCCCGGGGCGAGAATTTCGACGACGGCCAGTGCGGCGAGGCCGACTACAAGCATCTGCGCGAGGTGGTGGACGGGGCGGTGCGCCAGCAGGCGGCGATCGATCCCGCCCTTGACGCGCTCCTCGACAAGGCCTGGCCGCTGCACCGGCTCGATGCCACGGTCAGGGCGATCCTCAGGGCCGGAGCCTACGAGCTGATGTTCCTGGAGCGGGTTCCGGCCCGGGTGGCGGTCAGCGAATATGTCGATGTAGCTTCCGCCTTCTTCGACGGCGCGGAACAGAAATTCATCAACGGCGTGCTCGACCGGCTGGCCCGGGCGCGCCGTGCGGCGGAGTTCGCCGCATGAGCGCGGTCGAGGTCTTCAACGACGTAAAGGCAAGGCGCAATGCGGTGATCCTGGCGATCGCCCAGGCGCTGTTCGGAGCGGCGGCGACCGCGCACGTGGTGACGGCGGGCCTCATCGGCAGTGCGCTCGCTTCGGACCCGTCCTGGGCGACGCTCCCCATGTCGATGATGATCATCGGCACGGCGCTGACGACCTTCCCGATTTCGCTCTTGATGAAGCGCATCGGCCGCCGCCCCGGCTTCGTGCTGTGCGCGCTCGCCGGGGCGGTGGGCGGCCTGATCGGCGTCTTTGCCATCTTCCAGCGGAACTTCGGCCTGTTTCTGCTGGCGACCTTCCTGCTTGGCGTCTATCAGGCTTCGTCCTCCTACTACCGCTTCGCCGCCGCCGATCTGGCGAGCCCCGGATTCCGCCCCAAGGCGATTTCCTGGGTGATGACCGGCGGCATCGTCGCCGCCCTGTTCGGAACCCTGATGGTCATGGCGACCGTCGACCTGTTCGCCCCCGTGATCTTTGCCGGAACCTGGGCGGCGATGACCGTGCTGGCGCTGGTGGCGTCGGTCATCCTTCTCGCCGTCGACATTCCCTTGAGCCCGCGGACGGCGGCCGATCCCGGCCGGCCGCTCGTCGAAATCGCTACCCAGCCACGCTACATCGTGGCCGCGGCGAGCGCCATGCTGTCCTACGGCATCATGATGCTGGTGATGACGGCGACGCCGGTCGCGATGATCGGCCATGGTTTCGGCGTGCGCGATTCGAGCTGGGTGATCCAGTGGCATGCCCTCGCCATGTTCGTGCCGAGTTTCTTCACCGGCAGCCTGATTGCGCGTTACGGCGCCGAGCGCGTGGCCGGTGCCGGCATGGTACTTTTGACCGGCGCCGCCGTATCGGGTCTGATAGGCATACATTTCACCAACTTTGCCGTGGGGCTCGTCCTCCTCGGCCTCGGCTGGAATTTCGGCTTCATCGGCGGCACCAGTCTGCTCACCACCGCCTACGCCGACAGCGAGCGCAACAAAGCCCAGGGCCTCAACGACTTCCTGGTTTTCGGAACAACCGCGCTGACCTCGCTCGGGGCCGGCAAGCTCCTCGCCCTCTTCGGCTGGAATGCCGTCAACTACGCGGTATTTCCGATGGTCGCCGTGGCGCTTGCAATGATCGTCTGGCTGTTCGGCCGCCAGCGCCGCAGCCTCGCCTGACGCCCGACATGCGGCTCAACGTCTATTTGCAGAAGGCCGGAGTGGGCAGCCGCCGCGAGGCCGAACGCCTGGTGGCCGAAGGCCGGGTGAAGGTCAACGGCGCCTTAGCCAGCGCCACCCTCCCCGTGGCGGAGGGCGATCGGGTCAGCGTCGACGGCCGGCCCGTGGCACCCGAAAGCCGGCCGCTGCCCCGCCTCTTCCGGCTCAACAAGCCGATCGACGTGCTGGTCACCAATCGTGACCACAAGGGCCGCCTGACGATCTTCGATCTCCATGCCCTGAAGCCGCCGCGCTGGTCCCCCGCCATGCCGCGGCTGATGGCGGTGGGCCGGCTTGACGTGAACAGCGAAGGGCTGCTGCTTTTGTCGAGCGACGGGCCGCTGGCCCAGGTGATGATGAGCCCGCAGACGGCCCTGGCGCGGGTCTATCGGGTGCGGGTGCGGGGGCGGCTGTCGCCCGAGCAGATCGAGGCGCTGGCGCAGGGTATCACCATCGACGGGGTGAGCTACCGCGGCGCCGAATTCGTCGAGGAGTATGACAAGGGCGGGCGCAGTAACAGCTGGTATCGGGTGTTGCTGACCGAAGGCAAGAACCGCGAGATCCGCAAGCTCGTGGAACATTTCGGCTGCGTGGTGAACCGCCTGGTAAGGGTGCAGTACGGGCCCTTTCAACTGGGCGATCTGATGGCGGGATCGATCCAGGAGGTGCCGCCCGACGAGGTGCGGGAGTTTCTGTCGTTCCTGGCCGGCCGGGCCGCCGCCCGCACGAAGTGAGACGGTCTTACCCCTACTTTGTGATGCGCAGCGAGGTGACGCGTTTGCCGATCGAGGCGAAGGCGTCTTTGAGTTCCTGCGTGGTGGCGGCGAGATAGGCATGGCCCGCGCTGGTGGCGCAGTTGGTCAGCAATTGCTGCACCGTGGGATCGGCCTGGACGTCGAAGCCGATCGTATAGATGGTGATGCCCTTCTTCTTCATCTCGGTGCACAGTGCCAGGCCCTGGCTCGGTGACGATCCGTTGGTGGAGTCGCAGTTGATCTTGTCGTTGGTGCTCCCGCTGCCGGGGTTGATCGAGTCACGGGCGACGACGCCATTGCAGTAGCTGGTATTGAATTCGCCGTCGGTCATGATGACGGCGACCTTGTTGACATGCTCGGCGCCGTAGCGCGCCGGCAGCCCGGTGCCGCTCCACAGGCCGAAATCCTTGGACAGCACATACCAGCCCCAGGCGATGCCGACCTGGCCGGCGGTCGAGCCCTCGGCGACGAGATTGTCGATTGCCGCCTTGATCGCCGTCTTGTCGCGGTCGAGGGGCCGGAGCGTGCTGGCCAGGCAAGGATTGTTGGGGCTGGCATAATTGCGGCCGACCGGCGCGGTCGAGGGCGGGGCGTCGGTGAAGGCCTCGGCGCCGATGCGCTCGCTGACGCAGGTGCTGATGGCGAACGTGGGATTGACCGGGGGCCGGCTGGCGTTGCGGAACTGGTAGCTGGCGCAGCCGGGCGACGTGCAGGTTCCCGCTGTGATATTGCCACGGGCGCTGACCGCCAGGCTGCCGACATTGACCCCCATGGAATAGGGCACCAGCGCCACTTTCGAATAGAACTGGCTCTGGTCGCTCCACACCACGGCATCGACGAAATCCTTGGCGGCGGATTTGAGGGCGGCGAGCTTGGTGCCGCGCATCGAGCCGGTGGTGTCGAGCACCAGGGAAACTTCCAGGTTGTTGCCGGACTTGGTTACCAGGGACTTGACGGGCAAGTCGATCATATTGATGCCGGCGAGGCGCATGAAGCTGGTTTTGAATCGGACCTTGGTCTGCAGGTCGATTGTTGCCGCCGTAACCGTCAGGCTGAGGTCGATGAGTTCGCCGTGCTGATCCGGCGAATAGTTGCGATCGACGATTTCCTGGGCAAGCCGCTTCAGCAATTTGGTGTCGGTGGTCGAGGCGTTGGCAACCTGCAGGGCGGCGGCATCGGTCGCTGCGGCGAGCGCCGTCTGGGTCGCCATCAACCGCGAATAATCGATGGCCACGCCACTCGCCAGCACCACGGCAAGGGTGGCAATCCCCATCAGGATCGTGATGTTGCCGCGCTCCTCCCGCCCGAAGCGCCGGGCAATTCTGCACCGATTGGCGAACCATGCTCGCCCAAGAGTGACTGACATGCCGATCCATTCCAATTGCGAAAATTGTCGAAACATTTTCGATTCTGACAGGAATGTCTTGCCGAAGGTTCACTGGAAGAGCTTGGATTTTCTAAGAAATTGCAATTAATTCGATGATATTGAATAAGTCGGCACTCACCCTCGGTTGACGTCGTTCGGTCCGTCGGCGCCAGGCTTTCGCCGCCGCCCCTTCCAAGGTGAGGAGCTGCGCCACCCGGTCGAGGAGTCGGCCCAGGGCTGCGGTCAGATGATCTGAAAGTCGACAGTATGACCGTGGCGCCGACCGCGACCCCGGGGAAACCATTTGCCTAAGTTCGCCGCATTTGGCATACCCCGGGCCACTTTCCGGGGCAGGGGGCGGCAATCGTCGATTCCGCCAGGGGCTTCGGGGCAAACATAACGAACTCAAGGGTTTAACATGACCTCTACGCTCTGGCTGATCGTGCTCGCGGGCGCGCTCTCCATCGTTTACGGCATCGTCACGACGCGCGGGCTGATGGCCGCCGACGCCGGCTCGGCCCGGATGCAGGAAATTTCCGCCGCGGTGCGCGAAGGCGCCCAGGCCTATTTGAAGCGCCAATACACCACTATCGCCATCGTCGGCGTGGTGATCTTCGCGATCGGTTTTTGGTTGCTCGGCCGCTACTCGGCCGTAGGCTTTGCCATCGGCGCCATCCTGTCGGGGGCGGCGGGCTTCATCGGCATGAATGTCTCGGTGAGGGCCAATGTGCGCGTCGCCCAAGCCGCCACCAAGTCGCTGGCCGGCGGCCTCGACCTCGCCTTCAAGGCAGGCGCGGTGACGGGCCTTCTCGTCGCCGGCCTCGGCCTCCTTGGCGTCACCCTCTATTTCGGCTTCCTCACCGGCTCGCTGGGCCTGGCGCCGACCGACCGCACGGTGATCGACGCGCTCATCGCCACCTCCTTCGGCGCCTCGCTCATTTCGATCTTCGCCCGTTTGGGCGGCGGCATCTTCACCAAGGGTGCCGACGTCGGCGGCGACATGGTGGGCAAGGTCGAAGCGGGAATCCCCGAGGACGATCCGAGGAACCCCGCAACCATCGCCGATAATGTCGGCGACAATGTCGGCGACTGCGCCGGCATGGCGGCCGACCTGTTCGAGACCTATGTGGTGACCACCGTTGCCACCATGGTGCTGGCGGCGATCGTGCTGCCCGATGCGCTGAAGCTTGCCGGCATGGTGCTGCCGCTGGCGATCGGCGGCGCCTGCGTGGTGACCTCGATCATCGGCACCTTTTTCGTCAAGCTCGGCCCCTCCAACAACATCATGGGCGCCCTTTACAAGGGCATCATCGTCACCGGTATTCTGTCGCTCGTGGCGCTTTTCCCCGTGATGAGCCTGGTATTCAGCGGCACCCTATTTAGCGGCATGTCGGTCAACCTCGGCGGCTTCACCCCGATGCGGCTCTTCTGGTGCGGGGCGACCGGCCTCGCCATCACCGGCCTGATCATCTGGATCACCGAATATTATACCGGCACCGGCAAGCGCCCGGTCAACTCGATTGCCGAGGCCTCGATCACCGGCCACGGCACCAATGTGATCCAGGGCCTTGCCGTGTCGATGGAGTCGACCGCCCTGCCGGCCCTGGTCATCATCGCCGGCATCATCGTCACCTATTCGCTCGCCGGCCTGTTCGGCACGGCGGTGGCGGTGACTACCATGCTGTCGCTGGCTGGCATGATCGTGGCGCTCGATGCCTTCGGACCGGTCACCGACAATGCCGGCGGCATCGCCGAAATGGCGGGCCTGCCCAAGGAAGTGCGCCACAACACCGATGCCCTCGATGCAGTGGGCAACACCACCAAGGCGGTCACCAAGGGTTATGCCATCGGTTCGGCGGGCCTCGGCGCGCTGGTGCTCTTTGCCGCCTATACCCAGGACCTCAAGACCTACTTCGCCGATGTGCCGGTGAGCTTTGACCTGTCGAGCCCCTATGTGGTGGTGGGCCTGCTGTTCGGCGGGCTGCTGCCCTATCTCTTCGGCGGCATGTCGATGACCGCCGTGGGTCGTGCGGCACAAGCCGTGGTGATCGAGGTGCGCCGCCAGTTCAAGGAGAACCCCGGCATCATGGCGGGCACCTCGAAGCCCGACTATGCCCGGGCCGTCGACCTTCTGACCAAGGCGGCGATCAAGGAAATGATTATCCCATCGCTGCTGCCGGTGCTCTCGCCGATCGTCGTCTACATCGTCATCAAGGCGATTGCCGGCCAGGCGCAAGCCTTCGCCGCGGTGGGGGCGATGCTGATGGGGGTGATCGTCACCGGCCTGTTCGTGGCGATCTCGATGACGGCGGGTGGTGGCGCCTGGGACAACGCCAAGAAGAGCTTCGAGGACGGCTTTGTCGATAGCAAGGGCCAGAAGCACTTCAAGGGCTCCGAGGCCCACAAGGCCAGCGTCACCGGCGATACCGTCGGCGATCCCTACAAGGACACCGCCGGCCCGGCGGTCAACCCGATGATCAAGATCACCAACATCGTGGCGCTGTTGCTGCTGGCGGTCTTGGCGCGCTGAGCTCACTCTCAGGGCAAAACGTCAAGGGCCGGGGCGCAAGCTCCGGCCTTGGTCTGTTGGCCACCAAGGGAGAGCCTACGCCCGCTTCTTCCCCGTCACCGCCCGTTCCAGCGTGGCGCGGATAAAGCGCTGGTAGGGCAAGCCTTCGGCCTTGGCCTTGCGGCGCACGGCTTGCAGAAGCTCGGCGGGGAGCCGCATGTTGACGCGCTCGGTCTTCGGCTGAAACTCGAAGCGCACCGGCTTGAATCCCGAGAGATCGTATTGGCTCAGGTCGGCCGAATCGACGAAGGCCTCCGCCTCCGCATCGGTCTTGAATTCAGGGATTTTCTTTTTCATAGGCGGCGATCTCCTTGTTGTGCATGTGGCGGGCGCTGACCGGGCGGATCAACCGAAGGCCATCGCGGTCACGAAAGGTAAACACCACAAAGATGCTGCGGCCTCCGGCAGTCTTTCCGATAGCTTTGAAGCGGGTTTCCGCTTTTGAGTTTGCGACATCCTGCTGCACCAGCAGCTGACTTGTGCGGAACAAAGCCTCAATGGTCGCGATTGCAACACCGTGTTTGCGGCACTTATCGCGGTTACCTTCGTCCCAATCGAAGCCGTGAATTCCGCGAAACATGTGATCCAATAGCGTAAATATGTACAAATGTCAATACTATTCTGCAATTGCCTCGCGCCGGCCTATTGGTCGAGCCAACCGGCAAGACGCATCTCGAAAGCCTCGACGTCCACAGGCTGTCCGGCAACCCGATGATCAAGATCACCAACATCGTGGCGCTGTTGTTGCTGGCGGTCTTGGCGCGGTAATAACCACGCCGGTCACTGCGACGAAAGATCGACGCGAGATAGGAAACCCCGCGCTGGAGAAATCCGCGGGGGTTCCCGTTCGGCCGGCGCTGGAAATTGCGGCGGCCCGCGCCTATATTCGAGAAATCGTTGGTTGCGGTGAGTTAAACTTGATTGACGAACGAACCCGAATGGTTCGGTATCGCCGTCGGTTGCCAGATTCATTTTCCAACAAGCTGTATACAGGGAATGTCCCGACAGGAGGATATTGCATGAAGCCAACGACCATCACCCCGCCAATACCGGCTACCGCTGTCACGCCGCGACCGGCGCCCGTTGCGGCACCGTCACTCGATACCGGCGCCATTGTGCTGAAGCCGGCCCAGCTGGCCGAAGCGGAAAAGGCTCTGGCGGCCCTGGATTTTTCCGCAATGCCTTCCGGCAATGTCATCAAGATCGGTCTCGAGGCGGAGCAGGCGCTCCAGCACACCCTCGACGGCTTTCTCGCCCGGCTCGACAAGAACAATGCCGCAACGGTGTTCGCCCTGTTCAGCCAGTTGGAAAAGGGCGTTGACGACGCCAAGCTCCCGGAAATCCTCGACAAGGTGCAGCGTGGGGAACAGCCCGGAATGCTTGCCGCGCTGTGGGGCAAGCTGCGCGGCAAGCGCCGGGACGAGCTTGGCCGGCAAATTCTCGAAGAGATCGGCAATCTCATTTCCGGCCGCACCAAGACGCTCGCCGATCAGATGGCCAAGCTCGAAACGGAGCTTTCGCGCGAGATGCAGTCGCTGTTCGCCGAGCTGCAGTCGCTCGATACCCTGAAGCAAAACTACGCGGCGCACTTTGCTCAGTTTTCCGTGGCCGCCGCGGTGGCGCGCGCCTTGCTCGACAAGGCGCGGAGCTTTGTCGCCGGCGAACAGGCCAGCCTCGATCCGGCCGATGTCGTGGCCCAGGGCCGCGCCCGGGAGATGCAAGACAAGTTGCGGCTTCTCGAAAGCCGCGCCCTTGCCCTGGAAGGCACCTACACGCGGCTTCCCGCCGACCAGCTTGTGATCCAGCAAATCGAACAGGCCGGCATCGCCACGCTGCAGGAAACCGCCACCACCGTCGCGGCGCGCTTCGCCTCCATCAAAATGACGCTCTTGTCGATCCATGGCGCCTTCGCGGTGAAGAGCGTTCAGCAATTGGCAACCCGTCAGGCGCAACTCGACAGACAACTAACCGAACTCCGCGGCACCGCGCTCAAGGATGTTGCCGTGGTGGCAGCGCAGGCGCCGGGCGACAACCGCCTGGCGCAGGCCCAGCAAATCGAAAAAATCATTGCCGACACCAAGGACATCCACAATCTCGTCGAGGCGGCGAAAAAGACGACGGAAGAAAAATTCGCGGAAGCGCGAAAGCGCTTTGCCGCCGCGCGGCAAGAGCTTTCGACTCTTTCCGCAGGCGCGCGATAATTGACAGGTCATCTTGCACATCATGATTGCCGGACCAATTTAGGAACAAAAGGAGTTATCGCATGCTGACCTTGTCGTTGGAAAAATCGGGAGAGCCGGTGCAGAAGCTCCAGCTCTCGCTCACCAAGGGCGCGCGCTTCACCATTACCGTTGCCTGGGAATGCGGGCATGGACATCTCCACGATGTCGATATCCATGCGCTCGAAGCCAGCAATGACGGCAATGGGGCGAAGGTGGGCAAGCTCGAAAACATCCTGTCTACCTACAACACCAAGAAGATGAATCCCAAGGCGGGAGTTCTGCCGGTGAACGCCGATGGTTCGTTCGCGACGCCCGGCGGCGGATTGCTGCATACCGGCGACAGGCGGTCGCAAGGCGGCTCCGAGTCCATCATCGTCGACGGAACGCAGTTCGCCGACGCCGTCAACGAAATTCCGATATTCACCACCATCCACGCCGCCGGTGAAGTCGAGACGTTCGAAGAGATCGAAATGGCGACCATCACCATCGCCGAGGACGGCGGCAAGGAGCTCGGTTCGTACCGGCTGTCCGACGAATTCAAGGAGTTCAACGTCGTTCAGTTCGGCAGCATCATGCGCAACGACAAGGGTTGGGAATACGCCCCCGTGGGCCGGGGATTCAAGGGCAATTTCAACGACGTTCTCGCCCAGTTCACCTGAGGTGGCGGGGTGACCGGCAAGAAAGACGCAACGGCCGATGGCCCGCAAGCATCCTTGCCGAGCCATACGGATTCGCGCCAACCGACGGTCGCCGGGCCGAAGCCGCGCTTAGGTCCAACGGTGATCGATGTCGGCGCAAAGGGCGCGCGCACCGCAGATGCCGTCATTCCAAAGCGGGCCGCAACCGCGCCGCCGCGGCCCCATGAGCTTGAACCAACAAAGATTCGCGGCAGCGAGCGCAAACGGATTCCCGTCACCATCGGAGACTTGAGCAATCTGTCGCCTGGCGCAACGGCGGAGCTGCGCCAACGCGCGCTGCGCCTCATCGAGACCTTTGTCGTCGAGGACGCGACCGAACGCGGCGTGGTGTTGTGGGGGCACGATCTCCAGTCGAGCTATAGCGACCTGGTATCGCAAACGCTGGCGCTGGTCGAAGCCGATGTGCTCAAGCGGGCGGCCGACTACATCGGCCGCGCAACCGAATTGCTCGGAGCGATCGATGTGATGGCCGCCTTCGGGGTGTCCGGAAGCGATGGCGTGGTTGGGCATTATCTGAAGCACCTGAGCCGCAAGATCGACACGCCCGAGGAACTCGACGCCGCCCGCGTGGAGCTTGGCCAATTGGTGAAGCTGATGGGCGCTGCACTGGACGGCCTGCTCGACCACAAGGAAAAGCTGGATCGCCACATGGGCCGGATCGACGATCTGGGCAACGAGGTGGAGGCCGCATCGCTGGCGGCGGAATTCCTCTCTGTTCACCTGCGCGGCACCGCGCCCAAACTGTCGCAGCGCTTTGTCGAGCGTGGCCTGAGTCTCACCCAGACCGTCGCGCAGATTCGTTCGGGCGCATCCATGCGGCAAGCGCAAATCGAGCAGCCGCTCCGTCTCGTCGGTGCCGTTCAAAATGTGGCGCTGGTCATGTTGCCGGCGTGGCTCGAAAGCATCGCCTCGGTGATGACGCTGGCGCAAATCCGCAAGCCGACGGCAACCGAAGCGGGCGAGCTCGCCTACAAGATCGGCAATATTCTGCAGCAATTGAAAATTTAACGGAAGGAAATTCACGCATGTTGAAACTCGACCTCAACAAGTCGGCGCAGGCTCTGCGCCTCAGCCTCGGCAAGGCCGGCGTCAACGCCGATATCAAGGCCGAACTCATCTTCGACATCGACGTATCCGGCTCGTTCGAACACGAGCACGAAGAGGGTACGACAAGTCAGCTTCTGGCGCGGCTGGTGCCCTATGGCATGGTACTGGATCCCGATGGCAAGATGGACGTATTCACCTTCTCGGATGGCGAGCGGCACGTTCATGCCGTTGGAGTCGTCACCCCAAGCGACTGCGAGGGTTACATCGAACGCAAGATCGTCGACCGGGTGCCGGGCTGGGGTGGCGGAACGACTTACAGCTATGTCCTGGAGCGCAATCTCCGGCATTTCGGCTGGCTTCCGCAGATCGAACAACCAACCGGTTTTCTCAGCCGGTTCCTGGGCCGCCCGCCGGCCACCCAGACCACCCAGACCCCGGTGCAGAAGAAGCGATCGCTCGTGCTTTTCGTTACCGATGGCGAAAACGACGGCAGTGATGAAGCGCGCACCATGCGGGTGTTGAAGGAATCGCAAGATCGCGGCGACCAGGTCTATTTTCTCTTTATGGGGTTTTGCGATCGCAACCCGGATTTCAAGTTCATCAAGAAAATCGCCGAGCGGTTCAAGAACACCGGGGTCGTAATCGTGCGCGACCTCGAGGGCTTCGTTGCCCTCAGCGACGAGGAGATAAATTCCCAGTTGCTGGTTCCCGAACTTCTCGACTGGCTCAAGAGCTGACCGGCGCTTGCAAGGCCGCATGAGGGCTGGCGATGATCGCCGGCGATCCCGACAAGGGCAGGGCCGGCCCGGCGGTGAACCAGACGATCGGGATCGCCTACATCGTGGCGCTCTTGCTGCCCACCTATTGCCCGGCGAAGGGAGCCCAGGTGGCGCCGCCGTCGGAGCTTTCGAGGACCTCATTCTTTTGGGTCGTCAGGGCCATGTGCTGCCGGTTGGCCGGATCGAGGGCGATGTGCAGCGGAATCGAATCGCCGAAATCGTTGGAAAGCGGCGACCAGTCGCCGGCAGCTCCGTCCTTGCCGCGCATGAGGCCACGGCCGAGGACGAAGGCCATGAGCGTGCCGTCTCCGCCGGCCGCCACGGTGGCCACCGTTTCGCCGTCGAAGGCGAATGTGGTCCAGCCGTTCCCGCCGTCACTGCTGAGCATCAGCCCCGACTTGGTGGCGGCGTAGAGACGGTTTCGGTCAACGGGTGAAGCGGCGATGGCGATGAGGCCAACCGGTGCCGGACCCTCTTCCGCCCAGCTCTGGCCGCCGTCATGGCTCACCTGAATGCTGCCGTAGGCGCCATAGATCGTCGTGGCATCGGCAGGACTCACCGTCATCTGGTGAAAATCCACCGGGCCGTTCAGTCCGGTCGAAAGCTGCGACCAGGTTGCGCCACCGTCGGCCGATCTGAGAAAACCGGAGTTACCTCCTTCCGCCGGATGACCGCTGGCAAAGTAGACGAGGGGGTTGGCGGGATCGGGCGAGAAACCCATGAAATCATGAACCGGGGAAACCCGAGTGGCCTCGCCGGATCGGCTCACCGCAAACAGGCCCTGATGCGTGGCCAACAGCAGTTCGGCCGATCCGGATTTGACAAAGGCAATCCCATGGTAATGCGTTTGGCTTGCGAGGTTCTTGAGAGTTTCTGCGGAGGCTCCGGCAATACTACCGAACGTGGCGAGGGTGCAGAACAGGAATTGGGATATTCTCATGTCGATGTGTCCTTCAAGGTGAAGCTCCAGGTGTGGCGGCAATGATTCGCCGGCCAGTCGGACTGGAGAGCCTAGGCGGGGCGGAGCGGCGGTCGGTACTCAAATTGACAGGTGGGGATGGATGGCCCACCGGAACAGTGCACATGAGCGGGAGTTGGCAGGCCGCCTACCTCCGTCACCACGGCTGAAACAGCGCATTGGCCCTGGGCGCAACCTCTCATGGCCGACGGCATCGCCGTGCAGGAGCCGCAACTCGAAGCGCTGGCCATCGCGGTGGGTTGCGAGTCCTGCATTTGCTCCGGTGGAGCCGGCACTGTTGCCACCATCAAAAGCAACAGCGCCAATGCCAGCCTGAGGGCTTGTCCGATGCGCCAAGTCATGGGTGCAACTGTAGATTAAATTTGGCCCGCGCCAAGATGTTCCAGCGGGGCTGCGTCATCGACGATTGGCAGGCACCGGGTTCCGCAAGCTCCGGCGTATCTTACGAGGCCAGAGGATTGCGGTTCATTCCTGAGGTTGGGAAGGCGGGAGAAGTCACGATCGGCGGTCCACGATTCGCTTACACCTTAACGCAGGCCTTCCTGTTGGTAGCGATGGCGATGAACTCGTGCCGGCAGAGCCCTTGCCCCCGGGCCTCATCGAGCCGCCCATGGCGCTCCGCGGCAAAGATCGCCCGCGATATCGCCGCGCCGGCGGCGGCGCAGTTCTGCAAGCGTCACTTGCATCCCTGGGTGTTCCAGGTTTGCCACGCGGTATCCAGGACCGTGCGGATCCGCCGGACCGGGAATGGACCGGAAGGGTTGTATCCACATTATCGATGGCTTTAGGAGGCGCGCCGGGCGTGGCAGTATGCGATTCCACGCCGAGGAACGCCCCATGACCGATCACGCTCTTATCGCCGGCTATGTCCGCACCCCCTTCACCTTTGCCAGGAAGGGCGCTCTTGCCGGCGTCCGGCCCGAGGATCTGGGCGCCCATGTGATCCGCGAACTCCTGGCACGGACGGGAGTGCCGGGTGCGGAGATCGAGGACGTGGTCTGGGGCTGCGCTTTCCCGGAGGGCGAGCAGGGGCTCAATATGGGCCGCATCGTAGGCCTCCTGGCGGGGCTGCCCGAGACGACGGCCGGGGCGACCGTCAATCGCTGGTGCGGCTCGTCCATGCAAGCGGTGCAGATGGCGGCCGGCATGCTGGCCATGGGGGCGGGCGGGGCTTTCATCGCCGGCGGCACCGAAAGCATGTCGAGGGTGCCGATGATGGGCTTCAATCCGCTGCCGCATCCCTCCTGGACTGCGCCGGTGGTCGAAAGCTACCTCAACATGGGCCTGACCGCCGAGCGTGTCGCCAAACTCTATAGCTTGACGCGGGCCGACCAGGACCGCTTTGCGCTGGCGAGCCACATGAAAGCCCGGGCCGCCCAGAAGGACGGGCGACTTGCCGCCGAGATCGCACCCTTCACGCTTGCCGGTCAGGCGGTAGCCGAGGACGGCTGCGTGCGCGACACCTCGGCCGAGAAGCTCAGTGAACTGAAGACCGCCTTCCTGGCCGACGGCACGGTGACAGCCGGGTCATCCTCGCCGATGACCGATGGGGCGACGGCGCTCCTCGTCTGCTCGGGCGATTTCGCCAAGCGCCACAAGCTGGAACCCCTGACGCGGATCGCCAGCTTCGCGGTTTCGGGCTGTGCCCCGGCGACCATGGGGCTCGGTCCCATTGGAGCGACCCGCAAGGCCTTGGCCCGGGCTTCGCTTACCATCAAGGACATCGACATTGTCGAAATGAACGAGGCCTTCGCCGCCCAGGCCGAAGCCTGCCGCCGCGAACTCGATATTCCAGAAGAGAAGCTCAACATCGACGGTGGTGCTATCGCCATCGGCCATCCCTTGGGGGCAACCGGCGGCCGCCTCGTCGGCAAGGCTGCGCAATTGCTCAGGCGTCAGAAGGCCAGGCGGGCGCTTGCCACCCAATGCATCGGCGGCGGCATGGGCATCGCCATGATCCTCGAGGCGCCGTGAAGATCAGGCCTGGCGCCTTGCCTCGGCGGCCTTGAGTTCCTTCCGCGCGATGCCGCGCAAGTGCACTTCGTCGGGGCCGTCGATGAAGCGCAGCGCCCGACCCCAGGTCCACAGGTAAGCAAGTGGTGTATCGGAGGTGAGGCCGCGGGCGCCAAAGACCTGCATGGCCCGGTCGGTCACTTTCGTCTGCAGGCGGGCGGCAACGACCTTGATCATCGAAATCTCGGTCTGGGCCGCCTTGGTGCCCTTTGTATCCATCACCCAGGCGGCCTTCAGATTGAGAAGCCGGGCCTGGTCGATCTCGATCCGCGCCTCGGCGATCCAATCGCGGATATTGGCGTTGTCGGAAAGCTTCGCCCCGAAGGTCGAGCGCGACAGGGCCCGTTCGCACATCAACTCGAGTGCCACCTCGCACTGGCCGATCGACCGCATGCAGTGATGGATGCGGCCGGGTCCGAGTCTCGCCTGCATGATGGCAAAGCCCGCCCCCTCATCGCCCAGAAGGTTGGCAACCGGCACCCGCACCTCCTTGAACTCGAGCTCGCAATGGCCTTCGACCGAATAATGCTGCATGATCGCCACATCGCGCACCACCCGGAAGCCGGGCGTATCCTTAGGGACAATCACAAAGGAATGGCGGGCATGGCGCGGTGCCATGGGGTCTTGGTTCGACACGCCGAAGACGATGGTGAAGGCGAATTTGGGATGGATGGCGTTGGTGGTGAACCATTTGCGGCCGTTGATCACATAGTGATCGCCGTCGCGGGCGATGGTGGTCTTGAGATTGGTGGGGTCCGATGAGGCCTCGTCGGGCTCGGTGATCGACACGCCCGAGCGGATCCGGCCTTCGAGCAGCGGCACGAGCCAGCGCCGGCGCTGTTCGGGTGCGGCGAAGCGGTGCAGGATTTCCATATTGCCAGTATCGGGGGCGCTGCAATTGAACACTTCGGCGGCCCACGGGAGCCTTCCCATGATCTCGGCAAGCGGCGCGAATTCGAGATTGCTGAGGGCCATGCCCGGCTCGTCGCTCTTGAGGCCCGGTAGAAACATGTTCCACAGGCCTTCGGCTTTCGCCCTGGCCTTGAGGCCGTCGATGAGGGCGGTCGGGTGAATGTGTTTCGCGGCACTCTCGCTCCAGGCCTTGTCGGCGGGGATGACGTGTTCTTGCATGAAGGCCCGGAGCCGGGCCTGAAGCTCCTGCACCTTCGGCGAATAGGCAAAATCCATTGGGTTCCTCCGCGTGGTGTCTTACAGACGGAACAGCGGTTCGGCGAGACCCGGCACGTCTGAGCGCAGGCGGAACAGGCTGCCGGAAAGGGGGAAGCGGTCGAGCTGTTCGGGCGTGAGCCCGTCGCGTGCCGTGGTGATGTAGAGGTCGCGGAGATCGGCGCCAGCGAAGCAGACGCTGGTCACATGGAACGAGGGGACGTGAACGGTAAGCAGTTTTTCGCCGGCGGGGCTCAAGCGGATCACCCGGGCGGCCGTCCATTGCGCCGTCCAGATGCAGCCTTCGGCATCGATGGTGAGACCGTCGGGCAGGCCTTCCTCTTCCGTATAGGTGGCGAAGACCCGGCGGTTGCGCGGGTGCAGGTCGCTCGCGGCGATGTCATAGACGAAGGTCTGGCGGTTGAAACTGTCGTTGAGATAGAGAAGCCGTCCATCGGGCGAAAAGGCCGGCCCGTTGCCGATGGGAAAGCCCACGTCACCCAGCGCCATGGTGGAACGATCTTTGACGCACCACAGGGCGCCGCGCGGATCGCGTTCAACGGCGTGCGAGGTCGCAACCCACAACCTGCCCCAGCGGTCGCATTTGAGATCGTTGTAGATGACCCCATCGCGGCCGGCTTCGGGATGGGCGTAGGGCGTCAACGCCAAGGTCTCGAGATCGAGCAACGACAGGCCGTCGCGGTGGCTGAGGATGAGGCAGCCGGAATCGTCGGTCGCCACTGCCGAACCGATAGGGGCAACGAGCGCCAGCGCTCGGCGTTCGGGTGCCGCCATGCCCGGAGCCAGTCGGAACAGGGCCGGATCATAGAGGTCGATCCAATAGAGGCATTGCCGGGCCACATGCCAGATGGGCGATTCCCCAAGGCGAAGCTCGCCCTTTACTGCAAGATCGGCGGTGATGTTGGCCATCTGCGTCTGTCCCCTGTTGCTGAAAGCTTGCATGGGGCGGGGCGGACTGTCCAGCGCCGGGACTTGGAGCAGGGGCGCAATTGGGCGATAGTGACCGCCTTCGAGGAGTACCCTCCCATGAACGACACGCCGAACCGCTGGAAGCGCTATGCCGACTGGGACGAGCGCCCGCTGCGGCTCGACAAGTTCGCCGCCGAGGATGCCGCCAATGGCTTTTCCGCCTTTTCGAGCCCGGCCGATCCGAAATCGGCAATCGCCATCGCCGGCGGCCGGGTGGCCAGCATGGACGGCGTCCTCGAACACGACTTCGACATGATCGATCGCTTCATCGCCCGCCATCATATCGATCCGGCGATGGCCCCCAAGGCCATGGCGATGGACTCGAGGGAAGTCGCCCGCATGCTGGTCGATATGCATGTGCCGCGCGAAACCCTGACCCGTCTCGCCCATGGCATGACCCCGGCCAAACTTGCTGACGTCGTTTCCCGCCTCAATGCTCTCGAGATCGCCTTTGCCTATTCCAAAATGCGGGCAAGGAAGACGCCGGGCAACCAGGCCCACGTCACCAACGCCAAGGACGATCCCTTGCAGTTGGCCGCCGATGCGGCAACCGCGGTTGCTTTCGGCTTCGACGAGATCGAGACCACCATGCGGGTCTCGCGCAATGCCTGGTCCAATGCGGTCGCCTGCGCGGTTGGGGGAGCGGTCGGGCGCTGGGGCACCCTGTTCCAGTGTTCGAGCGAGGAGGCCGAGGAACTCAGGATCGGCATGGCGGGGTTTACCTCCTATGCCGAGACGGTGTCGGTCTACGGCACCGAGAAGAGTTTCACCGATGGCGACGACACGCCCTGGTCCAAAGCCTTCCTCGCCGCGGCCTATGCCTCGCGCGGCATCAAGATGCGCTGCACCTCAGGGGCGGGCTCGGAACTCTTGATGGGCTTTCATGAGTCGAAGTCGCTCCTCTATCTCGAGGCCCGCTGCCTCTGCTTGCAGCGCGGCATGGGGGTGCAGGGCACCCAGAACGGCGGCATCGACGGAGCGCCCTTGACCGCCACCATGCCGGGAGGTGTGCGCGAGCTGATGGCGGAAAATCTCATCGCCGTGTGGCTCGACCTCGAATGCGCCTCGGGCAATGACGCGCGCTCGACTGAATCCGAAATCCGCCTGGGCGCCAAGATCTGGCCCTTCCTGGTGGCCGGCTCCGACCTGATCTGCTCCGGCATGGGCTCGATTCTGGCCTATGACAACTCCTTCAATCCCTCGCTGATCAACGGCGAGGAACTCGAGGATTATTTGGTTTTGCAGCGCGATTTCGAGGCCGATGGCGGTTTGACGCCGTTGCCTGAGTCGCGCGCCCTCGATTTGCGCAGCCGCGCCGTGGAGGCACTTTCTGCGGTCTATGAGGAGCTGGGGCTCGCCAGGCCCACCGCCGACATGAAGGCGAGCGTCATCGTCGCGTCCGGCTCCGACGAGACCCGCAGCTTCGGCCCCCGAGATGTCTCCTTCATCAGCGAGGCGATCAAGGCCCGCGGCGTCACCGTGATCGATGTCATCAAGGCGCTGGCGACGCGCGGCTTTGGCGAGGAGGCGGAGAACCTGCTCAACGTGGTGAAACTCCGGCTTTCCGGCGACTATCTGCAGACCTCGGCCATGGTGCGCGGCGGCCGCGTGATAAGTGCCGTCAACGATCCTAACGACTATCTGGGTCCGGGCTCGGGCTACCGTATGTCGGAGCCTCGCCGCCTGGAAGTCAATGCGATCCGCGACGTGCTCGACCAGAAGGAAGTGCTGCGCTCCGAGGCGCTGCATGAGAAGGATGAGGCGCGGCGCATCCGTTATAGAAGCCTCGGTCCAGCCGGACCGGGGAACGATGTAAAGGAGATCGTCATCGGCATCAGCCCGGCCTTCGGCCTCAAACTGTTCCAGACGACCGGCGGCCATCGGCTCTCTGAGGTGCTGGCGGCGATGACCGGCGCCATAGCGGCCCGTGGCCTCAGGCCCCGCATCGTGCGCTTCCGCCATACGGCCGATACGTCATTCCTCGGCCTGTCGGCGGCGAGGCTTTCGGGTTCCGGCGTTGGCATTGGCTTGCAGGCCAAGGGCACGGCGGTGATCCACCAGCGTGATCGCCTGCCGCACAACAATCTCGAACTCTTTTCCAACGCGCCGATCACCAGGATCGAGCACTATCGTGGGCTGGGTGCCAATGCGGCGGCCTATGGGCTGGGCGAAATGCCGGACCCGGTGGTGGTGCCGACGCGCGGCGAGGCCATGGGCTCGCGCTACCATGCCCGGGTGGCCCTGATCTATGCCATCGAGACAGGGATCACCGAGGAAGGGGCAGCGCCCGAAGAGATCGAAGTCGCTTTTATGGGAGCCAAGTCATGAGCGGGCTGACACGGGCCGATTATCCCCTGGCCGAAACCCGGCCCGGCGAAGTGAAGGGCAAACGTGGGCTAACTCTCGCCGATATCACGCTTGCTGCGGTGCTGGCGGGCGAGATCGAGATGGAAGACCTGCGCATCACGCCTGAGGCGCTGATGGCCCAGGCCGAGATCGCCCGGTCCGCTGGCCGCCCGACACTCGCCCTCAATTTCGAGCGCGCCGCCGAACTGGTGGACGTGCCCCAGGACGTGGTGATGCAGGTCTACGAACTGCTGCGTCCCGGCCGGGCCAAGAGCAAGGAGCAGCTCGTCGACGCCGCCCGCCTGATGCGCGACACCTACAAGGCAAACCGCATCGCCTCCTTCATCGAGGAGGCCGCCGCCACCTATGACGAGCGCGGCCTCTTCATCTTCCGGTTCTGAGGATCAGCTCCATGTCGTGGAAGACTTCATTCCGCTCTCTCTACTACGATGGCGCCCCGGAGCCCGATGATCTGGTGCTGCCGGTCAGGGAGACCGCACTGCTCGTCATCGATGTGCAGAACACCTACCTGGAGCGGCCCGACCGGGTGACCCTCACGCCCGCCGAGCAGCGCCGCTATGATCAGTGGACGCCCTTTCATCAGCGGATGCACCAGTCGG
This sequence comes from Hyphomicrobiales bacterium, assembly GCA_016185245.1. GTDB lineage: Bacteria > Pseudomonadota > Alphaproteobacteria > Rhizobiales > Aestuariivirgaceae > Aestuariivirga. The sequence continues at coordinate 20,797 of JACPNZ010000039.1, read as the reverse complement.
TCATTCCCAACACCGCGAAAATGTTGCAGTTGGCGCGCGGCGCGGGGCTCGAATGCCTGTTCGCCCGCATCGCCTGCCATACCAAAGACGGCCGCGACCGGTCGCTCTCCCAGAAGCTCCCCGGCTGGAATAACCTATTGCTTCCCAAGGATGATCCGCCCTCGCAATTGGTTAATGCCGTGCAGCCGGTGGGCGACGAGATCACCGTGACCAAGACCACCGACTCGGCTTTGACCGGCACCAACCTCCGGCTCATTCTGCACAATCTCGGCATCCGCAACGTCATCTGCTGTGGGATTTTCACCGACCAGTGCATCTCCTCGACGGTCCGCAGTCTCGCCGATGAAAGCTACGGCGTCGTCGTCTTGGAGGATTGCTGCGCTGCGGCAACCGACGAGTTGCACCGCAAGGAACTCGAAATCATCAACATGATCTACTGCCACGTCATGTCGAGCGCCGAGCTGATTGCCATGATGGGCTTGGCAAAACAACAATTTAGTTCATAATGTCGGAAGACCAGCGTGGCGCGAGTCCGGAAACCGGACCATGGTCCGTTGGGGGGAAGTTGACGCGACAACGCAGGGAGGGGCCTCATGGCTCAACATGGTGATTTATCCACGATCAATGTCTCGAGCATAAAGACCGTCGATCTCTTGCACTCCAGAGCCGTCGGCTTGATCGGCGTGCTTTTTCTCACGGTGACCGGTGCGGCGCCGATGTCCGCCATGCTCGGCAACGTGCCTTTCGCGGCGGGCTATGGCATCGGCATCCACACGCCGGCTGCCTTCGCGCTGGCCACCATCGTGCTCACCATCTTCTCGATCGGCTATGCGGCGATGGCCGCGAAGGTTTCGACGGTCGGCGGTTTCTACTCCTTCATCAGCCAGGGTCTTGGCCGCGAAGTGGGCATGTCGGCGGGCATTTCCTCGCTCGCCTGCTATAGCGTGTTCGAAGCCTCGCTGACCGGGCTCTTCGCCTATTTCGGCAATTCCTGGATCGCCGCGCATCTCGGCATAAATGTGCCGTGGATCGTGCTGGCGATTTTCATGATCGCATTGACGGCGGTGCTCAGCTATCGCGACGTGAAACTCTCGGTCGCCGTTCTTGGCGTCGCCCTGGTCCTCGAAGTTCTGATGCTGGCGATCTTCGGGTTCGGGGTGGCCACGGCCAAGACCGGCACGAGCTTCTCGCTGGAAGCGCTCAATGTGTTTAGTGTGACCGTGCCGGTCGCCGAGCAGAAGGTCGGCGATGTCGCCATCCCGGCCGGTGCCGCCGCCGTCGGCATTTTCATGGCCTTCTGGTCGTGGGTGGGCTTCGAGATGGCGCCCAACTACGCCGAGGAATCGCGCGATGCCAAGCGCATCGTGCCGAGATCGCTCTATCTCTCGGTCATCGGGCTCGGCGTGTTCTACACGCTGGTCAGCTGGGCCGCCGTCTCGGCCTATGCAACCGAAGGCGACATGCTGGCCAAGGCCGTCGGCGACTCCGGCAACTTCTTCCTCGCGCCCATCGAACAGTTCGTCGGCGGCTGGGCCATGCAGTTGATGAGCGTCCTCATCCTCACCAGCTCCTTCGCCTGCGGCATGGCCTTCCACAACACGGCCTCGCGCTACATGTATTCGCTGGGCCGCGAGGGCGTCATCCCCGCGGCCATGGGTGCCACCCACAAGACGTTCCGCAGCCCGCACGTGGCTTCGCTGGTGCAGTCGGTTCTGGCGGCGGTCTGGGTCGTTCTTTATGGCGTGTTCAACGGCTGGAGCGATCCCAACGCCCAGGCCTATCTCGGCATTTACACCCTGTTCGCCATTCTCGGCACCGGGCTCTTGCTGGTGCTCCAGGCGATCGTGTCGGTTGCCATCTGGAACTACTTCCGCAAGGCGGGCGGCGGCAACGTCATCTCGACGGTTGTGGCACCGTTCGTCTCCTTGGTTGCGCAAATCTGGCTGGTTTATCTCCTCGTCGCCAACCTTGCGACCTTCGGCGGCACCAGCGCCTTCGCCAACAGTATTCCCTATGTGGGTCTGGCGATCATAGTTGTCGGCCTCATCTGGGGCTTCGCGCTCAAGTCGATGAACCCGGAAGCCTACAGGAACATCGGCCACATGGTGAACGAGGGCTGAGTCGAAATACGCGTCAGTGCGGGGACAGCGGCGGCGCTGTCCCCCTTTCTTTAGGGAGAAGCGCACATGTCATCGTCATTGCGGGGCCGGTCGGTCGTGGTGACCGGCGGCTCCAAGGGCATCGGCAAGGGCATCGCGCGGGTGTTTGCCGGGGCGGGAGCGAAGGTCGCGATCATCGCCCGCCATGCCGATCGGGCGGAAGCCGCAGCGCGCGAACTGGGCGGTATCGGGATTGCCGGCGACGTGACCGATCTGTCGAGCCTCGAAGGTGCCATGGCCGAAGCGGCGCGGCACCATGGCGGCCTCGATGTCCTGTGCGCCAACGCCGGCATCTTTCCGCCGGCCAAACTCGAAGAGATGACGGGCGAACAGTGGGACGAGGTCATCGACACCAACCTCAAGGGCACCTTTCTCTCGGTCAAGGCGGCGCTACCCTATTTGAAGAAATCCGACCAGGGCCGCATCGTCATTACTTCGTCGATCACCGGCCCGATCACCGGCTATCCGGGCTGGACCCACTATGGCGCAACCAAAGCGGGCCAGCTCGGCTTCATGCGCACCGCCTGCATCGAGCTCGCCAAATACGGCATCACCGTCAATGCGGTGATGCCCGGCAACATCGTGACCGAAGGCTTGGCCGGCATGGGCGAAGAATACCAACGCACCATGGCCGCCTCGGTACCCTTGAAGCGCCTCGGCAGCGTCGAGGACATCGGCCACGCCGCACTCTACTTTGCCTCGAAGGAGGCAGGTTACGTCACCGGCCAGACCATCATCGTCGATGGCGGGCAGATCCTGCCGGAAAGTCTGGAAGCGCTGGCTCAGGCGTAACAATGTTCTCTCCATGACCGCCCTTGAGGCGGTCATCCAGTGTGGGTGGCCGGGTTCGAGCCCGGCCATGGAGAACTTATGAAAATTTCTGCAGATACTCTTCGCACAAGCCCACGGTTCCCTGCGTGTACGGAAGGCCCATCGATCTGGCGAGGTCGGTTTCGTGGTGCGAGCCGATCCAGGCAACGAGCAGCAAGCGGCGCAGCATGACGAAGGTGGGGATTTCGGCCTCGTCTTCCTTCGCCAAAGCGATCACCCGGCGATAGCCTTTCTTCCACGCCTCGATCAGACCCGGTACCTGGGGCTCGTGCTCGTAGAAGGAGACCGGTGTTGCCGCGTCGTACATGTACCAGCCGAAGCCGCAATCGTCGAAGTCGATGACCTTCACCGCCTTGCCGTCGATCAGCAGATTGGCGAGCCTGAGGTCGCAATGGATGAGGCCGAAGCGCTCATGGCCCTTGCCACAGGAAGCAAGCCGCCGGCCGATCAGATCGACGGTGCGGCCGAAGAGCCTCGCCCTTTCGGCGTCGACGCCCATGCCATCGCGCCAGCGGCCCCAGTGGGGCCTGTCCTCGCCGAGGCTCGTCTCGAAATCCCAGCTGTGGCGCTGGAACCAGGAAGGCCGCTGCCACTGGCGGGTGTGGAGATGCATGCGCGCCGTCACCTCGCCCAGCACCTCGAAGGGGCCTTCGAGATCCTCGCCGATGCCGGGTTCCACGCCGGTCTCCCAGTCGGAGAGAACGATATGGCGGGGCCGCCCCATCGCCGCGTGGCCGACGATCTGGATCAGCTCGCCGTCCTTGCCCTTGATCGGCCGCGGCGTCACGACGACGCCCGTATTGCGCAGATCGACAAGCCAGGCGAGCTCCGAGGCGATGGCGGTCTTCGAGTGATAGCCGTCGCGGTGGATGCGGAGCGCCCAGCGCCGTCCGTCCGGCGCCTCGATCCTGTAGGTGGCGTTCTCCGAGAGATTGATCATCGCCACCGCGCAATTGGGCGGCAGGTCGTAGCGGGCGAGCGAGGCGTCCGCCAGTTCGAGCAGAATGTTGAGCTGGTCCTGGTGCGCGAGCCCGTCGAAATCCATGGCCTATCCCTGCCTGCCGCCAATTCCTGCCAGAACCCGGTTCATCTCGGCAAGCCCCCGCTCGACATCCGCCGTCTTGCCCGACATGTAGACCCGGCCGGCGGCGCCGATCATCTGCACATCGACCAGGGTGAGGGCCGGGGCCGCCTTCTCCGCCTCGTTGGCGGCGATTGCCGCATAAAGTGCCGGCACCATCTCGCAGACCAGCAGCGTCTCGCCCGGCAGCACCATGGAAGCCTGGCGGTTGCGGTTGATGATGACGGCATGGCTGTCGGCGATGTTCTCGATCACATCGGTGAATAGGATGCGCGGTGCCAGCGGTTCGCCGTCGGCGAGCCCCAGGCCTTCGAGCACGGCGCGGCCGGCGGCCAGGAGCTTGTCCTTGCTGTCACCATGGATTTCCAGAATGCCGAACTGACGCTCGACGAACAGGATGCCGGGCTCGAGATCGGGATCGGCCTTGAGCGCCAGGTCGATGACCCGCTCGATCATCAGGCCGGGAGCGACCTCGATGATGAGGGCGTGCTGACCGGCATAGGGCGGATAGCCCCGCGCCCGGGTCGGCGTTCCCATATAGGCGGCAAATTGCGGCTGCAGGGTCTCGAGTGTCAAATAGACCCTGAGCTCGCCCTTCGCCGCCATTCTTCCGGCGGCCATGGCGCAGACTTACTTGGCGCTGCCGGCGGTGAAGTGCTTGGAGACATCCGCATGGGGCCGCGGGATCACATGGACCGAAACAAGTGTTCCCACCTGGCCCGCCACTTCGGCACCGGCCTCGGTTGCGGCCTTGACCGCGCCGACATCGCCGTTGATCACCACGGCGACGAGGCCGTCGCCCACCTGTTCGCGGCCGATGATTGTCACATTGGCGGCCTTCACCATGGCGTCCGCCGCGGCGAGTGCCGCCACATAGCCCTTGGTTTCGATCATTCCGATGGCATTGCTCGACATGTTGTCCTCCTTGCTGAGCGATTGCGTGCTATTTCGATGCAGTTTCGTCGATGGAGCCGATGATCAGGGCATCGACCGGCGGCGGCTTGCCGGAAAACCAGCTGGCCGCGACCGAACCCGTCGCCACGATTACCTTCTCGCCCTGGCCGCAACCGAGCGGATCGAAGGCGAGAAGCTTCGAATTCGATTCGTCGACCACGACCTCGAGGATCGAACCGGTGGGCATTTCGGCGATCTTCTTGGTGGACCAGATGCGGCCCGTGACGGTTGCCTTGAGCATCTAGCGTCTCCTTTCGATTTTAATACCGAGCTGCCGCGCCTTGTCGCGCGCCAGCGGTGTGAGAACGGCACCGGGAGCCAGCAGCAAGGTGCCGGAAGCCGCGAGGCGGGTAAGTTTCTGCTCGGTGATGACCCCGTCAAGGGCCGCTGTGGACGCAGGGGCGTTAGTAGGGCTTGCTGCAAGCGTGAAACGCAGCTTGCCGGCCCGTACGGCTTCCAGCGTCGCCGGTTCGATGAGGCGGGCGATGAAGGAGGTCAACTCCGTGTCATTGCCGATGCGGATCGTTTCGACACCCGACTTCGCGGCACTGCCGCGCCCGGCCATGGCCTCGCGCAGGAGGTCCCGCACCATGCCCCGCAGTTCCGTCGCGGTTTCGGGTTTCAGTGCCATTCACATCACCAGGGCCTGTTCGGCGGCATCGGCGGCGGCGCGCACTTCCGACTCGGTGCCGGAGAGATAAAGCCGGCCGGTGGCGCCGATCATGCGATAATCGATGATCTTGATGGTCGCCGCCTTCTCGGCCGCGTTGGCGGCGAGAATGGCATAGGCGGCGGGCTCGGTTTCGAGCACGAACAGGGTTTCGCCGGCCAGGATCATTGAGCCGCCCTTGTTGCGGTTAATGAGGAAAGCGTGGCCGGGATCGATGCGGGTAACGATCCTGGAAGCGAGGATCTTCGGGCGCATCGCCTGGTCGGCCGTCATGCCCATGGCGGCGAGGACGGCCTCGGCGGCAGCCTTGACGGCGGCCACGTCGCGCGAATGGATTTCGAGATAGCCGAACTGGCGTTCGACCACCAGAATGCCGCCCTGCACGTCGGCGGCCTTGAGCGCCACATCGGTCAGCGCCTCGATGTCGAGGCCGGGGGCCACCTCGATGATCTCGGCGGCCATGTTGGTGCGCGGCAGCGATCCCCTGATCCAGGTGCCGAGATAGCACATGGTCTGCGGTTGCAGCTGGTCGATGAAGATGAGGGAGCGGAGCGTTGCCATGGGGTCAGGCGGCCAGAACCGCACTCAGCTCCTCGAGAATGATGCGGCGGAGTTCACGGCGAAGTTCGCTGTCGGATGAATTGTCGACGGCGAGGCTCAGGGGTGCTGCCTCGCGTTTCGGCAGGTCGAGCGGGTCGAGGCCGGCAAAATTGCCGAAGGCTTCGGCGGCCTCCTTGTTGTAGGCGATGCGGGCAAAGTGGACGAAGTGATGCGGCGTCAGATTGTCGCCGATCGAGGAACCTCCGGCAAAGCCCGTGCCGATGGTCATCGAGGGGCCGAGATTGGTCTCGAAACCGGAAGCTCCGAGCGAGCAGCCGGCATTGACGGCAACGCGCAACGCCGGGACGGTCGCGGCGAAGGCCAGGATGTTGGCTTCGTTTTTCGAGTGCACGGCGGCGGAATGGCCGCGGCCGGCCTTGCGCATCATCGAGCGCGCCGCCGATATGGCCTGGTCGATGTTCTGAACGCGGGCGAAGGCGAGAACCGGGCAAAGCTTCTCGCGCACCAGCCTCTCTTCCGGCTGCACGAGATCGACCGGCGTCACCAGAATTTTCGCGTTGGGCGCATTGAAGCCGGCGGCCCGGGCGATGAGGTTCGCATCCTTGCCGATCATGCCGATATTGAAGCCATGCTCGGGGAACAAGAGGTTGCGCAGTTTCACCGTCTCTTCGCTGCTGCAGACGTGGGCGCCCGCCGACTTCATCGCCTCCAGCAGCCGGTCAGCGATTGTGGAAAACGCCAGCACCACCGATTCATTGGTGCACAAGATGGAATTGTCGAAGGATTTGGACTCGACGATGCGCTTCGCCGCCAGCCGGAGGTCGGCCGTGTCGTCGACCAGCACCGGCGCATTGCCGGGGCCGACGCCGAAGGCCGGATTGCCGGAGCGATAGGCGGCCTTGACCACCGAAGGCCCGCCGGTTGCGACGATCAGATCGACGCGCTCGTCCGACATGAGCTTCTCGATCAGCGGAATATCGGGCTCGGCGATCACCTGGATCACGCCATCGGGAGCGCCGGCCGCCTTGGCCGCCTCGGCCAGAAGCCTCGCCGCTTCCGCACAGCAGGCCTTGGCCTGCGGGTGTGGGCTCAGGATGATGGCATTGCGGGTCATCAGCGCCAGCAGCGTTTTGAAGTACACGGTGGCGATCGGATTGGTGACGGGGATGAGCGCGAAAATCACCCCGGCGGGGCGGGGGAGTTCGACGATCTTCTTGCCCACATCGATGCGGGGTGCCACGAAATCCTCGTGCGCGTAGAGATCGGCGATGCCGGTGGAACAGGCTTCGTTCTTCAAGCGCTTGTGATCGATGACACCCATGCCGGTCTCGCGCACGGCGCACTCGGCGAAATGCTGGGCCTTGGCGTGGCCGGCCTTGGCTACCGCGTCGGTCACTCGCTGGACGCTCACGCGGTCCATCTTGGCCAGCTTCGCCGCCGCCCAGCGGGCCCGGTCCAGCATCATCCGGCCCTGTTCGAGCCGTGCGTCGGGAACTTTCATAAGAACTTCGGTCATCTCAATTCACTTTCGCGGCGTCGCGCAAGAGTTGGCGGGCCCGCGGCATGGCGGCATCGAAGCGGTCGAGGATTTCCTGACAGAGATCGGAAGAGAGCAGCACCCCCGGCTTCCACTGCAGCACCCGCTTGTCGAGGGAGGAGAAAATGGCCCAGATGCCGTGCTCGTAAAGCGCCCGCGAGACATGCAGCGCACCTTCCGGATGATTACTGAATTCGAGGCCCAGGATCACGCCTTTCTGGCGTACGCCGGTGAAAATATCGCCATGGCGCCGCCGCATCTCGGCCATGCCCTCGGCCATGAATTCGCTGACGAAGCCGACATTGGCGATGAGCTCCGGCCGCTGCAGCATCTCGATCACCTTGTGGGCGACGACGCAGCCGAGCTCGGCCCCGCCCGAGGTCGAGATATGAGCCGCTCCATCCTCGTTGAGCCAGCCGCCGGTCTTGTCGTTCACCAGACAAGCACTGATCGGATAGAGGCCGCCGGAGAGGCCCTTGGCGGTCACCATGATGTCGGGCTCGACGCCATAGGCCTGCCAGCCCCACATGGAGCCGGTGCGCATGAGCCCCGTCTGCACCTCGTCGGCGATGTACATCGCATCGTGCTTCACGCACAGGGCCTTGCAGGCGTTGAGATAGCCGGGCTTCGGCATGGGAAAGCCATAGGTCGCCGGGATCGTTTCCATGATGAGCGCGGCGCAGTCGTTGCCCTTCAGCGCCTTCTCCATGGCGTCGATGTCATTGAACGGCACCTGGACGAAATGCTCGGGCTGGTCGGAGAGGAAGATCTTGCTGAAGCGCTCGTCGCCGGTTGCCACCGACAGCCCCGAATGGCCGTGGTAGCCCTTGACGATCGACACGATCTTGCGCCGCTTGGTGGCGTAGCGGGCACTCTTGATGGCGATGTCGACGGCTTCGGCCCCGCCGGGGGCGAAGACCGCATAGGTCATGCCGGACGAGACCTTGACGAGGGATTCAGCGAGAGCGGCGCGGGCGACCGACGGAAACCAGTGGTTGCCGATGTCGAAATAGTCGAGTGCCCCTTTCAGCGTTTCCACCAGCTCCGGGTGCCGGTGGCCGAAATTATAGGTACCGCCATTCAAATGCAGGTCGATCAGGCTGCGGCCCGACATGTCGTAGAGCCGGTAGCCCTCGCGCCGGTCGATAACGAGATCGATGCCGGCCTTCTGCCAGAACTTGGTCTTGTCCGGGTTCCAGTAGCGGATCGCCGTGTCGAGAAGCTGCTGCTTCGATTCGAACTTGAACAGGCCGTAATCGTACATTTGTTGGTCCTTCAGGCACGAAATGACCGTCTTCACAGTATATATCATGCAATCACAACATTATTCTGTTGTCAAGCGGTCATTTTCCGACCATGGTCCAGAAATGCCGTTGGAAGCCGGTCAAAGCCGTGCATGATTGCTCCATGAAGCCAAGCCGCCTCAACAAGTCCGACCGCCAGGCCCGCATCGTGGCGGAACTGCGCGCCGCCCCGTCGCTGCGGGTGAATGAGCTGGCCCTGTTGCTTTCGGTGTCGACCGAAACGGTGCGCCGCGATCTTGCCGAGCTCGACGAGCGTGGGCTGATCAATCGCACCTATGGCGGCGCCATGCGGCCCGTTGCCTTCGAGCCGGCTCTCGCCGAGCGCGAGATGCTGATGGTTGCCGAGCGCGAGGCGATTGCCGCGACGGCGGTCACGCTGATCGAGCCCAACGACATTCTGATGATCGGCGGTGGCGCCACCACGCTGCATTTTGCTCGCAGGCTTGCCGCCGAATTGAACCACCTCACCGTCATCACCCATGCCTTTTCGATCGCCATGGCGCTGGCCAGCAATCCGCTGCACAAGGTGCTGATGCTACCCGGCCAGTATGACGGCCGCGAGGGCCTGATCCACGGACCCGACACCATCGACGCCCTGCAGCGCTTCCGCGCCAGCAAGGCGATCCTGGGGGCGAGCGGAGTTACTGCCGAAGGGCCCAACGATGCCGGCGTCGGCCCGGGCCTCATCTATGGGGCGATGATGCGCCGCGCCGCCCGGACGATCGTTCTCGCCGACCATTCCAAATTCGATCGTCCGTCGCTTGCCGTCTACGGGCCCTGGACCGCGGCCATGACGCTGGTCTCCGACGCCACTCCGGAAGGTGCGCTTGGCGAGGCGCTGGCCGTCGCCGGTGTGACGGTCCGCCTGCCAGCTTGACTCGGCATCGTTAGCGCGACAGGCTCGGCCGAAAATTCGGGGAGACGGCCATCTATCATTTCATTTCCGGCCTGCCGCGTTCGGGCTCGACGCTGATGGCGGCGATCCTGCGCCAGAACCCGCGGCTTTACGCCGGCATGTCGAGCCCCATCGCCAGCCTGTTCGAGGGAATGATCGCGCAAGTCTCCGCCGGCAGCGAACTTGCGGGCCTGGTCAGCCCGGAACAGCGCACTAGACTGCTGCGCGGGCTCTTCGACAATTATTATGCCGACCGCAACGAGCCGGTGATCTTCGATACCAACCGCGCCTGGACGGCGCATCTGCCGGCGCTACTCAAACTGTTTCCCGATGCCCGGATGATCTGTTGCGTGCGTGACGTGGCCTGGGTGATGGATTCGCTCGAGCGCCAGTTCCGCGCCAATGTCTTGGAGTATACGCGACTGTTTAACAGCGCCGCCGAGCGCGCCACCGTCTACACCCGGGTCGAAGCCCTGGCCGGCGCCAACCGTCTCGTCGGCTTTCCCTGGCATGCGCTCCGCGAGGCCTGCTATTCGGAACACGCCGGGCGCCTCATGCTGGTCGAATATGATCTCGTCTGCCACCGGCCGAGGGATGTCCTGGCGCTGATCTACGAGTTTCTCGGCGAAGCGTCCTTCGACCACGATTTTTCCAACCTGCACTATGATGCGCCGGAGTTCGACGCCGCACTCGGCCTCGGCGGCTTGCACCGAGTTCACCCCAGGGTCGAGCCGCGGCCACGCCAAACCGTGCTGCCGCCCGACCTGTTCGAGCGCTATGCGAAGCTTTCCTTCTGGCGCGACCTTGGGCCAAGCAAGGCCTATCGCATCGCCGCCAAAGGCGAAGACGCCCAGGCGGGCTGAGCCGCAAATATGCCGTTGGACATGGGGCCCGCGGCAACTATGCTTGGCGCCGACCCCATTTGCCTGGAGCGAACATGGCCCTGGAAGAACTGAAAGCCCAGATCGCGCTGCTGGTCTCGGAGATCAACAATCAGCCCGAGGATCTGCACGAGCTCTATGAACTCATTCACCAGAAGCTCAACGAGTTCCGCGGCCTGGGCCAGCCCCTGCCGGCCGACTTGGTGGCCCTTGAGCAGCGCATGCTCGCCGAGTTTCCAAAGAAGAAGCCCGGCAAGAGTGGTGCCTAAAGTAGCGGTGCCGTCGAGAACAGCTGGTTCTGGATGACCGCCTCGGCCGGAGCGACAGTGGGCGCGGCACTGTCGCTGCACTGCCTGGCGACATAGCGGAAATAGCGGTCGGTAATGCCAAGGCGCAACTGTTCGGCAACGAGCGGCGAGAAGCAGTAGAGCGGGCGGCCCATCAGGCGGTCGCGCAGCGCTGGCGCTTCGCCGGTATTGCCGGAAATGAGGAACGGCACTTGGTGCAGGCGCGGATCGCTCTCCTCGACCATGCCGATCTTCCACTGGTGCAGCCGCAGGCCCGGCAGGTGATCGCCGACGATCAGCAGCACATAGGGCCGGCCCCGGGCCTTGAGCGACCGGTCGAAGGCGGCCAAGGCCCGGGCGGCTCCGGAAAGCCGGTCACGGTAGTCGGCGGTCCCGGGGTGGGTCTTGCCGTCGCGTGCGACATCTTCCGCATAGGGCCCGTGGGTCATCACGGTCACCAGGAAGGTGAATTGCGGGCCACCGTCATCGAGGCGCTTCAGCGCCTGGGCATAGAGCCCGTCGTCGGTGGGCCAGCCGCTCGGCTGCATCGTGATCTGCATGTCGTCCATACTGTCGAAGCTTGCGAAGCCGAAACGCGGATAGACCTGGTCGCGCAGCCAGAAGCGGCGGGTGAAGTTGTGCATGGCGCGCGCCGTGTAGCCCACTTGGCTCAGGAGGCGCGGCAGGGCCAGCGCCCCGGGCGTCAGATATTGCAGATAGTGCTGGTAGGGGATGATACCCGCGCGGAAGCTCTTGACCGGAATGCCGGTCAATACCTCGAACTCGGCATTGGGCGTGGTGCCGCCATAGACCGGCGACACGGCCTGGCCTTCGGCAAAGCCCGCCGCGACGAGCTGGTCGAGGGGCGATAGTTTGTCGGACGGATCGCGCCACCAGGATTCGCCGACCACGACATAGACGTCGGGGAGCGGCCCGCCGCGCACCGGCGCCGTGCCGGCCGTGACGAGACCGGTCATGGCGGCGGCGACCTGGTCGGGGCTGTAGGTCTTGAGCCGCAGTCCCGCCGTGGAGAAATAGAGATGCGTGCCGAGCCCGTTCATTCGCTCGCTCTCGGCTTGGCTGAAGGTCAGGTTCTCGACCCCCCAGACCGGGCCGTAGTCATGGATCACCTGGGCTACCGCTTCGATGCGGTAGGTTGAAAGCAGCATGGCGCAGACGGCAAACAGCGGCAGGCTCCAGCGTCGGAAGCGGATGGCCCGCAACGAATAGGCGGCGGCGGGCAGAATCATTCCCGCCACCAGCCATTTGCCTGGGCCGACATAGCCCAGGAGATGCAGGCCCTGGCCGGCAAGGAACAGGTCGCTCACCTGGAACGGTTCGCCGGTGGCCTCGCGCTTGATGGCGGATATCGTGCCGATCGCCAGAAATCCCGCCGCCAGCAACAGACTCGCCGGTACCAGGCGCACGAAGGCGGCAACTGCCCCCAGCATGATCATCGGGATCACCATGCGTGAGATGGTAAAGTGCCAGAGATCGCGGCCAACCAGATATCCCGGCGTCCACCGGCCGAGGAAGGCATGGACGGTGAGAATGACCAGATAAGCGAAGATCAGCTTCCAGAAGGGCCCGGCAAAGAATGCCGCCAGTCCCTTCATGAAGGCCCGAAGACGATCACGTGAAGTTTCTGTAAGGTTTTCCACCATCGGGCGAGGCCTATGCCCGAAAACTGGGCAAAAAGGAAGGCGGTTGCGCCAGCGTCCATTTGCCCCCAAAGATGTGATTTGCGACGGAAACGGCCATGATCGCCTTCGACCGCGAACGCTACGTGAGAATCCAGACCGGGGCCCTGGGGCAGGCCGCGGCCATCCATGGGGCAATCGGCGAATGCTTGGCGCGTGGTGCCACCAACATCTTCTTCCTCGGCACCGGAGGTGCGGCCATCCTGATGCATCCGGCGGCCCAGATGCTGCAACGCGAGGGAACCTTTCCGGCCTTCGCCGAAATTTCGGCCGAAGTGGTGACGGTCGATCATGCCCAGCTGGGGCCCCGTTCGATCGTCGTGGTGCCATCGCTGTCTGGCACCACCAAGGAGACGGTGGCGCTGGCCCGCGCCTGCCGGGCCGGCGGGGCCATGATCCTGGCGCTGGTCGGCCATGCCGGGACCCCGGTGGCCGAAGAGGCCCACCACGCCTTCGTCAATTCCGCCGAGGACGACACCGCCAGCGAGTCCTTCTATCTGCAGGGCCTGCTGATCGCGCTGTCGGTCCTGCATCACCGGCGCGAGGGCCGGGATTTCCAAACCATGGTCGAAGCGCTGCGGCTCCTGCCGCCGCTCCTCGCCGATGTGAAGACGGCCTTCGATGCAATCGCCGTGGCAACCGCCGAGGCCTGGCGCGACGAGCCCTGGCACCTCATCACGGCGGCCGGCAACTGCTGGCCCGAGGCCTTGTATTTCGGCATGTGCATTCTCGAGGAAATGCAGTGGATCAGGACCCAGTCGGTCCATGCGGCGGATTTCTTCCATGGCCCCCTCGAACTGGTCGAGAAGGGGGTGAGTGTTGCGGTGCTGAAGGGCGAGGACGCCTATCGGCCGCTGGCCGAACGGGTCGAACGCTTTGCCCGGCAATATACCGACAAGACCTTCGTGCTCGACAGCGCCAGCTTCGATCTGCCGGGCTTTCCGGCCGCCTTCCGGCCCCTGGTGTCGCCCATGGTGCTGGCCTCGGCCCTCGAGCGGCTCAGCCAATATCTGGCGGGCTTGCGCAACCATCCGCTGAGCACCAGGCGCTACTACAAGCGTGTTCCCTACTGAGCGGCTATTCCTCACGGGAAAGTGACCGACAAATTCCGCCGAAACTGTGATACAAATCACAGACAATCGGAAATTGCTTCCTTGGCAAAACTCGAACAGCAGCGTGAAAAGGTCGAGGACATGGTTGCAGCCATGCCCTTTACGCTGCGCCGCACCTTCATTGCCGCCGCAGTGCCGGTGAAGCTCAGGGCCCGGGAGGTGCTGTTCCACGCCGGCGACCGGGGCGATGGCTGCTATGTCGTGCGCCGCGGCGCCATAAAGGCCTCCGTCGTCGCCAAGGACGGCCAGGAGCGCCTCCTCGCCATCCTCGGCCCCGGCGCCCTCATCGGCGAACTGGCGCTGTTCGACGATGCGCCGCGCTCGGCCACCATCACCGCACTGCGCCAGTGCAGCCTGATGCATCTCACCAAGGCGACCTTCTTCGATCTCGCCGACGACAATCCCTCGATCTACCGCCAGGCGCTGCGGCTGCTTGCCCATCGCCTGCGCGGTAGCAATGACAGCGTGCTGGCCCAGGGCACGGTGACGGTTGCAGGCCGCGTCGCCCGGGCCTTCGCTTCGCTCGCCGAGGGCCTGGGCGAGGAGAAGGGCGAGGGCCGGATACTGCTGCCGCACCGCATTACCCAGACCGACATCGCCGGCATGGCGGGAGTGGCCCGCGAGAACGCCAGCCGCGCCATCAACGATCTGCTGCGCCAGGGCATCCTCGGCCGCGACGGCAGTTTCTATGTGATCGAGAAGATGGACGAACTCCTCGACCTGTCGGAGATATAGGGGCTACTGGCTCTCCACCAGCCGGTCGACCAGGCTTTCCATGTCGGAGGCTTCGGCATTGGCGAAAGCGATGCGCAAATAATCCTCCTGGCCGGGACCGAACATCGAGCCCGGCAGGACCAGCAGATCGTGCTCGCCGGCGAGCCTTTGCGCCACCGCCTTTCCCGGCGTGCCGGCGAAGGGATGGCGCGCATAGGCGAAGAGGGCGCCGGAACTCGCCAGTTCATAATAGAGGCCGGGGCGCGCGAAGGCGCGGCGCAGGGCTTCGAGGCGCTCCTGCATCAGCGCAACCTTGTCGCGTTTCCAGCGATCGAGCGAGGCCAGCGCGTAAAGGGCGGCGCGCTGCGAAATGTGGGGCGTGCAGATCGCCAGGCAGTCGAGGATCTTCTCGATCTCGGCGAGAAGTCCTGCGTTGGCGACGATCGCGCCCACCCGGTAGCCGGTCATCGAATAGGCCTTGGAGAAACTGTAGAGATGGACAAAACCCTGCTGCCAATCGGGCCGCGCCAGAATGCCGTGGGGCGGGGCACTCTCGGCGCGGAAATCCCTGTAGGTCTCGTCAATGACCAAGGCGATGCCATGCTCGATGGCGAGATCGAAGAAGGCCTCGATGACCGCCGGCGGATAGATCGATCCGGTCGGGTTGTTGGGCGAGCACAAGACGATGGCGCGGGTGCGCGAATCGATTAGCGGCTGGGCATCTACAGCCTGCGGCCACGGGCCTTGCGCCGTGAACGCCGGCACGTAGCGTGCCTCGATCCCCTGCATGGCGAGCCACATGGTGTGATTGAAGAAATAGGGAACCGGCACGATCACATTGTCGCCCGGCCCGGCGAGCGCCATCAGCGCCGCCGAAAAGGCCTGATTGCAGCCGGCGGTGACGCAGACCTCCGCAGGACTGACCTGGCCGCGATAGCCCTCCGAAATGTGCGTGGCGATGGCCTCGCGCAGGGCGGGCAGGCCGAGAATATCGCTATAGAGGCTGGTGGCGGCCTCGTGCGCCACCCGCGCCACTTCCTCCTGCAGGGCTTCGGCCGGCGGCCAGCTCGGCACTGCCTGGCAGAGATTGAGGAGTGCCCGGTTGCGCGCCCCCGGCCTGATCCAGCCTTGCGCCTCCATGATCGGCGGCGCTTCGACACGGGCAATGGCGGGATTGACGGGGATGGGCATTCTGGGGCACCACGGGCGAAATTAATCCCCGAATAGATGCCGGTCCGACCGGCCAGGTGCAAGCATGAAAGCAATCAGGATAGATGCCCCCGGCCCGGCTTCGGTGATGAAGCTCGTGGAGGTCGAAGTGGCAAAGCCAAAGCCCGGCGAATTGCGGCTGCGCCAGACGGCGATCGGCCTCAACTACATCGACACCTATCACCGCTCTGGTCTTTATCCGCTGCCCATGCCGAGCGGCATCGGCCAGGAGGCGGCCGGCGTGGTCGAGGAGGTGGGCGAGGGCGTCAAGGGCTTCAAGCCCGGCGACCGGGTGGCCTATGGTACCGGCGCGGTCGGCGCCTATGCGCAGGTGCGTAACCTGCCGGCCAATCGCCTGACCAAGATCCCTAAGTCGATTTCCGACGAAACGGCGGCGGCCATGATGCTCAAGGGCATGACGGCGCGCTATCTCATTCGCGCCACCTACAAGGTGAAGCGCGGCGAAACCATCCTGCTCCATGCCGCCGCTGGCGGCGTCGGCCTGATCCTCAGCCAATGGGCCAAGGCGCTTGGCGTCAAGGTGATCGGCACGGTGGGCTCGGCCGAGAAAATGGCGGCAGCACGCGCTCACGGTTGCGCCCATGTCATCAATTCGTCGGCGGAGAATGTCGTGGCGAGGGTCCGGGAACTGACCGGCGGCAAGGGCGTGCCGGTGGTCTATGACGGCGTCGGCCAGGCAACGGTCATGACTTCGCTCGATTGCCTGAGCCCGCGCGGGCTGCTGGTGAGCTTCGGCAATGCCTCTGGCCCGGTGCGGGCGCTCGATCTCGGCATGGTCGCCGCCAAGGGTTCGCTCTATGTGACGCGGCCAGTGCTGATGCACTACACCGCAAGCGACAAGGATCTGCACGAGACGGCCGACGATGTGGTCCAGATGGTGAAATCCGGGAAGGTCAAGATTCCCGTCAACCAGCGCTATGCGCTGGCCGATGCGGCAAGGGCGCACGAGGATCTCGAGGCGCGGCGCACCACCGGCACCACCATTCTCATTCCCTAATGACAAGTCTCGCCAAGCCGAATGTGCGCGCCAGTCTCGACGTAGTGGACCAGGCCATGGCCGCCGGCCTGTTCGGCCGCGCCGAGACGATAGCGCGGCACCTGCAGTCGGCCTATCCGCGTCGCGCCGACGCCAATGATGTGCTGGGTCGGGTCATGCTGGCCCGCGGCAAATACGACCTGGCAATCGACTATTGCCGCCGGGCGGTCGAGGCCGAGCGCAACAATCCGGTCTATCTGGTCAATCTCGGTCGCGGTCTGCTCCATTCCGGGCTGGTCACCGAGGCCGAACCGCTAATGGCCCGGGCCCTTGAAATCGATCCCCGGCAATATCAGGCGGTGCGTTCGCTCGGCACCTTCTATCATCATGCCGGCCATGGCGAGCGTGCCGCCGGGTTGTTCCGCAAGGCCCTCGAACTGGCGCCGCCCGCGGCCCGCACTTTCATCCATATCGAGCTGATGGAGTGTCTGCTGTCGATCGGCCGCAAGGACGAGGTCAGGGCCGCGGTGGCGGCGAAGCTCTCGGCCGGAGGGCTGTTGACTCGCCACCAGGCCAAGTATGTTGCGATCCTGGCGAGCCTCGGCAAGTTCGGTGCCGACAGCGCCGAATTCGCCATGGTCGAGACCACCCTGCAGCGCCCCGACGTGCCTCCACACGAGCGCAGCAATCTGATGATCCGCAAGGGCCTGATGTTCGAGGCCAGCGGCCGTTTCGACGAGGCCTTCGAGACAATTGCCGCGGCCAAGCGGTTGCTGACCCCGGCGGCGCGGCTCGATGCCTTCGCCAAGGATGTGGACGAACGCATCGCAACCTTCTCGCCTGAACGCGTTGCCCGGCTTGCCGAGCGCTTCGGGTCCGCCACCGAGGGTCATGTCTTTGTCATCGGCCTGCCACGCACCGGAACGACCCTGGTCGAGCAGATCGTCGGCCGCCACAGCCAGGTCGGTGGCATGGGCGAACTGGAGACCATGACCTATCTCGCCGCCCAGATGCGCAATGGCCTGCCGCTTGCCGAGATCGAGGCGGCACTCGAAAGCCATGGGCGCCAGAAGCTTGCATCCTATGCCGCGATCTACGATGGCGTGGCGGAATTCCTGGCCCCGGGAAAGCCGCTGCATGTCGACAAGATGCCGCATAATTTCCGCTATATCGGTGAGATCGCCATTTTGTTTCCCAAGGCCCGCTTCGTCCATTGCCGGCGCCATCCCGCCGACAGCTTTCTCTCGGCCTTTCAGAACGAGATGAGCGAGACCCACAGTTACAGCTACGATCCCCGGAACTACGCCAGCTACTATGCCGCCTACAGGCGCCTGATGCGCCACATGTACGAGGTCGCCGGTGGCCGCATCCATGCCGTCGACTACGAGACTTTGACCGCGGCGCCGCGCCCGGCGATCGAGAGCCTGTTGCGCTTTCTCGGACTGGATTGGCAGGAAGCCTGTCTCAATCCGCAAGACGCGGGCGCGACGGTGCGCACCTTCAGCCAGCTGCAGGTGCGCAACGCCATCAACACGTCCTCGGTCGGGCGCTGGAGGAACTACGAGAGCCGGCTCGCGCCCCTCGCCGCGCTTGCCGACTGACGCCGGCGATCAGCTATTGGGGCAGCTCGAGGTCGAGCGCTGCGCCATCTGGGCCCACTGGGCGGTGCACTGCACATTGCTGCACAGGAATTCCGCCAGCGCCGGGGCTGGCACCGCATGGGCCATGTTGAGCAGATTGCCGCCGGTATCGGTCAGTGTGCTCACCACCATGCCGACGAGCTCGCCCGACTGGTTGAACAGGGGCCCGCCCGATTCGCCCTTCTGGGTTCCCATGCGCAGCACCATGGCGTCGGGATAGCCGAACTTGCCGTAGGTCACCGGCCGGCCGAAATGCATGGACTGAAGGCTGCCGACCCGCGCCGTGTCGCCCTGGGCCCGGGGCTTGCCGAGCGAATAGACCAGGCTTCCGCTGGCCAGGCACTGGCTGGCGGCGGGCGTCACGGCCTTGCCGGCATAGCCCTTGAGCTTGATCAGCGCCATGTCGTTTTCGGGACGCACGCCGACCACCGTACCGGTGTAGACCCGGCCGTTGGCGGCCCGGGCCGATACGGCATAGCCCTTCTGGACGGCCACATGGCCGGCGGTCATGATCAGGCCGGCGGGATCCACCACAAAGCCGCTGCCCGAGGTGATGGCGACCTCGCCATTGCCCTCGCGCGTCGGCAGGGAACCCTGCTTGTCCACCTTGGAGACGGTCAGCGTCACATAGGAAGGGCCGGAGGCCCGCACCAGCTTCGTCAGCGCGGTGGCGTCGGGGCCGGTCGAAGCCGGCACGGCATTTTCCTCGAGCTGAATGTTGCGGCTTTCAAGCTGCACATCCTGGCCGGCCGTGCAGGCGGAAAGCGTCAGGGCGGTGAAAACCGGAAAAAGCAATCGCATGGTCGGGCCGGTCCAGTAGCTGTAGGAGCCGTTCTTCCACCATTCGCCTTCGATACCGACGGTGAGCTGCTTGACCGGATCGTAGTAGATGCCGGCCAGGATGCCGTCGACACTGGCGCCGTTGTAGTCTTTGTTGCGATGGCCATAGGCCACTTCCAGGTGCGACACGTCGCTCAGATTGACGCTGCCGAGGATCGAGGCCACCCAGAACTTCTGACCGTTGTTGTAGCGGCCGACCTGGGTGCCCATGGACAGCGACGCCATGTCGCCCAGCGCGAAGCCGACGCCGGCGCCGACGCCGTACGGATCCGACGAGTTGCCCCAGGTCGCGGTCTGGTAATTGTAGATATTGTAGTTCGAGTTGCGCCAGTAGCCGGAGACCTCGCCGTTGAAGCTGTCGCCGGTGTACTTGAACTCGCCGGCCACGCCGATGGCCTTGCTGCTGCGCACGCCGTCAAAGCTGCTGCCGTAACCGGAGGCATCTTCGATGGCCAGAGCCATGGTCATCGGGCCGCTGGCGAAGGTCAGCCGCATCTGCGAGGTGTCGCCCGGGTTCATGGCGACATCGGCATTGTCGGTGTAATAGCAGTTGCAGGCGCCGTCATAGCCGTAGCCGATGTTGCCCAGCGAGCCCGAATAACCGGAGCCGAGAGTGAGCTCGGGCGTCATGGCCCACCAGCCCCACGCTTCCTTGATATAGGCGTAGCGGGTGCCTTCGCCGTTGAGATCGCCGCGGATCTTCACCAGGGCGCCGACTTCGCCGACCGCCGTGTCGGTCTTGCCGACCACCTTGATCTGGGCCCGGGCCGGAACGTCAAGCGAATGGCTCGAGCTTGTGCCAACGCCGGGAGTAAAGGTCGCGCCAGAGTCAGTCGAGGTGGCTAACGAACGACTGCCGTCGTTGCCGTACACGATGCCGTCACGCTCGTAGCCCGACCACTCGATCGAGGTCGTGGCCGGAGCATCGGCGGTCGGCAATACGCTGATTACCGTGGCGGTCTTGTTGTTCACCCGGTCGCGATCCGAGCTGCCGAGGCCCGGAACCGCATAGGCATCGCCGGTGTTGACCGTCATGAGCATGAAGCCCGACGGAACCGACGGCGTGGCTTCAAGCTGGGCGACGCGGGCATTGAGGGCTTCGATTTCCGCCTTCAGCGCACCGAGATCGTCGGCCTGGGCGGCCGCGGCGGAGACAGCGAGAGCTGCACCGCCGAGGAGCGCCAGTTTCATCATCTTCATTTTTCTTCTCCCAAAGTCCCTGGAGTTGAGTAGCCCCCCCATCCCCTGCAAACGGTGCTGGAAGGCAATGCACGAGTCGTTCGCACACCTTGTTGTTGTCGCGCCAAGGCCGGTCAGGGTCAACTCAGAAGGGGTCGTTCTGGCCAGAATTTCGCCATATGTAACTCAATTGCCACAGTTTTGAACCGCTTCTGTTAACCCGCCGTTTACAATTGAAAATCATAG
>JACPNZ010000031.1 GCA_016185245.1 Hyphomicrobiales bacterium | reverse complement strand
CTTGCCGTCGTGGTTGCTGTCGAACACGCTGCGGATCGCCTCGATGTCGCCCACCGCCGTGCGGTCCCATTCGGTGAAGATATATTCCTTCTTCTCGTTGATCGTGTTGCTGCCGTCCGAATCGACAAACAGCACCGCCGTCCCCACCCCCGCCCAGGCCGTGCGATGGCCCTTGCCATCGGCCTCGCTGTCGACGAACTTCTGCGAGCGCGAGTATTCGGCAACCTGAATGCCGGCGCCGGTCAGGTCGAGAAGGATGGGAACGCCGCCGCCCAGAAGGCCATTGTTTCCCTTCAGCGACGTATCCGGCTTGTCGTAGTTGCCGTGCGTGTCGCCACCACGAATCCCACCCGACGTGCCGCCCTGATGGCCGTTATCCCCGCCGCCCTCGATCTTGTCGGCGTGATTGTCGCTGGTCGAGGTCGAACCGGTCTGGCCGCCCGCCGTGCTCTGGCCGGACTTGTCGCCGCCGCCATTGTGGCGCGCGTCATTGTCGCCAAATACATCCCCGGTCGTTCCGCGACCGGATGCGGTGCCAGTGTTATGGCTCGAATTGTCGCGGAAGTCGTCGAGCGTCGGGTCGGACTGGTTGGTGCTGGGCGTCGTCGGAGAACGGGACTCAGATGATCTGACTGCCCGCTGCAGTTCTGTGTTCAGCGGATTGCTGAGCGGATCATCAGTTTGTCCAGACGGGTTGATATGGCCGCCAGGACCAGGTCCGTGCTCCGATGGGCTGTCGAGCGAATTCCAACCCAAAGTTGCGGGTGAACTCGGCGTATATGTATAGGTGGGGTACCGTGTCCCCTCATGGTTGGCGTATGTAACTTTGACTACCCCGTGGATGGTTTTCCCACCTGGACCAGGGAACACAATCTTATACCCAACTCCCGGACCATAGATGATCTCGCCGCCTACTTTTTTCACTGCCAGATCTCGTGGATCTCCCGGGTTTACTGTGAAATCGAAATTCTCGCGGTTAGGTGCAAGCATCCCATCAATGGCAACTTCGTTAGGTGCAATCTTTGTTATTGTGCCTCTAAATTTTACGGAGTTGTTTCCCCAAACCACAGAGTTCTCTGCAGTCTTAAAGAACGAAGGATCATCGTTGTAAAAATTATGGGTTAGAGCGAAGTCCAGGTCCTTACTATGTTCTGGATCATATGAAATGCTCTGCCCAACGGACAGGTTCTTCAGCGCATCGTCCGCAGCTTTTAGATTGCTGATGTCATAGACTTTTCCTGGGCCGTCCATGAAGCTCTTGGGATCCACATACACAGTGCGCCCCGTCATCGACTGATAATTCCGAATCGCATCGCCCGTGCTCAGATGAGATAGGGGGTGATCCGGGTCGGATTGAATTGCGCTCGGACGGTGTGCGACAGTAACCATTCAGTCTATCCTTTGCTAAGCATGAGAGTTTGACTTTTGTACGTTGGGTCAAAGATCGCTCCGAAGGGCAACAGTACCGCATCTCGATATATCATAGGTACCGTGGTCGTCGTAGTTAGTAAGCGGGTCGAAAAACCGACATTCAACACGATAAGGGAATCCTACGCTGTCCATCGACGTCACGGCGCACAGTTCGACGTTTTGCTGGCCACCGGTTTGCTTGGTGGGAAGTGCGACCAATTGATCCGCCAAGGCTTCTCGATAGTCTTTCTCCGCCGCGCCTCTGGCTTCATCGAGGGTGACTGAAGCAAGGCAATATCCTCCAAGCCAAATAGTCACATACGCGTGAGCAACAAATAAAATTGCAAGCAGGCTCAGGAAGCCCGCGATTGAGAGAAACACAACAAGTATTCTTTTTGATCTCAACACAGCAAAGGATCTTTCATCGATTGAGTTGATGAATGAAGTTGCGAATTGTATTCGCAACAACGGCCCAAAGCCGCAGCATCGCCCTGGTAGTTCTTCAGGGTCTCGGTCTTGACCCCGCTCACCGTGGCGGTGGCGATCGTCTGGCTGTGGTCCCAGACCTTGTCGCCGGTCTTGACCACCCGGTTGTTGCTGGCGTCGGTGGTCACCGTCTGGGTGACGGCATAGCCCGCGCCGTCGGCCATCAGCATGGTATTGGCCACCGTGCCCGTGCCGCCGCCGGTCTTGGTGAAGGTGGTCTGACCGGTGATCACCTGTCCGGCGCTCCGCGTGGCGTCGCGCGCTCGACGCTCAAATCGTGCCACCGGCACGATTTGTCGGGCTCCGCCCGTCGCGTCTCGCCCATCGGGAAGCGTGATGCTGGTGGCATCGGCGGTCAGGTCGATCGCCGCGATGCCGGCCTGGGCGAGGGTCTGAACCGTGGTCGAGCCGTCGGCGTTGGTCAGCTCGACCTTGAACTGGCTCCAGTTCGTATCGGCCGAGGAAAGCTTGCCGTCGTGGTTGCTGTCGAACACACTGCGAATGGCCTCGATGTCGCCCACCGCCGTGCGGTCCCATTCGGTGAAAATATATTCCTTCTTCTCGTTGATCGAGTTGCTGCCGTCCGAATCGACAAACAGCACCGCCGTGCCGGTCCCCGCCCAGGCGCTGCGATGGCCCTTGCCGTCACCCTCGCTGTCGACGAACTTCTGCGAGCGCGAGTACTCGGCAACCTGAATGCCGGCGCCGGTCAGGTCGAGAAGGATGGGAACGCCGCCGCGAACCTTCTCTGCCCAGTTTTTCAGCAGTGACAGGTGCTGCGCGGGAATCGGGCCGGTGGTGGCAAGGGCTTCTTTCATGATGCGGGGATTGAACAGCGCCATGGCGCGACCCTATGCGATTCATGCCGAACCGGATAGCCGCCGGGCTGCACTGATATTCTAACATGTCAGTTCGTTCGTGCCGCCGCCGGGTTAGACCACGCTCTCGCGCCAGTCGCGCCAAGGTCCGCTTTAAACTTGCCATTCGCTCCAGGTCGCGTCAGGCTGGCGCCGTTACAGGAGCAATGGAGTATGGCTGAGTCCCGACGCGCCGGCCCCGACCGCCGGCGGTTTCTCGCCGGTGCGAGCGCCATGCTGTTGGCGCCGCCGGCCCGCGCCAATGTTCCCTTGCCCAATGACCGCCGGGCCTCGCCGCCGATGGATAACCGCGCCGGCTACATCGGCTGGATGGTCAAGAACCGGGCCGAAGACCCCGCCTTTCTCGGCGCCCGCTACGACCGCTTCAGGCTGATGCTCGAGCGCAAGGACCTGTGGGACAAATCCGCCATGCGGGCCTATCTGATGACGCCCCGCGAGGAGTTCGTGCTGCCCAGTAGCCGCGATCAGGCCTATGTCGGCCATTATCTCGATATCGGCTTCGGCGTCACCATCACCGGCCCCAACACCGTCTGCCGGATGACCAACAGCCTTGACATCGCCATGGGCGAAAAGGTGCTCGAGATCGGCACCGGCTCGGGTTACCAGTCGGCGGTGCTGGCCAATCTTACCGACAAGGTCTGGTCGATCGAGATCATCGCCGCGCTTGCCAGCCGCACCCGCAAGCTCTACGACGGCCTGATCGCCAGGGGTTATGGCGAGTACCGCGCCATCGTCACCAAGTCGGCCGACGGCTATTATGGCTGGGCCGAGAATGCCCCCTTCGACAAGATGATCGTCACCTGCGGCATCGACCACATTCCGCCGCCGCTTCTCAAGCAGTTGAAGGCCGGCGGCATCATGGTGATCCCGGTCGGCCCTCCCGGCGCCCAGCATGTTCTCAAGGTGGTCAAGCAGCAGAATGCCGACGGCTCGATCACCGTTAGCCGCCGCGATCTCTATAACGGCGGTATCGTAAACTTCGTGCCCTTCACCAAGATCGAGGGCGGCGGCATCCGCGGCACCCATAACGGCGTGCCGAACTAGCCGGAACTTCCGCGCGAATTGCCGATGCACAGCGGAGCCGGTTCGTCTAAATCTGGCGCGCCATAGCGGTAGCGGGAGGCGAGACATGGCGCGGCCGACACTGAATTTCTTGATGGGCGAACTGGCGGCGGGCCGCACCTCGGCGCGGGCCCTGGTTGAAGCATCGCTCGCCGCAATCGCCGATCCGGCGGGCGAGGGCCCCCGAGCCTTCATCATCGTCGACGCCGAGGGAGCCCGTGCTGCCGCCGATCATATCGATCGCCTGCGCCAGCACGGCCGCCAGCCCTCGCCCTTCGCCGGCATTCCCTTCGCCGTCAAGGACCTTTTCGACCTCGCCGGCGAGGTGACGACGGTGGGCTCCGTCATCCTCAAAGGTGCCGCAGCCGCCAAGGCCGACGCCATTGCCATCGCCCGTCTCAAGGCCCAGGGCTTCATCGTGCTGGGCCGCACCAATATGACCGAATTCGCCTATTCGGGCGTCGGCCTCAATCCCCACTACGGCACGCCGCGCTCGGCCTTCGACCGGGTGACCGGGCGCATTCCCGGGGGTTCCTCGTCGGGCTCGGCCGTGGCGGTGGCGGACGGCATGTGCGCCCTCGGCATTGGCAGCGATACCGGCGGCTCGTGCCGCATCCCAGCCGCTTATAATGGCATCGTGGGCTTCAAGCCGACGACATCGCGGGTGCCGACAACCGGAGCCTTTCCGCTTTCCGCGAGTTTCGACTCGGTGGGGCCCATGGCCAATTCGGTTGCCTGTTGCGCTATCGCCGATGCCATCATGGCGGGCGAGCCAGTGGTGCCGTTGGCCACGCGCGAGCCCGGTTCGCTCCGTCTCGCCGTGCTCCGCGACTATGTCCTCGATGGCCTCGAAGATGCGGTGGCCAAGGCCTTTGAGGCGGCGCTGTCGCGGCTGTCGGCCGCCGGGGCGAACCTCACCGACCTAGCTTTCATCGAGCTCCGCGATCTTCCCTCGATCAATGCCAAGGGCGGCATCGTCGCCGCCGAGGCCTGGCACGTCCACCGGGCCCGCATCGCCGCCGAAGGCTCGGCCTATGACCGCCTGGTGCGCATGCGGATCGAGATGGCGGAAGCCATTTCGGCCGCCGACTATCTCGATTATTTCGTCCGCCGCGCCGCCATGACGGGCCGTTTCGACGCGCTGTTCCAGGGCTTCGATGCGGTCATCATGCCGACGGTGCTCAACCTTCCGCCAGCCATTGCCGCCCTGGCCGAGGACCGGGACTATCTCCGCTATAATGCCATGAGCCTGCGCAACACCTATGTCGGCAACTTCCTCGACGGCTGTGCCATCTCGCTGCCCATGACCGGGCCGGGCGCGGCGCCCGCCGGCTTCATGCTGATGGCTCCCGGTGGCCATGACCGTGCGCTCATGGCGGCGGCGTCGGCGGTCGAAACGGTGCTGGCTCCGCAGCAGCCTTAACCATGGGGAGCGTTCGCCACATTTTGTTCCTTGCAACTCGAACAAAAATAGAACATAGTGCAAACACCGTCGACGAACCACCGTCATTTGCGTCCGGCGGACCCATATGGAATAAGGAGTTGAGCAATGGGGCAGGCGAATCTTCGGGTTATCGAGAACTCTTCCATGGACAAGAACAAGGCGCTGGATGCCGCCCTGAGCCAGATCGAACGGGCTTTCGGCAAGGGGTCGATCATGAAGCTCGGCGCCAACACGGCGATGGAAGTCGAGGCGATTTCGTCCGGCTCCCTCGGGCTTGACATTGCCCTTGGCATCGGCGGCCTTCCCCGAGGGCGGGTCATCGAGATTTTCGGGCCCGAATCCTCGGGCAAGACGACACTGGCGCTGCATGTCGTGGCCGAAGCCCAGAAGCGCGGCGGCATCACAGCCTTCATCGATGCCGAACATGCCCTCGACCCGGTCTATGCCAAGAAGCTCGGGGTCAATGTCGACGATCTGTTGATTTCCCAGCCCGACACCGGTGAACAGGCCCTCGAGATTGCCGACACGCTGGTGCGCTCCGGTGCGGTTGAAGTGCTGGTGATCGACTCGGTGGCGGCCCTCACACCCCGCGCCGAACTCGAGGGCGAGATGGGCGACCAGCTCCCCGGCCTGCAGGCCCGCCTGATGAGCCAGGCGCTTCGCAAGCTCACCGGCTCGATTTCCAAATCGAACTGCATGGTGATCTTCATCAACCAGATCCGCATGAAGATCGGCGTCATGTTCGGCTCGCCCGAAACCACCTCGGGCGGCAATGCCCTCAAATTCTACGCCTCCGTCCGTCTCGACATCCGCCGCATCGGCGCCATCAAGGACCGCGACCAGGTGGTCGGCAATCAGACCCGCGTCAAGGTGGTGAAGAACAAGGTGGCGCCGCCCTTCCGGGAAGTGGAATTCGACATCATGTATGGCGAAGGCATTTCCAAGGTGGGCGAGCTGGTCGACTTGGGCGTCACCGCCGGCGTCGTCGACAAGTCGGGCTCGTGGTTCTCCTACAACGGCGAGCGCATCGGCCAGGGCCGCGAGAACGCCAAGTCCTTCCTGCGCCAGAACCCGGACATGGCGGCCGCCATCGAGGCGGCGATTCGCGGCAATGCCGGCCTCGTCGCCGCCGCCCTCGGCCATGGCGCCGGCAAGGACGCCGCAGCCGAGGACTGACGGTCCTTCCCGCAACATTTCCGATCCCGGCGCCTTCCCCGGCGCCGGACGCTAGGTGTGGCCCCACACACCGGCGAGCCAGACGCCCTCCGCCGCCCCCGGAGGGCGTCGTTCGTTTGGGGGCAGTGATCAGAAGTCAGAAATCAGAAGGATCGACGTTGCCGAAATTTACAGTGGAAAACTCCCCTCAATCTGATAATCGACCTGTGATTTCTGATCCCTGACCACTGATCCCTGACCATGTCCACGCTTGCGCAAATCCGTTCGACCTTTCTCGATTTTTTCCGCCGCCATGGCCACGAGGTTGTCGCCTCCTCGCCCTTGGTGCCGCGCAACGATCCCACCCTCATGTTCGCCAATTCCGGCATGGTGCAGTTCAAGAACGTCTTCACCGGGGTCGAGAAGCGCCCTTACGTGCGCGCCACCACGGCGCAGAAATGCGTACGCGCCGGCGGCAAGCACAACGATCTCGACAATGTCGGCTACACGGCGCGCCATCACACCTTCTTCGAGATGCTCGGCAATTTCTCCTTCGGCGATTATTTCAAGGCCGAGGCGATCGAATGGGCCTGGACGCTGATCACCAAGGAATACGGGCTGCCCAGGGACCGGCTGACCACCACCGTCTATTCCGAGGACGACGAGGCCCACGCCCTGTGGAGGAAGATCGCCGGCCTTCCCGACAGCCGCATCATCCGCATCCCGACCTCGGATAATTTCTGGGCCATGGGCGACACCGGCCCCTGTGGGCCGTGCTCGGAAATCTTCTTCGACCACGGCGACAGGATTCCAGGCGGGCCTCCCGGTTCGGCCGAGGCCGACGGCGACCGCTTCATCGAGATCTGGAATCTGGTGTTCATGCAGTACGAGCAGGTGAGCAAGGACGAGCGGGTCAGCCTGCCGAGACCGTCGATCGACACCGGCATGGGGCTCGAACGCATCGCCGCCGTGCTGCAGGGCACCCACGACAATTATGAGACCGACCTGTTCAAAGCGCTGATCGCGGCGATCGTCGAGCACACCGGAGTGTTGGCCGAGGGCAGGAACAAGGCCTCGAACCGGGTGATCGCCGATCATCTGCGGGCCGCTTCCTTCCTTATCGCCGATGGGGTCCTGCCGTCGAACGAGGGCCGGGGCTATGTGCTCCGCCGCATCATGCGCCGCGCCATGCGCCATGCCGAGCTCCTCGGCGCCCGCGAGCCCTTGATGTGGAAGCTGGTGCCGGCACTCGCCCGCGAGATGGGGGCCGCCTATCCGGAACTGATCCGCGGCCAGGAGATGATCGCCGAGACGCTGCGGCTTGAGGAAAGCCGCTTCCGCAAGACGCTGGAGCGGGGCCTGCGCATCCTCGACGAGGAATCGGCATCCCTCGGCAAGGGCGACATTTTCTCCGGCGCCACCGCCTTCAAGCTTTACGATACCTATGGCTTCCCCCTCGATCTCACCCAGGATGCGCTGAAGCCGCGCGGCATCGGTGTCGACACGGCCACTTTCGGCGCCGCCATGGAGGCCCAGCGCGACGAGGCCCGCAAGGCCTGGAAGGGCACCGGCGAAGCCCAGACCGAAACCATCTGGTTCGACATCCGCGAGCGCTGTGGCGCATCCGAATTCCTCGGCTACGACACCGAGAAGGCCGAAGGCATCGTTCGCGCCATCGTGGCGGATGGCAAGGACGTCAGTACACTGACGAAAGGCCAAAGGGGCGCGCTTATCCTCAACCAGACGCCGTTCTATGGCGAATCCGGCGGCCAGACCGGCGACCATGGCGTCATTCGCACCGCCGAGGGTGCCGTGTTCCGGGTGACCGACGCCCAGAAGAAGCTCGGCGATCTCGTTGTCCACATCGGCGTGGTGGAGGAGGGGACGCTGAAGCTCCAGGCCGCCGCCGAATTGGCCGTCGATCATAGCAGGCGCTCCGGCAACCGTATCCATCACTCGGCCACCCATCTCTTGCACGAGGCTCTGCGCCTGACGCTTGGAACCCATGTGGCCCAGAAGGGCTCCCTGGTCGAGCCCAACCGGCTGCGCTTCGATATTTCCCACAACAAGGCGATGAGCCGCGATGAGATTGCCCAGGTCGAGCAGATCGCTAACGAGATGGTGCTGCAGAACGATGCGGTGACGACCCGGCTCATGTCGGTCGATGCGGCGATCGCCGAGGGCGCCATGGCGCTATTTGGCGAGAAATACGGCGACGAGGTGCGCGTCGTTTCGATGGGCCGCAATGAACATGGCGCCGGCCGGCCCATCTATTCCCTGGAACTGTGCGGCGGCACCCATGTACGCGCCACCGGCGACATCGGCCTCATCAAGGTCCTGTCCGAAAGTGCGGTAGCCGCCGGGGTGCGGCGGATCGAGGCGCTGGCCGGCCCGGCGGCGCGCGCCTATTTCGAGGAACAGGATCGCCGGGTGCAGGCGGCGGCGGCGGCGCTGAAGGCTCCGCAGTCCGATATCGTCACCCGCATCGAGGCCCTGATCGACGAGCGCCGCCGGCTCGAGCGTGAGCTAGCGGAGGCGAAGAAGGCGCTGGCCCTCGGCGGAGGTGCCACCAAGGGCGACGATGGCATCAGCGACGTGAATGGCGTAAAATTCATGGCGCGGGTTCTCAAAGGCATCTCGCCCAACGACCTCAAGGGTCTGGTCGATGACGGCAAGGCCAAGCTCGGCTCCGGCGTCGTGGCGCTGGTCGGCCTCAATGACGAGGGCCGCGCCGGGCTGATCGTCGGGGTGACCAGTGACCTGACTTCGCGCTTCAATGCCGTCGATCTGGTGCGCGTCGGCGCAGGCTTGCTCGGCGGCAAGGGCGGCGGCGGCCGGCCCGACATGGCCCAGGCCGGCGGCCCCGATGCGGCAAAGGCCGACGAAGCATTGGCCGCGATCCGCCAGGCCATCTCCGGCTGATCACCCGGCATAGTCGAGCGGCAGGGCCGTCGTCTCCTTGATCTTCTCCATGACGAAGCTCGACGACACGTCGGTCAGCGGAATACGCGCGATCAGCCGCTTGTAGAGCGCGTCATAGCCGGCGATGTCGGGCACCACCGCCTGCAACAGATAGTCGGTCTCGCCGGTGGTGCGGTAGACGCCGATGATTTCCGGAATGTCTTTGACCGCGGCGGCGAATTTGATCAGCCACTCGGGTTCGTGCCGGGCGGTGCGGATGGCGATGAAGGCGGTGAGCCCGAGATTGAGCTTGGCCGGATCGAGCAGCGCCACCTGGGCCCTGATGACGCTCGCCTCTTCCAGGAGCTTCACCCGCCGCCAGCAGGCATTGCGCGAGAGGTGAACCTTGCCGGCAAGGGTCTCGATCGACTGGGCCGAATCCCGCTGCAACTCGCGAAGAATCTCGCGGTCTCTGGGATCGAGTGAAGGTAATACCTGAGACATTGGGATAATATCCTAAAACTAACGCCTGCCGTCAACCGGTTTGGGAGCACATCCCCTGGCCCCCGAGGCATACTTCACCCACAGCCGAGGGGAATTCGCATGAGCATCCTGACCAAGACCTTCACCGACCATCCTGCCGCCGTGGGTGAATCCTATTTCGAGCATATGGCCTTCGCCTTGCGGTTTTCGGCACGGCTGTTCCGCGCCGCCTTCGCCGCCGCGATCCATGGCATGGTGCCGGCGGTGTGCGAGACGACCGCCTCCACCGCGATCTTGGCAATGAACGATGAAATCCGCGCCCGCCGCGCGCTGATGGCCTCGGCAAAATCAACCGCTGCTGATGGTCTCAGGACCGCGTAAGTCTACCGCTCCCTATCGGGATGTTGGCGGCTTTTGAGTTTTGCCATCATGTCGGGTGGAACGTCGTCTTCGGTGCGGGTGCCGGGAAGCTCGTGCAGCAGGGCGAAAACGGGCAGGCGGCTTTCGATGCCGAACTGGTGTGCCGGCGTCACCGCCGAAGGTTCGTCGAGCGAGCCGATCGACACGGCGATGCGCTCCGAGTGGTCGTAGGCGAAGGACAGCGGCGTACCGCAGTCGCGGCAGAAGCCGCGCTCGACGATCTCCGAGGAGCGAAAGAATTCCGGCTTGCCCCTGGCCCATTGTAGCTCCGCCTTCTTGGCGCCGACGAGGGCGGCGAAATAATTGCCGAAGGCCTTCTGGCACATGCGGCAATGGCAGATGTGCGGATTTTCCAGCGCCCCATGAATCGCATAGCGCACCGCGCCGCACTGGCAGCCGCCGGTGATGGGAACTCTATCTGTCATGGCCAATGCTCCGTGTCATGATCGGGATGTTGCAGGCTCTTGAGCTTCACCAGGTCCTCCGCTGAACGACACTCGGCCGTCGTGCGCTCGGGCAAGGTGAACATGCTGGCAAACCACGGCACCCGGCTTTCGATGCCCGACTGATCGGTCATCGGCCCGATGGCGCCCGGATCATCGAGGCTGCCGATGGAAATCTCGTAACGCGGATCGCCATCCTCGCGCATGAAGAGCGGCGTGCCACAGGCGGAACAGAAGCCGCGGGCGACGACTGCCGAAGAGCGGAAGCTGCCGGGCGTGCCGCGTGTCCAGGCAAGATCGGCCACCGCCACCTTCACCAGTGCCGCGCCGAAACTGCCGAAGGCCTTCTGGCACATGCGGCAATGGCAGATGCCGGCCTTGCCGAGGGGCCCAGTAATCCGGTAGCGCACCGCGCCACACTGGCAGCCGCCGGTCAGCGCGGTCATGCCATGGCCTTCTGCAAGTTTGCATCGATCGCATCGAGGAAGCCTTCGGTGGTGAGCCAGCCTTGATCGGGCCCGATAAGCACGGCGAGATCCTTGGTCATCTTGCCTTCTTCGATGGTCGCAACCGTCACCTTCTCCAATGTCGCGGCGAATTTGGCGAGCGCCTCATTGCCGTCAAGCTTGGCGCGATGCTTGAGGCCGCCGGTCCAGGCGAAGATCGAGGCGGCGGAGTTGGTCGAGGTCTGCTTGCCCTGCTGGTGCAGGCGGTAGTGGCGGGTGACCGTACCGTGGGCGGCTTCCGCCTCGACCGTCTTGCCGTCCGGCGTCATCAGCACCGAAGTCATCAGGCCGAGGGAACCATAGCCTTGCGCCACCAGATCCGATTGCACGTCGCCATCGTAGTTCTTGCAGGCCCAGATATAGCCACCGGTCCATTTCATCGCCGAGGCCACCATGTCGTCGATCAGCCGATGCTCGTAGGTGAGCTTGCGCTTCACGTATTCGGCCTTGAATTCGGCCTCGAAGACGGTCTGGAAGATGTCCTTGAAGCGCCCGTCATAGGCTTTGAGGATGGTGTTCTTGGTCGAGAGGTAGACGGGATAGTTGCGGGCCAGCCCGTAGTTCAGCGAGGCTCTGGCGAATTCCTCGATCGACTCGTCGAGATTGTACATCGCCATGGCGACGCCGGCGCCCGGTGCCTTGAACACTTCCCGTTCGATCACCTTGCCGTCTTCGCCGACGAACTTGATGGTGAGCGTGCCCTTGCCGGGGAATGTGAAGTCGGTGGCCCGGTACTGGTCGCCGAAAGCGTGGCGGCCGATGATGATCGGCTGGGTCCAGCCGGGAACGAGGCGCGGCACGTTGGCGCAGATGATCGGTTCACGGAAGATGACGCCGCCCAGGATGTTGCGGATGGTGCCGTTGGGCGATTTCCACATCTGCTTCAGGCCGAATTCCTTGACCCGGGCCTCGTCCGGGGTGATCGTGGCGCACTTGACGCCGACGCCATGCTTCTTGATGGC
This sequence comes from Hyphomicrobiales bacterium, assembly GCA_016185245.1. Classification (GTDB taxonomy): domain Bacteria; phylum Pseudomonadota; class Alphaproteobacteria; order Rhizobiales; family Aestuariivirgaceae; genus Aestuariivirga. The sequence goes on along the minus strand of JACPNZ010000031.1, from coordinate 222,928 downwards.
GTTGGCGGCATCAATGGTCACCTGGTCGCCGGTAGCATCGCGGTTCTCGACCGAAAGGTCATAATAGTGAAGATCGACATCGAGATAGGGGCGGATCAGCTTCTGCTTGATCAGGTCCCAGATAATGCGGGTCATCTCGTCGCCGTCGAGCTCGACAACCGGGTTCCGGACCTTGATCTTCGCCATGGGGGAATTGCCTCTTTTGCGCTACACAAATTCGGGCCGAGCCTATAGCAGGGGGCTTGCGCGGGAGCAATTCAACCGGAAAGATGGGGCGAAGGAGCGACGATCATGCAGGTTTCCGAAATCCACCCCATTGATGGCGGCGGCGCAATCGAGGTGAGCCTCGAAGGCCGGCCCCGCCGCTTCCACGCCCTGTGGCTTCGCGACAATGCGCCTGATGCCGAAACCCGCAGTCCCGGCAACGGCCAGCGGCTCATCACCGTCCTCGACATTCCGGCAGCAACACGTATCGCGTCGGCCCAACTGTCGGGCGACGGCCTCGTGGTGCGCTTCGAGCCGGAAGGAAAAACGGTCACCTATGATTTGGGCTGGCTAACGGCCCACGCCTATGACAGGGCGATGGCGCGGCAGGTGGGCTGGACTGGACCGGAGATCGTGCGTTGGGACTGCGGCCTGCAATCGCAGGTGCCATCGGTGAGCTTTGCCGAAGTGAGCGGCAGCCGGAAAGCCCTGGGCCGCTGGCTCGCCGCCGTGCGCCGCTTTGGCTTCGCGGTGATGACTGAAACGCCCACCGGCAGCGGCAGCTTGTGCCAAGTGGCGGAGCTCTTCGGTTTCGTGCGCGAGACCAACTACGGGCGCTTTTTCGACGTCCGCGCCGAGGTCAATCCCAACAATCTCGCCTACACCAATCTGGGACTTCAGGCCCACACCGACAATCCCTATCGCGATCCGGTGCCGACCTTGCAGATTCTCGCCTGTCTGGAAAACAGCGTCGAGGGTGGCGATTCGATCGTCGTCGACGGCTTCAAAGTAGTGGAGCGCCTGCAGCAGGAGAACCGGCGCGGCTTCGATCTCCTCAACCGGCATTGCGCCCGCTTCGAATATGCGGGTTCCAAGGGCGTCAGGCTCCGCGCCAAGCGGCCGCTGATCGAGCTCGGCCCCGATGGCGAACTGATCGCCATCCGCTTCAATAACCGTTCGGCCGCCGCCTTCACCGACATTCCCTACGACGACATGGCCGGCTATTACGCCGCCTACCGCCGCTTGGCCGAGCTGATCGAGGACAAGACGATGGAAGTGACCTTCAAGCTCAGACCCGGCGAACTCTTCATCGTCGACAACACCCGCGTGCTGCACGCCCGCAAGAGCTTTTCCGGCAGCGGCAAGCGCTGGCTCCAGGGCTGCTACGCCGACAAGGACGGGCTCCTGTCGACGCTTGCGGCCATCGAAGAGGAAGAGGGCGTTTCACTGTGAGCCAGCCGCCATTGAATCGCGCCAACATCGTCGAGTTCATCGCCGACATCTTCGAGCGGCGCGGAGCCGAATCCTACCTGGGCGAGGCCGTCACCATGGCCCAGCACATGCTGCAGGGTGCCGTGCTGGCCGAAAGCGAAGGGGCACCCGAGGAACTGGTGGCCGCCGCACTCCTTCACGACATCGGACATTACACCAGCGAGTTCGGCACCCTGTCGCTCGGCGATGTGCGCGATAATTTCCATGAGGAAGCTGGAGCGGCCGTGCTGGCGCCCTTTTTCCCGGCCGTGATCGTCGAATGCGTCAGGCTGCATGTACCGGCCAAGCGCTATCTCTGCGCCACGGAAGCCGTCTACTACAGCCGTTTGTCGGAGGCCTCGAAGCACACCCTGTCATTGCAGGGCGGACCGATGAGCGATGCCGAAGTACGGGAGTTCGAGAGAAATCCCTTCTTCCGCGAGGCGGTCAAGGTGCGCATCTGGGACGATGGCGGCAAGGACCCGGCGATGGTGACACCGCCCTTCCGCCAGTATGTTCCGCTCCTGCAGCGGGTGGTCGATCGCCACAAGGCCGCCTGAGATTTCAGCGCATCAGCTCGGCCATGTTGGGACGGCTCCTCACATAGCGGCGGTGAACGTCGACATAGGTCTCCTCATAGAGCCGGTCGACATCGGCCGCCGCCATGAATCCCGCCGAGAAGCCGGGAGCGGCGGCCTCGAAGGCAAGCTCGCCGGCCCGCGCGATATGGGCGAGCAGCACCCGCGGGTCCTCGTTGCCGACCGCGATGCGGATGGTGGTGGGCGAAATCCCGGCTTCGGCCAGGGCGTCATTCGACATTTCCGAGTGGCTGGTAAGGGCCGGGCAAAGCACCACGGTATTGGTCTGACCGAGGCTCACCTGCAGGCCGAAGGTCGGCTCGAGCATGTCGAAGAACGCCTTGAAGGCATCGCGCGGCAAGGGTGCCTCGCCGGAGCGGGGCTCGAAATCGATGGTGAACAGCGGCGCCGGCAGGCCGAGAAACATGTTGGCCTCACGCAAGCGCCCATTGGGATGGCCGGGTACGGCCGAACAGTTGACGGTAATGCGCGGGTGCTGATTGAGGGCGCGGGCCAGGGCGATGGTGGTGATGCATTTCGACAACATGCGCAGCTCCAATGTGCGCATGCCGTTGATCACCTCATAGGCCTTGTCGGCATCGAGAAAGGCGCCCTTAATATAATAGACATTCCAGAACAGGGTCTCGTCCCAATTGACCGTCTGCTTCTGTCCATCGGGGCCGGTGATGGTGGCGCTACTGCCCTTGGGCAGGAACATGTGGGCGTTGCGGGCAATCACCACGCCCGCCGTGGTAGCTCCGTAACCGGCCAGATCCTTGGTGTAGGAGTGGATGACATAGTCGGGCCTCTCCATTGGATCGTCGCGGCGCAGCACCGGCTGCAAGAATGGCGTGCCGACGGTTGCGTCGCAGATGACCGTGAGACCGGCCCGGTGGGCAATGCGGCAGATGCCGGCCACATCCAGCACATGGCCATGCGGGTTGCAGGGGCTTTCGAGATAGACATAGATGCGGCGGCCTGCCGCTAGCCGGTCGGCGCAGTCCTGCTTGACCCTTGCGAGCGCGCTGGCGAATTCATCCGTCGTGAATCCGTCGAACCAGCGCACCGCGACATCGAGATTGCTGCGCTTGCCGTACCAGTCGTGCAGCAGCTGATAGACGCCGCCATAGACGTTGCGGCTCGACAGCACGATGTCCTGGTAGCCGACCAGGTGGGCGAGCGTGCCATCGACGGCGGCCATGCCGGAGTTGAAGTTCCAGGCGAAATAGTCGTGCGCCAGCGGTCCCGCTTCGACGTCGACGATGTGGTTGGCAAGACTCACCGACGTCGGGTTGAGGAGGCGCGAATAGATTTCGTGCAGCAGTTCCTTGCCCTTGAAGGCATCCTCCACCCATTCAACACAGGCATAGAGATAGGTGGCGGTGCGGGCTATGACCGGAGTTGCCGAGAAGATCGCGGTCACGTTGTCGAAGATTGGATAGGGACCGCGGGCGGCCTCGGGCCCACGCCGGCCGGCCAGCGACTGATAGGTGTGGCGCATCGGGGTCTGGAGATTGTCGAGCACCTTGGCCAGCTGGAAGCAGGCGAAGCGTTTGGCGTTGAACCAGGCGATGCGGTCCTTGCGGTCGAGACCCGACAACGACTTGGCCGTGATGGCGACGAGATCCTGGGCCGCGAGATTTGCCTCGTAGAGACTGCTGGCCAGGGCGGCCATGGCGCGGCCATGTTCGCTTTCCGGGTCGATGGAGAAATGGCGGAGCTGTTCGGCGACCAGTTCGCTGACGGTGGTTGCGGCGGTCGAATTGCGCAGCGGGCTGAGCTGACGGGCGCGCGATGGTGAATTGTGATCCGGCATGGGGTCCTCCCTGAGATACGGACACTGTGAGTGTGCCACAGGGACTCCGGCAAGTGTTGCCGATTTTGCCGCAGCCCGCCGGAGTGCGGAAAACCCGGTACTAGCGTTTCCGATCCTTCGCCGGTTTCTTTGCCTTGGGCGGCAGGGTGTGAACGAAGGCGAGCGCCAGGTCGACCCACTGGCGAAGCGCAGCATCGCTCTTCACTGCGTCGCCGTCGACCGAGACGAAGCCCTCCATCGGGCGCCCGGTCATGTCGAAGGTCCTCGCCCCCTTGCGGCCGATCGCCTTGCCATGGGCCTCCTTGCCGACCCGCACGATAAGACCATCCTTCAGCGTGCCGATCAGCATGTTGCCCCCGATCAGAAAGCAGGTGCCGCCGAACATGCGCTTGCTCTCGGCGCCATGGGGCGCAAGCAATTGGCGCAGGCGTTGATCGAGACTCATGGGTTGGGCGGCATGGCGAGGAATGAAGGCAGATTGGCCGCAACCTGGTCCCACTGCAAGGCTCGCTTGGCATAGACCGTCATCATCGGGCTGAAAGCGGCGGGGTCGTCGAAGGCCGCGGCATGAACGGTCTTCATTCCCGGCAAGGTGGTCGATGAACCGAACAGCCGGCTGCCGCAGATGGGGCAGAATTCGCGGGTAACTGTGCCGCCGGAATCGGCCGGCGATTGAAATCCCCTGGTCTCGCCGCGGACGCGGATCGCCTGTTCCGGAAACGCCACATGCATGACATGAGGAGCGCCGCTGGCCTTCTGGCAATCGAGACAATGACAGAAGCCCGACATGATCGGCTCGGCCGTGACGTCGAAGCTGACGGCGCCGCACTGGCAGCGGCCCTGGTGGCTGGTCATCGGTCCCTCCCTTCACTTGTATTATGCAAGTTACCAGATTGAACATGACTTGCAATAGAAAAGTGACTATTAGGCTCAGGCAAACGAAAGCATCCGATATGGAACACCGTTCTCAATGTCCGGTCGCCTCGGGGCTCGATATTTTCGGCGACAAGTGGACGCTCGTCGTGCTGCGTACCATCTTCGCGGGCCGCCGCCGTTACAGCGATTTGCTGGCCATGCCGGAAAGAATTTCAACCAACATTCTCGCCGACCGGCTGGCGCTCCTGGAGCGCCAGGGGCTGATCGCGGCCCGGCCCTATCAGGTTAACCCGCTGCGCCATGAATATCACCTGACCGCCAAGGGAGCCGACATCCTGCCGATTCTGCAGGCGATTGCCCGCTGGTCGGTGAAGCACATCCCCGGCCGCTGGCCGCTGCCAGATTGGTTCGTCACCGCCGAACCCCAGCGCTATTATCCGGTTTGACTGGCATTGCCGCCATGCGACCGGGCGCATCGCCGCCTGGATCGCTGCGGCAGCGGCCGTTAGAACCTGATGGCCAGCCACACCAGCGATGCGCCGGCAGCAAAACCGCCAAGGCCTGCCAGCACCAGCCACCAGCGCGGCGTGCCGGGCATCACGGCTGGCTGCGGCAGGGACAAAACCAGATGATGCTGGCGTTCGATCATCCGGTGGGCAATGTGGTTGATGACTGCCTCGGTCATCTCGGCGAGGTCGGCGGTTTCATGCACCACCTCATGGCCATCGAGCGTATCGCGCTGCAGCCGGTAAATGCGTGGGGAGGGCGCCATGACCACATAGCTCACCATGTCGATCCACAGGCGCGCCGGGTCGCCCGGCACCAGGGCTAGATCGATAAACCCCCGCGCTTCGGCGCTTGCCCCGGCGATCGGCAGAAGCTCGTCGCGCAGCATGGCAAGCCGCAGGGTGGCAGCATCGCGCAGGCTGACGATCGCCGCCATCTTCTCGCCCTGGGCCAGTCGCGCCGTCCTTAGCTTGTCGCGCAGCCGGTCGTCCGGAGGTCTTGGCAGTGCCGATGCGGTGAGAGCCATGTCTGCAATCCCCATGCCGCGCACGTCCCGGTTCCGTATCTAGGGAGCGGGCGCTCATGCTGAAAGAATGGCAAACAAACGTGCTGAACGGTTGCTTAACTGTCCACAGGCAATTTGAATCAAATGCAATGGGCGCTTGCCTACTCGGCAGCAGCGCGCGCCGCCGAGTTGCCGGGAGAAGCCCCGGAAGGCCTGAAAATCCGCATCAGAACGAAGATCGCGACAAGGGTTGCGAGATAGGTCGCAAGCTGTAGCACCGTCGGCTGTTCGCTGTAGCCGACCAGGGTGTGCAGGATGCGGCCGAAGATCGACTTTTCGGAAAGGAGTGCCGAACTGTTCCAGGCGATCGTGCCCAGGAACTCGACGGTTCCCGCCTGCTCGAGGAGCGACACCGCCTGGGCCGCCATGCCGGCGGCGAGAAGGGCGATGAGCCAGCTGGTCACCAGGAACAGTTGCCGGGTCGGGATGCGCAACAGGCCGTAATAGGTGAGGGCCGAGACCAGGGCTCCGAGCCCCAGTCCCATGAGCCCGCCGGCGAGGAGGGCCCGGCCCGAGCCGCCGTCGCTGATCGCCACGCCATAGAGGAACAGCGCCACCTCGGCCCCTTCGCGTAAGACCGCCATGCCGACCACCACCGCGAGCGCGAGCAGCGGCCTTCTCCCTTCCGCCACTTCGCGGCCCGCCAGAAACATTTCATCGGCGATCGACCGGCCGTGCCGCGCCATCCAGACATTGTGCCAGGTCAGCATGACCACAGCGGTGGCGAGGATGAGGGAATTGAGCAGTTCCTGGCCGAAGCCGCCGAAGCCTGTGGCGATGGCGCCCATGAAGGCAGCGACCAGTATGCTCCCGCCAATGCCGCCGGCCGCTCCGCCGGCGATCCATAGCCGGCTGCCCGGCGCCCGCTGGGTCGCCGCGGCGACAATGCCGATGATCAGTCCGGCCTCGATGACTTCGCGGAAAACGATGATGAGTGCGCCGATCACGGCCCTGTCCTACTTCACGATCACAGTGCCCTTGGCGACGTTTTCCTGAAATTCGTCGACAAAGAGATATTTCCCCGGCCGCTGCGCTTTCACCCGCACAATGATAACAGAATTTCCCGGCGCCACCTTCTCAATGTTGAGCTCCTTGGCCTCGAGTTCGGCAGGTGCGGCATTGCCGTTGCTGAATTTGATGATGAAGGCCTTATCGGCCGGAACCTCGAACTCGGCCGGCGTGAAGGCGGTGCCCTTGAGGCTCAACTCGTAGATCACCGGATCCTCGGCGAGGGCCGGGGCGGCCAGCGACAGGAGACAGGCCAGCCCCAGAGCAAGGCGGAAGGATGGCGCAGCAGTAACAGACATCAATACCCTCTCAGAATTCGGCGCGATATAATCCGACTAAAAAACTCGGATATTGGATGGAGCCGATCCTGTCAACCGCATTCTTTGACAATATCCATCTGGATCAGTTGTTTAGAATGGTTTTAATGTCGCAGGCCCAAGCCTGGCCTGGCAAATGTCCTTCCGGTTCAACGTGGTTCCCGCTATCTCCATTGGCGATGGCGGGAACCGACAAGACGCGCAATCAGGTGCTGGGACCGGCCCCCTTCGTGGTGCTGGTCAACCCGCAGCTTGGCGAGAATATCGGCACCGCGGCCCGCGCCATGGCCAATTTCGGCCTGCACGAACTGCGCCTCGTCAGCCCCCGCGACGGCTGGCCCAATGACAAGGCGCTGACGTCATCGTCCGGCGCCAATTGGATCATCGAGCGGGCCGCCGTTCATCAAAGCCTCACCGCGGCGGTCGAGGACGCCTCCTATGTCTATGCCACCACCGCGAGGCCGCGCGGCATGACCAAGGAGGTGATCACGCCCGAGCAGGCGGGCCGCGACATGCGCGCCCGCATCGCCCGCAGCGAGCGCGTCGGCCTGCTCTTCGGCCGCGAGCGCTGGGGCCTTAACAACGACGAGGTGTCGCTGGCCGATATCATCGTCACCGCTCCGGTCAATCCGGCCTTTGCTTCGCTCAACATTGCGCAAGCCGTGCTACTCGTTGGCTATGAATGGTACAAGCTTGAGGCCGCAAGCCTCGGCCAGGAGACGCCGGAGCTTGCCGCCCTCGACGGGCCGGGATTGCAAACACCCGACACCAGGCCCGCCACCAAGGAGGAACTCTTCGGCTTCTTCGACCATCTCGAACGCGAACTCGATGCCGCGGGCTTCTTCAAGACCGCCGACAAAAAACCCGGCATGCTGCGCAATATCCGCAACCTCTATGCCCGCGCCGCCCTGACCGAGCAGGAAGTGCGCTCGCTCCGCGGCATGGTCGCCTCGCTGACCCGGGCCCATGAGCGAAGGAAGGAGAATGAGAAGTGAGTAGCGAATGGCGAATAGCGAATAGCAGGTTGCTTCAGCTCACCTATTCGCTATTCGCTACTCGCTATTCGCTTGCTACTGGCGGGGCCGGGCACCTGCGACCATGACCACGCCCCGCATTCTCCTGTTCGATTCCGGCATGGGCGGCCTGACCGTCGCCCGCGCCGTGCGGGCGCAATTGCCCGAGGCCCGGCTGGTCTATGCCGCCGACAGTGCGGGCTTTCCCTATGGCGCCTGGAAGGAGGAGGCCCTCGTAGCCCGCATCATCGAGGTGATTGGCCGCCTGATTGCGCGCACTGATCCGCATATCGTGGTGATTGCCTGCAACACCGCCTCGACCATAGCACTGGCGCAGTTGCGCCAGCGCTACAAGGTGCCCTTCGTCGGCACCGTGCCGGCGATCAAGCCCGCCGCCGCCTGGACCAAGTCGGGCATCGTCGGCGTTCTTGCCACCCCCGGCACCGTCAGCCGCGAATATACCCATGCGCTGATCCACACCTATGCCTATCACTGCCAGGTGTTCCTGCACGGGGCCCGGAGACTTGCCGAGATGGCCGAGGAGAAGCTTAGAGGCCAGGCGATCGATCTTGAGGAACTCCGCCGCGAGATAGCACCGGCCTTTCGCAAGCGCGACGGCAAGCGCACCGACGTCGTCGTGCTGGGCTGCACCCACTATCCGCTGCTGGTCGATGAGATCGCCAAGGTAGCGCCCTGGGAGGTGCACTACATCGACCCGGCCCCGGCCATTGCCCGCCGGGTCGCCGATGTCCTCGACGAAACCCCGCGCCATGAGGCAGGTTTTGCTCCGCCGGCCCACGGCACCGTCATTCTCACCTCGGCGGAGCGCGGCGCCGCGGCCACCCTTGCCGCCTACGCCGCCATGGGGTTTCCGGCCCACGAGATCCTCGAAATGCCGGTTTGACAGAAGGTCTCTGCCGGTCTAAACGACCGGCCAGCACGGGGCCATAGCGCCCCGTGTTTGCTTGCCCGTGAGCCGCAAGGCTCTGTCGGCCGGGAGACCGGCGCCAAGGAGGGTGGGTCCAAGACTTTTATGATTGGAGACCGTAAATGACAAAGCGCCAGACCGCCAAGCACAAGATCGACCGCCGCATGGGCGAGAATATCTGGGGCCGCCCCAAGAGCCCCGTCAACAAGCGCGAATATGGCCCCGGCCAGCATGGCCAGCGTCGCAAGGGCAAGCTCTCGGACTTCGGCATCCAGCTCAAGGCCAAGCAGAAGCTCAAGGGCTATTACGCCAACATCTCGGAGCGCCAGTTCCACAAGATCTACGAGGAAGCCTCGCGCATGACCGGCGATAGCTCGGAAAATTTGATCGGCCTGCTCGAACGCCGCCTCGACGCCATCGTCTATCGCGCCAAGTTCGTGCCCACCATGTTCGCTGCCCGCCAGTTCGTCAGCCACGGCCATGTCAAGGTCAACGGCCGCCGGGTGACTATCGCGTCAATGCGCATCAAGGCCGGCGATTCGATCGAATTGACCGCCAAGGCCAAGGAATTGGCGGTGGTGCTGGAAGCCGCCCAGCTGGCCGAGCGCGACGTGCCCGATTATGTCGAGGTCGACCACAAGGCGATGAGCGCCAGGCTGGTGCGGATTCCCGCCCTCACCGACGTCCCCTATCCGGTGCAGATGGAACCGCACTTCGTCGTCGAATATTATTCGCGCTGATCGATCGAGCTTCTGGCAATTGCCGACGGCGGGGGAGACCCCGCCGTTGTCGTTTCAGTGCAGGCGCCACTCATGGCCGATGTGGCGGAGCTCCACCGGGCCGATGATGCTGGCATGGGCAACGCGCACCGCGGCCAGCGGTCCGTCGAGATTGTGCGACCAGAAATCGAGGAACTTGATGAGGCGCGGAAACTTCGGAGCGAGGTCGTAGTCCTGCCAGACGAAGGTCTGCAGGATGTCGCGAAAATCCGGCATGCGGTACATGATTTCCGCCGTCGTCAGACTCCAGCCATGCAGCTGGCAGGCAAAGTCCCGGTCGGTCATTGGTTCCTCCGCGATCGGTCTCCTGAACCTCGTATATGGGGAGAAGTGTCCGCCTGTTCCGTAAACGGAGGATTAAACTTGCGCTGGCAGCCGAGCATGGCGAGTGCTGATCAAGGTGCCAGCAGGCCCGACACCTCGGCGTCGGCGAAGGCAAAGCAGCCGGCAATCGTCGGGCTGATCGGCAGGTCGCGATAGACGCCGATCGCCCCCTCGCGGCGAAGCCTGCCGGCAAGTCCCGGCGCATCGCCCGCCACGATCCAGATGAAGCCGAAGGCGGTGGGGCGAACCGGCCTGGCATTGGCCCGGGTGAGGCGGACGAAGATCTCGTCGGCAGAGGTGGCGGGCTCGAACACCGCCAGCATGGTGCCGCTGGCCTCCGGCGGCAGGGCTGCTTGCCGCATCACCACCGCCATCAGCGCGAGCCACGCCAGTATGACGCCGGCAAAGAGCGACATCGCCAGACGGTGGCCCGGCCAGCCCATGGCTCAGGCCGCGGCGAAGTTGGGCGCCCGCTCTTCGCGGATCGGCAGGTTGACAAGGGCCGCGAACCCCCCGAGCGCCACTGCCATCCACCACACGGGATCATAGCTGCCGAACCGGTCGTATAGTATGCCGCCCAGCCACACGCCGAAGAACGAGCCCAACTGGTGGCTCACGAACACGAAGCCGTAAAGGGTCGCCATGTAACGGGTGCCGAACATTACCGTCACCAGCCCCATGGTGAGCGGCACGGTGGAGAGCCACAGGAGCCCCATGCTGGCGGTGAACAGGAGCGTCGATGTGGCGATGATCGGCAGCAGGATGAACACCGCAATGGCCAGCGAGCGCGCCACGTAGACGAGGCTGAGCGGCACGCGCTTCTGGAATTTTCCGCCGATCAACCCCGAGGCGTAGGAGCCTGCCACGTTGAACAGGCCGATCAGGCCTACGGCCAGTCCGGCGAATTCCTTGCTGATCCCGTGCTCGGCCAGATAGGGCGGCAGATGCACGGTGATGAAGGCAAGCTGGAAACCGCAGACGAAGAACCCTGAGGTCAAAAGAATGTAGGAGCGGTGGCCGAAGGCGCTGGCGATCGCCTGGCCCATGGTGATGTCGGCCTCGCCGTCACTTGCCTTGCTGCCCGAGGCATTCTGCGCCAGGAGCGGCACGGCGAAGACGACGATCAGCAGGGTCGAGGCGGCGAGGATGATCAATGCCGTCTGCCAGCCATAGGCGGCGATCATGGCCCCGCCGAGCGGCGCGAAGACGAACTGGCCAAGCGAGCCCGAGGCGGTGGCGATGCCGAAGGCCCAGGAGCGCCGGTTGGGCGGCACGATACGGCCAAGCGCAGCCATGACGATGCCGAAGGAGGAGGCGGCGATGCCGGCGCCGACGATGATGCCGCCACCGATATTGAACAGGAGAGGCTCTGCGGCGACCGCCATGACCAGCGTGCCAAAGGCGTAGAGAACCGCACCTCCCATCAGCACCCGGGCTGCGCCATAGCGGTCGGCGACGGCGCCGGCGACAGGTGTGGCAATGCCCCACAGGAGATTCTGTAGCGCCATGGCGAAGGAGAAATATTCGCGCGGCCACTGGTGGGCTTCGGAGATCGGCACGGTGAACAGGCCGAAGCTCGAACGCACGCCGAAATTGACCATCGCCACCAGACAGCCGGCGACGACGATGATGGTGGGGGTGAAATACCAGCGGCTGGGGAGGGCGGTGGTCATGGTGCGGAGCCTTAGCCTAAGGGTTCTCGGCGGCAAATTGCGTTCGGCGCAGGCGAGGCCCGAACTGGGCGAGGGCCACTCCGGCGATGATCAGGGCGCCGCCGGCAGCGAGCGGCCAGGTCGGGGGCTCGCCGAGGATCACTATGCCGCCGGCCGCCGCCACGATGGGCTGAACGTAGAGAAAGACGCCGGCCAGCGAGCTTTCCATGTGGCCCAGCCCGTAGTTCCAGGCGGCGGTGGCGAGGAAGGTGCCGAAGACGACGGCAAAGCCCACCGCCAGCCACTGGCTGAGGTCCATGGATTGAGCGACCTGCGGCAGGTCGGGGGGCACGAAGAAGATCATCGGCAGGGCCGACAGGCCGAGCGCCAGGCAGGCTACCTCGAAAGCGCCCAGCCGCTGTGATACCGGCCGGATCGCCACCGTGTAGATGCCCCAGCCCATGGTGCTGAGGGTCACGAGAAGGAGACCGAGCGGGCTCACCTCGCTCGCTGGTACGAGCGAACTCCCGAGCATCAGCGCCAGCGTGCCGAGAAGGGCAAGCCCGATGCCGGCGATGAGCCAAGCAGTGAGCCGTTCGCCCGCCAGCACCACCGCGAAAAGCGCTATGAACACCGGCTCGAGCCCGAAGATCAATCCGGTCCAGCTCGCCGGCACCGACTGCATGCCATGGGCCGCCAGCACCTGATAGGCGACATTGCCGGCAAGGGCTGCGATGGCGATGCGGCCCCAGTCGCGCCAGGCGATAGGCTTCACTCCGACCACCAGCAGCACCGCCACGGCGATCACGCCGGCCGGATAGAGCCGCAGCACCATGGCGGCGTTGGGCGAGGTTGCGAGGATCAGATAGCGCATGGCGACCGGAATGAGGCCCCACATGGTGACGGCGAAGACGAGCGCCACGACGGCCAGGGACTTGCCGCCAAACTTGACGAGCGGCGCGAACTGGGCGATGGCGACGCCCAGAAGGATGAGTCCGCCGCCTACCAGCATTTCCGCGGTGACCGCTTCGCCGAGCAGCAGGGCCCCGGAGAACACGCCGACAATCGGTACCAGATAGATGAAAGCCCCGGCCGCTGCGGCGGGAAGCCGGGCCACGCCATAGTTCCAGGTGATGGTGGCGATGAAAGTCGACAGCACCGCCAGGAACCCCATGTCGAGCCAGTTGCGGGCCGTCATCGCCGAGACGGTCGCAAGGGTCGAGGACCTGGCGAACAGCGCCAGAATGGCGAAGCCGGCGAGCGAGATCGATAGCGCCGTGATGGAGTAGGCGCCGTATTTCTGGATCAGCGGCTTGCTCAGCACCACGTAGATCGCCCAGGCCACGCCGCACAGGAAGACAAGGGCGGAGCCGGCCACGAACTCGGCGCCGCCAACCGGCCCGCCGAGGTCATTCCACACCAGAAGAGCGGTTCCGGCGAAGGCCACGGCGAGGCCGATGCCGGTTGCCATGGTCAGGCGCTCGTGCGCCACCAGGCTGGCGAGCAGCGCAATGAGCAACGGTTGGGTGCCGATGATCAGGGAGCCGATGCCAGCCGTGACATAAGCAAAGCCGAAGGCGGAGCCCAGATTGTAGCCCAGCATGCCGACGAAAGAGACGACGGCAAGCCGCGGCCAGTCGGTCCGCTCGATACGCCAGCCACCGATGATCGCCAGTCCCGCCACATAAGCGAGGCTCACCAGGGCATAGCGGATGGCCAGATGATCGGCGGGACCCAGCTCGACCGACAGGGTGCGGATGAACACGGGGCCCACGCCCCAGACGGCAACCGTGAAGAAAAGGGCAAGGAGGGCCCGGGCGTTCATGGGCCCCTTGCCGCCGGACGATGCGCCGGCACGACGTAGCTCACCACCTGGAGAGCGGCGAAGGGCAGGCTTGAAGGGAGTTCGTCAGATGAATCGAGGGCGACCATGCAAGGCGCCCTTCCTGCCCGGAAGGCCGCCTTCGGTCAACGGATGCTGGCAGTGGGCCTGCTATGCGGTGACTTTGGCGACACCCTTTTCGTCGAGCATCTGCTTCAGTTCGCCCGACTGGAACATTTCCATCATGATGTCGCTGCCGCCGACGAACTCGCCCTTCACATAGAGTTGTGGAATGGTCGGCCAGTTGGTGTAGTCCTTGATGCCCTGGCGGACCTCGTTCGAGGCCAGCACATCGACGCCCTTGAACGGCACGCCGAGGTTATTGAGGATCTGCGTCGCGCGGCTGGAAAAGCCGCACATCGGCGCCTCCGGCGTGCCCTTCATGAAGAGCACGACGTCGTTTGTCTTCACTTCATTGTCGATCCAGTTGTGGATGTCGGTCATGGCTACTCCTCTGGTGTGCCGGTTTGTAACGCAAGTGCGTGCAGCTCGCCGCCCATGCGGCCTTTCAATGCGGCGTAGACCATCTGATGCTGCTGCACCCGCGACTTGCCCTTGAAGGCGGCGGAGACGATGTTGGCGGCGTAGTGGTCGCCGTCGCCGGCCAGATCGCGGATGGTGATCTCCGCGTCGGGAAGGGCTTCCTTGATGAAGCGTTCGATGTCGCTGGCGCTCATGGCCATGGGGTTACGGTCCTAAAGCTCGCCGGCCATGTAGGCGGGAAACCAGCCTTCATGGATGCCACGCAGTTCGCCAAGGGATATAGAGGCGGCCCCGCCGATAATCAATCGGGCGTCGGCCGTGACTTCGCCGATGCGCATGGCATCGATTCCAGCCTTGGCGGCTTTGCCGAGAATCGCCGCTACGGCGGAAGTGGCACAGGTCACCACATAGCGGGACTGATCTTCGGCGAAGAGCTGAACGTGATCGAGGGGGTCGAGCCTAGCGCCAAGCCCCGAGGCGAGCCCCATCTCGATCAATGCGAGCCCGAGTCCACCGTCGGAAACATCATGTACGGCAGTGGCTTGGCGCGCATTGATGAGGTCCCGCACAAAGTTGCCATGGCATCTTTCGGCGGCGAGATCGACGGGCGGAGGTGCTCCTTCCTCGCGGCCCAGCACCTCGCGCAGATAGATCGACTGACCCAGATGACTGCCGTGTCCGCCGATCAGAAGAATGACGTCGCCCGGCTGCTTCAAGGCGAGCGTTGTCATCTTCGACAGATCGTCGAGAAGGCCGATGCCGCCGATTGCCGGGGTGGGCAGGATGGCCTGGCCCATGGTCTCGTTGTAGAGCGACACATTGCCCGACACGACTGGAAAGTTGAGCGCCCGGCAGGCCTCGCCGATCCCCCGAACCGCCATGACGAACTGGCCCATGATCTCGGGCCGCTCGGGGTTTCCGAAGTTGAGATTGTCGGTGATGGCGATGGGGGTGGCGCCGACCGCGACGAGGTTCCGCCAGCATTCGGCCACCGCCTGCTTGCCGCCTTCGAAGGGGTCCGCCTCGACATAGCGCGGCGTCACGTCGGTTGTGGCGGCAATCGCCTTGTTGGGGCCGATCCTGATGACGCCGGCATCGCCTCCCGGAATTTGCGCCGTGTTGGACTGGATCAAATGGTCGTATTGTTCCCACACCCAGCGCCGTGAACTCATGTCGGGCGAGCCGACGATCTTGAGGATCGCCGCCCTGAGATCCTTGGGAGCGGGCACGTCGGCGGCGCGTACGACCGGCAGCTTCGGCGGCTCGATCCAGTGGCGGTCATATTCCGGCGCCTCATCGCCCATCTGCTTGATCGGCAGGTCGGCCTTCACCTCGCCCTGGTGCCTGATCACGAAGCGCAGCGTGTCGGTGGTTTTGCCGACAATGGCGAAGTCGAGGCCCCATTTGTGGAAGATCGCTTCCGCCTCTTTCTCCTTCGCCGGGTCCAGCACCATCAGCATGCGCTCCTGGCTTTCGGAGAGCATCATCTCATAGGCGGTCATCGCCTCTTCGCGGCACGGCACCTTGTCCAGATCGAGCTCGATGCCGAGATCGCCCTTGGCCCCCATCTCGACGGCGGAAGAAGTAAGCCCCGCCGCCCCCATGTCCTGGATGGCGATGACCGCTCCCGACGCCATCAGTTCGAGGCAGGCTTCCAGGAGACACTTCTCGGTGAAGGGATCGCCCACCTGCACGGTCGGGCGCTTGTCCTCGGCATCGCCGGCGAATTCGGCCGAGGCCATGGTGGCGCCATGGATGCCGTCGCGCCCCGTCTTGGCGCCGAGATAGACGACCGGCAGTCCCACGCCCCTGGCCTTGGAATAGAAAATCTTGTCCGTATCGGCGAGGCCGACCGCCATGGCATTGACCAGGATGTTGCCATTGTAGCGGCCATGGAAATTGACTTCCCCACCGATGGTCGGAACTCCAAAACTGTTGCCATAGCCGCCGATCCCGGCAACGACGCCGGAGACCAGATGCCGGGTCTTGGGATGATCGGGCGCGCCGAAGCGCAGCGCATTCAAGGCCGCGATCGGCCGCGCTCCCATGGTGAAAACGTCCCGCAGGATGCCGCCGACGCCGGTCGCCGAGCCTTGATAGGGCTCGATGAACGAGGGGTGGTTGTGGCTTTCCATCTTGAAGACGATGGCCTGGCCGTCGCCCACATCGACGACGCCGGCATTCTCGCCCGGCCCCTGGATGACGCGCGGACCCTTGGTGGGCAGCGTCCTCAGCCATTTCTTCGAGGATTTATAGGAACAATGCTCGTTCCACATGGCCGAGCAGATGCCGAGCTCGGTGAAGCTCGGCGCACGCCCTAGGAGCTTCACAAAACGCTCATATTCCTCGGGCTTGAGGCCATGGGCCTTGACGATTTCGGCGGTGATTTTGGGGTCGGGAGCAGGGGTCATGGGCGGCGTTTAGCGCGCACGCCCCGGAATCTCAAATGCCTAATGGAAAGGAAAGTGCCTCAGGCGGCCTTGGCGCTGGACTCGCGCGGCTGGGTCTTGGCCGGTACGGTGGCCAGCATCCGTTCCACGCGGAAATGCAGGTTGACCACCGCCTGGCTGAGCTCGTGCTTTTCCTCGAGTTCCCGCAACCGCCGGGTCGGATTTTTCTTGCCGAAAATCATCTTGATCATCTTGCGCCCCATCTTGGACAAGCACGTGAAGACAGCTTGATTGGGCCTCAATCCCAAGCGTTAATCCAGAGTAAATGCCGCTCGCGGTGAAGCCCGCCTTACTCCCTTCGCTAAACATGGAACGATCTCAGGCCGCCGTCATGGTGCGGCAGAAGCATGAGGCGGTGACGGCGACGTCGGCGCGCGCCGCGGCGAGATCGAGGCGCTGCTTGATGATCGCGGCCTCCTCGCTGCGCCCGAGCTTCACCAGGCATTCGTGATAGCCATGCAGGCTCCAGACATTGTCGGGGTGCCGCGAGGAACGGCTGAGAGTGGCATCGAAGCCGAGATCGGCGCGATACACGGCGAACGCCTCCGCGACCCGGTTCTGTTCGAGGAGAAGCGCACCCAGCGCATGGCGGGTGGGCTGCATCCAGCCCCAGGGCTCGTCGTAGGGGAGCCCATCGTCGAGTTCCACCGAATGCCGCAGATGGGCGAAGGCCTGGTCGTGGTTGCCCTTCCGGTATTCGATTTCGCCCCGCATCATCGCGGCAGCGACGCTGAGGATGTCGAGGGCGGTATTGTTGAAGAGATAGCGGGATGGTGGCACGCGGGAACGCGCCTCTTCGAAGAGCTTCGCTTGTTCCTCGGCCGCCGGCACCATGCCCGTAGCGGCGAGTGCCACCGCCTTAGCATAGTGGGTGAGCGCGGTGGTGACGCAGAAGAGTTCGCGGTCCTTGGGCAGGCTGGTACCGATGATGTCGATCCAGCGGCCGAAGCGGATCAGCACATGCAGCTTCATTGGAATGAAGCTTTCGAGCCAGTCGGCCATGGGTGGCGATTCGACCCGCAGCAGTTTTTCAGGGAGAGTCGCGATCATTTCCTCTGCTGCCTCCAGCGCCGGGCGGAGCTGGCCGAGGAACATCGCCCCATAGATCTTGAAGTGATAGTCGTGGCAGCGGTAGAGCGCGTAGAAATTGACCGCTCCTTCGCGGGCGAGATACTTGCGGTCGGCGGCGATCGCTTTGCTGTTCCCCTCGACCACGTCTCGGTAATGCCCGCAAAGAACATCGATGTGGGTCGGCATGTGGACCAGATGGCCGGCATCGGGCACTAGGTCGCGCAGCGCATCGCCGGCTTTCAGCGCCCGCTCAGGATGGGGCGACATCTCCATCAGGTGAATATACATGTGAAGGACGCCGGGATGGCTCATGCCGCCCTTGGCCGCCATGGCCTTTTCGAGGACGGCAATCGCTTCCGCCGTGTCGGCGCCTTCGCTGGGTTTGCCGGTTTTCAAGTCCCACAGGGTCCACGGCGTGCGGTTCATGATCGCCTCGGCGAACAGCGCGGCAACGTCAAGGTCGCTTCCGTGCGCCCGGTAAGTCTCGCGCATCGCCGCCGCGTAGTCGTCGTTCCAGATGGGGGTGACGGCGCTGGGATCGCCCGCTGGATAGCGCTTGGCGAGCGGCCCGATGATCGCCTGCTCGACCGGGCTGGCGCCCGAGGCCAAGGCGAGCGCCTTCTCCGTGGCGCCATGGGCGAGTTCTATGGAGCGGGCCAGATCGGCCGGATCGAAAGCCTTCCACTGCTTGTTATAGTTGGGGCCTGCCCCATAGGCGATGCCCCACTGGGCCATGGCGCAGGAGGGATCCGCTGCGGCCGCCTTTTCGAAGCAGCGCACTGCCTCCTCGTGATTGTAGCCATAACACCAGAGCAGTCCCCGGTCGAACCACAGCTGCGCCTCGGCCGATTTGGTCGTGACGCGCCGCGAATAGGAACCGAGATCGTAGTAATCCGCCATGCCACTTCCTTCGGATTGTTTGAAGTGGAGTGTAGCGGAGAATTTTTCAGGCGGCGAGCGATCTCCGGTTGCCCTGGAACTTCCCGATCAGCGTGTCGAACGCGCCCAGAAATTTGCCGATGAAGTCGCGGGTCTCGGTCTTGACGAAGGCGCCATTCGCATCGAGGAGGTTTGCCACATTGCCGATATAGGCCTCGGGCTGGGCGAGCGTCGGCATGTTGAGAAAGACCAGCGCCTGGCGCAGGTGATGGTTGGCACCAAATGCCGACAGCGCCCCCGGCGACACGCTGACGACGGCGGCGGGCTTCTCGTTCCACACGCTCTTGCCATAGGGCCTCGAGCCTACGTCGATGGCGTTCTTGAGCGCCCCCGGCACCGACCGGTTGTATTCAGGCGTCGCGAACAGCACCGCATCGGCCCTGGCGATGCGCTTTCGGAAAGCTGTGACGGCAGGCGAAGGATCGGCCTCCCAGTCGTCGTTGTAGAGCGGCAGATCGCCGATCTCGACCACTTCCAGCCTCATGCCGTTCGGTGCCAGAGGCTTGAGAGCATTGACGAATTTCCGCGTCAGCGAGTCTTTGCGAAGACTTCCGACGATCACTGCAACATCATAGGCCATGGGTGTTCTCCGTATTAGTGTAATCAACTTAGTTACAAATATGGGAACGCTTCTCTGCCGAAAAAGACCCTTCACGAAGTCGTGATCTACGCCGCCAGCAGGCTCTCGAACAGGGGCCGGCAATCGGTCCGGCCATGCAGCGGTTCGATCATGTTTTCCGGATGCGGCATCATGCCGATAACGTTGCCGGTCTCGCTGACGATGCCGGCGATGTCGTGCATGGCGCCATTGGGATTTGTCCCCTCGGCATAGCGGAACACCACGCGGCCCTCGCCTTCGAGGCGGGCGAGGGTTTCCGCATCGCAAATGTAGTTGCCTTCGCCATGGGCCACCGGGCAGGAAACGACAGCACCCTTCGCCATCCGGTTGGTGAAGAAAGTGCGAATGTTCTCGACCCGGAGCTTCACCTGCCGGCAGACGAAATGCAGGCTGGCATTGCGCACCAGGGCACCCGGCAGGAGGCCTGCCTCGGTGATGATCTGGAAGCCGTTGCACACACCAAGAACTTTGAGCCCCTTCAGGGACTTGGCGCGTATATCCGACATGATGGGCGAACGCGCCGCGATGGCCCCGCAGCGCAGATAATCGCCATAGGAAAAGCCGCCCGGAACGACCACCAGATCGACCTTGGGAAGCTCGGTCTCCGTATGCCAGACACTTAGCGGCTTCTGGCCGGTGATCGATTCAAGCGCCAGCATCATGTCGCGCTCGCGATTGATGCCGGGGAAGACGACGACGGCCGATTTCATGGAATTTGGTGGTCCACCAGGCCCACCCGGCGCTCGACCCGGTTCGGGCGATCTTCCAGCCGATCAAGCCGGCGGTTAACGCCCGCGAGGCCCTCCTCGACGCCGGCCAGGTGCTGCTTGATGTCCCGCATGTCGAAGCGCAGCTGCGACAGGTCCCCCTGCATCTGCTTGAGGACTTTATAGCTCAGCTCGTTGGTGACTTCGGCCATGGGAACCTTCCTCAGGCCAGCTCAATATCGTAATTCTCGATCACCGTATTGGCGATGAGCTTCTCGCACATCGCCTTGACGGCCGCCGCCGCCTTGGCCCGGTCGGTCTCGGCGAGCTCGATCTCGAAATACTTGCCCTGGCGGACGTGCTCGACGCCGGCAAAGCCAAGATGGCCCAAAGCGCCTTCGATGGCCTTGCCTTGCGGATCGAGGACGCCTTTCTTCAGCGTAACTTTGACCTTGGCCTTCATCAGTGCAGATCGGACTTGACCAGCTTGGGCTTCGACCGTTCCGGCTGCTCGTTGGCGGCGATGATGCCGAGCCGGCGCGCCACTTCCTGATAGGCCTCGACCAGGCCTCCCATGTCGCGGCGGAAGCGGTCCTTATCGAGCTTGTCGTTGGTCTTGATGTCCCACAGCCGACACGAATCGGGGCTGATCTCGTCGGCCAGCACGATCCGCATCATGTCGTTCTCGTAGAGCCGGCCGAACTCGACCTTGAAATCGACGAGCTTGATGCCGATCCCCAGGAACAGGCCGGAGAGGAAATCGTTGATGCGGATTGCCATGTGCATCATGTCGTCGATCTCCTGGGGCCCGGCCCAGTTGAACGCCGTGATGTGCTCCTCGGAGACCATGGGATCGCCGAGCTCGTCGTTCTTGTAGTAGAATTCGATGATCGAGCGGGGAAGGGCGGTACCTTCCTCGAGCCCCAGTCGCTTGGCCAGCGAGCCCGCCGCCACATTGCGCACCACCACTTCGAGCGGCACGATCTCGACCTCGCGGACCAGTTGCTCGCGCATGTTGAGCGAGCGGATGAAGTGGGTGGGAAGCCCCAGCTCGTTGAGCCTCGTGAAGATGTATTCCGAAATGCGCTGGTTGAGCACGCCCTTGCCCTCGATCACCGCCTTCTTCTGGGCGTTGAAGGCGGTGGCGTCGTCCTTGAAATGGACGATGACGGTGCCGGGCTCGGGGCCCTCATACAGGATCTTGGCCTTGCCTTCGTAGATGCGGGTGCGCCGGCTGTTCATGTCGAATATCCTCATCAAGACCCTTATCCACAGCCGCACAATAAACCGGGAACACCCCCGGCACCACAGCTAGTTCCCTGGCGGGCCGGATACGCCGGGCTGGCCTCTTACAGGACTCTGTTGCGGCGCACAATATCCAAGAAAGGTTGATTTGGCCCTGTCCACTGGCTATTTCAATGGCGATATCCGTCACAGGAGATTTGCATGACGACCTTCGACAAGCGCGAGGAAGGGTTCGAACGGAAGTTTGCCCTCGACGAGGAAATGCGCTTCAAGGCCGTGGCCCGCCGCAACAAGCTTTTGGGGCTGTGGGCGGCGGAAAAGCTCGGCCTCTCCGGGGCTGCCGCCGAGGCCTACGCCAAGGCGGTGATCGAGGCCGACCTGCAGGCGGCAGGCGAGGAGGACATCTTCGCCAAGATTCGCGGCGATTTCGATGCCAAGAAGGTGACCCAGTCGGACCACCAGATCCGCCGCACCATGGACGAGTTGCTGCAAAAGGCCGTCGCCCAGATGAAGGCCGGAACCTAGTGGCCAGTTCCCATTACGACCTGAAGGCCAGGCTGGCCCGGCCCGAGCCCTTCCTGTTCTCGTGGATGTCGATTCCCAGCACCCATCTGGCGGCCCAGATGGCGAGGCTGCCGCTGGACGGCGTCTGCCTCGACATGCAGCACGGCATGATCGGCTTTTCCGACGCGGTGCCGATGATTGCGGCGATCAATGCCGCCGGCCGGCCGGCCATTGCCCGCATCCTGTGGAACGAGCCGGGCCTCGTCGGCCAGGTGCTCGACGCCGGGGCCGCCGCCGTGGTGGCGCCGATGGTCAACAGCCGGGCCGAGGCCGAGGCCCTGGTCAGGGCGGCGAAATATCCGCCGCTGGGCGGTAGGAGCTGGGGCGGCTACACGGCACTCCAGGCCTCGGGGCTTCAGCCGGCAGAATACCTGCGCCAGGCCAACCGGCTGACCCAGGTCTTCGCCATGATCGAAACGGTCGTAGCCCTCAACAACGTCGAGGCGATCGCCGCCACCCCCGGTCTCGACGGGTTGTTCGTGGGACCGAGTGACCTGTCGATCACCCTTTCCAATGGCGCGGCGATCGCCCGCACCGGGGCGGCTACCCTCAAGGCCATGGAACGGATCGCCGCCGCAGCCAAGGCCAACAATCTGGTGGCAGGCGCTTTCGGTGGCGACCCCGAGCGGATCGGTATCTATCTCAAGCTCGGCTACAAGTTCATCACGGCGGGCGTCGATGTCGATTTCTTGCAGGCGGGTGCCGCCGCCCTGGTGAAGGCGGTCAACGCGAATTGACGCTTCGGCGGTTTCGCGGGAAGGTGAGGCCATGATGGATCGGAAGGCAGCGCTCTCCCTCGAATCTGCGGCTATTCTCGACCGGCTTGCCGACATCGCACTCCGGGCCGGTCCCATCGCCGCCCAGACCGACAAGTATTTCACCAACACCAGCCGCATCGTCGCCGCCCATGGCGATTCGGAAGTGACCTTCGCCGTCTTCATGCGCCGCCGCGTGGTAGCGGCCCTCGAGCCGACGATCCGCCTGGTCCGCCGTTTCGTGCCCGAGGTGAAGATCAGGCGCTTCTACCAGGAGGGCGACATCGTCCCGTCCGAAAGCAAGATGCTGGAAATCACCGGCTCGATGGCCAAGCTTTCCGAAATCGAGACCCTGCTTCTGCAGAAGACCGGCTTTCCCTGTGTCTCGGCCAACAACGCCTATGAGATGTGCCGGGCTATGCCCAAGGCCGCCTTCATGGACATGCATGCCCGCCACGCCAGTGGCGCCGAGATGAACATTCTCGCCGCCTATGGCGCCGCCGTCGGCAGCCAGGCGGCGAAGAAGGCCGATCCGGCGGTCAAGGGCTTCGTCGGCTCGTCCCAGGACCTGACCGCGCCGTTCTTCGATTCGCCCCAGGGCATGGGCACCATGCCGCACGCGCTCGTCGGCTACACCAGAGGCGACGTGCTCGAATCGATGAAGCTCTTCGCCGAGACGATCCCCGAAGCCAGCGCGCTGATTGCTCTCGTCGATTACACCGGCGAGGAGGTGACCGATTCGCTCCGCTGCGCCCGCTGGTTCTACGAGGAAGCGAAGCTCCAGGAAAAGGGCAAGACCTACGGCATCCGCCTCGACACCCATGGCGGCCGCTTTGCCGAGGGCCTTGACTATGACAAGTCGGTGGATGTGGTGGGCCGCTGGCTCGGCGTTCATGGCGAATACAATATCGTCGAGCAGGTTTTGGGCGGCCGCGCCTTCCAGCTCGATCCCAACAACATCCTGGTCGACAAGGTGCGCCGCATCCTGTTCGGCAAGGGAGTGTCGGTTGCGTCCATCATCCACGTGCGCCAGGCGCTGGACCGCGCCGGCTACCAGGATGCGATGATCGTCGGCTCGTCGGGATTCGATTCGCAGAAGTGCCAGGTGATGGGGGCGGCCCGGGTGCCGCTCGACATGGTCGGAACCGGCAGCTTTCTGCCGGCGACCTTGACCGAGACTTATGCAACCGCCGACATCATCGCTTACGACGGCGCAAGGCGCGTCAAAGTGGGCCGCGAATTCCTGTTCGACGAGGACTGAGCGATGGGTTTGTCTGCGCCTTCGACGAGTAGGGCTCTCGCCGGCCCGCATCTTCATATTCGATTGATCCGCCGGTGACTGGCGGACGAAACCCCCACTTGCGAGATTTCCTCGCCTGCACAGCGGTCGCGATTTTGCCCAAGGCCGAGGCGCTTTCGGGAGCTGCCCCGGCGGCGTGCCGCATCTTCGCCGCGATCGGCGAATTCGCCGGCGCTTCGCGTCCGATCGTGCCGCAACGACTGCCGGTGTGCGATCGGCTGGAGGAAGCCCTGAACATCGCTGCCGGCGGCCCCCCATCGGTGATGGCGCTGGCAGTGGCGATTGCGGCACTGTCACCCGATCTCTGCTGGCAACGGCGCAAGGGTGCGGATCGCGAGCCGGAATCGTTCTTCGACGGCCATGCCAATGCGCTGGTGGTTGGGCCCGGCGGCATCGAGGACCGCGACGACGTTCAGATCGGTCTGAGCCTGATGGCGCCCCATGTCCGCTATCCGGACCACGCGCATCCGCCCGAAGAGGTCTACGTTTCACTGGCCGGCGGCGCCTGGCGCAACGAAATCGAAGACTGGCATGAACCAGGGCAGGGCGGACTGGTCTACAATCCACCCGGCATCGTTCATGCCATGCGCACGGACGAGCAACCGCTGCTCGCCGTCTGGTGCCTGTGGGCGGGATAGGGGCCGGCGGGTTGTTCCTCCGGCCCCAGGGGCTTAGGGTTAGTGACGGGCGTGGGTGTTCTCGTAGGAAATCTGGTTCAGCCGGTCGAAATTCCGCACCCGGCTGACGCCGGCCACGGCGAAGCCTTCGCTCTGCACGGTGGTCGTGTGGGTGATGGAGGTCGGAGTGCCGGTCGAATTGTAATACTCGGTTTCGCGCGGCGTGTAGTCCTTGCTCGAGGCAAGGGCGGCCGATGACACGGTGGCCAGGGCGGCGATGGCAAGGACGATGGACTTCATGTTGGTCTCCATGGGTTTGCAGTTTCTTCGGAAGCTCGCGTTGTGCGTTTCCTGATGACTGCAATCTATCCATCGCGATGGAGATATCGAATCAAGCCCTCTGACACTGCGGTGAGTAAAAAATATCGCCACCGCCTGAGTTTGGTCTGGTTTCATTCTCCGCCATCAAATTTCCATCACAGCGGCCCACCGCCGCACACGCGGTCGTGAAAACCGGGAAATCGAAAATGCGTGGCGGCGGCGGCGTTCACCGCCCGATGGGCGGCGCTCAGTTCTCGGTGAACACGCCCTTGGCGCCATCGCGGTGGCAGGCGATGCAGTTCGATGCCGTCTTGATCTGCGGCAAGGCGTACCGGCCCGGACTTACTTCGCCGTGCGATCGCTTCCACCAGGGCATCTCGGTGATACGCAGCGGCACGTCGGTTGCCTTGACTCCACTGAGCAACCCGCGGATTGCCTTGTTGGCCGGCGCATCGGCGGCATTGGCGGTGAGATAGCCGACGATGTCGGCCTGCACGTCGGGAGGAAGTGCCGCCGACTCGTTGAAGTGATTGGCCAGATCGCCCATCAGCGCGGTCCACGAACGGGCCGGCAGCATTTGCGGCGGAAACACCATGTGGCAGCCGCTGCATTCCTTGAGGGTTGCCGGATGGGTCACCGGCGGCAAGCGGAGAGCGAGGGCTGGCATTGCCATCGCCGTCAGTCCGAGAATTGCCGCCAAGCCGGCCGATATCCTTGCTGGTCTCATGTTCGCCTCCTTACTGGCTCATCAGGTAAGTAATGACATTGCCCTTTTCCTCGGCGGTGCACTCGCGGCCGAGAACCGTGTTGCAGTTCCGCCCAAACCACTTCGCAACCTTTTCCGGATCGGTGAAACGATTGGGATTGGCCGACACCGCCATGGGGTCGATGGCCTTGCCGGCCCGCGTCTGGCCCATGGTGCGAGCGTCCTTGGTATGACAGGTGACGCAGGAGGGCGTGTCGGACTTGCCGCCGACATGCGCGGTGAACCAGAATTTCTTGCCTGCCTCGGCCGAGAAGGACGTGAACTTCGAATTGTCCTGTTTGGCCTGCGCGCTCAGCGCCGAGACGATGCCATCGCGCCCGGCGCTGGCGAGTGCCGCGACGCCGATTGCCGGTATCAATAGCGCAACGAAAAGCAGCCGACTTGTCATGCTCAGGGTCCCTTGGCTTGGGTTGGGGGGATGGCGATGGCCTGGTCGTCGAAGCGGCCGGTCGTGGCGTCGCCATGGCAGGCGGCGCAATTGGTCTTCGACTTGATGGGAGCTGCGGCAAAGGTCGCAGCGCCGATCCCGGCATGCTTGCGGATCCAATACGGCGCGGCCGTGATGCGCAAAGGTTCGGCCGCCGCCACGCTGCGCAGGCGATTGGCCGGCTCGGTATCCCAGGCTTCGGCGGCATTGCGGTCGAGATAGGCGGCGATGCCGGCGGCGGTAGCGGGAGACAGGCTTGCGTCCTCGCCGAAATGATCGCCGAGGTGAGCCATGATCGCGGCCCAGGATTGCCTGGGCAGCAGACTCGGGTGGAAGGCATTGTGGCAGGCGCCGCATTCGGTCGCATAAGCAAGGTTTAGCGGCGCCGAGGGAACGCCGCGGGCGGGCAAACGCAACAGCGCCAGGGCCGCCGGTGCGGCGGCGACAGCGATGGCCGACAGGATGAAAGCCGCCGCCAGCGGGCGCGCCGGCCGCGGCGCCGGATTGACGACGTGCAGCGGCAACGGCAGCCGGCCGGAGATCATGCCGCGGACCAGCGGGGTCCGCTGCAGCACGGTCTCAACCGCGACCCCGGCCAGATGGACGGCAATCAAGCCAAGCAGAAGATTGGCCGAAAGCGAGTGTAAATTCCGCGCCGTCGAGCCGGCCGCATAGTCGAGAACGCCGGCCAGCACTCCTTGCTTTTCCTGGCCGCCTTCGACCATGAAGCCGGTGACGACGATGAGCGACAGGGTCGCGATCAACAGGGCGATCATCGCCGAACCGGCGGGATTGTGTCCGGCCGAATGGGGCGGCTTCAGCCTGATCAGCGCCGGAAGAAATTGCGGCAACCGGCGGATGGCGGCGACGAGCGCGGCAAGCCGACTGTATTCAAAGCCGAATTTCCACCAGACAAGGCGGAAAACGATGAGCACCGCAATCGCGTAACCGGCGAACAGGTGAATGCCGAGCCAGGACGCGGGCGCCAGGAAGCCGGTGTAGAGAGCGACCGCCACGCCGATCACGAGCACCCAGTGAAACAATCGCGTCGGCAGGTCCCAGATGAAGAATTCGGAACCCAATGAATGCTCGCTATGCCGCGCCATGCCGCATGGTTAGTAACCCGATCCTGACTGTTTGCTGATAATGAGCGCGGCCCGGCCGGCGACAAAATTAATTTCCTGTCAGGGAAACACCCGGGCGAAAATCGTGTCGACGTGCTTCAGGTGATAGGCGAGGTCGAACAATGCTTCGATTTCCGTGGGCGCGAGCAGGCTGGTGACGTTCTTGTCCTGCTTAAGGAGATCGAGGAAGCTGGCTTCGCCCCGCCACACCGGCATGGCGTTGCGTTGGACGAGCGTATAGGCCTCTTCGCGGCCCATGCCTTTCTGGGTCAGCGCCAGCATAACCCGCTGCGAATGGACGAGGCCGCCCAGCCGGTCGAGATTGCGCTGCATGTTCTCAGGGTAGACCATGAGCTTGTCGACGACCGCGGCAAGCCGCGTCAGGGCGAAATCGAGATGCACCGTCGCATCGGGGCCGATGCCGCGCTCGACCGAGGAATGCGAGATGTCGCGCTCGTGCCACAGCGCCACGTTCTCCAGCGCCGGAACGACGGCGGAGCGAACCAGGCGGGCGAGTCCCGTCAGATTTTCCGTCAGCACCGGATTGCGCTTGTGCGGCATGGCCGAGGAGCCCTTCTGCCCGGGCGAGAAATATTCCTCGGCTTCGAGAACCTCGCTGCGCTGCAGATGGCGAATTTCGGTGGCCAGCCGCTCGATCGAACTGGCGACGACCGCGAGTGTGGCAAAATACATGGCATGGCGGTCGCGCGGAATGACCTGGGTCGAGACAGGTTCCGGCCTGAGGCCGAACTTGGCCGCCACATGGGCCTCGACCCGCGGGTCGATGTTGGCGAAGGTGCCGACCGCCCCCGATATGGCGCAGGTTGCTACATCGGCCCGCGCTGCCTCGAGCCGCGAGCGAGCCCGGGCGAATTCGGCATAAGCGAAGGCGAGCTTGAGGCCGAAGGTGGTGGGCTCGGCGTGGATGCCGTGGCTGCGGCCAATGCAAGC
Source organism: Hyphomicrobiales bacterium (assembly GCA_016185245.1). Lineage (GTDB taxonomy): Bacteria > Pseudomonadota > Alphaproteobacteria > Rhizobiales > Aestuariivirgaceae > Aestuariivirga. The sequence goes on along the minus strand of JACPNZ010000031.1, from coordinate 194,889 downwards.
TGTGTACTTGAATTCCAAGGCCCGGCGCTTCAGTGCCGCCAGCAGTTCGTCGACATCGGCGATCAGGATGTCGGCGGCGCGTACAAGCTGGATGTTGAAGCAGGTGTCGAGCACGTCGGAGGAGGTCATGCCCTGGTGCACGAAGCGCGCCTCGGGTCCGACGATGTCCGCAAGATGGGTGAGGAAGGCGATGACGTCGTGCTTCACTTCGCGTTCGATGGCATCGATGCGGGCCACGTCGAACTGGGCCTTGCCGCCCTTCTTCCAGATCTTGCGGGCCGCCTCGCGCGGCACCACGCCGAGCTCGGCCATGGCATCGGCGGCATGGGCCTCGATCTCGAACCAGATGCGGAAGCGGGTCTCGGGCTCCCAGATCGAAGCCATTGCGGCGCGGGTATAGCGGGGGATCATCGGCGGCCTTCGGGTTTGCCGGCGTCACTTAACAAATCCATCGGCTCCGGGCGAGGGCGAATTTTATCGCTGGAAGTGTTTCACACGCAGTTCCCCTCTCCCTTGGGAGAGGGAGGGGCCCATGCGCGGCATGGGAAGGTGAGGGTACCGGATGCATATCGTTCGCGCCCGATCTCCTCGTCCTCCCGTCGCTGACGCGACGGGCCCCTCCTTCTCCCGCGGGAGAAGGTGATTTGTGGCAACATGCTGTCGCCAAGCAAGGGCGCGCTCAGAATGCCCGGAAGGTGATGATGGTGTAGGTATCGCGCACCCCCGGCACCGACTGGATCTTCTCGGCGATGAAGCGGCCGACATCGGCCTCCTCCGACAGATAGAACTTGACCAGCAGATCGAAGCCGCCGGCGGTCGAATAGATTTCCGAGGCAACCTCCGAATCGGCGATGGTCGTCGCCACCTCATAGGCTTTGCCGAGGTCGCATTTGATCTGGACGAAGAAGGCGCGCATGTCGGTCATGCTCCTCTATGATGGAGGCGCGGTCAAGCATCAGGGTTGGGCGATATCCTCGGCCGGGGCAAGATGGCCGCCGCTCCACCTCAGCCAGGTGAATTTCGGCGTGCGGAGATCGCCCTTGGCGTCGAAGGAAAGCTCGCCCACAACCGTCTTGACCTTGTTGCCGGCCCTAAGCCATTCGGCCAGCCGCTGGCTGTCGGTGCCGCCGGTTGCTTCCGCCGCCTGGACGAAGACCTGCACGGCGGCATAGGCGTAAAGGGTAGCACCTTCGGGATTGTAGCCCGCGTCGGTGAAGCGCTGCACGACGGTGCGGGCGCTGTCGAGCTTCTGCGGGTCGGGAGCGAAGGTCATCAGCGTGCCTTCGCCGGTCTCCTTGGCGATGTTCCAGAAATCGTCGGTGGCAAGACTGTCGCCGCCGATGAGCTGGGCCTCGGAGCCCGCCGCCCGCAGTGCCCTGACGATGAGGCCAGCCTCCACATAGGTGCCGCCGATATAGACGACGCCCGCTCCAGCGTCGGCGATCCGCTGGGCCAGGCCGCCATAGTCCTTGCCGCCGGGCTGATAAGCCTCGTCGATGGCCGGCGTGACCCCGGCGGCGGTGAGCGTTGCCCGCGCCTTCGCCACCAATGCGGCACCGGCCGGCGACTTGTCGTTAAGCAGCGCTATCCTTTTGTCGCGATATCTGGCGGCGATATAGGCCGCTGCGAAGCTTCCCTGGGCATCGTCACGATTGACGACGCGCAGCACGTTCCATGGGCCCTCGTCGGTGAATTTCGGATTGGACGAGGCCGGGCTGATCTCGAGAATTCCGGCCGCCGCATAGACCTTGGCGGCGGGGATCGAGGAGCCCGAGCAGAAGTGACCGTCGACGAATTTGACCCCGGCCGCGACGAAGGCGGTCGCCACATCCACCGCCTTCTTGGGATCGCAGCCGTCATCGCCCAGCTGCAGCACCAGGCGCTCGCCCTTTATGCCGCCGGTTGAGTTGATGTCGTCGACGGCGGCTTGGGCGCCGCGCTTGAGCTGTTCGCCGAAAGCCGCATTGGGGCCGGACATCGGACCCGCCGTGGCGATCAGGATTTCGGCCGCGGCGGGACCGGTGCCGAGCTGTAGCGCCACCAGGCCGGACGCCAGAATGAGAAAAAAGCGGTTCATCGCCCTGACTGATAGGCGGAGCGGGCTTTGGCCGCAAGCGCCCGGACCCGGACATGAAAAGACCCGCGCGAGAGCTCGCGCAGGTCCGGATCGCAGTGGAATGCCGGTTACTTGAGCGACGGGTCTTCGGCATACTTGCCGTTCGACCACTTGTACCAGACATACTTGGCGTCCTTGATGTCGCCCTTTTCATTGAGCGAGATGTCGCCGAGAACTGTCTTGAGCGTATTGCCGGCGCGCAGCCACTTGGAGATGGCCTTGCCGTCAGTACCTTTGGTAGCGGTCGCCGCCTGGGCCCAGGCCTGGATCGCGGCATAGGCATAGAGCGTATAACCTTCCGGATCGTAGTTTTCGGCCTTGAACTCCTCGACCACCGCCTTGGCCGCCGGGATGTTGCGTGGCTCCGGCGCGAAGGTGAAGATCATGCCTTCGCCGGCGGGTCCGGCGATGGTCCAGAACTCGGCGGTGTTGAAGGCGTCGCCCGAGATCATCTGGGCGGTCATGCCCTGCTCGCGCATCTGGCGCAGGATCAGGCCACCTTCGGTGTGGTAGCCGCCGACATAGACGGCGTCGATGCCGGCATCCTTCATCTTGGAGACGAGCGCGGTGTAGTCCTTTTCGCCGGCGGTATAGGACTCGTTCATCGTTTCCTTGACGCCCGCCGCATTGAGCGCCTTGCGGGTCTCGTCGGCAAGGCCTTTGCCATAGGGCGACTTGTCGTCAAGAATGGCGATCTTCTTGCCCTTGAAGGTCTTGGCGAGGAAATTGCCGGCGACAAGGCCCTGGGCGTCGTCGCGGCCGACGACGCGGTTGGTGTTCCACAGTCCCTGCTCGGTGAACTTGGGGTTGGTCGAGGCGGGCGTGATTTGCACGATGCCTTCTTCGGCATAGACCGCCGAGGCCGGGATCGACGATCCGGAGCAGAAATGTCCGGCCATGAACTTGATGCCCTTCGACACCATCTGGTTGGCGACCGCCACAGCCTGCTTCGGGTCGCAGGCATCGTCGCCCACTTCCAGCGTCAGCTTCTCGCCGTTGACGCCGCCGGCGGCATTGAGATCCTTGACCGCCATTTCGGCGCCGCGCTTCAGTTGCTCGCCGAAGGAGGCGTATTGGCCGGTGATCGGACCGGCGACGCCGATCTTGATTTCGGCCCAGGCCGCCGAAACGGAAAGTGCCGCGGCAAGGCCAAGCGCCACGCCGGACAACAGATATTTCTTCATGATGGATTGTCTCCCTTGGTTTTTATGACCGATGTGGTCTTTCGGGGTTTGCGCACCCCTTGGGCCAAATCTAAGCCCAAAGACGTGCGATTTGGAAGGGCCCTTGCGGGGCCCATTTCCAAATTCATGCCGTGGACTTAGCCCTCCAGGCGAGGGGGCCGGCCCGCTCGTAGAGCCAGGGGTACTGGTTGACCATCTGGTTGACCATGGTCAGCCGGTGACCGAGCAGAGTGGCGGCGATCAGCACTGCCGTATCGGTAAGAAAATAGTGCAGCGACAGGAAGTCGCCTTGGAACAGGGCGTAGTGGAAGAAGCGCAACGCCGCTCCCAGCGGCAGCATGTAGACGACCGCCTTCCATTCCGGCCGCCACTTGCTGGCCAGCCCGCGGCCGGCGAGATAGGCCGCCCCCCCGCCGATAATGACCGTCATCACGATGAACACCGACAGCCGGTCCTCGACCAACAGCCACATGGCTAGTGACTCCCTTCCAGATAGGCGGCGCGGATTTCCGGCCGGGCCAGAAGCTCCTTGCCGGTGCCCGACATGGTGATGTTGCCGTTCACCATCACATAGGCCCGGTGTGCCAACTTGAGGGCGTGAAAGGCGTTCTGCTCGACCAGGAACACGGTCAGCCCTTCCTTCTCGTTCAAATCGCGGATCGCCGAGAAGATCTGCTTGACGATCAGGGGGGCGAGACCCAGCGAGGGCTCGTCGAGCAGCAGGAGGCGCGGCCGGCTCATCAGGGCCCGGGCGATCGCCAGCATCTGCTGTTCGCCGCCCGACAGCGTGCCGCCGCGCTGGCTGCGGCGTTTCTCGAGGATGGGGAAAAGCGCGAAGACGCGGGTCAGGTCTTCGCCATAGAACTGCGGCTGGCTGGCGGTCGCCCCCATCTGCAGGTTTTCCTCCACCGTCATGCGCGGAAAGATGCGGCGGCCTTCGGGTGCCTGGGAAATGCCCATGCGGGCGATCTCGTGGGTGGGCCGGCGGGTAATATCCTGGCCGTCGTAGACGATGGTGCCGGCCCGCGCCCGGGGGGTTCCGCAGATGGTCATCATCAGCGTCGACTTGCCAGCCCCGTTGGAGCCGATCAGGGTGGCGATCTCGCCCTTGTTGACGTCCACGTCGACGCCCTTAAGCGCCTGGATCTTGCCGTAGAAGGTCTCAACCCGGCGGACTGAAAGAAGAGGCTCGCTCATGGCTGACCTCCTGCGATCACGCCTTCGGCCTCTTCCTCGTCCTCGACGCCCAGATAGGCACGGATCACCGCCGGATCGTTCCTGACCATGGCGGGCGGGCCGTCGGAAATCTTCACCCCGTAATCGAGCACCACGATGTGATCGGAAATGCCCATCACCACGCTCATGTCGTGCTCGATCAGCAGGAGGGCGATCTGGTGTTCCTCGCGGATATCGAGGAGCAGCTGGTTGAGTTCCTCGGATTCGCGCGGATTGAGGCCGGCGGCCGGCTCGTCGAGGCAGAGGAGGAGCGGCTTGGTGCACATGGCCCGGGCGATCTCCAGCCGGCGCTGGCCGCCGTAGGGCAATTCGCCGGCCGGATCGTCGGCCCGGTCCAAGAGGCCGATCTTGTCGAGCCAGTAGCGGCATAGATCGATGGCCTCGCGGTTGGCTCTCTTGTAGCCTCTGTTGTTGAAGATGCCGGCGATGGTGAAGCCCGACGCCAGCATCAGGGTGTTATGCTGGGCGACCATCAGGTTCTCCAGCACCGTCATGCCGGCGAACAGGCGGATGTTCTGGAACGTGCGTGCCACCTTGGCCCAATGCGAAATGCGGAAGTCGTCCATGCGCTCGAGCAGGAACGGCTGCCCGTCCGGATGGGAGAGCGTCACCATGCCCTCGGTCGGCTTGTAGAAGCCGGTGATGCAGTTAAAGACCGTGGTCTTGCCGGCACCATTGGGACCGATGAGAGCGGTGATGTCGGTGCCTGCCGCTTCGAACGAAAGATCGGCGACGGCGGTCAAGCCGCCGAAGCGCATGGTCAGGTGCTCCACCTTGAGGAGCGGCTGGCCGCCTGCCGCCATCAGCCATGCCCCTGGGCGACGAGTTCGGTGGGCACGGCTTTCTTTTCCTTGAGATAGACCGTCGGGTCGCGCCGGGTGATAAGGCCGCGCGGCCGCCAGCGCATGATCATCACCATGGCGCCGCCGACGGCGAGCATGCGGAACTGCACCGGGTCGGTGCCCTCGGGCAGGATCTCCTTGAGGAAGTTCATTTCGCGGAACACTTCGAAGAAGCCGACGATGACGATCGCCGCTGCCACCACGCCGATCTGCGAGCCAAGCCCGCCCAGCACCACGATCGCCAGGATCGTCGCCGATTCCATGAAGTTGAAGGATTCGGGCGAGATGAAGCCCTGCCGCGTGGCAAAGAAGCTGCCGGCGAAGCCGGCGAACATGGCGCCGATGGCGAAGGCGGTGAGCTTGGTGTTGGTGGTGTTGATGCCGAGCGACCGGCAGGCTATTTCGTCCTCGCGCAGCGCCTCCCAGGCCCGCCCGATGGGCAGGCGGCGAAGCTTCATGGTCACGAAATTGGTGACCAGGGCAAGGGCGAGGATGATGTAGTACAGGTAGATGATGCGCTGGATGGGCTTCGACTCGATGCCGAACAGGGCGGCGAAGCCATTGGCGCTGTCATCGAAGGGATGGCCGAAGAACCACGGCCGCGGGATGGCGTCGATGCCGGCCGGGCCGCCGGTGAAATTGATCCAGTTGGTGAGAATGATGCGGATGATCTCGCCGAAGGCCAGCGTCACGATGGCCAGATAGTCGCCGCGCAATCGCAGAACGGGAAAGCCGAGGATCAGTCCCCACAGAGCGGCGAGCATTCCGGCAATCGGCAGGGTGACGAAGAAGGCCCAGGGCAGGATGCCGTCGCCGAACCATTGCGGCAGATAGCGCGTCGACAGCAGCGCGTAGGAATAGGCGCCGACCGCATAGAAGGCGACGTAGCCGAGATCGAGGAGGCCGGCGAGGCCCACCACCACATTGAGCCCCCAGCCGAGCATCACATAGGTCATCATCAGGATGGCGAGGTCGACCAGGCGCCGCTCCTGGGAGGGGGCGAGGCTGGCGATGAACGGCAGGGCGAGAGCGATGATCAGGAGGATGGGGGCAAGGTACTTGCCGACATCGACCCCGGGGCCAGCGGGCTTTGCCGCCTTGGCCCGCGACGCCGGCCGTCTGGCGGCGATGAGATGAAAAATCAGCCGTCCGACGACGACGATCCCCACCAGCACCAGAACCGTTCCCCAGCGTTGCTCGAGGGCGAGGCTTCCCGTCGCCGGCACCGTCTTGAGCCCGACGATGGGACCCAGGATCACCAGCGACAGGATGGCGGTGAACAACAGGTCCTTGGCCATGGCGGCGGGGTCGAGGGTCTTGGCCACGGCCGATATTTGGTTGGATTTGGGAGCACCCGCCATGCTTCAGACCTTTTCCACTTCGGGTTTGCCGAGAATGCCCTGGGGCAGGAAGATGAGCACCACCGCCAACATGGCGAAAGCCGCCACATCCTTGTATTCGACCGAGAAATAGGCCGACCAGAAGACCTCGATGAGGCCCAGGATAATGCCCCCCAGCATGGCGCCGGGAAGCGAGCCGATGCCGCCCAAGACCGCCGCGGTGAAGGCCTTGACCCCGGCATTGAAGCCGACAAAGAAATCGGTGACGCCGTAATAGAGGAAGAACATCAGGCCGGCGACGGCGGCGAGTGCCGCCCCCATCACGAAGGTAATCGAAATCGTCCGGTCGACGTCGATGCCAAGCAGCGCGGCCATCTTCATGTCCTGTTCGCAGGAGCGCTGGGCCCGGCCAAGCGAAGTGCGGGTGATGAGGGCGGTGAAGATCACCATCAGCACCAGCGTGGTGATGACGATCAGCATCTGCATGTAGGAGAGTTGCACCACGAATTCGCCCTCACTGACGGCACGGCGCATTAGCACGACGCCACCCTCGACGATGGGCTGCAGCGGCTTGGGCCTGCCGCCCTGGGCGACGCGCACGAATTCCTGCAGCACGATCGACATGCCGATGGCCGAGATCAGCGGGGCGAGGCGGAACGAGCCGCGTAGCGGCCGGTAGGCCACCCGCTCGATCGTCCAGTTGTAGGCCGACGCGATGATCATGGCGATGATGACGACCAAGAGCAGCGCCAAGATGGTGAAGGCAATGGCGCCGTTGCCGGTCACGCCGATCGCAATGATGGCGATGACGGCGGCAAAGCCGCCGACCATGAACACATCGCCATGGGCGAAATTGATCATGCCGATGATGCCGTAGACCATGGTGTAGCCGATGGCGATCAGGCCGTAGATCGAGCCGAGTGTCACGCCGTTTATGAGCTGCTGGAGAAAATACTCCATGCGCCCCCTCCCTGTCGTCCTCCGGCGGTTCTTGAGTCCGGCCGCCTGTGGCTTTTGTCTTAGACTGGCCTCAACGGATAGACAAGCGACGCGCGTATGTGACGGAAATCATAGCTTTCTCCGCCGATCCCCTAGCCATGCCGGCGAAAATTGATCAATCGATCAAAGTTTTTGATTTGACTCTGCCGGATACCTTCCTATATCCGCCCGGCATATATCGAACTGGAATACGACGGTAGCGAAATGAACGTCAGAACCCTGTGCCTTGGCGTCCTCACCATGGGGGAGGCCAGCGGCTACGAGATCAAGAAGGAAATCGAGGAGGGGCTGTTCAGCCACTTCATCGAGGCAAGCTTCGGCGCGATCTATCCGGCCTTGACCCAGCTTCTGGCCGAAGGCCTGCTGACGGTGCGGGCCGAGGAGCAGACCGGCCGCCCCGACAAGAAGGTCTATGCCATCACCGAGGCCGGCCGCCGGGCGCTCGCCAAGGCCATCGCCGTCATCCCGGTCAAGGACAAGTACAAGTCGGAATTCCTGTTTCAGATGCTGCTGCAGCAGTTCATCAGCCCCGACGCCATGCTGGCGGCGATCGACAAGCAGATCGCCGACCTGCGCGGCGATCTCGCCAAGATTGCCGAATGCGCCTCGGCCGAACAGCCTTTGGCGGGGGCTGCTTTCGTCGCCCAATACGGCCATGTGGTGCTGACGGCATCTGTCAATTATCTGGAACATAAGCGCGCCGAACTGGCGGGCGGCCCCCGCGTCGCGGCCGCCGAATAGATTGAGGAGAGTTTGCCGATGATCCGTCGCGTATTCTACTTGCTTCTCGCCACCGTCATTCTCGGCGGACTGGGTGGGGGCATCTATTACTGGTCGTTCAAGGCGCTCCCCGCTATGATCGCGACGTCGATTGCGACCGCCCCCCGGCCGCCGGAAACGGTTTCGGCCGAATCGACCCGCACCGACACCTGGCAGCCGCAGATCGCCGGCATCGGCACGCTGACCGCCGTCGATGGCATCGACATCACGCCGGAAGTGGGAGGAATCGTCAGGGAGGTCCATTTCGATTCGGGCCAGGCGGTGAAGAAGGGTGACCTCCTGGTGAAGCTCGATACGGCAACCGACGAGGCCGACCTCAGGAGCTTCCAGGCTCAGCTTGCCAATGCCCAGTCGGACCTCGACCGCAAGCAGGGCCTCGCCGACAAGGGGCTGGCGCCCCAGACCGAAATCGACCAGCTTCGGAGCCAGCGCGACAGCCTCGCCGCCAACGTCGACCGCACCAAGGCGGTGATCGCTCAGAAGCTCATCTACGCGCCGTGGGACGGCCGGGTCGACCTGCGGACGATCTCGGTCGGCAGCTACCTGGCGCCCGGCCAGAAGATCGTCTGGCTGCAGAAGATCGATCCGATCTACGCCGACTTCACCGTGACCGAGGCCGACTATGGCCGCATCCGCGTCGGCCAGAAGACGACCGCGAGCTTCAACGCCTGGCCGGAAGAAAGCTTCGCCGGCGAAATCCTGACCACCGACGCCAGGCTGTCGAACACCAGCCGCACCCTCACGGTGCGGGCCAAGCTTGCCAATGCCGACGGCCGGCTGCTGCCCGGCATGTATGCCAATGTGGTGGTCGATGCCGGCGCCCCCCAGCAGGTGGTGACGGTGCCGCAAACGGCGGTCACCTTCTCGCTCTACGGCGACAACGTCCTGGTGGTCGTGCCGGCCGCCAAGTTTGACGCCAAGGCCAAGCCCGAGGAGCTCGCCATCGAGCGCCGCTTCGTCAAGGCGGGTGCCGTCCGCGACGGCCGCGTCGAGATCGTCGACGGATTGAAGCCCGGCGACCAGGTGGTAACCGCCGGCCAGAACAAGGTCGACCAGGGCAGCAAGGTGGTGGTCAACAATTCCATCGCCCTCAAGGCCAACGACACGACAGTCATTCAGTAGGGCAGGGCCAAATGCATTTCACCGACATCTTCGTCAAGCGGCCGGTGCTGGCGACCGTCGTCAGCCTGCTGATCCTGCTCGCCGGCCTGCAGTCGGTCTACCGCCTGCCGATCCGCCAGTTCCCGGCGGTGTCCGACACCACCATCACCGTCACCACCTCCTACCCCGGCGCCAATGCCGACCAGATCAAAGGCTTCATCACCACGCCCTTGCAACAGGCGGTGGCCTCGACCGAGGGTGTCGACACGATCTCGTCCAATTCGGTGCAGAACATCTCGACCATCACCATGAAGCTCAGGCTCGACGCCAATGCCGACCGGGCGCTCTCCGACGTTCTCTCCAAGGTCAACGAGGTGAAGAGCCAGCTTCCCGCCCAGTCGAACGATCCGGTGGTCAAGCGCACCACCGGCGCGGGCTTTGCCTTGATGTACATCAGTTTCAAGAGCGATCAGATGTCGCGGCCGCAGATCAGCGACTATCTCGACCGGGTGGTGAAGCCCAAGCTGCAGGCGATCAACGGCGTTGCCGGCGCCGAGATTCTCGGTGGTTCGACCTTCGCCATGCGGGTCTGGCTCGACCCCGACAGGATGGCTTCTCTCGGTGTCACCCCGCTTGACGTCCGCTCCGCCCTTGCCGCCAACAATTTCACCACGGCGGCGGGCGAAGTGAAGGGCGCCTTCACCCAGCAGAACATCAATGCCCAGACCTCCCTCGAAACGCCGGTGGATTTCGCCAGGCTGGTGGTGGCGACCCGCGGACAGACGGTCATTCGCCTGGGCGACGTGGCCAAGGTCGACCTCGGCCCCCAGGACTACAATTCGACTTCGGCCTTCGACGGGGTCAAGGCGGTGTTCATGGGGATTACCGCCACCCCCGACGCCAATCCGCTCACCGTGATCGCCAAGGTGCGCGCCGCCATGCCCGAAGTCCAGCGCACCCTGCCGCAAGGCCTCTCCAGCAAGATCGCCTATGACGCCACCGAATTCATCAATGCCTCGATCTTCGAGGTCGGCAAGACGCTCGCCGAGGCGGCACTCATCGTTATCGTGGTGATCTTCCTGTTCCTCGGAAATTTGCGTTCGACCCTCATTCCGGTCGTCACCATCCCGCTGTCGCTGATCGGTGTTGCCCTGGTGCTGCTGGCGCTCGGCTATTCGATCAATCTGCTGACGCTTCTCGCCCTGGTCCTGGCCATTGGCCTGGTCGTCGACGACGCCATCGTCGTGGTCGAGAACATCCATCGCCACATCGAGGACGGCATGAAGCCGTTCGCTGCGGCCATGACGGGCGCGCGCGAGATCACCGGGCCGGTCATCGCCATGACCATCACGCTCGCCGCCGTCTATGCGCCGATCGGCTTCACCACCGGGCTGACCGGGGCCTTGTTCCGCGAATTCGCCTTTACGCTGGCCGGCGCGGTCATCGTCTCCGGCATCATCGCACTCACCCTGTCGCCGATGATGACCTCGAAGCTCTTGAAGGAGCACGACAAGGAGAGCTGGTTCGGCCGGCTGGTCGAGCGCGTCTTCGGCAGCCTGCAGCGCTTCTATCGCCGGCGCCTCGACGGCACCATAAGGCAGCGCGCCGTCTTCGCCTGGATTGCCGCACTGACCGTCGTTCTCTCCGGCATTCTCTATGAGGCGATCGGCCGCCAGCTCGCTCCGGCTGAAGACCAGGGCGTCATCTTCGCCTTCGTCAACGCCCCTGAACATACCAACCTCGACTACCTGACGAGCTACACCGATAATCTGACCAACACATTCCTGAAGGTTCCGGAAAAGCAGAATCTGTTCGCCATCAACGGCTTCCCGACGACGCACTCGGCCTTCATGGGGCTCATTCTCAAGCCCTGGGGCGATCGGTCGCGGTCCGACACGTCGGTGATGGGCGAATTGCAGGCGAAGTTCAAAGCCGTCTCCGGCGTCAATGTCTTTGCCACCGCCCCTTCCGCAATTCCCGTGGGGGCGGGCGAACTGCCGGTCGAATTCGTGCTCACCTATCCGGGCGATTATACCCGCCTCGCCGAAGTGCTCGACAAGCTCAAGGCCGAGGCGACCAAGAGCGGCCTGTTCATCTTCACCAATACCGACTTGCGCTTCTCCACACCGCAGGTCGAGATGATCGTCGACAAGGACCGCGCCAATCAGCTTGGCGTCACCATGCAGGATGTCGGCGCCACCCTCGCCACCTTGCTCGGCGGCAACTATGTCAACCGCTTCACCTCGCAGGGCCGCTCCTACGAGGTGATCCCCCAGGTGCCGCGCACCGAGCGTCAGTCGGCCGAGCAGATCCTGAAATACCGGGTGCGGGCCGGCGATGGCACCATGGTGCCGCTCGCGTCCTTTGTCAGCCTCGGCCAGACGGTGCAGCCCAACGGCCTGGCGACCTTCCAGCAGCTCAACTCGGCCAAGCTGCAGGGCGTGCCGTTTCCCGGCCGTACGATCGGCGAGGCCATCGACTTCCTCAAACTTAAGGCCGATGAGATCATGCCCCAGGGCATGTCCTACGACTTCCAGGGAGAGAGCCGCCAGTTCGTCCAGGAAGGCAACACCCTGGCGATGACCTTCGCCTTCGCGCTGCTTTTGATCTATCTGGTGCTGGCCGCCCAGTTCGAGAGCTTCCGCGATCCCTTCGTTATCCTGATCGGATTGCCGGCAACGGTATTTGGCGCGCTCTTCGTGCTGTGGAGCCTCGGCAATATCATCGGCATGTTCCAGGGCAACACGCCGGTGAATTTGGGCTCGGGAACGATCAACATCTACACCCAGATCGGTCTGGTGACCTTGATCGGCCTCATCGCCAAGCACGGTATCCTGATGGTCGAGTTTGCCAACAAGCTGCAGGAGACCAAGGGCCTCGACAAGAACACCGCGATCAAGGAGGCCGCCGCCATCCGCTTGCGGCCCATCCTGATGACCACCGCCTCCATGGTGATCGGCGTGGTGCCGCTGTTGCTCGCCAATGGTGCCGGCGCCAAGAGCCGCTTCGACATCGGCGTCGTCATCGCCGCCGGCATGGCGATCGGCACCGTGTTCACCCTGTTCATCACCCCGGCGATCTATTCCTTCGTCGCCCGCGACCGGCGCAAGCCGGGAGCGAGGGACGAGACGGGCTCGGTCGTCGACCTTCACCGGCCGCAATCCCTGCCGCCGATGAGCGAAGCCGCCGAATAGGGCCCTCTTAACTACTCGCTATTCGCCCACCTAGAGCCGGAACTGCTCGCGCAGCACCCGTTCGGCCAGGCTGTGGCCGGGATCGAACAGGATCTTGGCCGAGCGCTTGCGATCCTCGGCGACCTCGACCAGGCGCACGTCGCGCACCTCGACATGATCGGCGACCGCCGCCACCGGGCGCTTCTCGGGTTCCAGCACGGTAATGGTGACGCGGGCCTGATGCGGCAGGATGGCGCCGCGCCAGCCGCGCGGCCGGAAGGCACTGATCGGCGTCAACGCCAGGAGTGGCGAATTGATCGGCAGGATCGGTCCGTGGGCGGAGAGATTATAGGCGGTGGACCCCGCCGGGGTCGACACCAGCAGCCCGTCGCAGATGAGCTCCTCCATGCGCGTCTTGCCGTCGACCGCGATGCCGAGCTTGGCCGCCTGGTAGCGCTGGCGCAACAGCGACACCTCGTTGAAGGCGAGCCCCCGGTGGGTCTTGCCGGCGGCGTCGGTGGCGGTCATGCGCAGGGGATGGATGGTGGTCATCTCCGCCGCCTTCAGGCGTTCGATCAGGTGATTGTCCTGGTAGTCGTTGAGGAGAAAGCCGACCGAGCCGCGGTTCATGCCGTAAATGGGAATGCCGGTCGAGACCAGGCGGTGGAGTGTTTGCAGCATGTGGCCGTCGCCGCCCAAGGCCACCACCACGTCGGCCTTTTCCGGCTCGGCGTTGCCATGCCGTCGGACCAGGCGCGAGAGCGCCTTGCGGGCTTCGGGCGCCTCCGAGGCGAGGAAGGCGATTGCGTTGAATTTCATGCCGGTTTCGTCGCGTTGACAGGCGGGGCCTTTGCCTACATTGAAGGCAGGCCCCTTAGCAACCCCCGAAAGTCCCATGCGCTCTCTGGTCATGTGCACGACCTGCCGCTATTCGGCCGCCGAGAAATGCGGCCCCGATGGCGCAACCGGCGGCGAGACGCTGATTGCCCACATGCGCGAGGCCTTGGCAGCGCGCAGCTCGAACCTCGAGCTTCAGACTCAGGCCTGCCTGTGGAACTGCAAGCGCCATTGCAGCGTCATCCTGCGCGATACCGCCCGTCTCAGCTATTTCACCGGCAATCATGTGCCGACCCGAGCCCAGGCCGAAGCCATCCTCGACTGGTTCGAACTGCATGGGGCCACCGAGACCGGCGAAGTGCCGTTCAAAACCTGGCCCGATGCCATGCGGGGACACTTCATCGCCCGCATTCCGCCGGTGCCGCGATGAGTGTCACCCTGGTGCTGGGCGGAGCGCGTTCGGGCAAGAGCCGCCACGCCGAAAGCCTCGCTGCCCGACATCGTGGCGCGAAAGCCTATATTGCCACGGCCGAAGCCATCGACGAGGAGATGCAGGCACGGATCGCCAAGCATCGCGGCGATCGCGGCGACGGCTGGACCACGCTCGAAGCGCCCATCGATCTCGCCGGAGCGATTGCCGCGTGCAAGGCTCCCTTTATCCTCGTCGACTGCCTGACCCTGTGGCTCGGCAATCTTCTCCACTATGGCCGGGATGCGGACGAAGCGGTGAGCGACCTGTGCGCGGCCCTTTCCGCAGCCAGGGCCCATATCGTCATCGTTTCGAACGAGGTGGGCCTCGGCATCGTGCCCGAGAACGAGATGGCGCGCTCGTTCCGCGACCTGCAGGGCTTCGCCAACCAGCGCTTAGCCGAACTGGCCGACGAGGTGGTCTTCATCGCCGCCGGCCTGCCGCTGACGCTCAAAGCACCAAGGCGGCGGCCAGCATCAGGGCAAACAGCAGCGTCAGGGCGTGGCCGTAGAGCCTGAGGCCCGCCTCGATATCCTCTGCCGTCAAGTCGCTTCGCCCGTCGCCCATCCAGGCGAGATCGAGTGTTTCGCCACCATAGGATCGCGGGCCGCCCAAACGCCGACCGAGGCTGGCGGCAAGCGCTGCTTCGGGCCAGCCGGCATTGGGCGACTGGTGCAAGGGCCCGTCGCGCCGCGTCACCGCAACCACCTCGCCGAAGCGGCCCGAGGCGGCGGCAAACAGCAGCCCCGTCAGGCGCGAGGCGGGGAGGTTCACCAGATCGTCGAGCCTGGCGGCGGCCCAGCCGAAATGAAGATAGCGTTCGGTTCGGTGGCCGATCATCGAGTCGGCCGTGTTGATCGCCTTGTAGAGGACGATCCCCGGAAACCCGAGGAGCCCATACCAGAGAACCGGCGCCACGATGCCGTCGGAACTGTTCTCGGCCAGGCTTTCCAACGCCGCCCGGGCAACACCGTGCCCGTCGAGACCGTTTGGATCGCGGCCGACGATATGGCTGACGGCGCTGCGGCCATCCTCGAGAGAGGTGCGAAGCCCCGCCGCCACCGCCGCCACATGTTCCTTAAGTGAGCGCTGGGCAATGAACGCCGTCGCCAGCACCGGCTCGATCAGGAAGCCCAGCGGCAAGCCATGGAGCATCCGGGCGACCAGCCAGGCCGGAATGAACACGGCGATGAGGAGGAGGGCGAGGGCCACGGCGCCCCGCGCGCGGCCTTCGCTCTCGCCGGTACCGGGCCAGTTGAGCTTGAGGTCGAGCCAGTCGATCAACCGTCCCATCCATTCGACTGGATGGCCGATGGCGGCATGGACGGAATTCGGATAGCCGACCATCCGTTCGATCCCAAGGGTGAGTGCTGCCACGCCGAAGGCCGGCAAGGGCCAGATCATGGAACCGTCTCCGCCAGGGCCAGTATCCGGTCAAGATCGAGATGGGCCTCGAGATGACGGGCCAGCGCGTCGAGGGCATCCTCCACCGCCTGCGCGTAGCGCAGCTCACTTCCTTCGACGCCGAGACCTGCCAGAAAGGCCCGGCGGAAACCGTCGCTGCCGAAGCAGCCATGAATATAGGTTCCGGCAATGCGTCCGTCGGCGCTGGTCGCCCCGTCGGGCACGCCATCGATTATGGCAAAGGGCCTGGCGCAATCGGGTCCAGCGGTCCTGCCCAGATGGATTTCATAGCCGGTCACCCTCTCGCCGCTGGCGGCATGGGTGGCGGAGACCTCCGTCAATGTCTTGTCGGGAAGGAGGGTCGTCTCGACATCCAGCAGCCCGAGCCCTTCGACCGTCCCCGCCGGCCCCTCGAGGCCCTCCGGATCGTGGATCAGGCGGCCCAGCATCTGGTAGCCGCCGCACAGGCCCAGCACCTGGCCGCCGCGCCGGACGTGCGCCGCAAGATCGATATGCCAGCCCTCGCGCCTGATGGCCGCAAGGTCCGCCATGGTGGACTTCGAGCCGGGGATGACAACCAGCCGGGCACCGGCCGGTATGGGCTCGCCGAAATTGACGAGGCGCACTGTAACACCCGGTTCCAGCCGCAACGGATCGAGGTCGTCGAAGTTGGCGATGCGTGGCAGGCGCAGAACCGCAATCAGCATGTTGCCCGAGCCACTTGCCAAAGATTGTTCGAGTGCCACGGCATCTTCGGCCGGAAGCCTGGCGGCAGCCGCGAAATGCGGCACAATGCCGAGACAGGGCGTCGCCGTCGCGGTTTCGAGAAAGCGCCGGCCTTCGGCGAAGAGTTCAACATCGCCATGGAACTTGTTGATGATGAACCCTTTCAGTCTCCTGCGGTCTTCCTCCGGCAAGATCAGGAAAGTGCCGGCAATCGCGGCGATGACACCGCCGCGGTGGATGTCGCCGATGAGGAGCGCTGGCACGTCCGCCGCTGCGGCGAATCCCATGTTGGCCAGATCGCCGCCGCGCAGGTTGATTTCGCCGGGACTTCCGGCCCCTTCGACGATGACCAGATCGGCCTCGGCGGCAAGGCGGCGGTAGCTGTTGAGGATGGCCGGCAGGAACCGGAGCCGCTCGCGGAAATAATCGCGCGCCGTCATGGTGGCCAGCCGCTTGCCCTGGACGATCACTTGGGCGCCGGTGGTGCTTTCAGGCTTCAGGAGCACCGGATTCATGTGCACCGAGGCAGGCACCCGGGCGGCTCTCGCCTGCAGCGCCTGGGCCCGGCCGATCTCGCCGCCGTCGACCGTCACCGCCGCATTGTTCGACATGTTCTGGGGCTTGAACGGGCGCACCTTCAGTCCCCGGTCGGCGAAGGCGCGCGCCAGCCCCGCCGCGAGCAGTGACTTGCCGACGTCGGAGCCCGTTCCCATCAGCATGATCGTCCGGGCGGTCATGGCGCCTCGGCAATGACATGGGCGTAGGACCCCATCACCCGGCCGCGCCGCAATCCCATCGGCGGTAGCGGATGACCGGCGGCATTGCGGGCCGTGAAGAGGCGATCGGCGCGGCCTTCGGCCGCAATGGTCGAATAATGGAATTCGTGCCCACGCAGCGTCCTGGTCCAGGGACTGCCCCGCATGGGCTCGAGCTGGCGGTAGCCGAGATGCAGGGAGCGTTTGGCGAAGCTGGTCGTCAGCGGCAGCAGCCCCGCCATGGCATGGCTCCAGCCGTCGGCGTCGATCAGCGCCTCGCCCAGCACCATGAAGCCGCCGCACTCGCCATAGACGAGGCCCCTGGCGGCCCGCAGTCCATCGAAAAAGTGCCGGTTGGCGGCAAGCCGCGCGGCATGGAGTTCCGGATAGCCGCCGGGCAGGAAGATTGCGTCGGCCTTGGCGTCGGGTGGCTCATCGGCCAAGGGCGAGAAGGGCAGGATTTCGGCCCCCGCCCGGCGCCAGTGATGCAGGAGATGCGGATAGGCAAAACCGAAGGCCCGATCGTCGGCCACCGCGATCCGTTGCCCAAGCGGCGGCAGGGCTGGCTGGGGCCACGGAGCGCTCTCAACGTCGCCAGCCAAGGCGGCAATGCGGTCGAGATCGCAGAACCGTTCCACCGCTGAGGCAGCAGTTTCAAGAAGCGTCTCAAGATGTTGATTTTCCTGGGCCTGAATCAAGCCCAAATGGCGCGATGGCAGGGCCAGTGCCGGATCGTGGCGGAGGCTGCCCAGCTGGACCTTTCCCAACGCCAGGGCGAGGTGTTCGGCATGCCGGTCGCTCATCACCCGGGTCAACATCGCGCCGGCAACCGCAAGCCCCGGCCGGTAGCTGGCAAAGCCGTGATAGAGGGCGGCAACCGACTGGGACTGGTGGCGGGCATCGATCACCAGGAGCACCGACAGGCCCAGGGCCTCGGCCAGGTCGGCGGTCGAGCCGCTGGCTCCCTGGGGACCATCGAACAGGCCCATCACACCTTCGATGATCACCAGATCCGCATCGCGCGCCAGGTCGGCGAGAAGTCCGCCGATCACCTCCGGCGCCATGGCCCAGCAATCGAGGTTGAAGCAGGGCCGGCCGCTCGCCGCCTCATGAAAGCGCGGGTCGATGTAGTCGGGACCGACCTTGGCGGCGGCGACCTTGAGCCCCCGGCGGCGGAAGGCCCGAATGAGGCCGAGCGTCACGATCGTCTTGCCGCTGCCCGAGGCGGGAGCCGCGATTACCAGGGCCCTAGCCAATCCGGTTCTCCCGGAGGTCCGGCCCGTACCAGTCAAGCAGGCTCCGCCAGTCGGCGGCGGGACCGACGACGACGATGGCCGGTGTGGGGGGATCATGCTCGCGTACGAAGGCGCCGGCGGCGGCGAGTGTGGTTGTCTGCACCAGCTGCTGCGGCAGCGAGGCGTTGGAGATGATGGTGACGGGATCGCCGGTGGGCCGCCCGCCGGCCATCAGGGCCGCAGCGATCTCGGCCAAATTCTTCACCGCCATGTACATGACGATCACCGGCGAGGCGGTGGCGACGGCTGCCCAGTTGACGTTGGCCGGCATCTTCCCCGAGGCGTCATGGCCGGTGAGGAACATGACCGCATGATTGGTGTCGCGGTGGGTCGCCGGAATGCCGGCATAGGCGAGGCCGCCGACGCCGGCGGTTATGCCGGGCACGATGCGGAAGACGACACCCGCCTGGGCCAGGTGCTGGCATTCCTCGCCGCCCCGGCCGAACATGAACGGATCGCCGCCCTTGAGGCGTAAGACCCGCTTGCCGGCTCGCGCCAGTTCGATCAGGCGGAGCGAGATGTCACGCTGGGTGGGCGACGGCCTGCCGCCGCGCTTGCCCGCATATTCGAGTTCGACGTCTGCTCTTACCCAACGCAGGATGTCGGGGTTCACCAGCGCATCGTAGACCACCACGTCGCAAGCCTGCATGGCATGGTAGCAGAGCAGCGACATGAGGCCGGGAGCGCCGGGTCCCGCCCCCACCAGCCACACGGCTCCCGGCTCGAAGGCGGGAAACGCCTCGGCGTCGAGGCGGGCGAAGCCCTTCGCCTCTCGGCCGTCTTCGGCCGTTTTTGTTGGTCCGCGGGTCATCGGGTCCTTATACAGTCGGGAGATGCGACAAGAGAAGCCCGAGGGCCAGTTAAGGCGTGGCTGGACCACCGGCGCATGCGCAACGGCGGCGGTGAAGGCGGCGTTTGCGGCATTGCGTACCGGGAATTTTCCCGATCCGGTAACGATCACCCTCCCCAAGGGCGAGACCCCATCTTTTCCTCTGGCGCTCGAAGGCCTTGGCGAAGGCTGGGCCCGGGCCGGTATCGTCAAGGACGCGGGCGACGACCCGGACGTGACCCATGGCTGTCTGGTCATGGCAACCGTCAGGCGGGTGGGATCGGGGGTTACCTTCAAGGCCGGCGAGGGGGTGGGCACGGTGACCCGCGCCGGGCTTCCGGTTGCGGTGGGCGAGCCCGCCATCAATCCCAGCCCACGCGCCATGATGCGCCAGGCGATTGCCGAGCAGGGCGGCGGCGACGTCGAGATCGAGATTTCCATTCCCGGCGGCGAGGAGCTTGCGAAACGCACATGGAACCCGCGCCTCGGCATCCTCGGCGGCCTCTCCATTCTCGGCACCACCGGCATCGTACACCCGTTTTCTTGTTCGGCCTGGATCGCCTCGATCCAGCGCGGCGTCGATGTCGCCCGCGCCATGGGGCTTTCCCATGTGGCGGGCTGCACCGGGTCCACGTCGGAAGATGCGGTCAGAGCCCATTACGGCCTGCCGCTCGAGGCGATGCTCGACATGGGCGATTTCGCCGGCGGACTTCTCAAATATCTGCGCGATCATCCGGTGGCGCGGGTGACCATCGGCGGGGGCTTCGGCAAGATCGTCAAGCTGGGGCAGGGGGCGCTCGACTTGCATTCGGGTCGAAGCCAGGTCGATATGGAATGGCTGGCGGGCCTTGTTCCGGAACTGCCGCGAGATGCTGTGCGTGCCGCCAATACCGCCCAGCAGGTTCTTGAGATGGCGGCGGCTGCGCCGCTTGCTTCACGCGTCGCCACGGCCGCAGTGGCGCAGGTGCGGCAGGTGCTGCGCGGCAGTCTCATTGCGGCGGATGTGATGATCGTAACCCGCGACGGGCGGATCGTCGGCCATGCCGGCTGAGCGCATCCTCCTCTTCGGCGGCACGGCTGGGGCCCGGCACATTGCGCAAGCGCTCATCGAAGCGGGCTTTGCCGTCACCACCTCGCTCGCCGGCGTGACCTCCGCACCCTTGCTGCCACCGGGCGATGTGCGCCGGGGCGGTTTCGGCGGAACGGCGGGCATTGCCGCCTTCCTTGCGGCTGAGCGGATCGCCGCAATCGTCGATGCCACCCATCCCTTCGCTGCGAGGATTTCGCATCACGCCCACGGCGCGGCGATGGCACGCCGGATTCCATATTTGCGTTACGAGCGCCCGCCCTGGCGGCCCGAAGCGGGCGACTTCTGGATCGAGGTTCCCACCATGGGGCAGGCGGTTGCCGCCGTGCCGCCGAATGCGCGGGTCATGCTGACGGTGGGCCGCAAGGAGATTGGAGGATTTCTGGCGCGCCCCGATCTCACCGGGCTCGCCCGCATGATCGAGGCCCCGGCCGAGGATCTGCCGGAGGGCTGGAGCCTCATTCGCGCCCGTCCGCCCTTCAGCCTCGAGCAGGAACGCACGCTGATGGCCGAACATCGCATCGGAATACTGGTGACCAAGAACGCCGGCGGCGATGAAACCCGCGCCAAGCTGATTGCCGCGCGTGAAAGAAAAATTCCCGTGGTGATGGTAGCAAGGCCGGCCAAGCCGGAGGCTCCGTCGATTGGTGCGCTGGAGGGGCTGGTTCCGGCACTTCGCCGGATGCTTGGGCCTTGACCCTCACGCGGTTTCCGGCTTGTGTACCGCGAGCGGGGCGGCACAATAAAAAATTCGCCCCCTAAGGGAGAAACACACGCGAACCAGCGTCCGGACCAGGGGGCAACGAAAAGCCGTGCGGAAAATTTCGCCGGCGCTCTTTCTCGCCTGCCGGGCCGCATAGTTGAGAAAGAAGGACAATCATGAAAAGCAAAGTTCTTGCCTGGGTCATGGGCGCCGCTGTCGGTGCCTTCGCCGTCGGCGCCGCACAGGCCGGCACGCTTGACGACGTGAAGAAGAAGGGCTTCGTCCAATGCGGCGTAAGCCAAGGCCTTGCCGGCTTTTCGCTGCCCGACGCCCAGAACAACTGGACCGGCCTCGACGTCGATTTCTGCCGAGCCGTCGCTGCCGCGATCTTCAATGACCCGACAAAGGTGAAATTCTCGCCGCTCTCCGCCAAGGAGCGCTTTACTGCACTGCAATCCGGCGAGGTCGACCTGCTGTCGCGCAACTCGACCTGGACCATGAGCCGCGATACTTCACTCGGCCTGAAATGGGCCGGCGTTACCTATTATGACGGCCAAGGCTTCATGGTCAGGAAGTCGATGAACATCACCAGCGCCAAGCAATTGGACGGCGCTACCGTGTGTACCAATACGGGCACGACTACCGAACTTAACCTTGCCGACTATTTCAAGGCTAACAACATGAAGTATCAAGTTGTGGCCATCGAGGACGCCAACCAGGTCCGCCAAGCTTACGATGAAGGCCGCTGCGATATCTTCACCACCGACCAGTCCGGTCTCTATGCCGAGCGCCTGGCCCTGAAAAATCCGAGCGATCACATCATTCTTCCGGAAATCATCTCCAAGGAACCACTGGGCCCGGTGGTGCGCCAGGGCGACGATGGCTGGTTCAATGTCGTCAAGTGGACCTATTTCGCGCTGCTGACGGCGGAGGAACTCGGCATCACCCAGGCCAATGTCGATGAAATGACCAAGTCGACGAACCCCGAGATGCAGCGCGTCTTGGGCGTCAAGAACGCCGACGGCTCGGCCGCCGGTTTCGGCACCGGCATCGGGCTTAACGAGGAATGGATCGTGCAGATCGTCAAGGGCGTCGGCAATTACGGCGAAATCTTCGAGCGCAACGTCGGCACCAACACGCCCTTGAAGATCGCTCGCGGCAAGAACGCCCTGTGGAAGGACGGCGGCTTGCAATACGCCCCGCCGATCCGCTGACACGAAATTCGGGAGTCCGGCACAGCGCCGGGCTCCCTTTCGTTTCCTCCGGAATAGGATCCGCTGGCTTGCGCTCCCAGGGGAGGGGCAGGATGCCCGCGAAGGCAAGGGTGAGCGAGGATGACGATCGCGAGCGGTACTCGTAACGTCGCAAAGGTTTCCATCTGGAACGATCCCAAACTGCGGGCCCTATTCTTTCAAGCCGTGCTGGTGGTCGTGCTGGTGCTGGTTGCCTACGAGATCGTCCATAATACCATTCTCAATTTGCAGCGGCTGAACAAGGATTTCGGCTTCGCCTTTCTGTCGCGCACGGCGGGCTTCGACATCATTCAGACGCTGGTGCCCTATACCAGCGCGTCGAACTACGGCACGGCGCTCTATGTCGGGTTCCTCAATACCGTGCTGATCGCGTTCCTGGCGATCATCGCCGCGACGATTGTCGGATTCGTCGTGGGCATCATGCGGCTGTCGAAGAATTGGCTGGCCTCGCGCATCGCCACCGTTTACATCGAAATCTTCCGCAATGTGCCCCTGCTGTTGTGGATTTTCGTTTTCTACAGCGCCGTCCGCCAGCCCCTGCCCGATGCACACCAGGCTTACAGCCTGTTCGGCTGGTTTTTCCTGTCGAAGAAGGGGCTGATGATGCCCAAACCGATGTTCGGCGATGGCGCCTGGCTGGGACTGGTGGCGCTGCTGGCGGCAATCGTCGGATCGATCGTCATCGCGCGCTGGGCCCGGGCACGGCAATCGGCAACCGGCCAGCCGTTTCCGGTTGTTTGGACAGCGCTGGCACTGATCGTTGTCCTGCCGCTGCTCGGCCTGGCGATCGAGGGATTCCCGGTCGACTGGGAATACCCGGCGCTGGCGGGCTTCAATTTCTCGGGCGGCGTCGCCGTGCTTCCCGAATTCATGGCGTTGTTTCTCGCCCTGTCGCTTTACACCGCCACCTATATCGCCGAAGCGGTTCGCGCCGGCGTCCTTTCGGTCAGCCACGGTCAGACCGAGGCCGCCCATGCGCTCGGGCTTCGCGCCGGCGCCACGCTCCGCCTGGTGACCGTGCCCCAGGCCATGCGGGTGGTCATTCCGCCGCTGGCCAGCACCTACCTCAGCTTGACCAAGAATTCCTCTCTGGCGGTGGCCATCGGCTACCCCGATCTGGTGGCGGCGGGAGGAACGGTGCTCAACCAGACCGGCAAGGCGATCGAAATCGTCAGCCTGTGGATGTTCGTCTACCTGTCGCTCAGCCTCTTCACTTCGCTGCTGATGAACTGGTTCAACGCCCGCATGAAACTGGTGGAGCGGTGAGGCCATGGCCTTGACCCCATCGAGCGTTGCATATCTTCGCCAGGAAGATGCGCCCCGGCTGCCGCCACCGGCCAGCATGACGGGCCTGCAAGGCTGGCTTCGCCAGAACCTGTTTCCATCGATCGGCAGCAGTCTCGTAACAATCCTCTTCGGTGCCCTGGCCCTGTGGGTCCTCTCGTCGATCTTCGACTTCGCTTTCCTGCGGGCGGTGTGGTCCGGCGCCGACCGGCAAGCTTGTCTCGGCGAAAACTCGGGGGCGTGCTGGCCCATGGTCGCCGCCAAGATGGGGCAATGGGTCTACGGCTTCTATCCCATCGATCAGCGTTGGCGGGTCAATGTGTGTTTCGTGGCGGGTGCCGCGCTGCTCGCCCCGATGCTCATACCTTCGGCACCTTACAAGAACTGGAATGTCGCGCTGCTGTTCCTGGCGTTTCCGCTCGTTACCCTGGTCCTGCTCACCGGCGGCAATTTCAATTTCGACCTGGCAACATATGCCCTGGTAATTTCACTCATGTTGCTGGCCGCGGTCATCGTGCCGCTCGCCGCCTTCGGCCTTGAGGAAGGCATTGCCTGCAACAAGGCGGGACTTGGACTGGCGGGAGCGGCCGTGGGACTGTGGTTCGCCTCCTTTCTGACCGGTCCGTTGCAGACGACCATCGGCGGCACGTCGAATTCGCTCATATCGATCCTGACCGGCTTGCTGCTCCTGGGTTCCGGCGCGCTCTCGATCGGAACGGCAGTAAGGCGGGCGCCGCGCGGCGGCTTTGTGGCGGCCGCCGGTTGGGCGGTTGGGCTGGCCGGCATCCTGCTGGCCATGCTGCTTCTCGATTTCGATTTCGGACTGTTGCCGGTCGAGACTCCGCAATGGGGCGGACTGACCGTGACGCTGGTCGTTTCGATCACCGGCATCGTCGTGTCCCTTCCGGTCGGCATCGTCCTGGCCCTGGGTCGCCGCTCGCGGATGCCGATCGTCCGAATGCTGTCGGTCATCTACATCGAGATCATTCGCGGCGTTCCGTTGATCACCGTGCTGTTCATGTCGAGCGTCATGCTGCCGCTGTTCTTGCCGCCGGGCACCAGTTTCGACAAGCTGCTCAGGGCGCTGATCGGGGTTGCGATGTTTTCGTCCGCCTACATGGCGGAGGTGGTGCGTGGCGGTCTGCAGTCCATACCGAAAGGACAGTATGAGGGCGCCATGGCTGTCGGGCTTTCTTTCTGGCAGATGATGAACAAGATCGTCCTGCCCCAGGCCCTCAAGGTCTCCATTCCCAACATCGTCGGCAATTTCATCAGCCTGTTCAAGGACACGACGCTGTTGCTGATCATCGGCCTCTTCGACTTGCTCGGCATCCTGCAGGCAAGCTTGCGCGATTCGGCCTGGGCGACGGCGAGTTCGGCACCCACCGGCTATCTCACCGTGGCGCTGATGTACTGGGTGTTCTGCTTCGGCATGTCGCGCTATTCGATCTATACGGAGCGCCGGCTCCATACCGGACACAAGAGGTAAGCCATGGCCCAGGCCGCAGTCCAGTCGCCGGCGGAGAACGAGATCGCCATCCAGATCAGCGCCATGAACAAGTGGTATGGCGAGTTTCACGTGCTGCGCGACATCAATCTCACCGTCTACAAGGGCGAGCGCATCGTCATCTGCGGTCCGTCGGGGTCGGGCAAGTCGACGCTCATCCGCTGCATCAACCGGCTGGAGGAGCACCAGAAGGGCGACATCGTGGTCGACGGCATTCCGCTCACCAACGATCTGAAGAAGATCGACGAAGTGCGCCGCGAGGTCGGCATGGTGTTCCAGCACTTCAACCTGTTCCCGCATTTGACGGTTTTGGAGAACTGCACGCTGGCGCCCATCTGGGTGCGCAAGCTGCCCAAGAAGGATGCCGACGAGCTGGCGATGAAGCTTCTGACCCGGGTTAAGATTCCCGAACAGGCGCTGAAATATCCCGGCCAGCTGTCGGGCGGCCAGCAGCAGCGGGTGGCGATCGCTCGCGCCCTGTGCATGAACCCCAAGCTCATGCTGTTCGACGAGCCCACCTCCGCACTCGATCCGGAAATGATCAAGGAAGTTCTCGAGGTCATGGTCGATCTGGCGCAATCGGGCATGACCATGCTGTGCGTCACCCACGAGATGGGCTTTGCCCGCCAGGTCGCCAACCGGGTGATCTTCATGGACCAGGGCCAGATCGTCGAGCAGAACGCGCCGGCCGAGTTCTTCTCCAATCCCAAGAGCGAGCGCACCCGGCTGTTCCTCAGCCAGATTCTGCACTGACCGGCGCCTGGCAGGGCTGCCACGTTCGGCGATGCCGCGAAGGCCGCCTATTGCGCCGGCGTCGTCAAGAACCATCCCTTCGTCGACGGCAACAAGCGCAGCGGAATGCTCGCCGCCGCGGTTTTTCTGGCGCTCAATGGAATCGTGGCGGACTTCGACGAAGTCGCAATCGTAACCATGGTTTACGGTCTGGCGGCAGGCGAATTCAGTGAAGGTGACTTCGCCGAATGGTTGCGGGTCACCGCAAAAGACTAAGCCGGCCCCGTCACCACGGACAAATCCGCATCCGCACCCCATTCGGCCCAGGAGCCGTCGTAAAGGGCGTGCGCCCGTGCCCCGGCGAGCGTCAGCCCGAGGTTGACGATGGCCGCGGTAACCCCGGAGCCGCAGCTGGTGATGACCGGCCGGGCGAGATCGATTCCCGCGGCCTTGAATATGGCGGCGACATCTTCGGCTGACTTGAGGGTACCGTCAGGCTTGAGCAGCGACGCATAGTGGACATTGCGCGCACCCGGCATGTGGCCGGCCCGGACGCCGGCGCGCGGTTCCGGCTCTTCGCCGCGGAACCTTGCCGGCCCCCGAGCGTCGGCCAGCTGCTCGCGCGCCGATTTGAGGGCGGCGGCGACTTCCGTCTTGTCGCGCACCAGCATCGAACGGTAACGCGCCGTGAAATGGCGCTCCTGGGGCTTTGCCGCCGCCCCATCGGCGAGCGGCCTTCCCTCGGCCTTCCATTTGGGCAAGCCGCCGTCGAGGACCGTCACATCGTCGTGGCCGAAGACCTTGAACATCCACCAGGCGCGCGCCGCCGAATAGAGGCCTTGAGTGTCGTAGACGATCACCCGCTTGCCGTCGCCCACCCCCATCTTACGCATGCGCGAGGAGAATTTCTCCGGGCTCGGCAGCATGTGGGGGAGCGGGTTTGCAGTGTCGGAAAGTTCGTCGATATCGAAAAACTGGGCGCCCGGAATATGACCTTCGGCAAATTCCTTGGGCGCATCGCGCCTGGCCGACGGCAAGTGCCAGGAGGCATCGAGAATGGCGATGTCGGGTGAGTCGAGATGCCGGGCCAGCCAGCCGGTTGAAACGATATCGTCGCTCATGCGAACACCAGGCGGATGCGGCGGTTGATCTTGCCCTTGTTCTCGATCTTGGCCACCGCCACGGGACCGATTTCGGCGGTCGAGCGCACATGGGTCCCGCCGCAGGGCTGCAGGTCGATCTTGCCCTCGGGGCCGATCATGACGAGGCGCACTTGTCCCGTTCCCATCGGCGGCTTCACCGACATGGTACGGATCAAATGCTGGTTTTGCTCCATCTCGGCGTCGGTGATCCAGCGGAAGGTCACCGCATGATCCTCGGCGATCAGACGATTGATCCGTTCACTGAGCTCCTGCCTGTCGGGAATCTGACCTTCCGGGATATCGAAGTCGATGCGGCCGCCATCCTCGGAAATGGCCCCGCCGGTAACGGCATGGGGCACCGAGGCGCACAGCAGATGCATCAGCGTATGAGCCCGCATGTTGCGGTAGCGCGTGGCCCAGTCGAGGCGCGCCGTCACCCTGGCACCCACTGGTGGCAATGAACCCGCCGCCGCCGGCACATGCACCACGTTCTTCGCCTCGCCATAGACCGTGGTAGCGATGGCGGTTTCCTGGCCATCATGCAGCACCACACCCCTGTCGCCCGGCTGGCCGCCGGCGGTGGCATAGAACACCGTGCGGTCGAGCACGATGCCGCCGCGCTCGCTGTGACCGACGACCGTGGCCTCGCAGGATTTGAGAAACGCATCGTCGCGGAAGAGAAGCGCGGTCAAACGGACACCTCTTCGAACACCGTCGGCACCTTGGGCGTCGCCTCGAGCCACTTCGGCACCGGCAGGTTCTTCTCGCGCAGAAACGCCGGATTGAACAGTTTCGAAGCATAGCGCGTGGCGTAGTCGCAGAGCACCGTGACGATGGTGTGTCCGGGCCCCATCAGCCTCGCCATGCGGATGGCGCCGGCGACATTGATGCCGGTCGAGCCGCCCATGCACAGGCCTTCGTATTCAATGAGATCGAAAGCGATGGGAATAGCTTCGCTGTCGGGAATCTGGAAGGCCTCGTCAATAACGGCTCCCTCAAGATTGGCGGTAATGCGGCCCTGGCCGATGCCTTCGGTGATCGACGAGCCCTCGGCCTTGAGTTCGCCGTGCTTGTAAAAATTGTAGAGTGCCGCGCCCATCGGGTCGGCCAGAACCGCCTTGACGTGTCTGTTCCTGGCCTTGAGCCCCATGCCAACGCCGGCGAGGGTGCCACCGGAACCCACCGCCGAAACGAAGGCATCGACCTTGCCGTCGGTCTGGGCCCAGATTTCCGGCGCGGTTGTCTCGATATGGGCCTGGCGGTTCGCCACATTGTCGAACTGGTTGGCCCAGACCGCACCCATGGCCTTGGCCAGGCGGCCGGAATATTTCACGTAATTATTGGGGTTCCGGTAGGGCACGGCGGGAACTTCGACCAGCTCGGCGCCGAGCTGGCGGAGCGCGTCCTTCTTCTCCTGGCTCTGAGTGACCGGAATGACGATCACCGTACGGAAACCCATGGCGTTGGCGACCACGGCAAGGCCGATGCCGGTGTTCCCCGCCGTGCCTTCAACAATAGTGCCGCCGGGTTTGAGCTCGCCTTTGGCGATCGCATCGCGAATGATGAACAGGGCGGCGCGGTCCTTCACCGACTGGCCGGGATTCATGAATTCGGCCTTGCCGAGGATGGTGCAGCCGGTCATCTCGGAGGCCCGGCGAAGCTTGATCAGCGGGGTATTGCCGATGGCCGCGACGACGTCTTGCTTGATATCCATGGCCTAGGAATGCCCGAGGCGAAGGCGCCCGTCAAATGGGCTTCGGAGTGATCAAGGTGACGCTGGCGGGAAGGCGGGCCTCGGGTATGTAGTCGGGATCGACGAGCTGGGCGATGCAGTCGCTCACCGGCAGGTAGTCGGAATTGGGCATGTGAAACCAGCGGCGGAATTCCGCCGTCGGCATGTGGCCGGCCAGGTAGTAGTCGAGGATCATCCGGCTGAAGGAATGCAGCCTCGGCGGCAGGCAGGCGGCGATCCGGTCGCGGTCCATGATGGCGCCAAGTTGCCCTACCGCCGGCCCGCTGCCAAATCACTTTCGCATGTTTGCCGGCGTTGTCGCGAAGGCAAGCGCCGCCGGCCAGCCTGGCCCTTGCCGGCCGCCGCAGGTATGTTAGCTTTGGCCACCCCCAATACTTGGTCCACCGGAGAGCCACCCATGATGGCGTTGAAACTCACCACTCTTCTCTGCAGCACGGCTCTTGCCGCACTGGCCTTGTCCGGCAGTGCATCGGCCCACGATCCTTCGGGCAAGGGTGGGCTGCCGGTTGCCTATTCCAAGCGTATGATGGCGGCGATGAAGTCGCTCGCCAGGATGGACGATTCCGACGAGGCGAAAGGCATCTACAGTAAGCTGGTGCAGTGGCCGCCGACCTACGCCAAGCTGCGCGTCTGCTTCATGGCCGGCAGTGACGAGATAAATTCGAAAGTAGCCGAAGTCGCCACCGCCTGGACCGACGATGCGAAGATGAGCATCAAGCTCGATTTTGGCAAGGCTGGAAGCCCGCGCCGCTGCGATCCCAACGGGCGCGAGAGCCAGATCCGGGTGGCCTACGAAAAGCCCGGCTACTGGTCGTTGCTCGGCCAGAATGGCGTGGTCTACGCCAAGCAGGAAGAGGCAACCCTCAATCTCGAAGGTTTCGACAAGGCCACCGACATGGCTGCCTTCGACAAGCCGGAAGTGCAGGGCGTCATCCTGCACGAGTTCGGCCATGCGCTGGGTTTCCTGCACGAGCACCAGAGCCCCTTGTCGGACTGCTCCAACCAGTTCAACTGGGACTATATCGTCAAGTATCTCGAAGGCCCGCCCAACAACTGGGACGAGGCCACCATCAAGTTCAACATGGCGCCCTATGCCGGCGATGACCTGAAGCTGATGGCCACCGACTTCGATCCCCAGTCGGTCATGCTCTATTACTTTCCGGCGGAATATTATCTGAAGGGCAAGGACAGCAGCTGCTATATCCAATCCTCCAACAATACGATCTCGCCCACCGACCGATCGACCATCGAATTCATGTATCCGGCCGACCGGGGCGAGCGCCTGAAGAACTTCGCCGACAGCAAGGCCCAGTTCATGAAGATCTGGGACAAGGCGGCCGACAGCGGCACCCGCGATGTCGGCCTCAACTTCCCGGAAGCCTTCTTCGGCTCCAAGGGCGTGGCGGCGGACGAGGAGTAGGCCGTCGGCGATGGTGGTGCTTGAAGGAGGGCCCTTCCCTACTCTCCACTCACTATTCGCTGCTCGCCCTCGTTTTTCTCTTGACACTGTTTTCCTATGGTATATAGTCCCACCGTCGCCTTCCCATGGAGGGGCGGTTCGCGAGCCGTCAAAGACCGGGGAAGAAGATGCGGGGCCTGAAGTGGAAAGCGACGGACGCTTTCCTAACCAGGGACCGCTCACACTCCCCGGATTGAGGTTCATGTGATAAAGTCTGGAACTTCCGTAAGTCGGGTGTGGGCAATGGTCAAAATCCGCGGCGCAGGCGGGGTGAAGAACCGCTTGTTCCTACCACTACCCTGCGGTGAAGCGCTGCCTGCGCCTCCCCTCCGCCCTTGAGGTGGAGCCCTCTTTCCCCGGCGGCCGGAGTAACCGGCGCCAGCAAGGGCGGAGCTATGCCCAAAATCCCCAACCTGCCAACACTGGAGAACATCATGCTTGCCGATCGGGAATGGCTGACCACCCACGACCGCCCCGCTGCCGGGGGTATCGCCAAAAAGGGGTCGAGCGGGTGCGCGAGAGCCTGGGGCTTACGGCATAGGTTGCCAATGCAAGACGAATCGGCCGCCGCCGTTTACAGTGCCGAACCGAATTTTCTTCTGGGCTCGGGACTTCCATGACAGCACTCAAGTTCAAGCGCATCCTGCTCAAGGTTTCCGGCCAGGTGCTGATGGGGGCGGAGCCCTATGGCATCGATCTGGCGACCGTCGGCCGGGTGGCCGATGAGATCATGGCCTGCGCCGCACTGGGCGCCGAGATCGCCCTGGTGATCGGCGGCGGCAACATTTTCCGCGGGCTGGCCGGGGCGACCAAGGGCATGGACCGGGTCGCCGCCGACCACATGGGCATCATGGCGACGGTGATGAATGCACTCGCCATGCAGAGCGTGCTGCGTTCCAAAGGCGCCGATGCGCGCGTTCTCTCGGCCATCGCCATGCCGACGGTGTGCGAAACCTATTCCGCCTCCAAGGGCATCCACCATCTGGAGCAGAGGCGCATTCTCATCTGTGCGGCGGGTACGGGGCTGCCCTTCTTCACCACCGATACGGGGGCGGCACTTAGGGCGGCGGAACTGCGCTGCGAGGCCCTGTTCAAGGGCACCAGCGTCGACGGGGTCTACTCGGCCGATCCCAAGACCGAGCCCACGGCCCAGCGCTTCGAGCGCATCTCATTCACCGAAATCCTGGCCCGCGACCTCAGGATCATGGACCCGGCGGCCATCGCCCTTGCGCGGGATAACGGTATTCCGGTAGTGGTGTTCTCGATCCGCAAGCCTGCCGCCGTGGCCGAAGCCCTGCACGGCAAAGGCCGTTTCACGATTGTCACCAAGGACTGATCCGATGGCCCAGCCCGCTCCCTACAACGGTCAGGAAATCAAGCGCCGCATGCATGGCGCAGTCGATGTTCTGAAGCACGATTTCGGCGGCCTGCGAACCGGGCGCGCCTCGGCTAGCCTGCTCGAGCCCATTCATGTCGATGCCTATGGCGCCAGCATGCCGCTCACCCAGGTGGCCTCGGTTACCGTGCCGGAGGCCCGCCTCTTGCAGATCAACGTCTGGGACAAGGGCCTGGTGATCGCCGTCGAGAAGGCGATTCATGCCTCCAACCTCGGCCTCAATCCGCAGACCGAGGGCCAGGTGATCCGGCTGCGCATGCCAGACCTGACACAAGATCGCCGCAAGGAACTGGTGAAAGTCGCCCATCAGTATGCCGAAAAGGCCCGGATCGCGGTGCGCAACGTCCGGCGCGACGGCATGGATCAGCTGAAGGTCCTCGAGAAGGAGCACATGATCAGCGAGGACGACCACAAGAAGAAGGCCGACGAAGTCCAGAAGATGACCGACGATACGATCAAGGAAATCGACGCGGCGCTGAAGGGCAAGGAAGCCGAGATCATGCAGGTCTGAGGCCCGGCACTGTCCATGGCCGACCTTGCAAATCCCAACGGTGTTCCCCGCCATGTGGCGGTCATCATGGACGGTAACGGGCGCTGGGCGGCGGCCCGCGGCCTGCCGCGCTCGGCTGGCCACAAGCAAGGCGTCGAGGCGCTGCGCCGGGCGGTGCGCGCCGCCGCCGAACTCGGCGTCGAATATCTCACCATCTACTCCTTCAGCTCGGAAAACTGGTCCAGGCCGGTGGCCGAGGTAACCTTCCTCCTCGACCTTTTGCGCCGCTTCATCCGCAAGGACGTGGCCGACCTGCACCAGGCTGGCGTCAGGATCAGCGTCATCGGCGAGCGTGACGGTCTCGATCCCGGCATCGTCGCCCAGCTCGAGGAAGCCGAGATTATGACCTGCGACAACACCGGTCTCCGCCTCGTCGTCGCCTTCAACTACGGCAGCCGCCAGGAAATCACCCGGGCGGCCCAGACGGTGGCCCGCAAGGTGGCCGAGGGCAAGATCGCGGTCTCCGACATCACCCCGGCGGTGCTCGCCAACCATCTCGATACCGGCGGTATTCCCGATCCCGATCTGTTGATCCGTACCGGCGGCGAGCAGCGGCTGTCCAATTACCTGCTGTGGCAGTGCGCCTACACCGAATTTGTCTTCGTGCCGGAATATTGGCCCGACTTCAGCGCCGAGGTCCTGCGCCGGGCGATCGCCGAGTACCAGTCGCGCGAGCGCCGCTTCGGCGGCATCAAGGCGCAATCAGCCTGATGGCCGCTCCGGGCGAAACGCAGCCGGCAAAGTGGAGCGACCTCGGGATACGCGCACTTTCCGCCGCCGTCCTGATCCCGGCCGTCCTCGTCGATGTCTGGGTGGGCGGGGCGTGGTTCACCCTGATGGTGGCGCTGCTCGCCGTATTGATGGCCCAGGAGTGGACGGCGATCGCCCATGCCGGCGATCCGCTGCAGTTCGCCCTCCATGCCGCCGGCGCCTTGAGCGGGGCATTTCTGCCGCCCGGTTCGGCAATCCTCGCCATTGCCGCGCTCACCGCGCTGTCCGCCTGGCGGGCCTCCGCCAGCGATCGGAGCCATATCATGTGGCGCTATCTCGGCGTGCCCTATGTGAGCTTACCGGCGGTGGCGCTGGTTCTGCTGCATTCCGATCCCGCTCAAGGTGCCGCGGCGATCATGTGGCTCCTGGCGATCGTCTGGGCCGCCGATACGCTGGCCTATTTCTCCGGCCGCATCATCGGCGGGCCGAAGCTTGCGCCCGTCATCTCGCCCAAAAAGACCTGGGCGGGTCTCGGCGGGGCGATCCTGGGAAGCGCTGTCGCGGCGGCCATCTTCGCCCTGGTGACCGGAATTGGCAGCGTGACCGGACTGGCAATCCTGGCCGGCCTCCTGGCGATCGTCGAGCAGGCCGGCGACCTGTTCAAGTCGGCGCTCAAGCGTCATTACGGGGTGAAGGATTCCGGCCGTATCATTCCGGGTCACGGCGGCATCATCGACCGAGTCGACGGCCTCGTCGCGGTGGCCACCGTCGGCGCACTCATCGGGCTTTTGCACGGTGGCATTGCCGCCACAGGCGCCGGGCTTCTCGCTTGGTAACCATGATTTGCCGAAATAATGTCGCAATGCCCCGGTCTTGTGGTTAACAATTGATAAAATTCGTCACGCATTGGCACGGGCCTTGCGGAGCAGGGGATGGCGCAGGTTCGGGAACCATTTCGGTCTCGCCGCCGCCGAACGGGAACAGGACCATGAATTTGTCAGCGTTGCTCATTCTGCCCGGGACCACCGCGGTGTTCTATGCTCTGCCGTTCCTGGTGGCGCTCATGGTGATCGTATTCATCCACGAGCTTGGCCATTTTCTGGTGGCGCGCTGGTGCGGGGTGAAGATCGAGGCCTTTTCCATCGGCTTCGGCAAGGAGATCGCCGGCTGGTACGATCGCCACGGAACGCGCTGGAAGATTTCATGGATCCCGCTTGGTGGCTACGTCAAATTCCTCGGTGACGCCAATCCGGCAAGCCTGCCGGGCGCCGCACCCGCCGCCGGCGGCCCACGCGAGCCCGGCGACTTTCACGGCAAGCCGGTGTGGCAGCGGGCCGCCGTGGTGGCCGCCGGACCGGTCGCCAATTTCCTCCTCGCCATCGCCATCTTCACCGCCGCCTTCGCTATCGTCGGAGTGCCGGTCAGCGAACCCCGGGTCGACCGGGTACAGGCCGGAAGCGCTGCCGAGAAGGCCGGCCTCAAGCCGGGCGACCTGATCTTGTCGGTTGACGGCCGCGCGATCGAGTATTTTTCCGATCTGCAGGAAGCCATTGTCACCCGGGCCGGCGAGCCGATGTCCGTGGTGATCGAGCGCGGTAGCGAGCGGCTGACACTTGCGATAACCCCTGAACTCCGCGAGGAACCGGATGGTTTCGGCGGCAAAATCCGGATCGGCCGCCTTGGCGTCGAGCACGATCCCCAGGGCGACGTTACTTACCAGCGCTATTCGCCGGGCAAGGCCCTTCAGAAGGGCGTCGAGCGCACCTGGTTTATCGTATCCATGACCTTCGATTATCTCGGCAAGCTGGTGACCGGTAATGAGAAAGCCGATCAGCTCGGCGGGCCCATCGCCATGGCCAAGGCAGCCGGCGACGCCGCCTCGGTGGGCATTTTCCAGTTCATTTCCGTGATCGCCTTTTTGTCGGTGAGTATCGGACTTATTAACCTCTTCCCAATCCCTATGCTGGATGGTGGGCACCTAGTTTACTATGGTATCGAGGCCCTGCGTGGCAAGCCGCTCGGCCCCAATGCCCAAGAGTGGGGTTTCCGCATCGGATTTTCGCTGGTGATCATGCTGATGGTGGTGGGCACCTGGAATGACGTCATCCGGCTTATCGCCATGGCCATCGGTGGCTGATCCCCGAGGGGGCAAATTCATTTGCAATCAAGGGGAAAGCGGATAAAACGGCACACGGCGGCGGGGATTCTGGTGGGACGGTTTGGCTAGGGAAGATTGACCTCTTGATGCGGTATCGGTTTGTAATCGTAGGAGTATTGGCGTTTTTTCTGTCCACGCTCCTGCCCGTGGCCGGGCCCTCGGGTGTGGCGACGCAGGCCCATGCCGCCCAGGTCATCTCCCGGGTCATCGTCGAGGGCAACCAGCGGGTCGAAGTCGACACGGTCTTGTCCTACATGCAGGTCTCGGCCGGTCAGTCCTTCGATGCGCTGAAGATCGATGAATCGGTCAAGGCCCTGTTCCAGACCGGCCTGTTCTCCGACGTGCAGATCGTCCGCCGCGGCAATGACCTGGTTGTTAGGGTGGTGGAAAACCCCATGATCAACCGGGTCAACTTCGAGGGCAATTCGCAGATCAAGGACAGCGATCTCGCCAAGGAGGTCGAACTCAAGGAACGCACCATGTTCACCCGCTCCAAGGTGCAGAGCGACGTGAACCGCATCATCGCGCTCTACCGGCGCAGTGGCTACTACTCGGTGAAGGTGGCGCCGCAGATCATTCGCCAACCGGAAAACCGGGTCGACCTGGTGTTCGCCATCACCGAGGGTGTCGAAACCACGGTCACCAGCATTAACTTCATCGGCAACACCGCCTTCGGCGAAAGCGACTTGAAGGGGGTGATCGGCACCGCCGAACACAGCTGGTGGAAGTTCTTCCAGCGCAACGATACCTATGATGCCGACCGGGTCGAATACGACAAGGAGCTATTGCGCCGCTACTATCTCAAGAACGGTTTCGCCGACGTACGGGTGCCCGCCGCCGATGCACGGCTCACGCCCGACGGCCAGAATTTCATCATCACCTACACGATCGAGGAAGGGCCGCGCTACAAGGTGGCCGACGTCGCCGTGAACACCGGCAACGTGTCGCTCGATCCCAGCGGGCTTAAGTCCGGTGTCAAGACCGGGGTTGGCGACCCCTATGATGCGAGCCTAGTCGACAAGACGGTGGAAAACCTGACGCTGGAGGCCTCGCGGCAGGGCTTCGTCTTCGCCAAGGTCGATCCGCAGATCGACCGCAATCCGGGCCAGAGCACCCTCAATATCACCTACAATATCAGCGAAGGCCCGCGCACCTACATCGAGCGCATCGACATTGTCGGCAATATCCGCACCGAGGACCAGGTAATCCGCCGGGAGCTCAAATTGTTCGAGGGCGACGCTTTCAATCGGGTATTGATCGACCGGGCCCGGCGGCGCCTGACGGCCCTCGACTTCTTCGACAAGATCGATTTCCGCGAGGACCCGGGTTCCGCCCCCGACAAGATCGTGCTGGTGGTGGCGGTTCAGGAAAAAACGACCGGTTCGATCAGCTTCTCGGTCGGCTATTCCACCACCGAGGCGGTGATCGGCTCGGTGTCGCTCGAGGAACGCAACTTCCTCGGCAAGGGCGATGACCTCAGACTCAACACCTCACTGAGCTTCGTACGCCAGCAGGTGGATTTCAGCTTCACCGATCCCTATTTCCTCGGCCTGCCGATTTCGGCTGGCGTCGACGCCTTCGCCATCGCTACCGATAATACCCGCACGTCGGGCTACAAGAGCAAGCAGGTCGGCGGGGCTTTGCGCACCGGCTTCGAGCTCGACGAATATTCGAGCGTCAATTTTAGGTACGGCCTCGCCTGGCGCAGGATTGACGGGGTCGACGCCAGCAGGGCCGCCCCCGCGGTCATCGCCAGCGGCGGAAGTTCGGTCAAGTCCTCAATCTCCGCCGCCTATATCTGGGACAACCTCGACAGCCCGGTCAAACCCACCAACGGGTTCCGCGGCGAACTCGATGGCGAGATCGCGGGCCTCGGCGGCAGCGTGCGACTTGCCAGTGTCGAAGGGCACGGCTGGTACTTCGTTCCGGTCTACGAGGACTCGGTGGTGCTGAAGTTCGAGGGCAACGCCGGCCACCTGCAGCCGCTCGGGGGCAATAACATCTCCGTGCAGGATCTCTTCTACAAGGGCGGCGATACGTTCCGCGGCTTTGCCCTGTCGGGCGTCGGCCCGCACCAGATCGGCAACGACGGCAATAGGTATTCGATCGGCGGCACCAATTATGCCATTGGCACGATCGAAATGAGCTTCCCGTTGGGGCTTCCGGAAGAGTGGGGCATCGGCGGCGCGGTATTCTCCGATTTCGGCACGGTGTTCGGCTCGCCCTACAAGTCGGTCGCCAAGGGCACCGGAAAATGCGGCGCGACGGCACCTAAGGACTGCACGGTCTTCGACACCATGGCCTTCCGTGCCTCGGTCGGAGCCGGCATCGTCTGGCAGTCGCCGTTCGGACCGTTGCGTTTCGATTTCAGCTATCCGCTGATGAAGGCGAAGTACGACGACACCGAATGGTTCCGGTTCTCGGTGGGCACGCGCTTCTAGAGTATCCGGACCCAAAAGTGGCTACTACTTTGGGGCAATCCGGTGCTCAAGCATATGAGCTGGCGCAACTTTTCACCCGCAAGTGGATTCCACTTGCGGGTCCGTTGCGCTAGACGAAATCGCGGGGCACAGTACAATGGGGCGGACGGTCAAGAGGCCGTCCGTTGCATTTGGAGGGTTGGCGATGGCCGCAGACAGCGAAGGCAGGACGTTGAAGACGGCGGATATAGCCAGGATCATGAAGCTCCTGCCGCATCGCTATCCGTTTCTGCTGATCGACAAGCTGGTCGATCTCGACGGCGAGGAGAGCGGTACCGGCATCAAGAACGTCACCGTCAACGAGCCATTCTTCCAGGGCCACTTCCCGGGCCGGCCGGTGATGCCGGGGGTGCTGCTGATCGAGGCCATGGCCCAGACGGCAGGGGCGGTGGTGCTAGCTCACCTGGGCGATGCTCACGCCGGCAAGCTGGTGTTCTTCATGTCGATCGACAAGGCCCGTTTCCGCAAGCCTGTGGTGCCGGGCGATACGGTGCACTTCCATGTCAAGCTCGGCAACAAGCGGGCACCGGTATGGAAATACTGGTGCGAAGCCCATGTCGACGGCAAGAAGGTGGCCGAGGCCGAAATCGGCGCCATGCTGATGAACGAACGCGGCGAATAATAGCCCCACCACCACAGTTAAATTTCGGTCAGGAAGGAATAGCCGGCAATCTCAGCCGAGGGCGGCCCGGATCATCTCGGCATGGCGGGCCAGTACCGCGTGATCGGCCATTTTGCCGCTGTGTGGGCGAAGCTCCATGCCCACGTGGCGCGGCAGCACGTGGACATGCAGGTGAAAAACCGTCTGGCCGGCGGCCGGCTCGTTGAATTGCTTGATGAGCACACCGTCGGCGCCGAAGGCCTGCTTTGCGGCGCGAGCGAGTTTCTGCACCGCCGCCATCAGGGGGCCGAATATCGCCGGATCGGCGTCAAGCAGGTTGCGTGACGGCGCCTTGGGAACGACCAGCAGGTGGCCGTCGGCCTGGGGCATCACGTCCATGAAGGCCAGCACGTGCGCGTCCTCATAGACCCGGTGGCAAGGAATTTCACCGCGCAGGATCTTGGCGAAGATATTGGAGGGATCGTAGGTCGTCATGGTTGCTTCCTCTCAGAAGTCTTGTTCCCGGCGGAACGGCGAATGGCCGGCAAGGGCCGCCGCTTCCTCGTCCACTCCCAGCCGCTCGGCGGCGAGATAGTCGGCGACGGCGCGGGCCAGCCCCTTGTGGGCGAGATAATGCAGGCTATAAGTCTTGCAGGGAAGATAGCCGCGAGCAAGCTTGTGACCGCCCTGGGCGCCGGCCTCGACGCGAGTGAGTTTGTGGTCGATGGCAAACTCGATTGCCTGATAATAACAGGCCTCGAAATGCAGGAAGGGCAGGGGTTCGAGTGCCCCCCAGTTGCGGCCATAGAGCGCCTCGCTGCCGATGAAGTTGAGGGCTCCAGCGATCATCCGGCGGCCACGGCTGGCGATGACCAGCAGGATATGGCGGCTGAGGCTTTCGCCGATCAGGCTGAAGAACCGGCGGTTGAGATAGGGCTGGCCCCATTTGCGCGAACCTGTGTCCATGTAGAACCGGAAGAAGGCGTCCCAGTGGGCCTCGGTGATCGCCTCGCCGGTGAGGCATTGGAAGCTGACTCCTTCGGCGGCAATCGCGGCGCGCTCCTTGCGGATGTTCTTGCGCTTGGCGGCGGCAAGGCTGGCGAGAAAGTCGTCGAAGGTTGCGTAGCCGGGATTGTGCCAATGAAACTGGATATCGGTGCGCCGCAGCCAAGGTCCGCCGCCGATCGCCTGCCAGTCAGGCTCGGGCAGGAAGGTGATATGGACGGACGAGGCCTGTTCCTCCGTACACAGATCGACAAGGTTGCGAGACAGTTCGGCGCGTAGCTCCGCCGTCGGGGCGAAGAGCCTGGGGCCCGGCACCGGCGCGAAGGGTACCGCCACCTGCAGCTTGGGGTAATAACGTCCGCCGGCGCGGTTGTAGGCATCGGCCCAGGCGTGGTCGAAGACATATTCGCCGTAGGAGTGGCTCTTGCGGTAGCAGGGGGCGAGGCCCACTATGGCGCCAGATGGATCGGCGAACGCCAGGTGGCGGGGCGTCCAGCCGGTCTTGGCGGTGGCCGAACCCGACTCCTCCAGTGCCGAAAAGAATGCGTACGAGACCAGCGGATTGAACTCGCTTCCTGGCGGATTGGCGAGCCGGTCCCAATCGCCGGAGGAGATATCGCGAAGGCTGGCAAGGACCCGCCGCATTCAGGCGGCAAACCCCTCGAAAGTCACCTGGTCGCTGTAACGGCGAGCAAGCTCCGCTTCGGCGGGCGAGCGGATGGTCCAGGAGATGACCGGGCATCCGGTGCGGCGATATTCTGTCACCGGTGTGAACGGCAGGTCGCGGAAATAAAAGGAGATGAAATGGGGCGCAGTCCGGGGCAGGTGCGACAGGGTGCGGAGTTCCAGTCTTCGCGCCAGCGACAGGCCGTGATCGTCGGGATCGATGGTGCGGTCGGCGACGATGCCGCGCACGGTGTCGGGCGAATACCGACGCACTGCCGCAATCACATCGGGATCGAAGGACATGAGCCCGTAAGGCCCGCGATAGGATTCGAGCACTTTGAGGGCGCGGCGAATCAGTGCGTCCTCGCCGTCCCAGTGCGACTTGATCTCGATCACCAGCGGCACCGCACCCCCAACCTGGGCGAGAAGCTCAGCCAGCGTCTGCATGCGGTCGGACGAGTTGCTGATCGGGATGGCCTTCAAGTCCGCCGAGGTGCGGCCCTTGAGAGATCCTCTTTCAGCGGTCAGCCGGTCGAGCGTGTCGTCATGAAAGACCATCGCCTCGCTATCGCAGGTGATCTGCAGGTCGCATTCGATGGCATAGCCGCCGGCCATTGCGCCGTCGAAGGCCGAGGCGGTGTTCTCGATGATGCCACGGGCGCGGTCGTGCAGGCCCCGGTGGGCAATAGGCCGCGCCACCAGCCAGTCGAGAGCGCGGATCTCGGGGGTAAAACGCATCGGCTCAGGCGATTTCGGCAATGGCCTCGACCTCGACCGCAACATTGAGCGGCAGCGAGCCCGAACCTACCGCCGAGCGGGCGTGTTTGCCGCGGTCGCCGAACACCTCGACCATCAGGTCGGAAGCGCCGTTGACGACCTTCGGGTGGTCAGTGAAGGAGGGTATAGCATTGACGAAGCCCACCAGCTTGACGATGCGCTGCACCCGGTCGAGGTCGCCGCCGCAAGCTTCACGAAGCTGGGAGAGGATATTGATGGCGCACAGTCTGGCGCCGCGGTTGGCGTCTTCTAGCGAAATCTCGGCTCCGACCTTGCCCTGGTAGTGCAATTTGCCGTCGGCGAGCGTCACCTGGCCGGCGGTGAAGACGAGGTTGCCGGTGCGCACGAAGCCTACGTAGTTTGCCACCGGCACGGCGGGCTTGGGCACGGCGATGCCGAGTTCCACGAGGCGCTGGTCGATCTTTCCCATGTCAATCTCCTGTCAGAAGGTCGCGGGGACGTTCGCCCCGGAAGAAGGCTTCGATATTGTCGATGGCACGATGGCCCATGGCGCTGCGCGTCGCTGGCGTGGCGCTGCCGAGATGGGGCAGCAGGAACACGTTATCGAGGCTGCGGTAGCGCGGGTCGATGTTGGGCTCGCCCTTGAACACGTCGAGACCGGCCGCCGCAAGTTGCCCCGATTGCAGGGCCCCGATGACGGAGTCGTCATCGACAATGTCGCCTCGCGACGAATTCACCAGAATGGCGCCCCAGGGCATGAGCGCCAGATTGGCGGCATTGACGATGCCCCGCGTCTCGGGGGTCGATGTACAGTTAATCGACAGAAAATCGCAATGGGGCAACATATCGGCAAAGCGCCCATGATAGGTGGCGCCGTGCGCCAGCCCATCGGCCACCGGCCGGCGCGAGTGATAGTGCAGCGCCATGCCGAAACCCCTGGCGCGGCGGGCCACCGCCTGGCCGATCCGTCCCATGCCGAGGATGCCGAAGCGGCGCCCCGACACATCGAAGCCCAGGGGCGAAATCAGCGAGGGTTCGCCCCAGCGGTTCTCCCGCACCATACGGTCGCCCCAGGAGGCGCCGCGCGCCGCCCCCAATATGAGGAGCAACGTCAGATCGGCGGTCGCCTCGGTGAGGACGTCCGGTGTATTGGTAACGGCGATGCGGCGCGCCTTGGCCAGCCCGATGTCGATATGCTCGTAGCCCACCGAATGGGTGGCGATGATCCTCACCGACGCCGGCAATTCGCCCACATAGTCCGGCCCGAACTTGTCGAGGGAACAGGTGAGGATGGCATCGATGCCACTCGTCCTGGCCAGAACCTCAACCCGGGTCAGGGGCGTGTCGGTCGGGTTCAGGGTGACATCGAAACTGGCGGCAAGGCGGGCTTCCACGTCGGGCATCATCCGCCGCGTCGCTAAGAGGCGCAGCCGTTGTGCTCCGGTTGTCGTCATCTGAACAATGCCTTAATCTCTTGTGAGGAAGTTTGGTCGAGTCTGGCGGTAATGGACCATCCCGCAACCGGAGTTTCAAGCCCCATGAGAACATTGGCACTGGCCGCCCTGTGGATCGCCACCATACCGGCGGCGGATGCGGCCACCATTGCCGCCCACCGCGTCATTTATGACCTGAAGCTCGCCCGCACCTCGGACGGTGCTTCGCTGTCCAGCGCCGAGGGGCGGCTGGCCTTCGAGGTACAGGGCTCGGCCTGCGCCGGCTGGACGGTCAATTTTCGCATGGTCAACCGCTTTGCCCCTTCGGAAGGCGACAGCCGCACCGTCGACACCCAGTCGACCGCCTTCGAGAGTGGCGACGCCCTCGAGCTACAATACAGCCAGCGAGAATTCCTCAACAATAAGCCGCAGGGCGAGACTCGCATCAGCGTCGAACGCAAGGCGACCGACGCCGAGACCGCCGGCACTTTGCAAAGCGGTGACGGCAAGCCCTTTACGGTTCCTGCCGGCGCCCTATTTCCGATGCAACACCAGCTGCACCTGATGG
Source organism: Hyphomicrobiales bacterium (assembly GCA_016185245.1). Lineage (GTDB taxonomy): Bacteria > Pseudomonadota > Alphaproteobacteria > Rhizobiales > Aestuariivirgaceae > Aestuariivirga. The sequence continues at coordinate 152,577 of JACPNZ010000031.1, read as the reverse complement.
ATCTGGCGGCATCGGGAGGAGACCGAGATACCAGTGTGGTCTATGACGGTTCCGACGGCGCCAACAGCTATCGGGCCATCACCTTCATCGGCAAGAAGAAGGAGGCAGGCGCCAATGCCCGGGATACCGGCAACGGCCAGGCTAGGCTCCTCAAGGACCTGCCGTCGTGGCCCATGTCAATCAGCTATTATTCGCTCGCCGGCAATTCCGACACGCCGTCCTACCAGGTCACCTTCGACCTCTACCAGAACGGCGTGGCGACCGGTCTGGTGCTCGACTATGGCAACTTCGTCCTGAACGGCGAGCTTAGGCAGCTGGAGCTCTTGACGAGTGATCCTTGCCCCTGAGCGCCCGGCGCTCGGACGGGACCGTTACCTCGGCGGCGGTGCCGCCCAGCGCCACAGCCTGCCAACGCGGGCTTTCGTCGAAATGCCGCCAGGCATCCGTCCATTCGAGGCGCGGCACGAAGCCGAGGCCACGATAGGGCGCAGGCCTGCCGACAGCACTGACCAGGAAGCCGTGGCGGCGCACATCCTCGGGGCGATAGACATTGCGGAGATCGACCAGCACCGGCGTTTCCATCAAACTTTTGAGCCGCGGGAAGTCGAGATCCTGGAAGTCGCTCCACTCGGTGACGATAACCAAAGCGTGGGCGCCCCGGGCCGCATCGTAGGGATCGGTCGCATAGGCCACATCGTTGAGGAGCGGCCGGGCCGCCTCCATGCCGACCGGATCGAAGGCCCTGATCGCCGCCCCCTGGTCCTGCAGGGCGCGGATGATATCGAGCGAGGGCGCCCCCCGCATGTCGTCGGTGTTGGGCTTGAAGGTAAGGCCGAGAATCGCCACTGTCTTGCCGCGCACCGAGCCGCCGCAGGCAGTGGCGATCTTGCGGGCCATGCCGCGCTTTCGCTGCTCGTTGATGGCAACCGTCGTTTCGATAAGGCGGAGTGGCCGGCCATAGTCTTGGGCGGTCTTGACCAGGGCAAGCGTGTCTTTCGGAAAGCACGAGCCGCCGAAGCCCGGTCCGGCCTGCAGGAAATGCGTGCCGATACGCTTGTCGAGGCCGATGCCGCGGGCGATGTCCTGGACGTCGGCGCCGGCTTCCTCGCACAGATCGGCGATTTCGTTGATGAAGGTAATCTTCAGCGCCAGGAAGGCGTTGGCGGCATATTTGATCAGTTCGGCGGCGCGCCGTCCGGTCGACAGAAGCAGGGCCCGGTCACGGGTCAGGGGCCTGTAGATGTCGGTCATCACCGCGCCCGCCCGTTCGTCGGAAAAACCCACGACGATGCGGTCGGGGTGGCGGAAATCGGAAATCGCCGAGCCCTCGCGCAGGAATTCGGGGTTTGAAACGACGGCGATATCGGCGGCCGGATTCTCCTCGCGGATCACCCTTTCGATGTCGTCGCTGGTGCCGACCGGTACCGTCGATTTGGTGACGATCACGGTAAAGCCCTGCGCATGCCGGGCGATTTCACGGGTGGCGGCGAAGACCGCCGAGAGGTCGGCATGGCCGTCGCCGCGCCGGCCAGGGGTTCCCACCGCGATGAACACCGCATCGGCACCGGCCACATTGCCGGCAATGGTGGTGGCGAAGGCGAGGCGGCCCGCCTCGACATTGTGATGGACCAGAACCTCCAGGCCCGGCTCGTAGAAGGGCGACACGCCGGTCCGCAAGCTCTCAATCTTGCGGGTATCGCTATCGATGCAGGTGACGCTATGGCCAAGATCGGCGAAACAGGCGCCGGATACGAGGCCGACATAGCCCGAGCCGATGATCGCGATTCGCATGGCTGCCTGTCCTTTCGCTTATGATGCCTGCGCTGTCTGATGCTTGAGGCGGGCCTGGGCCGTCCGGTCGGCGATGCGCTCAACGGTCGAATTGAGCATGCCAAGGCTGCCCGTGGCCCCCGCCTGGCCCAGCACCTTGGCGCCGAAATTGATGATCTCGGTGAAGCCCCATTTGCGCTTGAGGAACTCGACCCGGCGGGCATTGAAGGCGGCAAGACGGGCTTCCTGGCGCTTGTCCTTGCCATCGGCCGGCGGCACATATTCGTAGGCAAGCCCCCGTCGCCGGAAGATCTCGGTACGGGTCACGTCCATCAGAAAAACCGGTCGAAAGTTCCGCACCTTGCGCAGCCGCTCCTCGACCATGCCGACGACATGCTCGACGCTTGCTTCGTCGAGACCGCAAACCGAAATACCGATCGCAGCCAGATCGGCACGGCCCGAGGTGTAGCTGGCGAAGCCGCAATTGGCGATCAGCGGACTAGCCGGCGTCGGTCCGGTCGGCCAGGCCTCGGGCGACGGCTGGCGGGCTGTATCGCGAAGCAATGCCGCGTTGCCGGCGAGATTGGTCCGGGCGAGATCGCCGGCCCCGAACCTGACTACCTTGGCCTTGCCGCCGCGGCTGCGTAGTTCGCTCTGCTGCCAGGCCAGTTCGAGATACTGGCGTTCGACGATGTCGCGCAGCCGGCCGATCTCATATTGCAGTGCTTCGGGGGTGTTGAGCATCTTAGGCCCTTTCCAGGATACGCTTGCCGGAAGTGGAAGTTTTTCGCCGCCCCGGCTTGCGGGTTGCGCTGGGCTGCCGAACGGGTGCCGCTTCGACCTCGTGGCTAGGCGCGCCGGCGAGACGGGCGATGATGTCGGCTGCGGCTTGCGCCCCATTGGGCTGGGCGATGCGGGCGCAGTTGACCTTGATGATCGAGCGGGCCCGCTCGTCGAGGAGCGCCTCGATCAGCACATGCAGGTTCTTCAATTCCTCGGGCGAGGTCAGGAAGGCGGCGCCCTGCTCGACGGCATAGGCGGCACGACCCGCCTGGTCGTCCATGATCGGGTTCTCGTTGGCCAGGAAGATCGCCGGCAGGCCGAAGGAGATGATCTCGTTGAACGAATTGTAGCCGACCGCCGAGATGGTGAAGTCGAAGGCGCGGAAGTAACGGCTGAGCGGAAAGCCGCGCAGCACCTTGACATCGGGCCAGACGTCGAACGACACCGCCCCGATGGCCCACTCGGCAATCACCACTTGAAGCTTCGGAAACCTGGCGCAGGCCCGGATAATCTCGCTCGTTTGACTGACGATCTCGCTGGTGGTTCCCGATCCCAATTGCACCAGCACGGCGGGGCGGCGGGGATCGATGCCGATCGCCTTGGCGGCGGCGCGGCGGTCGAGAAGTTCTTCCTCGTCGAGAAGGCGGATCGGATCGACATGGGCGGATCGGCCGGCGTGCTGCGAGGTGGGTCCGTTGTCGCGGGCGCCGGCTACATCGCGAGGTTCCAGCACCAGATCGAAGTGCTTCTGCCGTTTCAGCAGATTGTCGTTGGCCCGGCTCGCCCGCCACATGCCGCGGCGCACCCAGACGCTGAAGAAGTCGGGCCGCGCAGCAATCGCCCGCACCAGGCCGGCATAGGGGGCGCCGCCGTCGAAGACCGTACCGGTGATGCCGTATGCATCGAAGATCTGCTCGATATGCAAGCGAAACCAGCTGTTCCAGTCGACCACGCCGCTCATCTCGCTGTGGCTGGTGAAGGGGATGTATTCGACCGGGAAGCCGAAGTCCTTCACGATGCCGAAGGCCTGGCTCATGGTAACAAAGATCGGATCGATGGTCGGAGGCAGACGCCGGGCGATGCAAAGAAGCCGAGTGAGGTGGCCGAGCCCCACGCCGTTCGAAGTGACGAAGGCAATGCGCTGACGTTTCGTACCCGAAGGCAGGCGCGGCGTCGGGATCGCACCGGTAAGCCTGGCAATTCGCTCGGCATGGATGGCTGCGGCAAAGCGCGAGCTCGCATTGCGCGCTGCATCGCGCGACAGCCTGGCGCGTTCGGCCGGATCGCGGGAGAGTGCCTTCACTATCTCCTCGGCCTTGGCGGCACCGGCGCAGGCAATGGCGCCTGCCCCGAATTCGCGGGAAAGCTCCGGCTTGACCAACGCAAGCACGCCGCGCTGCAGTGCCTCGGCGATGGTGCAATGGGCAAGGGGCTTCGTTTCGTCCGGATCGACGTGCAGGAAATCCAGGCTGGCGAGGAAGCGTCCCACCGCCTGTTCCTCGATCGACAACCGGTCGAGGATGGTACTCGGCGGATCGTCGACGACCGGCTGGTGCTGCAGGAGGCGCAGGTAGCAACCGGGAAAATGCGGCAGCGGCTGGGGATTCGGTTCCGGCTTGTCGGTCTTGGCGGCTTCGAGCGGTAATTCCGAATCGATCCGGCCGACGACCGGCCGGTCCCAGGTCAGCACCCGCTCGGCCCATTGCTTGGGAGCCAGCGACACGCTCCAGTCCTCGGCCTCCAGCGGAATTTCCGGCCAGGCCTTGAGCAGGGCATCGCGTACCTGCGGCGACACCGGTGCCCATACCGGCTGGACCCGGAAGGCAAGGGCCAGCAGACGATGCTTGCGTTGCACATTGTAGCTCGCGTCCGGGGCCCGACTGGCCACCACCACGACACGCTCGGTGGAGATTCCCGGCAGCCGCTCGGGCAGGGGCTCAAGGGCGGTCTCCGGCGCGTGGATGACCACCAGCTTCGAGGAAATCTGGTCGGTCGCGGTCAAGACATCGGCCATGCTTTCGCGCACGCAGGCGTTGATTTCGCCACGTACCGAAGTGGCCTTGATGCGTCCCGACGGCATGTGCAGCAGAGCTGTGCGAAAACCATTCAGGTGCTGAATGCGAATCTCGTGGGAAATCCGCAAGGCGACGTCGCCCGCCGCGCGCATGTCGGCGACGATGGTGACGTCATAGGCGGGGTCGGCGAGGTGAAAGCTGGCGACGGTCTTCATGGATTGGCCCCTGTCGGTGTTTTTTGTTTGTCGGGTGGAAACTGCCTTGGGCCGGCTGCGCGGGCGCGTTTTGCCGAGCAGTCGCTCGATGAAGGCGACATGGCGGGCGGGGCTGTAGTGCTCGTCGACGAGCCGGCTGGCGAGCTGCGACTGCTTGCCGTAACGCCGCCAGTCGCCATGCAGCCGACAGGCGGTTTCGACCGCCTCGGCGGCCGGCCGGTAGAAAGCCATCTCGCCGAAGGTCTCCTCGAAATGCGGCGGCAGGATCGCCACTGCCCCACTGGCGCAGGCCTCGAGGACCGTCCGGCCGAAAGCCTCGACCAGGTCGGGATGGTGATAATAGAGGAAGAAGTCGACGGTCTTGAGGAACTGCTGCGGTTCCATCTGGCCGAAGCGATAGGCCGTCCAGTTGGCCGGATACTCGCCCACAACCCGCTTCAGGTAGTCGCCGGTGCCGAGCAACCTGACCTCGATTGCCGGATCGTCCGGATAGACGGCGAGAATGTCGCTACGCGATGCCGGCCACTTGTCCTTGTCGGCCCGGCCGTGACGGCCGATCACCGGAATGGATTTGAGCGGTTTGCCGCGGCCGATGCTCCATTCCTCGGCAAAGACGATGTTGTGCCAGTCCTGATCGTGTAGGGCGGCGGCGGGGGCTGTGTTTTTCAGGTTACGGCGAACCACCGGCGAAATGGGGGCCCAACGGACGGAGTCTCCGGCGACCCCCTTGACTACCGCGTTGACACCGTCAGCATCGTAATAGGGCAGGCCGTTGCGGTCCGTGTGGGCCTGATGCGCCACCAGGATGGCTTGGCCGAAGCGCAGGCGGGGCAGCCCGGCGGGCAGCCGGTTGAACACCATCGGATTGTGCAGGATGCCGAGGCGCGCCTCGATCTCCGTTCTTTCGGCGGCGATGACGTTAGCTTCGCGACGGTCGAGGCAGCCCTGGATCAGAGTGTGCATGGGACGTCGCTGGCGGAGGATGTCGGCATTGGTCTGTAACAGGCCGACCGACAGGCCCGCTGCGGCCAGCGCCCGGATCTCATGGGCGGTGGCCACCGAGGTTCCGCCGGGAAAGCGGAAGTCGCCGATCATTACGACGTCGAAACTGTTCATGCTGTTTCCTGGCTGGCTTGATTCGGCCAGCCGTACGCAGTCCGCGATGCTGCGGCCGGCCAGCTGCTGGTTCCGAAATGTTGCGGGACGGATGTGAAGGGCGGGATGAGTGCGGCCATCTCGCCACCGGGGCGCGGTTGCTGACGGCCGATCACTCGCTGTTGCTTCAGTTGAGCGCGATGTTCGGTCTTGCGGTCTCAGCCCTCGTAATGGCCGCCGCCGTTACCATTTCCGTGATCGCCACCGTCGTCGGTGCCATCGCCACCGCCATTGTCGCCATCGTCTCCGCCGCCATGGTTGCCACCGCCGCCGTTGTTACCGCCGCCATGGCCTTCGTTACCGCCCTTGCCGCCACCTTCGCCGCCGCTCTTGCCCTTGCCGCCACCTTCGCCGCCGCTCTTGCCCTTACCGCCGCCACTCTTGCCGCTGGCCCGTTCGGCCAGCATCTGAAAGGCTGCCGAAGCGTCGTCGCTGGTCGGACTGGTTTGCAGGATCTGCTGGAGCGCGTCCGGCGAGGATGTGGCTTTGGCCAGGGATGTGGTACCCCCCGCGACATGGACGACAACGCCGGCCACGCCAAGAATCGATAACAATTTCTTAGAATCCATCTGGTTCCTCCTGGCTTTCCGCCGCGTTGATTAACGAACGATGAAACCGTGCCACGAGACAAAGTTACGATCAATTAATGATGCCGATGGTACTAAATACCAGGTAACCCGCTTAGCTAAAATAGGACCGTAACTAGCGTCAAAACCGCCAGGTATTTGAATTAAAAAAGCAAGCGTTTGCAAGCAAAGCGAAAACTGCACACCTCCCATCGGCCGGTTACGAAGATTTCGAAACGCCCCTGTAAGCGAGCTGCGCTCCAGGAATCAGGTTAAACATTTGAAATGCGCGAATGCCGTCAAAAGCGGTTACGCTTGAACCAACGCCAGGATATATGCGGACCCGAATGACCATGCCGTCAGAGTCAAACGCACCAACCGGCCAACAGGAGAGTGTCAGCAAATGACTGATCCTCGCCCAACCACTCAGCAGCTTCGATGAGCGCCGGGTATCCGTCGGCTCGCGCCACAAGGCAGATTGATGCGGAAGGTTGCCGTCATCACGATCAGGCCTGTGCCGGCGAGCGGAGCCGGTTCAATGACTCGTGAGGTAGATTCGTATGTTTGACTTCAAGATGGCCATCATAAAAGCCGATGACTTCGGCCGCGGTCCGCTGATCGACAACTGGCGTAAATTTGTCGATGTTTGCGTGGAACACGCCTTTCTGCCGAGCATCGGGATCGTCGGTTCGGATTACAGTCGCAACGCGCAGTCGAGATACTTGGCAAGATATCTCAGCGAGACGATGTCTGTCGAATTCTGGAACCACTCTTTCAGGCATCGAGACCTCAACCAAATGTCGCCCCAAGAACGGGTTGCCGATATCCTGCTGGCGCAAAAAGTAATTGAGGACACGACAAGCGTACGGCCGAAAGTGTTCGGGGCTCCCTACAACGCGATCAACGCCAACTGCGCGGCGGATATCGCGCAGACTGACGAATTCGATACGTTCTATTTTGTCGATTCGTTGAACGAGAGCCCGGCCAACATTGCTCGCAAACATCTCCTCACGCCGGAAATCGGAACTCAATACTTCAGGCCAGTCGAATTCGGATATTTTAAGCGAGTGTTCGATCGCCGCTCCAATCCGTCCGTCGCGGTCATCCAGGTCCATCCTGCATACTGGACCGATAACTGTTTTACGGAATTCGCTCGCGTTCTAGATATGCTGAAACAAAAACACTATGAAAATCTCGGGGCTCGCGATTTGGTAAGCTATCAGAGCGCGCGTGGGAAAGATCTTAAGGCGATTGCGAACGCCGGCGACGCTTTGGCTTTTGTCAGGCGGGTGTATCTGTCGGCGAAGGTTGATGACACCCTCAGGACCTGCGTTTCACCGGGGGATTTTGAGTACTATTTTGAAAAGCTCAAGGCCGGCACGACGTCGACGACGCAGTTTCTGCGCCGCCACGGGATCGGCGCGGCGGCCGAGCCGGGCAACAACAGCATAGTGCTGGACATCGGCGGCGGCATCGGGAACTGGGCGTTGGCGGCTCTCGGTGTGGCAGGGAACGTTCGGGCTATATCCATAGATAAGAACAAGTTGTTTGTCGAATTCATGCAGAGGCAGAGTCAGGATCATATCGACGGAAGGATCAAATTCGCTCTTCAGGACGCCGCCGCGATGCAGCTGGGCGACGCAAGCGTCGACAACATCATTTGCGTAAATGCCATTAACTACATGAAAATAAGAGACGTGATGGCGGAGATGACGAGGGTCATCAAGGACAATAGAGCGATCATCGTCGGAGCGCAAAACGAGCTTGCTCCGATTCTCGATGGATTTCGAATGTTGGTCCACAAGCGGCGTGAGGTTGCGGTCGAGCGATTCTGCCGATACCTGCGGAACGAGTTGCGGCGTTGGGGGCTGGCGACGTCTGGCTTCATTAGCTACTGGAACGATATGGAAATGGTAGCACTTGCCAGGCTTTCGGGCTTGCAGCCGCTGTTACGGGGCATTCAACTGCCGCAAGACTACGGAAGTCTGTTTGGCGAACCGGTGTTGTTTGGATACATATTCATCAGAACCAGTCAAAGTGCCAAGCGCGCGGCGGAACTGGCGCAGGCAGCCGATGGCGAACGACGGGCGATCCTTGAGGCCGCGCTGGGTGGGAGCGGCAGCGGGGCGGTCGCAGCTGGCATGACGGCACAACGGGCGGTCGAACCCGGTATGGCAGGGGCCGAATTGGCAGCGGGCGGTGCAAGCGGCACGATAAGCGAGGAGCGGCTGAACGACATTGAGGTCAATTTTGCTGAACTTGTAGAGAAATGGCCAGCTGTTTTGCCGGTGCGGCGCTGCCTGGTTACGCCGTGGTTTGATGCAGTGTATGACCTGACGCGGAGCTTGCAAATCGGCGATGCGAACGAAGCTGCCGGGGCGCTGGACCGTTTGCTGGCGCTCGGCCGGTCGGCGGTTCGGGTGCGAGGATTGCTTTCGGGGCCGCGTGCGGAACCTGCCGAAAGCGCTGGTAACAGCGTCGAGATCGGGGATGAGCTGAGGGTTGCGGAAGTGAATAGCTGGCGGCAGAGGCTAATGCCCGCACTGCTGGCAGCCGGGAAGTGAAAGTCTGCGAACGCCCGGCGCAACAGTGTCTCATGCGGTGTCGCCGGTAACCAGGTCCAGCGGGTGCTGCAGCCTGGCGCGAACTTCGGCAATGAAGGCTGCCGCCTGATGCCCGTCGACGATGCGATGGTCGAAGGACGACGACAGGTTCATCATCTTGCGCACCACGATGTCGTGGTCGATCACCGTGGCCCGCTCGGCGATCCGGTTGACGCCGACGATTGCCACCTCGGGCGGATTGATGATGGGCGTCGCCATGAGCCCGCCCAGGGCGCCGAGACTGGTAACGGTGATGGTCGAGCCGGTCAGGTCGCGGCGCTCCGATTTGCCGGCCCGCGCCGCCTCGCTGAGCCGGGCAATTTCCGCGGCGAGTTGCCAGACGTTCATCGCCTCGACATGATGAATGACCGGCACCAGCAATCCGCGCTCAGTCTGGGTAGCGATACCGGCATGCACCGATTTGAAGCGGCGAATTATCCCATTGGCATCGTCGAAGTGACAATTGACGAAGGGATGTCGGGCAATGGCGGCAACGATGGCGCGGATCAAAAACGGCAACACCGTCAGGTGAGGCTTGGAGTCGCGCTTGCTGTTGAGCGCGGCGCGTAAATTCTCCAGTTCCTGAACGTCGACCTCTTCGACATAGGCGAAATGCGGTACGCGGCGCTTGGCGTCCTGCATGCGTTCGGCGATGCGCCGGCGCAAGCCGAAGATCTTGATATCTTCAGCCCCATCCTCCAATGGCGCCAGAGGAGGCGCGGGCGGTGCCTTGGCGTCCTTCGCCTGCAGCGGGCGGTCGAGGTCGGCATGCTCGATCCGCCCGCCGGGGCCGCTGCCACTAACAGAGGCGAGATCGATTGACAGCGACGTGGCGCGGGCTCGCACGGCGGGTGCGGCAAGGGCCTTGCCGCTTGCTTTGGCGGAAGGCTGTGGACGCGGCACGGATTCAATGTTCGCAGTCCCGCCTACCACCGGCCGTGACGGTGCCTCTCCTGCCGTCTCGATCACCGCCAGTTCGGCGCCGACGGCGAGCCGGCTGCCTTCCTCGCCGGTCCGGGCGCTGAGGGTTCCGCTGACCGGTGCGGCGATCTCGACGGTAGCCTTGTCGGTCATGATATCGACCAGCGGCTGTTCTTCCCGGATTGCCTCGCCGACATTGACATGCCACTTGACGATCTCGGCCTCGGCGATGCCCTCGCCCACATCGGGAAGCTTGAAGACGAAGCGGGCCATCGCCGTCACGCCGCCATCAGCCGGCGAATGGCATCGCCCACCCGCAGCGGTCCGGGGAAGTAGTCCCACTCGAACTCGCAAGGGTAGGGCGTATCCCATCCTGCGACGCGCTCGATCGGTGCTTCAAGATGGTAGAAGCAACGTTCCTGCACCAGGGCGGAGAGTTCGGCACCATAGCCGCCGGTTCTGGTCGCTTCATGAATGATGAGGCAGCGCCCGGTCTTGCCGACCGAGGCAATGATCGCATCGGTATCGAGCGGCCACAGGGTGCGGAGATCGATCACCTCGGCGTCTACACCGGTCTCGGCTGCGGCGGTGAGTGCCACATGCACCATGGTGCCATAGGCCAGGATGGTGAGATCACCGCCGCTCCGCGTAATCGACGCCTGGCCGAGCGGCACGGTGTAGTATCCTGCCGGAACCTCGCCCGCTGGATGTTTCGCCCAGGTTTCAAGCGGCCGGTCGTGGTGGCCGCCGAAGGGGCCGGTGTAAAGCCGCTTGGGCTCGAAGAACAGGACGGGATCGTCGTCCTCGATGGCGCTGATCAGCAGGCCCTTGGCATCGTAGGGGTTGGACGGAATGATGGTCTTCAATCCGCACACATGAGTGAACAGGCCCTCGGGACTCTGGCTGTGGGTCTGGCCGCCGAAGATGCCGCCGCCATAGGGCGAACGCACGGTGAGTGGCGCATTGAATTCGCCGGCCGAGCGGTAGCGCAGCCGTGCCGCGGCCGAGACCAGCTGGTCGAAGGCCGGATAGATGTAATCGGCGAACTGGCATTCGACTACCGGGCGCAGGCCATAGGCGCCCATGCCGATCGCTACCGCGATCTGCCCGCCCTCGGCAATCGGCGCATCGAACACCCGTTGCTCGCCGTGACGCTGCTGCAATCCCTCGGTCACCCGGAACACGCCGCCGAAGAAGCCGACATCCTCGCCGAAGACGAGAACGTTTGCGTCGCGCTCGAGCATCACATCGAGGGCGGAGTTGAGAGCCTGTACCATGTTCATCGAAGTCATGATGGAGCACGCCCAGCCAGCACCCGCAGGCGCTGCATTTCGGCCCGCTGTTCCTTGAGATGCTGCGGCATCTCCTTGTAGATGTCCTCGAACATGGTGGCGGGATCGTGATGGGGCCCGTTGCTGTGCACACCCAACCCCTGGGCTTCGCGGTTGGCGGCGTCGACCTGCGTTTCGATCTCGGCCACCAGGGCCTGGTGACGGGCCTCGTCCCAGGCGCCGATGCGGATCAAATGCGCCTTGAAACGCTCGATCGGATCACCCAACGGCCAGTGCTGGTATTCATCACCCGGCCGATAGCGGCCCGGATCGTCGCTGGTCGAATGAGCCCCGGCGCGGTAGGTGAAAAGCTCGATCAGGGTTGGTCCATGGTTGTTGCGGGCCCGCTCGGCGGCCCAGCGGGTGACGGCATAGACCGCCAGAAAGTCGTTGCCATCGACCCGGATGCCGGGAAAGCCGAAGCCCACGGCGCGCGAGGCAAAACTCGCCTCCTCGCCGCCGGCTACCCCCTGGCTCGACGAGATGGCCCATTGATTGTTGACCAGATTGAGGATGACGGGGGCACGATAGACGGCGGCGAACACCATGGCCTGATGGAAATCGCCCTCGGCCGAAGCACCTTCGCCGATCCAGGCGGCGGCAATTTTGGTGTCGCGCTTGTAGGCCGACGCCATGGCCCAGCCCACCGCCTGGGGGAACTGGGTTCCGAGATTGCCGGCGAGCGAGAAGAAGCCGGCCTGGCGGGCCGAATAGAGCACCGGCAATTGGCGGCCCTTCAGCCGGTCCTTGGGATTGAGATAGATCTGGCACATCATGTCGAGGATCGGCCAGTCACGGGCGATTAGCAGGCCCTGCTGACGGTAGGTGGGAAAGCACATGTCGTCGGGCCTAAGCGCAAGCGCCTGGGCCACGGCGACTGCTTCCTCGCCGGTGCATTTGAGATAGAACGGGGTCTTGCCCTGGCGCTGCGCCTTAAACATGCGATCATCGAAGATACGGGTCAGCAGCATGGCGCGCAGGCCCTTGAGCGCTAGGCCCGGATCGAGTTTGGGGTCCCATGGGCCGACGGCTCCGCCATCATCGCCGATCACCCGCACCAACCCATCGGCGAGGTCGCGAGTGGCGGAAGCCTGCGCATCGCTGGGCGGGCAGGGCGATTGACCCGCCCTGGGCAGGCTGAGATAGCTGAAATCGGCCGTGTCGCCGGGCCGGAACCGGGCGTGCGGAATGTGCAAATGCAGCGACGAGTCGCGTTTCATGGCGTCGCTCTCCCGGCCAATGGGGCCAGCTTACTCCCGAATTGATCGGGCCGGCAATCGGCGTATCATGACTGGCGTCGCACAGTGCGGCGGAGACCGGAGCATGTATCAAGGCGGCCTCAACTTCGCCCTCGGCCCCGACATCGATGCCCTGCGGGAGAGCGTCCGGCGCTTCGCTGCCGATCGGGTGGCGCCGATCGCCGCCGAGGTCGATCGCAACAACGAGTTTCCCTCGCATCTGTGGAAGGAGATGGGCGAACTCGGCATTCTCGGCATCACCGTAAGCGAGGATTATGGCGGTGCTGGCCTCGGCTACCTGGCGCACTGCATGGTGGTCGAGGAGTTGAGCCGCGCCTCGGCCTCGGTGGCGCTTTCCTATGCCGCTCATTCCAATATCTGCGTCAACCAGATCTACCGGAATGGCAACGAGGAACAGAAGCGCCGGGTGTTGCCCAAGCTCATTTCCGGTGAGCATGTCGGAGCACTTGCCATGTCGGAGCCGGAGTCGGGCTCCGATGTCGTCTCGATGAAGCTCAGGGCCGAGCGCCGCAACGACCGCTATGTGCTGAACGGCCGCAAGATGTGGATCACCAACGGGCCCGACGCATCGGTGCTCGTCGTCTATGGGAAGACCGATCCGGAGGCGGGCCCGCGCGGCATCACGGCGTTTCTGGTCGAGCGCGGCATGAAGGGATTTTCGACTTCGCCCAAGCTCGACAAGCTCGGCATGCGCGGCTCCAACACCTGCGAGCTGGTGTTCGAGGATTGCGAGGTGCCCTTCGAGAACCGGCTCAGGGAAGAAGGCGAAGGGGTGCGGGTGCTGATGTCGGGGCTGGATTTCGAGCGGGTGGTGCTGGCGGCGGGACCGCTCGGCATCATGGCGGCCTGTCTCGACAGCGTCGTTCCCTATGTGCATGAGCGCAAGCAGTTCGGCCAGCCGATCGGCCAGTTTCAATTGATGCAGGCCAAACTCGCCGACATGTACACGACCTTCAATGCCTGCCGCGCCTATGTCTATGCGGTGGCGGCGGCCTGCGACCGGGGCGAGACGACCCGCAAGGACGCCGCCGGCTGCATTCTCTACGCCGCCGAGAAGGCGACGCTGATGGCGCTCGATGCCATCCAGGCGCTGGGCGGCAACGGCTACACCAACGACTTTCCGGTGGCCCGGCTCCTGCGCGATGCCAAGCTTTACGAGATCGGCGCCGGCACCTCGGAAATCCGCCGCATGCTGATCGGCCGCGAGCTCTACGACGAGACGGCCGAGCGATGACAGTCCTGGTTTCCGCGGTTGCGACATCATCGGAAAGTTTCCGCGCTAATGCCCAGAAGATGCGGTCCCTGAGCGATGACATCGCCGCCAAGGCTGCGGCGATCAAGACGGGCGGCAATGCAGATGCGCGGCAGCGCCATCAGGCCCGCGGCAAGCTCTTGCCGCGCCAGCGCGTCACCCGGCTGCTCGATCCGGGCTCGCCGTTCCTCGAGATCGGCCTGTTTGCCGCCCATGGTGTTTACGAAGACGACATTCCGGCGGCAGGCCTGATTGCCGGCGTCGGCCGGGTGTCAGGCCGGCTATGCATGATCGTCTGCAACGACGCGACGGTGAAGGGCGGAACCTACTATCCGCTGACCGTGAAGAAGCATCTGCGGGCCCAGGAGATTGCCGAGCAGAATGCGCTCCCCTGCATTTACCTGGTCGATTCCGGTGGCGCCAATCTGCCGAACCAGCACGAAGTGTTTCCCGATCGCGACCATTTCGGCCGTATCTTCTACAATCAGGCGCGCATGTCGGCGAAGGGCATCGGCCAGATCGCGGTGGTCATGGGCTCGTGCACAGCGGGTGGCGCCTATGTGCCGGCCATGTCGGACGAAGCAATCATCGTCAAGGGCCAGGGCACGATCTTTCTCGCCGGCCCGCCGCTGGTCAAAGCGGCAACCGGCGAAGTGGTCAACGCCGAGGAACTGGGCGGAGCCGACGTGCATGCGCGCAACTCCGGCGTCGCCGATCACCTCGCAATGGATGACGCCCATGCCCTGGCGCTGGCGCGGGCGGCGGTTGCCAATCTTGGGACGCAGGCCATGACGGCCACTGGCCAGTCGCCAGAGCCGCCGCGCTATGATCCACAGGAACTCGCTGGGATTGTTCCGGCCGATTTCCGCCTCGCCTATGACGTGCGCGAAGTGATTGCGCGGATCGTCGACGGCTCGCGCTTCGACGAATTCAAGAAGCTCTATGGCACCACGCTGGTCACGGGCTTTGCCCACATCCATGGCATGGCGGTGGGCATTCTCGCTAATGCCGGCGTGCTGTTTTCGGATTCGGCACTGAAGGCCACGCATTTCATCGAACTGTGTTGCCAGCGCGGCATTCCACTGCTGTTTTTGCAGAACATCACCGGCTTCATGGTGGGTCGCAAATACGAGGCGGGCGGCATCGCCAAGGACGGCGCCAAGATGGTGAGTGCGGTGGCCAATGCGGCGGTACCGAAACTTACCCTGATGATCGGGGCCTCTTTCGGCGCCGGCAATTACGGCATGTGTGGCAGGGCCTATGGCCCACGCTTTCTGTGGACCTGGCCCAATGCGCGGATTGGCGTGATGGGGGCGGAGCAGGCGGCCAATGTACTGGCGACGGTGCGCCGGGAAGCCGCCGAACGCCGCGGCGAAGGCTTTGGCATGGAGGAAGAAGCGGCATTCAAGGCGCCGGTGGTGGAGCAGTTCGAGGCCCAGAGTTATCCCCTCTACGCCTCGGCGAGGCTCTGGGACGACGGTATCATCGATCCCGCCGCGAGCCGCGACGTGCTGGGCCTCAGCCTGGCCGCCGCGCTCAATGCGCCGGTGGTACCGACTACCTTCGGGGTGTTCCGGATGTAGCGATGTTCAAGAAACTTCTCATCGCCAACCGGGGAGAAATCGCCGTGCGCATTGCGCGAACGGCAAGGCGCCTTGGCATTCGAACGGCCGCCGTTTACTCCGATGCCGATGCCGAAGCAATGCATACGGCGGTGGCCGACGAAGCCTTCCGCATCGGGCCGCCGCCGGCGGCGGAGAGCTATCTCGATCGGGACGCCATCATCGTCGTGGCCCGCAAATGCGGCGCCGAGGCCGTCCATCCGGGCTACGGATTCCTGGCGGAAAACCCGGATTTTGCCGAAGCCGTGGTGCGGGCCGGGCTCATTTTCGTCGGCCCGCCCGCCGCCGCGATCCGCGCCATGGGATTGAAGGACGAGGCCAAGCGCCTGATGCAGAAAGCGGGCGTGCCGCTGCTGCCGGGCTATCATGAGGAGGACCAGCAGCCAGCACGGCTTGCAGCGGAAGCTCAGCGCGTCGGCTGGCCGGTACTGATCAAGCCGGTGGCGGGCGGCGGCGGCAAGGGCATGCGGCGAGTCGAGCGGGCGGCGGACTTTACTGGCGAACTGGAGAGGGCGAAACGCGAGGCCGTCTCTGCCTTCGGCGACGGCCGGGTGCTCATCGAAAAATATCTGACCAAGGCGCGGCACATCGAAATCCAGGTGATGGCGGACGCCCACGGTAACGTCATTCATCTGTTCGAGCGCGATTGCTCGCTGCAACGGCGGCACCAGAAGGTGATCGAAGAGACTCCGGCACCCGGCATGACCCCGGAGATGCGGGAGCGGATGTGCGCTGCCGCCATCTCTGCGGCAAAGGCAGTCGGCTATGTCGGGGCAGGGACCGTCGAATTCATCGCCGACGTCAACGTCGGCCTGCGGCCCGACCGCTTCTACTTCATGGAAATGAATACACGCCTGCAAGTCGAGCATCCGGTGACCGAGATGATCACTGGGCTGGACCTCGTGGAACTGCAACTGCGGGCGGCCTGCGGCGAGACCCTGCCGGTCCGCCAGGCCGATGTGGCGATGTCGGGCCATGCCGTCGAAGCCCGGCTCTATGCCGAAGACCCGGCGCGTGATTTCCGGCCGCAGACCGGGCGAATTCTTCATCTGAAATTTCCCGAGGATCCGAACCTTCGTATCGATTGCGGCGTTCGAACGGGAGACATGGTCACGCCCCATTACGATCCGATGCTCGGCAAGCTCATCGTTGGAGCGCCGTCGCGGGACCAAGCCTTCGAGCGTCTGGCGCGGGTGCTTGCCGCAAGCCAGATTGCGGGCTGCCGCACCAATCTGGCGTTTCTGCATAACCTTGTCCGGCATCCGGCAGTGCTTGCCGGCGAAGTGGACACGGGACTGATCGAGCGCGACATCGCCGGTCTGCTGGCCGCACTCGATCCGGCGCTGGAAGCCGTTGCCGTGGCCTTGCTGCTAGAGGGCGGATACTTGGCACCGCCGCGCAGCCAATCGCCCTTCGACACCTTGACCGGGTTCCGTCTGTGGCCCGGCGAGGCCCATCACGCGAGCTTCCTCATTGACGGCAAGACGCGGGCGTTCGGTCTGATGCGGTCGGGCAATCTTTTCGAGGTCACGTCCGGAGACAGGATGCTTCGTGTCGCGGTTCTTGAGTTCGACCACTCCGCTGTCCGCCTCGACTGCGGCGATCGTATCGTCAGGGCGGCCTTTTTCCGCCATGACGACATGATTTCCGTGGCGCTTAACGGTACACCCTATGAGTTCGGACTCGCCAGCCAGGTCGTCTCGACAACAGAAGAGGGCGGCGGCCTGGTCGTCTCGCCGGTTCCAGGGTTGATCCGCAAGCTTTGCATCAAGGCGGGGGAAGAAGTTCGGCGCGGCGATATGGTGGCGATCGTCGAAGCCATGAAGATGGAGTTTCCGCTCAAGGCGGAACGCGATGGGCGCGTCCTCGAGATTCACGCCGCCGAAGGTACGCAGATCGCCGAAGGCACGGCCGTTGCCACAATAGGGAACGGCAATGGCTGAGCCGGTGACGATCTGCGAGGTGGCGCCGCGCGATGGCCTGCAGAACGAGGCGGCATTCGTCGCCACCGAAGACAAGGTGCGGCTGATCGATCTCCTGTCGGCGACGGGAGTGCGCTACATCGAGGCGGCGAGCTTCGTCTCGCCCCGCCTGGTGCCGCAGATGGCCAACGGCGGCGATGTGCTGTCGGGCATCGCGCGACGGAGTGGAGTTGTCTACGCCGCCCTGACGCCAAATCTCAAGGGTTACGAAGCCGCCATGACGGCACGGGCCAATGAAGTTGCGGTGTTTGCCGCCGCCAGCGAGAGTTTCAGCCGCCGTAACATCAATTGTTCGATCGAGGAGAGCCTCGTCCGCTACCGTGACGTCTGCCGCGCCGCCGAGCGCGATGGCATGCCGGTGCGGGGCTATGTCTCCTGCGCCATCGCCTGTCCCTATGAGGGGCCGGTCGTGCCTGAGGCGGTGTGCCGCCTCGCCGTGGCGCTTCTCGACATGGGCTGCCGCGAAATCTCGCTGGGCGATACCATCGGCGTGGCCTGGCCCGAGCAGGTGGAAATGCTGCTCGATGCCGTGCTACGCCAGGTTCCAGCCGCGGTCATTGCCGGACATTTCCACGATACCCATGGCCGGGCCCGGGCCTGCATCCGCAAGGCGCTGGAACTCGGCATAAGGGTATTCGATACCTCCGCCGGCGGCACCGGAGGCTGCCCCTTCGCGCCGGGCGCCAGGGGCAATGTCGCGACCGAGAAGGTGGTGCAGATGCTTTCCGACGAGGGCTATGAGACCGGCATCGACATGGGGGCATTGGAGAAGGCCTCGGCATTGATCGCGCAACTGCTGGGGCGGCCCGCATGAGGGAGTTCGAAACGCTTCTGCTGGAAATCGATGGCCGGGGAGTTGCCAAGCTCACTCTCAACCGGCCGCAGAAGCATAACGCCCTCGATGCCGCGATGATCGGTGATCTGACCGAAGCGGCGGGACGGCTCGCCGCCGACGATGCGGTGCGGGTGGTAGTACTTGGCGCCGCCGGCACGAGCTTCTGTGCCGGTGGCGATCTGGGCTGGATGAAGCAGCAGGTCGACGCCTCCCGTGGCGAGCGTGAGGAGGCGGCACGGCATCTGGCGGCGATGTTGCGGGCGATGGACGAACTTCCCAAGTTGGTCATCGGTGTGATCGACGGTGCCGCCTATGGCGGGGGAGTTGGCCTTGCCGCCGTCTGCGACGTGGTGATTGCCAACCCGGCGGCGCGCTTTGCGCTGAGCGAAACCAGGCTCGGTCTCATCCCGGCAACCATCGCGCCCTATCTCCACCGGCGTATTGGTGCCGCAGCACTGCGCCGCCTGGCGCTGCACGGGATGGCGTTCGGCGCCGAGGAGGGCAAGGGCATCGGCCTGGTTTCGGAAGTCGCGGAGGCGGATAGACTCGCCGGGGTGAGCGAAAGGCACGTGGCGCAGGCGCTGGCCTGCGCGCCAGGCGCCATTGCCGATGCCAAGCGATTATTCAGATTGATCGCGGCCGGAGCGATTGGCGAGGCTGAAACTATCGAGGCCCTGGCGGACCGCTGGGAGAGTGTTGAGGCCCGCGACGGCATCTCGGCGTTCTTCGGAAAGGCGGACGCGCCATGGCAGAGATGAGCGAAAAGCTTGACCCCATCGTCATCGCGGCGGCAAAGCGCACCCCAATCGGCAGCTTTCAGGGAGCCCTAGCCGGTCTTGTGGCACCGAAGCTTGGCGCCATTGCCATTGTCGCGGCGCTGGCGGAGGCAGGCCTTAATGAGGTCGACGAGGTCCTCATGGGGAATGTTCTCGGCGCCGGTGTCGGGCAAAATCCGGCACGTCAGGCAGCCCTCGCCGCGGGTCTGGGCGAGGCAACTCCGGCCACCACCGTCTCCAAGGTGTGCGGCTCGGGCATGAAGGCGGCGATCCTCGGCCATGACAGCATCCTCGCCGGCAGCAACCGGATCGTGGTGGCCGGCGGCATGGAGTCGATGAGCAATGTGCCCTACCTGTTGCCCAAGGCTCGCGGCGGCCTGCGCCTGGGCCATGGCGAGGTCAAGGACCACATGTTCACCGACGGGCTGGAGGACGCCTATTCCGGACGCCTGATGGGAAGCTACGCCGAGGACACAGCCCAGGCCTATCAGTTCTCGCGCCAGGCCCAGGATGCCTATGCGCTGGGCTCGCTCAAGCGCGCCATCGCCGCCATCTCTTCCGGCGCGTTCACGAGCGAAACTGTCACGGTCAACGAGCCCGCTGTGAAGGGCTGCGTGAGCCTTGCCGTGGACGAACAACCCGGCCGGGCCGATCCCACCCGCATTCCGCAGTTGCGCCCGGCTTTCCGCGAGGGCGGCACGGTGACCGCCGCCAATTCCTCGTCGATTTCCGATGGCGCGGCCGCCCTGGTGCTGATGCGGCGATCGGAAGCAGAGCGCCGTGGCATCCGTCCCTTGGCGCGGATCGCTGGCCATGCCGGCCATGCCCGCGAGCCGGGTCAGTTCACCACGGCACCCGTAGGTGCGGTGCAGGCGCTGCTGGCCAAGCTCGACTGGCCGCCGGGCAGCGTCGAGCTTTACGAGGTCAACGAGGCCTTCGCAGTCGTCGCCATGGTGGCGATGCGCGATCTCGGCCTTCCCGCCGACATCGTCAACGTCAATGGCGGGGCTTGTGCGCTCGGCCATCCGATCGGTGCCAGCGGGGTCCGCATCATCGTGACGCTGCTCCACGCCATGGCTGCGCGTGGCGCCCGGCGCGGCATCGCTTCCCTGTGCATCGGCGGCGGCGAGGCGACCGCCGTGGCAATCGAGCGGCAGCCTGTCTAGCCGGCCCGTCGGTCGAGCCAGTCGCGGGCGCGGAAATAGCGGCCGATCCACGGCAGGAACCAGGTATTGCCGGTGTACAGCGGATGGTCGGGGAATTCCGGCCGGTCGAAAGCGCAGACCCGGTTGACCCTGCCGGCAATCTTGCGCGCCGTCTGGTGGCCGAGATAGGACATCATGGCGATCCCTGAGCCGTTGCAGCCCAGGGCATAGTGCAGATTGTCGAAGCGGCCCATGTGCGGCATCTCGTCGAGAGTGAAGGCGACGTTACCGGTCCAGGTGTGGGTGATCTTGCAGCCTTTGAGCTGCGGGAAGCGGTCGAGCATGAACCGGTAGAGAACGGGTGCGGTCTCGACCGGATCGGTTTGGCCGAACTTGGCGCGTCCGCCGAAGATGAGCCGCCGGCCATCGGGCGACTTGCGATAATAGGTGAGAACGCGGCGCGTGTCGGCAATCGAGCGGTTCTTCGGGCTGATGGTGGCAGCGAGCGCCGGATCGAGTTCCTCGGTGGCGATGATGTAGGAGCCGACCGGCACCACCCGGCGCTTGAACTGCGGAGTCACATCGCCGGTATAGCCGTTGGTGGCAATGATGACGTCACCCGTCCGGATCGTGCCGCGCGGTGTCGTGACCTCCCAGCCTGCACCATTTTGAGTGAGGCCGATGACCGGCGTCGTCGAGGCGACAGCAATGCCGCGCGCCAGACAGAGGTCGAGCAGCCCCTTGAAATAGAGAGCCGGGTGAAGATGGGCGCCGCGGCCGATGAGCATGCCGCCGCGATAGTAGTCGGAGCCGATTTCCTCGCGCTGCCGGTCGGGCGGAATGACTTGCGCCTCGGCCCTGGCATAGCGATTGAGCACCTCGACTTTGTGGGCCATGGCGTCATAATGACTCTTGCACCAGGCCCCGACGAAATAGCCGGCCCTGGTCCAGCCGCAGGCGATGTTTTCGCGGGCGATGATATCTTCGACCAGGCCGAAAGCATCGGCGGCATCGGCGAGATAGGGCGAGGCCTCCTCGTCGCTCATCGGTTTGGCAAGGTAGCGCTTGCCGACATTGACCCCGCCCGACACCATGCCGCCGTTCCGGGTCGAGGCGCCAAAGCCCGGTTCGTTGGCGTCGAGCACGAGGCAGGAAATGCCTTCACGGGCGAGTTCAAGTGCTGCGTTGAGGCCGGCATAGCCGGCGCCGACGACCGCCACTCGCACTTCGCGGGGCAGGGTGACTTCGGGCAGCGGCTTCGGCTCATGGGCCTCCCACCAGAAGGGGCGGGCCTTGAAGTCGGCATGGAAGAAGGCTGGCGGCACGGCGGCACCTCACATCGCGGGTCCGCGTTTCTACAGGAGGCCCTGCGCTCATGGAAGACCTCGTTGCCCGGGCTGACTTCTACCGGCGGCGGCCCCAGGCGTTCGAGAACACTAGAGATCGCATGTCGAGTCGCTTCCGCCAACCCTTCACCTCGAGTTCTGGTGCTGAATGCAATTCCTCCACATGGCCGATGCACAGATAGGCGACCGGCACGACATGGTCAGGCAGCTTTAGGATGGAACGGATGTCGGCGTCATTGAAGATGCTGACCCAGCCGACGCCGAGCCCCTCGGCGCGGGCCGCAAGCCACAGGTTCTGGACTGCGCAAACGGTGCTGTAGATGTCGGTGTCGCGGTTATGGGTGCGGCCAAGCACAACAGGTCCGGAGCGAGTGCGGTCGCAGGTGATGCAGAGATTGACCGGCGCCTCGCCGATACCCTCGAGCTTGAGCGCACTGTAGAGCTGGCGGCGGCCGTCACCGAACTGGGCCTCGGCTTCGGCATTGGCCTTGACGAAGGCGGCCTTCATCGCGGCCTTCACTTCGCTGCCGGTAATGACGACGAAATTCCACGGCTGCATGAAACCGACGGATGGCGCGTGGTGGGCGGCGAGCAACAGTCGTTCGAGGGTCGCGGCCGCAACCGGCCGCGGCAGGAACTGGCTACGCACGTCGCGGCGGGTGAAGATGGCACGGTAGACGGCCTGGCGCTCGAATTCGCTGAAAGGTCCCGCTGCGGCGAGACTGGTGGACTTATCTTGCATCGTCATTCCCCTGCCAGATGCGGCCTGCAGCGCCCTCCGCCGTCCATGCGGAATCGCCTATTTTGCTTGGCCGGTCTTCTGACTTCGGCTTCAACTGGCACAGCGCCTTCCCGGCCGGAACGGCCAGTGGCATGAGCTGTTCCATCCGCCTTACAGCGTTGGGCACGTTGCGGAGTCGCACCGCATTCCCGATTCTCCGGCAATGCCGGTACCAAGCGGGAGGAACGATAGGGGCATCCGCCTCGCTCTGCAAGTCATGCGCGGCGGGCAGGGCGGCCGTGCCATTGTTCGGCGCGCACCGCTGGGCTATCCACCGGCGGTGAGAACCCTTGCCCCTCAGCGCCGGCTAGCGCTTGCCGAATTCGTGCCGCTGATGGCCATGATCACCGCCCTCGACGCCCTGAGCATCGATTCGCTCCTGCCGGCCCTTCCGGCCCTTGGCCGCGATCTCGGTGTCACCGGTGCCAACGATGCCCAGCTCGTCGTCTCGGCCATGTTTCTCGGCATGGCCTTCGGCCAGATCGGCGGAGGTCCTGCGTCGGATTCCTTCGGACGGCGGCCGCTGATCGTCTGGGGCCTCGCGCTCTTTGCGGTGGGAAGCCTCATCGGCATGGCGGCCTGGAACTTCCCGGTGATGCTGGCGGCCCGCCTACTGCAAGGCTTCGGCGCCTCGATCCCGGTGGTGGTGATGACGGCACTGGTCCGCGACCTCTATGAGGGAGCCCCGATGGCGCGGATCTATTCATTTATCGGCGGGGTGTTCATCCTGGTGCCGATCCTGGCGCCCCTGGCCGGGCAAGGCATCTTGCTGGTCGCCGGCTGGCGCATGGTGTTCCTGCTCTACCTGGCACTCGCCGGGATGGCTGTCGCCTGGTTCATCCTGCGCCAGCCCGAGACGCTGGCCCGCGACCGCCGCCATCCCTTCTCGCTATCGCGCATCAGCTTGGCGACGCTCGAAGTGCTGCGCCATCCGGTGGCGCTTGGCTACATCCTGGCCGGCGGCTTCCTGTTCGGTCCCTTCCTCGGCTACCTGAGCTCGGCCCAGCAGATTTTCCAGACGGCCTACGGCGCCGGCGTCTATTTTGTCCTGCTGTTCTCGAGCCTGGCCTTCTCGATCGGCGTGGCGCTGTTCGTCAACGGGGCGCTGGTCGAGCGGTTCGGCATGCAGCGCCTGACCTATCTCGGACTGGGCGGCCTCGCCGGCGCGGCGATCCTGTTCCTGCCGGTGGTTCTGAGCTTCGGCGGTGTGCCGCCCCTGTGGCTAACCATGACCTATCTGGTTGTCTCGTTCCTCTGTGTCGGCATCCTGTTCGGCAATCTCAATGCCCTGGCAATGGAGCCCCTCGGCCATATCGCCGGGGTCGGGGCGGCGGCCGTCGGCTTCTCCCAGACGGTGATCGGCCTGCCCATCGGCACCTTCATCGGCCAGGCTTTTGACGGCACCGTAATACCCCTGGTTTCGGGATTTGCCGTCTTCGCGACTTTAAGCCTCGTCGCCATGCGTTGGACCGAGGCACGGCGGCCGGTTTCGCTTACCGCCGCCGGCCGATGACAGAAAGTTGGCAGTTTGATAGCAATTGAGCCATCGCCTGCCGAGGCCAGCCTTGCGGGCGGCTTCCGGCATCGCAATGGCGCCGGAAAGGGAGTATGCGGAAGCTGATCAAGGTGCTCAAGGTTCTGATCTGGATCGCGGTGGTGGTCGTGGTGGTTTTCGTTGGCGGCGCCTACCTGTTGCCGGGTGAAGCCGTGGTCGATCGCAACGTCGTGGTGGCGGCGCCACCCGCCAAGATCTTCGCTATTGTCGGGCATCTCCGGCGCTTCAACGAGTGGTCGCCCTGGGCCGACATCGATCCTGCGACGCAATATGTCTGGTCAGGACCCGACAGCGGCCCAGGCCAGGTGATGACTTGGGTCGCGCAGAACGCCATTGTCGGCTCCGGCAAGCAGACGGTGGTGGCGGTGATCGAGAATCCCAGCATCGCCACCGAAATCGAGTTCGGCCCCATGGGCACCGCCGGCGCCACCCTGAAGCTCACGCCGGTGGACGACAAGACGACAGGCGTCACCTGGAGTTTCAGCTCTCCTCTCGGGAACATTTTCGATCGCTGGGCGGGGTTGATGATCGGCCGCGCCGTCGGCGCTGATTTCGAGAAGGGCCTCGCTAAGCTCAAGGCCCTGGCCGAGCAGCAGGCAGCTGGCGGATAGCATGGTCGCAGCGGAGCATGGGAGATTGAGTGAAATGCCCAAACGGGTGGCATTGGTGACCGGCGGCGCGCAAGGATTGGGAGCGGCGGCGGCCCGGCGGTTTCTCAACGACGGATTTGCCGGCGTCATGCTGGTCGACCGCAATGGCGAAAAACTCGTGGCGACTCAACGCGAACTTGGCACCCTCGGCCGGGCTGAGATGCTGGTCGGCGATCTTCGTGACCCAACTCTCGCGGCCCGCGCCGTGGCGGCCACACTCGATTGCTTCGGCCGCCTCGACGTCTTGCTCAACGCTGCCGGTAACACCGAACGCTGTGGCCTCGATGACACCACTTCCGCGGCCTTCGACCGGTTGTTCGAGACCAATGTCAAGGCGCCGATGTTCATGATGCAGGAGGCGGTGAAACCGATGCGCCGTCAGGGATCGGGCACCATCGTCAATGTCTCCAGCATGCTCTCCTACGGGGGGCCTCCCAATCTCGTCACCTATTCGGCCTCCAAGGCGGCGCTCAACACGCTGACGCGGGCTGCCGCCAATGCGGTGAAGCGTGAAGGTATCCGCATCTTCGCCATCAACCTGGGCTGGGTGCACACCGACGGCGAGCAGCAATTGCAGACCGGCTTCCATGGCATGCCGGAGGATTGGGCGGAGCAGATGGGCCGGCGCATGCCGGCGGGCCGGCTGATCGCGTCGCAGGATGTGGCGGGCCTCATCGCCTTCCTAGTGTCGGAGCCAGCCCAGATGATGACCGGTGCTGTCATCGATTACGAGCAGATGCCGGTGGGCGTGTTCGATAGCCATCCGGCCCTTGCCCCGGAATGAGTGGCGACCGCAATGCTTTGAGGGCGCAGCACTTGCAACCGGGTTCTCCGATTGCTCCAGCCTCAGCCGAGGTCGATCACCGTGATTTCCGGCGGCATCCCGAAGCGCACCGGCAGGAAGCTGCAGCCGAGGCCGCCGGAGACCACCAGATGGCGCTCATCCTCGACAATATGACCATAGGCGAAGCGATTGCCATAGGCCGAAGGCGTGACCGGCGACCAGCCGAACAGGCGCACTTGTCCGCCATGGGTGTGACCCGACAGGGTCAACGACACGCGATCCGGAATTTGCACGAATAGGTCGGGCTCATGCGCCATATGGATGATCGGTGCATCGTCGGTCACCTGCGCCAGTGTGCCTTGAAGATCGTCACGGCCTTCGAATTGTCCGCGGCCCTTGCGGATTGCCACCATACTGTCGGTGCCGGTGAGCCAGAAGCGGAATCCGTCCTTCTGCAGCGGGCGCGCCGCATTGGCGAGAACCGGGATGCCGGCATCCTCGAAAGCCTTCTGGGCGAAGGGCGGTCCCGCTCCGGCACGTTGGGCGGCATGGTCGGCCCACCAGTCGTGATTGCCGTTGATGCTGAACATGCCAAGCGGCGCATTCAGCCTTCGCGCTTCCCCAGCGACGTCCTGTACCGGCACGAGTCCGGTGCGGAAGATGACGGTCGGCACATAGTCGCCGAGCAGCAGCACCATATCGCCACCCAGTTCATTGGCCGCTGCGATGATACCGCGCCAGCGGCTGAGTGACATGTAAGGCTCGACACAATGAGGATCGGCTAGCAGCACCAGCCGCAGTTTCAGGCCCTTAGGCCAGCGCGGCGGTGTCAGGGCATACACCTGGGTCCGCAACAGGAAGCCGGGCTCGATCACGAAACCATAGCCCGCAAGTGCTGCACCCGCGACGAGCAGACTGCCGATCGCCTTGAAGAATCCGCGCCTAGTCACCATCGCGGTGACACTAGCGGTTGATTAGCGGCCTTTCCACTGGGGTTTGCGTTTTTCGGTAAAGGCCTTGGCACCTTCCTTTTGGTCATCGCTGGAATAGAGCGTATCCACCGATTTGAGGCGACGCCTGGTCACCATGTCGAAGGCCTGCTGAATCGAAAGATGCATGGTCTCACGCAGGGTTTCCTTGATCGCCGCGAAGACCAGCGGTGGACCTTCGGCCAGATGATCGGCCAGGGCGCGGGCCCTGGTCATCAGCTCGGGCGCCGGCACGATCTCGTTGACAATGCCCCAGTGCTTGGCTTCCACCACGTCAAAGCGCCTTCCGGTGAACAGCATCTCGGTTGCCACATGATAGGGAATGCGGCGCGGCAGCTTGATGGTGGCGGCGTCGGCCAGCGTGCCGGAATTGATCTCGGGGAGCGCGAAGGTCGCATGCTCCGCCGCAATGATGATGTCGGCCGAGATCATGATTTCGAAGCCGCCGCCGAAAGCAAGGCCGTTGACCGCGGCGATCACCGGCTTGTCGAGGCCGGGGAGTTCCTGCAACCCGCCGAAACCGCCGACGCCATAGTCCGAGTCGGGCGTTTCACCCGCCGCCGCTGCCTTGAGGTCCCAGCCGGGACAGAAGAATTTTTCGCCCGCCGCCGTCAGGATGGCAACCCGCAGCAATGGGTCATCGCGGAAGCCTGCGAATGTTTCGCCCATGATGCGGCTGGTGGCGGCATCGATGGCATTGGCCTTGGGCCGGTCGATGGTCACTTCCAGAACCGGGCCGCGGCGGGTGGTGCGGATGGGTGAGGTCATGGCTTCCTCATCTTGATCAGGGCATCGACGGCGACGGCGCCATCGGGGAGGGCGAGCAGGGGGTTGACGTCGAGTTCTTCGATCAGGCCGCGATGGGCGGCGGCAAAGCTGGCGACCGCCTCCACGGCCCTGACGACCGCGACCTGATCGCCATGCCTGTTTCTGAAACCCTCGACCAGCTTCCATACTTTCAGCGATTTCAGCGCCCGCTCGATCTCGGGTCGCGAGGTCGGCAGGATCAGCGTTACCGAGTCCTTCAGTAGCTCGGTAAGAATACCGCCGGCGCCGATCGCCAATGCGGTGCCGAATTGCGGATCGCGGGTGAGGCCGACAATGAGTTCGGCCACCGCCCCCGTTACCATGCGCTCGACCAGAACCTCGGGCGCAAGTCGCACCATCCGCGCAGCGGCGGCTCGCACATCATCGGCGGTCCTGAGATTGAGGGCAACACCAGCCGCTTCCGTCTTGTGGACGATGGCAGCGGACGAAACCTTTAGCGTCACCGGATAGCCGAGTTTGTCAGCAGCGGCGGCCGCATCCCCGGCCTTGCAGACGATGCCATCGGGCACCGGCAGACCATGCGACTTCAGAAGCTGCTTGGCTGTGAACTCAGTCAGCACCATGTCGACGCCGTCGCGCTTCAACTCCGCCGACATGGGGGCTGGGGCGTCGACGCGGGCCCAGTTGGCGCCGATCGCCGCCGCCATTTCGAAAGCCGCCATGGCGTCATCGAGGCCGAGCATGGGAGCCACGCCACTTGCCGAAAGCTCGACCGCCAGATCGTAGGGCATGCCTTCGGGCAGCGACGAGACCACGGCGGCACGAGCTCCAGTTGCCTTCGCCGCCGTGACCAGCGCGCGCGCCGTCTTCTTCCAGTTCGCCGGATTCATCTTGGGATTGGTCGGCGTGTCGAGGATCAGCATGGCCGCATCGAAACCGCTCGCCAGCACGGCGCTGAAGGTAGCGATGAGCTTCTCCTCCTGGTTCCAGATGAAGGTGTGATAGTCGAGCGGATTGTCGATGTTGACAAATTCGTTGAGCGTGGCGGCGATGACCGGCTTCTGCGCCGCCGGGAAGGGCGGGAAGGCAAGATTGCGGTCCATCGCCAGGTCGGAAACGAGAGCTGCCTCGCCGCCCGAGCAGCTCATCGACACGAGACGGTTGCCGGCCAGTGGCCCGCCATGGTGCAGGAACTTCAGCATCTCGACGAAACCGGTCACAGACCTGGCCCGGGCGATGCCATAGCGGTCGAACAGCGCGTCATAGAGCGCATCGGCGCCGGCCAGCGACGATGTATGGCTCATCGCCACCTTGGCACCCTGCGCCGATCGTCCGGTCTTCAGTGCCACGATGGGCTTTCGAGATTGACGCGCGATGGCGGCGGCACGGGCAAAATTCGCGACATCGGGTAGACCCTCGATATGAAGGCCAATGGCGGTAACTCGCGGATCGGCGGCAAAGGCCTCGACCATGGCGCCCATCTCGACATCGGCCTGGTTGCCGATGGCAAAAACCGCGGCGAGCGGCAGGGCTCGCATGGTCATGGTGAAGTTGCAGGCCATGTTGCCCGACTGGGTGACGATGGCGATGCCGGAAGAGCAAGGCTCGATGCCATGCTCGTCGGGCCACAGGGCGGCACCGGCCAGGCCGTTCACATAGCCGTAGCAGTTGGGTCCGATGAGCGGCATGCCGTCGGCCGCCGCCAGCAGCTCGTCCTGCAGGCGGCTGTCGCCGGTTTCGGAAAAGCCCGAGGCATAGATGACGGCGCCGCCGCAGCCCTTCTTGCGCAAGGTGCGGACGATATCGATGGTGGGCTCGCGTTTCACCGCGACGAAGGCGGCATCAACGGGGCCTTCGATCTCTTCCACCGACTTCACCGTGGCGACGCCGCCAAGCTGCTCACGCTTGGGATGCACGGCCCAGATCTTGCCGGTGAAGCCCAGGGCCAGGGTACGGGTGATGGCGATGTCGCACTCGGCCCCGCCGATACAGGCAATGGAAGTGGGGTGGAGGAGACGGGAAAGATCGCGCCGCACCTCAGCCTCCGAGTGGCCGGAGCAGGGCGCGCGAGATGATGTGCCGCTGGATCTCGGACGTGCCCTCCCAGATGCGCTCGACCCTGGCGTCACGCCAGATGCGTTCCAGCGGCAGGTCCGACATCAGCCCCATGCCGCCGTGAATCTGAATGGCCTCGTCGGCGACGAAGGCCAGCATCTCGGTGGCCTTGAGCTTGGCCATGGCCATGTCCATGTCAGTCACGGTCTTCTGGTCGAACTTCCAGGCGGCTTCGAGAGTCAAGAGCTCCGCCGCCTTCAGTTCGAGCACCATGTCGGCAAGCTTGAACGACACGCCCTGGAACTTGCCGATCGGTTGGCCGAACTGCTTGCGGTCGACGGCCCATTGCTTGGCGTGCTCCAGCGCCCGCTCGGCCCGGCCGATGCAGGTGGCGGCGACCTGAAGCCGGGTGGCGCCCAGCCAGTCGTTGGCCACCTCGAAACCCCTGTGCAGTTCGCCCAGGATTTGCGACTTGTGTACGCGGCAATCGTTGAACTCGAGAATGCAGTTATTGTAGCCGCGGTGCGAGACGTTCTTGTAACCTTTCCGCACCGTGTAGCCGGGGGTTCCCATGTCGATCAGGAAGGCGGTGATCAGCTTTTTTGTGCCGCGTGCCGTATCCTCCTCGCCGGTGGCGGCAAACAGGATGACGAAGGACGCCTCGTCGGCGTGGCTGATGAAATGCTTGGTGCCGTTGATGACGAAATCGTCGCCGTCAGCCCGGGCGAAGGTCTTCATGCCGCGCACGTCGGAGCCGACGCCCGGCTCGGTCATGGCGAGGCAGTCGGACTTCTCGCCGCGCACCGATGGCAGCAGGTATTTCTCACGCTGCTCGCCCTGGCAGGCCATGAGGATGTTCGACGGTCTGGCCACGCAGTTCCAGTGCAGTGCGTAATTGGCCCGGCCCAGCTCCTTTTCGTAGAGCACCCAGGTGAGGGTGTCGAGACCGGCACCGCCCACTTCGGCCGGCATATTGGCGGCATAGAGTCCCGCCTCCATCGCCTTCTTCCTGAGTTCGTCGCGGAGATCGTGGCGCAGCACACCCGTCTCCTCGATTTCGGCCTCGTGCGGGTAAAGCTCGTTGACGACGAAATCGTGCGTCGTCTTGACGATCATCTGCTGTTCTTCGGAGAGAGAAAAATCCATGGATGCTACCGGATGTGGAAAGTTTCGAGATGGCCGTCGATGGCGATGTCCTAGCCGTTGATCATGGCGGCCCTGGGCGAAGCGAGGAAGACACAGAGATCGGCCACCTCGTCGGCTTCGACGAAACGCGAAATCGACTGGTTCCACACTATTTCCTTGGCCACCACCTCGAAGGGCACGCCGCGCAGTTCCGCCTCGCCCTTGATGACGCGGTTGATACGGTCACCGCGTACCGAGCCGGGGCAAATGGCGTTGCAGCGAACATTGTGGGGGCCGAGTTCGATGGCCAGCGACTTGGTCAATCCGATCACTGCCCATTTGGCCGCCGCATAAGGGGTACGGTTACCGAAACCGAATTGCCCGGCATTGGACGAGAGATTGATGATGGCCCCCGATTTCTGCGCCTTCATTACAGGTGCGGCACGCCTGGCACAGAGGAAATGCGAGTCGAGGCATACTTCGATGCACTCGCGCCAGTCGGCATAGTCGATGTCGTCAACCGGGGCGGTTGGCCCCTTGATGCCGGCGTTATTGACCATCACATCGAGCCCGCCCATGTCGTCCAGGGCATCGTCGAACCAGGCGTCGATCTCACCCTCGTTGCGAACGTTCACATGGGTTGCGGCGATTTCCGGGAAGTCTTCGCGGAACCGGGCAAGGGCCATCTCGTTGACGTCGCAGATATGAACCTTGGCGCCTTCGGCGGCGAAGGCCTTGGCAATGGCCCGGCCGATGCCGTCGGCCGCCGCGGTGATCATGACGCGCTGTTGTGCCATGTGTGTTCCCCGTTACTAGCGTTTCACTTGCATCACGTGACCGAGCTCGATCGGCTTTTCCAGCTTCTGGTGCGCCGCCCACACCGCCGACAGCGCCTCGTAGAGAGAAGCCCCCATCGGCGTCACCTTGCCCCGTTTCTGGTTCACGTGAAGCTGCATGATCTCGTTCACCGCGACAAGCTCGCCCGATCGCCCATGATACATACGGTGGAAGAGGTGCATGCGCTTTTCATCGCCGCCCACCACCTGAGTCTCGATGCGGAACGGTTCGCCCGCCTTGAGTTCCTTGTAGTAGTTAAGGTGCGTTTCGGCTGTGAAGAAGGTATTGCCGGTGGCGCGATAGGCCTCGTCGTCGCCGATGAAGCGGAAGAAGGCATCGAGACCGTCGCCGAAGGCGATGAGATAAGCGGCATCGGTCATGTGGCCGTTGTAGTCGAGCCACGAAGTAAACACCTCGCCGTCCCACAGACGGAGCGGCTTTGACACGTCAATATCCTTGTTCCAGCGTTTACAGGCGGAGCGTTGCTTCTCTTCCTCGCGCGCCAGAACCAGTCCTGCTCCGACCTTGTGCTGCTTGAACAGTTTCATCATGTCGACCAGCACGTCATTGCGCCGGGCTTCGATCTCGGCGACGCTGCGGCCACCGGCCTGGGCTTCGCAGCCTTCGATCAGACGCCTTTCGAGCGCCTCATTCCACTTGGGGAATTTGAGGTCGGTCCATGGCAGTTCCAGGGTCGGATCGAACTGCGAGATGAAGTGGCGCATGCCGCCGGGGCCGCCGGCCACGTGATAGGTGAGAAACGAGCCCATGAAGGCCCAGCGCATGCCGGCCGAATAGACGATCGAATCGTCGATGTCGCCGGTTGTTCCGATGTCCTTGTCGAGGATGTGGAGCGCCTCGCGCCACAGCGCCTCCTGCAGGCGGTCGCAGATATAGCCGTCGATCTCGCGCTTGAGGCGCAGCACATGCATGCCGATCGCCTCGAAATAGACGCCGGCCCGGTCCAAGACCTCTTTCGACGTCTTGTCGCCCGGCACGGTCTCGACCAGCGGCAACAGGTACACGGGATTGAACGGATGTCCGATGATCACGCGCTCCGGGTGCCGGCATTCGGACTGGAGCCTGGACGGCAGAAACCCCGAGGAGGACGAGGAAATGATCACCTCCGGCCTCGCCACCGCATCAATGTCGCGGAACAGCTTGATTTTCAGGTCTTCGCGCTCGGGAGCGGCCTCATGCACGAAGTCAGCTCGCGTGGCCATCTCCTTGAGATCGGTGGTAAAAGTGAGTTTACCGCGCGGGCCGGTCTTGCCCAGCAGGCGCTGCATCGACGGCCAGGCCACGTCGATGGCGGCCTTGAGGCGCGCTTCGGCGGCGGGCTGCACGTCATAGGCCACGACGTCGAAGCCGCGGATCAGCAGGCGGGCGGCCCAGCCGGCGCCGATCAGCCCGGTGCCGGCGATGCCGACGGTCTTGATCGGGGTCATGGCTATTTCCTCGGGCTTAACTTCAGGATGTCGCGGCCCTCGTCGGGGGTGGCGACCTTGGTGCCGAGAATTTCGATGATCTTGACCGCCTTCTCGACCAGTGTGCCGTTGGAAGCGGGGACGCCGCGCGCCAGCCACAGATTGTCTTCGAGGCCGACGCGCACATGGCCGCCGAGCAGCACGGCCTGGGCCACCGCCGGGAACTCGTTGCGGCCGATGCCGAAGGCGGCCCAGACCGAATCCCTGGGAAGCTGCGCCCTCTGGTAGGCCATGGTCTCGGTGTCGTAGGGCGCCCCCCATGGGATACCGAGGCAGAGCTGGAACATCGGCGGACCGTCGATCAGCCCCTCGGCGCACAACTGCTTAGCGAACCACAGATTGCCCGAGTCGAAAATCTCCATCTCCGGCTTGACGCCATAGGACCTGATCAGCCGGGCCTGCTCGCGCAGCTGGGCCGGCGTCTGCACCACGAGTGTATTGCCGTCGCCGAAATTGAGCGAGCCGCAATCGAGGGTGCAAAGCTCCGGCCGCAACTCCTTGACGTGGATCAGTCGTTCCTCCGGTCCAACCAGATCGGTGCCGGGCCCCCATTTCATCGGGGTCTCGCCGGAGCCGACATCGAGATCGCCGCCCATGCCGGCGGTCAAGTTGATGATGACCTCCTTGTTCCTGGCACGGATGTGCTCCATTACGTCTCGATAAAGGTGCACGCCACGCGCCCCCTTGCCGGTCTTGGGGTCGCGGACATGGCAATGCACCACGGTGGCGCCGGCCGAAGCCGCCTCCAGCGCCGAATTGGCGATCTGCTCCGGTGTCACCGGAATCGCCGGATGCTTGCCGACCGTGTCGCCGGCACCGGTCACCGCACAGGTGATGATGATCTTGGAATTCATGGGCTGCTCCTCCTGATGGCCGAAGAGTAGGGCGAGGCAGCTGGTTGTATTTGACTTTTTTCGCCATTTGCTTTTCATAATCCGCCAATGGCCAAATACGACGTCGCCTTCCTGTTGGTCCCGCGGTTTTCGATGATTGCGCTCTATGGCGCAGTCGAACCGTTGCGCATCGCCAATCGCTTTGCCGGACCGGTGTTCTCCTGGCGCTTCATTTCCATGGATGGCAGGCCAGTTTCAGCATCGAATGACATTCCCGTTTCTGTCTCGGGCGGCCTCAAGGATATTGGCACGCCGGCCATGGCGGTCGTTTCGGCGAGCTACGAGCCGGAGCGTGGCCGCAGTCGCGGCGTGCTCATGGCGATCCGACGACTCGCCGCGGCGCGGGTTCTGCTCACCGGTATCGACACCGGGCCTTTCCTGCTCGCCGCAGCTGGCGTCCTCGACGGATACCGCGCCACTTGCCATTGGGAAAGCCTGCCCGGGTTTCGCGAAAGTTTCGGCAGTGTGCAGGTAACTCAGGCGCTCTATGTAATCGACCGCGACCGCATGACCTGTGCGGGCGGAGCTGCCGCGATCGACATGATGCTCGACTGGATCGGCAGGCTCCTCGGCAAACCGCTGGCGGTGACGGTGGCCGATCAACTTCTGCATTTCCGCGTTTCCGATGGGCGCGAACCGGCCCGCGTTCCGGCCGGCACCCGTTACGGAACCGACGACACGCGGCTGCTCACCGTCATCGCGGCAATGGAGGAGCAGAGCGAGGAGCCGCTGTCGGCCGAAGCCTTGGCGAGGATCGGCGGGGTTTCGCAGCGCCAGATGGAGCGCCTGTTCCGTGAGAAGCTAGGGGCACGGCCGATGGGCTTCTATCTCGGACTGAGACTCGAGAAGGCCGAACGACTTCTCAACTATTCGCAATTGAGCGTGCGCGATGTCTCGCTCGCCGTCGGCTTTTCGTCGCTGGCGCAGTTCTCGCGCGCCTTCGCCACCTCGCGCGGTATCTCGCCCAGCGCCTTCCGGCGCGGCCGCTATTGACAGCGACGACGGGGAGGCACAGTCTCGCGCATCGAGGGTGGGCGAGTATTGGTTGGGAGACTCCCATGTCCCTGAGGCGATTGTTACTCCTTGCGCTATTGCTGATTTCAGCACTGTTTGCGACGGTCCCGGCGGGGGCCGCAACGCAGGCGTTCCCCAATCCCGGCTATAAGGGCCACCTGCTCGACTGGTGCATGACCTGGGGATCCAACTGCGGCAAGGTCCCGGCCGATGCCTGGTGCCAGCTCAACGGCTTTGACAAGGCCCTGTCCTTCAGCGAGTGGGTGAACCCCGGCATTTCGACCAGGCTTATTGGAACCAGCCAGGTTTGCGACGATCCCGAATGCGATGCCTATACCCAGATCGTCTGCACTGGAGCGGGCGGCGGCAGCCCGGACCAGGAGACCTTCAACAAGCCCAAATTCAAAGGGATGCGCCTCGACTGGTGCCGCCTCTGGGCCACCGATTGCGGTCAAGGTGCTGCCAACGCCTATTGCCAGTGGAAGGGCTTCGACAAGGCGACGGCCTTCGAAGAGGCGGTCAACGTCGGTTTGACCCGCATCTTGTCGACCGGCCAGGTGTGCAGCGATCCGGAATGCGACAGCTTCAAATACGTCACCTGCCAGTAACAGTGTGACGGCATGGGGGCCTGCCGCTCAGGCCCCCATCTGCCACTGGCGGATCGCCTCGACCGGCCACACCAGCATGATGATGTTGAGGGTGAGATTGTCGCGCACCATGTAGCCGGTGAACAGCTCGGCTCCAACGCCCAGCACCACCGACAGCCAGACCGGCAGGCGCGAGGCGAGCCAGAAGCCCGCCACCATGGCCAGGACGTCGAAGGTCGAGTTGATGACGCTGTCGCCATAGTAGTCGAGCGAGATGGTGGTTTGACGATAGCGGTCGATAATCAAGGGGTTGTTCTCGACGATTTCCCAGGCCTCCTCGAGGAAGGTAGCAATGACCAGCCGCAAGCCCAGCGGCCAATGCCGCGCCACCACCCAGGTGGCGGCGAAGAACAGGAACCCGTGAATCACATGTGACGGAGTGTACCAGTCGGCAACATGCTGGGAATTTCCCGAACTGAAGACCTCGTTTTCCCAGATCTTCACATAGCCGCACTTGCAGATGGCAGTGCGGCCCATCAACAGCAGGACGACAGCCGAGAGGGCGATGATGACGAGCGTCAGCGACCAGGAAGCGGCGTCGATCCTTCGGCCTTGCGCTGAATCGGATATCATAAGACTGGACCATGACACATCATGTGCTGAGCTGGCCACAGGGGGCCAATGGTCCGGCAATCCGGCTGATCAGGCATCCACACCCGGCACCTGCACGATGGTGCAACCGTTGATCTTCCAGGTGCCGTCGGGTTGGTGCTCCATGGTGTAAACGGCCTCGTAGGTCCTGCCGTCCGGTCCCACGATGGTGACGCGCAGCACCGGACGGCCCTGGGGGTCCTGAACCAAAGCGCCGAAGCGATAGCTCCGCGGCCGGTAGACCTGGGGATAGCCCTTCCGCACCATGTCCATGAACACCGTGGCGGTTGGGAATATCTGCTTGATGGTGGGCGCGGCAAAGCCATAGGCGGTTGCTTCGTCATCGGCCCGGAAGGCATCGATCTGGGCGGCGATCACCGCCTCGATGGCCGGCCGGTCGGTCTCGCTGCCGGCTCTGGCACCGGTACCGACAACAACCAGACTGAGAAGCAAGGCGGCGAGCAATCTTGCGAGCATTGGATGCACCAAGGATTTCTTGTCATCACCGAAGCTACGGGTCAACCTGCCAACGGGGTTCAGGCGTGCGGCGCAACCCGATTTTTTGCTCCGGCATTTGCACTTGACCGTGGCAGGAAGCGGTATGAGTATGCATTTGGGGAAGATTTTGGAGCTTCCGCCTGGGTGAGAAGCATACCGGTTCAATGCCGGTGGCACTCCGGTTTGAACGGGGGCCGATTGGGAGGAGACGTCGATGCCGGCAATATCCATGAAAGTGAACGGCCAGGTGGTGACGGGCGAGGTTGAAGCCCGCACCCTGCTGGTCGACTTCCTGCGCAGCAATCTCGGTCTGACCGGAACCCATGTGGGCTGCGATACCAGCCAGTGCGGCGCCTGTGTCGTCCATGTCGATGGCCGGGCGGTGAAATCCTGCACTGCCCTGGCGATCGCCTGCGATGGCGCGTCGGTCACCACCATCGAGGGGCTGGCCAGGAATGGCACCCTGCATCCGATGCAGGAAGCTTTCCGCGAGCACCACGGTCTACAATGCGGATTTTGCACCCCGGGCATGATCATGTCGGCGATCGACACGGTAAACCGCAGGGGCAAGACCCTCGACGAGGCTACCATCCGCCACGAGCTCGAAGGCAATATCTGCCGCTGCACCGGCTACCAAAACATCGTCGCCGCCGTTCAGGCCGGCGCCGCCAAGATGTAAGGGAGGAAAGCCATGAGCGAGACCGGAATCGGCCAGCGCGTGAAGCGCAAGGAGGACCACCGCTTCATCACCGGCAAGGGCCGCTATACCGACGACATCAATCTTCCCGGCCAGACCTATGGCTATTTCCTCAGAAGCCCGCACGCCCATGCGACGATCAAGTCAATCGACACGTCGGCAGCGAAGAAAATGCCGGGTGTCGCCGGCATCTTCACCGGCGAGGATATCGCCAACGACAAGCTCGGCGGCCTGATCTGCGGCTGGATGATCCATTCCAAGGACGGCTCGCCGATGAAGGCGGGCCCCCATCCGGTGCTGGCCCAGGGCAAGGTGCGCTATGTCGGCGACCATGTTGCCTTTGTTGTGGCTGCCACCAAGGAGCAGGCCAAGGCCGCAGCGGCGGCGGTCGACGTCTCCTATGCCGTGCTGCCGCATAATGTCGACGCCGCAATGGCGATGACCGCCAAAGCACAAGTCCACGATGTGGCGCCCGACAATCGCGTATTCAACTGGTCGCTGGGTGACCAGGCGGCCACCGATGCAGCCTTCAAGGCGGCGGCCCATGTGACCAAGATCGACCTGGTCAACAACCGCCTGATCCCAAACGCCATGGAGCCCCGCGCCGCAATCGGCTCCTATGACTCGGGCTCCGACCACTTCACACTCTATACTACCAGCCA
Source organism: Hyphomicrobiales bacterium (assembly GCA_016185245.1). GTDB lineage: Bacteria > Pseudomonadota > Alphaproteobacteria > Rhizobiales > Aestuariivirgaceae > Aestuariivirga. The sequence goes on along the minus strand of JACPNZ010000031.1, from coordinate 114,968 downwards.
GAACCCGCATGTGGCGCGGCTAGTGATCTCCGCCTTCCATGGGCTCGCCCCCGAGCACAAGCTGCGCGTCATCGCTCCCGATGTGGGCGGCGGGTTCGGCTCGAAGATCTTCATCTATGCCGAAGAAGTGGCCTGCGTCTGGGCCTCGAAGAAGATCGGCGGCCGGCCGATCAAGTGGACGGCCGAGCGGAGCGAAAGTTTCCTCGCCGACGCCCACGGCCGCGATCACGTGACCCACGCCGAGCTCGCCACCGATGCCACCGGCAAGATCACCGGGCTTCGCGTCAACACCAAGGCGGCAATGGGCGGCTATCTCTCGACTTTCGCCTCCTGCGTGCCCACCTATCTTTACGGTACGCTGATGTCCGGCCAGTATGCGATCCCCAACATCTATGTTGAGGTCGATGCGGTCTATACCAACACCGCACCGGTCGATGCCTATCGCGGTGCCGGCCGTCCCGAGGCTACCTATGTGGTCGAGCGCATCGTCGAGACCGCGGCGCGCGAGTTGAAGATGGACCCGGGCGAATTCCGACGGAAGAACTTCATCAAGAGCTTCCCGCACCAGACGCCGGTCATCATGTGCTACGACGCGGGCGACTACGCGGCGGCCCTCGACAAGGCCCTACAGATTGCCGACTACAAAGGCTTCCCCGGGCGCAAGGCCGAATCGGCCAAGCGCGGCAAGCTGCGGGGAGTGGGTTTCTCGGCTTATATCGAGGCCTGCGGCATCGCGCCTTCGGCGGCGGTGGGCTCGCTCGGCGCTGGTGTGGGCTTGTGGGAATCGGCCGAAGTTCGCGTCAACCCGGTGGGCACGGTGGAAGTCCTCACCGGTTCCCACAGTCACGGCCAGGGTCACGAGACGACCTTCGCCCAGCTCGTCTCCGACCGCCTCGGCATCGACATCGACAATGTTGCGATCGTCCACGGCGACACCGACAAGGTGCAGTTCGGCATGGGCACCTATGGCTCGCGCTCGGGTGCCGTCGGCATGACGGCTATTTCCAAGGCCCTCGACAAGATCGAGGCCAAGGCCAAGCGCGTCGCCGCTGCGGTGATGGAGGCTTCGACCAATGACGTGGAGTTCAAGAACGGTACTTTCACGGTCAAGGGCACCGACAAGAAGATGGCCTTCGGCGAAGTGGCGCTGGCGGCCTATGTGGCCCACAAGTTCAACTCTGCCGAGATCGAGCCGGGCCTCAAGGAGAGCGCCTTCCACGATCCGTCGAACTTCGTGTTCCCGGCGGGCGTCCACATCTGCGAAGTGGAGATCGATGCCGACACCGGCGTCACAGAGGTGGCAAGTTACACGGCGGTCGACGACTTCGGTAACATCATCAACCCGATGATCGTCGAGGGCCAGGTCCACGGCGGCATCGTCCAGGGCATCGGCCAGGCGCTGACCGAAGGTTGCGTCTATGATAAGGAGTCGGGCCAGCTCTTGACCGGCTCCTACATGGACTACTGCATGCCGCGGGCCGACAATGTACCGTCGTTCAAGCTCGGCTTTATCTGCACCCCGTGCCCGTCCAATCCCTTGGGAATGAAGGGCTGCGGCGAAGCCGGCGCCATCGCCTCGCCGGCTGCGGTGATGAACGCGGTCACCGATGCGCTCGGCGTGCGCGATGTGCCGATGCCGGCAACACCCCAGGTCGTGTGGCAGGTCATGCAACCGATGAAGAAGGCTGCCGAATAGGGCGGGAGGAAAATCATGGAAAACTTCGCATATCATCGTCCCGCCTCGGTGGCGGACGCCGTCGCGGCCATGAAGAAGGCCAAGGACGGCAAGTTCATGTCGGGCGGCATGACGCTTTTGCCGACGGTGAAGCAGGGCCTGGCCGCGCCCTCCGACGTGATCGACCTGACCGGGCTGAAAAACTCCGGCATCTCGGTGTCGGGCTCTTCGGTCACGGTCAAGGCCGGCACCACCCACGTTGATGTGGCGACCGACAAGGGCATCCGGCAGGTTGTTCCGGCTTTGTCGGCGCTGGCTTTGAGCATCGGCGATCCGGCGGTCAGAAACCGCGGCACCATCGGCGGCTCGATATCCAACAACGACCCGGCGGCCGACTATCCCGCTGCCTGCCTGGGCCTCGGTGCCACCATCCACACCAGCGACCGCAAGCTCGCCGCCGGCGAGTTCTTTACCGGCATGTTCACCACGGCCTTGAAGCCCGCCGAAGTGGTGACGGCGGTGGAATTCCCGGTGCCGGCCAAGGCGGGCTACGCCAAGTTTCCCAACCCGGCGTCGCGTTATGCGATGGTCGGCGTGTTCGTGGCGAAGCTCAAAGACGGCTCGGTGCGGGTGGCGGTGACGGGTGCTGGTCCCGCCGTATTTCGCGTGCCCGCCATGGAAGCGGCCCTCGCCAGGGACTTCTCGGCCAAGGCCCTGGCGGGTGTCACGGTAGATGCCAAGACCCTCAACACCGACATGCACGCCTCCGCCACCTATCGCGCCCATTTGATCGGCGTCATGGCGAAGCGGGCGGTCGAGGTGGCGAAGTAAGATCCGCCAGACGCCTCTATTACGGCCCGCGGGTGCAAGCTCGCGGGCCAATTTCTTCGAGGGATCATGAGCCAGCTACCGGACTCAATCGACCAGACCGTCAGCCTCCTGAGGCAAACGGGCTACATCGCCGGCCGCGATCTGGCGACGGTCGTCTATCTGGCACTTCGCATGGGCCGGCCCCTGTTCCTCGAGGGCGAGGCCGGGGTGGGCAAGACCGAGATCGCCAAGGTGCTGGCCGAAGGCCTCGGACGCAAGCTCATCCGGCTCCAATGCTACGAGGGGCTCGACGTCAACTCCGCCGTCTATGAGTGGAACTATTCGGCCCAGATGATCGAGATCAGGCTGGCCGAGGCCTCAGGCGAGCTTGACAGGGAACGACTGGGTCACGACATCTTCGCCGAGAAGTTTCTTATCAAGCGGGCGCTCTTGCAGGCGCTGGAGGCACCCAGGGGCGCGGCCCCGGTGCTTCTCATCGACGAGATCGACCGCACTGACGAGGCCTTCGAGGCCTTTCTTCTCGAAGTGCTGTCGGACTTCCAGGTGACCATCCCCGAGCTCGGCACCATCCGGGCCGAGGAGCCGCCGATCGTCGTCATCACCTCCAACCGCACCCGCGAGGTGCATGACGCGCTCAAGCGCCGCTGCCTCTACCACTGGGTGGGCTATCCTGATGCCAAGCGCGAAATGGAGATCGTGCAGGCGCGGCGGCCCCAGGCCTCGGCGGCGCTGGCCAAAGAGGTGGTGCTATTCGTCCAGGCCCTGCGCGGGCAGGACCTGTTCAAGTCGCCGGGGGTGGCCGAGACGCTCGACTGGGTGACGGCCCTGCACGAGCTCGACAGCGTCACCCTCGATCCGCAGACGGTCAATGACACCCTTGGCGTGCTGCTCAAATACCAGGACGACATCGTGCGCATGGAGGGTTCCGAAGCCAAGCGCATTCTCGACCAGATCAAGGATGAAATCCGGGCAATGGCGCTTACATAAGGCCGATGCAGCCCTTCGCCAGCAACCAGAACGCGCAAGCCCCTTCGGGAAGGCTCGCCTACAATATCATGCATTTTGCCCGGGTACTGCGCCAGGCCGGCCTGCCGGTGGGGCCGGGGGCGGTGATCGATGCGCTCGATGCGGCTCTCTCCGGCTCGCTCCACACCCGCGACGACTTCTACTGGACGCTACATGCTGTTTTCGTCAAACGCCGTGACCACAAGGAGCTGTTCGACCAGGCTTTCCATGTGTTCTGGAAGAAGCCCAAGATGCTCGAACAGCTGATGCAGCTGATGTTTCATCAGATAGCGCGCAAGGCCGACGAGCGCGCCAAGCAAGCCGGTTTCCGCCGACTCGCCGAGGCGATGTTCGACCAGCCGGCGCAAAGCAGGGCCGAACAGGGCAAGGACGAGCTCGAAATCGATGCTTCCTTCACCGCCTCCGCCGACGAAGTTCTACGCCGCAAGGATTTCGAGCAGATGACGGTGGCCGAACAGGCCGAGGCGAAGGCGGCGATCGCTAGGCTCAGGCTCAACCGGCCAACGATGTTGACCCGCCGCTTCGAACCAGCCCGTAACGGCCCGGCCATCGACATGCGCCGCACGCTCAAGGGCTCGCTCCGCGCCGGCGGGCACTTCATCGATCTCGAACGCCGCCGAAGGCGCACCCGCGAGCCACCGCTCGTGGTGCTGTGCGATATCTCCGGATCGTGCTCCAGCTACAGCCGCATGTTCCTGCATTTTCTTCATGCGCTGACCAACGACCGCGACCGGGTCAGCGTGTTCCTGTTCGGAACGAGGCTCACCAACATCACCCGCGAACTCTCGCGCCGCGACATCGACGAGGCCATGGGAAAGGTTTCGGGCGCGGTGCAGGACTGGTCCGGCGGCACCCGCATCGGTTCGTCGCTGAAGGAATTCAACTACCGCTGGGCCAGGCGGGTCCTAACGCAGGGAGCCCATGTGCTGTTGATGACCGATGGCCTGGAGCGCGAGGACACCGAACTGCTCGCCCACGAAATGCAGCGGCTCAGACGCCAGACCAAGCACGTAACTTGGCTTAATCCGCTGCTCCGGTACGGTGGCTTCAAGGCACTGGCCGGCGGCATTCGCGCCATGATGCCGCATGTCGACGAGTTCCGCCCCGTACACTCGCTCGAGAGCCTTACCGATCTCGCCCACTCGCTTGCCGGTGCCGCCGGACCGGCGCATGATCCGCGCAAGTGGCGGACGAATACGCTGCATTAGGAGGTCACCATGGCCGCACCCGATCACACCGTACTCGAACAGGCTTCCGAGTGGCTGAAGGCCGGCCGACGCATTGCCATCGCCACGGTGGTCGAAACCTGGGGCTCGGCGCCGCAACCCATCGGCAGCCAGTTGGTGATCGACCAGGAAGGAAACTTCATCGGCTCGGTATCGGGCGGCTGCGTCGAGGGTGCGGTCGTCACCGAGGCCGTCGACGTGATCGCCGCGGGCAAGCCGAAGCTGCTCAACTTCGGCGTGGCCGACGAGACCGCCTGGAAAGTGGGGCTCGCCTGTGGCGGCAGGATCGGTGTCTATGTGGAGCCCGTCGTTTGAAACGCGAAACGCTCGAGCAACTCCTTGCCGCGAGGGCCGAGCGCCGGGCGGTGGCGCTGGTGACCGAGCTGGCGACCGGCACCCAGCGTATTGTGGCCCGCGAGCAGGCCGCACGCGACCCGCTGGCCTCGGTGCTCGACGAAGCCTTCCGCTTCGACCAGTCGGGCACCCATGACGGGCAATTCGTCGCCGTCCAGAACCCGCCGCTCCGGCTCGTCATCATCGGGGCGGTGCATATTGCCCAGGCGGTGATTCCGATAGCCCAGCAGGCGGGCTACGATATTGTCGTCATCGATCCGCGCGGCGCTTTTGCTACCGGCGCCCGCTTTCCCGGTGTGGCGCTCCACGTCGAATGGCCCGACGAGGTGCTGCCCCAGGTGGCACTTGACCAACGCACCGCCATGATTGCCCTCACCCACGATCCCAAGATCGACGATCCGGCGCTCACGGCGGCGCTGAAGGCCAATCCCTTCTACATCGGCGCGCTCGGATCGAAGAAGACCCAAGGATCGCGCATCGCCCGCCTGAAGGAGAAAGGTTTCAGCGAAGCCGAAATCGGCCGCATCCACGGTCCCATCGGCCTTGCCATCGGCGCCAGGGGTGCGCGCGAGATCGCCATCGCGATCATGGCGGAAATGACGCGAGCCCTGCGTCTCGGGACCTGACATGCAGTTTGGCGAAATCCCCGTTTCCCATGCCGCCGGAACCATCCTTGCCCATTCGGTGAAGCTCGGGGCTGCACCCTTCAAGAAGGGTCGGGTGCTTTCGGCCGCCGACGTCGAGGCGCTTGCTGCGGCAGGAATTGCCAGGGTCTTTGCCGCCCGGCTCGGCCCCGACGACGTGCCCGAGGATGAGGCAGCGGCGGCGATCGCCGAGGTGGCTGGCGGCGCCGGCACCGTGGCCCAGGCGCCGTTCACCGGCCGGGCCAATCTTCATGCCAAGGCGCCGGGCCTGGGGCTGGTCGATGTGGAACGGGTGCGGGCGCTCAACCGGCTGGATGAGAGTTTGACCATTGCCACCGTCGCCAACTATGCGGTAGTCGAGACGCGCCAGATGGTTGCGACGGTGAAGGTCATCCCCTTCGCCGTGCCGCGCGAGGTGCTGGCGCGGGCGCTGGGGATCATCGCCAACGAGCCACTGGTTCGCATCGAGGTCTTCCGCCATCGGCGCGTAGGTCTGGTCATCACCAGGCTGCCGCAGACCAGATCCACGCTTATCGCCAAGTCGGAACAGACGATGCGCGAGCGGGTAGCAGCCCTGGGCGGCGACCTGGCCCACGTCCTCGTCGTCGATCACGCAATCGCCGCGGTGCGCGCCAGCGTGGCTGAACTACATCGCGAACACTGCCACCCGATTCTCGTCTTCGGCGCCTCGGCTATCGTCGACCGCGGCGATGTGATTCCCGCCGGTCTGGTGGCGGCTGGCGGCGAAGTCCTGCACCTCGGCATGCCGGTCGATCCGGGAAACCTGATGATGTACGGCAGGCTCGATGGCGTGCCGGTGATCGGCGTGCCCTCCTGTGCCCGCTCGCCCAAGGTCAACGGCTTCGACTGGGTGTTGGAGCGCGTGATGGCCGGCGTCCACGTATCAAGTTCCGACATCATGGACATGGGGGCAGGCGGCCTTTTGGCCGAAATCCCGACCCGGCCCAGCCCCCGCGAGGGCAGACCGAAGGTGCAGCGGGCGCCGCGCGTCGCCGGCATCGTGCTCGCCGCCGGCAAGTCGACCCGCATGGGTTCGAACAAGCTGTTGGCCGATTTGAACGGCGCGCCCCTCATCCGCCGGACGGTCGAGGCAGCCATGGGCTCTGGGCTGGAAAGGGTGATCGTGGTGGTGGGCCACGAGGCGTCGCGCATCGCCGAGGCACTCGAGGATTTTGCCGTTGCCATCGTCCACAACGCCGATTATGCGGCGGGCATGGCCACCTCGCTGCAGCGCGGCCTTGCCGCACTTCCGGACAACATCGATGCAGCCCTGGTCTTCCTGGGCGACATGCCGCTCGTCGATCCGGCCACCGTGCGGCGGCTCATTGCCGGCTTCAATCCAGACGAGCACCGGACGATCTGCGTGCCGGCATATCAGGGGCAGCGCGGCAACCCGGTGCTGTGGGGCAGGGAGCATTTCGCCGCGATTGCCGGGCTCGCCGGCGACCGGGGGGCGAAACGTCTAATGGCCGAACTAGCCGACGAAGTAGTGGAGATCGACGCGGCGAACGAAGGCGTCATACTCGATGCCGACACGCCCGAAGGCCTCGCCCGGCTCAGATCAGCGTCAGCGACCTGAAGCTCACGTGGCCCTTGCGGCCGACGATGATGTGGTCATGCACCATGACGCCGAGACGGGTGCCGGCATCCACCACCTTCTTGGTCATCTCGATGTCGGCCAGCGACGGCGTCGGATCGCCCGACGGGTGGTTGTGCACCAGCACGATGGCCGAGGCGCCGAGTTCCAAGGCTCGTTTCACCACTTCACGAGGGTAAACCGGCGTGTGGTCGATAGTGCCTTCCTGCTGCACCTCGTCGGCGATCAGCTGGTTCTTCTTGTCGAGGAAGAGCACCCGGAACTGCTCGATGTCGTTGAAGGCCATGGCGGCGCGAACATAGGCGAGGATGGCGTTCCAACTGGCGAGCACCGGCCGGTCGATCACCTGGCCCTTCATCAGCCGCATGGCGGCGGCGTGGACAATCTTGATCTCGGTTGCCACCGCCTCGCCCACCCCCTTCACCTCCATCAACCGCTCGGGCTCGGCGCTCAGCACCTCGGCGAAGGTGCCGAAGCGGGCCATGAGCTGCTTGGCGATGGGCTTGGTGTCGCCGCGGCGGATGGCGCGGTAGAGCACCATCTCGAGCAGCTCGTAATCGGGAACCGCATCGGCCCCGCCATCGCGGAAGCGATTCTTCAGGCGCTCGCGGTGGCCTAGAAAATGCGGCGGCGGTTTACCAGCACCGGCGTCGTCAAAGCCCGCCACGAGCTAGACCCCGTAGGGTGGGCAGTGATAGCCCTTGGGAGAGAGCGTGAAGATTTCAACCCCCGTCTCGGTGACGGCCACCGTGTGTTCGAACTGTGCCGACAGCGACCGGTCGCGGGTGACGGCGGTCCAGCCGTCGCTGAGGATCTTCACGTGCGACCGCCCCAAATTGATCATCGGCTCGATGGTGAAAAACATGCCGGGCTTGAGCTCGACGCCCTCGCCGGCGCGGCCGTAATGCAGCACATTGGGATGGTCGTGGAAGGAGCGGCCCAGCCCGTGGCCGCAGAAATCGCGCACCACCGAGCAGCGCTCGCCCTCGGCATAGGCCTGGATGGCGTGGCCGATGTCGCCGAGATGGCCGCCGGGCTTCACCACCGCGATGCCGTGCATCAGGCTTTCGTAGGTGACCTCGATCAGGCGCTCGGCCTTGCGGGCCACTTCGCCGACGCAATACATGCGGCTCGAATCGCCGTGCCAGCCGTCGACGATGAGCGTCACGTCGATGTTGACGATATCGCCCTCGCGCATCGGCTTGTCGTTGGGAATGCCGTGACAGACCACGTGATTGAGCGAGGTGCAGATGGCCTTGGGATAGCCCCGGTAGTTGAGCGGTGCCGGCACCGCCCGGTGATCGCGGGCGAATTCGCTGACCAGGCGGTCGAGGTGCTGGGTGGAAACTCCCGGCCGCACCTCCGGCACCAGAAGGTCGAGGGCCTCGGCGGCGAGCCGGCCGGCCTTGCGCATCCCTTCGAAATCCTCCGGCCCATGCAGCTGGATGCGGGTCGGGCGCGATGTGGTGCCTTCGTCGGTATAGCTCATTCACAATCCTCGACCGGAAGCGCCCGGGCGGCGGTTATGGCCTCTGGGGTGACATTACAGCAAAGGGCGTAAGCCTCAACACCGGCCTGCCGCGCCTGGCGAAAGGCCTTGAAATAGGTGGGATCGAGGTCTTCGGCAAGGGCAAAGCGGCTGGGGAAGTGGGCCTGGACCAGATAGACCATCACCGCCCGGTGGCCGGCCCGGACCATATCGGCAAGTTCATGCAGGTGTTTGGTGCCGCGCTCGGTGACGCAGTCGGGGAACTCGACCAATCCGGGTTTCCGGAACAAATGAGCGTTCTTGACCTCGACATAGCAGGGGCTCCGGCCCTCGCCTTCGAGCAGGATGTCGATGCGGCTGTTGCGACCGTATTTGACCTCCTGCCGGAGCGAGGAATAGCCGGCAAGCGCCGACAACAAGCCGACGCCGATCGCTTCGGCGGCGATGCGGTTGGGTGCTCCCGTATTAACGCCAACGAGACCGCGGCCCGGCAGTTCCACCAGTTCCCAACTGTGTGGATACTTCCGTGTTGGGCGTTCCGAGCGTGACAGGAAAACCCGCGAGCCAGGCTCATTGAGGCCCAGCATGGCGCCCGTGTTGGGGCAGGCTGCCGTGACGGTTTCGCCTGTATCCAGAATGATATCGGCGAGAAATCTCTTGTACCTCTTGACGAGGCTTCCGGCGATGAGAGGCGAGGCGAAGTGCATGGCTTTGACAGTCCCGGGGTGCGGTGGCAGATGAACATAGAGCAAGGATCAGCCCACCATGTCAGCAACAATCCCGACCGCAGCCGTGCTGCTCATCGGCGATGAAATCCTCTCCGGCCGCACCAAGGACAGGAATCTCGGCTACATCGCCGACTACCTCGCCGCCCTCGGCATCGACCTGAAGGAAGCCCGGGTGGTGCCCGATATCGAGGCCGAGATTGTGGCGGCGGTCAACGCGCTTAGGGCCCGCTACACCTATCTCTTCACCACCGGCGGCATCGGCCCCACCCATGACGACATCACGGCGGAATCGGTGGCCGCTGCCTTTGATGTTCCGATCGACCATAACCCGAAGGCGGTGGCGATCCTCACCGCCTATTTCGCCGAGATCGGCCGCGAGGCCAACGAGGCGCGCATGCGCATGGCCCGCATACCGAAAGGCGCGGTCCTCATCGAGAATCCCGTCTCCAAGGCGCCGGGATTTCAAATGGCGAACGTCTTCGTCATGGCCGGTGTCCCCAGGATTATGCAGGCGATGATGGACGAGATTGCGCCGCGTCTTGCCAAGGGCGTTCCCATGGCGGTGCGCAACATCGAGTTCCGCGGCGGCGAAGGCGACGTGGCCAAGCCCCTAAGCCAAGTACAGGACCGCTATCCTTCCGTGGTGATCGGCTCCTATCCCTTCCAGGCCCCCGACGGCTTCGCCACCAACCTGGTCTTGCGTTCGCGCGACGTCGCAGCCCTCGACAAGGCGCTGGCCGAAGTGCAGGCCATCGCCACCGATCTGGTGGCCGAGGGCAAGGCGCGAGGCTGGTCGTAAGGCTCTACGCCGCCAGCGCCCGCCTCACCTTGGCGGCAAGGTCGGTGCGGGTGAAGGGCTTGTTGACCAGGTCGACAGCGTTGGGGAGTTCGGCCTGCATTTGGCGTAGCGAACCCGGCGCATAGCCGGTCATGAACAGGACCTTGAGTCCTGGTCTCACCGATAAGGCCTTCAGCGCCATCTCAGGGCCATTCATGCCGCCCGCCATGATCACATCGGAGAGCACCAGGTCGATGTCTTGGCGAGTCTCGATCATCTTCAGGCCCTCATGGCCGTTGGCAGCAGCGATCACCTCATAGCCCATGTCCTCGATCATGGCGGAGGCGACTTCGCGCACCGATGGGTTGTCCTCGACCACCAGCACCAGTGGCTTGCGCGGAACCGGTTCCGGCTGGGGCTCGGGAATCACCGCAACCGGCTCCGGCGGGGCAGGGGAAGCAGCCACCGCTTCCGCGTCAGCATCGGCGGCGGTCTTGAGCCGTGGCAGGTACATCTTCATCGAGGTGCCGTGGCCCACTTCCGAATAGATCTTGATGTGGCCGCCCGATTGCTTGGCGAAGCCGTAGATCATCGACAGGCCGAGCCCTGAGCCCGCCTCCGGGCCCTTGGTGGTGAAGAACGGCTGGAACACTCTCTCGATGTTTTCGGGTGCTATGCCGCAGCCCGTGTCGGTGACCGAAATCTCGACATAATCGCCGGGCTGCACGTCCTCCATCGCCTTGGCGAGGGTCTCGTCGATCCGTCGGTTGGCGGTCTCGATCGTCAGCTTGCCGCCCTTGGGCTTCATGGCGTCGCGGGCGTTGAGCGACAGGTTGAGGATGGCGGTTTCGAGCATGGTGGCATCGGCCCGGATCGGCCAGATCGCCTCGCCTTGTACCATGCGCAGATCGATATCGCCGCCCACCGCGTGACCGAGAATACCCGCCATGCGGCCGATCAGGCCGTTGACGTCGATGTCCTTGTTCTGCAGGGTCTGCTGGCGCGAGAAGGCCAGCATGCGCTTGGTGAGTTCGGAGCCTCTTTCGGCCGCCTCTGAGGCCGCCCGGATGCGCTTCAGCGCCCGCTCGTCCGATTTCACCAGCTGCTCGACTAGCTGCAGATTGCCCAAAACCACCATCAGCAGATTGTTGAAGTCGTGGGCGACCCCGCCAGTGAGCTGACCGACCGCTTCCATCTTCTGGGCCTGCAAGTACTTGCGCTCGAGGAGCTTGCGCGCCGTGATGCACTGGCAGGTGCCGAAAATCGTTTCGACCTCGCCCTGGTCATTGCGGTCGGCCTCGATCTTGACCTCGAAGTGATTGAGTTCGCGGGCCACCATGGTCTTGTAGGCGATCTCGAACACCGGAATGTTGTGGCCGAGACGGGCCTCCTCGATCGCCTTGCGGAAGCGCGGAAGATCGGCCGGCTCGATCATCGTCTCGAAGATCGTCAGATTGGGCTGCACGATGGCATCGGCCATGTCGATGAGCGCGATCATCTCAGCCGAAAGCCGGCTGGCGCCGGTGTCGGCCTGGATGGTGAAGCTGCCGAGGCGGGCGGCCTGCTGCGAGCGCTTCAGCACCCGCTCGGAGGCCTGCATTTTTTCGAGGGCCGCCATCTGGTCGCCGATGTTGCGGGAGAGCCCAACGCATTTCGCCGGCTTGCCGTCGATTGGGTTACGGGTAACGCCGGCAATCGATTCAATCCACACATAGTTGCCGGCCCTGGTTTTCACCCGGTAGCGGGTCTGGAACACGTCGGAACCGAAGGGTGCGTCCTTGATCTGACCCTCCAGTGTCTTGTCGCGGTCATCGGGGTGGACGAGTTCGTTGAAGCTGTTGAAGTCGAGATCGGGGCTGCCGCGCTCGAAGCCGACGAGATCGTACATTTCCGGCGAATTGTAGGTCTTGCCGGTACGGTAGTCGTGATCCCACACGGCATAGCCGCCCGAACGCAGCGCCAGGCTGAGCCGCCGCTCATTCTGCAGGACGGCTTCCGCCTGTTCGGCCCCGGCGTGCTGGCCGATCAGCACCATGTACTGGCGGCCGCCGTCGCTCCAGGTCTGCTGGTTGAAGAGAATTGAACGGGTGGTGCCGAGTGGCGGAATGTAAGAAATCTCCACCTTGCGTTCGTTTCCGGGCGAGAGATCGTCCTGTATGTAGCGTGCCGAAAGCGATCCGGTTCCAAATTTTACCAGCTGGCGCCCGACAATCTCCTCGCGCGCCGCGTTCCATTTGCGCAGGACAGCGCTGGTCGCCTCGACGATCCGCGCCTCCGGCAGCTGGACCGCGAACATCTCCACATTGGCCGTTTCGAAGGCCCTTGCCAATTCGGCGATCACTCCGGTGGCCGCGACCATCAATTCCGCTCCCTTGCCCCGCCTGCCAGCAGGGCTGACGGTGAAAACATTATGAATAGCGCACGGAAGGTTAATGCCCGATTGCGCCCGGCCCGGCGGCGCGGCATAAGACTGAAAAACAGGCACTGCAGGGAATGCCGATGGACGAAAAGTGGCAAAAGAGCTTTCCGGTATCCTGGGACCAGTTCCACCGGGACGCGCGCGCCCTCGCCTGGCGGCTCAACGGCGCGGGCCCCTTCCGGGCGGTGGTGGCGGTGGCCCGCGGCGGCCTGGTACCGGCGGCGGTGGTTGCCCGGGAACTTGGCATCCGGGTGATCGAAACTGTTGGTGTTGCCTCCTATGACTATGACAAGCAGGGCGAAATCCAAGTCCTGAAGACGATTTCCGCCGAGATCGTCGGCACGGACGGCGGTGCTGCGGTGCTGATCGTCGACGACCTGGTCGATACCGGCGCCACCGCCAAGGTGGTGCGGGAAATGCTTCCCAAGGCCCATTTCGCCACGGTCTATGCCAAGCCGGCAGGCCGGCCCCTGGTTGATACCTTCGTCACCGAGGTGAGCCAGGACACCTGGATCTACCTCCCCTGGGACATGGGATTGCAGTTCACCCCGCCCATTCGTGACCGGGCGACGGGTTGACCGCCTATGGCAGAGCCAACCGCCCTCGGTATCCTGCTCCTGGTCTTCTTTCTGGAAATGAAGCATTTCGTCTGCGACGGGCCCCTGCAGACGAGCAAGATGGTGGTCGGCAAGGCAATCTACGGGAACGTCTTTGGCCTCATCCATGCCGGGCTACATGGCGTGGCGAGCCTGATCGTGCTCGACCTCTTCGGCATGAGCTGGTGGCCGGCGCTCCCCATCGCACTCGCCGAGGGAGCGATCCACTACCACATCGACTTCTTCAAGGAAAACCTGGTCCGCTGGGCCGGCTGGACGGTGCGCGACCGGCTGTTCTGGTGGACGCTCGCCGGCGATCAGTCGCTGCACCATTTCACCTATATCGCCATGGCGGCAGCCGTGGTCCTGTTGGCACGATAGGCCGGGAGCCGCTCACCATGGATGGTCTCGACAAAGCTCTCTCCGAGGCGGCGGCGGCCTATGCGGCCAAGCGGCCCGCCAGCAAGGCGCTGCAGGCCCGGGCTGAAGCCGTCATGCCCGGCGGCAACACCCGCACGGTGCTCTATACTCAGCCGTTTCCGATCCGCGCCGCCAGTGCCGAAGGCGCGCGCATCACCGACCTCGACGGTCACCGTTATCTCGATCTCCTCGGCGAATATTCGGCCGGGATTTACGGCCATTCCCATCCGGCGATCCGGGAGGCCGTGGCGGATGCCTTGGCGATGGGCGTTAATCTGGGGGCGAGCCACGCCCGCGAGGTCGAATTCGCCGCTGCGGTGACGCGCCGCTTCGACCTCGATCTGGTGCGCTTCACCAATTCCGGCACCGAGGCCAACATGATGGCTCTGGCCGCCGCCCGCTGCTTCACCAGGCGCGGCAAGATCATGCCGATGCATGGCGGCTATCACGGCGGCACCCTCTATTTCAGCCACGGGGCGTCGCCGGTGAACGCGCCCTTCGATTGCGTGCTCGGCCGCTACAACGGCATCACGGAGACTGCCGCCCTTATGGCCCGGGAGGCGGACGATCTCGCCGCCGTGATCCTCGAACCCATGTTGGGCGGTGGCGGTTGCATTCCTGCGGATCCCGAGTTTCTCGCGATGCTGCGCCAGGAGACGAAGGAGCGCGGCATCGTGCTCATCTTCGACGAAGTGATGACCTCGCGGCTCCACCCCAAGGGGCTGGCGGCCCACTACGGCATCGAGCCCGATCTCAAGACGCTGGGCAAATACATCGGCGGCGGTATGAGCTTCGGCGCCTTCGGCGGCAAGCGCGAGATCATGCTGCAATTCGATCCGCGCCGCCCCGACGCATTGCCCCATGCCGGGACCTTCAACAACAACACTCTCACCATGACCGCGGGATTGACCGGGCTCACCGGGGTGTTCACGCCTGAAGCCTGCGTGGCGCTCAATGGGCGAGGCGACGGACTGCGCCGTTCCCTCAACGACCTGTTCATGCGCTATCAGGTGCGGATGAAGGCAACCGGCATGGGGTCGATGATCACCCTCCACCCGGTGACCGGCGACGTCACCTCGCCGGACGATCTGACCCACGCCGACAAGCGGCTGCGCCAATTGCTGTTCCTCGACCTTCTCGACGACGGCATCTACATCGCCGAACGGGGCTTCATGGCCCTGTCGCTGATGGTGACCGACGATGATTGCCGTGGAGTGGTGGCCGCCGTGGAGAAGTTCATAGGCAGGCGGCGGGAGTTCCTGGTGTAGCTCAGGCCAGCGCCGGGACAACCAGCTTGCTCATCACCTGCACCGGCATCTTCCACTGATCGGCGGCGTTGTAGTTGCCGGCGGCGATTACCACCAACAGCCTCTCGCCGGGGATGACGGGCCAATCGGCCGGGCTCCGGGGTAGACCGATGATTCCCATAGAATCTATTCACAAGGGCCGGAGATGGTTTCCAGCCCTCCGCTTGCCGTGTGCCTCTGGCCATGCTATTGAATGGATGTTCAGTCATTATTGGAGGCTATCATGCTTAAGCGGGTTGGCAACCGTTTCAACGCCCAGGAACTCTGGCAGAAGGACCATGACCACTTTCTTCACCCCTGGACCCATTTCGACAGCTTCAAGAAGGAAGGCTCGCTCATCATTGCCGAGGCCGAGGGTTGTTACATCACCGATGTCAACGGCAAGCGCTACCTCGACGGCCTCGGCGGCATGTGGTGCGTGAATGTGGGTTATGGCCGCAACGAGATGGCCGAAGCCATGGCCGAGCAGGCTCGTTTGCTGCCCTATGCCAATGCCTTCGTCGACATGAGCAATGCACCAGCCGCCGAACTGGCGGCCAAACTGGCCGAAATCGCGCCCGGCAATCTCAACCGCGTGGCGTTCTCGACCTCGGGCTCGTGCGCCAACGATACGGCGATCCGGCTCGCCCATTTCTACCACGCGCGCCGCGGTGAACCTACGCGCAAGAACATCATCTCGCGGCACAATTCCTATCACGGCTCGACCTATCTGGCGATGTCGGTGGGCAACCGCGTGGGCGATCGGACGCCGGAGTTCCATTACATCACCGATTTCATCCATCACCTGTCGGCGCCCTATCCCTACCGACGGCCGGAGGGAATGAGTGAAGATCGGTTCACCGATCATCTGGTCGACGAATTCAAGGCCAAGATTCGCGAACTGGGTGCGGAAAATATCGCCGCCTTCATCGCCGAGCCGATCCAGGGCTCGGGCGGGGTCGTGGTGCCGCCCAGGGATTATCTCAGGCGCATGGCCGAGGTGGCGAAGGAAAACGGCATCCTGTTCATCGCCGACGAGGTGGTGACCGGTTTCGGCCGGCTCGGCCACTGGTTCGCCAGCCAGGACGTGTTCGGCGTCGAGCCCGACATGATCGTCTCGGCCAAGGGCCTCACCTCGGGCTATCTGCCGCTTGGCGCCACCATCTTCTCGGATGATATCTACGAAGCGATCAGCCAGCCGGGACACGATGTCTGGTTTGCCCACGGTTTTACCTATTCAGGTCATCCGGTGTGCTGTGCGGTTGCCAACAAGAATATCGAGATCATCGAGCGCGAGGGCCTGCTTGACCATGCGCGCCAGGTCGGCGATCACTTCGAGACGCGGCTGCGCGAGCTGTCGGACCTGCGGCTGGTCGGCGATGTGCGCGGTAAGCGGCTGATGATGTGTGTCGAATATGTCGCCGACAAGCAGACCAAGGCTCACCTCCCCGAGGAGATCAACATTTCCAAGCGCATCTCCAGCCTGTGCGGGGAGCGGGGACTTCTGGTGCGCCCCTTGGGCCATCTCGACGTCATGTCGCCGCCGCTCACCCTGTCGCTGAAGCAGGCCGATTTCCTGGTCGACACGCTGCGCGGTGCAATCGAGGAAGTAACCCGCGATCTGGTCAAGGGCGGCCTGTTGCCGGCCCTGCCGCGGCCGTTCCAGCGCGGCGGAAACTAACGCATTTCCCCGGAAAGTGGAATCCACTTTCCGGAAAAGAAAATGCGCCAGCTCGTTGGCATGGAGCATGTTCTTATCGCCAAAGTGCACACACTTTGGCGGAACATGTTCCAACGCCGAAAGCCGGCCGCGGAGGAAGTCGCGGCCGGCCCGTCTCTGCACTGGCCAGGGTTGCGGAGCCTGACCAGCGCAGACGCCGTTGGAGGTCAATAGCAAACGTTGGGGACGAGCTTGGTCTTCAGGACCAGGCGGCCATAGCGCCACTTCTGGACAGTCACATAGTGATAGCCGCAGTCATAGCCGCCGTATCCGCCGTATCCGCCGTATCCGCCGTAGCCACCGTCATACCAGCCGCCGTAGCCGCCATCATGCCAGCCACCGCCGAAGCCGAAGCCGATCTGGATTTTGGTTTTGGCCTCCGCGGTCGAGGCGGTGGCGGCGGCGCCGATACCGAGGACGGCGGCGGCGGAGAGGGCGATCAGGGTCTTGCGAAGCATGGGGTGGTTCCTTCCTGGTTTGGTGCAGCGGTGCCAATCACCGTTGTTGGCAGCCTTTCTACAGGACCCGCCCTGAACCCAATCTGAGCCCGGAAGTTATCTGCCGTTCATCTTGGCGGCGGCGCGCAGGTCCCGGGCGAGATTGCCTTTCGAACCCACCGCCAACTCGGCGAGGCCGAGCCATAAGGCCATGGAACGCAAGTCCTCCGCCAGCCTTGCGGCGGTTTCGCCCGCATCGGCACCCGCTTCGAGATGGGTAGCATTGACGCGCAGTACGCCCGCCTGCCGGTCGGCCTTGAGGCAGACCCTGGCGGCGAGCCGGTCGCCAGCCAGGAATGGCAGCACGTAGTAACCGAATTTCCTTTTATGTGCAGGGGTATAGATTTCGATCCTATAGTGAAAGTCGAATAAGCGCTCGGTCCGCGACCGCTCCCAGACGAGCGGATCGAAGGGCGACACCAGGGCCTGCGCCCCGGCCTTTCTGGGGATTCTCGCGTCCCGGTGCAGATAGGCCGGCTGCTTCCAGCTTTCGACTGCGACGGGGAGCAAGAGCCCGTCCTCGACCAGTTCGGCGAGCGCCCGTTTGGCCTCCGCCACCGGCAGGCGGAAATAATCGCGGATATCGGTTTCCGTGCCGATGCCGAGGGCCAGCGCCCCCAAATCCATGAGCCGGCGAATGCTGTCGGCTTCGTCAGGCGTTGCCAGCGCCAGGGTTTCGGCCGGAATGACTCTTTCCGGGATGTCATAGATGCGCTCGAAGCCCTGGCGCGTGGCGGTGGTGACTTGCCCTCTGTCGAACAGGCACTCGAGCGCCATCTTGCCTTTCGACCAGCCCCACCAGCCGCCAGCACTCTTTCCCCTATCGGGAAGATCGCTTACCGCCGTCGGGCCATGGCGGGTGACGAAATCGAGCACGCCATCGACATAGGCGCGCTCGCCGGCGGCGAAGCCATCCATCGAGCCATAGGTGCCGCGTCCGTCCCGCGCCCGCGCCATGCGCCAGCGCATCAGCGGATGAAGCTCGAGCGGCAACAGGCTCGCCTCATGGGCCCAGCACTCGAACAGCGCCCGCCTCTTGCCGCCGAAGGCGCGGGCGTCGAGAAGCTCGCGGTCGTAAGCGCCGAGCCGCGAGAAGAGCGGCAGATAGTGGGACCGCACCAGCACGTTGACGCTGTCGATCTGCAAGAGATTAAGTTGGGCGATGGTGCGCGCCATGGCGGCCCAGCCGATTTTCGCGGTACGCGGCGGGCCAGCAAAGCCCTGAGCGGCGAGTGCTATGCGGCGCGCTTCGGCGATGGATAGCGAAGTCTTCATGAGAGCGGTTTTTCGAGGAGGACGGGGGCCACAAGTTTCACCTCGTCGCGGTCCTCGTAATTGCGGATGGTGAGGCTCGGAACTATGCGGCCTCGTCCTGCCAGATGGCCTCGGCGGGCTTCGCCTCGCCGGCCCCGAGGCTCGCATTGAACTTGTAGAGGGTTGAGCAATAGGGGCAGACGATCTCGGCATCGGTGCCCATGTCGAGGAACACATGCGGGTGGTCGAAGGGCGGCTTGGCTCCCACGCACATGAATTCGCGGGCCCCGATTTCGATTGCTGCAAGCCCCATGTCGTTGTGGAAATGCGGAGTAGCGCCCGATGCCATGGTGAACCTCGAAAAGCCTTGAGTGACCGGGCGATTAGCATATGTTTCGCGCCATGCACAGATTCAATTCGGCAGGCGTGGAGATCGCCTGGCGCGAGGCGGGCGAGGGGCCGGCGATCCTGTTGATCCACGGCTTTGCCTCGAACGGCCGGGTCAACTGGTGGGATACGGGCTGGGTCAAGACTTTGAGTGAGGCGGGCCGCCGGGTTATAACCATCGACAATCGCGGCCATGGCTCGAGCCAGAAGCTCTACGACCCCGCCTTCTATCCGGCCGCCACCATGGCTGATGACGCAAGCCGTCTCATCACCCATCTGGGTCTTAGCCGCATCGATGTCATGGGCTATTCCATGGGTACCAGGATTGCCGCGTTCCTCGCAATGCGCCATCCGGAACAGGTGCGGCGCGCCGTCTTTGCCGGATTGGCGTCGCGCATGATCACCGGGGTGGGCGGCGGCGAAGCGGTTGCCAAAGGGCTGGAGGCGCCGAACCGCGATGACGTCAGCGACCCCGGCGCCCGTTCGTTTCGTATCTTTGCCGAACAGACCAAGAGCGACTTGAAGGCGCTCGCCGCCTGCATGCGCTCGTCGCGGGTGAAGATTACCGCCGAAGACTTGAGCCACATCACCTGCCCGGTCCTGGTGGTGGCGGGCGAGAAGGACGATATCGCCGGAGATGTGGCAACTCTGGTTGCCGCCATTCCCGGCGCGAGAGGCGTCACACTCCCCGGCCGCAATCATATGAATGCGGTGGGCGACAAGGGCTTCAAGCAGGCAGTCGTGGAATTTCTCGGCAACGCCGGTGACCATTGCCCACACCCGACTTCCAGAGGCTTTCCACTCGAAACCATGGTTCGGCCTCCTTTATCCACCGAAGGAGGGATTGCCCGGCGGGCAATCCGGGGAGTGTGAGCGGTCCCTGGTTAGGAAAGCGTCCGTCGCTTTCCACTTCAGGCCCCGCATCTTCTTCCCCGGTCTTCGACGGCTCGCGAACCGCCCCTCCATGGGAAGGAGACAGGATCGAATATACATCATAGGAAAACAGTGTCAAGAAGGAATCGACGACGGAATCGAAATATTTTCCTGGCGGCTGCCAAAGGGCCCTCATCCGGCCTGTCGGCCACCTTCTCCCATCCCGGATCAAGTCCGGGACGGGCGAAGGCCATGGTCGTCTTGTACCTTCGCCCGCACCGAAGGCGTGGGAGAGGGGTGAGCGAAGCGAACGCAGGTCGGGTGAGGGCTCTTACTGTGCTGAGTGTGGCCATGGCAAGAATGCACAAGAATGCTAAGTGCCCCCAAACCTCGGTTTCCTTTTCTCGGCAAAGGCGGCGCGGCCTTCGGCGTAGTCGGTGCTGTTGAAGCAGCGGGTAGCAAGGTCCATGACTTCCGCTTGGGAGAGGTGGCCGGGCTTTTCGGCGATGAGATCGATGGCGCGCTTGGCGTGGGCGATCGAAAGGGGGGCGCCGTCGGCGATCTCGGCGCAGAGGGCGCGGGTCTCGGCCTCAGCGTCGGACGCGATGCGGTTGATGAGGCCGATGCGGAGAGCCTCTTCGGTGCCAATGCGGCGGGCGGTGAAGAGAAGCTCCTTAGCCGCAGGGGCTCCCACCGTCGCCACCAGATCGCGCAAGCCGTCGAGCGGGTAGGCAAGGCCGAGCCTCGCCGGGGGGAGCGCAAAGAGGGCCGAGGGGGCGGCCACGCGGAGGTCGCAAGCCAAGACAATGGCGAGGCCGCCGCCGATGCAAAAGCCCTCGATCAGGGCGATGACCGATTTTGCCGCACCGCGGATGGCGGCGAAGGCGGCACCATTCAGTTGCTCATAGGATTTGGCCGCCTCGGCATCGCTGCGGGCGCTGCCAAATTCGGAAATATCGGCGCCGGCGGCGAAGGCTTCCGAGCCCGCGCCCCGGATGACGATCGCCTTCACATCAAGGCTGTCATCAAGCAATTTCATCAATGGCGGGATCGCCGCCCACATGGGCGTAGCGAGCGCGTTGCGCCGCTCGGGCCGGTTGAGCACCAGCCAACCGATTGATCCGTCGAGGAAAGCCCGCATGTGTGGGGTGGGGGAGACAAGCTCTTGCATAGCCCCGGCTACACCGGCGAATGTTTCAACGCAACGGCTTCGCAAAGCCGTAGCCGTCTCCCCATATGGGGAGATCGCCGCTATACTGCCCTCACCCGGCGCATGCGCGCCACCCTCGGGTCGGGCCCGAGGGCAAGCTCCTCTCCCATGGCTTCGCCACGGGCGAGGGCAGAATGAACAAGGAATTGCCCATGCGCCAGGCCGCCAAGACCCAATCCGTCCAACGCCTCGACCCCGTTTGGAACCGCATCCGCGGCGAGGCCGAGGAGGTAGCGCGGCTCGAGCCGGTGCTCGGCGGCTTCATCTTCTCCTCGGTCTTGAACCATTCGAGTTTCGAGGATGCGCTGATCCATCGCCTGGCCCAGCGGCTTGGCAATGCCGATATCGGGGCTGATCTGGTGGTGCAGGCCTTCGAGGATGCCGTCGAGGCCGAGCCGGAGATCGGGGTTGCGGCGCGCGCCGACATTCTCGCGACCTACGAGCGCGATCCCGCCTGCCACCGCTATGTCGATCCGCTCCTCTATTTCAAAGGCTACCAGGCGATCCAGACCTACCGCATGGCGCACCGGCTGTGGGAAATGGGGCGCAAGGACTTCGCCTATTATTTGCAGAGCCGCTCGTCGATCATCGCCTCGGTCGACATCCATCCGGCGGCCCGCATCGGCAAGGGGCTGATGGTCGACCACGGCCACGACATTGTCATCGGCGAGACGGCGGTGGTTGAGGACAATGTCTCGATCATGCAGGGGGTAACCCTCGGCGGCACCGGCAAGGACGAAGGTGACCGTCATCCCAAAGTGCGCTGGGGCGTGCTGGTGGGGGCAGGCGCCAAGATCCTCGGCAACATCGAGATCGGCCATTGCTCGCGGATCGCCGCCTGCTCGGTCGTCCTCCACGACGTACCGCCCAATACAACAGTCGCCGGCGTTCCGGCCAAGGTCGTGGGCCGGGCCGGTTGCAGCGAGCCGGCGCTGGTCATGGACCACAATGTCGAGCCGGTTGCGGAGGAAGCGGAGAGCGGCTAGACCCCACGGGAACCCGCCCGAGGAGCGCCCCTTGAAGCCCGAAGAAATCGCCAAGCTGACCAAGTTCCTGAGGAGCAAGTTCGAGCTTGCCTCGATCTCGGTCCGGAAGCGGCCGCAGAAATCGGACTCGGCCGAAGTCTATATCGGCGAGGAGTTCATTGGCGTCATCTTCCGTGACGAGGAGGACGGCGAGCTCTCCTACAATTTCTCCATGGCGATCCTCGACTTCGACCTGGAGTAGAGCGTTTCCCGGCGAATTGGCATCGCTTCGCCGACAAGGAAACGCTCCAGATTGTCTCGGCATATTCTTGTCGCCAAAGCGCGCGCGCTTTGGCGGAATATGCCCCGGCATTTCCCTTGCAAAGCTTTCGCCCAGGTAACCCGGCTGTGCCGTTTCGGCACGGGCCGCAACCGGGAGGGCGACATGCAGACCTATTACTTCATCTATGCCATGGCGGCGGCGACGGGGCTGGTCTCGGCCGGACTGGCGGGGACGAGCTGGGCGATGGTGGCCGGCGATCCGCCGCGGCTCGGCATATTGCACCGGCTGGATTTTCTAACTCCCCTCAAGGTGCTGGCGCTGTGCCTCTACGCGCCCATGAGCGTCGTCCGGCTGGGCCTGTGGTATCTCGAATACAATCCGATTTTCGCCCTGGCCGTGCTCGGCCTCGGCCTGGGCTGGAGCTTCCTGCAGGGAGTGTTTATCCTGACCACCTTCTTCGGCTACACTTGAGAGGTTAACCCCATGCCCCTCCATGCGCTCGACGGCATTTCGCCAGAACTGCCGGAGGAGGGAGCCTACTGGATCGCCCCCGATGCGAGGCTCATCGGCAAGGTCAGGCTGGAGCGCAACGCCAGCGTCTGGTTCGGCGCGGTGCTGCGCGGCGACAACGAGCCGATCGTCGTCGGCGAAAACAGCAATGTGCAGGACCACTGTGTGCTGCATACCGACATGGGCTTTCCCCTGACCATCGGCCGGGACTGCACCATCGGCCATCGCGCCATGCTGCATGGCTGCATGATCGACGACAATTCGCTGATCGGCATGGGTGCCATCATCCTCAACGGCGCGGTCGTCGGGAGGAACTGCCTGATCGGCGCCAATGCGCTCATCGCCGAAGGCAAAGTGATCCCCGACAATTCGCTGGTGATGGGCATGCCCGGCAGGATCGTGCGCGAGCTCGACGCCGCGGCCATCGCCAGGCTTCCCAAATCGGCCGAGACCTATGTGCGCAACTGGCGGCGCTATATGGCGGGGTTGAGTTAAGCGGCCTCGCAAAAGGGTGGAGCCGGCACTGGGTGGGACAGTGCCGGCTCCTGAAGCCCGGTCTGGTGGGGGATGGGGGGACGCCGACCGGGCCTGTCCTGTTGTCCGTTTCGTCTACTTTCCGGTTCCGCCGGCCACGAAGCCCGAGGACTGCGGCGCGTCCTTCGACAGCGATACCCAGATTCGCGGGTCGCTCGCCGACTGGCGCTTGAGGTAGGTGTAGCCCGTGTCGCTCCAGCGCCGCACGTCGTTGCGCCGGTTGTCGAGAATGTAGTCGCCGTCCTTGGTCGTCACCGTCAGCACCGCGTGGCCTTGCTTGTTCTCGTCGAGAACCACAGTGACCAGCATTGCCGCGGCGGGAAAGCCGAGGCTTTCCAGAAAGCGCCGCTTCAGCAGCACGTAGTCCTCGCAATCGCCGGCGTCCGTCGGGTAGGCCCAGTATTCGGGTTGGCCGTAGAGATCCTGGTCGCTCACCGGCGCGATCTTGCCGTTCACATAAGTGTTGACCTGGTAGAGCAGGTTCCAGCGCTCTGGCGACATGGTCAGCGCCTCGGCCTTGCGGGCGGAGGCAGGCTTGCAGTCGTTGTCATCGGGCAAGCGTGCGCAGAACTGCACGTAGCCGATAGGCGGCAGGGTCCGGCCAAATTCGGTCTCGGTCTCCTTCTGCGGCTTGCTTCCCGGGCCTTTATCAGGCGAGCCGACGGCGAATGCCGTGCCCGTTCCGACCAAGAGCCCCAGAAGTGCCGCCCCCACAGCGATCTTGAACTTCATCTAACGCCCCATCCGTTTTCTTGTTTCGGTCACACTAGCTAAGAGGCTTTGAGATGAGGTTCAGAGGCATGGTTTAAGTTGATGAAATGGTGCTGGAATCGGGTGAGGAACCAGTAACCATGCGAAGGCCCAAGGGGGCGGTGCTTTGGGGTTGATTATTGGCCAAGTGCCTGATATTCACGCCGCACTTTCGCAATCTGGCATGCGGCCATGGCGGAATTGGTAGACGCACTAGCTTGAGGTGCTAGCGGGTAACACCGTGGAGGTTCGAGTCCTCTTGGCCGCACCAGGCTTCCCATGGTTAGCGGAAGCTTGCGACAGATCCCATGGGCGGTCAGCGCCGGAGCGGGGCATTCAGCCGGCATTAACCGTGTGAAACTGTGGCGAGCCGCGGTTCTCCCGTGTAGTGGTGAGACGCCGCGGGCGTGGCGGAACGGTAGACGCAACGGACTTAAAATCCGTTGGGAGAAATCCCGTGGGGGTTCGAGTCCCTCCGCCCGCACCAGTCCTGGCGAGCGGCCGACCGATTGAGAAACCTACGGAAGGCTCACATTTTCGTGCGCCTCGATCTTACAACAGCGGAGCATCCATGACGGGCAAGACCATCGGCATCACCGGGCGTCTCGAAGACTATTACCGGACTCGTGCCTATCGCGAGCCGCCGGTCCTGGCGGAGCTCAGGGCTGAAACCGCCAAGCTCGGCGGCACCGCTCAGATGCAGATCGGACCGGAGCAGGGCGCCTTCATGGCACTGCTGGTCAAGCTCATGGGTGCGAGATCCATTGTCGAAATCGGCACCTTTACCGGCTATTCGGCCCTTGCCATGGCGCTTGCCGGGCAAGCGCGCATCGTTTGCGCCGATGTGAGCGAGGAGTGGACCGCCATCGGCCGCCGCTATTGGCGCAAGGCCGGCGTCGCCGAGCGCATCGAACTCCACCTCGATGGCGGCGCCGCGGTGATCGCGAGGCTGTTGCGGGAGAGCCGGGCGGCCAGCTTCGATCTTGCCTTCATCGACGCCGACAAGTCCTCCTACGACGCCTATTACGAGGGAGCGCTCAAGCTCCTGCGTCCCGGCGGGTTGGTGCTGATCGACAATACCCTGTGGGGCGGCGAAGTGGCGAACCCTGCCATCGCCGATACCGATACGCTGGCGATCCGGGCACTCAACGACAAGATCGCCGGCGATGCCCGGGTCGAGCATTGCCTAGTGCCGATCTGCGACGGCCTGACGATGGCGCGCAAGCGTTAGTCTCAACCCAAATGGCGCAGCGGTTACCGCTTGTGCGCAATGCCCGCCCATGGGATGCTCGACACCGGCAGGCGGACTCCCCATCCGCTGCCGATCATTGGCGTGACACCGTCCGGAACCGCGCGACGCGCCGTAGTCAACCTCGGAGAAACACGAAAATGGCATACGGGATCATGCATTTCTTTCCCGGCGGCACCAAGGACCAGTATGAAGCGTCGATCGCCGCCGTACATCCTAGCAGAAAGACCTTGCCAAAGGGCCAGGTCTTCCATGTTGCCGGCCCGTCGGCCGGCGGCTGGACGATTGTCGCGGTGCACGAGTCCAAGGAAAGTTGGGAGAGGTTTCGCGACGATATCCTGATGCCCCAGATGAAAAAGGGCATCAAGGGCGGGTTTACCGCGCCACCGCAGGAAACCGCCTTCGAGGTTCACAACCTGCAGAAGTAGTGGCCGCTTCACGCCGAATTTCACGACAGCTCCGGCGCGCCCTTGCATTCGCGGCGCGCCGCCGCTATAGACCGCGCCGTCAACTCACACGCGGGTGTCGGACCTGGCGCACGAGGGCTTGCCCTCTCCATAGCGCCTGGTCCTTCCGGTGCCGGATCGTCCGGTCACAAGCATCCCGCGGCGGATCAACCGGAGAAGGAACGACGCACATGGCCGTGCCAGAATTCACCATGCGCCAGCTCTTGGAAGCGGGCGTGCATTTCGGACATCAGACCCATCGCTGGAACCCGAAGATGAAATCCTTCATCTACGGCAGCCGCAATGGCATCCACATCATCGACCTGGCCCAGACGGTGCCGATGCTGCACCAGGCGCTGGTTGCCGTCACCGAGACGGTGGCCAAGGGCGGGCGCGTGCTGTTCGTCGGCACCAAACGGGCCGCCGCCGAGCAGATCAGCGAAGCCGCCAGGCGTTCGGCCCAGTATTATGTCAACGCCCGCTGGCTCGGCGGCATGCTGACCAACTGGAAGACCATCTCCAACTCGATCAAGTCGCTGCGCACGATCGACGAGACCCTGGCGAAGGAAGGTGTTGGCCTGACCAAGCGCGAGCTCCTCAATCTGACGCGCGAGAAAGCCAAGCTCGAGAAGGCCTTGGGCGGCATCAAGGACATGGGCGGCACGCCCGACCTGTTATTCGTCATCGACACCAACAAGGAAGCCCTTGCGATCAAGGAGGCCAACCGTCTCGGCATTCCGGTCATTGCCATCATCGACACCAACAGCGATCCCACCGGCGTCACCTATCCGATCCCCGGCAACGACGATGCCGGGCGCGCCGTGGCACTCTACTGCGAGCTGATCAGCCGGGCCTGCATCGAGGGCATTTCGATGGCCCAGACCGGTGCCGGACACGACGTCGGCGCGGCGGAAAATCCGGTCGTCGAGGAAGTCCCGGCCTGACGTATTGGGCCGAACCGCCATCCGGGCGGCTCCGCCACCCCCTCAAGAAAGGCAAAGAACATGGCTGATATTACAGCTGGCATGGTCAAGGACCTACGCGAGAAGACCGGCGTTGGAATGATGGACTGCAAGGCGGCACTCGCCGCCACCAAGGGCGATATGGACGCCGCCGTCGACTGGCTCAGGGCCAAGGGCCTGGCCAAGGCCGCCAAGAAATCGACCCGCATTGCCGCCGAGGGCCTGGTTGGCGTGGCCGTTGCCGTTACTACCGGAGCCGTGGTCGAGGTCAATTCCGAAACCGATTTCGTCGCCCGCAACGACAAGTTCCAGGCGATGGTGGCGGAGATCTCCAGGCTGGCGCTGGCCGCCGGCGGCGATCTCGAGAAGCTCAAGACCATGAAGTTCCCGGGCTCGCACCATGCGGTCGCCGAATATGTGGCCGAGATGGTGGCGAGCATCGGCGAGAACATGACGGTGCGCCGTACCGCGGCGCTCTCGGTGAAGCAGGGCGCCATCGGCTCCTATGTGCACAACCAGGCGGCCCCCGGCATGGGCAAGATCGGCGTGCTGGTGGCGCTGGACTCGACCGGCAAAGCCGAAGAACTCGCCCAGTTTGGCCGCATGCTGGCCATGCATGTCGCCGCCGCCAACCCGGTGGCCATGGAACTTTCCGCCGTGCCGCCCGAGACGCTCGCCCGCGAGAAAGCCATTCTCGAGGAGAAGAACGCCGGCAAACCCGCCCATGTCCTGGAAAAGATCGTGGCCTCCGGTCTCAAGACCTATGCCAAGGAAAATTGCCTCCTCGAGCAGGCCTATGTCCATGACGGCGCCAAGACCGTGACCCAGGCGCTCGCCGAGGCCTCGGCCAAGGCCGGCGCCGCGATCAAACTCATGGGCTATGTCCGCATGCAGCTTGGCGAAGGCATCGAGAAGAAGGACGGCGACTTCGCCGCCGAAGTGGCGAAGGCTGCCGGTACCGTGCCGCCCGACACCAAGGTGTAGGAGAACCCTTCGGCTCAGCGCAGGCGCAAGGCCCGGAGCGGCCGACGGCCGTCGTCGTCGGCACCATTCCATAAGGGCGAGCGCAGATAGGCCGGTTCACCCTGCCGGTCCGGTGCTTCGGCGGTCTCGCGAGCGCCGGAGGCGGGCGAGCCGGCGCCGAGGGGATCGTCGCTCTGCCGGACCGCACCGTTGAGGGCGGCACCACTGTCGATGGCGATCGTCTCGTTCATTACATCGCCGTCAACCTGGGCGCCGTTCTGCAAATGCACATGATAGGCCCGCAGCGGCCCGACCACCCGGCCGCGCACCACGATCTCGTCGGCACTGACTTCGCCTTCGACCAGGCCGTCCTCATCGATCACGCAGACCTTGGCGGTGACGGTGCCGCGCACCGTGCCCTCGATCCGGAGGGTTCCGGCGGCTGAAATAATGCCCTCGAGATGGCTGTCGCGGCCGATCACCGTGGTCTGGGATACGACGGCTTCCCCGTCGTCGTTGGCAGCGCGTCTGGAGCGTCTGAACAGCATGGCGGCCCGAACTGCAGTTGAAAGGACTGGTGGCGGTAACCCGGCGCAACCCTGTCCCCGGCCGCGTCAAGAATCACTCCGGGATCGAGGATACGTCGGGGCGTTGCTCCTGTCATTGCCTATTGCCGAATGCCCACAAAGACCGGTCTTGCAACTGACGTAGAGGCGTTTAGCATCGGTCGGCCGGGACGGCTGCAGGGCCTTTGGCCACGCTTTGGCCCTTCTTTGATGGCCAAAGAAGCCAAGTCGGCGTCGCCCCCGGCGGGGGCGACGATAATTGCGCTTGTGCCCGGCAGCGGCTGCGGGCCAGAAACGAGGGGATCGGGGGCAGGAAGTAGATTGCGTGCGGCGTAAGCTCATCAGGATAACCGCCTTTGGCACGATGACGGTGCTGGCTGCCGTATTGATCGTGATTGCGGCCTTCTATGTGCGCCTGTCGCAAGGCCCGGTGTCGCTCAATTTCATGTCGGGCACCATTAAGTCCGTGATCAACCGCAATCTCGGCGGCCTCACGGTGGATATCGACGGCGCCTTGATCGAGCGCGCCCCCGGCAGCGGCATCCCGCATTTCCGGCTGAGCGGCATCACCGTTCGCAACGCCCACGGCAATATGATCGCCCGGGCGCCGCGCGCCGCCATCGGCATCGAGGAGTGGCCCTTGCTGACCGGCAGCGTGGTGGCCAAGTCGCTTGACCTGATCGGCCCCCATCTCTTTGTCAAGCGCACCTTGGCCGGTGGCATCGAACTGGGTTTCGGCGCAACCTCTGGCGATGCCAGTCAGGCTGCGCCGACCGGCGAACCGCTGGGAACTGCGGAAACCGCCGGCAAGAGCGACCAGCAGACCCCGACCTTTGCCGGCATCGAGGGGGTAACCGGCGGCGAATTGATCGCCATTCTGGCCGGCGACGGTGCCGACCACACCGCCCTTGCCGGGACGATCGAGAACATCCGGGTCACCGACGCCTCGATCCAGCTCTACGATGAGGCCAATGATGCCATCTGGTATTCGCCCAAATCGGAACTGGTGTTCAAGCGCATGCCCTACGGCTTCGTCGTGATGAGCGATGCCACGATCGCCAATGGCCGCGAGGGTGGAAGCTGGCGTGCCGAAGCCTCGGCCACCTATCGCCGCGACACCAAGTCCTTCGCAATCACGGCGCGGATCAACGATCTGGTGCCGGCCAACGTCTCGGACGAGATCTTCGCCCTGTCGCAGTTCGCCCGGGTCAAGGTTCCCCTGTCGGGCAAGGCGGTGGCCGAAGTGACCGACCAGGGCACGCTCACCAGCGCTTCGGCGGAATTTTCGGCCGCCGCCGGGGAAGTGGACCTGCCCGACTATCTGGCAGAGCCCATCATCGTCGATGAGGGTTCGCTCAGGGCCGACTACGATCCGGCGACCGGCGGTGTGCTGATCACCGATTCCATTCTGCTGGCCGGGAGTTCCCGCGCCGAGATCACCGGCACGGTGCGGCCGGTGCGTACCGCCGATGGCCGTCTGTCGGCGCTGAAGATCGACCTCAAGGCCAACAATGTGGCGATCGACGCCCAGGGCACGATAACTTCGCCGGTGGCGGTCGATCGCATCGATTTCTCCGGCCTGGCGGCGATCAATTCGGCACGTCTCGACATCGACGATCTGCTCATCATGTCGGGCGAGACCGGCATCAGGCTACGGGGGGTTGTCACCGGCGGAGATCGGTCCGCCGGGCTGTTGATCTCGGGACGCATCCGCGACCTGTCGGCGGCGGTGCTGAAGAAGCTGTGGCCACCGGTGCTGGCGCCCGACGCCCGCAACTGGGTGAACGCCAACATCCGCGCTGGCCGCATCTCCGCCGGCGAGTTCCAGATCAATCTGCCGGTCAACGCCATGGCCGAAGCCACCCGCAACCGCCGCCTCGCCGACACGGCGGTTCGTCTCAAGTTTCAACTGGCCGACGTGACCAGCGGCTACTACCGCGACCTCCCGGCAATGCAAAGCGCCTCGGGAACGGCGGAACTTGTCGGCAATACCTTCACCGTTACGGTCGATGGCGCCGATGTCCAGCTTCCCTCCGGCAGGCCACTGCGACTCGAATCCGGGCAGCTCGTCGCCAATGACATTCTGACCAACGCGCCACCGGCCACCATCACGGTGAACGCCGCCGCCGCCGCCTCCGTCATGATCGAATATCTCGGCCTGCCCGATCTTGCCGTGGCCAGCGGTTCGGGGATCGACGGCAGCAAGCTTGGCGGCAATGCCCGCGTCTCGGTCGCCATCAAGCTGCCTCTGATCAAGGACGCTCCCCCCGACCAGGTGATCGTCACCGGCGAAGCCAAACTCACCGATGCCAGCCTCAAGGGCGCTCTGCCCAAGGTCGATATCAGCAATGGCCAGTTCGACATCAGCATCGCCAAGGGCGCCATCGATGCCACCGGTCCCGCCAGGATTAACGGCGTTGACGGAAAGATTGCCTGGCACAAGGAACCCGGTACTGCCGGCCGTCAATCGGCAGTGATCGAGACGGTGCTCGCCGACGACGATCGCAAGGCGATCGGCGCCGATCTCAGTGGCTACCTCGCCGGACCCATTGCGGTGACGGCGACGATCGACGATCTTGCCGATCCGAGCGGAACCGTCACGGTCGATGCCAACCTGGCGAAAGTGGCCATGAAGATCGACGCCATTGGCTGGTCGCGGCCCGCCACGCCCAAGACCAGTGCCAGTTTCGTCTATCGCAGCAAGGGGCCGAAGGGCCGCCGCATCGACAATCTGGTCATTGCCGGGCCCGACATCAGCATCAAAGGCGGTATCGGTCTTACCGCGGCTGGCGGAATTGCCGAGGCGAAATTCGGCGAAGTGCAATTGAGCGACGAGAACCGCTTCGCCCTGGCCATCAAGTCCGGCGACAACGGCACATCGCTCGCCATGACCGGCGACAGTTTCGATGCCAGGCCGTTGATCAAGTCGATGTTCGAGCCGGCGCCCGGGTTGCGGGGCGACAGTTCGGCTGACGGCTCGACGTTGTCGATCAATGCCAATATCGACCGCATCTACGCGCAGCGTGGCGAGATCGTCACCGGCGTTTCCGGCGATATCCGCACCCGCAACGGCCGGGTGCAGGCGGCGGAAGTTTCCGGAAACTTCCTGTCGGGTCAGCCGGTGGTGCTGCGCGTCACGCCGGTCGCCGGCGGGCGCGAATTGCGCGTCACCGGGCGCGACGGCGGAGCCGCCCTGCGCGCCGCCAATCTCTATTCCAAGGTGGCCGGCGGCCAGATCGAGTTCTATGCCTTGCTCGCCGACGATGCCAATTCCTCGGTGCAGAACGGCCAGCTGGTGTTGCGAAACTTCGAGGTCCGCAACGAGGCGGCGCTGGCCCAGCTCGACACCAAGGGCAAGCCGATGCAGACGGGGCCGCGAAGCAACGGCACGGCCTTTGCCAAGCTGACGCTGCCGTTCACCGCCGACAGCCGTTTCGTGCGCATCGGCGAGTCGCTCATTCGCGGCAGCGATCTCGGCGCCACCGCCGGCGGTTTGATCCGCAAGTCGGATGGCGCCATCGACATCACCGGCACGGTCATTCCGGCCTATGCCCTCAATTCGGCGCTGAGCGGTATTCCGCTGGTCGGCGATATCCTGGCCGGCGGCCGGGGTCAGGGGGTGATCGGCCTCACCTTCGCGCTTGGCGGCAGTATCGAGCGCCCGCGCTTCCAGGTGAACCCGGTGTCGGCGATCGCCCCCGGCATTCTACGGCGGTTCTTCGAATATGGCGGACCCGGCACGCCGATGCCGACCAGCCGCAATTCCGACAAGAGCGGCTGAGCCTTCAGAGCGGCTTGATCAGGACGTGCTTCTTCTTGCCCATCGACAGCTTGATCGCGCCGTCGGCGTTGAGATGGCCGAGACCGAGCGTCATCTTCTCGTCCGACACCGCGAGGTCGTTGACGCGGATGGCACCGCCCTGGACATGGCGCCTGGCTTCGCCATTGGAAGAGGCAAATCCCGCCGTCACGCAGGCCTGCAACAGGCCGACACCGGCCTTGAGATCGAGGCTGATGGTGGGAAGGCCTGCGGCACTCGCTCCTTCCTCGAAGGTCTGGCGCGCCGTTTCGGCGGCGGCGACCGCGGCGGCGTGGCCATGGAGCAGGGCGGTTGCCTCATTCGCCAGCAGCTTCTTGGCCTCGTTGATCTCCGATCCGCCCAATGCTGCAAGCCGCGCGATCTCGGCCAGCGGCAGTTCGGTGTAGAGCTTGAGAAAGCGGCCGACATCGGCATCCTCGGCATTGCGCCAGTACTGCCAGTAGTCGTAGGGCGAAAGCAGGTCGGCACTGAGCCAAACGGCCCCCGCCGCCGTCTTGCCCATCTTGGCCCCCGATGCGGTGGTGAGAAGCGGCGTGGTCAGCCCATGGAGCTGGCGGCCGTCGACCCGCCGGCCGAGTTCGATGCCGTTGACGATGTTGCCCCACTGGTCCGAGCCGCCCATCTGCAAGACGCAGGCCTGGCGGCGCGACAGTTCGAGGAAATCATAGGCCTGCAGGATCATGTAGTTGAATTCGAGGAGGGTGAGGGGCTGCTCGCGGTCGAGCCGCAGCTTCACCGAATCGAAGGACAGCATCCGGTTGATGGTGAAATGGGTGCCATAGTCGCGCAGGAAGTCGATGTAGTTGAGCCGGTCGAGCCAGTCGGCGTTATTGATCATAAGGGCATCGGTCGGGCCCTGGCCAAAGCGCAGGAACCTGCCGAACACGCGGCTGATGCCGTCGAGATTGGCGTTGATCTGCGCGACGGTGAGGAGCTTGCGCGCTTCGTCCTTACCGGAAGGATCGCCGATCTTGGTGGTACCGCCGCCCATCAGCGCAATCGGCCGGTGGCCGGTCTTCTGCATCCAGCGCAGCATCATGATCTGCACCAGCGAACCGGCATGCAGGCTCGACGCCGTGGCGTCGAAACCGATATAGCCGGTGATCGGTCCGGCTACCGCGGCGGCGTCGAGCCCCTCGGCATCGGAAATCTGGTGCACGAATCCGCGGGTTGCGAGAGTATTGAGAAATTCGGATTTGAATTGGCTCATGGAGCGGTACTCTCGGAAGGGATGGCGGCTCTTACCACGGGAAGATTGCGTGTCAAAACCGCTGAAGGCACTGGGCCTCATGTCGGGCACTTCGCTCGACGGCATCGACGCGGCGCTGGTCGAGACCGATGGCGAGGCGGTGATCCAGCGCGGCCCGGCTCGCACCTATTCCTATGACGAGGCCCAGCGCCTGGTGCTGCGACAGGCGATTGCCCAGGCGACTGCCCTGACCGACCGCACCGCCCGCCCGGAGAGATTGCCGGAGGCCGAGGCGAAACTCACCCGCTGGAACGCCGAGGCGGTTGAACGGTTCTGTCTGGAATGCAGTGTAAGTATTGGTGATATAGACGTAATCGGTTTTCACGGCCAGACGGTCATCCACCGCCCGGAAGCCCGGCTGACGGTCCAGCTGGGCGATGGTGCTGCCCTGGCGCAGGCCCTCGGGCGACCGGTGGTCTACGACCTGCGGGCAGCGGACGTGGCCGCCGGCGGGCAGGGCGCGCCCCTGGTTCCCGTCTACCACCGGGCCCTGGCGGCTGGCCTCACGGAGAGGCCTGTTGCCATCGTCAATATCGGCGGCGTCGCCAATCTCACCTGGATCGGCGCCGATGGCAGTCTCATCGCCTTCGATACCGGCCCCGGCAACGCCCTCCTCAACGACTGGTGCGAACGCCATGTGGGGGAGCCCTTCGACCGGAACGGAGCGCTGGCGGCGAAGGGTTTTCTCAATGGGCCCGCCTTCAAGACCCTGGCCCTTCATCCCTATTTCGAAAGACCGGCGCCCAAGTCGCTCGACCGCGATGCCTTCGACATTTCCTGCCTCGATGGCTTGAGCCCCGCCGACGGTGCCATGACGCTGGTTCACTTCACTGCCACCGCGATTGCCCGGGCTCCGGCCTGGGTGCCGGAGCGTCCGAAGATTTGGGTCGTAACCGGCGGCGGCCGGCTTAATCCGACGCTGATGAAGGTTCTGCGCGGCCTGCTTGAGCCACTCGGAGATCACATGCTGCTCGCCGAGGAGGCAGGCTTCGATGGCGATGCCATGGAGGCGGAAGCCTGGGCCTATCTCGCCGTGCGCAGCCTCAAGGGCCTGCCCATCTCGTTTCCGATGACCACCGGTGTGCCGCGTCCGCTGACCGGCGGGGTGCTGGCCCGCCCGTCAACCTGAGCGGTGTGCCAGCACCGCGATGACACGACCGTCGATCAGTAGGAGCGAACTGGCGATTACCGCCGCTCCCAGCAACTCGGCGTAGCCCAGTGTCTCACCCAGCAGAAAGTGGCCGAGCAGGATCGCCGTCAGCGGAATCATCAGGGTTACCAGCAATACGTTGGAGGGGCCCGACCGGGCCAGGACCTTGAAAAAGATGATGTAGGCCAGGGCGGTCGAAAGCACCGCAAGGCCTGCGAGCGAAGCCCAGACAGGCGCACTTGGCAGCGGCAACTGCCAGGGCCGGTCGGCCGTCGCGGTCAGGACTGCCATGACGATGGCCGAACAGGAGAGCTGGCAGGTGGCAAGCGTGAGTGGTGCCACTCCGGCCAGTTGCCGCTTCGCCCACAGCCCGGCGAAGCCATAGCTCGCGGCAGCGCCGAGGAATAATAGGATGCCAAAAGCGGCACCCGATCCACCGACCACTGCCTCGCCATGCAGGATCGCGACGCCGAGGACGCCGAGAAGAATGCCGGCGAGTTTGCGGGCGATCAGCCTTTCATCGCCGAACCCGGCCATGATGATAGTGGCGAACAGTGGCGTTGTGGCGTTGATGATTGATGCCAGACCGCTGGCAACATATTGCTGGCCGGTCACGATCAGCGAAAAGGGAACGATGTTGTTCAACACCGCCATGACCAAGAATCGCCGCCAGGCGCTCGGGCTTCGGGGCAATGGGCCCTCGACCAGCCAGTGAATCGGGATGAGGACCAGCGCGGCCACTGCCACGCGCGCGAACACGATGGTGAAAGGCGGCAGCTCCTTCACCGCAATCGCAATGAAGAAATAGGTGCCGCCCCATAGGACCGACAGCAGAGTGAGCAGCAGCCAGTCGTTGACGCCGATCCTGGTTTCGGAGTTTGCCATGGCCATCGGCATGCCGCAGACGCCGGCCGGCGTCGACCCGAAAAGCGACCGCGACTCCTAGATCTGACCTTCACGCGCCATCCGCTTGTCGAGGTAAGAGGAGCAGATCTTGGTCAGCTCGTCGATCTTGTCCTGGAAGAAGTGGTTGGCGCCGGCGATGACCCTGTGCTCGATGACGATGCCCTTCTGGGTTTTGAGCTTCGACACCAGACTGTGAACCGCTTCGGGCGCGGTCACCGTATCCTTCTCGCCGTTGACGAAGAGCCCCGAGGCGGGGCAGGGCGCCAAGAAGGAGAAGTCGTAGTGCTTGGCCAGCGGCGCCACCGAGATGAAGCCGGAAATCTCCGGCCGGCGCATGAGCAGCTGCATGGAAATCCAGGCGCCGAAGGACACCCCGGCGATCCAGCACACCTTGGCTTCGCGGTTGAAGCTTTGCAGCCAGTCCAGTGCCGAAGCGGCGTCGGAAAGTTCGCCCGCCCCGTTCTCGAAAATGCCCTGGCTGCGGCCAACGCCGCGAAAATTGAAACGCAGCACCGAGAAGCCGCGGCTGACGAACACCTGGTAGAGCGAATGCACGATCGGATTGTTCATCGTGCCGCCGAAGGTTGGATGGGGATGCAGCAGGATGGCGATGGGCGAAGCCGGAGCCCGGGACTGGTGATAGCGGGCTTCGATGCGGCCGGCTGGGCCGTTGAAAATCACTTCTGGCATTGGCTGGCGACCTCGTCCGAAACCCTGGAGCCGAATAGTTGACTCCCGCACTCGGGTTTTCTATATGGGTTGTTTAGAAGCTTTCGAGAAGTGCTGTTTTTCGCCATCCCAGGCGGTTCACGCCTTTAGCATGGGTGGGGGGTGAAAAAGCAAGCTTTTCGTGGCGATGGACGGGGCTAAACCCATGAAAATGAGCACCAAGGGACGCTATGCGGTGATGGCGATGATCGACATCGCCCAGCACTCGGGCGGTGCCCCGGTGGCGCTTGCCGAGATCGCCGAACGCCAGGAGATCAGCCAGGAATATCTCGAACAGCTGTTCGGCAAGCTGCGCAAGGCGGGGCTGGTCGAAAGCGCCCGGGGACCGGGCGGCGGCTACCGGCTGGCCAGCGATGCTTCCGCGATTTCCATGGCCAGCATCATCGGCGCCGTGGACGAGCCCCTGCGGGTGACCCGCTGCGAGGGCGATGCGATTAACGGCTGCGTCAAGGGGATACGCTGCTGCGCCCATGACCTTTGGTCATCCCTGGGCCGCCAGATGATGTATTTCCTCGATTCGATTACTCTCGACGACGTGGTGTCGAACCGCAATCTGGCCCTTGCCGCCTCGATCAAGCAGGCCAAGGACCGCTATGTGAGGCCGGCGAGTTGAGAACCTATCTCGACCATAACGCCACCTCTCCGCTGCGGCCTGAAGCGCGGGCCGCCATGGCGGCGGTGCTCGATCATTGTGGCAACGCGTCTTCGGTCCACGAGGAAGGCCGTGCCGCCCACGCCCATCTTGACAGCGCCCGAGAGGCCGTGGCCCGGGCCCTTGGCGCGCTCGCCCCCATGGTGGTGTTCACCTCGGGTGGCAGCGAGGCCAATAATCTGGCGCTCAAGGGAACCCCGGTCGAGCGCCTCATCCTCTCGGCGATCGAGCACCCGTCGGTGATCGAAGCGGCCAAGACGACCGGCAAACCCATCGAACTGATTCCGGTGGGCGCGGATGGCGTGGCCGATCTCGAAGCCCTGCGCCTCATGCTGCCGGGACCGCGGGCGCTGGTCAGCCTGATGCTCGCCAACAACGAAACCGGCGTCATCCAGCCGGTGCGCCAGGCGATAGCACTCGCCGCCGAGCATGATGCTCTCACCCATGTCGACGCCGTACAGGGCCTCGGCAAGGTGCCGGTCAATTTCGCACTTCTCGGCTGCGATCTGATGACCGTCTCGGCTCATAAGCTCGGCGGACCGCAAGGGGCGGGAGCGCTCATTGTCCGCGATGGCGTCAAGCTGACACCGCTCATCCATGGCGGGGCCCAGGAACTGCGCCGTCGCGCCGGCACGGAGAACCTTGCTGGCGTTGCGGGCTTCGCCGCCATTGCCGATGCGACGCTGGAGAGTACCGCAGCACTTCGCGACCGGCTCGAAGCGGCACTCGAGGATGCAATTGTCTTCGGCCGCGCGGCCGAGCGCCTGCCCAACACCACCTGCTTTGCCGTCCCCGGCATGATCGCCGAGACCGTGCTCATCGCCTTCGATCTGGCCGGCGTCGCCGTCTCGTCGGGCGCGGCGTGCTCTTCCGGCAAGGTCGCCCGCTCCCATGTGCTCGCCGCCATGGGCTTTCCGCCTGAGGTTTCGGGCGCCGCCATCCGGGTGAGCCTCGGCTGGACCACGACCGCCGACGACATCGACCGTTTCATCACCGCGTGGGCTGCAATCCGCGCCCGCCACAAGGCACGACAGGCTGCATAGGACCAGGATGCCCGATCTCGATACCATAGAACTCGTCCGCGACATCGACGTCGACAAGTACAAATACGGTTTCACCACCGACATCGAATCCGATTTCGCCCCCAAGGGCTTGAGCGAGGACACCGTCGCCTTCATTTCGAACAAGAAGGGCGAGCCGCAATGGATGCTCGACGGCCGGCTTGAGGCCTACCGCCGCTGGACCCAGATGGCGGAACCCACCTGGGCCCGGGTGCATTATCCCAAGATCGACTTTCAGGACCTCTATTACTACGCCGCGCCCAAGAGCCTGGCGACGCCCAAGAGCCTCGACGAAATCGACCCCAAGCTGCTCGAGACCTATGCCAAGCTCGGCATTCCCCTGAAGGAGCAGGAAATCCTCGCCGGCGTCAGGAAGCAGGGCGAGAAGAGCCACCTCGACGAGGATGCCGGCGGCGGCAACGGTAGCGGCATGGTGGCGGTCGATGCGGTGTTCGATTCGGTTTCGGTCGTCACCACCTTCAAGGACGAGCTCGCCAAGGCGGGCGTCATCTTTTGTTCGATCTCGGAAGCGGTGCGCGAGCATCCCGATCTGGTGCGGAAGTTTCTGTTCTCTGTGGTGCCGCAGGGCGACAATTTCTATGCTGCCCTCAACGCCGCGGTGTTCTCCGACGGCTCCTTCGTCTATGTGCCGCCGGGGGTGCGCTGCCCGATGGAGCTTTCCACCTATTTCCGCATGAATGCCAAGAACACCGGGCAATTCGAGCGCACCCTCATTATCGCCGACAAGGGCGCTTACGTCTCCTACCTCGAGGGCTGCACCGCGCCCACCCGCGACGAGAGCCAGTTGCATGCCGCAGTAGTGGAATTGATCGCGCTGGACGATGCCGAGATCAAATATTCGACGGTGCAGAACTGGTATCCGGGCGACGCCGAGGGCAAGGGCGGCATCTATAATTTCGTCACCAAGCGCGGCGACTGCCGGGGGCCACGCTCGAAGATTTCCTGGACCCAGGTCGAGACCGGCTCGGCCATCACCTGGAAATATCCGAGCTGCATTCTGCGCGGCGACAATTCGCGCGGCGAATTCTACTCGATCGCCGTTTCCAACGGCCGCCAGCAAGTCGACTCGGGCACCAAGATGATCCATCTCGGCAAGAACACCTCGAGCCGGATCATCTCCAAGGGCATCGCCGCAGGCCGCAGCGACAACACCTATCGCGGTCTCGTTTCGGCCCACCGCAAGGCCACCAACGCCCGCAACTTCACCCAGTGCGACTCGCTCCTGATCGGCGATAAATGCGGCGCCCACACGGTTCCCTATATCGAGGCCAAGACCTCGACCGCCCAGTTCGAGCACGAGGCGACGACCTCGAAGATTTCCGATGACCAGATGTTCTACGTGATGTCGCGCGGCCTCTCCCAGGAAGAAGCCGTGGCCCTGATCGTCAACGGCTTCGTCCGCGATGTGCTGCAGCAGTTGCCGATGGAGTTCATGGCGGAGACGCAGAAGCTGATCGGGATAAGTCTGGAAGGGAGTGTGGGATGACCAAGCCCATCATCAACCTGGCCGATGTACCGCTGCACGAAGCCGGCAATGGCAAGGGTTTCAATGCCAAGGTCGGTTCTTTCGGCAATCTCATCGGTTCGACCGGAATCGGCTGCATGCTGCATGTGGTGGAACCGGGGCAGAAGGCTTTCCCGTTCCATGTCCATCACCAGATCCACGAACTCTTTATCATCCTCGAGGGCGAGGGCGAATACCGCTTCGGCGGCGAACGCTACAAGGTGAAGGCGGACGATGTGCTGGCCGCCCCGACCGGCGGCCCGGAAGTGGCCCACCAGATCATCAACACCGGCAAGACGGTGATGAAATATCTCGGTCTGTCGACGGCGGCGGATACGGAGGTCGTCGAATATCCGGACTCGGGCAAGTTCGGGGTGACCTCGCGCTACGATTGGGCGACCGGCCAGGGTGGCATCCGCCACATCGCCCGGACCGGCACCGGGCTCGACTATTTCGACGGGGAGAAGTGACGCGCAGTCGCGGCTTGTCACACAACGAGACAGGGAATGAAGTGAAAAATATGCTCGACATCGACAACCTTCACGTCAAGCTCGCCGACGAGGATCGCGAGATCATCCGTGGGCTGACGCTGTCCGTGAAGCCCGGCGAAGTCCATGCCATCATGGGGCCGAACGGCTCGGGCAAGTCGACACTCTCCTATGTGCTGGCCGGCCGCGAAGGCTATGAGGTGACCCAGGGCTCGGTCACCTACAAGGGCGAGGACCTCTTGGCGCTCGAACCCGACCAGCGCGCCGCCAGGGGCGTGTTCCTCGCCTTCCAGTACCCGATCGAAATTCCCGGTGTGGCCACCATGCAGTTCCTGAAAGTGGCGCTCAACGCCCAGCGCAAAGCGCGCGGGGCAAAAGAGCTATTGACCCCAGATTTCATGCGCCTGGTGAAGGACCGGTCGGCGAAGCTTGGTATTTCGCAGGACATGCTGAAGCGGCCGGTCAATGTCGGCTTCTCGGGCGGCGAGAAGAAGCGCGCCGAGATCCTGCAGATGGCGGTGCTGGAACCCTCACTGTGCATTCTCGATGAAACCGACTCTGGCCTCGATATCGACGCGCTGCGCGTGGTGGCCGACGGCGTCAACGCGCTCCGTTCGCCCGATCGCGCCATGGTGGTCATCACCCATTATCAGCGGCTCCTCGATTACATCGTGCCGGACCATGTGCATGTCCTGTCGAAGGGCCGCATCGTTAAGTCGGGCGACAGGCATCTGGCCCTCGAGCTCGAGGAGAAGGGCTATGCCGAATTCGAGAAGGAAGAGGCATGACCACGGCTGTCGCCAGAACTGCGGCCGAGGAAGCCTATGGCGGGGCGCTCCTGCCCAATCCGCGCCTGGAAGATTGGAAGTGGACCAACCTCCGCACCCTGATCGACCGGCCCTTTCCGCCGCGCCGCGCCGTTGAAGCAAGGCCCGCCGATGTCGCCCGGCTTGTCGCAGCCTCGCCCTTCGCCGCCATCGCGGCAACGCGGCTCGTCTTCGTCAACGGGCGCTACGATGCCGCCCACTCGAGGCTTGCCAACGGATCGGTGGTGGCAACGAAGCTCACCGGAGAGCCCATCCTCGACATGAACGCGAGTTTCGCCGACGACGGCGCACAACTCTCGCTCACCGGCACCACCGACCTGCCGGTCGAAATGGTCTTTGTCGCCACCGCCGGCGAGGCCCGCACCATCGCCACCCGCAATGTGATCGAGGTGGCGGCAGGCGCCGCCGCGACGGTGATCGAGACCTATCTCGGCGAAGGCGACTACCTTGCCAACAGCGTCGGCGAATACCGGGTGGGCAGGGCGGCGCGCCTCGACCGGGTCAAGGCCGAGTGCGAGGGACCCGCCGCCCTTCACCTCTCCCATACCCAGGTGACGCTGGCCGATGGCGCCAACTTCCGCGATTTCACGCTGACCTCGGGGGCCCGGGTCAGCCGCCAGAACGGCACTTGCGTCTTTGCCGGCGCGGGTGCCGAAGCAAAGATTTCCGGCGCTTATCTTCTGGGCGGCCGCCAGCATGCCGACACGCGGCTTGTCGTCGATCACGCCGTGCCGCGCTGTGTGAGCCGGGAACTGTTCAAATGCGTGATGGACGACCAGGCCCGCGGCATCTTCCAGGGCAAGGTCATCGTCCGTCCGCACGCCCAGAAGACCGACGGCAAGCAGTCGAGCCACGGCCTCCTTCTTTCCGAGACCGCCGAATTCGACGCCAAGCCGGAACTCGAGA
Organism: Hyphomicrobiales bacterium; assembly: GCA_016185245.1. Classification (GTDB taxonomy): domain Bacteria; phylum Pseudomonadota; class Alphaproteobacteria; order Rhizobiales; family Aestuariivirgaceae; genus Aestuariivirga. Next base: position 73,396 of record JACPNZ010000031.1, on the reverse strand, counting down.
TCTTCGCCGACGATGTGGTCTGCGGCCATGGCGCCACGTCCGGCGATCTCGATCACGATCAGCTGTTCTATCTCATGTCCCGTGGGCTTCCCACGGCCGAGGCCAAGTCCCTGCTGATCGCCGCCTTCGTGGGCGAGGCCTTCGATACCATCGCCCATGACGGGTTGCGCGAAGCGCTTGGGGCCTTCGCCGCAGGCTGGCTCACCAGCCACCGGAGAGGCAACTGAGATGGCCTTCGACGTTCACGCCATCCGTGGCGATTTCCCCATTCTGTCGCGGGAGGTCTACGGTAAGCCGCTCGTTTATCTCGACAACGCCGCTTCGGCCCAGAAACCCAAGCGCGTGCTCGATGCTATGATGAAGAGCTATACGGAAGAATACGCCAACGTCCATCGCGGGCTGCATTTCCTCTCCAATGCGGCGACGCAAGGCTTCGAGGATGCCCGCGAAAGCGTCCGGCGTTTCATCAATGCGCCGTCCAAGGAGCAGATCGTCTTCACCCGCAATGCCACCGAAGCGATCAACCTGGTGGCCCAGAGCTTCGGCGGGCTGGTGATCGGTGAGGACGACGAGATCCTGCTATCAATCATGGAGCATCACTCCAACATCGTGCCCTGGCACTTTCACCGCGAGCGGCGCGGTGCGGTGATCAAATGGGCGCCGGTCGACGACGACGGCAATTTCCTGCTCGACGAATTCGACAAGTTGCTGGGGCCTCGCACCAAAATGGTGGCGATCACCCACATGTCGAATGCCCTCGGAACCATCGTGCCGGTGGCCGAAGTGATCAAACTCGCCCATGCCAAAGGCATTCCGGTGCTGGTCGACGGCAGCCAGGCGGCGGTGCACATGGCGATCGATGTTCAGGCCCTCGATGCGGATTTCTACGCCTTCACCGGCCACAAGACCTATGGGCCGACCGGTATCGGGGTACTCTACGGCAAGGCCGAGCATCTGAAGCGCATGCCGCCCTATCAGGGGGGCGGCGAGATGATCAACGAGGTGACGCTCGACACCATCACCTACAACGACCCGCCGCACCGCTTCGAGGCGGGAACGCCGGCCATCGTCCAAGCCATCGGCCTCGGTGCCGCCCTCGATTACATGCGGGGCGTCGGCATTTCGAATATCGCGGCCCATGAGGCCACGCTGCGCGATCATGCCATGCAGCGGCTCTCCGAGATCAATTCGCTGCGCATCTTCGGAAGGGCGCGCGAGAAGGGCGCCATTGTCTCCTTCAACATGCAAGGGGCGCATGCCCATGATGTTGCGACCGTCATCGACCGGGCCGGTGTTGCAGTCAGGGCCGGCACCCACTGTACCCAGCCGCTTTTACAGCGCTTCGGCGTCACCGCCACCTGCCGGGCGTCCTTTGCCATGTACAACACCCACGAAGAAGTTGACGTTCTCGCCGATGCACTTATCTCAGCCCAGAGGATCTTCCTGTGACCGAAGCCCTGCTCGAGACCAAGCCCCACGCCCCCGATCCGTCGGCCATTCCGCCCGATGAACTCGCCCGCATGACCGACGACATCGTGGCGGCGCTGAAGACCGTCTACGATCCGGAAATCCCCGTCGACATCTACGAGCTGGGCCTCGTCTACAAGGTCGACATCGACGACGACCGCAATGTGGCGATCGAAATGACCTTGACCGCGCCGGGCTGCCCGGTCGCCGGCGACATGCCGGGCTGGGTCGAGAATGCCGTCTCGACGGTGGCCGGCGTCAAGTCGGCCAAGGCGACGGTGGTGTTCGATCCTCCGTGGGATCATAGCCGCATGTCGGATGAAGCACGCGTGGCGCTCAATATGTGGTAAGGAGAGACAATGGCAACCGCAACTCCCCGCCCTCTGCCCAAGGCGATGCGCCTCACCGAAGCCGCCGCAGCGCGGGTGCGCGACATCATGGCCAGGGCCGACCAGCCGGTCGTCGGGCTCCGCATCGGCGTCAAGAACGGCGGCTGCGCCGGCATGGAATACACCATGGAATGGGCGGCCGAGAAAAAGCCCTTCGACGAGGCGATCGAGGACAAGGGTGTGACCGTGCTGATCGACGCCAAGGCGATCATGTTCCTGATCGGCACCGAGATGGATTACCAGACTTCGGCCTTGAAGGCGGGATTCATCTTCAACAATCCCAACCAGACCTCAGCCTGCGGCTGCGGCGAGAGCGTGCTGCTGAAGCCAAGGGAAGTAGCGAATAGTGAAGGCTCTTAACTACTCGCTACTCCCTATTCGCTCTTACCCGTTGTAGACTTCGCCCACCGCCAGCACTTGGTGGCCGCCATAGCCGTTGAACCGGGTGGTGGTGGCAAGCCCATAGGCGCCGAGAGTTCCGAACTCGATGAGATCGTCCTCGCGGAGAGAAGCCGGCAGGTCGAGCCGGTGCGGCAGCACGTCGAGGGGATCGCAGGTGGGGCCGAAGACCTTCCACGACTTGGTTGGACCGCTAAGCACCTTGCCGGCGCGGATCACCCGGTAGGGCGGCATCAGTTCCGGTACCTGCATGCATTCCATCAACCCGCCATAGATGCCGTCGTTGATGAAGATGTCATCGCCATCGGTGCACACCAGCTTGACCGAGCAGAGGAGCGACATGCAGGTGGCAACGAGGCCCCGGCCCGGCTCGCATTCCAGCCGCGGCTCATGGCCTTTGCCGAAGGTCCTGGTCGTCGCCTCGGCGATGGCCGTGAAGAAGGCCGCAAGCGGCGCCGGCCGGCTTAGGGGATAGCTTGCCGGGAAGCCGCCGCCGACATTGAGCCTGGCGAGGCTCACGCCGGCGGCGCCGGCGATGCGGGCCGCCGCTTCGATATGGCGCACATAGGTCTGCGGTTCGCGGCTCTGGGAACCCGGGTGGAAGGTCAGCATCGGCTTGAAGCCGCGGGCCGCGGCGTCCTTGAGGAGCTCGATGCAGATGTGTTCGGGGGCTCCGAACTTGGTGGAGAAGTCGTGGGCCGCGGCGGTGCGCTCGCGTGGCAGTACGAAGCGCACGGCGATCTCGACCGAAACATCGCCCCCGGCCACGTCGCCGATCTTGGCCAGTTCCTCGCGGCAGTCGACGGCGAAGCGCCGGCAGCCATAGGTCCTGTAGGCCTCGGCGATCTCGCGCCGCGACTTCACCGGATTGTGGTAGTGGAAGACGGGGGCGGTGGAAACGGTACTCACCGCCGTCATTTCTTTGACCGAGGCCACGTCCCAGTGGGTCAGGCCGCCGGCCGCCAGGGTGCTGAGAATCTCGGCTGCGGGATTCGACTTGACGGCAAAGCTCACTTCGCCCGGAAAGCCCTTGCGGAATTCCTCGAGCTTCGCCTTGAGGGTGGCGGCGCTGAAACAGAACAGGGCGTCGTCGGCGGCAAGGGCGGGATTGACCGCCAGCGCATTGGCAGGAAGGAGAGCGGGGGCACGGAAGGGCAGGGTCTTGGGCATCGGGCGCTCCTCGGCGGGCGATTGAGAGTTTACGCTGATAACCCCTGAGTCGGTTGGATAACACACGGCATTGTGCTGAAATGTGACGGACGAGTCGTCACAATGACTGACAGAGCCGACAAACGCCGGGTGAGCCAGATTACCTCCAAGGACGAGGACCTGATCGCTCTCCTGCGGGTCAATGCCCGGGAGCCGGTGGCGGCCCTTGCCCGCAAGCTTGGCCTGTCGCGAACCACAGTACAGGACCGGCTGCGGCGGCTGGAGGAAAGCGGTGTCATCGCCGGCTATTCGGTCAAGTTGGCCCAGGATGTCGAAAAGGCCGGCATCCGCGCCATGGTGACGATCGCCGTCGAACCCCGCCGCCAGGTGGAAGTGGCGCGGCTTCTTGCCCGTTTCCCGCAGTTCGAAATGCTCTACACGGTCAGCGGCAAGGTCGACCTGGTGGGCATGGTCAAGACCGCTTCGGCCGAGGACATGGACCGCCTGATCGACGAACTGGGGGCGATCCCCGGCGTCATTCGCACCGAAACCTCGGTCATCTTGTCGACAAAGCTTGATCGCAGATAGCGGACTGAATTCGAGAGGTAAGGCTTACATGCGTGCGGCATTGGCTATTGTGACGACGGTTCTAGCCCTGGCGTGGGGCGGGGTGGCCTGGGCTGGCCAAGCCACGGTGCCCGAGAGCCAGGGACAGATCCGCCTTTCCTTCGCGCCCGTGGTGAAGAACACCGCGCCCGCCGTGGTCAATGTCTATGCCCAGCAGCTGGTGGCCCAGCGCGACATGGGGCTTTTCGACGATCCTTTCTTCCGGCAGTTTTTCGGCGGCGAAGGCGGCTTCGGGGCACCGCGCGAGCGGGTGCAGAATTCGCTGGGCTCCGGCGTCATCGTCGATCCCATGGGCCTCATCATCACCAACAACCACGTGGTGCAGGGCGGAACGAGCATCCGCGTCGTGCTGGCCGACAATCGCGAGTTCCCCGCCAAGCTGCTGCTCACCGACGAACGCACCGACCTCGCCGTCCTCAAGATCGAAGCCGCTGACGAGAAACTGCCGGCGCTTGCCATGGGCGACAGCGACAATCTGCAGGTGGGCGACCTGGTGCTGGCGATCGGCAATCCCTTCGGCGTCGGCCAGACGGTGACCAGCGGCATCGTCTCGGCGCTGGCCCGCACCGATGTCGGCATCTCCGACTATCAGTTCTTCATCCAGACCGACGCCGCCATCAATCCCGGCAATTCCGGGGGCGCGCTGGTCAACCTGGCCGGAGAGCTGGTCGGCATCAATACGGCAATCTTCTCGAGGAGCGGCGGGTCGATCGGCATCGGCTTTGCCATCCCGGTCAACATGGTGAAGACGGTGGTGCGCTCGGCCGAGACCGGCCAGGCGGTGAAACGTCCCTGGCTCGGCGCCGAGTTACAGGACGTGACCCAGGAGATCGCCGACAGCCTGGGCTTCGCAAGGCCCGAAGGCGCCCTGATCGTCAGCCTCCATGCTGAAAGTCCGCTGGCCAAGGCGGGGCTGAAGCGCGGCGATGTGGTCCTGGCGATCGAAGGAAAGCCGGTCGAGAATGCCCGCGAGCTGGGCTACCGGGTGGCCACCCAGCCGATCGGCTCCACCCCGATCATCGAATACCAGCGCGGCGGCAAGCGCACCGAAACCGCGATCACCCTCATTGCCGCGCCCGAATCGGTCGCCCGCCAGGAACTGCTGATCGGCGGGACAACCCCACTCACCGGTGTCGTCGCCGCCAACCTGTCGCCGGCGGTCGCTGACGAGCTCGGCCTCAAGGCCGATTCGACCGGCGTTGCAATCACCGCCATCAAGGGCGGCCCGGCCCAGCGCTTCTTCCGCAAGGGCGACATCATCCGCGCGGTGAACGGCACCGCCATCGATACCACCGCGACGCTGAAGAAGGCGCTTACCAGCGTTCCCGGCTATTGGGAAATCGCCGTCGATCGCGGCGGCCAGCTGCTCAAACTCACCGTTGGCGGCTGATGACGAACTTGTTCGAAGCGGCAGGTCTGGGGCGCGAGGGGCCACGCCCGCTGGCCGACCGTCTGCGGCCCCAGCGGCTTTCCGACGTGGTGGGCCAGGATCACCTGGTCGGGCCCGATGGCGTGCTCACCCGCATGCTGGCGGCGGGACGCCTTGCCTCGATCATCCTGTGGGGCCCGCCCGGCACCGGCAAGACGACCATCGCCCGACTGCTCGCCGGCGAGACCGGGCTTGCCTTCGAGCAGATGTCGGCCATCTTCTCGGGCGTTGCCGACCTGAAGAAGACCTTCGAACAGGCCCGCATCCGGCGCGAGCAGGGGCGCGGCACGCTGCTCTTCGTCGACGAAATCCATCGCTTCAACAAGTCGCAACAGGATAGCTTCCTGCCCTATGTCGAGGATGGAACGATCATTCTGGTGGGGGCGACCACCGAAAATCCTTCCTTCGAACTGAATGGCGCGGTGCTGTCGCGCTGCCAGGTCCTGGTGCTCAACCGGCTCGACGCGGCGGCCCTTGAAGCCCTCGTGGCGCGGGCCGAACTGTTCCACAAGCGGCGCTTGCCCCTTGACGATGCAGCGCGCACGGCTTTGATCGCCATGGCCGACGGCGACGGCCGCTATGTGCTGAACCTCGCCGAAGACATTTTCGCCGCCGTGCCGGAAGATGCAGCCCCGCTCGATTCCGCAGGCCTAGCCCGCACCGTGCAGCAACGCATGCCGCTCTATGACAAGGCCGCCGACGGCCACTACAATCTGATCTCGGCGCTGCATAAGTCGGTGCGTGGCTCCGATCCCGATGCGGCCCTCTACTACCTCGCCCGCATGCTGGTGGCCGGCGAGGACCCGCTGTTCCTGGCCAGGCGTCTGGTGCGCATGGCAATCGAGGATGTGGGGCTCGCCGATCCGCAAGCGCTGCATCAGGCGCTTGCCGCCAAGGACGCCTTCGATTTTCTCGGTTCGCCGGAAGGCGAACTGGCGCTGGCCCAGGCTTGCGTCTATATCGCCGCAGCACCCAAGTCGAACGCACTCTACACCGCATTTGCTGCCGCCAGCCAAAGGGCCAAGCAGACGGGATCGCTGGCGCCGCCCAAGATCATCCTCAACGCTCCCACCCGGCTGATGAAGGAGCAGGAATACGGCTCCGGCTACAAATACGATCACGATCAGCCCGAGGCATTTTCCGGCCAGAACTATTTTCCTGACGGGATGGCGCGCGAGACCTACTACAATCCGCCCGAGCGCGGCTTCGAGCGCGAAATCCGCAAGCGCCTCGACTACTGGGCCAAGCTCCGGCGCGAGCGGCAGTAGCGACTGTCCCTATGGCAGACGGGCCAGGCGCTCGGCCAGGAGATCGAAGAAGCCTTGCGCGTCGATGTCGCGGAGGACGGTGGCGTTGGGCGCCCGGTCGGTCACCCGCCACCAGTCGATGACGGTCATGCCCATGGTCAGCTCCGACTGGCATTCGATCGCGACATTGACATGGCGGCCCTTGAACAAGTCCGGCTTCAAGAGCCAGGCGATGACGCAGGGGTCGTGCAGCGGGCCGCCGTCGGTGCCGTATTTCTGCACGTCGAAGCGCTCGTAGAAATCGAGCATTGCCGCGGTGGCGGGACCCGCCCGGTTGGGCAGGGCGCGGAACTTCTCGATCCGGGCGGCGGTGGTCAGCGCCTGGTGGGTGCAGTCGAGCGGGATGAGGGTGATCGGAATGCCCGCTTCGAAGACCAGGCGTGCGGCATGCGGATCGACATAGATATTAAATTCGGCGGCTGGTGTCACATTGCCGCCCTCGAAGAAGCCGCCGCCCATGGCGACGATCTGGGCAATGCGCGAGGCAATCCGCGGCTCGCGCACCAAGGCGAGTCCGATGTTGGTGAGAGGTCCCAGGGCGCATAGCGTCACCGTGCCGGCATCGCGCGACATCAGCGTCTCGATCAAAAAGTCGACGCCATGCCGGGCTTGCAGTTTCATGGTGGGCTCGGGCAGCACCGGGCCGTCGAGGCCGGTCTTGCCATGCACATTCTCGGCGGTGACCAGGTTTCGCACCATCGGGCGGATGGCGCCGGAATAGACCTTGATGTCGGGCCGGCCGGCGAGTTCGCAGATCTTGCGGGCGTTGATCTCGGTCAGCGCCAGCGCCACGTTGCCGGCAACCGCGGTGATGCCCAAAACCTCGAGTTCCGGCGAGGCGAGCGCCAGCAGGATAGCGACGGCGTCGTCCTGTCCGGGATCGGTATCGATGATGATGGGCAGGGGCTTGGGCATAGGGAGGCACTCGCTGTCATTCCCCTGCCTTCTATTTGTCCAATCGGTCAAAAGCAATGTGGATGATCGATGGCGTCCTGCTGACAACTGCTGTCAGCAAGCCTAGTCTAGGCTCCTGCCATGCGCCGCGCCGAACGACTGTTGCAGATGATCCAGATCCTGCGCCGCCATCGCCGGCCGGTGACGGGTGACACGATGGCGCGCGAGCTCGAAGTGTCGCTGCGCACCGTCTATCGCGACATCGCAGCCTTGATCGCCGACCGGGTGCCGATCCGCGGCGAGGCCGGCATCGGCTATGTGCTGGGCGCGGGCTTCGACCTGCCGCCCCTGATGTTCACGCCCGACGAACTGGAAGCGGTGATGCTCGGCCTGCGCTGGGTGGCGCGCCGCGGCGATGCCGATCTCTCCCGCGCCGCCCAGGACACGGTCGCCAAGATCGGCTCGGTCCTTCCCGAACGGCTCAGGCCCTTTCTCTTCGACGCCGCCCTTCTGGTGCCGCCGCAGTTCCGCATGGTCGAAGACATGGTGAATGTGGCCCAGCTGCGCTGCGCCATCCGCGAGGGCCGCAAGGTCGATCTCGCCTATCGCAGCGAAGACGGGCGCCAGACCAAGAGAGTGATCTGGCCCATCGCGGTGGCTTACTTCGATGCCCAGCGGCTGATCGTCGCCTGGTGCGAACTGCGCCAGGCCTTCCGCTCGTTCCGCACCGACCGGATGCTGTCCATGGCGGTGCTCGACGAGAAGTATCCGGCCCGCCGCAAGGCGCTGCTCAAGCAATGGCGCGAGGAGAGCGAGCGCGAGGCGGGCGGTCCTCAGGTCGACGTCTTCGCCTGAAGCTGGCGGGCCAGCATGGCCAGCGCCCGCGGATAGAGGCGGTGTTCCTCCTTCAGCACGCGGGCGGCGAGGGTTTCTGGCGTATCGCCGGCCAGCACGGGCACTTCCGCCCGCAGGAGGACCGGACCCTCGTCGAGGCCCTCGGTCACCAGATGCACGGTGCAGCCGTGGACCTTGGCGCCGTCGCCAAGCGCGCGTGCGTGGGTGTCGAGGCCCCGGTAGGCGGGCAGCAGGGACGGATGGATGTTGAGCATCCGCCCGGCCCACGCCGCGACGAAAGCCGGGCTCAGGATGCGCATGAAGCCCGCCAGGGCGACGATCTCGATTTTCTGCGAGACGAGATGGTCGTGCAGCGCCTGGTCGAAGGTCTCGCGTGTTGGATAGGCCTTGTGATCGATGACCCGGATGGCGATGCCATTGGCGGCGGCGAAGTCCAGCCCGGCAGCGTCGGCCCGGTTCGATACGACACAGACGATCTCGGCGGGATAGTCTGGGCCGCGCGCCGCCTCGACCAGTGCCTTCAGATTGGAGCCCCGGCCGGAAATGAGAACGCCGACGCGGGCCTTTTTCATCGCACCCGCAGGCGACCGCAGACGGCCACCTGTGCTTCGCCGCCCTTGCGCTTGCGGATTGCACCCAGTGTCACGACCCTTTCGCCGGATTTGGTCAGCGCCGCGGCCACTTGTTTGGCGCTCCCGGCCGCGACCACCACGATCATGCCGATGCCGCAGTTGAAGGTGCGCAGCATTTCATGCTCGGCCACCGAGCCCACCTGTTGCAGCCAGCCGAACACCTTGGTGAAAGGCACCGCGTCAAGATCGATCTCGGCCACCGAGGTTCTGGGCAGCACGCGAGGAATGTTCTCGGTGAAGCCGCCGCCGGTAATGTGGGCCAGTGCCTTGATGCCACTGCCGGCTTTCAGCGCCTTGAGGATCGGTTTGACATAGATGCGGGTGGGTGTGAGCAGCGCTTCGCCGAGGTTTTTGCCTTTGGCGAAGGGGGCGGGGTCGGAATATCCGACGCCGCTCATCTCCACCAGCCGGCGCACCAGCGAATAGCCGTTGGAATGGGGCCCGCTGGAGGCGAGGCCGAGGATCGCATCGCCCGCTCCCACATCCGGGCGCGGCAGGATATTCTTGCGTTCGACCGCACCGACGGCGAAGCCCGCGAGGTCGTAGTCGGCCCCATGATACATGCCGGGCATCTCCGCCGTTTCGCCGCCGATCAAGGCACAGCCCGCCTGCTTGCAGCCGTCGGCGATGCCGGCGATCACTTGGCGGGCGGCTCCGACATCGAGTTTGCCGGTGGCGAAATAGTCGAGAAAAAAGAGGGGCTCGGCGCCCTGGACCACCAGGTCGTTGACCGACATGGCGACGAGATCGATGCCGACGCCATGGTGGCGGCCGGTTTCGATGGCCAGCCGCAGCTTGGTGCCGACCCCGTCATTGGCGGCGACCAGCACCGGGTCCTTGTAGCCGCAGGCCTTGAGATCGAAGAGGCCGCCGAAGCCGCCGAGCGCCGAATCGGCACCCTTGCGCCGGGTCACCCGGGCCAAGGGCCGGATTGCGTCCACCAGCGCGTTGCCGGCCGAAATATCAACGCCTGCTTCGGCATAGGTGACGCCGCCGCGAGAGCCTTGTTTCACATCGCCCATGCCGCTAGTTTGCCCCAATTCTCTGTGGTTATGGCCGGTGTCGGCGTGCATAGCCCGAAGCGCTTTCCGAATAAAGCGTATTGGTTGAACCGGTTTTGCCTGACGGGCAGGCCGGAGACGGTGGAGTGACGGAAACGATGATATCGCGCGCCTGGCGCTTGATGTTCGCGGCAGCGGCGATGGTCCTGGCCGGCGGGCTTTCGGCTGTCCAGGCAGGTCCGGTCGAGACCAACATCTTCGCGGTCCAGGGGGTGCCGGTCGATGTGACGTCCACCGATGCGGCGGCGGCCAAGAACCAGGCCCTCATGGACGTGCAGGTCAAGGCCTTCTTCATCCTGGTGGAACGGCTGGGCTCGGCCCAGATCGCCGGCGATCTCGCCAAGCTGAAACCTGGCGACATCGCGCCCTATCTCAAGTCCCTGTCGATCGAGCAGGAGAGCTCGGCGCCGGGCCGCTACATCGGCACCTTCACCGTGCGCTTCATGCCCGACAAGATCACCAAGCTCCTGACCGGCTACGGTATCCGGGTGCCGACTCAGCAGGCCTCGCCGATCATCGTGCTGCCGGTTTACCGCGACGCCACCGTGTCGCAGCTGTGGGAGGACAATATCTGGCGCAAGGCCTGGCTCGATCTCCATGCCGAGCAGTTGCTGGTGCCGCTCATCGTGCCGCTCGGCGATCTCGAGGATACCGGGACCATGTCGGTCGAGGATGCGCTTGCCGCCGATCCCATCCGGCTCGAGGCGCTCCGCCGGCGCTACGGGGCCCAGAGCCTCCTCATCGCCATTGCCGAGCCGGCCGAAGGCGGCGGCCTGCATGTGATGATCTCGGGCGAAACCATGCTCGGCAAGGTGACCTTCGACAAGGTCTACCAGGGCGAGGACAAAACCCTGCCGGGAGCAGCCACAGCCGCGGTGCAGCGGGTCTATTCGGCGCTCACCACCAAATACAAGGACGACGAAGCCAAGCTCGCCGCCAATGGCGGCGGGATCGTTTCCCAGTCGATTTCCGTGTCGGTGCCGTTCGCCAGCCCAACCCAATGGAACGGCATCAGGAGCCGCATCCTGGCCACGCCGAGTGTCACGGGTGTCGATGTGTCCTCGCTTGAGGTCAATGGCGCGGTGATCCGGCTGGCCTATACCAGTTCGCTCGAATTGCTTCAGCAGAACTTGCAGAGGACCGGACTCTCCCTGTCGCAAGTCGGCGTGAACTGGGTGATCCAACCGCTGTAGAATGCTGGCATGAACCTCCCCAACCTCATTACCATCGCCCGCATCCTCATGGTGCCGCTCACCGTCTGGCTGATCATCTCGGACGCCTTCGGCCTCGCCTTTCTCGTCTTCGTGCTGGCGGGGGTGAGCGACGGCATCGACGGGTTCATTGCCAAGCACTACAACCAGCGCACCGAGCTCGGCGCCCATCTCGATCCGCTGGCCGACAAGGCGCTACTCGTCTCGGTCTATGTGACCCTGGGCTTTCTCAGAGTACTGCCGGCCTGGCTGGTGATCATCGTGGTGAGCCGCGATGTGTTGATCGTCGGTGCTTTCATCCTGTCCTGGCTGATGGAACAGCCGGTCCGGGTTCAACCGCTGGTGCTGAGCAAGGTCAACACCGCCGGGCAAATCCTTCTGGTGGTGACGTTGCTCGGCGCCACGGCCATCGGTCTCGATCTGCGCGGGACGCTCTTGGCAGGCGAAATCGCCGTCGCCATACTGACCGTCGCCTCGGGCGGACAATATCTCTATGAATGGGTCCGCCACATGGCGGGCGCAACGACATGAACGACATGAATGTGCAGCGGCAATTGTTGTTCTGGATCGGGGCCCTGGTGGTCCTGGCTTTCGCACTATGGCTTCTGAGCCCGGTGCTGTTGCCGTTCATCGCCGGCCTGGTGCTTGCCTATTTTCTCGATCCGGTGGCCGATGCCCTGGAGCGGCTGGGACTGCCGCGGCTCGCTGCGACCCTCACCATCCTCATCGTCAGCATTCTGGTGCTGGTTCTGGCGCTTGTGCTGGTGGTGCCGGTGCTCGGCGGCCAGATCGGCAAGTTCGCCGGCGATCTTCCGGCGATCCTGCAGAATCTCGCCATCCGCTTCAACGCCCTGGCGCCGGACTGGCTCAAGCAGATCCTGGCAAAGTCCGAGACCAATGTTCAGGGCTCGCTGTCGGAATTCGCCACGCGGGCGGCGGGGTGGATCCTGACGCTGGCCTCGTCGGTCGTCTCCGGCGGAGCGGCACTGGTCAATCTCGTCTCTCTGGTTGTCGTCACTCCCATCGTTGCCTTCTATCTGTTGGCCGACTGGGACCGCATGGTCGCCAGGGTCGACGGCTGGCTGCCGCGCGATCATGCCGAGACGGTGCGCGCCATCGCTCGCGACATCGACACGGCTCTTGCCGGCTTCATTCGCGGCCAGGGCACGCTCTGCCTGCTGCTCGGTACCTTCTATGCCCTGGCGCTGTCGCTTGCCGGTCTCCGCTTCGGGCTCGCCATCGGCATCCTGACCGGAGTCCTGAGTTTCATCCCCTATGCCGGAGCGGTGACCGGGGGCGTGCTGGCGATCGGCGTGGCACTGTTCCAGTTCTGGCCCGATTACGCCAGCATCGTCATCGTCATCGCCATCTTCGCTGCCGGTCAGGTGATCGAGGGCTATATCCTGTCGCCCAAGCTGGTCGGACATAGCGTCGGGCTCCATCCGGTCTGGTTGATGTTCGCGCTCTTCGCCTTCGGCTATTTGTTCGGTTTCGTCGGACTGCTGCTGGCCGTGCCGATGGCGGCGGCGGCGGGGGTTCTGGTGCGCTTCGGCCTCCGGCAGTACCTCGCGTCCAGACTCTACCGGGGCGCCGCGCCAGGACTGCCCGATCCGATCCCGCTCCCCTCCGACACATCCGCCGTAGGCCGGCGCCGTAAGAAGCCGTGACCGGCCGCCAGCTGGTGCTCGACCTGCCGCACCGGCCTGCCCTGGGGCGGGACGATTTCCTGGTAACGCCTGCCAATGCCGCCGCCGTTGCCATGGTCGACCGCTGGCCCGATTGGCCGGCGTCGGGTCTGCTGCTGATCGGTCCGGCGGGCAGCGGCAAGTCGCATCTCACCGAAGTGTGGCGGCAGAAATCCGGGGCTTCGCGCATCGCGGCGGCGGACCTGCGCACCCCCGACGTGCCCGAACTCTTGGGTGCCGGCGCCCTGGCCATCGAGGACGCCGATGTGGAAGGCCTCGACCAGCCGGCGTTGTTTCACGCCATCAATCAGGCCCGCAGCCAGTCCGCCGCCCTGCTGTTCACCGCCAAGGGCCCGGTCGCCCTGTGGCCGCTAAAGCTGCCCGATCTGGTTTCCAGACTCAGGGTGCTGCCATCGATCGAACTTGGCCGCCCCGACGATTCCCTGCTGCGCGGCGTCCTGGTCAAGCTGTTCGCCGACCGGCAGATCGCGGTCGAGGAGCCGGTCATCTCCTATCTGATGCGGCGGATGCCGCGGTCGCTGGCGGCGGCGCAAGGCCTGGTGAGAGAAATCGACCGCCGGGCGTTGGAGGAAAGGGCCGAGGTGACGCGGGCCTTCGTGGCGCAGGTCCTGGCCGGGCTGGAAGCGCCGCGGCTCTTCGACGATGACGATTGATGGCCTTTCGCCAAACCGTCTTCCCGGCGTAATATGAGGCCATCGCCTGCAACGGACCGCCGCCCCAACATGAACGAGACGACCCCTGCCGCCGAACTGACCATCCGGCCCGACGATCCGGCCCGCTTCATCAACCGGGAAATCTCCTGGCTCGGGTTCAACATGCGGGTGCTGGAAGAGGCGCGCAACCTCAACCACCCGCTACTCGAGCGCCTGCGCTTCCTGTCGATTTCGGGCAACAATCTCGACGAATTCTTCATGGTGCGGGTGGCCGGTCTCGCCGGCCAGAAGCGCGCCGGGCTCGCCGAGCGCAGCGACGACGGCCTGACGCCCGCCGAGCAGCTCGAGCGGGTGCGGCGCCTAGCCCAGGTGCTGATGGCCGAGCAGGATCACCGCTGGCTGCAGCTCAAGGCGGAGCTTGCCGAGAACGGCATCGCCATCGTCGAGGGCCAGGATTTTACCGCGGCCGAACGCCAGTGGCTCGATATGCGGTTCCTCGAGCAGGTCCTGCCGGTGGTGACGCCGATCGCCATCGATCCGGCCCATCCGTTTCCGTTTATTCCCAATCGCGGCTTCATCATCTGTCTGGAACTGAAGCGCAAGCGCGACGGCGGCCGGATGAACGCCCTGCTGCCGATCCCGCAGCAGCTCGAACGCTTCATCCGCCTGCCGGCCGGCGACATGCCAGCCCAGGTCCGCTTCATTTCGCTCGAGGCGATGCTGGGGCTGTTCATTCCGCGGCTGTTCCCGGGTTACGAGGTGCTGGGGCGGGGACTGGTCCGCATCATCCGCGACAGCGACATCGAGATCGAGGAGGAAGCCGAGGACCTGGTGCGGGTGTTCGAAAGCGCCCTCAAGCGGCGGCGGCGCGGCTCGGTCATTCGCATGGAAGTCGACGCCGCCTGCCCGGCCTCGCTCAAGGCCTTCATTGCCGACCAGCTCGACGTGCCCGACGACGTGATCGTCACCTGCGAGGGTCTGGTCGGCTATTCCGACACCCGGCAGCTCATTCTCGACGAGCGCCAAGACCTGCTGTTCAAGCCCTATGTGGCGCGCTTTCCCGAGCGCATCCGCGAACATGGCGGCGACTGCTTCGCGGCGATCCGGCAGAAGGACATCATCGTTCACCACCCTTACGAGTCCTTCGATGTGGTGGTGCAGTTCGTGCTGCAGGCGGCCAACGACCCGGACGTGCTGGCGATCAAGCAGACGCTGTACCGGACCTCCACCGACTCGCCCATCGTCGCGGCGCTGGCCAAGGCGGCGGAGGCGGGCAAATCGGTAATGGCCCTGGTCGAGCTCAAGGCCCGCTTCGACGAGGAGGCCAATATCCAGTGGGCCCGCGACCTCGAACGCGCCGGGGTGCAGGTGGTGTTCGGCTTCATCGAACTCAAGACCCACGCCAAGGTCTCCATGGTGGTGCGCCGCGAGGGTGGCCAGATGCGCACCTATGTGCATTACGGCACCGGCAACTACCATCCGATCACCGCCAAGATCTATACCGACCTTTCCTTCTTTACCTGCGATCCGGCGCTGTGCCGGGACGCGGCTCGATTGTTCAATTTCATTTCCGGCTACGCCCAGCCCGAGGACCTCGAAAAACTGGCGCTGTCGCCGATCAACCTGAAGGCCAAGCTGCTCCAGAATATCGGCGACGAGATCGCCCATGCCAAGGCCGGACGGCCGGCGCAAATCTGGGGCAAGGTCAACTCGCTGGTCGATGCCGGCATCATCGACGCCCTTTACGCGGCAAGCAATGCCGGGGTGAAGATCGACCTGGTGGTGCGCGGCATCTGCTGCCTGCGGCCGGGCGTCAAGGGACTTTCCGAGAACATCCGGGTCAAGAGCATTGTCGGACGCTTCCTCGAACATTCGCGCATCGTCTGCTTCGGCGCCGGCGCGGCGTTGCCGCACAACAAGGCCAAGGTCTATATCGGTTCGGCCGACTGGATGCAGCGCAACCTGCACCGGCGGGTCGAAACCCTGATCCCGATCGAGAACCCCACCGTGCACGACCAGATCCTCGACCAGATCATGATGGCCAATTTCAAGGACAACCAGCAAAGCTGGGAGATGCTCCCTGACGGCAATTCGCGGCGCATCGTCGCCGGGCCCGACGAGGAACCATTCAACGCCCACGAATACTTCATGGACAACCCTTCGCTCTCTGGACGCGGCCGGTCTCTGGCGGGTAATGTGCCGCCGGAGATTCCGACGAGCCGAAAGAGGGCGAAGGCGCGCAAGTGAGCTGGCATACCGGTTTTCGCACCGAGCCGCCGAAGTACCGTCCGATTGCCGTGGTCGATATCGGGTCGAACTCGGTGCGTCTGGTGGTCTATGACGGCCTTCGGCGCTCGCCCACCCCGGTGTTCAACGAAAAGATTCTCTGCGGCCTGGGCCGCGGCGTGGCGATCAGCGGCAAGCTGAACCAAGAAGGCATCGGGCGGGCGCTGGCGGCGCTGCGCCGCTTCCGGACGCTGGCCCGCCAGATCGGCGCCAGGCAGGTCTTCGCGGTGGCGACCGCCGCTGCCCGCGAAGCCTCGAACGGCGAGGAGTTCATCGACCAGGCCGAAGAAGCCCTCGGCGTCAATATCGACGTCTTAAGCGGCAAGGAGGAAGCCCGCTACGCCGCCCTTGGCGTGTGCGCCGGCATTCCGGGCGCCGATGGCCTGGCCGGCGACCTGGGCGGCGGATCGCTGGAATTGATCGACATCGCCGACGGCAAGATGCGCGACGGAGTTACTTTGCCGATCGGCCCCTTGCGGCTCATCGACATGGCGGGCGGCTCGATCGGCAAGGCCCGCAAGATCGTCGACGACTATTTCGAGAAATCGCCGATCCTCGAACGCCTCAAGGGCCGCACCTTCTATGCGGTGGGCGGCACCTGGCGCAATCTCGCCAAGCTGCACATGGCGCAGTCGCACTATCCGCTGCGGGTGCTGCATTGCTACAGCATGAGCCGGCAGCAGGCGATGGGGGTGGCCGACGTGCTGGCCGGGCTTTCGGCCAATTCCATCCGCAACATCCGCCAGGTGTCGCGCAGCCGCTCCGACACCATGCCGTTCGGCGCCCTGGTGCTGGCGCGGCTCCTTGAGCACAGCCGGCCGAAGGCGGTCGAGGTTTCGGTCTTTGGGGTGCGCGAGGGCCTGCTCTATTCCAAGCTGCCGGGCCGCAAGCGCGACAGCGACGCGCTCCTCTCCTCGTGCTGGGACTTCGCAAGGCGTTACGCCCGCTCGCCCGAGCACGAGCTTGAACTGTGCGACTGGACCGACCAGATCTTCGGCCGCGAAGGCTTCAAGGAAACGCCGGACCAGCAGCGCCTGCGCTACGCTGCCTGTCTTCTGGCCGATATCGGCTGGCGGGCCCACCCCGACTACCGGGCCGAACGATCCCTCGGCATGATCTCGCAAGCCGCCTTCGTCGGCGTCGATCATCCGGGTCGGGTGTTCTTGGCGCTCACCGTGTTCTTTCGCTACGAGGGCGAGGAAGACGAGGACGGCCTGTACCGCCTGATCGACGACGAGGCAACCGCCCGCGCTCATCTTCTCAGCAACATGTTCCGGCTGGCCTATATTCTGTCGGCGGCCATGCCCGGCATGCTGCCCAAGATCGGCCTCAAGCTCGGACCCAACAAGACGCTGACCCTGGAGCTTCCCAAGAAACTCGCCGATCTGATGGGCGAGCGGGTGGAAAAGCGCCTGCAAAGCCTCGCCGCCGAAATGGGGCGCACCGGCAAGGTGGTGATTTCGTGAAGGGGGAAGCGGGCGGAGCTTGACTCACCGCCCGATCCGATCATGTCCTACGGATTGAGCGGCTCGAGCGCCTGGGCCGACTTGGCCATGCGGGCCAGATTGACGAACTCGGCGCGGTAGCCGTACTCGTCCTTGCCCTTGTTGGCCTGGGCCAGCGCGATGACGTCGTCATAGCTGAACTTGGCCGTATATTGCCCGCCCGCCAGAAGCTGGCCGAAGCCGGCGACGGCGGCGGTGAAACTCGCTTCCGTCGACGTCGCTTCGTTGGCCGCGGTGACAGGCTCGGTGATCAGCCGGCTCTTGTCCTCGGTGGGCAGCTTGTAGCGGATCTTGACGAAGGCATATTCGCCGTTACCGGAGGCCTGCCTGGCCGCGCCGTAGCGCAGCGGATCGACGAGTTTGCCCTTCGAATCCTTCGGCGTGATCTCGTAGATCGCCGTCACCGTGTGGCCCGAGCCGATCTCGCCAGCGTCGACCTTGTCGTTGTTGAAGTCTTCGCGGTTGAGGAGCCTGGTCTCATAGCCGATGAGACGATACTCCGAGACGGTCTGGGGATTGAACTCGACCTGGATCTTCACGTCCTTGGCGATCGGGAAGAGGGTGTTGGACGCCTCGTCCACCAGTACCTTCCGCGCCTCGTTAAGAGTGTCGATGTACGAGGCGTTGCCGTTGCCGTTCTGGGCCAGCGTCTGCATCATCTGGTCGTTGTAGTTGCCGCGGCCGAAACCGAGGACCGACAGATAGACGCCGGTCTCGCGCTTTCTCTCGACGAAGCTCTTGAGCTCCTCGGGGTCGGTGATGCCGACATTGAAATCGCCGTCGGTCGCCAGGATCACCCGGTTGATGCCGGTCCGGTCGAAATTCGCTTCCGCCAGCGTATAGGCCTGGCGGATGCCTTCGGCCCCGGCGGTCGAGCCCCCGGCTTGGAGATTGTCCAGGGCGGCGATGATCTTGGATTTGTCCTTGGCCTTGGTGGGTTCGAGAACCGTGCCGGCATTGCCGGCATAGGTGACGATCGCCACCGTGTCGTCGGGGGCCAGCGTGTCGACCAGGAGCTTCATGGAACTGCGGAGCAGCGGCAGCTTGTTGGCTTCGTCCATGGAGCCCGAGGTGTCGAGCAGGAACACCAGATTGGCATGGGGCCGCTCCTGGCCGTTGAGGGCAAAGCCCTTGATGCCGATGTGCATCAGCCTGGTATCGGGATTCCACGGCGTCGGCATCACCGTGACGGTGGCCTTGAACGGCGCCTCGCGGTCGCTGGGGCCGGCGTAATCGTAGGGGAAATAGTTGATCATCTCCTCGACCCGGACCGCATCCTTCTGGGGCAGCACGTTCTGGGCGAGCGAACCGCGCACGAAGCCGTAGGAAGCGCTGTCGGCATCGATCGAGAAGGTCGAGACCGGCTCCTCGGCGGTGACCTTGACCGGATTGGGCATGATGTCGGTGAACTTGTCGCGGCCCTGGTCGTGATAGGAATAGTTCTGGCGCTGTTCCATGTCGGCGACGACACCGCCGGCGAGCTTCGCTGCGGAAGATCCGTCCATGGCGAGGATCGAGGAGGGGGCGGCGGGTTTCGCCTTGGCGGGCAATGGCGCGGGCTGGTTCAGCGCGATCCCACGCTCCTTCTCCTCGACCGCCGCCGCATCGGCACTCCGCTGCAGCGCCTCATCCTTCTTCAGGGCGTCGACGCGCGGCAGCGTCTTGGTTTCGGCCGGCGGCGAAACCGCGACCTGCGTTTGCAAAAACAATTGCGAGGTGCCGGCGATGGCGATGGCGAGCACGGCGAGGCTCGAGCCCGCCAGCAGCAGATGGTTCGGTCGGATCGAATGCATGAATGGTCTCCCGTCGGTTTCACCCCTTGCCCGGCGAATGAGACGGCCGAGGAAGCCCGATCCTTGGGCGGTTCGCGAAATTTCGCTGAAACGGGCCGTGGCGAGTGCCCTCGCCGCGTCGCGGGCGGCGGCACGCGGTGCCACCGGCGTTTCATTCCGGAAGGCCTGCCGCAGGGTTTCCAGATCGTCAGTCATGGGTGGCCATCACCTTCAGTCTCTTCTTCACTTCATGCATGCGCCAGGAGACCGTACTCTCCTTCACACCCAGCACTTCGCCCACCTCGGCGTGGCTCATCTCCTCGGCCAGGATGAGGAGGGCGGTTTCCTTGAGCGGCCCCTCCAGCCGGTCGAGCGCCAGATAGAGCCAGCGGACCTTGCGGTCGCTGTCGGCCCAGTCGGCCGACTGGTGCTCGGCAAGATTTGCGTAGGCCCCGTGCAGGCCCGCCGCCGCACGCTGCCGGCGCCCATGATCGCGCACCGCGTTGAGCGTCACGGCATAGAGCCAGGTCGAGAACCGGCTCGCCCCGCGAAAGCGGCCGATTTTCTCGGCCAGCCGCGAACAGACCTCCTGGGCCACATCCTCGGCGTCGGCCGCACCCCCGAGGAACCGGTAGGCCACCCGGTACACCGTGTCGTAATGGCGCTCAAGCAGCAGGTGAAAGGCTGCCGCATCACCCCGTTGCGCCTGGAGCGCCAGTTGCTCATCGGTCTCGGACATGGGTTCCAAAGGTTAGACGGGCGAGCCGGGCGAAAGCTTGGAAGATTTGTGAAATAATCTGGCGGAGGGTCTTAACCCGCGCGGTAGATGCGGATTTGAGTATCACCGTAGCTGCGGCTGTCGAGAGGATCGAGGCCCGCCACCTGGTTAACCAAGGCGCCTTCGGCCTCCTCGAGGACGACGATGGCGCCGGGTTTGAGCCAGCCGCCGGCCACCAGGCTGGCAAGCGCCCTTTCGCCGAGATCCTTGCCATAGGGCGGATCGGCGAAGGCGAGATCGAAGGGCGTCTGGGGCACGCAGGGGCCGAGGCTTGCCGCATCGCGCCGCCAGATCTTGCACAGGCCGGTGACGCCGAGGGCTTCGGCATTGCGGCGAATCACGCCACGCGCCTGGGCACTTTCTTCGACAAATTGGCAGAAGCGGGCGCCACGCGACAAAGCTTCGAGGCCCAGAGCGCCGGTGCCGGCAAAAAGGTCGATCACCCGCGCGCCCTCGATGTCGAAGCCGGGAATGCCGTGGGCCAGGATGTTGAAGATCGATTGGCGCACCCGGTCGCTGGTTGGCCGTGTCGCCTGGCCATCGGGACCGGCCAGCCCGTGGCCCTTGAACCTACCGCCGACGATCCGCATGTGACTCCCGAAACTTGGGGCCGAGTTGCTCGCGGAAGATCTTGGGCGGCACCTCGTCGACGCCGCCGCGCGGCAACTCCCCCAGCACGAAGGGGCCGAACCCCACCCGGATCAGCCGGTTGACGGCGAGGCCCAGATGTTCGCAGAGCTTCTTCACCTCGCGGTTCTTGCCTTCGCGGATGGCCACGGTGAGCCAGACATTGTCGCCCTTCGCCTGGTCGATGCGGGCTTCGACCGGCCCATAGCTCAAGCCGTCGATCTCCACGCCCTTGGCGATGCGCGAAAGGGCTGCGTCATCGACCTTGCCATAGGCCCTGACCCGGTAGCGCCTGATCCAGCCGGTGGCCGGAAGTTCGAGAAAGCGGGCGAGCCCGCCGTCATTGGTGAGAAGCAGCAGACCCTCGGTGTTGATGTCGAGGCGGCCTACCGAGACGACGCGGGGCAGTTGCTCGCCGAGCTTGTCGAACACCGTCGGCCGGCCTTGCGGATCGCGGTGGCTGACCACCAGGCCCGCCGGCTTGTGATAGCGCCACAGCCGCGCCTCGTCCTTGCGCGGCAGGAGTTTGCCGTCGATGCGGATTTCATCGCCCGCCGTGACATTGACCGCCGCCGAGGTGAGCGTCCGGCCATTGAGCTTGACCCGCGCTTCCTCGATCAGCCGCTCGGCCTCGCGCCGCGAGCACACCCCCGCCCGGGCGATGACCTTGGCGATCCGTTCGCCGGCGTACTCGCTCATCTTGACCTTGTCCCGCTCATCGCCTCATGTGGCACGATGAAGCTCAAACTGCCAGAGGCCATGTCGCTGGCCTTCGCCGAAGCCGAGGCGGCGGGCTTGCGCGGCGAGGTGCCGGTGGGTGCCGTGGTGACCGATCGGGCCGGTGCGGTCCTTGCCACGGCCGGCAACCGCACCCTCGAACTCAACGATCCGACGGCCCATGCCGAGCTGCTGGCGATCCGCCAGGCGGCCAAGAAACTGGGCACGGAACGGCTCATCGGTTGCGACCTCCATGTGACGCTCGAACCCTGCGCCATGTGTGCCGCCGCCGCCTCTTTCGCCCGCATCCGCCGGCTCTATTTCGCTGCCGCCGACGAGAAGATGGGAGCGGTCGAGCACGGCGTCAGGTTCTTTACGCAAGCGACCTGCCACCATGCGCCCGAGGTCTATGGCGGTCTGGGCGAGGAGCGGGCCAAGGTGCTGCTCAGGGATTTCTTCAAGGCCCGGCGCTAGGCTATCATCTCCCCATGCGAATCCGGAGACTGTCAGAGGGGACCATCAACCGCATCGCGGCGGGCGAGGTGATCGAGCGCCCGGCGAGCGTCGTCAAGGAACTGGTCGAGAACGCTATCGATGCGGGTGCCCGTCACATCGACATCGCCTTCCGCGGCGGTGGCCGCAGCCTGATCAAGGTGAGCGACGACGGTTCCGGCATGGATGCCGAAGATCTGGCCCTGGCGGTGGAGCGCCATGCCACCTCCAAGCTTTCCGACGACGACCTGATCGACATCCGCTCCTTCGGCTTCCGCGGCGAGGCACTCCCCTCGATCGGCGCCGTGGCGAGGCTGGCCATCACCTCGCGGCTGCGCGGTGGGGCCGCGGCCCATGCCATCGCCGTCGAAGGCGGAACCGTCATGGGGCTGCGCCCGGCCGCACTTTCCGCCGGCACCGAGGTCGAGGTGCGCGATCTCTTCTATGCAACCCCAGCCCGGCTCAAGTTCCTCAAGAGCGAGCGATCGGAGGCGGCGGAAGCCGCCGACGCGGTGCGCAGGCTCGCCCTGGCCCATCCCGAGGTGAGCTTCAGCTTCACTACCGAAGACCGCCGCCTGATCGATGCACCGCCGGGAGAATCTCTCGAACAACGCATCCGCCGCATCGTCGGTGCCGACTTCCTGGAAAACTCCGTGGCTTTCGAGGCCACCCGCGAGGGGCTCACGGTCCGGGGCCATGCCGGGCTTCCCACCTGGTCGCGGGCCCAGGGCAGCCTGCAATACATGTTCGTCAATAGCCGCAGCGTGCGCGACAAGCTACTGGCGGGGGCGATCCGCGGTGCCTATGCCGATCTGATGGCGAGGAGCCGCTATCCGGCCGTGGTGCTGTTCGTCGACTGCCCGCCGGAGCGGGTCGATGTGAACGTTCATCCAGCCAAGGCGGAAGTGCGCTTCCGCGATGGCGGGTTGGTGCGAAGCCTGGTTGTCGGCGGCATTCGTGCGAGCCTTGCGGGGAGGGGCCAGATGGCCGACACCGGGCTCGCCCGCGCCACCGGCCAGAGCTTCCGCCCCGCCTGGACCCCGCAGCCTCCCGCGGGCTTCGGCGAGCGCCAGACGGCCTTCGAGATGAACCTGCCGCCGGCGGCACCACCGGTCATGGCCGAGGCGAGCGACCGGCCGCTCGGTGCCGCACGGGCCCAGATTCACGACAACTACATTCTGGCCCAGACCGGCGACGGCCTGGTGATCGTCGACCAGCACGCCGCCCATGAGCGGCTCGTCTACGAGCGCCTGAAGGCCGAGCGCGAGGGCAGGGGAATTGCCACCCAGCCGCTCCTGGTGCCGGAAGTCGTCGATCTCGATCCGGTCGCCGCCGAGCGCCTTGCCGGAGCGGTGGAGATGCTGGCCGGGGCAGGCCTCCATCTCGAGGCCTTCGGCGCGGGTGCTGTTATCGTGCGCGAGGTGCCAGCCGCACTCGCCGGCGGCGATATCGCCGGGCTTGTCCGCGATGTGGCCGACGAGCTGGCGGAGCAGGGGGCTTCCACCTTGGTCGAAGAGCGGCTCAACCTCGTGCTCGCCACCATGGCCTGCCACCATTCGGTGCGCGCAGGGCGAGGGCTGAGGCCCGAGGAAATGAACGCGCTGTTGCGCCAAATGGAAGCCACCCCGAATTCCGGCCAATGCAATCACGGCCGCCCGACCTTCATCGAGCTGAAGCTCTCCGACATCGAGCGCCTGTTCGGACGGAAGTGAGGCTCAAGGCTTCACATCGAAGACAAACAGCCTGCCGGTCATTTTCGGACCGCCGTCGTCGGCGGCGGTGGAGGCGCCGCGGGTGGCGCTGCCCTGCACATCGCCGATGAGTGTCGCAAACTTGTTGTTGCTGCTGCGAGTGCCGGCGATCTCAACGCTGCGGGTCTGCTGCATGGCGTCGAGTGTCGGCTGGGTGAGCGCGCACAGCTTCGGCGGCTCATGGGTATTGTCCTTGGGCACACCGAGGATGACGAAATTCTCTGCCCCCGTCGAGGAGGGCGCGTTGGCCTCAAGGTTCCACGAATTGATCCAGAAACG
The DNA here is from genome assembly GCA_016185245.1 of Hyphomicrobiales bacterium. GTDB lineage: Bacteria > Pseudomonadota > Alphaproteobacteria > Rhizobiales > Aestuariivirgaceae > Aestuariivirga. The sequence continues at coordinate 49,410 of JACPNZ010000031.1, read as the reverse complement.
GAAGGCAAGCGCCTTGTCCACACCCGTTGGCAACAGACGAACGCAACCGCGCGTTCCCACACTGGGCGGTATGGCCGCAACCCCACCCAGTGAATCGACATAGAAACCGGCGACGTAATAATCCTGGTCGCTCGTGTTCTTCACTTCGATGTCGACGAAGCTGCAATTGCCGGCGGCAACCGGCAGCAGCGGCTCGATCGCCGAGGACTGGGCGCCTGCGGGCGGTCCCTTGCCGCTGCACGCTGCTTTCGCGTTGGCGACTGCCGGTCGGGTGAGTGTTGCCGTCATGGTCAGGTCGACGTTGCCGCCGCTATCTGCGCCAGTGTCGAGGGCGGCGGTCACGCGGATCAGCTTGGCGGCGCGGGCCAGCCGCCACAGCGCGTCCTTGATTTCGGGGCCAAGCTTCCCGGGACCATCGGCGAGCGGAAGACTTGGTGTCTCGTCATAGGCGCCAGCCGCCGTGACCCACGGCCGGTCGGACCGCAACAGCCACAGCCGGCCGTTCTTCACCCGCAGCAAGGCATCGGCGTCGGGATTGCCGGCGGTACCGAGGGAAACGCCGAGAGTGTTCGCATCGGCCTTGAAAACCGTGGCGATGGCGTCAGAGACGGCTGTTTTCTCGGCGTCGCTGGCGAAATCTTTGGCGGGTGGCGGGGCGACCACGAAGCGGAAGTTGATGGCCGGCTCCGCGATCACGGCGGATATGGTGCCGTCGTTGATTTGCGTTGCACCCTGTTCCCAGTCGATGGCGCCGGCGGTGGCCGAGACGGCGCTCGCCTCGCTAACATCGGCATGGCCGATCGCCTTGTCGGGAACGCCGGGCGCATAGAGGGCGAGTCTCGCGCCCACGTCGAAGCCCTGCAGAGCTCCAACCGGGAATGCGATCGTGCCGCCGGCCACGATACCGGTTACCGAATTGGGCAGGCGCGCCGCGGTGCTGCCGGGAAGGGCGGCATCGAGGTCGCCGTCGAAGACCGGCGGCGGCACCTTGCCGCCAGTCCGGTCGGTTGAGAGATCGGCCACTATTTCCTGGGCCAGGTCGCGATAGCTCGCGGCTTTGTTGGCGGTGAGCGCCCGGTGCAGGTGATAGGTGAAGACGCCCATGCGCTGGGCATTGCCCTCACCCACCATCGGCAAATTGTAGCCGGGGAAGGGCCGCTCGATCGCCTGGTCATAGGATTCGACCGCGTAGAAACCGGCCAGTCCGCCCTCGCCGACGACCTTGGCTGTCCGCAACGTGCCGTGCCGGTTACCGCCTCTGGAAAACACCGCCGGCGCCTTCTCGGGCACTCCCAGGGTAGCGGGATCGACCGAGCGCACCACGTCATCGCCACGGGTGACGGTTCCCGCATAGCAGGAATCGACCACCGCCCACACGAAGGCACCGCGGGCGCGGATGGCGATGATCTTGTCGCCCAGCGCGTAGTCGACGATGGCGTTCTTGATGGTCATGTCGATCGGATCGTAGGCGCCGACGTCGGCCGGCAGCAGCACCTGGTCCATGCCGTCGGCCTCGGGCTCGTCTTTCTCGCGGCGCGGATCGGTTGGCTGGCGGGTGCCGTGGCCGGAATAGTAGAAAATGACGGTGTCGCCCTTTTGCGCCTCGGCAGCGAGGCGGTCGAGGGCGGCAAGAATGTTGGCGCTGACCGGCGGGCCTTGCACCACCGGGAAATCAGGACCCAGCGGCAACCCGTCGGTCAGCACCGTCATGTCCGCGGGGTTGACGTCGCGGGCCTTCAGCGCCCGCCAGATGATCGACACGTCATTGCGGGGGCCAAGCAGGCTGCGGATGCCGGAGGCGGCATTGTAATTGGCCACCCCCACCAGGAGCGCCATGGTCCTGGCCTCGGCGAGACTTGGCATTGCCAGTAGGGCGCCGGCGAACAGGATGGTCAGCAGTCTCATCGCGCCATCTCCACTTGCTACCGAACTTATGACATCGCGCCCGCCTGTCTCCAAGAGGTGGTGGATGAATTCGGAGTTTCCGTAGCCGTCGGATTCGATCTCGAACCGCGACTTGACGAGCAGCCGCGCCGGCCTCTATGAGGCGGGTGAAGTGTGGCCTGGCTCCGGCGGGGCGGGCGGATACCCGGGAGTTTGGAAGATTTGAGCAGATGCGGTTCTTGAAAAGCGATCGCCAGTGGGCGGATTCGATCGATCCGCGCGCCTCCGTGCGCGGCGGGCAATTCCTGGCCATTTATGCCAGCCACTATGCGGTCATTCTCTATCTTGGCGTCGTGCTGGCGACCGGCTGGCTCGCTGTCCATTTGATGCAGAGCCCGTGGCAATTGCTCGGATCGCTGGCCATCGTCGTGGTCATCTATCCGGTGATCGAGTTCTGTCTGCACCGCTTCGTGCTGCACAGCCGCGCTCTTTATCGCAAACCCTGGACGGCGGGCCTGTGGCGGCGCATCCACTACGGCCACCACATGAACCCCAGCGATCTTTCGGTGCTGTTCGGCGCCCCCTATACCACCATCCCGGCGGTGCTGGTGCCGACGCTGCCCATTGGTTACCTGGCATTCGGCTGGCCGGGCGCGGCGGCGGCGGTGTGCGGCGGCTTCATCGCCCTGATGATCTATGAGTTCTTCCATTGCGCCGCCCACCTGCCGGTACGCTTCGCCTCGCCGACGATGCAGTATATGCGCCGACACCACCTGCTGCATCACTTCCATTCGGAAAACGGCAATTTCGGTATCGTCACCAACGTGTTCGACCGCCTGATCGGCACCGAATACGAGGCGGCCGGCCAAGTGGGGCAGAGTCCGACGGTAAAAAATCTCGGCTATTGCGGCGACGAGGTCCGCAAATTTCCGTGGGTCGCCGAACTCGACCATGCGCCCAACAAGTCACAGCCGGCGAGTTGATCCCGGCTTGCGGGACGGCGGCAAAATGACGCCGCCTCAAAGGCAGGCGATCTCGATCAGATCGCGCGGTGACGGAGCCATCGCTGCAACTCCCGACTCGGTCACCAGCAGCTGGTCCTCGATGATGAAGCCGCCGAGCCCCTTGATGTAATATGGCACTTCGAAGGCAAGCACCATGCCGGGCTCGGCCAGGGCGGTGGCATCGGCCGAAATGAAGGGCCACTCCTCGCTCCAGACGCTGGCGCCGACACCGTGGCCGAAGTGGCCGCGGCCATAGGTGGTAAAGCCCTGGTCCCACATGGCGTGCAGCACGGTGCGATGGACATCGCGAAGGGCGGTACCGGGCCGCAATACCGCAAGGCCCGCGTCGAAGCCGCGACCCAGGGCATCGTAGAGTTTTCGGGTAGCGGGGCTGGCCTTGCCCAGCACCGCGGTGCGGGCCCCGTCGGAACTGTAACCCGCAATGATGCAGCCCACATCGATCTTGATCAGGTCGCCGCCGCGGGCCGGTCCGCCGGCCGCAAAGCCGTCACCGCCAACGGCAATGTAAGCCCAGCTTGAATCAGGGGGCGACAGATTACGCCGTAGCGCTTCGGCGAGAACCGCTTCCCGCCAGATCGCCGTCATGCGAGCCGCATCCATGCCCGGGACAATCGCTCGGACGAGCGCGCCTACCGCCGCCTGGGAAAGCTCGGCGGCGGTCCGCAGGTGTTCGATCTCGACGGGATGCTTGATCGCCCGCAGGCGTTCGACAATGGCTGTGGCATCGATCCAGGTGGGGTCGGGCATCGTCCGGGCAAAGGCGGAAAAGTCGCCGGCCGCGACAAATCCCAGTTCAAGTCCCACCCGGGAGCGCAACAGGCCCCGCTCGGCCAAGACATCGCGCAACAGTCCCAGCGATGCCGTAAGATCGAATTGGGCGGGGCGCGGTGTGCGCACCGGCTTTCCGGCCGCCATGTCCCTTGCAACAAGAGCGGCCGCCACATCGCCCGGGGCAGCAAGGGTGGGGTCGTAATCACCCGTCTCCACCCAGATGCGATGGCTGCGCACGTCAGCGAGTTGCGACTGGGCCTTGAAGCTCTCCGCTTGCAAATCCCCGACGATGGCGGACATCGCCACATTCGCGTCGCCGGGGACGATCAGAAAAGCGGCACCGGCGCGGCGCCAGAAACTTGCAACTCCCGGAAATGCGCCGGTGGCATAGGTAAGGGTCTCGGGCTGGGCCAGAACAAGGGCATCGAGCCCTTGTTCCGCCATCAGCCGTTCGGCACGATGCCGGTCGAGAAAGCCGGAAACCAACCGGCCTACTTGGTCGTCAGGTTGAAGTAGACGACGTCGGCACTGGGACCCATGACGAAGTTCTTGACATTGGCCCGCTCGGCCACCTGCTTGGTGTCCTGGAACATGATGATGAAGGGGCCTTCCTCCATCACCTTCTTCTGCAGGTCCTTGTACATCTGCTCGCGCTTGGCCGTGTCGCGCTCGCGCACCGCGGCATCGGTCATCTTGGTGATTTCCGGAATGTCCCAGCTGTTGCGCCAGGCCAGCGGCTTCGACTTCGGGCTGTCGGAGTTGTCGGGGTTGCGGGCGAAGGAGTCCGCGTTGGTGTGCGGGTCCATGTAGTCCGGTCCCCAATAGACCAGCAGCATCTGGTGCTGGCGGGCCCGGTACTTGGTGAGCAGGGTCTTCTGCTCGGCCGGAATGATCGTCACCTTGATGCCGCCTTGCGCCATGGTCGACTGGATCGACTGGGCGATATTGGCGCCGGGCGAAGAATTCTGGGCATCGAGCTCGACTGCGAAGCCGTCCGGATAGCCCGCCTCGGCGAGCAGCGCCTTGGCCTTGGCCGGGTCGAAGGTGTACATGTTTTCGTCGAGCGAGGCCCAGAAACCCGAGGGCCAGAAGCTCTGGTGAACCTTCATGCTGCCTTTCAGGAACGAGTTCACCATGCCGTCATAGTCGACGAGATAGTGCATGGCCTGGCGCACCCTGACATCCTGGAACGGCTTGAATTTCAAGTTGAGGCCGACATAGTACAGCGTCGCCTGCGGAATGGTGTTGACAACGATGTCCTTGTTGCCGGCGATGCCGGCCACCTGGTCGCCGGTGAGGTCACGGGCGATATCGATGTCGCCCTTCTCGATCTGCAGCCGTTGGGCCGCCGGTTCCGGCACGTGCTTGATGACCACCCGCTTCATCGCCGGCAGGCCGCCGCGATAGCTCGGGTTGGCTTCCAGAACCACACTGTCATTGGCTTTCCACGCCTTGAGCGTATAGGCGCCGGAGCCGGCCGAATTGCTCTTGAGCCAGGCATAGCCCATGTCGCCATCCACCTCGTGGGCCTTGACCGTCTGCATATCGACGACCGAAGCCACCACCGACGACATCAGGCTGAGCACCAGCGAGGGCGAGAAATCCTCGGTGATGGTGATCTTCAGGGTGTCGGCATCGGGAGCCGTCACCATCTGGTCGACATTGTCCTTGCTCCAGCCAAGCTGGGTGATGAGAAAGGCCGGGGTCTTGTCGAGTTTCACCACGCGCTGCAGCGAATAGGCGGCATCCGCCGCGGTCACCGGATTGCCCGACGCGAAGGTCATGCCTTTGCGAATCTTGAAGGTGATGGTCTTGCCGTCGTCGCTCGCCGCGTAGCTCTCGGCCACGCCGGGGACCAGCTTATTGATGTCGGTGGGCTCGAACCGCATGATGCGGTCATACATGTTGGTGACCACCTCGATGCCGGTGAGCTCGTAGGCTTCGGCCGGATCGAGCGTGATGATGTCGTCGATATTCTTGGCGATCACCAGGGTATCGGTGGGCGTTTCCGCCGTCGCCACCGGCGCAAGCGCCACCAGCACCCCGGCAAAGAATGCATATTTCAAGTACTTTAGCATCAGTCCCTCCCTGAACCTTGTGATGGCCCGGGCCGGCTCTCAACGGCTACCGCCCTGGCAAGGCCCGCCATATCAGACCCTTTTCCGGCCGGTAGCAAGCTCCCGGTGACTTGACCCGCCCGCGCATAGCCGCGGCTGGCGGCGATCAGTTCGAGCGTGTAGGCCTCCTTCGCCTGGCCACGGCGCAGGCTCTCGACATCGAGCATTTCGACCAGGAGGCCCTGCTGCATGATGGCGATGCGGCTGCACAGATGGGCGACCACCGCAAGGTCGTGACTGACCAGAATGCTGGTCAGCTGATAGCCGCGGCGCAGCCGTGACAGCAGATTGAGGATTTCCGCCTGAATCGACACATCGAGTGCCGATGTCGGCTCATCCAGGAGAAGGATGCGCGGCCGCAGGATCAGCGCCCGGGCGATCGCCATCCGCTGGCGCTGGCCGCCGGAGAGCTGGTGGGGAAAGCGGAACCGGTGTTGGGGCTCCAGGCCGACGTCGGCCAGGGCTTCCGCCACCTTGGCGTCGACTCCGGTCACGCCGTGGATCAACAGCGGTTCGCGCAGCATGTCATCGACGGTCTGACGCGGATGCAGCGAGCCGTAGGGGTCCTGGAAGACGAACTGCATCAGGCGGCGTTCGGCCTTGCTCCGCTTGGCACCCATTGCCGCACCGTTGATGGTGAGGCTTGGGCCCGCGGTTGCGCACAGACCGGCAACCGCCTTCAGAACCGTCGACTTACCCGATCCCGATTCTCCGACAATGCCGAAGGTCTCGCCTTCGGCAACGCTGAAGGAAACCCCCCGCACGGCGTGGACCGGCCGTCCGCCATTGCGGAAGGTCACGGCCAGGTTGCTGACCTCGATCATGCCAGCCATTCCGGATCGCGGACGACGACCGAAAGTTCCGGCTGGTATGAAGCGAGCGAAGGGGCTGCCCGGATCAGCGCCCGTGTATAGGGGTGCTTCGCCCGGTCCAGCTCGTCCGCCTTACATTCCTCGACGATCCTGCCGCCGTACATGACCAGTACCCGATCGCAAAAGCTCGATACGATGGTGAGATTGTGGCTGATGAAGATCAGTCCCATGCCGCGCACCGTAACCAGGTCGTCGAGGATGCGCAGGACCTGGTTCTGCACGGTGACATCGAGCGCCGAGGTGGGCTCGTCGGCAATCAGCAGGTCGGGCTCGGCAATCAGCATCATGGCGATCATCACCCGCTGCCCCATGCCGCCGGACAATTGATGGGGGTAGAGATGAAAGACCTGATCGGCGTCGCGAATTCTCACGGCCTCCAGCATGGCGAGGGCGTGGCGGCGGGCCTCGGCGGCAGAGGATCGGTGATGCAGCCGATAGGTTTCCTGAATCTGCCGGCCGACCCGGAGAACCGGATTGAGCGAGTATTTCGGGTCCTGCATCACCATCGACATGCGGCGGCCGCGCAGGGATTGCCAATCGCTCTCTCCCAAGGAGAGTAGATCGGTTCCCGACAGCGACATGCGCCTGGCGGTCACGATACCGGGGCGCGGAACGAGGCCGAGCAGGGCCCATCCGGTCGTCGACTTGCCCGATCCCGATTCGCCGACGATGCCGAGGCGCTCGCGTCCCAGCGAGAAGCTGGCGCCACGCACCGCGCGGGTCAACCCGCCGCGCCCGGGAAAGGACACGTTAAGGTCTTCGACCTCGATGAGTGGCGGTTCGCTCATGCGTTCTTCGGATCGAGCACATCGCGCAATCCGTCCCCTAGGAGATTGAAGCCCAAACTGACGATAAAGATGGCAAGGCCGGGAATTGTCGCAACCCACCACTGGTCGAGAATCACATCGCGGCCCGACGAGACCATGGCACCCCATTCGGCCGTCGGCGGCTGGGCCCCGAGGCCGAGGAAGCCCAGGCCGGCGGCGGTCAGGATGATGCCGGCCATATCGAGAGTGAGGCGCACGATGACCGACGACAGGCAGAGCGGCACGATGTGGCGGAACAGGATTCGTGCACTGGCTGCGCCCTGCAACACCACGGCTGCGATGAAATCGCTGCGGGCGATGGTAACGGTTTCGGCCCTGGCGATGCGAGCATAGGGTGGCCAGGCGGTGAGCGAGATGGCGATCACCGCGTTCTCGATGCCTGGACCGAGGGCGGCCGCGAAGGCCAGCGCCAGCACCAGGCGCGGGAAGGCAAGAAAGATGTCGGTAATGCGCATGAGCAGGGCGTCGACCCAGCCGCCCAGGTAGCCGGCTGCGGTGCCGACCGCGAGGCCGATGGGAGCGACGAAGACGGCCACCAGCATGACGATGGTGAGGGTCACGCGGGCGCCGTGGACGGTGCGGGCGTAGATGTCGCGGCCCAGTTCGTCGGTGCCGAACCAATGGGCCGAACTGGGCGGAGCCAGACGGGCGGCAAGGTCCTGGGCGATGGGCGAGATGCGGCCGGCGATCAACGGTGCGAACAGGGCGACGATCAGCAGCGCGATGACGATCAAGAGGCCGGTGAGAGCCGCCGGATTGGTGATGATGGCCTTGGCACCGCGCGCCAGATTGCCGAGCACGGCCTGGCGCCGCGAGGCCGGCTGGTCGCTGGCGAGCCACTGGCGGAGCGAACCGGTCATTGAGTACGCAGCCGTGGATCGAAGATCTTGTAGAGAAGGTCGCACAGCAGATTGACGCCGATGAAGACGGCGCCAACCATCAGGGTGCCGCCGAGGACGGCATTCATGTCGGCGTTAAACAGCGAATGGGTGATATAGAGCCCAAGCCCCGGCCAGGCGAAGACGGTTTCGGTGAGTACGGCACCTTCGAGCAAGGAGGCATAGCTCAGTCCGATCACGGTGATCAGGGCAACCATGATGTTGGGGAAAGCATGGTGCCACACCGCGCCCCAGAAGGAACGGCCCTTGACGCGGGCGGCGACCACATATTCCTGACTTAGCTGTTCGATCATGAAGCTGCGGGTCATCCGGGCGATATAGGCCAGAGAAAAGTAGCCGAGAATACCAGCGGGCAGGATCAGGTGAGCAATCGCGTTCCTGAATACCGCCCATTCGCCTTCGATCAGGCTGTCGACGAGGATGATGCCGGTGCGGCTGGTCACGATATCGTCGTAGGCGACGTCAAGACGCCCCGGGCCTGACACCCAGCCGAGCTTTCCATAGAAGACGAAAAGGCCCACGAGCCCCAGCCAGAACACCGGCATGGAGTAGCCGAAAAGACCGACAATGCGAACCAGGTGATCCGGCCAGCGGCCCTTCAGGGCGCCGGCGGTCACTCCGGCAGGGACGCCGATGATGACGCCGATCAGGGTGGCGATCGTCGCCAACTCGAAGGTCGCCGGAAAGAACTGCATGAGATCGCTCAGTACCGGGCGCGATGTCATCACCGATTGGCCGAAATCGCCCGAAACGAGCTTGCGGAGATAGATGAGATACTGGACCGGGACCGGCCGGTCGAGACCCATGGCGAGGTAGGTCTTGTCGTAGACGGCGCGGGTGGCATGGTCGCCGACCACCGCCAGGACGGGATCGACGGGAATGAAGCGGCCGATGCCAAAGGTCACGGCGGTGAGGCCGAGAAAGGTCAGTAGGAGCGATCCAAGAAATGCCGCAAAGCGCCGCACAACGGCGAATGCCGGCCGGCCGGCTGCTAATCCTTTCATCTCTGTGCCCCCCGCCATGGCTCCTAGACTTACATCGTTCGGTGCCGAGGCCAAATCATATCGGCGCACCGGCCGCGTCAAAGGCCCGCCGCGCCGGCTGGGTCAGGTATCGCACGATCAAGTCGATGCGATTGACTCCATAATAGTGTTCGGCATGCAGCAAATTGATCGTCGCGGCGAGGCGTCCGCCCACGACCACCGGAAGATTGACCACCGAACCGCAATCCAGCGAGCGGATTGTTTCATGATCGGGGAACACCTTGGCGATATCGGCGATGGTGTTTGCGACAAAGGGCCGCTGCTGGCCATGCACAATATCGAACCAGGCGTCGCGCTGCATGGGTTTGGTGCCCGAAACCGGATACTCGGCCGGATGACTTGTATAGCTACGGCGCGCGAGATCGTTGGCGAGGTCGACGGTCATCATCGTAAAGAGCCGGAAACCGACGAGCCCGGCGCTGAGGTCTTGCAATGCCCGCCAAACATCGCCGGGAGTCGAAGCAATCCGAAGCTTCCGGTCAAGCGCCGCTAGGCGGTATGGCAAATCCTGCTGGCTCATCGAATTGGCCACTTCCATCCCCGTGGGGTTGCCGGGCGGCGCCGAGCGAGTGCATTGGTATTCCGCCAAGCGTTTGACATACCTGTGGAAACGGTCGCCGCTGGAGGGAACAATCGGGAGGCCAAAGTTGTCCCAAGCGACATCCAGGAAATGGCTCCCCGACCTGGACTCGAACCAGGGACCATTCGATTAACAGTCGAATGCTCTACCAACTGAGCTATCGGGGAACGACGCGCGCCCTATAGCAGAGCCCCGGACGGCGGAAAAGCTCTTTTGTCGTGTTCCCCAATCCCCTTCAATTCATTGGCAATAATCCGGAAGCGAGTGAAGCCAAGGCAGGACAGGCAGCGTGCCGAAAGTCAATCTTGCGGGTTAGCGAATTGTTGCAGAGGGCCGTCGAGTGCCGGCCAATGTGGAGCGCGTCGCGAACCTCTTCGTGACCAAGACTGTTTATACGATGGTGCTGGTGATGATCTTGAGTCTTGCCCAGTGGTCTTTTCTGCTGCTGCCGAGACAATTCACATTAATTGATGCATTCACGATTGGCACGCCTGCCTTTTTCCTCTCGTTTGCTCCAAACACCCGCCGCTACCATCCTGGTTTTCTTTCGAGGCTCTTGCGCTTCACTCTGCCTGCCGGTGTCATTCTGGCAGCCGCCGTGCCGGTCAGCATCCTTCTTGCCCGGATGGAGACTTCAACCACACTCGAGCAGGACCAGACCCTTGCGACGATTGTTCTCTCGCTTCTCGGGTTGCGTGTTCTCATGGTCCTGGCGAAGCCTCTCGTCTCGTGGCGGGGATTGCTGGTTGCCGGCATGGCTATCGGATTCGTTCTGGTCCTCCTGATACCTTTTGCACGCACTTTCTTCGCCCTCACGGTGCCGCCGTGGAACGTGCTGCTTGAAACCGGAATCGTGGTAATTGTTGCGGCAGCTCTGCTGCAGGTTGTTTGGCGATATTTTCGAGCTGGCGGTCCGACAGGCGTCATTTCAACAGACCAGAACAGCTAGCACGAGGCCGCACGTGGCTGGAGAGCCAGCTATTGAAGCCGCCGGGAGGCAGAGCGGGTGGACGGCGGCAAAGCCCTTTCTGGCGCCCTTATATTTTGGCCGGGGCTTGCTATATTGGCAGCGGAGACAGCTGAGCGCCCATGCAGAAGATCAGTTTTGCCGGTTGGAAGATTAGCGTGCCGGGACACCCGGTGCTGCGCGTCGGGTTGGGCGGTCTGCTGCTGGTGGGCGGTGTCCTGGGCTTTCTGCCGGTGCTTGGCTACTGGATGATTCCCTTGGGCGTAACCGTGCTCGCTGTCGACTTTCCGATGGCCCGTCGGCTGCAACGGCGCACGACCGTCCGGCTTGGCTACTGGCTGCACCGCAATTGGCCGTCGCTGGCCCGTCGCATAGGCTTCGGCGCGCCGCGCGCCGGCAAGCACGGCTAGAAGACTAACGTGGCGTTTTCTGGCGCGGGTGCACCACGTCGCGGTATTCTTCGGCGTCTTTCCAGGCGGGCTCGACCGGTTCCTCGCCCCATTTTGGGATGAAGGGAGACGCCTCGACCAGCTGCATCTTCGGAATGTTGCGCGGGCAGTTGGGAAAGATCGCCCGGGCCGTGACCCTGACCATCATCTGGGCGCCCACGGTTGCGGCAATCAGCGGATCGCTGCGGCTCACCCGGGCATTACCGAGAATGCGCAGCCGGCGCGGATTTCCGTGCATGTTGATGAAGATGAGGGCCACGGCGGGATTGACTGTCAGGTTGCCGAGGCTTCGGAACATGCCATTGCCGTCATAGTCGGGAAAGGCAAGCTCGTCGGGGGCCGTCACCCGCACGAAGCCCGGCGCGCCACCCTTGAACGAACAGTCGGGGCGGCCTTCCCGATCGGCAGTGGCGAGGAAGAAGTAGAAGGCGCTCTCGATGAACTCTTTGTCCGTTGGGCTGAAGGCCGTCCTTGCCAGGGACTCGAGTCGCGCCGCCACCGCCCGGCTCGCAAATTCTTCCTGCAGGGCGAAGTTGCCGTCGTGATAGAGAAGGCTGTCGCTCATCACCCTGTCAGCCTAGCACCACCCGTCGATATCGGTCAGGAAATCGGCAAATATGGAGGCCTCGCCCGGAATCGAACCGGGGTGCAAGGATTTGCAGTCCTCTGCGTAGCCACTCCGCCACGAGGCCTTGGGGCGGGCTTATAGGCGAAGGGGGGTGGCGAAACAACCGGGGAAATCCGCAAGCCACAGCTTCACCCGGAGGTGGACTTGGCGGCGCCGTTTGGCTATCAGGTGCAGCCTACGATACCGGCACCGGTCAGGATTCGGAAGACGATGGATTTTGCAGCTGCCCGAGCAAATATGGTCGAGTCACAGGTGCGGCCGAACGGCATCACCGACCGGCGCATCATCGATGCCATGGCGGCGATCGCCCGGGAAGATTTCGTGCCGGCCGCGCGCCGGGCTGTCGCTTATGTCGACGAGGACGTGCCGCTCACCGACGGTGCCACGCCGCGCCCGCCGGTTTGGCAGCGGCGGCCCGCAAGAACCTGGCGGAGGTTAGCAATGTGACGGTGGTCGAGGGCCCACTCGCCGGCGGTGTTGCCGGCGAGGCGCCGTTCGACGTCATTCTGGTCGAGGGCCGGATCGGTGACCTGCCGAGCGAGCTGATCGCCCAGGTGGCGGATGGCGGTCGCCTGGTCACCGTGGTCGGCGAGGCCGAAATGGCAAAAGCCAGAATCTGGACGGTTGCCGGTGCGGCAGTTGCCAGCCGTGACGCCTTCGATGCCTCGGTTGCGGCCTTGCCAGGCTTTGTTAAGGAAGCCCCTTCATTTGTTTTTTAAAGGTTTCGCGCCAACCATAATCGGCTATTCTGCGGATGGGACGCACCACCGGTTTGATTCCGGTCGGCTTGGGGAAGTGGTGTTGATGAAGGGTTGGTCCGGAAGAATCTGGGGTTCGTTTGGCGCGCTTGCGGCCGTCGTCATGGCGCTCAATGCGGCGGCGGCCGATACCCTGCCGCAGGCCCTGTCCCAGGCCTATCTGGGCAACCCGACGTTGCGTGCGGCCCGGGCCCAGCAGCGGGCCACCGACGAAAATGTCCCGCAGGCCCTGTCCGGCTGGCGTCCAACGGTGACTTTGCAGGGCAATATCGGACCAACTTTCACTGATCAGACCAGCATTCCGACCGCCAGCTTGTTCTCGACCACTAAAAAGACCACGGAAACCTATACCCAGAACATGGACGGGCAAGTCAAGATTACCTTGACCCAGCCGATTTTCCGCGGATTTGGCACCGTCGAGGGCACGGCCCAGGCCGAGGCCAATGTGAGGGCCGGCCAGCAGAACCTGCTGGGCACCGAACAGCAGGTGCTGTTCAACGCCGTCCAGGCTTACGCTTACGTCATCTATTACCGTGAACTGGTGAGCCTGCAACAGGAAAATGTCGGTGTGCTGGAGGCCCAGTTGAAGGCCTCCAACGAGCGCTTCAAGGTGGGCGAGATCACCCGCACCGACGTGGCTCAGTCCAAGGCCAGTCTAAGTCAGGCCAAGGGCACGCTGGCTGCCTACCAGTCGCAGATGGCAAACTGGGTTGCGACTTACGTGCAGATCATCGGTAATCAGCCGGGCAAGCTGGTTTCTCCGCCATTGGTTAAGACTCCTCCCTCCCTGGAGGAAGCCTACCGGATCGCCGAGCAGACCAACCCGACGATACTGAGCCAGGCCTTCGTCGAGGAGGCCGCAAATCACGCCGTCGGCGTGCAGCGGGCGCCACTTCTGCCGCAGCTTTCGCTGCAGGCCACCGCCAGCGCCTATGACAACCTTTCCCAGCGTGGCGGCCACACCGAATCGGCGTCGATATACGGCGTGCTGACCATTCCTCTGTACGAGCAGGGCTATTACTATTCGAAGGTTCGTCAGGCCAAGCAATCGGCGAGTCAGGCCCGCATTCAGGTCATCGAGAAGGTACGCGCCGTCCGCCAGGTGGTGGCCGCCACATGGAATGCCGTCGGCGCCTCGCGCCAGGAAATTTCCGCCGCCAACGATCAGGTCGCCGCGGCCCAGCTGGCGCTCGACGGCGTGAAAGAGGAGTATCGGGCGGGAACCCGTACCACGCTCGATGTGCTCAATGCCCAGCAGGCCGTGGTTACCGCCCGCTCCACTCTTATCCAGTTTCGCCGCGACCAGGTGCTCAACGCCTATCTGATGCTCAGTTCCATCGGCCGCCTGACGGCGCGCGACCTCGCCTTGCAGGTGCCGCTCTACGACCCGGGCGAGAACTACCGCAAGGTGCGTGACAAGTGGTTCGGCACCGGCGTCGATACTGTTGAATAGTCCCGGCGCGTATCGACAAGAACAATCGCGAGGCGTAATTCTGACGTGACCCGGAGACCTTCAGTGTCCGGCACGACGTGAGGAATTCGCTGTGACGGCCGAGCCCAAGATGGAAGAGCTGCTCGCCTCGATCCGCAAGGCGATCCACGAGGATATCGGCGAAGTGCCGCGCGCGCTGGCGGCACGTCGGAGCGCCGCGCCGATCACCGGATCGATGCGTGAATTGCGGGTCAAAGTGGGCGAGGAAGTGTCGGCGGCGGCAGCCGAAATTCAGGAATTGCGCCAACGCATCAGCCGCAACCGCGCGCCGGAACTTCCGGCACCGCGCGCCCGCTTCTCGCGAGAAGCCGAAACCGTGGTTCCGGTGCCCCAACCCTCGCGATACGAGGAACCGGCGGTCGCGGTGACCGCGCCGAGCCATGCCGGTGATCCGGCCCTATTGTCGGCCGAGGCCGCCGCCGCCGCCGGCAGTGCCTTCAACCGGTTGACCGAAACCTTCCTCAGCCGGGCCATGGGCGAGCGTCCCCTGGAAAACACGGCCCGCGACATGCTGCGGGGCATGCTGAAGCAGTGGCTCGACGACAATCTGCCGGCCCTGGTGGAACGCCTGGTGCGCGAGGAAATCGAGCGGGTGGCCCGCCGCAGCCGCTAGCTTGGATTGCGTCATCGCAGGTTAACCAATCATAGGTGATAGTATGCTAGACTGCGCGGGCGCATCTGCGCCCCCGGCGGACTGGCTATGGCCTATGACGACAAGCGCAGCGCCCGCCGTATGCGGGTGCTCAAGGACGGCAAGATCGTGACCATGAACAACCGGTCGGTGATCGATTGCGCCGTGCGCGACCTGTCGGAAACCGGAGCCCGCCTGCGCTGCCAGGACCAGGCGGCGGTGCCCAACGAGTTCCGCCTGCTCCTGCCCCATGACAAGACGATCCGCGATGCCAAGGTGGTGTGGCGGCGGGACGATCACGTGGGCATTGCCTTCACCGGCCCCGCCAAGCTCGCCCCGCCGCGGAAATGGTGACCAAAATCGACTCCCGGCCGTAAAGGGTTTGGAAGGGATGACAGCCTAAGCTGGCGCCCGATCCAATCGGGCTCGGAGCCCATGGCGCAAGACAGCCTTCAGGAAAACAACCGCATCGGGCGACGGCAGCGGGTGCTCAAGCAGGGCAAGATCCTGCTGCTGAAGAGCCTGTCGGTGGTCGATTGCGCCGTCCGCGACCTCTCCGACACCGGCGCCAGGCTCCAGTGCGGCGACCAGTCGGCCATCCCCCATGAATTTCATCTGGTGACCCCGGCCGACGGCAAGATGCGCGATGCCCGGGTCATCTGGCGGCGGGGCGGCGAGCTGGGCGTTGCCTTCTCCGGCGCGGTCCGCAAGGCGCCGCCGCTGAAGTGGTAGGCCGTTAGGTTCTCGACGGTTGCAAGGCGGGACCGGCTGGTGTTTAACGCCGGCCAACCGAAATCGCCGCAGAATCCCCCGCCATGCTCGAGAAGACCTTCACGCCAGCCGAAATGGAAGCCCGCCTCTATGCCGAATGGGAGGGGCGGGGCTTCTTCAAGGCGGGGCGGAAACCCAAGGCCAAGCCCTTCACCATCGTCATTCCGCCGCCCAATGTGACGGGCTCGCTGCACATGGGGCATGCCCTCAACAATACCATCCAGGACATTCTCGTCCGCTTCGAGCGCATGCGCGGCCGCGACGTGCTGTGGCAGCCCGGCACCGACCATGCCGGCATTGCGACGCAAATGGTGGTCGAGCGGCTCCTGCAGAAAGAGAACAAGACCGACCGCCGCAGCATGGGCCGCGAGGCCTTTTTGAAGCGGGTGTGGGAATGGAAGGAGGAATCGGGCGGCACCATTTCCCGCCAGCTCCGGAGGCTCGGCGCTTCTTGCGACTGGTCGCGGGAGCGTTTCACCATGGACGAAGGCCTGTCGCGTGCCGTGTTTAAGGTGTTCGTGCAGCTCTACCAGGAAGGGCTCATCTACAAGGATAAGCGGCTGGTCAACTGGGACCCGGTTCTGGAAACGGCGATTTCCGATCTCGAGGTCGAAACCCGCGACACCAAAGGCGCCATGTGGTCTTTCGCCTATCCGCTGGTCGATGGGCCGGTCGATGGCATTGCCGAAATCGTCATTTCCACCACCCGGCCCGAAACCATGCTGGGGGACGGTGCCGTAGCCGTGCATCCGTCGGATGAGCGCTATAAGAACCTGGTCGGCAAGCTGGTGCGCCTGCCCATTGCCGAGCGCCACATTCCCATCGTTGCCGACGAATATCCCGATCCCGAATTCGGCACCGGGGCCGTCAAGATAACCGGCGCCCATGACTTCAACGATTTCGAGGTGGCGCGGCGCAACAACATTCCGTTGATCGTGCTGATGGACAAGAAGGCGCGGATGATTTGTTCGCCCGAGAACAACGTGCCGGAGCGCTATCGCGGCAAGGACCGGTTCGCGGCGCGCGAGATGGTGCTGAAGGAAATCGAGGAGCTGGGATTTTATCGCGGGCGCGAAGACAAGATCATTCCGCAACCGTTTGGCGATCGCTCCAATGTGGTGGTGGAGCCGATGCTCACCGAGCAGTGGTATGTGAACGCCGCCGAATTGGCCAAGCCTGCCATCCGCGCGGTGGACAATGGCGACACGGTGTTCGTGCCCAAGACCTGGGACAAGACCTATTACGAGTGGATGAACAACATCCAGCCCTGGTGCATCTCGCGCCAGCTCTGGTGGGGCCATCAGATTCCGGCGTGGTATGGGCCGGACGGCGAAATTTTTGTGGAGGAAACCGAGGACCTGGCGCTTGCCGCCGCCTTCCGGCACTACGGCTCGCGGGTTGTACTCAGCCGCGACGAGGACGTGCTCGACACTTGGTTCTCCTCTGCCCTCTGGCCCTTTTCGACGCTCGGCTGGCCGGACCAGACGCCGGAGCTCAAACGCCATTACAAGACCGATGTGCTGGTCACCGGCTTCGACATCATCTTCTTCTGGGTCGCCCGCATGATGATGATGGGCCTGCATTTCATGAAGGAGGTGCCGTTCCACACGGTCTATATCCATGCGCTGGTGCGCGACGAGAAGGGCCAGAAGATGTCGAAGTCGAAGGGCAACGTCATCGATCCCCTGGACCTCATCGACGAATTCGGCGCCGATGCCCTGCGCTTCACCCTTGCCGCCATGGCGGCCCAGGGCCGCGACATCAAGCTCGCCAAGTCCCGCGTCGAGGGCTACCGCAACTTCGGCACCAAGCTGTGGAACGCCGCGCGCTTCGCCGAAATGAACGGGGTGGCTCGCGATCCCAACTACGATCCGGTGGCGGCCCGCGTCACGGTCAACCGCTGGATCGCCGGCGAGGCGGCGCGCACCGAACGCGCCGTCACCCGGGCGATCGAGGAGCACAAATACAACGAAGCGGCGGGTGCTCTCTATCAGTTCGTGTGGAACGTCTATTGTGACTGGTATCTGGAACTGATCAAGCCGATCCTGGCGGGGAGCGATGAAGCGGCCAGGGCCGAGACAAGGGCGTCCGCCGCCTGGGCGCTCGACCAGATTCTCGTGCTGCTCCACCCCTTCATGCCCTTCGTCACCGAGGAGCTGTGGCAGAAGACGGCGGCGCGCGACCAATGGCTGATTGATGCCTCGTGGCCGGCCTACCGCGGCTTGGGCGATCCACACGCCGATGCCGAGATGGAATGGGTCATCCAATTCGTCTCCGAAGTGCGCTCGGTCAGGGCCGAAATGAATGTGCCGGCCGGCGCCAGGATCGCCTGCGTCATTGCCGGTGCGACCCAGGAAACCCGGCGCCGTGCGGCCCAGTGGGAAACCGAGATCATGCGGCTGGCCCGGCTCTCCACTGTCGGGTTCGAGGATCGCGTGCCCAGGGCCTCGGCCCAGATCGTGCTGGGCGAGGCAACCGTCGCCCTGCCGCTTGAAGGGGTCATCGATTTCGCCGCCGAAAAAACCCGCCTCGGCAAGGAGCTCGAGAAGATCGGCAAGGACATGGGAGCGATCGCCGCCCGCCTCGACAATCCGAGCTTCGTCGCCAAGGCGCCGCCGGAAGTCCTCGAGGAAAGCCGCGAGCGCAAACGGGAACTCGACGCCCGCAAGGCCAGGATCGGCGAGGCCCTGCGAAGGCTGGGGTAGGGAAGAAGTATACGGTTTCGGCTGGCTTCTCTCAATTCCGCGTGGTCTGGTCCGCGACCGGGCTTGACCGGGCCGGGCCTTTGGCAGTCAACTCGCCCCCCATGTCCGTCATTCTGATCGACCGCATCAAGACGCCCTTGGGTCCGATGGCGCTTCTGGCCAGCGACGGGGTGTTGCTGTTGCTCGAGTTCGATGACGGGGAAGGGCGGATCGCCCGGCAGATGAAGGCGAGGTTCGGCGCCACCAAGCCGGAACGCTCCGCCAATCCTTTCGGCTTCTCCGATCGCATCCGCGCCTATTTCGAGGGCGAGCTGGCGGCGATCGAGGGCATCCCGGCCGATGGCGGCGGCAGCGACTTCGAGACCCGGGTGTGGGCGCAATTGCGCAAGATTGCCTGCGGCACCACGAAATCCTATGGCGACATCGCGCGAAGCCTGGGTGACGTTGGCTTGAGCCGTGCCGTGGGCCTGGCCAACGGCCGCAATCCGATCGCCATCGTGGTGCCCTGTCACCGGGTGATCGGCGCCGACGGAACGCTGGTGGGCTATGGCGGCGGGCTCGACCGCAAGCGTTGGTTGCTCCGCCACGAGGGCGCCCATTTCGCCGCCGAGCAGGGGGACCTGTTCAGCTCCGCCCGAGGCGGGTGAGGAAATAGGCGCCAAGCTGGCGGACATTACGGCGCAGGGCCGGGCTTGTCTTTTGTTCGGCATAGGTGCGGGCAACGCGCTCGAGTACCTCGCCCAGCGTGCCGGCCTCGGTCGCCGTCGATAGCACGGCCATCGACGGGCGGTTCAGTATATAGGCCTTCTGGCCTTCGGCGGCGCGGACGACACCTTCGAGCCGCATCCAGTCCTCGGCCCGGGTCACCAGTTTTCCGGCCTCGCCGTCGTCGATGCCGCTGGTTATAATTTTCATCATGGTGCGATCGTAGAGCGTGCTCGGCAGCGGCATCTTGGCGTAAAGATTGCCGAGGCTTACGGCAAGAAACTCGAGAAAAAGTTCACGCGTGCCGGGAGTCGGGTCAGCCACGGCATCAGCTGGAAGCTGATCGACCACCGCATCGATCACGATATCAAGTGCTGCCTTTTCGACGGTCATGGCACTGCCCCCAAATCCAGGTGCGCATTATGAACGCAAGGCGTAAGAAACGGTAAACGTCTAGGTTTCTATCGTCTTCCGGTTGCGCAGGACGTGCTCGTGACCAGCGTCATAGAGGGCCGAGTCGCGGAAGTCCTCGGCCCCGAGGACCGGCCCGACGAGAATGAGCGCCGTGCGGGTGAGCTTGGCGGCGCGTACTTTCTTGGCAATGGTTGCAAGCGTGCCGCGCAGAATGAGCTGATCGGGCCAAGTGACGCGGTAGACCACGATGACCGGACAGTCGGCGCCATAGTGCGGCGTCAGCGCCCGCTCGATATAGGCGAGATTGCGGATGGAGAGATGGATGGCAAGGGTTGCCCGGGAGCGGCCCAACTCCTCCAGCGCCTCGCCCGGCGGCATCGGCGAGGCCTGCATGGCGGTGCGGGTGAGGATCACCGTCTGGGCGATTTCCGGTAGGGTGAACTCGGTGTTGAGGACGGCGGCGGCGGCGGCGAAGGCGGGAACGCCGGGGGTCACGTCATAGGCGATCACCAGTCGGTCGAGACGGCGCATCTGCTCGGCGATTGCTCCGTACAAAGAGGGATCGCCCGAATGGACCCGGGCCACATCGAAGCCCTGGACATGGGCGGCTTCGATCTCGGCGATGATCTCGTCGAGGGTGAGGGGGGCCGTGTCGACGATGCGGGCGCCGGCAGGGGCCGCCTTGACGATCTCCGCCGGCACCAGCGAGCCGGCATAGAGGCACACCGGGCAGGACTGAATGAGGCGCAAGCCCCTGACCGTGATGAGGTCGGCGGCACCGGGTCCGGCACCGATGAAATGGACGGTCATGTTAGATCCCGCTTCTTGGCATAGCCGCGCGGCGTGTAGGCATAGGTGCGCCCGTCGCCGCGCCTGAAGGATTTCGATTGCGACGAACCGACCATCACCAATGTCAGCATGTCGATATCATCGGGATCGAAGTCGGCCAGCGCCACGATCTTCACCCTTTCATCCTTGCGCCCGAGCTTCACGGCAATGACCACCGGTGTCTGCGGCGGCCGGTGAAGCTTGAGAATAGCCATGGCCCGCTCCAGCTGGTCGCGGCGCTTGAGCGAGCGCGGATTGTAGAAGGCGATGACGAAGTCGCCTTGCGCCGCCGCCCTGACGCGTTTTTCGATCGCCTCCCAAGGGGTGAGACGATCGGAGAGCGAGATGCAGCAGAAATCATGGCCGATCATCGCACCGGCCTTGGACGCGGCGGCCTGGAAGGCCGAGATGCCGGCGATCACCTGCACTTCAATGCGGGTAGGTTCGAGGTCGATGATCTCATAGACCAGCGCCGCCATGGCATAGATGCCGGCATCGCCGGAGCAGACGAGAGCGACCCGCTTTCCTTGCTTCGCCAGATCGATGGCGTGGCGCACCCGATCCTCTTCGCCGCCGAGAGGGAAGCGATGTTCGACCTGTGCTTCCTTAAGATCGGCGGCGAGATCGAGATAGAGGCCGTAACCCACCCAGTCGGAGGCTTCAGCCAGCGACATTGCGGCCGCCGGGCTTCGCCACTCCGCCGCACCGGGACCAAGTCCCACGACATCGAGCCGCCCGCGGCTTCTGCCATGGGGCCGGAGTAGCGGCGAGGAAGCTTTGGCCACGGCCATGGTGGCGCGGTGGCTCTTGATCTTGGCGACGATCAGCTCGCTGTCGGGCCCGGCGGAGATAAGTGCTGCCGCTTCGGCAACGCTGGGGGTTCCGACTTCGGCCCGAACCACCTCCGAGGGCGACGAGACGCGCCGCACTTCCCGCGCCAGGGCTTCGGCCGTGTGGAAGAAGACCGGCGCGAACTGGGTAATCGCCGGCTCGTCCTCCTTGAGGTCGAGCGAGGCGTAACAGGCGATCGACTGCGGCGCCAGGCCCTCGTCGCGGAACACCTGCTCCACCAGGTCGCGCAGCTCCCGGGGATCGGTGCCGCGCTCGCAACCCACTCCGACGGCGAGTATTCTCGGATGATAGACAAGCTTCGACGGCGATCCGGCGACGGCG
Source organism: Hyphomicrobiales bacterium (assembly GCA_016185245.1). Classification (GTDB taxonomy): domain Bacteria; phylum Pseudomonadota; class Alphaproteobacteria; order Rhizobiales; family Aestuariivirgaceae; genus Aestuariivirga. The sequence goes on along the minus strand of JACPNZ010000031.1, from coordinate 27,871 downwards.
CGTTCGGTGATTTCGACGGCGATTTCCTCGCCGCGCAGCCGTGCGGCGACGGCCGCCTTCATGTCGTGGGCGTTGGCCAGCACCAGGCCCGGTTCCGGCTCGTCGAAGGCAAGCCCCAGGCGCACGTCGCTCGCCGTGGTGATGGCCGCATGGCCGTGGCATATGGCGGCGATGCGGCGGGCGAGCTCATTGGCCCCGTGATGGCCGCCGAGCAACGGCACGGCGGAAGAGCCGTCCTCGGCCACTGCGACGACCGGCGGCTCGGCCGTCTTGTCGCTGAGATGGGGTGCCATGGCGCGGATCAGGATGCCACTGGCGCACAACCCGACGATGGCGCGGCCATCGCGGAACAGGCGAGCAAGATGCGGCGTGGCCCGGGCATAGGTGACATCGCCGGCAAGCCCCGAGGGCGCGTGAATCTCAGCCCCGAGTGCGGCCCGGATCTGTTGTGCCAGCGGCAGGGCCGAAGCGCCGAGGATGAAGATCGCCGGCTTCACCAGGGCTCGCTCCCGGCATAGACGAGGATGGTCGAGAAATAGGGAAGCGCGTCACCCGCCACGTCTTCCAGCCGGGTGATGCGCTCGTCGGCATGGGTGGCCTTCTCGATGACCATGGATTTCGAAACGAGGTCGAGGGCGGAGAGAATGTTGCGCACGGCGGCGAAGTGGCGGCCAACCTTGATGATTGCGGCCGACTGGGCGGTGAGCAATTCCTCGCGCAGGCGATCGGGCGCCAGGGTGGCGGGCAGCACCTTCAGGACTTCGTTGCGCGCCGCCAGCGGCCGCCGCAACCGCGCGGCGGCGGCGGTAATCGAGGTGACGCCGGGAACGACGATGGTTTCGTGGTCCTTGGCCAGCCGGGCAAAGAGATACATGAAGCTGCCATAGAAGAAGGGATCGCCCTCGCACAGCATGACCACGTCGCGGCCGGCCTGCAGATGCCGGGCGATTGCCGCCGCCCCCCGGTCATAGGCCTGTTGGGCCGGTTCGCGCTCGCTGCGCATCGGCACGTCAATGGCAAGCTCGGTCACGCCCTCGGGCATGAAGGGCCGGGCGATGTCGCGGGCCGTCGAATCCCTGCCGTTGGCGGTGAGATAGGCAACGACCGGCGCCAGCGAGATAAGCCGCCAGGCCTTTACCGTCATCAGTTCCGGATCGCCGGGGCCGACGCCGACGCCATAGAGCGTGCCTGATTTCACCATGGCTTGCGCGTCCGCCATTGGGTGACGGCCATGCGGGGTTTCAAGGCCCGCAAGGGTCCGATGCGGGTCAGTCGTGAGACTTCGATCCGCGCCAGGTCGCCGCCATATCTTTCGTGCAGGTCGTAGAGATGTAATTCACCCTCGATGGTGACCACATTGGCGACCATGGCGCCACCCGGTTTGAGGCGCTCCCAGGCGGTCGCGAACACTCCCGCAGTGCCGAGACCGCCGCCGATGAACACCGCATCGGGTGCCGGCTGGCCGGCGAAACTCGCGGGGGCATCTCCGGCAACTTGCTTGAGGCGCGGCGTTCCCAGCCGGTCGGCATTTTGCGTGATCAGTTTCAGGCGCTCGGCGTTGCTCTCGAAGGCGATGGCCTCGGTCCCGCGCGTGCCCCGCATCCATTCGATGGCGATGGAGCCACAACCCGCACCCACGTCCCAGAGAAGCTGATCGGGAGCCGGCGAAAGGGCGGCAAGCGTTGCGGCCCGCACCTCGCGCTTGCTGAGTTGGCCGTCGTGAAGAAAGACCTCGTCGGGCAGACCGGCCAACCGCGACAGGATTTGAGCATCGGCCGAAGTCAGGCAATGAATCGCCAGAGTGTTGAGATCGGCGAAAGTCGTGCCCGGTGGCGCATCGGCAACGAAGGACGAAATACGCTCGCGTGGGCCCCCCATGTTCTCCAGCACCGTGATCGTGCTCTTGCCGAAGCCGCGAGTGGTGAGGCGGCGGGCCACCTCGGCGATGGTTGTGGCATCGGCGGTGAGCACCAGAAGCCGGGCACCCGGCTGGATGAAGCTTTCGATGTTGGCCGCATCGCGCCCGTGCAGCGTCAGCCGATCGCAATCGGGCAGCGACCAGCCGAGCCGCGCGGCGGCGAGCGAGAAGGCCGAGAGATGGGGAATGATCTCGACCTCGGCGAAGGGAAGGAATTCGAGCACCTTGCGGGCGACGCCATAGTTCAGGGGATCGCCGGTCGCCAGGATGACGGTTCGCCGCCCGGCGAAGGGCCGGATGAGCTCGACCACGGCCGAGAACGGTTGCGGCCATTCGTGACGTTCGGCACGGGCTTCGGGAAGGAAGGCGAGAAGGCGGGACGATCCGATGATCGCTTCGGCCTGCGCCAGCCTTTGCCGGGCCTGGGCCGAAAGCCCGTCATAGCCGTCTTCGCCCATGCCGATGATGGTAAGCCACTTGCTCATGCGGCACCCTGGGTCAGAGCATTGACCACGGCCGCGGCCATGGCCGAACCGCCCTTGCGGCCAAGGAGTGTGGCGTAGGGAACTCCGCGCGGATTGGCCACCAGTTCGGCCTTGGATTCGGCCGCGCCCACGAAGCCAACCGGGAAGGCAGCGATGGCAGCGGGACGGGGCGCTCCCTCATCGATCTTCTCGAAGAGCGCGAAGAGGGCGGTCGGCGCATTGCCGATGACCACCAAGCTTCCTTCAAGGTGGGGCCGCCACAGTTCGACGGCCGCCGCCGAGCGCGTCGTGCCGGTTCGCAAGCCAAACTCGCGTGCGGCGGGATCGTTCAGTGTGCAGATGATATTGCGGGTCTTGTCGGCAATGCCGTGGCGCACCATCTCGGCATCGACCAGAATGGGGCGCCCGGCGGCGATTGCCGCCCGGGCAGCGGCGGCAAAATCGGCACTGATCCGCAGATCGCGAACGATCTCCGGCATGCCGCAGGCGTGAATGATCCGTATGGCGATATCGCGGGCATCCTCCGCCAGGCCGGTCAGATCCGCCTCGGCCCGGATGATGGCGAAGGAGCGGGCGTAGATGGCGTCCGGCTGGCGCAGATAGTCGATCACGGCTTGCCGACCATGCTCTTGGGGCCGAGCGGGTGATCGGCATGGGGGTAGGGCGCATGGCGGTGATCGTGGCCGTGACGATGGTTGGCTTGCAGCAGGCGGTCGGGATCGAGAGCGAAGCTCGGGCCGGTGTCGATCCCTTCCACATGGTGGTGATGGCTTTCCTGGGCCGCCCCCACCTCCGCCTCGAAGCCCAGCACCTGGGTGCGGTATTTGCACATCTGGCAGTTCATCGCCGTGTCGCCGGTGACGATCTGCTCGATGCGTTCTTCGAAGGTGGCGATCACCAGCGGGTGGTCATTGAGATAGGGCGCCTTGACGAAATCGATCGCCGGATGGCGGGCGGCGACCGCATCGGTTGCCTCGTAGATGCGCTGCACCAGAATGCCGGTGAACAGGAAATAGGGAAACACCACGATGCGCCGGTAGCCAAGCTTCGCGGCATGTTCGAGCCCCGGCCCGACCAGCGGGAAGGTGACGCCGGAATAGGCGGTCTCGGCCCAGCCGAAACCGAAGCCCTCCCACAGGAGCCGCATCACCTTCGACACATTGGAATTGGCGTCCGGGTCGGAAGCGCCGCGGCCGACCACGACGAGCAAGGTCTCGTGGCGTGGCACCTCGCCTTCAGCCCCATCCAGCGCCTGCTGCACCCGGTCGGCGGCGGCCCGCATCATCTTGGGATCTATTCCCAAGTCCCTGCCATAATCGATGCGGAGCCCATGATGGGCGGCATAGGTGTTGAGCACCGAGGGAATGTCGTTCTTGGCATGGCCGGCGGCGAACAGCATGCCGGGCACCGCCAGCACACGCGAAACCCCTGCGGCCTTCAGCCTGTCCAGCCCATCGCGGATGATCGGCGTGGCGAATTCCAGATAGCCGTATTCGACCGGATAATGCGGCAGGCGGCGCTTCAGGTGATTGGCGAGAACGGCAAATTCGGCAACCGCATCGCCGTCGCGGCTGCCGTGGCCGCACAGCATCACTCCAAGTGTTTCCGACATCCGGCCTGCCTTCCAAATTGACGCGCGCCGGTTAGGCCGGCCTGGAAGGCAGCTCCGGCATTGGCCCCCGATTGGGTCGGCCGCACCGGACTTGCTTTCAGTCTCTCGCGGAGAACGCTGCTGATCGCCGTTGGTAGGCCCTGGACCGCGAGGGGTCAAGGAAGTCCGCGACATGGGCTTGTGCAAATACGTCGCCTTTTCTTGTCCGGAAAGTGGGTTCCACTTTCCGGGAAACTGCGCTAAGGCGCCCCCCATGCGTTTCCTGATTGCTTTCCTCTTACTTGCCACCTCGGCGCTCGCCGCCAGTTGGACCCCCTACGCCAACGTTCGCTATGGCATCCGGCTCGACATCCCGCCGGGCTTTGTCAATGACGTTCCTCCGCCCGCCAACGGCGATGGCCTCGCCTTCCACACCAGTGACAGAGAGGCCGAGCTCCTGGTGTGGGGCAACGATCTGGCCGGCAGCTTCAAGGAGGAGGCACTCGGAAGGGCTGCGAGCGAGAAGCAGGATCGCTGGCTTGTCACCTATGAGCGCGGCAACAACCTCGATCTGGCGCGGCCCGGCGCCGGCTGGTACGTCTATTCCGGGGCGAAGGACGGACGGATCGTCTATGCCAAGGCGGTGGCCAGCTGCCGCGGCACCCAGGCCATACATTTCCGCATCGAATATCCGGAAGCGCGCAAGTCCGAGTTCAACGACATTGTCTCGCGCCTGGCCATATCGCTCAGGGCCGGGCCGTCGCTCTCCTGCAAGTCGGGCTAGAGCCTGATCAATTTGGGTCGATACTCTGAATTGTTCTCCCCCCCCCCCCTGTGGGGGGAATTGCGGTCGATCCAACTAAATTTGATCACGCCCTAGGCGATTGCCAACACCACGCGGCCGTTGATCTCAGCTTTTTTCATGCGGGCGAAGATGCCGTTGATGTCGGCGAGCGGCGCCTTCTCGATGCGGGCCCGCACCAGGCCATTGGCGGCGAAGTCGATGGCTTCCTGCAAGTCCTGGCGGGTGCCGACACTGGACCCCCGGATCGAGACTTCACCATTCACGACAGCGGCAATTGACAGGCGGATTTCATCCTGTTTGCCGCCGGGCAGGCCGATCCATGCGACCGTCCCGCCATTGCGGACGATGCCGACCGACTGTTCGAAGGCCCTGGGCGACACGGCGGTGACGACGGCGCCATGACTGCCGCCGATGGACTCCCGGATGGCCCGCACCGGATCGGTCGTTGCCGCATTGAACGCCATCTCGGCACCGAACTGGCGGGCAAGCTCCAACTTCTCCTCGCTCACGTCTACTGCGGCGACCCTGAGGCCCATAGCCTTGGCATATTGAACGGCAATGTGGCCAAGCCCGCCGATGCCGATGACGGTGAGCCATTGTCCGGGCCTGGCACCGGTTCTCTTGATGCCGCGATAGGTGGTGACCCCGGCGCACAGGATGGGGGCGATCTCGTAGAGATCGGCTGCTTCCGGGATACGGCCGCAGAAGGCCGCATCGGCGATCATGTATTCGGCATAGCCGCCCGGCTTGGTATAGCCCGTGGCCTCGGCCTTCAGGCAGATGGTCTCCATGCCGGAGAGACAGAACTCGCAAGTGCCGCAAGCCGAATACATCCACGGCACGCCGATCGGCTCGCCAAGGCGGAAATGCTCAACGCCCTCGCCGAGCCCGGCAACATGACCCACCACCTCGTGGCCCGGAACGAGCGGCAGGGTGGGAAGCGGCGTCCAGTCGCCGTCGACCGCATGGAGGTCGCTGTGGCAGACGCCGCAGGCGGCGACCTTGATCAGCACTTCGCCACGGCGGGGCTGGGGCACCGGCAGGGTTTCGATGACAAGCGGCGTGGCGATGGCGCGCAGCACCGCCGCCTGCATGGTCTTCGGTAGGGGCAGCGAAGCCTCCTCAGTTCCCGAGGATGATGTCGCGCGCCTCTCCGGCGCTGATATCGAACTTCGCCGTCAGGGTTTCGCCGCCGGCCTTGGCCACGGCGGTGTAGGCGCCGGGCTTCAGAACCACTTCGGCGGAAAGCCCGCGGATCGGCGGCAGGCTTGTGCCCGAAGCATCAGCCACCTGCCACAGCACCTCGGCGTCGGGGGCGCCGACGAAGGCTAGGCGGGCCAGTCCCGCCGTATGATCGATCTCCACGGCGGCCATCAGGCCGGGCTTCACGCGTATGTCGGCGACAGCATCGGCGTTGCCGGTGTCGAAGCGGCTTTCGACCCGGTAGTCGCCGGCGGGAACGCGCAGGATTTCACCGGGCTCCCGCGAGCTGGCGATGAGTTCGCCCTTGTGACGGCCGGAGAGGGCATAGACGAGGCTAAGCGAAGGGGTGGCTGGCAGGCCAAGCTCGCCAATCCGTGGCAGGATGCGCACCCCTCCGGCATTCAGCACGAAACTGGCGATCAACCTCGTTCCCTTCACCACCGTCACCGTCTCGGCCACATGGACGGCGCCATATTTGATGTCGATCACATAGTCGCCGGGTGCCGTGACCACGTCGGCCACCGGCACAGCGCCGGAATAAACCGTCTGGCCGTCGTCGGCACCTTTCACCGTCCAGCTCACCGGGCGGGTGATCAGGCCGCCGTCCTCGGTGAGTCTGGCGGAAAGTTCCAGTCCTTCTTGGCCGGCGGCCACCGTCTCGATGGCAATGTCATGGAGCACCGGCCGGTCGGGCAGGGCGTTGGAATCGGTCGGCAGGGCGGACAGCTCGATTGGCTCGCCGGACGCCGGATGGGCGGAATTGGGTGCAATGACGGCGGCGGCGAGAAAGAAAATCGCCGCCATCGCAGCGGCCGTCCCAGCGCTGCGATGGCGGCGAGGAAGCGTCTCACGGGTCATGCGGTCGTGCACGCTTCAGTCCCCTTACTCTGTTCTCCCCCGACCAATCCGGTCGGCCCCGACAACCAAGCATGGGGCCGACCCGGCCGGCAACCATATCCTTAATTTTGGGTTAACAGGCTGGCGCCAATTGAAACCATTGCCTTCCGTCGTGCCTCTCGCCATGGTGCCGGTGCTATGCCGGTGCTCAACGATATTTCATCAATACGGAGCCTTCTCGCCAGCCGCCGTTCGGCCTCGGCCAAGGCCATGGGCGCGCCGGGACCGACGCCTGCACAACTTTCCGAAATTCTGGCGGCGGCGGTGCGCGTGCCCGACCATGGCAAGCTCACCCCCTGGCGCTTCATCCTGTTCGAGGGCGAGGCCAGGCGCCGCTTCGGCGACAGTTTGCGCCGGCGCTGGCGGGAGCTTCATCCCGAGCATGGCGAAGACTCGTTGATAGCCATGCACGGGTTGCTGCTGCGGACTCCAACCGTGGTGGCGGTCATCTCGACGGCCAGGGAGCATCCCAAGATCCCGCTGTGGGAGCAGCAGCTTTCCGCCGGTGCGGTGTGCCAGACCATGCTGATCGCGGCGACCGCAGTGGGCCTTGCCTGCCAGTGGATGACCGACTGGATGGCCTATGATCCGGGCATGGCCAGGGTCATGGGATTGGCTCCCCACGAGAAGGTGGCGGGCTTCATCTATCTGGGAACCTCGACCGTGCCCCTCGAGGACCGGCCGCGGCCCGATCCCCAATCGCTTCTCACCCGCTGGGGGCCCCCATGAACATCCGCGGCATTCTCTTCGACAAGGACGGCACCCTCATCGAGGTCAACGCCACCTGGGTGCCGATCTACCGGCGCATGTTGATGGAACTGTTCAATGTCGACGCTGAAGGTGCTGAACTTATTATGGAAAAGGCGGGCCTCGACCGGGCCACGGCGAAGTTCCTGCCGGGCTCGGTATTGGCCGGCGGCACCACCCGGCAATTGATCGACATCTGGTGGCCGGGGCTCGATGCCGAAGGTGCGGCCGAGAAGGTGCGCATCCTCGATCACGACTATGCGCCCCTCGTTAAAGACTATCTGAAGCCGCTGATGCCGCTCGAGCCGATCTTCACCGAGCTCAAATCCATGGGGATCAAGTTGGGCGTTGCCACCAACGACAGCCATGTCTCGGCCTTGAGCCACATGAGCCATATCGGGGTCATCGAGCATTTCGAGGACATCATCGCCGCCGATACGGTGGCGGTGCCGAAGCCCTCGGGCAACATGATCCGCCGCTTCGCCGAGATCACCGGCCTTGCGCCATTCGAGATCGCCATGGTGGGCGATAATTCCCATGACATGGAGGAGGCGCGGAACGGCGGGGCGGGGCTGGCGGTTGCGGTCCTCTCGGGCAACGCCGAGGCCGAGCACATCGCCCACCTCGCCGACTATACGATCGCCAGCGTCGCCGACCTGCCGGCGCTGCTGCGGCGGCTGCGCGCGGCGGTGGAGACGAGGGGGTGAATGTACGGTCGCCGTGACCCGTGATCCAAATCGACATGACGATACGGAATGATATAACGATCATCGGGGCCGGGCCGGCCGGGCTGGTCTGCGCCATCGTGCTCGCGCGGGCCGGTTGCCGGGTCATGGTGCGGGAAATGCACTCTGGCGTCGGGCACCGGTTCCACGATGATTTTCAGGGACTGGAAAACTGGTCAAAGGAAGAGGATGTGCTGACCGAGATGCGCGCCGCCGGCATTGACACCGATTTTGAATATCACGGCTTCGACAAGGGCATCGCGTTCGATCCGGCCGGCCAGGTTCATCAGGTATGTGGCGCGCGGCCGCTATTCTATCTGCTGCGACGCGGCCGGACCGAAGGCACGCTCGACCGCGCGCTGCTGGCACAGGCGCTGCGGGCAGGCGTCGCGGTGCGGTTCGGCGACCGGGTTCGTCATCTCGACGGTCCAGGCGTCCTGGCGTCGGGCCCGCGACAGGCGGGCATGATCGCCGCCGGCCAGATATTCGAGACCGACATGGCGGACGGCGCGTGGCTGGCGCTTGGCAAGTCCCTCGCGCCCGGCGGCTATTCCTATCTGCTGGTTCAAGGCGGGCGGGGCACGGTGGCGAGTTGCATGTTCACCGGCTTTCGCGATCAGGCGCTGCATGTGCGGGCGACGCTGGAATTCTTTCGCCGTCACGCCGGGCTGCGGATGCAGAACCCGCGGCCCTTCGGGGGCTTCGGCAACATGCGGCTGGCGCGCAGCGCCATGCAGGGCGGGCATCCGGTCGTGGGCGAACAGGCCGGCTTTCAGGATGCGCTGGCGGGTTTCGGCATGCGCTATGCGATGCGCTCGGGGGTGCTGGCGGCCCAAAGCATCATCGAGGGAAGCGACTATGCCAAGCGGTGGCATCGCGAGCTCGGCCCGTTTATGAAAACCGGGGTCATCAACCGGCTGATCTTCAACCTGGCCGGCGAGGCCGGTATGAATTTCATGTTGCGCCGCCTCGCCAAAACAGACGCGGGCCGCCTGCTGCGGCTTGCCTATGGGCCCTCGTTGGCGAGGCTTCCCCTGCTGCCGGTCGCGCGCTGGTTGTATCGCGCACCCCTGGCCGATCCGAGCTGCTCACATGTGGATTGCGACTGCGTGTGGTGTCAGCATTGCAAGCATGATGAATTACGGTAATTACGGTCAATTAGGGTGACACGGAAATCGAAATCAAATCCATGTTCTACGACGCATCGCGCAACGATCACGGCCTGGAATTCGATCCCTTCAAGGCCCTGGTGGCGCCGCGGCCCATCGGCTGGATCTCGACGCTGTCGCCCGACGGCATCGCCAACCTGGCGCCCTACAGCTTCTTCAACGCCTTCGCCGAGCAGCCGTTCTATGTCGCCTTCGGTTCGGGCAGCCGCAAGGACAGCCTGCGCAACATCGAGGCGACCGGCGAGTTCGCCGTCAATCTGGCGACCTACGACTTGCGCGAAGCGATGAATGCCACCTCCGCCACCGCCGCCCCCCATGTCGACGAATTCGATCTCGCGCGGCTTGCCAAGGCGCCCTGCCGGCTGATCAAACCGCCGCGCGTCGCCGACAGCCCGGCCTGCCTCGAATGCCGGCTGTTCCGCGTCGTCGAACTCCCCGACGACGAGGGCCGGGTCGATGATTTCCTGACCATCGGCCGGGTGATCGGCATCCATATCGACGACCGCTATATCGCCGGTGGCCGGGTCGACACGGCGGCGATGCGGCCGATCGCCAGGCTGGGCTACAGCGAGTACATCACCGCCGCGCCGGCCTGGCGGATGCGCCGCCCCGCCTGAAGCCCCGCAAGCAACTCCATCCAAAGTTGTTTCCGCCTGTGGCTGAGTCGCCTTGCGAGTCGTGAACGGGTGTGGAACGCCGCAATTCCGCCACTGTTGAAAACCCTGTGGAAAAGCCGATTTCCTGTCGCTCCTGCAAGTATTTAGGGCCTGTTAACAAGCTGTGGAAAACGCCATTAACGGCTCATTAACCTGGGCAGCGCAGGACTCGCAGCAGGCGAAACGGGGCGTGGACGAGCGAAGGTGAAGCTGGAAGGAATTGTGGACGTGGCAAGATGTCTGCTGATTGACGAAGACAGTAAGGAGAGCCGGAGCCTCCAGCACCTGCTCGACCTCCTGGGCCTCGATACCGCCCAGGCCGCCAAGCCCGATGAAGCCCTGCAATATTGCAACGACAATTCTCCCGATGTCGTCCTGCTGGCGGCCAATGGCTCGAGCGGCAGGCCGCGGGATTTCGTGCGCCGGCTCCGGCGCAATGTGAACGGCAAGCGGCCGGTGGTGTTTCTCTATGCCGAGACGCCCGATACCGAGATCATCGGCCAGTCGATCCTGCAGGGGGCGGCGGATGTGCTGATGAAGCCCTTCGACCGTGACATCCTGCATTTCAAGCTCAAACTCGCCGGCGTCATCGCCTGAGTTTCGGCGCACGGCTTCGCCTGCCGGCGCGGGCGAGCAATCCCTCACCGTTTTCTTAACAGGCGTGGTGAACCAATTCTTAAGGTCTCACTGGCACCGTTAGCGGGCGATCCGCCTGCAAACGGTGACTCATTTGAACGACGAAGCCTCTCCCGGTCTCGATACCAGCATTTTCAACGAGGTCCTCGACAATGGAACGCTGCCCGCCCGCCTGGCGCTCGCCCGGCAGCTGGCGGCGTTTCTTGCCGACCCCGACGTTACCGCCACCGAGCGTGACCAGGTGGTGCCCACAGCACTGAAGCTTACCGCCGATCCGGATGAAGCGGTCAGGCGCGCCCTGGCCGAAGGTCTGGCGGGCCTTGCCCAGCTCAACGCCGACATCCTGTTCGCCATCATCGCCGACGAAGACGACATCGCCTTGCCGTTCCTCTCCGCCACCCCCGCCCTCAATCATTGGCACATGCTGGCGGTGCTGCGGGTAGGCGACGAGGCCCGCCAGGCGACCATTGCCGCCCGCCTCGATCTGTCGCCCGAAGCCAAGGCGCAGATCATCCGCAAGGCGCCGCTCAGCCCTTGCCTGGCGCTCTTCGACAATGCCTCGGTCATTCTCGACGATGCCGACTATCAGGCTCTCTTTGGGCGTCTCGGCCAGGCGCCGGCCATGGCGGAACGGCTCTTGGGCCGGACCGACCTGCCGCTCGACATCCGCATCCTCCTGGCCAAACGCGCCTCGAACCGCATGCACCAGCTGATGGCCGAGCGCGGCTGGGTCGCCGCCAATGACGCCGCCGAGATCGTCGCCGATGCCGAGGAGACGGCGATCCTGCGCATCCTGGTCGAGGCGAGCGACAGCGAGCTTGCCCGCACCGTGCCGTTCCTGATCGGCAAGGGCCTACTGACTCCGTCGATCATCGTGCGAGCCGCCTGCCTTGGCGAATTGCATGTGGTGGAACGCGCCCTGGCCGATCTGGCGGGGGTGGCGCTGGCCCGGGCCCGCGACCTGATGGCCGGAAAGGGCTTTGCCGGCTTCAAGGGCCTCCTTGCCAAGTCGGGCTTGCCGTCGAGCTGTCACGGCATCCTGCAGGCGGCCTGCCATGTGGCCCGCGACGAGGCCGAGGAGGGGGTGATCCTCGATGCCGAAGGCTTTGGCCGCCGGCTGGTCGAGGCCCTGATGACCCGCTACGAAACCATGCCGCTGCGCGAGCGGGCCCAGCATCTTGACTTCGTCGGCCGCTTCGCCGAGGACCGCGTCCGCCTCATCGCCCGCCGCCTCAAGGCCGACATCGTCCGCGCCGCCTAGGCGAACCAACGGCCGGCCGTCATCCCCATTCGCCATTCGCCCCCAAGGGCGGGTGAGGGCCCTAGGCCCGCAAGCTCCCCAGCGCCTTGGCAAGCCGCGCCAGGGCCTTCTCGATGTCGGCCTCGCTCGCCGCGAAAGAAAGCCGGATCGAGCCCGCTGCGCCAAAGGCGGTGCCGGGCACCGTTGCGACACCGTGTTCTTCGAGCAGCCAGTCGCACAGAAGATCACTCGTATCGAGCCTATGGTTGCCGGCGGTGCGGCCGAGAAGTTCCGACACATCGGGGAAGGCGTAGAAAGTCGCAGGGATGGGGCCGATCCTGACGCCCGCAATGGCCCGCAGTCCCGCCAGCACCGTGTCGCGTCGTGCCCGATAACGCAGGCGCATGGCCTCGACCGCATCGCGGGGGCCCTCGAGGGCGGCGATGCCGGCGCGCTGCACGAACTGGTTGGCGCCGGTCGTGATCGTGCTTTGCATGCGGGTCATCGCCCGGGTGATCGGTTCTACCGCGGCCGCGTAACCAAGCCGCCAGCCGGTCATGGCAAAACCCTTGGAGAGGCCGTTGACGGTGATCACCCGTTCGCGCATGTGGGGCAGAGCACCGATCGAGGCCATCTCGCCGTCGAACAAAATGTATTCATAGATCTCATCGGCCAGCACCATCAGACGCGGGTGGGACCGCACGATTGCTGCAATCGCCTCGAGTTCGGCCTTAGACCACAGGGCGCCGGTCGGATTGCATGGCGAATTGAGGATGAGGAGCTTGCTACGGGGGCTGAGAGCGGCGGCGATGCGCGCCGCCGGCACCTTGTAGTTCTCCTCCACCGATGCCGAAAGAACCACCGGCGTTCCCCCGGCAAAGCGCACGGTGATCTCGTAGGACACCCAGTAGGGCGCCAGCATGATCACTTCGTCGCCAGCATCGATCAGCGACAAGACCGCGTTGGCAATGGCCTGTTTGGCCCCGTTGGTGATCGAGATCTCGGAAGCCGAATAGTCGAGACCGTTTTCCGCCTTGAGCTTCTTCGCGAGCGCGGCGCGCAGTTCCGGAATGCCCTGCACCGGCGAATAGTGCGTAAAACCCGCCTTCATGGCGGCGGTTGCAGCCTCCTGAATATTGATCGGCGTGTCGAAATCGGGCTCGCCGACGGTGAGGCTCACCACATCCATGCCCTTGGCGCGGAGGTCGCGCGATTTCTGCGCCATGCGGATGATGGCGCCTTCGTCGGCGGTCTGGGTGCGGGCAACGAGGAGAGAGGCGGGATCGAAGCGACTCATGGGCCGGTTCTATACGACGGCATGCTTGCCCGGTCGAGGCGTCGCGGGCATAAGGCGCCATGTCTTTCGCTTACCGACTCGCCTGCCTCGCCGCCGTCGCCACCCTTGCCGCCTGCGCCAGGGACAACAACGTCAGCATCACCCGCGGCACGCCCACGGTGCAGACCCAGGCGCGCTCGGAACCGGTCTTCTACAACGGCAAGACCTACCGGCTCGACTATGCCTTCAACGATGCGAGCCAGAGTTTCGACCTGAAAGTGAACGGCATGGGGGCGAAGCAGCAGAAGGATGCCGCCGCGCTGGCTTCTTCCGCCCTCGGCCATTTCGCCTGCCCGTCGAGCAAGCCCGCCCGCCTGCTCGCAGCCCCGTCCTATGCCGGCGGCGTGTGGTCGGTGGCGGGCAGGTGCGGCTGAGCGCCTATGGGTTCGCGACGAAACGGACGCCCAGCCTCGCCGGCGGCGGTCAGCTTTCGATCGGGCCTGGCTTGGCGACCTGCATCATCAGATCGTCGTTCCACGTGCCCTCGACCACCACGTGGGCCGTGGCGCCGAGCAGGACGGCTTCGATCAGGTTGTGGTTCACGTAGGCATAGGTGCCGGGCTGCTTGAAAGTGTAGGCCATGGCACCGGCCGAGCCGCCGCGGATGAACCAGGTTTCGAGATTGGTGTCGGGTGCGTCGTTGAAGGAGCCGGCCTCCCAGACATAGTCGCCATGTCCGCCGATCAGGTGCGGGCGCGAGTCGCGGTTGGCCTGGGCGTGGATGAACAACACCGTCTCGCCGACCTTGGCCTTGAGCGCACGGTCGCCGGTGAGGGCACCCGCCTTGCCGTTGAACACCACATGGCTGGGGATGAGCTTGCGCATCGTTTCGAGATAGTCGGCAAGATCGTCGCCGGCATTGTCGTATTTCTTGAAGGCGCCGTTTTCGTCGCGCGGGATGTAATAGTCCTGCTCGCCGATGAAGTAGGCCCGGTCGTATTTGAAGGGCTTGCCGCCGACCTTCAGGCCGTCGCGCGGCAGCACCATCACCGCGCCGTTCATGCCGTGGGTCACATGATAGGGGATCATCACGTCGCCAGGGGCGCAATGATAGACGAAGACCCCGGGCTTGCTCGCCTTCCAGCGCAGCACCGCCTGCTGGCCGGGCGTCACTTTAGTTAGGGCGCCGCCGCCCAGGGCACCGGTCGCGGCGTGGAAGTCGATGTTGTGTTCCAGAAGATTCTTGGACAGGTTGCGCAGCGTGAGTTCGACATAGTCGCCCTCGTGGACGACGATCATCGGACCGGGCACCGAGCCGTTGTAGGTGAAGGCCCAGATTTCGGTTCCCTCCTTGTCGATCGTCATCTTCCTTTCGTCGATGTCGAGGGTAACCTCGATCACGCGGGGGCCGGTGGTCGCCACCTGCTCGTGCTCGGGCAGGAAGGGCGGCGCCACCATCGTCTGCTTGACGCGCGGAAGGCTCGTGACGTCAACGGCCGCCGCAGTTTCCACCACGTCGGCAGTTTCGGCGGCGGCCCGGCCCAACGTCGCAGCGGCAAAAACGCCGGCCGATGCCAGCCCAGTGGCTTTAAGAAAATTGCGCCGGCCTTCAATCGTCTGCTTTGGGTTCCGGATCATTGTCGTTCTCCTCTGCTCTTCCATAAGGTGTATAAAAAATACATCTTTAGGGTGATGGCATTGATCTGGATCAAACCTGGAGAACTATTTCGCAGTAGCGAGATGGCGCAGGACGGTTTCCGGCGCCCCAAAAAGATCGGCGACCGAATGGCGGTCGAGCACCCCGTAAAAGGCTTCCTGGGCGTCGTAGAGAACGGTCTTGAGGCGGCAGGCGGGGGTGATGACACAGCGGTTGCGGCGGGCGTCGAAACATTCGACCAGTGTCGTATCCTGCTCGGTGAAACGCACAACGTCGCCGACTTTTATCGAGGCCGCGGGACGGGCCAAAGTGAAGCCCCCGTTGCGCCCGCGCACCGTCGCAAGGAAGCCCGCCCGCGACAGGCCGTTGATCACCTTCATCAGGTGGTTCTTCGAAATGCGAAAAGCCTGGGCGACCTCCTGCACAGTGACAAGCTGGGGTGCCTTCACCGCCGCATGAATGAGTACCCGCAGCGAGTAATCCGTGTAGGTCTGGATGCGCATCGGAATAATATATATTCGAAATGCATATTACGGAATAGAGCCAGGTGCCGCAGCCTTGCGGTGGGCGCCGGAACGCCAGTATCCTCCTGGGAATTCGAAATCACTTGTGAAAAAGTGGTGCCGACTGCAGGACTCGAACCTGCGACCCCCTGATTACAAATCAGGTGCTCTACCAACTGAGCTAAGCCGGCGGCGATGTGGCCTTCAATAGGACTTAGGAGCCTGCGTCGCAAGCGCTCAGCGACGAAGCGCGTAAAGCGCTATGGCCGCGGCATTGGAGACATTGAGGCTGCGGATCGGCCCTGTGAGGTCGAGGCGGACGAGTTCGTCGCAATGGCTGCGGGTGAGTTGCCGGAGACCCTTGCCTTCGGCCCCCAGAACGACGGCAAGGGGTGGTTTGGCAGTCAACCCAGAAATCGAACTGGCGGCTTCGCTATCAAGCCCGACGATATGAAATCCATAACTCTTCATCTCATCGAGTGCCCGAGAGAGATTGGTGACGCGGACATAGGGCACATGCTCAAAGGCACCCGAGGCCGACTTGAACAGCACGCCCGATGCTTCCGGGCTGTGGCGCGCCGTGGTCACCAGGGCGGTGACGGCGAAGGCAGCACAGCTGCGCAGGATCGCTCCGACATTGTGCGGGTCGGTCACCTGGTCGAGCACCACGATGACGCCCTGCCGGACGATCTCGTCGAGGCGCGGCTGGGCCAGGGGCTTTGCCTCCAACAGCAGGCCCTGGTGCACGGCATCGGGGCCGAGCTTGCGGTCAAGCTCGCGCGGATGGACGATCGCGGGGGTGAGCCCCGCCGCTGCGATCACCTCGGCCAGGCGGTCGGCGGCGTTCTTCGAGGCGGTCAGCGACAGGAAGCGGCGGCGCGGGTTGCCGAGCGCCTCCTCGACCGGGTGGCTCCCGTAAATCAGATCATTGCTCTCGGTCATGGGCGGGGTTCTAGCCGATGCCGTTGCGGCTGTCGGGAAAAATCCGCAGGACTGGCTTTGTTTCCGGTTCGGTTGCTCCGTTTGGTTTCGCGGGCTAGAAGCCGGAAGGCGTTAGGGTCCCGGGGCATTCGATGTTCAAGAAGATACTGATCGCGAACCGCGGCGAGATCGCCTGTCGGATTATCAAGACGGCGCGGCGGATGGGGATTGCCACGGTCGCGGTCTATTCCGATGCCGACGCGCGCGCCCTTCACGTCGAGATGGCCGACGAGAGGGTCCATATCGGCCCGCCCCCGGCGGCCCAGTCCTATCTCTTGATCGACAAGATCGTCGCGGCCTGCCGCCAGACCGGCGCCGACGCCGTCCACCCGGGATACGGCTTTCTGTCGGAGCGTTCGGCCTTTGCAACCGCACTGGCCGCGGCGGGGATCGCCTTCATCGGGCCCAACCCGGCGGCGATCGAGGCCATGGGCGACAAGATCGAATCGAAGAAGCGGGCGGCGGCGGCCAAAGTTTCGACCGTCCCGGGCTATCTGGGCGTCATCGCCGACGCCGACGAGGCGGTGAAGATCGCCGGCGAGGTGGGCTATCCGGTCATAATCAAGGCCTCGGCCGGCGGCGGCGGCAAGGGCATGCGCATCGCCCATTCCGAGGCCGAGGTGCGCGACGGCTTCGCCCGCGCCAGGTCGGAGGCCAAGTCGTCCTTCGGCGACGACCGGGTGTTCATCGAGAAGTTCATCGTCAACCCGCGCCACGTCGAGATCCAGGTGCTCGGCGACAAGCATGGGCATGTCATCCATCTGGGCGAGCGCGAATGCTCGATCCAGCGCCGCAACCAGAAGGTCGTCGAGGAAGCGCCCTCGCCACTGCTCGACGAGAAGACCCGCAAGGCCATGGGCGAGCAGGCGGTGGCGCTGGCCAGGGCGGTGGGTTACGATTCCGCCGGCACCGTCGAGTTCGTGGCCGGCCAGGACCGCTCCTTCTTCTTCCTCGAGATGAACACCAGGTTGCAGGTCGAGCATCCGGTGACCGAACTGGTGACCGGCATCGATCTGGTGGAACAGATGATCAGGGTGGCGGCGGGCGAGAAGCTGGCGATCCGCCAGGCCGAGGTAAAGCTGAAAGGTTGGGCGGTCGAAGCCCGCATCTATGCCGAGGACCCCAACCGCAACTTCCTTCCCTCGACCGGCCGCCTGGTCAAGTATCGTCCGCCGGCGGAGCAATCGGACAACGGCATCACCGTGCGCAACGACACCGGCGTATTCGAGGGCGGCGAGATATCGATCTGGTACGACCCGATGATCGCCAAGCTGTGCACCCATGCGGCAACACGAGCCGAGGCGATCGCCGCCATGGCGGCAGCGCTCGATGGCTTCTACATCGACGGCATCCGGCACAACGTGCCGTTCCTGTCGGCCATCATGCAGAACCCGCGCTGGATTTCCGGAAAGCTGTCGACCGGCTTCATCGCCGAGGAATTCCCGCAGGGCTTCCACGGCAATCCCCTGACGCCCGCGCTTTCCGCCACCTTGTGCAAGGTGGCGGTGGTGCTCGACCACATCGAGAACCGCCGCAAGCGCCGGATCAGCATCCAGATGACCGGCAGTCCGGTCAAATTCGCCAGCGAGCGCACGGTGCGGCTTGCCGAGGAATGGCACGAGGCGGCGGCGGCGGCGATGGAGACCGACTATATCGCCGATCTCAGCGGCTGGCATCCGGGGCAACCGGTGTTCCGCGGTGAGGTCGGCGGCCAGGACATCGTCGTCCAGGTGCGGCGCATCGCCAATGGCTATCGCCTGAGCCACCGCGGCGTGGTGGTCGATGCCCATGTCTACACGAGGCGTGAGGCGGAACTTGCCCGCCTGATGCTCGCCAAGAAGCTGGCCGACACATCGAAGAAGCTCCTGTGTCCGATGCCGGGCCTGGTCATTTCGATCGCCGTCAGCGAGGGCCAGGAGGTGAAGGCGGGCGAAGCTCTGGCCATCGTCGAGGCGATGAAGATGGAAAATATCCTGCGGGCCGAGCGCGACGTGACGGTGAAGAAGATCAACGCCAAAAAGGGCGACAGTCTCGCCGTCGACCAGGTGATCATGGAATTCGCGTGAGCGCCGTCCGCCTGGTGATCGAGGGCAGGGTACAGGGCGTGGGCTTCCGCGCCTGGGTCGAGCGCGAGGCCGAGGCGCAGGGGCTCAAGGGCTACGTGCGCAATCTCGACAGCGGTGCCGTCGAGGCGGTGTTCGCGGGCGAAGCGGTCGCCGTCGAGGCCATGGTCACGGCCTGTGGCCGGGGCCCGCGGTTGGCGGCGGTCACCAAGGTTTTGCGCTTTCCCGCGAGCGAGGAGGGCTGGCGCGACTTCGCGGTCAGGTAAAACGGTCCCTAAAGGTGAAGGCATGCGGCGTTGGGCCATGGGTGGCGAGATGTTCGAGCCGCGCCCGGCCTTCGGCGGCGCTCGGCCAGCGGCCCGCCTCGATCCACCACAGGGCAAGGAATGGCGCCGCGAAGGCCTCGAACCACTCACTACGGCGGCGAAAGAAATTCAAATGTTCGCTGCGATAGGCGAAACGCTGGAGCGCCTCGAGCGATGCCCATGCCGACATGTTGACGGCGATTCGCGGGTCGTCATAGGCGCGGATCGCGGTGGCATTGCCGGAGGAGTCCTTGAGCCGCCAAAGAAAACCTTCGGAAGCCTCGGCGAGAGCGTTGATGCGATCGAGATTGCCGATGAAACCGGCAAGACGCGGATCGTCCAAGTCGTAGCGAAGCCGCCCGACATTGATCTGCGCCAGAATCCCGGTCATTGCACCGGCCCGAAAATCTTGCCGAACGACACCTTCAGTGCGACATCGGCATCAGCCATGGTAACCGGCAGGCCGAGGTCGACCAGGCTGGTGACGCCATGCTCGCTGATGCCGCAGGGCACGATGCCGGAGAAATGCGAGAGATCCGGATCGACGTTGAGGCTCACGCCATGGAAACTCACCCAGCGGCGAACCCTGATGCCGATAGCGGCGATCTTGTCCTCGCGCTCACCGCGCCTTACCCAGACCCCGACCCGATCCTCGCGCCGCTCAGCCATCACATTGAAGGATGCCAGCGTGTCGATCAGCCATTGCTCGAGGCCGGTCACATAGGCGCGCACATCCCGGCCGCGGTGGTTGAGATCAAGCATTACATAGGCCACGCGCTGTCCCGGCCCGTGATAGGTGAATTGCCCGCCACGGCCCGAGCGGTAAACAGGGAAACGATCCGGGGCGATGAGGTCCTTATCCCTCGCACTGGTGCCGGCGGTATAGAGTGGCGGATGCTCGACCAGCCACACCCGCTCGGGTGCTTCGCCACGGGCGATTGTCTCGGCTTCACGTTCCATGCGGGCAACAGCGTCCGGATAAGCAACCGGTTGGGCGGCGATCTCCCAAGCCACTGGCAGGTGGGAGTAGAGCTGCGGGCGAATGGCGTCGCGGACCGTCATGACCGGCTTTTCCCAGTTCCGGCTTGCGCCGGCAAGTAAAGTGTAATAGAACACTGTTTAATTAATTGTCCGGGAGCGGCCGGTGGACGGAATTTGGATACTGCTTCTGCTGGTAATCGGCCTCCTCATGGTGGCAACGCCAATTGCCGCCTTTGTGGCCTTAAGCCGTGCGAATACCCTGCGCAACCAGGTCAACGGGCTACGGATGGAGGTGGACAGCCTGTCCGCCAACCAGGCCCGAGCGAGTCGCGAAGCACGCCTGGCCGGCCGGCCGATCGAAGCCGCCGCCGCCGCACCATTTTTCGGGGTCGAAACCCCACTGCCGGAACCAGAAATCATCATGCCACGCGAGGCCGAAGAGGAACCTGTTCCGGTGGAGCAGGCTGTTCCCTCGATCAGCCTGCCGGAACCCGAAGCGGAGCCAGTTGTGGCCGAACTTCGGGTAGCGGCTCCCACCCGCGACATGGAACAGGCCATCGCCTCGCGCTGGTTTGTCTGGATCGGTGGTGCTGCCATCGCCATCGGCGGGCTGCTGTTCGTCAAATATGCCTATGACAATCATCTGATCTCGCCCACCCTGCAGATCATCCTCGGTCTCCTTGCCGGGGGCGCATTGGTGGCCGGGGGTGAATTCCTGCGCCGCCGCGGCCTCGATCGTGCCGGCCCCGCCGACTATGTTCCGGCTGCGCTTTCCGCCGCCGGACTCGTCACCGCATTCGGCAGCATCTATGCCGCTTACGCTCTCTACGATCTTATCGGCCCAACGGTCGCCTTCACCGGCTTAGCGCTGGTGGCGCTCGGCGCCCTGGCGCTGTCGCGGGTCGAAGGTCCGCTGATCGCCGCCTTAGGCCTCATCGGCTCCTACGGCACGCCGGCCATGGTGCAGACCAACCATCCGCAGGCGCTGACACTCTTTGGCTATCTCCTCGTCATCATGTTCGCTTGTTTTGCCACGCTGCGCCGGCGCAACTGGTGGTGGCTGGGCTTCGCCGCAGTGGCCGGCGGCACGGGCTGGGCGCTCCTGTGGATCAATGGCCGCTTCACGCCGGCCGATGTGATGATCGTCGGCCTGTTCACCATCGCCCTGACACTTGCCGCCCTTTTCGGCCTGATGGGACGTCGCATCCTCGACCCGGAGTCCGGATCGCTCATCAATCCAACGCCGCAACTGGCCATCGGCCTGGCGGGACTGGCGGCGGGCGGTGCGATTCTCCTCGACATGGTGGCAGTCAGCAATCACGGCAGCTTGGCTCTCGTCTTCTTTTTTGGACTCGCCGCTCTGGCGGTTGCCCTGGCCTGGCTGAAACCGGGAATTGCACCCGTTGCACTGGTGAGCCTTGTTGCGAGCTTTGCCGCACTGATGCTGTGGAGCGACGTGGCGCTGCATCAATGGGCGATGGACGAGCGGGGCCTGTGGACGTCGCTCCTTGGCCCCGAGGCCTCGCGCTTTCTGCGCGATATGCTGGCCGTCGGCGCTGCCTTTACATTGGTCGGTTCGCTTGGCGCCCGGAGCAATCGCGTGCCTTTGATCTGGGGCCTTGCCGGCGGGGTAGGAGATATTCTCTTTGTGGCCAGCGCGTGGAGCCGGGTCGACGGCCTGCTGTCTCCCTATATATGGGCGCTGATCGCGGCAATTTTCGCCGCCGTGCTGCTCACGGCCACCGCTGCCGGAAGACGCCGCCATGACGAGGCCGAGCCCAATCTGGCCTCGGGGTTCCTGTCGGCAGGGGCGGCCCTGCTGCTGCTCTTCGCCCTGTTCCGCCTGACCGAGGATGTGTGGCTGTCGCTCGCCATCGCTGTCTTGGCATCGGTCTTCGCCGGACTTGCCGTGGCCTGGCGGGTGACGCTGCACGGATCCATCTCGGCAGCCCTCGGCTCGCTGGTGACGCTGCG
Organism: Hyphomicrobiales bacterium; assembly: GCA_016185245.1. Lineage (GTDB taxonomy): Bacteria > Pseudomonadota > Alphaproteobacteria > Rhizobiales > Aestuariivirgaceae > Aestuariivirga. The sequence goes on along the minus strand of JACPNZ010000031.1, from coordinate 6,059 downwards.
CCTGTTCCTGTCGCGCCTGCCGTGGCTGGAAAAACGCGATCTGCCCTGGGGCGAGCACTGGCCGGTCTACGGCTATGGCGTGCCGGCGGTGCTGTTCATCCTCGGCGCCAGGCTGCTGCACCGGGCCGGGCAGGTCCGCTCGGCCGTGACACTGGAGGGCCTCAGCCTCGGCCTTGTCATGTCGCTCGTCGCCCTTGAACTCCGTGTGCTGATTACCGGCGGCTACACCTATGACCAGCCGCAATTCACCGAGATGGCGGCCCATATCCTCACCTGGTACGCCGCCGCCTACGGTCTCATGTACCGGCAGCGGCTCTATTCGGCGGTGATCGCCAGATGGGGCGCTCGCCTGCTGATCGGCGTGGCCTCGACGGCCTCCGTGCTGCTAAGTGTCCTCGTCCTCAATCCGGTCGCAACCGGAGCGCCGGTGCCGGGTGGCGTCGCCCTCAACGCGCTGCTTCTTGCCTATCTCGCGCCGGTGGTGCTGATCGGATTGATCGCGCGGCGTCTCGACGTGCTGGGCTGGGAGCGGCTGCGTGGGGCCGCCGGCGGGCTCTCCCTGCTTCTTGCCTTTGTCTACCTCACCATGGAAACCAAGCGCGTCTTCCAGGGCGCCATCATCGAGCCGGGCTCCCTTAGCAGCGGCGAATCCTACGCCTATTCCGCCGTGTGGCTGCTGTTCGCCCTGGGATTGTTCGTCGCCGGCCTCAAGCTGGCGCGCCAGCCCTTGCGCTATGCCGGCTTGGGCGTCATGGTGCTGGTCGTCCTCAAGGTGTTCTTGTGGGACATGGCGAGCCTCGAGGGCCTCTATCGTATCGCCAGTTTCGTGGGTCTCGGACTGTGTCTGGTCGGCATCGGCTGGCTTTACCAGCATTTCGTGCAAAAACCCGGCACGGCTGCGGCGCTCAAATGACCTGAGGGAGGATAATATGCCGGATGCAGTGCATGCACTTTCGATCGGCACCATGGCCCGCGGATTGCGTAGCCTGGCGGGCGTGCTCGACAAATCCGAGGTCCACGCTAAGGCCCACGGCATCGAACTCGACGTGCTGCTGCAGGCCCGGCTCTATCCCAACATGTACAGCCTGCTGCAGCAGCTCCAGTATTCCTGCTACCTTCCCTGTGACTACGCCAAGCATTTCGCCGATGCCGCCCCGCCCCGTGTGGGCTACGACGAAACCACCTGGGAACAATGCCGCAAGGGCCTCGACACGGCAGTTGCCTATCTCGAAACCGTCACTCCAGCCCGCGTCGCCGAACGGTCGGGTAAGGTCGTGCCGCTGTTCTTCGACGGCAGCAGGACGATGAACGTCATCGACTATGCGGCCCGCATCCTGGTGCCCGACTTCTTCTTCCACATGACCGCCGCCTACTGCATTCTTCGTCACAACGGCGTGCCGCTCAGCAAGGGTGACTTCCTCAAGGGCTGAGGTCAACTGGGCGCGCCGGCTTCCGCCATGAGGGCGGCGATTTCGCCGTCGGTCCAACCGAGAAGCTCCGAGAGGACGCTCTCGGTATCTGCGCCAAGAAGCGGCGGGGCGCGGCGGTATTCGACCGGCGTGCGCGACAGGCGCAAGGGGCTGGCGACCAGGGGCAGGGACCCGGCGTGCGGATGCGGCAGCTCGATCTTCATGCCGCGATCGATGACCTGCGGGTCCTGCCAGACCTGTTCGATGTCGTTGATCGAGCCGCAGGGCACGCCCGCCGCCTTGAGGGTCGCGAGCCACCAGGAGCTGGGATGGCTCAGAAACTCTTTGGCCAGGATCGGTACCAGGATGTCGCGATGGGTTACCCGGCCGCGGTTGTCCCTGAATCGCGCGTCGGTGGAAAGGTCAGCGCGTCCCATCGCCTGACACAGGGCGGTAAACTGGCTGTCATTGCCGGCAGTGACGATGAGGTGGCCATCGGCGGTGGCGAAGACATCGTAGGGCACGATGTTCTGATGGGCATTGCCTACCCGCCGGGGCGCTTTGCCGGAAACGAAATAGTTCATGTTGAGCACCGCCATCATCGCCACCTGGCTGTCGAGCAGGGCGACATCGATAGCCTGACCCTCGCCGGTAGCCCGCTGGTGCAGGAGGGCCGCGAGAATGGCGATCCCGGCATTCATGCCGGTCATCAGGTCGGCGACGGCGATGCCGACCTTCTGGGGCCCGCCGCCGGGCCGGTCGTCACGCTCGCCGGTGACCGACATGAGCCCGCCCAATCCCTGGATCATGAAATCGTAACCGGGGAGCTCGCGATAGGGCCCGGTCTGGCCGAAGCCGGTGACCGAACAATGGACCAGCCGCGGGTTGACCGCCCTGAGGCTTGCCGCATCGAGGCCGTAGCGGGCAAGTCCTCCCACCTTGTAGTTTTCGATGAAGACGTCGGCCCTGGCGGCGAGCTCCCTCACTGCCCGCTGGCCGGCCGCCCGGCTGATATCGGCGGTGACCGAGTGTTTGTTGCGATTGCAGGCAAGGTAATAGGCGGCATCACCCGGCTTTCCCGACGCATCCGCGAGGAAGGGCGGTCCCCAGCTTCGGGTGTCGTCGCCGATTCCGGGCCGTTCGATCTTGATCACGGTAGCGCCGAGATCGGCCAGCATCTGGGTGCACCAGGGGCCGGCTAGCACCCGCGACAGGTCGACCACGATTACCCCGTTGAGCGGTCCAGCCATTGATTCCTCCCGGCAAAAGCCACAGTGCAACATTGCAGAGGGCGCTGCGCCTGACAAATCGCAGTGTGGCGGAATGTCGAACCGCTAAGTAGAGCCGGCTGAAGCGAGATCAACTTACGAGAACGCGCTGAATTGTATTTCCTTCCCCTTGTGGGAGGGACGTTGGTGTCGCTTCAAGCAACCATGATCGCGCCTGGCGATGGCGTCAATGCGGTAAGGGTCACCAATTCCCGGAGTCTTGATCAGTATGCTGATGGAATGGGCGGTGATCGCTGACAACTTGCCCTGCGTCGTCCGGAATTCCGGAACGATATTGCTGTTGCTGACGATGATAGCCTGGGGGTTGCCCTCCAGCCAATTGCCGGGCCGACTCCGGAATGAGCTGGCGCATCAGATCGATCGCATCCGGCCGGCTGCTGCCGGCAATAGCGCCGATATCCCCGATAACCGGCCGCCGGGCGTCGAGATTTGTCGTATCGATGACCAGCGTCCTGCCCTTGTGGTATTCGTTGGCAATCTCGGCCAGCATCGAAGCGGTCACGTCCTTGGCGATCATTTTCGGCAGCGGGCCGGTGGCGCTCAGTGCATCGGTCTGGCCGAGCACGGCGGCAAGCACCTGTTTCTTGGCGGCGTCTTCGGTCGAGATGGTGGTATGGGCCTCCTTCAGGCCAGCATCATGGCGGCGCCCAGGAAGGCCAGCGGCGCAATTGTCGCACCGCTGCAGATGACGGTGACGACATTGAACTGCGGCCGGGTTCGCTGGCGGTCCAGCCGTTGAGCAGGCCGGCGCCAAAGGCCCGTCGCCGCCGCTCGAAATCGACCAGTGGACGATATTGACCTTCTGCCCGTAGTGGGACTTCCCACCGTCGAGCGCGGTGAGAGCCTTGATACGCAATTCGGTCATCGTATGAAGTCCAGCCACGTCGTCGGAGTATGAGCGAATGTTGCGATAGTCCCCGATGGTCGTTTGATTTGTATGCCGATCGGGAGGGAGATCGCGCAACAAGTCCTGCGAGTCGCAGGCTGCGAGTTGAGAGAGGGCAAGTGCGCGGCGAGCCACCGCAGGCCCTGTCTTGCGATGGATTTGTGCGCCGCCAATCTATCCATGTCCCTGCCTGCCAGGATCGGTCGGTTCTCCGCGATGGTTTGTTTGCCGTCTGGCAGATTGTCACAAGTATTGAGCGGCCGTGCGCCAAAGCCTTGCGTTTGCCCCGGGCCGGCTCCATCCGAGGAATTCATCAATTGAGCTGCCAATTCAAGGCCCTCGCGGGGCGGCGGGACCAGCATTTGCGAGAAATACTGCGGCGGCGGTGACGGAATTCGGAATTCTGGGCTGGCACCATCCGACTTCCCAGTGCAGGAATAACTTGTATTCCGGCGAACAAGCGCCTATGTAGCGGTGATCGAGTTTCGGCCGGTTGGCTTGGCTCCGCGCTTTTCAATGCAAGTGCACTAGCCCTATCCCTCACTCCCTGAACATCGATTGACCATCGCGTGCATCTTGCGCGCTGATGGTTGTGCACATTGCTTCTTGAAAGGAACGACTATGCAGACAGGTATCGTAAAGTGGTTTAACGCCCAGAAGGGCTTCGGGTTCATTCAGCCGACGGCGGGTGGCCCGGACGTGTTCGTCCACATCAGCGCGGTCGAACGCGCCGGTATGACGGGCCTGAACGAAGGCCAGAAGATCTCCTACGAGATCGTCACCGACCGCCGCAATGGCAAGTCGTCGGCTGACCGTCTGCAGGTTACGAACTAATCGAGTAGCCTCCATTCCTCCGCGCGCCGGCCACGGATGTACTGGCGGCGGGCGAGACGGGGGCGATGCAGCGCCGGTGTTCGCACCGGCGCAATTTTTACCGCGCGAGCGGCCTGTCCCCATTTTCAACTGGAGTGATCGCATGGCCGAATCCGCTAATCTCTACATGTTCCGCTCGGCAAAATCGGAAGATCTGCGCGGCTTTTCGCGGAGTTCGCAAGGCGCCGGCCTGCCGGCAAAATTCGCCCCCTGGACCGGTTTCGGCGTGGTCCGCGAGGACCAGGCACCGCCGCACGGGCTGCCGCGCCAGGCGATCGAGGATGGCATCAAGGCCAACGGCTACCAGCTCTGGCGCCGCAAGAGCAAATCCTCGCCCGTCGCCAGCAACACGCGCTCCTGAGAGAACCGACATGCGAATCTTCGTCAAGGACAACAACATCGATCAGGCCCTGCGCTTCCTCAAGAAGAAGATGCAGCGCGAAGGCATCTTCCGCGAAATGAAGATGCACACGGCCTACGAGAAGCCCTCCGAAAGGCGGGTGCGCGAGCACGCCGAAGCCATTCGCCGGGCCAAGAAGTTGGCGCGCAAGAAGCTGCAACGCGAAGGCCTGCTGCCGATGCCCAAGCCAAAGCCGAAGCCGGTGGGCCGCCCGGCCGCCATCAGGTTCTAATCGGCGAGCCGGCGCGGCTTGCCAGGGCGATCGTTGCGGCCGACAATACGACCATGCAGCGAGACGATTTTCATGGCCAGTAAACCGGCCACACCCCAATGGAACGGCATCGCCTTCGCCCTGGGGGCCGCAGTGCTGTTTGGCGCGTCCACGCCCTTGTCGAAAGTGCTGCTGGGGGAGGTCGACCCCTGGCTGCTGGCCGGGGTGCTCTATTTGGGGGCGGGGACCGGCCTGCTGCTCCTGCTCGCCTGGCGCGCGGTCCTGGCCCTGCCGGCGGCGGAAGCGCGCCTCAGACGGGCCGATCTGCCGTGGCTCGTCGCCGTCGTCCTGTTCGGCGGCGTCGCCGGGCCGGTGCTGCTGATGCTGGGCCTGGCGCGTACCAGCGCATCCTCGGCCTCGCTCCTGCTCAATATGGAGGGGATCGCCACCATGAGCATCGCCTGGTTGGTGTTCCGCGAAAACGTCGACCGACGCCTGCTGGTTGGTGCCCTGGCCATCGTGGCGGGGGCGGTGCTCCTCTCCTGGGACGGTTCCGGCCTCCGTTTCGACCGGGGCGGGCTGCTGATTGCCGCAGCCTGCCTGTTCTGGGGCATCGACAACAACCTGACCCGCAAGCTGTCGGCCGCCGATCCCATGCAGATCGCCGCCATCAAGGGACTGGCTGCGGGCCTCGTCAACAGCGGGCTCGCCATCGGCCTTGGCGCAAGCCTGCCGTCGGCCGGTTTCATGGCTGCCGGGGCGATCGTCGGCTTCTTCGGCATCGGTGTCAGCCTGGTGCTGTTCATGCTGGGGCTCAGGCACCTCGGCACGGCGCGCACCGGCGCTTATTTTTCGCTGGCACCCTTTGTCGGCGCCCTTCTGTCGGTCGCCATCCTGCACGAGGCGATCAGCCCGCAACTCATCGCCGCCGCAATGCTGATGGCGATCGGTCTGTGGGTGCACCTTTCCGAGCGCCACGAGCACGCACATG
>JACPNZ010000038.1 GCA_016185245.1 Hyphomicrobiales bacterium | reverse complement strand
GAAGACCCCGAACTCCTCAAGCGGTGGAATCGGTGAGCCCCTGTCCGCGGCCTCGCTCGGATGGATACGCTCGACCTGCCATGCGCGCAGGTCCTGCCGCGCCCTTGGTGCCTGTTGACGGTTGCGCGCCGCTTGGTTGCGCCGCAGCGCCGCCAGCGTTGCGGTCAGCTGCTGGCGCAGTTCGCCGCGACCGGCGCTGAAAGAACGCCGCCCCGCGCTTGGTCCATGCCTCCCGCTTTGCGGCCTCCTTTGTCTCCGCCAGCACGATCAGCGCACCCGCCAGTTCATTGGTGGTGAGTGTGTCAGCCCCGGTGGCGATGACCAGTTCACCTAGTTGCTGCACCTTGCGGGTTTTCAGCTCGCGCGCTTTGCTTTCGAGCGCTTTCAGTTCCGCGTCAAAGTCCCGCGGCTTGCGCATCATATTCTCCCTACGCCGTCGATGGAGCGATGATAGTTGAGCAGCCTGCGGAATGCTGTAAGGCTGCCGGGACGACCTGGGACGGTGTAATCCCGCCCGAGAATTTTTCGAGGGAGGGCGCGCTTATACGTCGTTCCGACGCGCGCTCTGCTGTGCCACTGATCTGATCGCGATGGCGATCTATCATCTTCACGTCAAGGTCATTGGCCGCAAGTCTGGCTCCAGCGCGGTGGCGTCAGCCGCCTACCGCTCGGGCTCGCGGCTGCGCGACGAGCGGCTTGATCGCAGCCACGATTTTTCCGCCAAGCGCGGCGTCATCCATTCCGAGGTGCTGCTGCCGGAGAACGCGCGCAAAGAGTGGAGCGACCGCGAGCGGCTCTGGAATGATGTCGAGGCGCTCGAAGTCCGCAAGGACGCCCAGCTTGCCCGCGAGGTCGAATTCGCCATCCCGCGCGAGATGAGTGAGGCGCAAGGCGTCGTACTCGCTCGCGACTTCGTGCAGGCTGAGTTCGTAGGTTTGGGCATGATCGCCGACCTCAATGTGCATTGGGATATCGGCGAGGACGGCATGCCCAAGCCCCATGCCCATGTCATGCTGACCATGCGCGCGGTGGACGAGAGTGGTTTTGGCCCAAAGGTGCGGGACTGGAACCGCACGGAGATGGTCGAGCGCTGGCGTGAGCGCTGGGCCGAACTCGCCAACGAACGTTTGGCCGAACTCGACATCGACGCGCGCATCGACCATCGCAGCCTTGAGGCGCAGGGTATCGCGCTGGAGCCGCAAACCCAGATCGGCGCATCCGCGCAGCGCATCGAGGGCGAAGGGATCGAAGCCGCCGACCGCGCGGAGATGCACCGCGAGATTGCACGCGGCAATGGCGCGCGGATCATCGCCAATCCCGATCTGGCGCTCGACGCGATCACGCAGCAGCAATCGACCTTCACGCGGCGCGACATGGCTGTCTTTGCGCACCGGCACAGCGACGGGATCAACCAGTTCAACGCAGTCATGGGCGCGATGCACAACGCGCCCGATCTGGTCGAACTCGGCATGGACGGGCGCGGCGATAGTCGCTTCACCACGCGGCAAATGATCGAGGCGGAACAACGCCTGCACCGCGCGGCGAAATTGATGGCGGAGCGGGGACCGCATGAGATCAACGACGCAGATCGCAACGTCGCACTGGCCCGTGCCGAACAGCGCGGCCTCGCCCTGTCCGGCGAGCAGGTGGACGCGCTGGCGCATGTCACGGACGGGCGCGATCTTTCGATCGTGGTCGGCTATGCCGGAACGGGAAAAAGCGCGATGCTGGGCATAGCGCGGGACGCATGGGAAGCAGCCGGCTACGAGGTCCAGGGCGTGGCGCTGTCCGGCATTGCCGCGGAAAACCTCGAAAGCGGATCGGGCATTGCGTCACGCACCATCGCCAGCATGGAACATGGCTGGCGACAGGGCCGCGACCTGCTCACGACCCGCGATGTGCTGGTGATCGACGAGGCGGGCATGGTTGGCACACGGCAGTTGGAACGCGTGCTGTCGCATGCCGCAGAAGTTGGTGCCAAGGTCGTGCTGGTCGGCGATATCAGGCAGTTGCAAGCAATAGAGGCGGGCGCGGCGTTCCGTTCGATCCATGAGCGCCACGGCGGCGCGCAAATCGGCGAGGTGCGCCGCCAGCGGGAAGACTGGCAGCGGGACGCCACGCGCGATCTGGCGAACGGCAGGACCGGCAATGCGCTTGAAGCCTACCGCTCCCATGGCATGGTGCACGACGCGCAAACCCGAGAGCAGGCGCGCGGCGATCTGATCGAGCGCTGGGACCGCGAGCGGCAGGCATCACCAGATCGGAGCCGGATCATCCTCACCCATACCAATGACGAGGTGCGCGTGCTGAACCAGGCAGCGCGCGAACGGATGCGGGACGCGGGCGATCTCGGCAACGACGAGCGCGTCACGGTCGAGAGAGGTGCGAGAAATTTCGCCGGCGGGGATCGCGTCATGTTCCTGCAGAACGAACGCGGGCTTGGCGTCAAGAACGGCACGCTCGGCACCATCACGCAGGTCAACGCGCAGAGCGTGACCGTGCGCACGGACGACGGTCGATCGGTGCAGTTCGACCTGAAGGACTACAACAAGATCGACCATGGTTATGCCGCGACGATCCACAAGGCGCAGGGCATGACGGTGGACCGCACCCATGTGCTGGCGACGCCGGGTCTGGACGCCCATGGCACCTATGTCGCCTTGTCGCGGCACCGCGACGGCATGGACCTGCATTATGGCCGCGACGATTTTGCCAATCAGGACCGGCTCACCCGTACCCTGGCGCGCGACCGGGCCAAGGACATGGCCTCGGATTACGAACACGCCGATCAGGCGCAGCGCTATGCCGAGCGGCGCGGGATTACCTTCAGCGAGCGTGTTGCCGAGATCGTGCGCAGGGTCGTGCCGGAAAAGCTGCGGGACTTGTTCGACGGCCCTCGCGCTCCTGCAGATGTGCCCGGCCCGGATGGCGAGCGGAGGCGGGAACGGGAAACGCCGGAAATGGGAGGGCGCGGTACGGGAGCCGAGCGGCACGAAACCAAGGCGCCGGAAAGGAAGGCGGCGGAAGACCCGGAAGCGGCGCTGCGTAAGGCCCGCACCAAGGCGCTGGTACGCCATGCCCGAGTCGTGGATGCGATCTTCGATATCCAGGAGAGGGGCGGCAAGGCCAGCCCGGCGCAGGTGAAGGAATTGCAGGACGCCCGCAAGGTCTTCGAGGAGTTGCGGCCCTATGGCTCGCACGATGCCGAAGCCGCCTACAAGACGACTCCGGAACTTGTCCGCGAGGCGGCTGGCGGCCAGGTCAACCGCGCCATCCGCGCTCTCCAGCTCGAAACCGAGCTGCGGACCGATCCGAGCCGACGCGCCGACCGCTTCGTAGAGCGCTGGCAGAAGCTCGACCACACCAGCCAGCGCCAGTATCAGGCCGGCGACATGTCGGGCTACAAGGCGACGCGCTCGGTGATGGGCGACATGGCCAAAAGCCTGCAACGCGATCCGCAGCTCGAATCCCTACTCGCCACCAGTAAGCGCGAACTCGGCGTCGGCGGCAATTTCGACTCAGGCCGCCGACTCGGCCACGAATTGGCCTTCGCCCACGGTATCGACCTGGGCAGAGGCCGCGGCCTCGGACTCTGAACCCGCCGATTTGCCGCCACCTCTACGCCACAGCGCCATGCCGCGCCGAACGCTGTTGCATGGCCCTGAATGCCTGTCCTGTCTGGCCCCAGCAGCCGTCAGAAACAGTCAGCAGGAGGCAGCGCGGCCATGCCCGAACCGGACCGTATCATCCGTCTGAAAACTGTCCTTTCCCGGACCGGGCTCTCCCGCTCCACCATCTACCGCAAGATCGCCGAAGGCACGTTCCCGCCCCAGATCAGGATCAGCGTCAACGGGACCGGCTGGCATGAATCCGACATCAACCGCTGGATCGCAGATCCCGTCTCGTGGCGTCCGAAGCGCGAGTCGGATCCGGAGTGACGAGGTCTGTGCTCGCTTGCTGCTGACAGCAGTGAACCGGACCGGCCTCAGGCGCTGTCGCGCCTCCGCTTCGCGGCTTCGGCCTTGACGGCCTGATGCCGCCCCGGTTTGGGCTCTCCAAGCAGACAAAGGCGGATTGGGAGCGCTCAGCGCACGCAACCCACGACGAAGAGGTAGCGACTTGGTTTTATTGTGGTCCACTGGATTATCTTTTTGCCGGTCCAGAAGGCCTTGCAGTTCGCGTGACGGGCCGCCAATCTCCTCTATCAATCCTATTTTCCGCCGTTTCGGCGCTACAATCCTCTGGCGATCATTTGTGACTCCTCATCCTGAGTTCGCTGCCGCTTCATGCCCGTTTGTCTTCAATCGAACGCGGGAACGGCGTGGACAACGAGAGCGACAGAGAACCGGGCCGGATCGTTGCGGCCAACGACAATAACGATGCGAGCGACCAACCGGATGCCGGGACGTGGCAACGCGTCGACCGCGCCGCGCTGACGCTGGCCCGCATCATCGGCCGCCGCATGGCGAGGGAAGATTTTGAGCGGCTGCACGCCGCCAACG
>JACPNZ010000044.1 GCA_016185245.1 Hyphomicrobiales bacterium | reverse complement strand
ATCGAGGTTCATGACCGACGGAACCTGGCCGCCGTCGATCCGGCTCATGATGAAGAAAGGCCGCTCCAGCGCGCCGCCCTCGGTGTCCAGCACCAGCGGCTCCGGCACCGGCACGACACCATGGAAGGATTTGTAGGCAAGGAATTCGATGTGTCTGTTGGTATCGATCAAACTGCCGGTGGGATCGCGGCGCAGGGTCATGCCGCGCGGCTTGCCGTCCACCTCGGCGTCGAAGCGATAGGTTTCGCGGCTGGCGCCGCCGGGAATGCGCGCGAGATCGCGCACGCGAACCTCGGCATTCCAGAGCGTTGCCAGATAGCGTTCCAGCCGCGTGCCGAGCGCTTCGCCGGCGGGGGCATTCATGGCGCGAAATCCAGCATGGCCTTGAAGCCGGAGGGCGCGTGCGGCCCCATCGCCAGCTGCTCCAGCACGCCGCGGCCATGGTGCACGCGTCCACCGGCCTCGCGGCAGGTGACGTCGCACAACGCCTGGATATGCAGATGATGCGGCTGCCTCACACCGACATCGCCGAGCACGATATCCTCGCGCTCTACTGCAAGCTCGCCATGGTTCAGCCCGTGCGCCCACTTCGGATGGCCGTAGCCGAGGCCGAGCATGAAAAAATTGTAGATCGGTTTGAACGTCGCCTCCAGTCGCTCGGCGCAGTCGCCAAGTATCAGCGTCGCAGAGGCCGCATGCCGTGTGCCGCTCTTCCAGCCGATCTGCATCTTCGCATGCTCGTATTCGCGCACCGCGCCGCTATCCGGCGCCCACACCGCGCGGCGATTCCACGGCAAGCCGGCGGCATCGTCATTGCTGTGGAAGAACAGGCTGGCGCTCTCAAAATTAGTCGGCGACCACAGCCAGAAGAATTGCGGCGGGCTCGCGGGCGCCAGCGTCTGTGGATCGCGCATGCCGACCGGACGAACGCCACAGGAGCGGTCGCGCGTGCCGACAAAACCGTCAACCAACTCGCGCATGCCGTCGAGCGCGATAAAACCCTGGTAGCGGCCGTTTTGCGTCAGCCGCGTATAGTCCATCACCGTGCGCGGCCCGATACGGCGGACGAAGCGCGGTTCCTCGATCGGGGCGGCCCGGCCAGTAAACACAAGATCGGCGGCGATGCGGCGTTCAGGATCGTTGACCACCACGCGCAGCTTTTGCAGCGGCTCGATCACTTCGATGCGGATCGGGCCGACGGAAATGTCCATGCGCTCCATGTTGAGGCAGCGCGAGGCGTGCAGCGCGGTCTCGACGCCGTTGCGCACCACGACAAAGGCGGCATCGGCAATGTTGAGGTGCGGATAGACGCCGAATGCGACCGCAAAGAAGGAGGTATTGCCGGCCTGCGTGGAGTAGCCGTTGAAGAAATAGCGGTCGTAGAAGTTGCGGTCCGTGCCCGCATAGGCGATCGGCTCCGACGTCTGGTGAATGGGATAATCGTCACCCTTGCTCAGCACCAACGCAAATTCCTCCCCGATGGCGCCTGCGCCATATTTGTTTTGACGAACACTAATACGGCGGCAAGAGGAATCAAAGCCTGTGCTGAATTCGCGCATTGGCGTTTGCGCGCAGGGAATGGCACAGTGGTGAAAACCAGGTTTCAAGGGAGAAGAAAATGGCCGGAGTGAAACAGAGCAGGGATGGCGCGGTCGGCATTCTCACGCTGAACGAGCCCGAGAGCCTGAACGCGATGACGCCCGATCTGCTTGGCGCGCTCGCCAAGGCTGTCACCGAGATCACCGCCGATCCCTCGATCCGCGCGCTGGTGCTGACTGGGGAAGGCCGCGGCTTCTGTTCCGGCCAGAATTTGAAAGCCTCGGAAGCGCTGGGGCAGGACATCGTGGCGGGCGTGATGAAATTCTACTGGCCGACCTTCAAGGCGCTGCGCGAATGCCGCGTGCCGATTGTGGTTGCCGTCAACGGCGTTGCCGCCGGCGGCGGCTTCAGCCTTGCGATGGCCGGCGACATGATCGTCGCCGCGCGTTCGGCGAATTTCATCCAGGTGTTCAGCCGCATTGGCCTCGTGCCGGATTTAGGCTCGACCTGGCTGCTGCCGCGCCTGATCGGCCGCCAGCGCGCGCTGGAGCTGATGCTGTTCAACGAACCGCTCTCGGCCGAGCGCGCCAAGGAGTGGGGCCTCGTGCGCGACGTCGTCGACGACGCGCAGTTGATGGGCGAAGCGATCAAGCTGGCGCAGCGTCTGGCGCAAGGCCCGACGCGCGCGCTGGTCGCCACCCGCATGCTGCTGGAAGAAAGCGAGCACGCCAGCTACGCCGCGCAATTCCGCCGCGAGATCGAGGTGCAGTCGGAAGTGCGAACCAGCGCGGACGCGCTGGAGGGCAGGGCGGCGTTCGTGGAGAAGCGCAAGGCGAGTTTCAGCGGGCGGTAGCCTCTACTTCAACCCCCTTACCGTCATCACGATTGCGTCCGCGCCGGCCTTCCGGTCGACCGCGATCGCCTGATACTCCGGCGACTCCTGGAATTCCCGCGCAGCCTCCGCATCCGGGAATTCCATGATCACGACCTTGTCGTGCGGCCATTCACCTTCGAGCACGACCGGGTGCTCGTCGGCGACGAGCAGTTTGCCCTTGAAATTCCTGAACACGCTGAAGAAGCGCGATTGATAGATGTCGTAACGCGCGCGCTCGGTGAATTTGAGTTGGGCGATGATGTAGACGCTCACGATATGCTCCCGGTCGTTTGGAGCATGATCTGCAATCCAGGTGCGGATCGTCAAGCCGCTTCGAACGTCCGCTCGGCATGCGCGCGCGTTCGCTGTGCTTCCATCGATTGCCGCAGCTCGATCAGCGAGCGGCGCAGGTTGGTCTTGATGGTGCCGGTCGGCACGGAAAAAATCCTGGCGAGGCTGTCGCGGCTCTGCTCGTGGACGTAGGCGCGCAGGATCAGGTCGCGCTTGGCCGGATCCATCTTGCGGATAGCAGCGAAGGCGACGGCACGCCGCTGTGCCATGTCGATCTCATCGGCCGGATCGGGTTCACCCGCTTCCACGCGGGTGGTCTCTTCGCCAAATTCTACCGTCTCGATCTTCTGCTTGCGCAGCGTATCGATGGCGCAATGGCGCACGATGCTGGCCATCCAGGCAATCGGGGAGGCGAGGGCGACATCGAAGGAGGCGGCGTTGCGCCAGATCCGCACATAGACTTCCTGCACGATGTCTTCAGCGGCTTCGCGGCTGCGCAAGATGCGCAGCGCGACGCCGAACAGCTTGCGGTTGGTCAGGCCGTACAATTTGGCGAAAGCGGATTTGTCGCCGGCGGCGACCTCGGCCAGCAAGGTGGCGAGACCGTCCCTGTCACGGTCGCCGCGGATCTTCTGTTGCATGATGCCCCTCCAGACGCGCTTGCGGCCGCTTTTTGGCGTGCAGCGAGCTATGCCGCCAAGTACAGGCCGCCACGCGGATTTGTTTCAGCGCAGGCGGATATATTTTCGTGAAAGCGATCGCGGCTTGTCCTGTGAAACTTTTCCGGATTGATCCGTATCTGTGGGGCCCCTATACCCGGATCGGGGCTTCCGGGGATCGGGGCAGCAGGTGTTGAACGGAGAACTCGCAACCACACTCGAGAAGGTGGCAGAAGGAGACCGGGTCGCGTTTCGAAGCCTGTATCTGGCGGTCGGGCCCAAATTATTCAGCATCTGCAAGCGGTTAATGAGGGACCACGCCGCCGCCGAGGATGCCCTGCAGGACGTCATGGTGCGTATCTGGGAGAAATCCCCCCTCTACGACCGGGCCAGGGGCGACGCGATGGCCTGGATGGTGGCGCTGGCCCGCAGCGTGATCCTTAACCGCCTGGCGGCGAAACCTGCGCCGGCGCTGTCGCTGAGCGACGCAGAAGTCGCCGCCGTCGTCGAGCGGGTCTCGACAGGGGGCGACCCGTCGCTGGGGGCGGATTTGCGGCGCTGTCTCGGCGGCCTGAATGCGGAGCACCGCCGCTGCATCGTGATGGCCTACCATTATGGGCTGAGCTACCAAGAACTTTCGGCGCTTTCCGCCGTACCTCTGGGAACGGTGAAGACCTGGATACACCGCGCGATCGGGCAGTTGCAGGCATGTCTGAACCAGTAGAGCCCGATGACATCCGCTCGGCCGAGTACGCGCTGGGCCTCCTGTCGCTCGAAGCGCGGGCGGAGTTTGCCGCGCGGCTTCAGTCCGATGAGAGCCTGCGCGCCGCCGTCGCGCGCTGGCAGCAAATCTTCACCGGCCTCGATGCGACCGCATCGGACAGCGATGCAGCGCCGCCGTCAGGTACGTTCGATGCCGTTCTGGCGCGGATCGATGCCGAGGGCATGCAGTTGCCGGGCACGCGTACCCTGCGCGCGGATAGCGCGAAGTGGATCACGATCGGACCGGGCCTGGTCGCGCGCGTGCTGCACGTTGACCGCGTCAATAACCGCCAGTCATTGCTGATCCGCATGTCGCCGGGCGCGATCTACAAGGCGCATGCCCATGACATCGAGGAAACCACTTATGTCGTCGAGGGCGATATCGCCTTTGGCGATCTCAAGCTCGGCGCGGGCGACTATCACATCGCTGATGTGGAGACCCGCCACCCGATGGGGCGTACGGTCGGCGGCTGCGT
The DNA here is from genome assembly GCA_016185245.1 of Hyphomicrobiales bacterium. GTDB lineage: Bacteria > Pseudomonadota > Alphaproteobacteria > Rhizobiales > Aestuariivirgaceae > Aestuariivirga. The sequence goes on along the minus strand of JACPNZ010000044.1, from coordinate 5,966 downwards.
GGTGCTGGTCACGACAAGCCTTTCGGCCTGACCCGCGCTTTCATCGGAAAAGCCCGTGCCAATACGGGTTCCGCGCGACCGATGGCTGGCTGAGATGCAAAAAAACCGCGGGCTGACCGCTGTCATTGTCGCCGCTCGTTCGCTACATTCGCCTCATGCCTGATGACAAGCAAAACTCCCGGTCGGCGGAATACGCCCTCGGATTGCTCCGCGGCGGCGAACGCGCCGCCGTGCAGGCCGATGACGGGTTGCGCGTTGAGGCAGAAAGCTGGCAACAGAAACTCGCTAGCCTCGATGGCGCTGACAGCGAGCCGCTGCCGGCAGGCTCGTTCGAAAAGATCCTCAATCGCATCGATGCCGAGGGCATGAAGTTGCCGGGCACCGCGACGCAGCGCGCCGATCATGCCGAGTGGCGTCACCATTCCGAAGGCATCGCATACCGCGTGCTGAAGGTGGACGAGGCGCGCCAGCGCCAGACGTTGCTGGTGAAGATGCAGCCCGGCGCGATCTACCAATCGCATGCGCACGACATCGAGGAAGAGTGCCTCGTGATCGAGGGCGATCTGCGCTATGGCGACTTCGTGCTGCGCGCCGGCGATTATCATCTCGCAGCGGCCGGCACGCATCATCCCGTCGGCACCACGACCGCAGGCTGCCTGCTCCATGTCGTGGTCGGGATGGAAGTCTGAGCTTACGCGAGTAGGGTGGGCAATCCTCTCCCACACGTCATGGCATGCCCGGGCATGACGACCTAGGCAGCTCCCAGCGAGCGCGCAATGATGTTGCGCTGAATCTCCGACGTGCCTTCGCCGATGATGTAGACCAGCGCGTCGCGATGGAAGCGCCCGGCGGGATATTCGCGCATGATGCCGGCGCCGCCGAGGATGCGAATCGCCTGCTCGGTGACACGCACGGCCATTTCGCTGGCGACCAGCTTGACCTTCGATGCCGTGGTGACATCGATGGTCCCCTGATCGACACGCCAGGCGCCGTAATAGACGAACCACTTCGCCGCTTCGATTTCAGCCGCCATGTCGGCGAGCTTGTGGGCGATCGCCTGGTATTCGATGATTGGCTTGCCGCGGACGAGGCGCGTCTTCGCAAATTCCAGCGCCGCATCGAACGCGCCGCGCGCCATGCCGATGCAGTTGGCGGAAACGCCGATGCGATTTTCCGCCAGCGAGTCGCGCACGATGCCGTAAGTGCCGGTCTCACCGCCCAGCAGGCAGTCGTCGGGCACGAAGGCATCCTCGATGTAGATGAGACCGGTCTCCGAGGAACGGATGCCTTCCTTGTCGAGCTTGCTGATGCGGAAGCCGGGATTGGGCAGTTCGACGATGAAGAGGCTGATCGCGTCAGCCGTGTGGTCAGGCTTGGTGCGCGCGGCCAGCATCAGGAAGTCGGCCATCGGCGCATTGGTGATGTAGAGCTTTGAGCCGTTGAGGCGCCAGCCGCCTTCCACCTTTTCCGCCCGGGTGCGCATGGCGCGGACATCCGAGCCGCCGTCGGGCTCGGAGAGGCCGAAGCCGCCGACCTTCTCGCCCGCGAGTCCGGGAACGAAGAACCGCGCCTTCTGCTGCGGCGTGCCGGCGCGCCAGATCGGCCACAGCGCGAGATGCGTGTGCGCCGACCACGAGGCCGAGAACGACTGACACACCCGGCTCATCTCCTCGCGCACGATGCAGTCGCTGATCTTGTCGAAGCCGGAGCCGCCGTCGGCTTCCGGATAGCGCACGCCGAGCAGGCCGAGCTCGGCCCATTTGCGAAACAGCTGCTTGGGAAACACCTCGTTTTCCTCGGCGTCTCTCACCAGCGGCGCCATCTCTTCGCTAGCGAAGCGGGCGATGGTTTCGCGCACCTGCTCGTGCTGCGCCGTGAACTCGAAATTCATTGGGGCATTCCCTTCAGGTTTCTTCTTGAACGATACGGCAGCCTATCCGATGGCGGCCGGCCGCTAGCTGCGCCAGATCAAATCAGAACGTCGGCGGCGTGCAGGCGCTGATCACCTCGCAGGGCTTGTTGCCGATGCAGCGGAAGCGGTGCGGGCGCCGGCTCTCGAAATAATAGGCATCGCCGGGGCCGAGGATGCGCCGCTCGCCGTCGACGGTGACTTCCAGCCGGCCCGAGATGACGATGCCGCCTTCCTCACCGTCATGCACCAGTGGCACCCGGCCGGTGTCGCCGCCGGGCCCGTAATGCTCGCGCAATATTTGCAGCGTGCGGCCGAACAGGCTGTCGCCGACCTGCAAATAGGATATCGGCTTCTTGCCGATCTCGGTGAGTTCGTCAGCGCGATAGAACGCCTTGCGCGGCCGTTCCGGCTCGATGGCGAAGAATTCGGCCAGCCCCATCGGGATGCCGTCGAGGATGCGCTTGAGCGCGCCGACCGAGGGGTTCATCTGGTTGGACTCGATCAGCGAGATCGTCGAATTGGTAACCCCGGAGCGCTTGGCGAGCTCCCGCTGCGACAGCTTGTGGCGGTTGCGGACGAAGCGCAATCGCCCGCCTATATCGACGCTCATCGGATTTCCCGTGTTGCAGGTGTTGCGGATCGGACAAATATGCCTTAGCCGATCCAGTAAAATCAATGCCTTAAGGAACGCCAGAAAAGGACTTGTTGAGCGCGGTGCCGCATGGGACGGCTGGGACTTCCCCGACAGAAGGAGTCGCGCCGTGACGGTTCACCAGATTCCCAACACCCTCGATCTCGAAGCCTTCTGGATGCCGTTCACGGCAAACCGGCAGTTCAAGGAAACGCCGCGGCTGATCGCCTCGGCCTCGGGCATGTATTACACCAGCATCGACGGCCGCAAGTTCTCCAAGGGCATGCCGGCACATGGCGCTGAACTCGCCGACGACGTCGAGCGCATGGTGGCGCTGCATGGCGCCGACACCATTGCGGCCGTGATCGTCGAGCCGGTGCCGGGATCGACCGCCGTGCTGCCGCCGCCGCAGGGCTACCTGCAGCGGCTGCGCGAGCTCTGCGACAAGCACGGTATCCTGCTGATCTTCGACGAAGTGATCACCGGCTTCGGCCGGCTCGGCACGCCGTTCGCCGCCAACTTCTTCGGCGTCACGCCCGACCTGATGACCACGGCCAAGGGCATCACCAACGGCACCGTTCCTTGCGGCGCTGTCTTCGCCAGCCGCAAGGTGCATGATGGCTTGATGACCGGTCCGGAAAGCCAGATCGAGCTGTTCCACGGCTACACCTATTCGGCGCATCCGACGGCATGTGCGGCGGGCCTTGCCACGCTCGATATCTACAAGGACGAGGGGCTGCTGACCCGCGGCGCGCAGTTGGCCGAGCACTGGCAGAATGCGCTGCACGGGCTCAAGGGCCTGCCCAATGTGATCGACATTCGCAATGTCGGCTTGATGGGAGCGGTCGAGCTTGCGCCGCGCAAGGACGCAGTCGGCGCGCGTGGCTACGAGGTGATGGTCGAGTGCTGGAACAAGGGCCTGTACCTGCGCAACAGCGCCGACTCGCTGGCGATGTCGCCGCCGCTGATCGTCGAAAAGAGTCACATCGACGAGATGATGTCGATCCTGTCTGATGTCATCAAGCGCGTGGCCTGACAATTGCCTCGTCGCTTGCGAAGGCATAGCCTTTGCAGCGGCGGGTCAGCGCCGCGGGAGCGTGACATTTGAAAGTCCAGATCCTCGGTTGCGGCGTCATCGGCGTCACCTCGGCGTATTATCTGGCGCGCGCCGGCCATGAAGTAACCGTCGTCGATCGCCAGCCCGGTCCTGCGCTGGAGACGAGCTTTGCCAATGCCGGCGAAGTCTCGCCCGGCTACGCCTCGCCTTGGGCCGGCCCCGGCGTGCCTGTCAAGGCGATCAAGTGGCTGTTGATGAAGCACGGCCCGCTGGTGATCCGCCCTACCGCCGATCCCGTGATGTGGTTGTTCCTCGCCAAGATGCTGCGGAACTGTACGGCGGCGCGCTATGCCGTCAACAAGAGCCGGATGATTCCGCTCGCCGAATACAGCCGCGACTGCCTGCGCGCGCTGCGCGCCGAGATCGGCATCCGCTATGACGAGCGCAGCCAGGGCACGCTGCAACTGTTCCGCAAGCAGCAACAGCTCGACCACACCGCCGACGACATCGCCGTGCTCAAGCAATATGGCGTGCCGTATGAGCTGCTCGATCGCGACGGCTGTGTCGCCGCCGAACCGGCGCTCTCAGCGGTGAGGGACAAGATCGCCGGTGGCCTCCGTTTGCCGCAGGACGAGACCGGCGATTGCCAGATGTTCACGGCGGCGCTGGCGGAGCAGGCGGCGAAGCTCGGCGTGCAGTTCAGATTCAACGTCGGCATCACCAGCCTGATCGCCGACGGAGCGCGCATCGGCGGCGTTGCCACAAGCGAAGGCTTGATGCAGGCCGATGCCTATGTCGTCGCGCTCGGCAGCTGGTCGCAACAATTGCTGCGCGCCGTCGGAATCTCCATTCCCGTCTATGCCGTGAAGGGCTATTCGATCACCGTGCCCGTTCGCGAGGAGTCGGGCGCGCCGGTCTCAACCGTGATGGACGAGAGCTACAAGGTCGCCATCACGCGGTTGGGGTCGCGCATCCGCGTCGGCGGCACCGCCGAAGTGTCCGGCTATTCCAGCACGCTGCATCCGGAACGCCGCTCGACGCTCGATCATTCCCTGACTGACCTGTTTCCGCGCGGCGGCGATCTCTCCAAAGCGACGTTTTGGTCCGGCCTGCGCCCGATGACTCCGGATGGTCCTCCGGTCATCGGCGCGACGCGCTATGCGAACCTGCACCTCAACACCGGTCATGGCACGCTGGGCTGGACCATGGCCTGTGGCTCCGGCCGCGTGCTCGCGGACATGCTGTCCGGCCGCAAGACGGATATCGACGCGCGTGAACTTGCGATGAGCCGCTACGAGCACCGCTTCGGCTAGAGCAGAATCTGATCAAGTTGATTTGTATCCTGCGGCGCGGAAGTAGTTGGCGCATTCATCCGGTGTGAATGCTCGGTATGCATCGGCGATTGCACCTTCGAGGGCATCGACGGTCCTGGCGGCAGCTTTGCGGAGGTTGGATTTGAACTTGGCGAAGGCGCTCTCGATCGGATTGAAGTCTGGCGAATAGGGCGGCAGTGGCAAGACGCTGGCGCCGCAGGCCTCGATTGCGCCACGGACGGCGGCCCCCTTGTGGGCCGGCAGATTGTCCATCACGACGATGTCACCGGGATTGAGGGTGGGCGCCAACACGTGTTCGACATAGGCGAGGAAAGCCACGGCGTTCATTGGCCCGTCGAGCGTCATCGGCGCCGTCAGGGCAGTGCAGCGCAAGGCGGCGGTAAAGGTCGTGGTCAGCCAATGACCATGCGGGACCGCGGCCCGGCAGCGCTGGCCGCGTTTCGAGCGGCCGTAGAGCCGGGCCATTTTGGTGGAGGCGCCGGTCTCGTCGATAAAGACCAGCTTGTCGGGATCGAGCTGCGGTGCGAGTTCGCTCCAGGCTTGGCGTGCCGCCGCCACATCGGGCCTATCCTGCTCGGCTGCGTGCGCGCTTTTTTTTGAAGGTGATGCCGTGACGGTCGAGGAAGCGCCAAATCGAACTCGGCGCAAACGAGGCCCCAAATTCCGATTTGAGCATCTCGGCAATCTCAACCAGGGTCATGTCCGGCTTGGCCTCGATCGCACTCATGATCGCATCATGGTACCCTTCAATGCGTTGCGAGCGATGGTCGCCGCCTTGCCGTTTGGCCTTCGTCGCCCCGCTCGCGCGCCACTCCCGGACAAAGCGCACCGCGCTCGCAGCCGAGATGCCGAACCGCTCCGCCGCCGCCCGGCGCGACATTCCGCCCTCAACCGCCCGAACCGTCCTGATCCGCAAATCCTCCGACAAAGGCTTGGCCATGCATGCTGGCCTCCTGTCCAGCACACAGGGTGAATCAGAATTCGAGCCCTATGGGAATCCCTCACGATTCAAATAGGTCAGATTTTGCTCTA
>JACPNZ010000049.1 GCA_016185245.1 Hyphomicrobiales bacterium | reverse complement strand
GGCCGCGCGGCCGGATGAAGACGACAAGGAGATAGACGGCGTAGATGCCGACCGCCTTCAACGAAGGCGGCAGCAGCATCGCTGTGATGGCTTCGACGAGGCCGACGACAATGCCGCCGGCGAAAGCGCCGAATACGCTGCCGAAGCCGCCGAGCGCCACCGTGACGTAGGCGATCAGCGCAAAGGACGCGCCGACATCGGGATAGATGTAGAAGAAGATCGCCATGATCGCGCCGGAGAGGCCGACCAGCGCCGCGCCAAGGCCCCAGCCCAGCGCGAACACTCGGTTCTTGTCGATGCCAACAAGCGCGACCGCGCCGGCGTCCTCGCGGGTCGCTTCGAGGGCCCGGCCGAAATCGGTGCGGTTGATGAAGAGATACAGCGCGCCGAACGCTGCGATCGCGACCAGCGCTCCGACCAGTTGCGGTACGGGCAGGAAGATGCCCGCGACCGAAACGGTCTTGCCGCCGAGCCAGGAGTTGGTGACGCTGCGGTAATCAGGCGTGAAGAAGTATTGCGCGAGGCCCCGCATCACGATGGCAAGGCCGAAGGTGGAGAATATCTGCACCATGCCGGCGTTGGCCTTGGCCCGCATCGCAAAGCGGACAATCAGTAAATAGACGACCGCGCCGAACACGAACAACGCGGCGGCGACCAGCGGCGCCGACAGCAAGGGATCGAAGGCGAAGAACGCGAACAGGAAGAACGTCGCGTACATCGCGATCATCAGGAATTCGCCATGGGCGAAGTTGACGACGTCCATCAGGCCGAAGATGAGCGCGAGCCCCACGGCGATCAGCCCGTATAGCAGCCCCATCAAGAGGCCGCTCGCCAGACTCTGGATAATGGCTTGTGCTGTCACAGCGCTGTCCCCGCCCCTCGCCTCGCCGCGCCGACTACTTCATCGGCCAGACGGCTTCGGCGATCGCGGCCTGCGGCGGGAAGATGGTGACGAACTTGCCGCCGATATATTGCAGCAGCACCGGATCGGCGTCGTTGTTCTGGCCGAACTCGTCGAACTTGACGCGCTTCCAGGGCATGATGGTCTGCTCACCTGGAATGTCGGTCGCCACCAGCGCTTCGCGGATCTTCTCGCCGTCGGTCGACTTGGCGCGGTTGATGGCTTCCGCCATCACCAAAAGGCCCATGAACTGGCGCGAGGTGAGATCGTTGAAGTCCTTGCCGGAGCGCTCCTTGAACATGGCGTTGACCTTGCCGACCATCGGCCGCTTCGCGGCAAGATCGAGCGAGAAGCTGCCGCGCGAGATCACGCCTTCGAGCTTGTCGCCGACGGCGTCATACAGCGCCTTTTCCGAGAAGCCGGCGTCCTGCGCCACGATC
>JACPNZ010000048.1 GCA_016185245.1 Hyphomicrobiales bacterium | reverse complement strand
AGGCCGTATAGGTCGCTCCCCCGGTCTCCGCCAAAACCTTGGTGATCGCCGCCGTCAGCGACGTCTTGCCATGGTCCACATGCCCGATCGTGCCGATGTTGCAATGCGGCTTGTCGCGGGTGAATTTCTCTTTGGCCATCGGAGTTCTCCGTTCTTCAAGCTGATCAGGCGAATTTCTTTTGGACTTCCTGAGCCACGTTGCTCGGGACTTGGTCGTAATGGTCGAACTGCATGGTGTAGCTGGCCCGCCCCTGGCTCATCGAGCGCAGGTTGTTGATGTAGCCGAACATGTTGGCGAGCGGCACCATGGCGTTGACGATCTGGGCGTTGCCGCGGGCCGAAGTGCCGACGATCTGGCCGCGCCGCGAATTGAGGTCGCCGATGACGCCGCCGAGATAGTCCTCCGGCGAGGTGACCTCGACCTTCATGATCGGCTCGAGCAGGATCGACCCGGCCTTCTGGAGCCCCTCGCGCAGCGCCGCGCGGGCCGCGATTTCGAAGGCGATCGCCGAGGAGTCGACCTCGTGATAGGCGCCGTCGGTCAAGGCGATCTTGATGTCGACCACCGGGAAGCCGATCACCACGCCCGCCGACATCACCGAGTTGAGGCCCTTCTCGACGCCGGGAATGTATTCCTTGGGCACCGTGCCGCCGACGATCTTCGATTCGAATTCGTAGCCCTTGCCCTTCTCGTTGGGCTCGATCTCAAGAATGACGCGGGCGAACTGGCCGGTGCCGCCGGTCTGCTTCTTGTGGACGTAGTCGATTTCGACCTTGCGGGTGATGGTCTCGCGATAGGCGACCTGCGGGGCGCCGACCGCCACTTCCACCTTGTGGGTACGTTTCAGGATATCGACCTTGATGTCGAGATGCAGCTCGCCCATGCCCTTGATGATGGTCTCGCCCGATTCCTGGTCGGTGGAGACGCGGAACGACGGATCCTCGGCGGCCAGCTTGTAGAGGGCCACCGCCATCTTTTCCTGGTCGACCTTGGTCTTGGGCTCGACCTTCATCTCGATCACCGGATCGGGGAATTCCATCTTCTCGAGGACGACGGGCTTGGCCGGATCGCACAGCGTATCGCCGGTGCGGGTTTCCTTGAGGCCGACGAGCGCCACGATGTCGCCGGCGTAAGCCTCGGCGATTTCCTCGCGGTTGTTGGCATGCATCAGCACCATGCGGCCGACGCGCTCGCTCTTGTCGCGGGTCGAGTTGAGCAGTGCGACACCCTTGTGCAGCGTGCCGGAATAGATGCGGCAGAAGGTCAGGATGCCGTACTGGTCGTCCATCAGCTTGAAAGCAAGCAGCGACAGGGGTTCGTTGTCGCCGGCCCGGCGGACGGTTTCCTCGCCGGTCTTGCCGTCCAGCCCCTTGATCGACGGGCGGTCGAGGGGCGAGGGCAGATAGTCGACGACGGCGTCGAGCAAGGGCTGCACGCCCTTGTTCTTGAAGGCCGAGCCGCACAGGACGGGGAAGAAGGCGCCGGTCACCACCGCCTTGCGCAACAGCTTCTGGATCGTCTCGTTGCTGATCTCCTTGCCGTTCAAATAGTCTTCGGTTGCCTGTTCGTCGAGTTCGGCACAGGCCTCGATCATCTCGGCGCGGGCCTGCTTGGCGGCCTCGACCAGATCGGCCGGGATCGGCTCGTCGTGATATTTGGCGCCGAGCGCTTCGTCTTCCCACACGACCGCCGTCATGCGGACGAGATCGATGATGCCCTTGAAGGCGGCTTCCGAGCCGATCGGCAGCTGGATCGGCACCGGCTTGGCGCCGAGCCGCTCCTTGATGTCCTTGATGCACTGCTCGAAGGAAGCGCCGGTCTTGTCCATCTTGTTGCAGAACACGATGCGCGGCACGTTGTACTTGTCGCCCTGGCGCCACACCGTCTCGGTCTGGGGTTCGACCCCCTGGTTCGAATCGAGTACGCACACCGCGCCGTCGAGGACGCGCAGCGAACGCTCCACCTCGATGGTAAAGTCGACATGGCCAGGCGTGTCGATGATGTTCATCCGCTTGCCGCGCCAGAAGGCGGTGGTGGCGGCCGAGGTGATGGTGATGCCGCGCTCCTGCTCCTGCTCCATGAAGTCCATGGTAGCGGCACCGTCGTGCACTTCGCCCATCTTGTGGCTCTTGCCGGTGTAATAGAGGATGCGCTCGGTGGTCGTGGTCTTGCCCGCATCGATGTGGGCCATGATGCCGAAGTTGCGATAGTCCTCGATGGCGTGGGCGCGGGCCATGATGTCGGGTCCTTGTAGCTCTTACCAGCGGTAGTGGGAGAAGGCGCGGTTGGCTTCGGCCATCTTGTGGGTGTCTTCGCGCTTCTTGACCGCCGTGCCGCGGTTGCCGGCGGCGTCGAGGAGCTCGCCGGAGAGACGATCGACCATGGTCGATTCGTTGCGGCCCCTGGCGGCGATGATGATCCAGCGGATGGCGAGCGCCTGGCGGCGCTCGGTGCGCACTTCGACCGGCACCTGATAGGTGGCACCACCCACCCGGCGCGAGCGCACCTCGATCGCCGGGGCGACGTTGGTGAGGGCGTCGTGGAACACCTGGAGGGGATCCTGCTTGGCCTTGGCCTGGATCTTGTCGAGGGCGCCATAGACGATCGACTCGGCGACCGACTTCTTGCCGTCGTACATCAGATTGTTCATGAACTTGGAGACGACGAGATCGCCGAACTTCGGGTCGGGATTGATCTCTCGCTTATCGGCGCGGTGACGGCGTGACATGTTCTCTGATCCTCCCCGCTCTTACTTCGGACGCTTGGCGCCGTATTTCGACCGGCGCTGGCGGCGCTTGACCACGCCTTGCGTATCGAGAATGCCGCGGATGATGTGATAGCGCACGCCCGGCAGGTCCTTGACCCGGCCGCCGCGGATCATCACCACCGAGTGCTCCTGCAGATTGTGGCCTTCGCCCGGAATATAGCTCACCACCTCGAAGCCATTCGTCAGGCGTACCTTGGCCACCTTGCGCAGCGCCGAATTGGGCTTCTTCGGCGTCGTCGTATAGACGCGCGTACACACGCCGCGCTTCTGCGGACAGGACTGCATCGCCGGCACCTTGTTGCGATAGGTCGGCGCCTGGCGGGGCTTGCGGATAAGCTGGTTGATCGTCGGCATTGTGGCCTGGTCTCTACCTTGGCAAAACGTCTCGAACCCGATGGCGCAAACCTAAAGGCACTGGCGCGGGTCCGGGTTCATGGGACCAGCGCAGTGCTCCAAAACCAGAGGACCCGGTGGGCCGGCAGGGCCCAGAGGGTCGTGACCTTGACTGTAACCGTCTCATCTTCCAACGAGCGTCTCGGAACGCGAAGCTCCGACTGCCTGCTGCTTGAAGACGGGCGGGTTCTACAGGCCGGACCCCACCCCGTCAACCCCCTTGAAACCCGGAAAACCGACGCATTTCGACGGAGATGGCGATGCCGTCCGGCAATCCGCCGGCGCCGTCGCTGCATTGCACCGGAATTGTGGCACGGGGCAGCGGCGGGTCGCCCCAATTGACCCCAATTGAGCCACATCTACGCCCGTCTCGCCCGGCAATCTCCGAATCGGGCGACAGGGACGCGATCATTCCACTCGAACCCTGGGAGATGACCTCATGCTGACGCCGCAAAAACTCTGGTGGCACGAACTCAACACCTGGGACGCCGACCTGGCCCTCGATTTCTACAGCCACACGCTGGGCTGGCATTTCGAGCCGGCGAGCCTGCCGGGCGGCTCCTCCTACTGGATCGCCCGCAAGGACGGGCGCCCGGTGGGCGGCGTCTTCGAACTGACCGCGCCCGACTATGACGGCATCCCGTCGCATTGGATGACCTATCTGTCGGTCGACGACATCGCCCATGCCCAGCGGGCCGCAGCGGAAGCCGGCGGCGAAATCGTCCGCCCGGCGACCGAGGTTGCGGGTGTCGGCCGGCTTGCCGTCGTGACCGACGCCACCGGCGCCATGATCGGCCTGTTCGAACCCGAGCCGGTCCACGCCGCCTCGCTGCTGAACTGAGGCTCCGAGCGGCTCAGCGATTTCTCCGCTCTGGTGCTACCTCCGACCCCCGCCGGGTAGCCTAATATCCGGTGGACAGGCCGGAGGAGCCCCATGAGCCCGATTTCGACAGACTGGTCGACGGAGGCAATCGTTGCCCGGCGAGAAAAGTACTACGCAGCGTCGCAGCGGGCCTTCGTGCCCTATAAGACGCCACTGATCTTCGCAAAAGGCGACCGGCAATACCTGTGGGACGAAAAGGGCCGGAAATATATCGACCTGCTCGGCATGAATGTCTGCATCTCGGTCGGTCACAACCACCCGACGGTGACCCGGGCGGTGACCGAGCAGATCAACCAGCTGCAGCACTGCACCACCATGTTCTACCATCCGGTTCCGGCTCACTTCGCCGAAGAATTGGTGGCCCGCATGCCCGCGGGCCACGACTGGGTGGTGCATTTCACCAACAGCGGCACCGAGGCCATCGACCTTGCCCTAGTCATGGCCCAGATGTTCACCGGCAACATCGACATGCTAGCGCTGCGCAACGCCTATCATGGCGCCACCATCGGGGCCCAGTCGCTCACCGGCATCAGCGGCTTCCGCCATGACATACCGCTCCTCGGCGGCATTCACCACATGGCCAATCCGGACCCCTACCGCGGCGTCTTCGGCGAGGATACCGCAGCCTATCTAGCCGAGATCGACCGGACCATTCAATATTCCACCTCCGGCAAGCTGGCGGGCTTTATCGTCGAACCGATCCAGGGTTACGGCGGCATCGTCGAGACGCCGCCCGGCTATCTCAAGGCCGCCGCCGAAACGGTCCGGGCCCGCGGCGGCGTCCTCATCGTCGACGAGGTGCAGTCGGGCTTCGGCCGCACCGGAGACAATTTCTGGGCCTTCGAGGGCCACGCCATCGTGCCGGAGATTGTGGTCATGGCCAAGGGCATCGGCAACGGCTTCCCACTTGGCGCCGTGGTGGCCGAGCGCCATGTGGCAGAGATGCTGGCCGGCAAATTTTCCTTCCATACCTATGGGGCGAGCCCCATGTCGTGCGCTGCCGGCCGGGCCGTGCTGCAGGTGATCGACGAGGAGAAGCTGCAACAGAATTCGAAGAAAGTCGGCGCCAGCCTGCGCAAGGTCCTCGATCGGTTGCACCAGAAACATGAAATCGTCGGCGCGGTGCGCGGCCACGGGCTGATGCTGGCCATCGAACTGGTGACCGACCGCAAGAGCAAGACGCCCGCCGCCAAGGAAACCGCCGACGTCTTCGAGCGCAGCCGCGACAACGGCCTGGTGATGAGCAAGTCGGGCGCCAACCGCAACATCCTCCGCATGGTTCCGCCCATGTGCATCACCGAAGCCGACGTGGCCCAGGTCGAGGACGCGCTGGAGCGGAGCTTTGCCGGCTATTGAGGTCATTCCCCATCTCGCCGCTGCCGGGCTGGTCTTCCTCGCAGCCATCGTGCGCGGCTACTCGGGCTTCGGTTTTTCGCTCCTCGCCATCACGGCGCTGTCCCTGTTGTTTGCCCCGGCCGAGATCATTCCGTCAATCTTCATGCTGGAAATCGCTGCGAGCCTCCATCTCCTCCCCGGCCTGTGGCGCGAAATCCACTGGCGGTCATTGTGGCCGCTGGTGATCGGCACGACGCTCGGGACGCCCGTCGGCGTCTATTTTCTCGCCAATGTTCCGGCGGCCCCGATGCAGGTGGCGCTCGCGGTTTTCGTGCTGACCGCCACCTCGCTGCTGTGGCGCGGTTACGCGCTCAAAACGATGCCCAGCCAGACGACGACGGCGGGCGTCGGCGCCGCGGCCGGCCTCGCCAATGGCGCCTTCGGCATCGGCGGACCGCCGGTCATTCTGTTCTATTTCGCCTCGCCGGCCGGAAACGTGGCGGGCCGCGCTTCGCTGGTGGCCTATTTCCTTATCACCGACTTCATCGGCGTCCTCTTTCTCGCCGGCCAGGGCCTAGTCACCGGGCCGGCGCTGATCCGCACCCTGATCTTCTTGCCGGCACTGTTCGCCGGCGTCTGGCTCGGCGCCCGCAGCTTCAGATCCGCCGACCCGGCCGTCTTCCGCAAGTGGGTGCTGGCGATCCTGGCGGTACTGGCGCTGCTCACCGCGGCCAAGGGCTTGTTGACGATTGCGCAATAAAAACGTATGGCCCGCCCCGTTGCAAGTGATATTGCCGAGAGCACCATGACCGGTCTGCTTCAACGTATCCGGCCTCGAGCCTAGACCCCGGCCAAGATGGAGATACGCGCGTCCCGGTCCTCATAAAACTCCCGGCGT
>JACPNZ010000027.1 GCA_016185245.1 Hyphomicrobiales bacterium | reverse complement strand
TTCGAGTGGAAAGCCTCTGGAAGTCGGGTGTGGGCAATGGTCAAAATCCGCGGCGCAGGCGGGGTGAAGAACCGCTTGTTCCTTTCTCTACCCTGCGGTGAAGCGCTGCCTGCGCCTCCCCTCCGCCCTTAAGGTGGAGCCTTCTTCCCCCGGCGGCCGGAGTAACCGGCGCCAGCAAGGGCGAAGCTATGCCCGGCGCGCGCCTCAGGCCTTGCGCACCCCCGAAAGCTTGGCGGCGTGGGTCGCCAGATAGTCCATCAGCCCCGGCGACAGGCAGTCATAGGGCGGCAGCCCCACCTTCTTGAGCCGAGACCTTATCGCCGGCATCATCGCCGGATCGGTGCCGGTCTCGATCACCGAGGAGACAAAGGCGGCGAACTCCGGCGGCGACCAGCCCTTGTCCTTCGACAGTTCGGTATGGACGAAGTCGAGGCCATGGAAGCCGTGCTTGCTGTTCTCGACCCGGCCATACATGTGGGTGCCGCAGCCGGTGCAGGCATGGCGCTGGATGGTGGCATTGGCGTCGACCAGCTTCAGCTTGTGGCCATTGGCGGTGACCTTCACCTTGTCGCTTGGCACCACCGCCACCACCGAGAAGATGGCGCCCTTGGGCTTCCAGCACTTGCTGCAGCCGCAGGCGTGATTGTGGGCGGTCTGGCTGGCGATCGTCACCGTCACCGGATCGCTGGCGCATTTGCAGGTCAGCGTGCCGCCGGCGAATTTCGCCTTGGCCTTGCCGAGGTTGCCCTTGTCGATCAGCGGATGCAGCGCCACCGGCTTTGCCTTGGCTTTCGGCTTCGCCGCCGCCTGGACTTTCTTCACTGCACGTTTGGCCATGGGCCGTCCTCCCTTTGTTGGTTGAAATCAGTATACAACGACACTGCGGATCGACTTGCCTCGATGCATGAGATCGAAGGCGTCGTTGATCTTGTCGAGCGGCAGGATGTGGGTGATCATCGGATCGATCTCGATCTTGCCGTTCATGTACCAGTCGACGATCTTGGGAACGTCGGTGCGGCCACGGGCCCCGCCGAAGGCCGTACCGCGCCAGGACCGTCCGGTCACCAGCTGGAAGGGCCTGGTCGAAATCTCCTGCCCCGCCCCGGCGACGCCGATGATGATCGACTGGCCCCAGCCCTTGTGGGCGCATTCCAGCGCCATGCGCATCACCTTCACATTGCCGATGCATTCGAAACTGTAATCGGCCCCGCCGCCGGTCAGTTCCACCAGATGGGCCACCATATCGCCCTTCACCTCAGTGGGATTGACGAAATGGGTCATGCCGAAGCGCTTGCCCCAGGCCTCGCGCTCCGCATTGAGATCGACGCCGACGATCATGCTGGCGCCGGCGAGCCGCAGGCCCTGGATCACATTGAGGCCGATGCCGCCCAGGCCAAAGACCACACAGTTCGAACCCACCTCGACCTTGGCCGTATTGAGAACGGCGCCGACCCCGGTGGTGACGCCGCAGCCGATGTAACAGATCTTGTCGAAGGGCGCGTCGGCCCGCACCTTGGCGAGTGCTATCTCGGGCAATACGGTGAAGTTCGCGAAGGTCGAGCAGCCCATGTAGTGGTGCACCATCTTGCCCTTGTGCGCGAACCGCGAGGTGCCGTCCGGCATCAGGCCCTTGCCCTGGGTCACCCTGATCTTCTGGCACAGATTGGTCTTGGGGTTGAGGCAGTATTCGCACTCGCGGCATTCCGGCGTGTAGAGCGGGATCACATGGTCGCCGGGCTTCAGCGAGGTAACCCCCGCCCCCACCTCGCGCACGATCCCTGCCCCCTCATGGCCCATGATCGCCGGAAACAGGCCCTCGGGATCGGCCCCGGAAATGGTGAATTCGTCGGTATGGCAGATGCCGGTCGCCTTGATCTCGACCAGCACCTCGCCGGCCTTCGGGCCGTCCAGGTCGACCTCGACGATTTCCAGGGGTCTGGCCTTCTCGAAGGCGACAGCGGCACGGGTTTTCATCGATTGCACTCCTCGGCGAAGCCCGGCAGTAAGACCCAGCACCCCGCCAAAGTAAAGTTCTCCGGCGGCCAGTACACAGGTGAATCTGCCTCACCCACCCATCGGATTTTCCATCTTGTTTTCCGGCTGCCGATGCTAAAAACCGGGGCCAGTGGGAGACTGGCGGGAGGAGCCGATGAAATCGCATGCGCGGGTGGTGATTGTGGGCGGCGGGGTCATGGGCGTGGGCCTTCTCTATCACCTGGCGCTCGAGGGCTGGACCGACATCGCCCTGGTCGAAAAAGGCGAACTGACCTCGGGCTCGACTTGGCATGCGGCCGGCCAGTGCCCGCATTTCAACGGCTCGCTCAACATGAGCAAGGTCCATCTCTATGGCACGCAGCTTTATCCGCGGCTGGAAAAGCTCACCGGCCAGGCCGTCTCCTGGCACGGCTGCGGCGGCTTACGGCTGGCCACCACCGACGAGGAGGTGAACTGGTTCAAATACGTCTATGGCGTGTCGCGGCTGGCGGGCTACGACTGCGAAATCATCGGACCCTCGGAGATCAAACAATATCACCCCTTCCTCGAAACCTTCGGGGTGAAGGCCGCCTTCCGCACCCTCCATGACGGCCACGTCGCACCCGCCGACATTACCAACGCCATGGCGGCCGGGGCCCGCAAGCTCGGCGCCGACATCTACCGCCGCACCCGCGTCACCGACATCCGTCGGCTGCCCACGGGCGAATGGGAAGTGATTACGGATGAAGGCAACATCGCTTGCGAGCATGTGGTGAATTCGGCCGGCTCCTACTGCGACGTGGTGGGCGCCTGGACCGGCCACACCGTGCCGATCGCCAACATGCTGCATCACTATGTGATTACCGAGCCGCTGGCGGAACTGATCGAACTTACTCCCGAGTTGCCCGTCGTGCGCGACCCTTACGCCCACGCCTATCTGCGCGAAGAAACCAACGGCGTGCTGGTCGGCCCCTACGAGACGGCGACGGCGCATGTGTGCTGGGAGGGAAAGCCGCCGCGCTGGGACTATGAGAGCGAGCTCGAGGCGCCGGAACTCGACCGCATCATGCCATGGCTCGAGCGCGCCACCGAGCGCCTGCCGCTGTTCGGCCAGGCCGGAATCAAGTCGATCGTCTCCGGCGCCATCACCCACACGCCCGACGGCACCTATCTCTCCGGTCCCGCCCCCGGCCCCCGGAACTACTGGATGCATTGCGGGGCTTCGATCGGCATCTGCCAGGGCGGCGGTGCCGGCAAATATCTTGCCCAGTGGATGGTGCACGGCCAGGCCGAGATCAACATGCGCGAATTCGATCCGCGCCGCTTCGGCAACTGGGCGAGCAAGGACTACACGGCGCAAGTCTCGGTCGCCGACTATCATCACATGTACTATTGCTACAAGCCGGCCGAGCAGCATGAGGTCGGGCGCGGCCTTCGCAAGTCATCGCTCTACGACAAGCTCAAGGCCGAGGGCGCCCAGTTCTCGCAAATCTTCGGCTGGGAGCGGCCGCGCTGGTACGACAAGACCGGCCAGGGCGAGAAATTCTCCTTCCGCCGCTCCAACTGGTGGGGACCGGTGCGCGAGGAAGCCTTGGCGGTGCGCGAGCGCGTCGGCCTCATGGACCTCTCGACCTTCTCGAAATACGACGTCACCGGCCACGACGCCCACCCATTCCTCGATCGCGTCTGCGCCAACCGGATTCCAGCCAAGGACGGCGGCGTCATCTTGGGCCACCTGCTCAATGCCAACGGCTTCATCGAGTCGGAAATCACTATCACACGGCTGGGGCCTGAACATTTCTATGTGCTGTCGGCGGCGGCGGCGCAGTTGCACGATCTCGATCAGCTCAATTGGCGAAAAAAACACGACGAACAGGTAACTATAAAAGACATTACCGACGACTACGGCGTGCTGGTTCTCGCTGGCCCTCGGGCCCGGGAGGTGTTGGCGCCATGCACATCGACCGATCTCTCCAACACCACCTTCCCCTGGCTAACGGCCAAATTGTCCGAGGTCGCGGGCGTCAAGAATGTCCGCCTGGTGCGGGTCAACTATGTGGGCGAGCTGGGCTGGGAATTGCATGTGCCAATGGCGGAAATGCCGAAGGTCTACGAGGCTCTGATGGCGGCGGGCAAGGCGCACGGGCTAAGGCTCTTCGGCACCTATGCGATGAATTCGCTGCGCATGGAGAAGGCCTATCGCGGCTGGGGGGCGGAACTGACGACCGAGGTCGACATGTTCGAGGCCTCGATGGAGCGCTTCATCCGCCTCGACAAGACCCATTTCATCGGCCGGGAACCGAGCCTGTCGAAGCAACAGCACGGCCCCCGCATCAAGCTGGTCTATCTGGAGGTGGATAACACTGACAGCGACTGCGTTGGCAACGAACCGGTCTATCAGGGCGACAGGGTTGTCGGCGTCACCACCTCCGGGGGCTACGGCCACGCCGTCAACAAATCGCTGGCCTTTGCCTATATCGAGCCGCAGCTGGCGCTCAAGGACACGGCCCTCGAGGTTCTGGTTTTCAACGAACGGCGCTCGGCGCGGATCATCGCCGAACCCGCCTGGGATCCGGGCAACGCCCGGCTCCGAGCCTAAAGGCCCGTCAGCTTTTGCGGCTGCGGGATCTGTTCCCAGGACTGACCGGTGGCGATGATGCAGCTGGGTCCGCCCGGCTGAGTCATCAGGATGGTCCACGACCCGGTTTTGGCGGTGTAGAGTTCGACCAGGGTTTTTTCGCCGGCGAGCCCCATGCCATTGGGCATTTCCTGATACTTGCCGTTGAGGGCCTTGAGGATGACGGTCCGGTCGCCGCACACCATTTGGGCCTGGGCGCTAGTCGACATCGCGGCCAGGAAGGCCACTGCCAAGAAAGATATACGTTTCGCAAACATAATACCTCCAGCTTTGCCGTCCGGGGCGGTGCCAGAGGGAGAGGAGATCAGAGTCTCAGGCAATCCCCGGAGCAATGTTGCACTTGTACGCGGTCATCTACTGCTCCGACTTCTTGTAACTCTTCAGGCTACTCCCCAGTCGTAAACGAATTGCGAATGGCTCGGCGATGCCCTATCGCTGGCCGCATCCATGACCAGCCCCACGCCACCTTCGCACCATCCTCTGCTCGGTATCGGCCTGATGCTGGCGGCCATGGCCTTCCTCCCCCTCCTCGACGTCTGCGCCAAGTTCCTGGGCCGCCAGGGAATGCCGGTAATCGAAATCGTCTGGGCCCGCATGACCTTCGGCTGTCTGCTGACGCTGCCCTTCGCCTGGCGGGCCGGCGGGGCGGCCGCGCTGGTTCCGGCGATGCCGGTGCTGCACACGTTCCGCGCCGCCTTCCTCATCGCCGCCACCGGCTTCTTCTTTCTCGCCCTCCACTACCTGTCGATCGCCGACACCCTGGCAATCTTCTTCGTCCAGCCGCTGGTGGTGACGGCGCTGTCGCCGGTGGTTCTTGGCGAGCACGTGGGGGTGCGGCGTTGGTTGGCGGTAGTCGTTGGTTTCATCGGCACGCTGATCATCATCCGGCCGGGCTTCCAGGCCATCAACCCCGGTGCCCTGTTGGGGCTCGCCTCCGGCACTTCGCTTGCTATCTACATGCTGATGACCCGGCGCATTTCGGGCAGCGCGCCGGCGATGGTGACGACCTTCCATACCAATCTCGCCGGGGCGATCCTCGCCAGCATTGCCGTGGTCTTCGTCTGGCAATGGCCGGCGCCGCAGCAGTGGGGTCTGTTCGTGATCCTCGCCTCCATCGCCTCACTGGGCCACTACCTGATCGTCCGGGCCTACGACTACTCGGAGGCCTCACTGCTGGCGCCACTCGCCTACAGCGAGATGATCATGGCGGTGGCGGCGGGCTGGTGGTTCTTCGGCGATTTTCCCGACCGCTGGACCTTCCTCGGCGTCGGCATCCTGATCGCCTCGGCCATCTACATCTCAGTGCGCGAGCGGCTGCACCGCATTCCGCCGCCGCGCGACTTCGAGCAGCCCTAATCGGCCAGCCGGCGCTCGATGCGGCGGTCGGGAACGAACCACATCACCACCACGCAAGCATAGAGCGCGAAACCGATCGGCGGGCTAACGAAGGTCATCGCCATGCCGGCGGCGTAGAGCGCCATCGAAATGTTGCCCTTCCAGTCGGCGCCAATGGCGCGGGCGAGGAGCGAATCCTTGCCCTCGAAGGCGATGATGGTGCGCACCAGGATGGTGTAGGCGACCGCCGCCAACAGCAGGTTCAGCCCGTAAACGAACACCGGCCACTTCGAGAAATGGTTCTCGCCCACCCAGCCGGTGGTGAAGGGAAACAGCGACAGCCAGAACAGCAGGTGCAAGTTGGCCAGCAGCATTGCACCGTTCGCCTTTTTTACCGCGTGCAGCATGTGGTGATGGTTGTTCCAATAGATGCCGACATAGGCGAAGCTGAGGATATAGCTCAGGAACACCGGCCACAGTTCAGCCAGAGCCGACAGGTCTTCGCTGCGCGGAACCTTCAGTTCCAGCACCATGATGGTGATGATGATGGCGATCACGCCGTCGCTGAATGCCTCGAGCCGTCCCTTGCCCATGTTGTCCTGCCTCTCCGTCCGAAGTCCGCGCTACTTTTCCTTGGCAATGCCCTCGACCAGCGGCACGAAACGCACCGGCAAGAGGTGCTCGCTGTCATAGCCCGTCTCGGTGCGAGTGATGCGGAACAGGTCTTGGTGCCCGGGCCGCTCCTCGATCGGCACGATCATGATGCCACCGACGGCGAGTTGGCTGACCAGCGTTTCGGGTACCGACTTGGCGGCGGCGGTCACCATGATGCGGTCGAAGGGGGCCTGCTGCGGCCAGCCCCTGGTACCGTCGCCGACGAGCTGGGTGATATTTTCAAGCTTCAGTTGCTTGAAGCGCTCGCCCGCCTGACGGGACAAGGTGCGATAGCGCTCGATCGTATAGACCCTGCGGCACAGAAGGCTGAGGATCGCCGTCTGGTAGCCGGAGCCGGTGCCGATCTCCAGCACCTTATGGCGTTCGTTGAGTTTCAGCCGGTCGGTCATCAATCCGACCACGAAGGGCTGGCTGATGGTCTGACCGCAGGAGATGGGAAGCGCCTGGTCGGCATAGCTCTGGTCGACGAAAGCCGGCTCGACGAAGAGCTCGCGCGGCACCTGTTCGAGCGCCTCGAGCACCCGAGTGTCGCGCACCCCCTGCTGGCGGAGCGCAATGATCAGCTGGGCCTTGCGCGGATCGGGGGTCACTTGGCCTCGAGCGCCCGGCGCAGCGGTTCCATGGCATCGATCTGAGTGAGGTTCATGTGAAGGGGCGTCACCGAGATGCGCTTGTTGAAGACCGCATTGAGATCGGTTCCCGCCGGTGGGCGCCCACGCTCGCGCTGGAAGCCGAGCCAGTAGTAGTTGCGGCCGCGGGCATCGACGCGCTCGTCGACGGTCAGGAGATTGATATCGCGCTTGCCCTGGCGGGTCACCTCGATGCCCTGCAGCTCGTCGGGCCGACAATCGGGAAAATTGACGTTCATCAGGACACCAGGCCCAAAAGCGATATCCATCAGCCGCTGCACGACATTGGCGCCATAGTGCTCGGCCACCGCATAGCTGAAGCCGTTACCGTGGATGCCGGTCACCTGCGAAAGCGCAATCGACTTGAGGCCAAGGGTCGTTCCTTCCATGGCCGCCGCGATGGTGCCCGAATAAGTTACATCGTCGGCAATGTTCTGGCCGCGGTTGACGCCCGACAGAACCAGGTCCGGCAAGCCCGGCATGATCTTCCTGACCGCCATCACCACGCAATCGGTGGGCGTGCCGGCGACCTCGAAACGGCGCTCGTCGATCTCCCGGTAGCGAATGGGATCGGCCAATGACAGGGAATGCCCGGCGCCCGATTGTTCTTCGGCCGGGGCGACGATCCACACGTCATCGGCAATGGTCCGGGCGATCCGCTCGAGCGTCAGAAGGCCTGGAGCGTGAATGCCATCGTCATTGGTCACCAGAATGCGCATCAGGGCCTCGTGATCCTGTCCTGGCCGCCCATATAGGCCCGCAGCACTTCCGGAATGGTGACGGTGCCGTCGGCGTTCTGATAGTTTTCGAGAACCGCGATCAATGTCCGTCCGACGGCGAGGCCCGAACCGTTGAGGGTATGAACATAGCGCGTGCCCTTGCCGTCGGCCGGCTTGTAGCGGGCTTCCATGCGCCGGGCCTGGAAATCGCCGCACACCGAACAGGAGGAAATCTCGCGGTAAGTGTTCTGGCCCGGCAACCAGACCTCGATGTCATAGGTCATGCGGCTGCCGAAGCCCATGTCGCCGGTGCACAGCCGCACGACGCGATAGGCAAGTCCGAGCTTCTGCAACACCGACTCGGCGCAAGCCGTCATGCGATCGAGCTCATCGCGCGATTGTTCCGGCGTGGTGATCGAAACCAGTTCCACCTTGGTGAACTGGTGCTGCCGGATCATGCCGCGCGTATCGCGCCCCGCGGCCCCCGCCTCGGCGCGAAAGCACGGCGTGTAGGCGGTGAGTCTCAGCGGCAGATCCTTCTCGTCCAACACCTTCTCCCGCACCAGATTGGTAAGCGAGACTTCCGCCGTCGGGATCAGCCAGTAATCCTCCTTTGATGGGGCGTCCTCAAGCACCCTACGGACAAATTCCACTTGGCCAATTGCACCGTTCCTGAAGTCCGTTAGCTGTTGCTCGGAAGCTGTGGCCAGTGCCTGTTCCAGGAGTTGTTGCCGGACAGCCATGCTCGTTACAATGAACTGGTCGTCCCTGAACTTCGGGAGCTGAGCCGTTCCGTACATAACATGGTCCCGAACCATGAGCGGAACATAGTGTTCTGTGTATCCGTTCACTTGGGTTTGATGGTCGAGCATGAGCTGGGCCAAAGATCGCTCAAGTCGGGCAAGTGCTCCTTTGAGAACTACGAACCTGGCCCCGGATAGTTTCGTGGCAGCCTCGAAATCCATTAGCCCCAGCCACTCGCCGATGTCGAAATGCTGGCGGGCCTTGAAGGCAAATGTGGGCGGCTCGCCCCAGCGGCGGACCTCGACGTTGGCAAGCTCATCCTTGCCGTCTGGTACCTCGTCGAGCGGAATATTCGGTATAACGGCGAGTGCGTCGTTGAGTCTCTTTCTCAGGTCGCGCTCAATCTGCTCGCCGGATAGTATCGATCGTTTGATGCTCGTCACCTTTGCCTTTGCCGCTTCGATGAGTGAGCTGTCTCCTGAGCGCACGGCAGTCCCAACTGCCTTAGCCTCGGAATTGGCTTGGGCTTGGGTTGCTTGAAGTCGTTGGGTGTGTTCCCGTAACTCGTGATCTAGTCGAAGAATTTGGGCTGCCATCGGCGGAAGCCCACGGCGGGCGAGTCCCCGGTCGAAAGCTTCGGGATTGTCGCGGATCGCCTTAATGTCGTGCATGGAATGATTCCTCGGGTGGCCCTCTATAGGACCTCCGGCGGCGGCCGCAAAGTGCGAGGCTCAAGCCTGTTTTTCGCGCGCTGCTTCGGCCCGCTTGCGGCGCAATTCGATGAGCCGCACGGCCTGCACCGAGATCTCGAACAGGCCCATCAAAGGCACCGCCATGGCAATCTGCGAAATGGGGTCCGGCGGGGTCAGCACGGCGGCGACGATGAAAACGCCGACGATGGCAAATTTTCGTCCGTTTTTGAGCTGATCGTAGGTGAGAATGCCGATCTGGCCCAGAAGCGTCAGAATGACCGGGAGCTGGAAGCACAAGCCGAAGGCGAGGATCAGCATCATGACGAAATCGAGGTAGGCCTCGACATCGGGCATCAACTGGATCGCTTCCTCGCCGGGCCCGCCGGTACCGGCGGCCAGCGCATAGAAGAACCGGATCGCCGCCGGCAACAGGATGAAGTAGACCATGGCCGCGCCCAGGACGAAGAACACCGGCGTGGCGAATAGATAGGGCCGGAAGGCGTTGCGCTCCTTGGCATAAAGGCCCGGTGCCACGAAGCGGTAGATCTGGGTGGCAATCAGCGGAAAGGTGACGAACAGGCCGCCGAAGAAGGCGATCTTGAGCTTGACCAGGAATACGCCCAGGAGCTTGATCGAGATCAGCCCTACGTCCTTGCCGGTACCCCATCTGAACGGCAGCACCAGATAGTGCAGGATGTCGGAAGAATAGAAGAAACTGAGAACGAAGGCCGCGATAAAGCCGATGACGCAGTAGATCAACCGGCGGCGCAGCTCGATCAGATGTTCGATCAGCGGGGCTTCGGTGGCATCGATGTCCTGCTGGGTCATCCGCGATCCGCCGCTTTCTCGATCCCGCCAGCCGGTGCCTCGCCGAAATACTTGGCGAATTCGTTATCGGGCGGCTTGGGAGGTGCGATCGACCTAGCGGGCTCGATCGAGCCGATGGTCTGCAAGCCCTGCAACTCGCGCTTGACGTCGTCGAGGCCTGCCTCCTTCAGCGCCCCGTCGAGGTGGCTCTGAAATTCCCGGGCCATGCCGCGCATCTTGGCGACGGTCTTGCCGAACGCCCTGAGCACGCGCGGCAGGTCCTTGGGGCCGATTACAATGATCGCCACCACGGCAATGATGAACAACTCGGAATAACCGACGCCGAAGTCGAACATTCAGGTCTCCGGCCTTCTGACCGATGGCCGCGTCAGCTTTTGACTTTCTCGGCGTCAGGCTTGGCGGCAGGATTTGCCTGCTGCTCGATGGGCTTCTGCTCGGCGGTTACCGGCTCGTCGTCGGCCATGCCCTTCTTGAAGCTCTTGATGCCCTTGGCCATGTCGCCCATCAGGTCGGAAATCTTGCCGCGCCCGAAAAGCAGCATGACCACCAGGATCACCAGTGCCCAGTGCCAGATCGAAAGACCACCCATCGCGTTAACTCCTATTGACCGGAGAGGGCTGCCTCTCCATCCATGTGGCCGGCAATATCGCAGAAACATCATGGTGCTGCAACAAAGCAGAGCCGCTGCGAAAGTGGTGACGACGGCCGCTGCCGGCAAGCCCGTCGCTGGAATCTTGCCAGGGCTTTCGTGCCGCAAGGTCAGGCGGCGGTCAGAACCACGCGGTTTCGGCCATCGCGCTTGGCCTGATAGAGGGCTTGGTCGGCCCGTTTGAGGATATCCTCGACCTTGTCGTCGGCACCGGTCAGGGCCGCGACCCCTACCGAAATGGTGATGCCGAGGCCGCCTTCCGAAGCGCTATTGAAGCGCTTGCCGGCCACCGATTTGCGCATCCGTTCGCCGATCCGTTCGGCGACCGCGATTTCGGTCGACGGCAGCACCACGACGAATTCCTCGCCGCCGGTGCGGCAGGCCATGTCGACATTACGGACACTGGCCCGGATGCGGCCGGCCAGTTCCTGCAGTACGCGGTCGCCGACGTCATGGCCGTACTGATCGTTGATCGACTTGAAGTAGTCGACATCGAGAGCCAAGAGTGACAGGGGCTTGCCGCGATTGATCGAATGCTCGACCAGATGGTTCAGGTGGGTTTCGAGATAGCGCCGGTTGTAGAGGCCGGTGAGGGCGTCGGTGACCGCCATCTCGATCGAGGTCTGGACATTGAGGCGCAATTGCTCGGTGTAGCGGCAGCGGCGGATCTGGGTATTGACGCGGGCCAGAAGCTCCTGCTTGTCGATCGGGCGGATCAGATAGTCGTTCACTCCCATATCGAGGGCGCGCAGCAGGCGCTGATGGTCGTCGGGATCGACGATGATCAGGATCGGCGTCTGGCGGGTGAGATCGAGCGACTTCAGCTGCGAGCATAGCCGCATCGCATCGAAACCCTCCATGTCAAGGTTGACGATGATCAGCTCGAAGCGCTCGATCTGTTCCGAAGCAATCGCAACCGCCTGCTGCGGGTCCTCGGCCACGCTCACCGAATGGCGGCCGGCAAGCGAGGTACGGATACGATCGGCCACGGCGGCGCGATTGTCGACGACCAGCACGCGGCCCGGCTGGGTATCCATCGCCGCCCGGCTGGTTCCCAGCATCTGCATGGCTCCGACGCCGACCGTGCGGGTGCGCAGCTCGTCGGTCAGCATCTTCAGCCGTACCAGGCTTTTGACCCGGCAAAACAGGGAAACGTCGCTCACCGGCTTGGTGAGGAAATCGTCGGCTCCCGCCTCGAGGCCCCGCACCCGGTCGTCGGGCTGGTCGAGGGCGGTGACCATGACTACCGGAATGTGCTGGGTCTGAGGATTGGCCTTGATCCGCTTGCATACTTCGATGCCGTCGATCCCCGGCATCATTACGTCGAGCAACACGATGTCGGGCTTGGTGCGCTGCACTGTCTCCAGCGCATCGACGCCGTTCATGGCGGTGACGACCTCGAAATACTCGGCCGCCAGCTTGGCCTCGAGCAGCCGCACATTGGCAAGAATATCGTCGACGACGAGAACTCTGGCGGTCATTTCGGCCGCTTCAGGAAGCCGTCGACGGTCTGCAGGAAGCCGACGACCGAGATCGGCTTCGAGATATAGGCCTCGCAGCCGCCCTCGCGGATCTTCTGCTCGTCGCCCTTCATGGCGAAGGCGGTGACGGCTATGACCGGAATGTGCTTGAGCTCGTCGTCCTCCTTCAGCCACTTGGTCACTTCGATGCCGGAGACTTCCGGTAGCTGGATGTCCATGAGGATGAGATCGGGCATGTGGCGGCGCGCCAGATCGAGGGCCGAAAGCCCGTCGCGCGTCTGAATGACGCCGTAGCCGTTGGCTTCGAGCAAATCGTTGAAGAGCTTCATGTTGAGCTCGTTGTCCTCGACGATCAGCACGCGCTTCTGGGAAGCCGGCACGGCTCCTGGCATCTGCATTTGTCCTGCGGAACTTGAGACAGAAAAATTCATCCGGCGTCTGGCCTCTGTTATCCGCCGGGATGGCGCGCCGCAAGCGGCCGCCCGCCCGGCAGCTCTCCCATTGTTTGTGGCGATTGTCCGACCTGCGGGTAACCAACACCTTAAACGGTAATCCTTCTTGCCCGGTTTCCGGCCACGGTGGTTAACTGTGACACAAGATGTATAAGAACAATCTTCCAGTACCTCCGGAGCCGGACGTTATAGCACTGAAAGTGTTGACGTTTCTTGCCAGCGACGAAGCCCGAATCGAACGCTTTCTGGGGCTCACCGGCATCGCTCCCCAGGAGATTCGCGCCGCCGCCGCCGAGCCGTGGTTTCTCAAGGCGGTGCTCGACTACCTGCTGGGCGACGAATCGCTGCTTCTCGTCTTTGCCGGCGAGGAGGAAATCGATCCTGCCGCCATCGGCCGGGCGGCCCGGCAACTGTCGGCCGGGCGGCGATGATATCCGATACGACATCACGGCAACTTGCCTCCCTCGAGCTCGGCGGCAGGCCCATGGTCATCTGCGATGTCGACGAGGTGGTGGTCCATTTCACCCGCGAACTGGAGGACCATTTCGACGGGCACGGGCTTTACCTCGCCACCGACAGTTTCGCTCTCAACGGCAATGTCCGGCGCAAGCAGGATCACGCGCCGCTGGCGGTTTCCGAGGTCGCCGCCCATATCGACCAGGTGTTCCGCGAGCGCACCCTCACCATGCAGCCGATCGAGGGCGCCATCGACGCCCTGCTCCATATCGACCGCCAGGCGGACGTGGTGATGCTGACCAACCTGCCGCACGAGGCGGGCGACATGCGCCGGCTCAACCTCGCCGGCTTGGGGCTGCCCTTTCCGGTCATCACCAACTCCGGACCGAAGGGACCGGCCATCCGCCAGCTCGCCGGCCGGGCGCAGGGTGCCGTTGTGTTCATCGACGACAGCCCGCAGTTCATCGCCTCGGCCCATGCCCATGCGCCAGAGGTTCATCTGGTGCACTTCCTGCACGACGAGCGTTTCGCCCGCCATATCGAGGCCTTCGACTTCGTGTCGCTGCGCACCGATCGCTGGGACGAAGTTCGGCCGCACGTGCTGAAACTGATTGGCTAGTTCTTCACCTCCATGACGCCATGGGCTTCGAGCGCGGCCTTGAGCTTCGGGCGCTGGCGCACGCCCTTGGCGAGCCTGGCGATCGCCGGGAACTTGCCATGGAGTGCCGCCTCGCTGGGGCTTGCCCAGATCGACAGCATGAAGACATAGGTATCGAGGGCCGAATAGATCTTGCCGAGAAACCATGGTTCTTCCGCCTCCAGGCGCGCCGCCAGAATCGCCCACAGGGCGTCGCATTTCTCCTTGACGCGAGCCGTGATGTGGGCGGCCTCCGCGTCGTTGCGGCCATAGAAGCCCGCGTCGTATTTGATGTTCATGGTGGTGTAGAGGCCCGAGGCCAGGTGCAGCCAGGACAGGAACTCGCCAAAGGCAGCGCTGCCGGGTGCGGGCGATAGTCCCTTGTCGGCGTGGGCGGTGACCAGGAAGGAGACGATGGCCGCCGACTCGAACAGGCCACGGCCGTCGGGCAGGCCAAGGGCCGGGATATAGCCAAGCGGGCTGACGGCGCGGAATTCCGGCGCCCGCACCTGCTCGGCGGTCATCCAGATATTGGTGTAGGGCACCTCCATTTCCTCGAGCAGGAAATGGACGCCCATGGAACCCCAGGCCTTGACGTTGTAGAGCTTGTACATTCCGCTTCCTCCCGGCTATGCGGCGCATCCCGGCCCATTGTTTCGCAAGTCCGCGTTTGGCGCTAGTCTTATCGGCATGGAGTCTGTGACAGCCATGCCGGGCTTCTGCCGCGACTGTCTGGCGGCGGTGACCGGCGACGTGCGGCGTTGCCCGGCCTGCGGCAGTCCGCGGCTTCTGCGCCATGCCGAACTCGACGACCTGTCGATTGCCCACATCGACTGCGACGCCTTCTATGCCTCGGTTGAAAAGCGCGACCGGCCGGACCTTGCCGACAAGCCGGTGATCGTCGGCGGCGGCACCCGCGGCGTGGTCTCGACCTGCTGCTATGTCGCCCGCATCAAGGGTGTCAGATCGGCGATGCCGATGTTCAAGGCCCTCGAGCTCTGCCCCGAAGCGGTGGTAATCAAGCCCGACATGGCGAAGTATGCCCGCGCCGGCCGCGACGTGCGCGAGATGATGCTGGAACTGACGCCGCTGGTCGAACCCCTCTCCATCGACGAGGCCTTTCTCGACCTCACCGGTACGGCGCGGCTGCACGGCATGAGCCCCGCCATGTCGCTCGCCCACCTCATTCGCCGCATCGAACAGAAGATCGGCATCGGCGCCTCGGTCGGGCTCTCCTACAACAAATATCTGGCCAAGGTCGCTTCGGATCTGGAAAAGCCGCGCGGCTTTTCGGTGCTCGGACGGGCGCAAGCCAAGGCCTTCCTCGCCGAACGGCCGGTCAGCCTCATCTGGGGCGTGGGCAAGGCCATGCAGGCGGAACTGGCCCGCGACGGCATCACGCTGATCGGCCAATTGCAGGCCATGGAACGCAACGACCTGCTGCGCCGCTACGGCAGCATGGGAGCAAGGCTCTTTCACCTCTCCCGCGGCGAGGATTATCGCAACGTGTCGACCGACGATGCTTCCAAGAGCATCAGCGCCGAGACCACCTTCAACACCGATCTCAGCGCCTATGACGACCTCGAGCGCATTCTCTGGGGTCTCGCCGAAAAGGTTTCGCGCCGCGCCAAGGCGGAAGGTCTCGCCGGCCACACGGTGGTTCTCAAGCTCAAGACCCGGGATTTCCGCAGCCGCACCCGCAACGTCTCGCTGGCCGAGCCGACGCTGCTTGCGGCGCGCATCTTCGAGGCGGCAACGCCACTGCTCCGGCGCGAGGCCACGGGGACGCAATTCCGCCTGATCGGGGTCGGCATCGGCAATCTGGAGGCCGCCTCGCCCGAGCGGGAAGCCGAGACCCTCGATGCCCATGTCGCCGCCCGGGCCAAGGCGGAGATTGCCATGGACCGGCTGCGCGACAAGTTCGGCCGTCACAGCGTCGAGCGCGGCATCGTGCTGCGCGAGGACAAGGACCGGTGAGCGAGTAGCGGGTTGGGCGAATGGGGAGTAGTTGTTTCACTTGTCCAACCGCAGGCATAGCTTCGCCCTGGGTGGCGCCGGTTACTCCGGCAGCCGGGGGTAGGAAGAGCCACCCCTTTAGGGGTGGAGGGGAGGCGCAGGCAGCGCTTCACCGCAATTGGTAGTCAAATACAGGCGGTACGTCACCCCGCCTGCGCCGCGGATTTTGACCATTGCCCACACCCGA
>JACPNZ010000017.1 GCA_016185245.1 Hyphomicrobiales bacterium | reverse complement strand
CCGCTGGTGATCATGGTGGCGGAGAGCGTGCTGCTCCTCGTCGTGCTTTTGATCGCCGTCGCCTACGTGCTGCTGGCGGACCGCAAGATCTGGGCGGCGGTGCAGATCCGCCGCGGCCCCAACGTGGTCGGCCCCTGGGGCCTGCTGCAATCCTTCGCGGACCTGCTCAAGTTCGTGCTGAAGGAGCCGATCATTCCGGCCGGCGCCAACAAGGGCGTGTTCCTGCTGGCGCCGCTGGTGTCGTGCGTGCTCGCGCTCGCGGCCTGGGCGGTGATCCCGACCAGCCTCGGCTGGGTGATCTCCGACATCAATGTCGGCGTCCTCTTCATCTTCGCGATCTCGTCGCTGTCGATCTACGGCATCATCATGGCCGGCTGGTCGTCGAACTCGAAATACCCGTTCCTGGCCGCGCTGCGCTCGGCGGCGCAGATGGTGTCGTATGAAGTCTCGATCGGCTTCGTCATCATCACGGTGCTGCTTTGCGCCGGCACGCTGAACCTGTCGGCCGTGGTCGAGGCCCAGCATGCGCGCGGGCTTGCCAGCCTGATCGGACTGCCGCAGCTCACCATCCTGAACTGGTACGTCTGGCCGCTGTTCCCGATGTTCGTGATCTTCTACGTCTCGGCGCTTGCGGAAACCAACCGTCCGCCCTTCGACCTCGTCGAAGCGGAGTCCGAGCTCGTCGCCGGCTTCATGGTGGAATACGGCTCGACGCCGTACCTCTTGTTCATGCTCGGCGAGTACGTCGCGATCGTCACGATGTGCGCGATGGCCACCATCCTGTTCCTCGGAGGCTGGCTGCCGCCGGTGGACCTGCCGCCCTTCAACTGGGTGCCGGGGATCATCTGGTTCTCGCTCAAAGTCTTCTTCATGTTCTTCCTGTTCGCGATGGCAAAGGCGATCGTGCCGCGCTACCGCTACGATCAACTGATGCGCCTCGGCTGGAAGGTGTTTCTGCCGCTGTCGCTGGCGATGGTGATCGTGGTAGCCGGCGTGCTGCATTTCGCCGACATCGCGCCGAAGTGAGGGCCGTCATGGGTATCAACATCAACGCCACTGCGCGCTCGCTTCTGCTGTCGGAATTCGTTTCGGCGTTCTTCCTCGCCATGCGCTATTTCTTCCAGCCGAAGCCGACGCTGAACTATCCGTTCGAGAAGGGCCCGATCTCGCCGCGCTTCCGCGGCGAGCATGCGCTGCGCCGCTATCCCAACGGCGAAGAGCGCTGCATCGCCTGCAAGCTGTGCGAAGCGGTCTGCCCGGCACAGGCCATCACCATCGAGGCCGGCCCGCGCCGCAACGACGGCACCCGCCGCACCGTGCGCTACGACATCGACATGGTGAAGTGCATCTATTGCGGCCTCTGCCAGGAGGCCTGTCCTGTGGACGCCATCGTCGAAGGCCCGAACTTCGAGTTCGCGACCGAGACCCGCGAGGAACTGTTCTATGACAAGGCCAAGCTGCTCGCCAACGGCGACCGCTGGGAACGCGAGATCGCGAAAGCGATCGAGCTCGACGCGCCGTACCGGTGAGGTGAGGGCATGATCCTTCCCGCGCTGTTCTTCTATCTGTTCGCCGGCGTCTGCGTCGCCTCGGCGGTGATGGTGATTGTCTCGCGCAATCCCGTTCACTCCGTGCTGTACCTGATCCTGGCCTTCGTCAACGCCTCCGGCCTGTTCGTGCTGATGGGCGCCGAATTCCTCGCTATGATCCTGATCGTCGTCTATGTCGGCGCCGTCGCGGTGCTG